>NZ_JAFIDL010000001.1:1219804-1426136 GCF_017051665.1 Aliamphritea spongicola
CCTGCGTGACAGGCAGGTATTCTAACCAACTGAACTACCGCTCCGTTTAGTGGTGGGCGTGGAGAGGCTCGAACTCCCGACATTCGCCTTGTAAGGGCGACGCTCTCCCAACTGAGCTACACGCCCACTAAACAAAGTTGAAGGCTTTAGACTCCCCTTCAGGAGTATTTGCAGATTGGCGGAACGGACGGGACTCGAACCCGCGACCCCCTGCGTGACAGGCAGGTATTCTAACCAACTGAACTACCGCTCCACTCTGCAAGTGTTCGATTTGATGGTGGGCGTGGAGAGGCTCGAACTCCCGACATTCGCCTTGTAAGGGCGACGCTCTCCCAACTGAGCTACACGCCCTCAAATCGAGAGCCGAATTGTAAGGATTTTGCGTGCCTTGTCAAACGTTTATCAGAAATTATTTCACAGCCTCAGCAAAGATTTTCTTCTGCCATTTAACCGCCCCCGGTCAGCCGCCATGTTTCTAACCGCTTCAATACATTCAGCTTTAACCGGTAAAGACATAATCCGTAGCATTCTATTATGGCCGGAAGCCTTTATACTTATCGCAACATTAAAGGGAAAACCGATCCATGCACCCAGCCGAAAGCTTACAGACACAAATTGACCAGTTCATACAGAGCAGCACTGAACTGCAGCACAAAACACTTGGCAGACTGCCGCTGACAATTGCTGATCCGGAATGGCCATCAGCCTGCTATCAGCCCTCTCCGGCGAATACGGACAGCCATCAGACCTGGCAGCCTGTACCACAAAACAACTATGCACAGGACATGTTCGACCGGCTGGAAGAAGCTCTTGGTTACAGCATTCACCCGGACATCCGTACCTGGTACAGCAGCTACTGGTCCGACCCTGTACCGGCACAATGTCCGGACGGCGACCTGAGCCTGCTGTTCATCTGGAATGAAAAAGACTGTGAACGCCTGCGGGGAAATCTGATCGGCCACCTGCTGAACAAACAGAAGCTGCGCCACCCACCGAGTATCTTTTTTGCCTGCACCGAACCGGACGGCGACCACTACCTGAGCGTCGACAACCACACCGGCGAAGTCTGGCTGGAACTTCCCGGCCGTCCGGCAATCCGAAAGATAGCAGGCTCATTAAGTGAATTTCTCACCACACTGACGCCTTTACCTATCCCTGACACGGAGTAATCATCTATGCGTTTTTTAATGATGTCTGTAATCACCTCATTATTGCTGCTCACGGGCTGTAGTAAATTTCAGCCACACCAGGTTGATTTGCAGGCCCTGCATCCAAAGATTGAAACCAAGCAACGCCTGCCGGAAGGCCTGACTGTTGCAGTTGAAACCCGTGATCTTCGGCCAGACAGCCTGATCGGCTACCGTATCAGCCGCCTCAGCGACCGGGCACCGGTCGAGCTGGCCTTGCCAGCAAATGTACAGATTAATCAGGGCGCGAAAGTAGCACTGGTAAAACTGGGGGCCACTCCGGTTGCCGGCAATGCTGAAGCTCAGTTACTACTGACGCTGAAAGATCTGAGCTACTCCGCAACGGTAGAAGCCCTGCAAACCGTTACCGTCAAAGCCAGCCTTGAAGTAAAAGCCAGCAAATATAACCGCAGCTACACCGGCAACTACAACAGCCAGAAGCAACACCAGTTTGTTGCCACCCCTGACCTGCAGGAAAATCAGGCAGTCGTACAGGAAATTATTCTGGAAACCCTGAGCCGTGCTTTCAGCGATCCGCAACTGCTGGATTTTCTCGCTCAGTAAAGCTGTATATTTAAAATAAGCGCAAAAAAACACACATAAAAAAAAACAGGCCATCAGGCCTGTTTTTATGTCACTCTTTCCGGCTTAGCGTTACCAGCCGACAGTGTAAGACAGCAACCTGCTGATATGCGCCAGAGGCCTGCCAGACTCCTGCTGCCAGGTATTAAATGCATTCTGCACCAGCGCCAGATCCCGCTTGGCCGTCGGTGCTTTATCGATCACCCCTTGCGCCTTCAGAGCTGCAACAACATCGTCCGTCAGCAGAAAAGTATCTTTCCCTATCTGGCGCAGAAAATACGCGGCAGAACGCCCGCCAAGCTGCTGACCTTCTTTTTTGAGAAACGCCCACAGACTGACAATATCCTCGGTTGGCCAGTGCGCCACCATATGCGCAAAACTGCCATGCTGCTCGCTGTAATTCACAATCATCGTCGCATTGGTACGTACCGCTTTAATCTTGCCCCAGTGCCGGATGATCTTGTCGTTTTGCATCATGTTTTCAAGCTGTTCATCACTCATCAGAGCAATTTTTTGCGGTGCAAACCCCCAGAACGCCTCCTCAAAAGCGGGCCACTTAGCATCCACCAGCGAATGTTTCAGCCCGGCCCGGAAAATCCGCCGGGACATTTCAGACAACACCCTGTCATCCGGTAACTCAGCCAGTATCTCCGGCGACTGCACCACCGGCATAAGACTTTCAACATCCTCTCCCGCCTTATGTGCACTGACATGCTCATAAATCCATTTAAATGACTTCACTTACTGCTCCTCTTTGGCGGTAAAATCCAGCGATACGGAATTTATACAGTACCGCAAACCGGTCGGTGCCGGACCATCCGGAAACACATGGCCCAGGTGCGCACCACAACCATTACATACCACCTCGGTACGGATCATGCCGTGAGACAGGTCACGGTTCTCACCGATACAGCTTTCATTGGCCGGCTGATTAAAACTCGGCCAGCCACAACCGGCATCAAATTTGGTATCTGAAACGAATAATTCTTCACCGCAGCATACGCACTGATACTTACCGGCAACAAAGTGCTGATCATACTCACCGGTGTGCGGACGCTCGGTCCCTTTCTGACGGCAGACCCGATACTGCTCCGGGGTTAACTCAGACTGCCATTCAGCGTCACTGCGCTGACGCGGATATTTATTTTCACCCATTGAAATTCCCCTGTTTTTTTACTCTCAGCTACTGTTTATGGACAGGCCAAATGCAGTATGATTCAAAACCTTGTTTTGATCGCCCAAAGTTAAACTTTAGCGTGCTGTGCATAATATAAAATAACTAACTGTTTCAGCCACCGGCAGACCGTGGCCACCAAGGATAAATAAAGATGTCAATAATCCGCAAATCCAACAAACTGATTAACGTCTGTTACGACATACGCGGACCAGTACTTCAGGAAGCCAAACGTCTCGAAGAAGAAGGCCAGCGCATCATCAAGCTGAACATCGGCAACCCCGCCCCGTTTGGCTTTGAAGCACCAGAAGAAATCATTCAGGACGTTGTTCATAATCTGCCAACCGCCCAGGGTTACTGCGACTCCAAAGGCCTGTTTTCTGCCCGTAAAGCCGTCATGCAGGAAACCCAGAAACGGGGCATTAAAAACGTCACCATCGAAGACATCTACCTGGGCAACGGGGTCAGCGAACTGATCGTCATGGCAACCCAGGGGTTACTTAACGACAACGATGAACTGCTCATTCCCGCGCCGGACTATCCACTGTGGACGGCCGCAGTCAGTCTGGCCGGCGGCACACCGGTTCATTACCAGTGTGACGAAAGCCACGACTGGGCACCTAACATTGATGACATACGCAGCAAAATCAGCGAACACACCAAAGGCATCGTCGTCATTAACCCGAATAATCCCACCGGTGCGGTTTATCCTCAGGAAGTACTGGAACAGATTATTGACCTTGCACGTGAATTCAACCTGATTATTTTTGCTGACGAAATTTACGACAAGATTATTTATGACGAAGCCAGGCACATTCCGCTGGCCAGCCTCAGCGATGACGTTCTGTGCATTACATTCAACGGCCTTTCGAAGACCTACCGGGCAGCCGGTTTCCGGTCCGGCTGGATGGTCCTGAGCGGCCCCAAACATCATGCCAGGGACTACATTGAAGGCCTGGACATGCTGGCCAGTATGCGCCTGTGCGCCAACGTTCCCGCCCAGCACGCCATTCAGACAGCACTGGGCGGCTACCAGAGCATCAACGAACTGATCATCCCCGGTGGCCGTTTATATGACCAGCGGGAACTTGCGTATCGTGAAATAAATGCCATTCCGGGACTATCCTGTGTCAAGCCAATGGGCGCGCTGTATCTGTTCGTAAAAGTTGATCCGGAAGTATGCCCGATCTTCAATGATGAAAAACTGGCCCTCGATCTGCTACTGCAACAAAAAGTACTGATCGTTCAGGGAAGTGGCTTCAACATGCCGGATACTCAGCACTTCCGCCTGGTCATCCTGCCCCGTGAAGATGAACTGATGGATGCCATCAGCCGCATCGGCGAATTCTTCCGCAACTACTCTCAGAGCTAATCAGCCACGCTCAGACGCCGCTGCCGGTTACCACTAACCGGCAGCATTTCCCTTGCTACAATTCCCACATAATGAAAACCAACACCCCTGCAGTCATTCGCTTTCCTTTTCTGATGGGCGTAAGATTTTTTTCATACAGGCCAGCTATACTGCCTGTGCCCTGATGCTGATCCCCGGCATCCAGCGCACTCAAACCATCAGCAACTGGAAGCATTATGTTTATAAAGATCAAAAAGAATTGCGGCATCTTCATGGAACACAACGGCATGGAACAGAACCATATCATTCCGGTCACCAGTAACTTTCTGATCAATCTTAACCACGCTGCCGAAATATCCTTCTACACCATCAAAGAAACCAAAACCCGGTATGATCTGGAAGGTCATGAGATAAACGTACCACCGCATACCCGCGTCATTCACATGCAGATGACCTACCGGCACTCCAGCATTAAAGAACGGATCGGTGACAACAAAGGCAGCATTGTTGAACGCAACTACTACAAGTTCTACTTCATGCCGGAAGAAATGGGCCAGTACGAACAACTGCGCGGCCATATCGAAAATCACGTCCTGAACCTGTAACGTGAACAAACTCCGGTTATGGCTGCCCGGCAGCCATAACCGTCTTTCACGTTTACACCCTCCCCCTGCAGACCCTAGCATTCACAACAACCCTGAACTGCCTACGATTAAACAAACGTGTGTTTATTTTCCGACCACCTCCCATAATGAGGTTATATCTGCTTGCAAAACAAGCCTCTTCGTATTTATCTATAACGGTCAGCTCGACGATTTAAGGAATATCTGGCGGCCTTTCTGGCACGTATTTTTTACGCCACCCAAACACAGACCGAGCTGGACAACGAATTATCAGATAGCCTGTCACAGATTAAGGAGTGGCTATGGAAGTCAGCGAATTATTACAACAGACTCACAAATTACCGAATGTACCTGACGTGGTACGTGAGCTGATCCAGCAACTGAACAACCCTAATGCCGACTATGGTGAAATCAGCGAAAAGGTCTCCAAAGATCAGACCATGTCGCTGAAGATTCTTCGCCTGGTCAACTCAGCACACTTCGGCCTGAGCCGTAAAGTATCCTCAATCGATGAAGCCGTTGTTATGCTGGGTATGAACCAGCTGAAAACCCTGGTAATCGCCTCCGGGCTGGCCGGCTCGGTCACCGAAGTGGAAGGCATGAATCTGAAAGAATTCTGGTCACAGTCTTTCCGCATTGCCACCATTGCCAAATGGTACGCCAGCAAAACTGACTCCGTGGATCCGGATGTAGCGTTCACCATCGGCCTGATTCACAACATCGGCCGCCTGTTACTGCACCTCACCAAGCCAAAACTGGCCGAAGCCATCCAGCAGCGGGTTAAAGAAAGTGGCACCAGCCGCTCCGCCGCAGAAATGGAACGCCTGAATTTCACTACCCCTGAAGCAGGTCAGGCTTTACTGGACATGTGGAAGTTCCCTGAAGAACTGGGACAGGCCGTGCGCTATCACAAGAATCCAATGGAATCCGAGCCGCCTAACCCGGCTTGCGCCATCACCAACATTGCCTGCTATCTGAATGCCTGCATCCGTAGCAAACGCAGCCTGGAAGAAACCATGGAACGCTTCCCGGTTAAAGTTGCCGCACTGGCTGGCTTACCGGCTGATATTGCCAGCAGCTGTGAAGAAGCCATGGCACTTGAGTCTGGCCTGGACGGCCTGGCAGGTTAATACCGCTTCAGGCTGCCGATTGCCGGCAGCCTGATCTTTCCTTTTCTCAGAAACTCTTTCTCAAGACAGTTTCTCAAATACAAGCACCTTCAGCGCCCGCTCCGGGTCTGCATCCGGGAAATCATCCGGGTTTTCCAGACGCCCAACAAAGCTGAACTGCGGACAATGCTCTGCCATCAGATCCCGTAAAAACTGACTGTCCAGCTCCGGCGAATTCAGACAACTGAGCACTTTGGCATTTTCACCGGTCAGCTCAGGCAAACGCCGTAACACTTTAAGATAATCCTTGGTTGCCACAAAGCTGCCCTTCTGAAAACTGGGCGGATCAATTACCACCAGATCATAAGGGCCTTCACGCTTCAGTTTTCCCCAGGAACGGAACAGGTCATGGGCGAAGAACTTTACCCGGCTGAGATCATGATCATTCAAACGATGATTTTCACGACCGGTATTCAGCGCCGGACTACTCATATCCAGATTAACAACCTTCTCGGCACCACCGGCCAGTGCAGCCACCGAAAAGCCACAGGTATACGCAAACAGATTAAGCACCCGCGCCCCTTCAGCATGCTGCTGCACCCAGCGGCGGCCTTCCCGCATGTCCAGAAACAAACCGCTGTTCTGATTCTTCAGAGGCTGCATCCAGAACTTCAGCTCACCTTCCGTCACTGCCAGCCGTCTGACATCCGCATCATCCGCCTGCCAGCACACCTGAATGCTGTCTTCACGGCGATAGCGGTGCTGCACCAGCAATGTGGATGGCTTGTGAACCGGATGTTCTGCAAAAAAAGCCACCAGATTATCCAGCTGCTCCGCCGGTATTTGATTAAACAGCCGGATAACAATCAGTGGTGGCAAGCGATCAATGACCACGTCTTCAAAGCCGCTGAAACAACGTCCCCGGCCATGAAATAAACGGCCCACCTCTCCCGGCCGGCGGGTAAACTGCTGTTCTATATAATCAAATACAGCCTGCATACTGTCCTGCTCTGAACCAGGCGGCATCCCGGAACTTTACGGAATGAAAACACCTGCAAATTAAAATCAGCGGCGATTATAGACATCCTGTCCGGGCGGCACCAGCGCAGACTAATTTAACCTGGGCGGTTGAAACTTAACGTGCCCGCCTATATCTAAGGATCAGACATAAATAATCCATAACAGGCCGCTAAATGGCCGGTAAAACAATCCCATAGCCAGCCAAAGGTTATACATCTATGCGTATCGTACTCTTTCTTCTGACCAACCTGGCCATCATTCTGGTTGCCAGTGTAACCCTCAGCCTTCTGGGCGTAGGCTCTACCCTGCAAGCCAATGGTGTAGATCTGGATCTTGGTAATCTGCTGATCATCTGTGCCGTTTTTGGTTTCATGGGCTCCTTTGTCTCCCTGCTGCTCTCCAAGTTCATGGCCAAACGCTCTACCGGCCTGCAAATGATCGAACAGGCCAGCAACGCTGACGAACAGTGGCTGATGGATACCGTGCAGGAGCTGGCAACAGAAGCCGGCATCGGCATGCCGGAAGTAGGTATTTTCCCGGCAGAACAGGCTAACGCCTTTGCGACCGGCTGGAATAAAAATAACGCTCTGGTGGGTATCAGCCTGGGCTTATTACAACGTTTTCGCCGGGAAGAAATCCGTGCAGTACTGGCCCACGAAATCGGCCACATTGCCAACGGCGACATGGTTACCCTGACCCTGATTCAGGGTGTGGTAAACACCTTTGTTATGTTCTTCGCCCGCATCATTGGTCACTTTGTTGACCGGGTTATTCTGAAGAACGAAGAAGGTCACGGTATCGGCTACTTCGTCGCATCTATCGTTGCTGAACTGGTTCTGGGTATACTGGCATCTACCATCGTTGCCTGGTTCAGCCGTCGCCGGGAATTCCGTGCTGATGAAATGGGTGCCCGCCTGGCTGGCAACTTCGCAATGATCGGTGCTCTGCAACGCCTGAAGGCTGAATATGAAGTACCTGATCAGATGCCGTCTACCATGACCGCATTCGGTATCAGCAGCCATCTGAAAGAAGGCTTCATGGCTGCATTTGCTACCCATCCGCCACTGGATGACCGTATCGCTGCACTGCAAAAATAAGCTGAAACACGCAATAATCAGCCCTGTTTTCCCAACGGAAAACAGGGCTTTTTTATGGCTGCAGACAGAGAATCCTGCTGCTACCGAATTATTCTCTCAGCGAATATTACGTCATAGTTTAATAAAAAAAAGTTCTTTAACCTCTCCCCAAACTTTGTTCCATAATCAGATTAACACTTACAGAGCCACGCCAAATTCGGCTGATGGTATTTTCACCAGCTATCGGACTTTAGCCGAGGTTTTTTAGCATGAATGAAAAAACTGCTATCGATGAAGAACTGGACATGACAGATGCCGATACAGAGGATACGGAGCTGTCGACAGCTGAAAAAAGATTTTGCCCTGACACTGAAAAACGCCGCCGTATTGAAGCCATGCGGGAGCAACGGGAACTGGAAAGAGAACTCAGGGAATTCTTTGACGACTGATACGACCCCGCTGTATCTCACATGACTGAACCGTCATCTTTCGGTAATACGCTGGTCATAAAAACGCGGTTTTATATATCTGAACAGGCACTGCGGTGCACCGGACAATAAGATATATAACCCAGCGGAACAGTACAGTTATGAGCAGCAAAATCCGTCTTGAAGACCTCTCTTCAGAAGCCCTTGATGATATGGACAACAGCTTCTTTGGCGAAGACAAACAACAGCGCCCGAAAAAAGCCAAAGCAAAACGCAAACGCCAGATGATCGAAGATTACATGGAAGAGCGCCAGCTGAAACGGCGTATCAGCGACGGCTTTGAATGGGCCTGAAGCAAAGCTAACCCCATTTTCAGAATACCGCTAAAGCAGCGCTCAGCGCTGCTTTATTCTGTCGGCTATCCGGCTGCGCTGAGCACTGCGGGCCTTAGCACCGGTTGCGGCTTTAGCAGCAGGCTTTTGCTTCTGTGAAGCGTTCTTCTTCGAGGGCTTTTTCTTCGCTTTAACCGCTTGCGGTGTGACCGGCTGATAGCCCTTTGCGGGCTGAGCTTTTCCGTGACCGGCAGCTTTTGCACCAGGCTGACGTTTCGGTGCTTCCTCTTCTGCAACCAGACACTCTTTCCCCCGACCGATCAGCTCTGAGCGCCCCATCTCTTTAAGCTTAGCCCGCAACTGTGGCCAGTTCTCTTTATCGTGATAGCGCAACAGGGTTTTATGAGCCTTACGCTGCTCCGTCTGCTTCGGAATATACATGCGGTCACTCTTATAGGTAATCTGCTTCAGCGGATTCTTTTCTGAGTGATACATAGCAGTTGCCAGAGACATCGGTGACGGATAGAAGGTCTGTACCTGATCCACCTTCAGATCATTATTCTTCAGCCACAGGGACAAGCTCAGCATATCCTCATCATCACAACCCGGATGGGCGGCAATGAAATACGGAATCAGATACTGCTTCTTACCCGCCTCTCTGGAAAAACGGTCAAACATATTCTTAAAGTCGTAGTATGTATCCATACCCGGCTTCATCATCTTGCTGAGGGTATTTGGCTCACTGTGCTCCGGGGCAATCTTCAGATAACCGCCCACATGATAGGTCACCAGCTCTTTAACGTATTCCGGGTCACGCACCGCCAGGTCATAACGCAGGCCGGAGGCAATCGCGACATTGTGAATACCCTGCACTTTACGGGCTTTACGGTACAGCTCAGTGGTGGGGCTATGATCCGTATTCAGATTCTTACAGATGGTCGGATATACACAGGAAAGCTTACGGCAGTTCGACTGAATTTCATCATCATTACAGTTGAGGAAATACATGTTAGACGTCGGGCCGCCAAGGTCAGAGATAGACCCGGTAAAGCCCGGCACCTTCTCTTTAATGTCTTCAATCTCGTTGATGATCGACTCATGGGAACGGCTCTGGATAATCCGGCCTTCATGTTCGGTAATCGAACAGAAGGTACAGCCACCGAAACAGCCGCGCATAATATTGATCGAGAAACGGATCATGTCATACGCAGGAATCTTTGCTTTACCGTAGCTGGGATGCGGCACCCGCTGATACTGCAGGCCAAATACACCGTCCATCTCTTCAGTGGTCAGGGGAATCGGTGGCGGGTTAACCCACACCTCCCGGTTACCGTGTTTCTGCATCAGCGCACGGGCATTGTGAGGATTTGACTCCTGATGAAGCACACGCGAAGCATGGGCATAAAGGGCCGGATCTTTGGTGACCTTATCGAACGAAGGCAAACGGATATAGGTGGTTTCAACCTCAAGCTTTTCCTTCCGCTTAAGGGGCATCGGTACAATTTTAATTGGCGCAGGAATGTCTGCCAGATCGTCCGGAGCAGTGCCACAGGCAGTACCGGCATCGCTGCCATTTTCCTGATTGCCAAAATCATATGGGTTAGGCAGTTTGTCGATATTACCCGGCCAGTCAATCCGGGAAGAGTCCAGCTCCACATAGCCCTCAGGCGGCGCTTTACGCAAATGCACCGTGCCGCGCAGATTCCAGATATCATCCAGAGACTTTCCTTCAGCCAGCGCATGGGACAGATCCACAATAGCCCGCTCGGCATTGCCGTACAGCAGAATATCCGCGGTGGCATCAATCAGTACCGACCGTCTGACCTTATCACTCCAATAATCGTACTGAGCAATACGACGCAGGCTCGCTTCGATCCCGCCGATGACCACAGGCACGTCCCGATAGGCTTCCTTACAGCGCTGGCTGTACACGATAACCGCCCGGTCCGGACGCTTTCCGCCTTCCCCGCCGGCGGTATAGGCATCATCATGACGCATCCGCAGATCCGCCGTATAACGGTTGATCATCGAATCCATGTTTCCAGCAGTTACCCCGTAATAGAGATTCGGTTTACCCAACGCCATAAACGGCTCAGCACTGCGCCAGTCCGGCTGAGCAATGATTCCCACACGGAAGCCCTGGGCCTCCAGTAAGCGCCCCATCACCGCCATACCAAAGCTCGGGTGGTCCACATAGGCATCACCGGTGACAATGATAATGTCACAGCTGTCCCAGCCTAGCTGGTCCATTTCTGCACGGGTTGTCGGTAAAAACGGTGCCGGGTTATCGCTTTTCGCCCAGTATGGCGCAAAGGAAAAAATATCGGGGGCGTGTATTCTCATGGCGTCTGGAAACTGCTTCGTCGTAAGTAGCCGGCCATTGTCGCAGAAACTGCGACTAACGGCCAATAAACCGAATGTCAGCAGCCCCTCCAACCCGAATCATTAAATGTTAGAATAGGGTTTCAATACGAATTATCGAGCCTAAGCCAATGAACCGAGAACGCCCGACACCGCCCGGCGAATATGAATGCTGCGAAAGCGCCTGCTCTCCCTGCGTATGGGATACCTACTATGAAGATCTGCATGCCTGGAATGCCGAGCAAAAGGCCCTGAAAGAAGCACAGGAACAACAGACAGACAAAAGTGAAGCCGACGCTTAAGGCGTTACATCCGTTCAAATACGAACAGCGTTAACATCACCAGAGCTGACATCCCCAGCATATACGGCATATTCCAGCGCATAATCTGCATACCGTCGATGCCGTATTTCCCCTGTATCGAAATGTTCATACCGGATAAAGGCCCTGCTGCCGACCCCAGCGCCCAGCTGGATAAAAAGATAATCCCCAGCATGCTCTGATCCGGCTGCAGGGGCATCAGCAACGGACCAATGATTGAAATACCAATCACCGGATGCAGCCCCGAAACCGCCAGCACCATAATAAATCCGTAGCTCAGGCCCGCCGTCCAGGCATTAAACTCGCTAAATGGCAGTAAAGCCCCCTGCCCGGCCAGCAAACTCTGCAAACCGAAACTGAACACGCCGGCAGATAAAAACAGCACCACTTCATTGGTCATATTGGCCAGCCGGCCTTGTATGTGGCCCCGCAACGGCGCAGCTACCTTGCCCCGGAACAGCAAAGTGAGCAGGCAAATTAAAGGGGCCGACAGAGTAATAATGAACAGGATGGATAACTGCGGATACAGGTAGTGTACAACCAGAACCGCCACCGCCAGCAAGCTTGGCAACCAGAGGCTGTTCAGCCGTAACGGATAGCCTTCAAAGCGCTCATGCTCCGACAGACGCCGTACGGTAAAGAAGATCACCACCAGCGCCGCCACCGCCAGAGCGGCGCCACTAAACATCAGCTCCGACAAGCGTGCTTCAGGTGCATAGGTCAGCGCCACCCCCATCGCGGCAAAGAATGGTGACCAGAAAGCTGCCGCAGAAAATGCCCGGGTCAGTGCCACTACTTGTGCCCGGCTCAGTGAGCGCCGCTGAGACATACGGTCCCCGAGGATAAACAGCGCAGAAAGGTTAATCACCGCCCCAAAGAAATGTACCCCAAGAAGGGTCCCCAGAATCGAGCGTTTACCGGTAGGCAGCCGCTCACCTTCCGCCAGATCCGGCTGGCTGACCAACCCCAGAAAGCTCACCGCCACCAGCATCGAAATCAGCGCAATATTGCCTTTCAGCAAGTCACTTAAATCTACTGTATTACCCAGCAACAGTGCCAATAAAGCCGCCCCTGCACCGATGCCCGACAGCACCAGCGCCTGCAACCGGTTACGGCGACTCATCGTCTGCCAGGAAAGACCACACGCCAGCCAGTAGCATAAACCGGCGAATACCAGAAAGCCTTCATGCCACAGAGCCATAGGGGTGCAGACTACCCCTAACAATACGCTGACGCCCCGCACGGACTGTACTGGGTTCACCGCCATTGTTTCCGCAACACTGTTCCCCTGTGACATAGTGCACTATCCTTAAAGATCCTGACGAAAGCAGCCTTAACGAAAAAAGCCTTGCGCTCCGAAGATGCACAAGGCTTTAAGTATTACATACAGAACTTATCAGTGATGATGGCCGCCAGCACCGTGTGCGTGGCCATGCTCAAGTTCTTCTTCAGATGCATCACGCACTTCAACCACTTCAACGTCGAAGTTCAGCACATCACCTGCCAGCGGATGGTTACCATCCACAGTAACCGTTTCGTCAGTCACAGCAGTCACAACAACCGGCTGCTCGCCCCATGGTGTCTGCGCCATGAACTGCATACCGATTTCGATTGTGTCGATGCCGTCAAACAGATTACGCTCAACTTCCTGAATCAGTTCTTCGTTCGGCTGACCGTAACCTTCTTCAGGAGATACTTCTACCTGCTGCTTATCACCAACCTGTTTGCCAGTCAGTGCGTTTTCCAGGCCCGGTACAATGTTGCCCTTACCGTGCAGATACGCCAACGGCTCACCACCGGCAGAAGAGTCCAGTACTTCACCGGCAGCATTTGTCAGGGTGTAATGGATCAGAACAACTTTATTGTCAGCAACTTGCATGTTTTTCTCTCGCTTATAAGGACAAAACAGCAATAGCGCTGCCAAAGGCCTCAGAAATTAATTAACCCGGTTTACTCAGAAGCACCCCGGCATGGTTTACATAATGCCGACGCCCCTGCTGTGTTTCAAGGGCTTAGCGGATATTCTACTTAATATAATCCGCCCCCAGCTCACGGGTCAGCAATCCGGCATCCACCGGCCGGCAACCGCTGCGGTTCTGACCGGACCATAACGGTGAAAAGTCCCCGCTGCCGGCTGCTTCTGCAGCACTTCGCAACGGCGCCAGCGCCGGGGTTGCCTGCGGAAATGGCGGTGCATCAGGGCTGACCAGCCCCAGTTCAAGCATCGCACGGTTAACGATTCCCCGGGCCGGCCCGCCGGAAAAGACATTGGTCAGCGCTGTATGCAGGGAAGCATCCTGCAATGCTGCCCGGTGCAGGGCGCTGGTATTCGTCTGATCACAGAGTAAATACACCGTACCCATCTGCACACCGGCCGCACCCAGCTGCATAGCCGCCCGGATGCCTGCCTGATCACAAATCCCGCCAGCAGCAATGACCGGCACATCCACCTCTGCAACTAACTGGGGCAACAATGAAAACGTACCGGACTGCGTATCCATATTCCGGGTCAGAAAAATCCCCCGATGACCACCCGCCTCCAGCCCCTGAGCAATAATGGCATCCACTCCCTGCTCCGCCAGCCAGCGCCCTTCTTCCAGCGTGGTCGCACTGGCAATTACTTTGGCACCTGTTGCCCTGACCCTCTTCAGGAGTCCAGCATCAGGCAGACCAAAATGAAAACTCACCACTTCCGGCCGGTACGCTTCCAGCACAGCAGCATGATCAGCATTAAACGGCGCACGGCCACCGGCAGCCGGCTCTTCGTCAACTCCAAGCTCATCGTAATAGGGCTGCAGCCTCTCCCGCCAGTGCTGTAGCTGGCTATCGGTGACCGGTAAAGGGTCGTGGGCAAAAAAGTTAACGTTCACAGGGAGGTCCGTACCCGCGCGGATAGCCTCCAGCTCTGTCGCCATTACTTCCGGTGTCAGCATCGCACAGGGTAAAGAGCCTAAACCACCGGCATTACTCACTGCCACCGCCAGTGCACTGCCCTGCACGCCCGCCATAGGTGCCTGAATAACAGGCAACTCAATATCAAACAAATCCCGGATATCTGTCATTGGTGAACTCCCCCTGTGCGGTTAATTTCAGTGCGCTAGCATTGCACAGTTATTGCAGTGCAACAACCGGCCAACACTCCCGCTTTAACAGTACCAGTCAGGCCTTTATGATTCGCAAAAATCCGGCAGATCCGCTAAGCTGCGAGACTTTTCAGCATGCCCGTCTGCATGCCTGCCAACCACGTGATAATCACGGAATCTGAAGTAACTTATGTCATTTGCAAAACTGGGTCTCAGTGACAACCTGCTCGCCACGCTTGAAGCACAAAACTTCACTACAGCAACGCCTGTTCAGCAACAGGCGATACCGCTGATCCTGCAGGGAAAAGACGTACTGGCCGCCGCGCAGACAGGCACCGGCAAAACCGCAGCCTTTGCATTGCCGATACTGCACATAATTGGTAACCGCCAGGCAGAAGCCCACCGGCCACTGGCACTGATCCTCGTCCCGACCCGGGAACTGGCCAGCCAGGTGGCAGCAAACATTGAACAACTGAGCAATAATTCTGCCCGCAGCATTATTCTCATTGGCGGCGTTTCCCGTGAACCACAGCTGGAAGCATTACAGGACGGTGCTGAAATCCTTATCGCCACGCCGGGCCGCTTACTTGATCTGTACCTGCAGGATGCCATCCGTTTTGATCACCTGGAGCTGTTAGTGCTGGATGAAGCAGACCGCATGCTGGATCTGGGCTTCAGCCCGGAAATCACCCGTATTTTTGAAGCACTGCCTGCCCGGCGCCAGACCCTGCTGTTCTCAGCCACATTCAGCGACAGCATCCGGCAACTGGCCAGACAACGCCTGAACAACCCCGCTGAAGTTTCAGTCAGCCCGGCAAACAGCGCGGCCAAAACGGTAAAGCACTGGCTCTACAGCACCGACAAAAAACGCAAAGCAGAATTACTCACCGAGCTTATTCTGACTGAACGCTGGCGTCAGACACTGGTGTTTACCAAAACTAAAAAAGGCGCCGATGCACTGGGCAGAACGCTGGCAGACGCCGGCATAAACTGCGCCGTCATTCACAGCGACCGCAATCAGCAGGCCCGGGATAAAGCCCTGAACTCATTTCAGGCAGGCAGAGTCTGGGTATTAATTGCCACGGATGTCGCCTCCCGCGGGCTGGACATTGATCAGTTAAAACAGGTCGTTAACTTTGATCTGCCGGTACAGGCTGAAGACTACATTCACCGCATCGGCCGCACCGGCAGAGCCGGCAAACAGGGACAGGCCATATCGCTAGTCAGTGCCGACGAGTTTCCGCAGCTACAGGCCATAGAACAGTTGCTGGGTAACAACATTGAGCGCCGTGAAGTAGCCGGCTTTGAAGCGGACCACCGTCTGCCGCTGTTCAGCAAGCCAGCAGTTCAGAAAAAAACAAAAGACAAATCACCGGCGGGAAAACAGCACAAGACAAGCCATCAGAAACAGTCTGCGGCAAAAAACAAATCGGCCAAAAAACATGGCAATGCTGAGCAGCACAATGTAAGCCGAAAAAAAGCGACGCAGGGAAAATCCGGCAAGCCGAGAGCTGTAAAGCAACCCACCGGAATAAAAGATTCGGCTGAGAAAAAACCGCAAAAGGTACCTAAACGCCCACGGCCAAGTTTCAGTAAATAATCATTCTCACGTACTAACAAACCCTATCCAAAAAATGATAGCACAAGGACCTAGGCTTAAAGTAAACGGTGCTATCATATATATTTTTTTAAAAAAGGCAGACTTAAGAAACAAATATCTTAAAACTAGCATCAAATAAACAAAAACAACCAAGATATAAAAAACAATCGATAAAATCATTGCTGATATATAGTAGGGCGAAAGTAAAAACTCAACATCAGAGTCTTTAATAATTGGTAAATTACCATAAAATCTTGGATCATAAACAGATCCTGTAATTTTTAAATCACTATCGCAAACTAATTCACTACTAGAATCTTTTTTCATAATAAGATTATAATCTATATCAATACACACCTCTTCATTCCAAAAAGGACTAAATCGACTATGCAGAGGAAAAAATTCTCTGGCTGATACTTTAACTAGTTCTGGCTCAAATAACCTCCAAAAATTATCTTCCAGCAAGTCAGATAGACTATGTGCAATCATATAAAAATACTTAAATGGTAAAACATAATCAACAGGAGGAATTTCTGTTCTTACCTGATAAGTCACTTCATCTTTCAGGTTAACTTCTTGTTTCATTTTATCAAACGATAACAATTTATCATTCACTGTATATGAAATAATTTTCCATGAAGAATAGCCCTCCAACTTCTCAAAGCTTGGAATAAAGAGATTTGGATCAACGAACTTTTTATTCGACACTATACTAAAATTTGCAAAAGTTACTACATTAAAAGCCTTTCCGTTAATTTTTGGAAGTAACTCTATTGAATACAAATAAGAATCACCAGCATGCTTTCTTTTATAAAAGCTATAATCCAATGTCAAACTAGAAGATGACGATTTAGGATTCAATACATTAGAGGAATACAGG
The DNA here is from genome assembly GCF_017051665.1 of Aliamphritea spongicola. Lineage (NCBI taxonomy): Bacteria > Pseudomonadati > Pseudomonadota > Gammaproteobacteria > Oceanospirillales > Oceanospirillaceae > Aliamphritea > Aliamphritea spongicola. Next base: position 1,236,931 of record NZ_JAFIDL010000001.1, read on the forward strand.
TGAGCAGATAAAGCTAGACCAACTGAAAACAAAAATATAAAAAGATTGGATGATGTAAGCATATCCGAAAATATAAAAACAGCTCTTGATAGCTTATTATCAGTTTCCATTGACTCAAGCACAAAAAGTTTTGTTTGAGCAGAGATCAACCAAAAAATAAAAACATACGTTAAAAATAAAACAGAATTAAAGTATCCCTCAAATAAAAAAATATCGACCAGAGAAAAATCATTAAGAGTATAATAAACAACCAAGAAAACAAAAACAGATATTAAAAAGCTATTTCTGATATATCTATATGAAAGAGGTTTACCAGGAAAAGCCTTATCATAAAATTTATAATAAAAAACTGAAATCACATTATAATAATCTGGCTTTACCGGCTCTTTTCTAGCATTTCTAAACTTCGCCGTTAAGACATCAATGGTACCACCAATAGTTACAAAACTAGCCAATATGCCAAAAAAACTTGCAACAACTGAATGATCCACTCAAATACTCCTTTTCAAGTCAAAAATATCTAACTATAAACTCATATAAGTTATTATTTTACGCAATTGCCATCTGTGCGTTATTCATAACAGAAGATACACCCTCAAGGTGAGCCGCCGCAAACTCCAGCGCCGGTACCGGACGGCCATACAGATAGCCCTGCCCGCAGTCACACCCTTCTTCCAGAATAAAGTCATTCTGTTCCTGGGTTTCGATACCTTCAGCTATCACATTCAGGTTGAGTTTTCTGGCCATCGCAATAATAGCGCGGGCCAGCTCACGGTCCTGTTCACTGTTATCCAGATGCGCAATAAAGCCCCGGTCGATTTTCAGCGTATCAAAGGCATATTTCTGCAAATAACTCAGTGACGCATAGCCAGTACCAAAATCATCCAGAGACACGCCCACACCGATGCGTTTCAGGGCGTTGATTACCCGGGTTGCCTGATACTCATCCTGCATCAGCACACCCTCTGTAATCTCCAGTTCCAGCATATTCGGCGGCAGTTCAAACTCCGTTAACAGGTCTGCTACGTAACGTACCAGCCCGGTATCACGGAACTGCACCGGTGAAATATTCACCGCCATGCGCATAGGGTAGTTATACAGCCGGTACCAACTGGATATCTGCTCAATCGCCGTCCGTAACACGAAATGACCGATATCCACGATCTGGCCATTGCGCTCCGCCAGGCTGATGAACTGGTCCGGCCTGACATGTCCGAGTACTGGATTAAACCAGCGCAGCAACGCTTCTGCGCCGATCAGCCTGCGGGAATCCGTCGCAATCAACGGCTGAAAATGCAAACTGAATTCACTGTTTTTCAGCGCATCCACCAGATGTGATTCAAGGCGGCAACGCTCATCCAGTACCAGCTGCATACTGTCAGTGAAAAAGGTGTAGGCACTGCCGGAAACCTTACCCAGGTTCATTGCTGCGCCGGCCTTCTTCAGCAACGTGGATGCATCCGGCCCGTCTGCCGGAGACATCGCCAGTCCCATCTTAATCGGCACCGTAATATTCTGCTGATCAATCACCAGCGGCTGGTTCAGGCTGTGACTCAGACGGTTAGCCAACCGCACACTGAGCTCTTCGATCCGGGACGTCGCCAGCAGGACTACAAACTCATTGCCGGTTACCCGGGCAAGATAAAAGTTGCCCGATAAATCATGACGCAGCCGGTCGCTGATTCTCTGGAGAATCTGATCCCCGATCAGGTAACCGTAACTGTCGTTGATGGTTTTGAAATTCTGCAGGCCGATGTACAAAACAGCAAACTGCTGTTCAGCATTAACGGAGAGAATATGTTCCATGTGGCTGAGCAAAGCTGCCCGGTTAGGCAGGCCGGTTAGCGCATCATATCGCTGCACATATTCCAGCGTCTGCGCCATGGAGGCACGGTTATCAACCTCATTGGAAAGCTGTTCACGCAGACTGAGCAGTTCCTGCTGTTGCTTCTCATACAGCTGCGTCAGCACTTCGTTGGCAGCCTCAAGGCGGGCCTGCCGGGCCATGCATTCCAGATCAGCTTCGATGGTTTTCTGAAAACGGGATAACAGCGTGCGGATATTCTCGGCGTAGTGGTTCTCTGTGCTATCAAACACACAAATGGTGCCAAACAGCGCGCCGCCGGGCCAGTAAAGCGGTAAACCGTAGTACGACACCATCCCCTGCATTTCAGCCAGACACGCCTGCCATTCAGGGTGCTGCGCGATATCTGCAACGTGCAGCGGATTCTCATGACGAACAAATGCCTGGCACAGTTGCCCCTGCACATCCAGGCTGCCTTTGCTGAACGGATTAGTAAGGTTATCGCTGGCGACGAATACTTCCAGCTGCTCACCCTGATCCCTGATAATCAGCACTGCCGGTATACTGGCGATCTCAGACACCAGATCTACAGTTTGCTGCCAGCCTGCCAATATTGAATCGGGTACTTCCGCTGTTCTTATATCAACCGACATATGCTGTTTAAAGGTCCACTCTCTCTTTACGTTTTCTGCAAACGTAACGGCTATTAATCAAACGTTCATTAGAACACTTATTGCCGGAAGGAAAACCTTACCGCTCACCATTTTAAGGACAAGCGGTTTTATAAACGCGCAATCAGCTGCTAGCAATCAGCTGAGTCACCCCGTCATAAACAAACTGAATCGCCAGCGCCGCCAGAATAACCCCTAAAAAGCGGCGTAAAATCTCGTCTCCGGTACGGCCGATAATCACCTTTACATAGCGGGACAGTAACATCAGCACCAGCGTCAGCACTGTGATGGAAATAATCGCCAGCAGAATCGACAAATTCTGCTCTGCGTTCTCCGCCTGTGAAAACAGCAGGATCGATAACGTCAATGAACCGGGGCCGGCCATCAACGGAATCGACATCGGGAATACTGAAATATCCCGCTTAGCGGTCGTCACCGTGTACTCAACGTCCTGAGTGATCATCTTAAACGCGGTATAAAACAGCAGCAAGCCACCGGAAATCCGCAGCGCCTCAATGTTGATGCCCAGCTTATTCAGGAAAGGCTCGCCGTAATTACCAAAAATTATCAGCAACAGAGTCGAAATAACAATCGACTTAACCGCCATTTTAACCCGGTGACCGGTTTCGCCTGCCGGTACCAGAGAGTGGAAAACAATTGCCGCACCGATCGGATCAATAATAATGAACAGCGCAGTGATGGCATTCAGATAAACCAGAATATCCATTCAGAAAACCTTACAAAAAATAAAATAAGGCCGCAGCCGGCAAAACTACCGGCTGTCAGCTCAGAAAATCAGTTAACAGAATAATCGAAAACTAAGGACGGGTACCGATCCGGACATTGCCTGTCTGCATAAACTGGGCAACTTGCTTACGCTTGCGCCCGATCAGTAATGGTCCATTGTCGAAAAACAGAAAGTTTTTCCAGTGACGCTTAAACACGTGCCAGCGGGTTTCAATCACATGTTCAACGTCGTAACAAAAATACACCAGCGTATTGTCATCCCAGTCCAGATGCTCCAATAACTGCTCCGGCATATCCGCCTCATCCGACTCCCAGCGGTTTTGCCATGGAAAAGTTTCCTGCCAGGTCGGATTCTTATTCGCCCAGTCATCATCATAAAACAGTTCAGGGTGATTACTTTCCTGACTAATCTGCTGACGCCATACCTGTTCAGCACGGGCTTCACTCAGGGGTTTTATTTCATTCAGATCAGCCTCTGAAACAGGCAGATCTTTATGCCTGAAAATCCAGGCGCGCTTATATGCTTCTAACGGTATGTAATTCATCTGATAAACCAAAACTGCCGCTGTAGGTTATACAACGACACAATAACAAGAGGCTTTATCTGTCAGCCAGGGACTGTGACTCAGACGTCTGAACAATGCCAGGCCGGCGGGCTTGCCAGAAACGCTTACGCCAGTATGGATTTGCCAGCGGCGTAATACTTACCCCAAGAGTCTCACCGGAATGCAGAAAAGACTGATTGCCGATATAGATACCAACATGACGGCTGTACGTTCCGGTTTTAAAAAACACCAGATCACCGGGCCGTAACTCATCACGGCTAACCGGCGTACCGATTACCGCCTGCTTTAACGTAGTACGGGGCAGGTTAAGATCAAACTGCGCAGCGAAACTGCGCTGTACAAAAGCAGAGCAATCAATGCCCTTTTTGGTCGTGCCCCCCAGCCGGTACGGCACCCCTTCCCACTCTGCAAACTGGCGCAGTAACTGTTCCTGTACAGTCGCTTCCGCTGCCGGCAGTGGCGTGACATTATTATAACGCCAGCTGACCACCGGCTTCTCAGCCACTGATGTCTTATCTACCACGGCAGGTTTTACCGACTGACCACCACAGCCTGTCAGCAACACTGTCACTGCCATACTGCACACAATCAACCCTGTACGAATCTGCTTAAGCATTCTGCTGTTCATCCTGGAAAGCACGACAGATATTTGTGCCAATAATAGCCCAAGCATTGGCACAGCAATAGAGGCAAGATACTATTTTGGTTAAGGATTATCGAACATTCGGACAAAATGCCATGGCCCAGACACCCAATTTACCTATTGTTTACAGCACAGACATAAAATCTGACTGGCTCGACTACAACAACCACATGAACGTAGCCTACTACGTGCTGATCTTTGATCTGGCTGGGGTGGAACTGGTGGCAAAACTGGGCCTGAGCCCTGAATATACCGCGCAAGAGCAGATTTCATGGATGGTTCTGGAAAACCACATCACCTACAACAATGAAGTCAGCCTTGGTCAGGAAGTGGATATCAGCTGCCGGCTGCTGGATAACGACAGCAAACGCCTGCACCTCTATTTCGAAATGCATGCCCGTAACCCGGATGGCAGCACCTATCTGGCTTCCACACTGGAACAGATGGCAATGTGCGTTGACCTCAGCGCCCGTAAAGCCTGTGAATTCCCTTCTGATATTCTGGCGAATATTGAAGCACTTGCCGACAAACACGAAACCCTTCCAATGCCTGATAAAATCGGCCGTAAGATTGGCATTCGCCGTAAACCTGTCACAGGCTGAACCATGATAAAACCTGAAATACTCCAGCGCGCTGTTACTCAGGGGCTGATAAAACCCGAACAGGCAGGCCCATTACTGGACTTTATCAACCAGCAACAGGATGCTGAACTGCCATCCGCGCAGGATGAGGAACAACTTAAATTTGTACGTAACTTTGGTGATATTTTTATCACCATCGGCGTCGCTTTCGTCGCCATATCCATCGCCACGATGGACCTGCAAAGCTGGCAGTGGTGGCTGTCAGCAGGATGCTTTGTAGCCCTGGCCGAATGGCTGGTAAGACAACGCCGGCTGGCCCTGCCCGGTATGGCGATCCTGCTTTCTATAATGTATTTCGTCGCTCAGGGTGCGGGGCTGCCGGACATCGACCTGTTCGCAGACCAGTACAGCAGCATTCCTTCCCTGCTGTTACTGGCAGGCTGCGCCGGCGCCTTTTACTGGCGTTACGGTATGCCGTTCAGCCTGTTACCTATGGCGCTGAGTCTGGTGACGATTGCCCTGATCGGTCTGGGTGAAGAGTTACTCCGGCATCAGTGGCTGTTCACCCTGACCGGGCTGGTTGTATTTGCCGTTGCTATAACCTTTGACAGCAAAGACCGGCACCGGCAGCTGCGCTGGAGCGACTGTGGATTCTGGCTGCACCTGCTGGCATCGCCACTGATCGTCCACGGCGTCATGACCACCCTCATCTTTTCTGACGCGCCGGTGTTAAATGCCCTGGGCAATGAGATCCTGCTGATCGGCTTCTTTATTGTATTCATGTTGCTGGCCCTGCTGGTAGACCGGCGGGCAATGCTGGTCTCCAGCTCCAGTTACGGGATCTATGCGATCTTCATGCTGCTGGAAAACAGCCTCATCAGTACTGAAAACCTGCCATTAGTGGTCTTTATCGGTTTTGGCCTGTTCATCATTTTCTTTGGTACCTTCTGGTACCGGTTACGCAGCATAATTTTCCGCCCGCTCACCGGCACTGCCATTGCCAGGCTGGTACCGGACTTTAACGGAAAATAGCTTAAACACCCGTGAATGCTGGACTATTGGTCCGGCATTCTGCACCCTTAACCATGCGCTTTTAAACCGGGTGATTAACCACCCGTTTACCCCATTCGGACTACACTGGGGTAATAACTTTTTCAGACTGTTCGCCCACACAAAGGGAGATTTCCGTGTTGTCGTATCGTTTTCCCCACACGCCAGTGATTTTGGCAAGCCTTATATTGTCTGCAACCCTTCTTCAGGGATGCGCTGAAGAAGCCCCCCAAGCCTCTGATCAGGCCGCGCAGACCGTCATCCGCCCGGTTAAACTCTACAGCGTAGGGGCGCCCAAAGAAGCCCCGAGCCGCACCCTGGCCGGCACCATTCAGGCATCTGATCAGGCCGACCTCAGCTTCCGGGTGGGCGGAAAAGTCGCTGAAGTAAATGTAGATGCCGGTGACCAAATTACAGCCGGTGACGTCATCGCCACACTGGATAAAACCCAGTTGCAACTGGCTGCGGACTCCGCCAAAGCGCAACTGCAGCGTGCCAATGCGGTACTGGCAGAAGCCCAACGCAATTACACGGCGAACAAAGAACTGGTTAAGCGGGGTGTCATTTCCCGGATCAGCTTCGAAAACTTTGTCGCTACCCTGAAATCGGCCACTGCGGATGCCGATGCCGCCCGTGCCAGCCACGAGCGGGCACTCAAAGATCTGGACTACGCCGTATTACAGGCCCCTTTCAGTGGCCTGATCGCCAGCCGCAATGTTGAACCCTTTACCAACGTGACTGCCGGCCAGAGCCTGTTTCAGATCGCCAAACAGGGCCAGCGGGAAGTGGTCGTCAGAATGCCGCTTTCAACCCTGCGCTACATTAATCAGGACAGCCCGGTGCGGGTTACTCCGCTGATTGCCGATGAACTGAGCCTGGGTGAAGCACCGGCTTACGAAGGCGTGATCCACCAGATCGGTTCGCGCTCAGAAGCCGGCAACGCCGTCACCATGAAAGTACTGCTGCAGGGTAATGTTGCCGAACTGCGTGACGGCATGGCGGCCGAAGTACGTTTTAATCTCAGCTATCAGGACAGCGGTCACCTGACCGTACCATTCAGCGCCATCGTTGCCGGTGATCAGGCCGATACCGGTTACGTCTTTAAATACCAGCAGGATGAACAGACCGTCACCAAGGTTGAAATCCAACTGATTGCCCCTCGGGATCAGGGTGTTGAAGTCAGCGGAGAACTGCTGGCCGGTGATCAGGTAGTGGCCGCCGGTGCCCAGTTCCTGCATGAAGGCCAGCAGGTCACACCATTTAAAGCCGTGCAGTAAGGGAGCAGGATTATGATTACCAAGCTCGCCTTACAGGGCAACCGGGTTACCATTGCCCTGACCCTGTTGCTCAGTCTGATGGGCATATTTCTCTATCAGGACTTTCCCTCTCAGGAAGAACCTGAAATAAACATCCGCGAAGCTGTGGTGACTGCCCAGTATCCGGGCCTGCCGCCGCAACGGGTGGAAAATCTGATTATCCGTCAGCTGGAAGATGCCATCCGGCAAATCCCGGAAGTTAAAGACATCAACTCCCAGGCCAGTACCGGTTATGCCCAGATAAATGTCAGCCTGTATGACTCCGTCAGTGACCTGCAACCCATATGGCAAACCCTGCGCAATAAAGTTAACGATGTTAAAAACCAGCTCCCAAGCGGCACTCAGGGGCCGTTCGTCAATGACGACTTTGGCCGGGTAGCCGTTGCCAGCATTGCCTTCACCGCGGAAGGATTTACCCTGGCAGAAATGCGCGCCACGGTAAAACGCTTTCAGGATCAGCTAACTGCGCTGAAAGGTGTCAGCCGTATCGAACTGCTGGGCAACAACCCGGAACAGATCTATCTGGAAAGCACCACCACCGAACTGAGTAAAGCCGGGGTGAATATTCAACAGGCTCTGCAGACCCTGCAAAACCGCAACGTTATCAGCGCTGCTGGTGAACTGAGCACCGGCCAGCAACGGGTGGTGATTGAACCCACCGGCAACCTGAACGATGTCGAGGAAATTGCCAATATTCCCCTGCGGCTGGACGATGGCGGGATTATCTATCTCGGTGACCTGTTCCGGATTAGCCGGGGTTACAAAGAACCGGCCGAACGGTTTGCCTACTACAACGGCAAACGGGCACTGGTGCTGGCGGTTTCTATGCAAAGCGGTTTTAACGTACTGTCATTTTCAGAACGCATGAAACAGCGGGTGGCAGAACTTGAGAACACCTTGCCCTGGGGCTTTGAAGTGGACTTCGTCACCTATCAGGCCACAGAAGTAAAACGTTCTATCGACCAGGTAACCAACAGCCTGCTGCAAACAGTCGCTGTGGTATTTGTCGTGGTGGTGCTGTTCCTTGGCATCCGTACCGGTATCGTCGCTGGCTTGTTAGTACCGATAACGATTCTGGTCACAGTGGTGGTGATGTCCATCATGGAGATTCCACTGCAGAAAGTATCTATTGCTGCCATCATCATCGCTCTGGGACTGCTGGTGGACAACGGTATCGTCGTTGCGGAAGACTATCTCACCCGGGTCAGTCAGGGGCAGTCCGGTTTTGAAGCAGCCATGACCTCCGGCAGTAAGATGATGGTTCCCCTGCTCACCGCATCCCTGACCACTATTTTCGCCTTCTATCCGCTGATGGCCGGTGACAACGTCACCATTGAATACACCCGTTCACTGGCACAGGTCATTACCATTACCCTGCTATCGTCCTGGGTGGTGGCGCTGACCGTCATCCCGTTACTGGCTATGTGGCTGATCAAAGCCCGCGGTCCGCAACAGTCTGCCGACAGCGAATCATCACTGCAGACCGGTTATAAGCACCTGCTGAATATGATTCTGGGGGCCCGTACCGTCTTCCTGCTGATGATGGTTGGCCTGCTGGTGCTGGCGGTCTATGCCTTTGGCGCGGTACCGAAAAAATTCATGCCGCCCAATGCCCGCCTGCAGTACATGATCGAACTGGAACTGCCGGCCGGTTACAGCATTGATGCCACCCAGAAACTCAGCGGCGAAGTCAGCCACTGGCTGATGCAACCGGACAGCAATCCGGAAGTTGCAGATCACGTCACCTATATCGGCTTTGGCGGACCGCGTTTCGTACTGTCGCTCAACCCGAACGACCCGGCACCGCACCGCGCCTTTATGCTGGTTAACCTGAAAGATGGCAGCAGCCAGCAAGCCGCCATGGATAAAGCCCGCAACTACCTGACTGGCCAGTTCCCGGAAGCCCGTATCAGCGTCAAAGGCTTCGGTTCCGGCGGTGCTGAAGAAGGCAGCATTGAATACCGGATCAAAGGGCCGGATAAAATCACCCTGCGACAGATCTCTGAACAGGTGCAGGGTCTGCTGTATCAGCAGCCGGGCATGATCAACATTCAGGACAATTGGGATAACAAGGTCTTCAAACTGAAGGTACAGATTGATCAGACCAAAGCCGAACTGGCTGGCCTGAGCACTGAACAGGTATCCCGCGCACTGGATACCCTGCTGAGCAGCGGTGAGATTACCCAGTTCCGTGAAGGCGATCAGAGCATTCCGGTGACGGTGCGCAGCGCCGGCATAGAACGGGAAGATGTGGAACGCTTTGGCACCCTCTATGTGGGCAATGACCGGGAAGGTAACCCCATTACCCTGACCCAGATCGCTACTTTTTACGCGGAGCCAACCGAGTCACTCCAGCGCCGTTACAATCTGGAACCGACCATTAAGATTAAAGGCGTCAGCAGCCTGCTGCCGGCCAGCGAAATGGTCAGCCGTCTGGCACCGGAAATCGCCGCGTTGGGCATTCCGGCAGGCTACAGCATTGAAATCGGTGGCGAAGCGGAGTCTTCCAATGATGCCACCTCAGCACTGGCCCAGAACCTGCCAATAGCCTTTGGCGCGATCTTCCTGCTCCTGCTGGCACAGTTCCGCTCGTTCCGTAAGGTAGGCATCATCGGCATTACCCTGGTATTCAGCCTGATCGGTGCCAGTTTTGGCCTGTTCCTGCTAAATGCTAACTTTGGCTTCATGGCAATGCTGGGCTTCCTGTCACTGGGGGGCATCATTATCAATAACGGCATATTGCTGGTGGAACAGTTCGACCTGGAAGAAGCCAGCGGTAAGTCCCCTTATCAGTCGATTGTTGACGGCGCCGCATCCCGCCTTCGTCCGATACTGGTCACCACCGGTACCAGTGTTATCGGTCTGATGCCACTGATGCTCAGCGGCGACGAACTGTGGTTCGGCCTGACCGTTGTACTGGCGGCCGGCTTGCTGGGCGGCACCCTGCTGACCCTCGGCGTGGTACCGGTGCTGTACAGCCTGTTATTTAAGGTAAAACGGGCCTGACAGGTCATCACAGCCAAACGCAAACAGGCCGGCAATATGCCGGCCTGTTTTGTTTTTAAGGCAGTGCCTTTCAGCTCAGCTGCTGCAGGGTCACTTCGCAGGTATGCTCAGCACTGCTGAGCATCAGAGTATCGTCGGTAATCATCAGCGACAGATCCATATTTCGCGCCGCCATATCTTCCAACGGTGCCAGTTGCTCTGCAGGCAACTGCCAGACACTGACCTTAGGCAACTGGGTGATGGCCTGCTGATGTTTCTGCCACCAGATATCCGTTTCACTGCCATAGGCATACAGGCTGATTTGCTGCGCCCGGCTGACCCCTTTACGTAACCGTTCAGGGCTGGCCTGACCCAGTTCAATCCAATGTTCCACCTCTCCGGAAGGCGATACCTGCCACAGCTCCGGTTCATCAGTAGCGGAAAGCCCCTTGGTAAAACTGAGATCCCGGTGATAATTCAGGCCGTATACCAGAATCCTCACCATCATCCGGGTCAGGGTTTCTGACGGGTGCTGCGCCACAGTCAGCGACAAGCTCTCATAACAGTGCCGGTTCATATCGCTAAGCTGCAGGTTAACTTTAAAAATTGTCGGTTTCAGGGCCATAGGGATTCTCAGCAAAACGAAAAAAGTGCGCCATTGTAACGGTAAAAGGTGTCCTTAAACAGCTAACTGAATGACAGACATCCAGTGAGCTACTGTTCGCTGAGTACTGATATCCCGCTTGACCCGCCTGCCACATTGGCTCATCCTTATCCGACTTTCTCAACCGCCCCTTTCAGGTGTCATTATGCAGTGCCGTCCGGGCTGCGGTGCATGCTGCATCGCCCCACATATATCATCCGCCGTTCCGGGTATGCCTGAAGGCAAGCCTGCAGGTGTGCGCTGCATTAATCTGGACGCTGGCAATAACTGCCTGATCTGGCAGCGGGACGACTACCCGCAGGTTTGTCAGGACTTTACTGCCAACCGGGAACACTGTGCTGATAGTCGCCTACAGGCATTACAGATACTGACCCGGATGGAAGATGAAACCCGTCCGGACTAAAAAGCCCTGTGCAGCCGTTCTCCGGCGATGCTAAAATCCCCCTCCCTGTCCGCTAATCAATACAGAAGACATTATGGAACTGAAACATCTAGCCATCCGCGAACTGCTTAAAAATGCTGACGAAACCCAGGCAACTATCAGCAACCGGGGTGGCCCTGTTGATATTCAGGCCCCGATGGCACAACGGCTGTTTGATACTCTGGTATCCGCTTACGGACGCCGCGCCGCCCTGACCCACGGTTCCTTCACTGTAGAAGATCCGGACAGCCATCCGTTTATTACAAACTTCCGCCAGTTCATCAGTGGTACACCGGATGACAGCGATTTCCTCAGCCTGTGTGATGTGGCCATGGAACAACTGGCTGCTTCCCTGAGTTCCGAGTCTGCCTCGGCGGCGACCGGCGGTTACGTGATCTTCTGCCACTACAGTGCCGATGTATTTGATTACCTGCTGGTTGCGCTGGTCCGGGATAAAAACGGCGTGGCATTTGACGGCAACCTGCACCCGACCCAGGTGATTGAACTGGATCTGGATAAACTGCACCAGGCCGCCAAAATTAATATCTCCACCTACAAAGAAGGCACCGACAGCTACCTGAGCTTCATCGGCACCAAACGGAAAGGCGATATTACCCATTACTTCTCCACGGCACTGGGCTGCAGCGACGTAGTACCGGCCCGCCAGGCCACGTCGGAACTGATCCGTGCGACAGAAGACTTCTGCCGCAAAAACCAGCTGCAGGACAAGCAGGAAGCCATCGTTGATGACGTCGTTGGGTACCTGTCCAAACAGCGCAGTGAAAAGCAGTCTGCCTACCTGCCGGACATGGATGAAATCTTTGCCCAGCACATTCCGCCAGAACAGGCCGAAAGCGGTACTGAAACCTTCGGCAGCTTCGCCAACTCAGAAGAGTATCAGGTGAGCCACGAATTCCAGCCGCACACCAGCACCATTAACAATTACACAAAGATTAAGGCTAAGGCCGATAACTGGCAGCTGGACTTCTCCAAGCGCTCGCTGGGTGAACTGAACTCCACCAGCGATATTCAGTTTGACCCTAATACTAACAGCCTGATTATCCGTCGCCTGCCAACCAAGGTGGTGGACCAGCTTCGTGAAGCACTGGACGACTGATACACGCCAGCTCCGCATCTGACCGGTTCAGCAAGATTCATAACCGGTCAGATAATTCTCATCCCTCCTGATCTGCAATCATATTTCTGTCATATCCCCCTGCTACTGTGACGACATACACTTTGTGCGGCGCACAACATTAACCACAGACGGATAACCCGGTTTAATTTGTCGCATCGCACAATAAACAGAAAACTCAGGCTTACAGCGCCCATCGTCAAAAAAATATTTTTCGGATTAAAGCGCTGACAGCAGCTCTGTACACACTTAACTGTTGTAGCTTTAATACTTATAAAACAGCAGGTTAAAAAACAAACAACAAAACCCGGCTGAGATACCGGAATTTTATGAGATTATTTTTTTGTGCGGCGCACAAAAAAATATTTGACAGCTCTGAAAACCGGCTTACAATAAGCCACATATTGTGCACTGCACCAATCAAATATATGGAGATATACCATGACTGCTAACATCGATTTTCAAAAGTCTTTCGAATCTGTGAAGTCTCTGATGGAATTGCAAGCGCAAACTATCAGCAAGTCTGTTGAACTGCAGAAGCAATCCGGCGAACAGCTAACTGCTTTCTTCAAGAAAGAAGCTGAAAAGGCTCAGACTCTGAAGACGCCTGAAGACGTTGTAAAATTCAACGTTGAAGCAAACACTGCACTGTTCGAACTGCTGAAAGCACAGGGTGAAGCATTCACTTCTCTGGCGAAAGAAGCTGGCGAATCTGCAATGAGCGAAATGACTAAAGCTGCTAAGTAAGTTTACTTAACCGCTGTAAAAAAGCCCCGCCGGGTTTAACCTGGCGGGGCTTTTTTATGTGTTATTTACAGAGTCTGCTGATCAGTGCAGTGAAGGGCCACTTTCGTTAACCTGCAAAATCGGCTGACCGGCACTGTCCAGCGCCAACGCGCCCTGCTCAACGGCATAATCCATCAGCTGGCTCATGACCATATCAGTCAGATGGGCACTGATCACCAGTCCGGCTGGCGGATCACCTTCAAACATTTCGTCATCCACCATACCGTCGGCACGCAGCCCCAGTAACAGCGGATTCTCTGCCACCAGCGGCGCAATGTCATCCGGGGCAAACACCGAATATTCAGACGCAACTTCTAAAGCCAGGTTATAGGCATCCGCGGCTTCAGTGGCCAGACGCTCCTGGAATACAGATTCCGCCAGCGCCATCACTTTGCTCAGCTCCGAACGGCCAGGCTTTTGCATATTCTGCTTGGCCAGCTCGCTGTCGCTGTAATCTACCACCGGCGCACTGACATCATCCAGTTGCTGATGATCTTCTTCCGACAAACGGCCTTCTGCATCCGGCTTCAGCCAGCCCTGCTCTGCTGCCATGCTAATTAAAGCTTCCAGCATACCGGCCGCCAGATTCACACTGATGATCATACCAACACTGGGATTAGCGGCTTCTTCTGCATCAGCAATCATGCCGCCCGGACGGGTCGCCAGCAGGGTCGGATCTTCAGCCACCACCTGCGCCAGCGTATCCACTTCAAGGTAGAGATGCTGGTTACACAGCTCCATGGCAGTACCCAGGGCGTTCTCACCACCAGACGCCGTCATGGCAGCATGATAGTCCTGCTGCACCTTTTCAACGATGTCTGCTAATAACTGGCTCATGTTTTTCTCCGGCTGAACGCAAATTTTTCAACTCGCAAATCAGCACTCTTTACTAATGTTTAACAAAGGCGTGTCGATAGCCTTTATATGACGGCATTAAAAGGCCGTCAGCTTATACGATTTTCCGCCAGACAGGGGTGACTATGAATATTCAATTACCGCCGCCGGTACCCGAAGACGAAGATGAAGGTAAGGTATACGTGTTATCAGATAACTGAGTACCGCCGGACACCTTAAGCACCTGTCATTAATGATAGGTCAGACCGATCAGCTTAATCTGAGATTTAAGCGCGTCGAAGTGGTCCCGTAATTCAGCCAGCGGACGTAAACCGAAGTCCAGCGGATCGGTTGGCAATTCATACCAGTCCAGGGTAGATACCCGGGTCATCAGGTCGTATTCGCCAATCAAAGCATCCAGATAGATCATGACCGCTTCAATGCGCGGTTCCATATCCAGGCTGGCCGGCAGCTCTTGCATGTACACGGCCATAAACAGTTTGCCGTTCTCAATGCGGAAGCTGTACCAGAACTCTTTCAGTTCAATGACATCTTCACCCAGGTGGATATACGCCGGCACCGGATCATAGCGGTGGTTAAATGCGATAAAGCGAATCCCGCCAATGCTCGGCGCAGCCCCTACCAGACTCAGTACGCTGCTGATGGACTCAGGGTAACCGTCGCAGCCAAACACCATCTCAACCGGACCGTCTTCCTCATCCCGCTCGAAATGAAAGGTCAGGTTGCGGTCGATCTTCTGCAAAGAGTTACGGTATTCCAGCAACAGATTATCCGCATCGAAGTTATTATCTGTCTCGCTGCCGAGCAGATTATCGATGGTGTTCTCCAGCTGCTGCCAGAAACTGAGAATATTTTCCTGCCGATGAATCATGTGCGCGGAACAACCACTCCGGTCTGTCCCTGATATTTACCGTCCCGGTCTTTATAGGAGGTTTCACAGATTTCATCCGCCCCCAGGAACAGCATTTGCGCAACACCTTCATTGGCGTAGATCTTGGCAGGCAAAGGTGTGGTGTTAGAGAATTCCAGTGTCACGTGACCTTCCCACTCAGGTTCAAGAGGCGTCACGTTTACGATGATACCGCAACGGGCATAGGTGCTTTTACCCAGACAGATCGTCAGCACATCGCGTGGAATTTTGAAGTATTCAACGGTCCGCGCCAGGGCGAACGAGTTAGGCGGAATAATGCAGACATCAGATTTCACATCCACGAAGCTGCCTTCATCAAAGTTCTTCGGGTCAACCACAGAAGAGTTGATGTTGGTGAAGATCTTGAATTCATCCGCACAACGGACATCATAGCCATAGCTTGATGTACCATAGGAAATAAGTTTTTCTTCATCACGGCGACGCACCTGTCCCGCCTCAAACGGCGCGATCATCTGATGTTCTTCGGCCATGCGGCGAATCCAACCGTCCGACTTAATACCCATAGTTACAATATCCGTCAGTTTAATCTTAAAAAAGGCGACAATCTTAACGTTTTTGTCTAAAAAAAACCGCACTTTTTCATAAAAAAATGCGGTTAATTTTAACCCTGATCAACAGAGCCCCGGACAGCCCGTCCGGCAGCCAGAATCAGTCGTTCACAATGGAAATATTCGGCATTGCAACAGGGGTTTCTGCACGCTTCGCCAGCAGAGCACCGACCTTACGTGCCATATCCCGGTAGATTGCCGTTTCCTTGCTGTCCGGCGCGCTCACCACCGTTGGTGCACCGCTGTCTGTAGACGTACGGATACCCATCGTCAGCGGCAGAGCACCCAACATTGGCGCCTTGTACTGTTCCGCCAGCATCTCGCCACCACCGTGGCCGAAAATCGGCTCGCTGTGACCACATTCGCTGCAAATGTGCAGGCTCATGTTCTCAACCACACCCAGTACAGGGATCTCTACCTTGCGGAACATTTCGATGCCTTTCTTAGCATCCAGCAGAGCGATGTCCTGCGGTGTAGTAACAATCACAGAACCGGTGACCGGCACCTTCTGCGACAAGGTCAGCTGGATATCACCGGTACCCGGCGGCATATCGATGAACAGGTAATCCAGATCATCCCAAACGGTTTCTGTCAGTAACTGCTGTAATGCACCACTGGCCATCGGACCACGCCATACCATTGGCTGATCATCATCAATCAGGAAACCGATCGACATAACCTGCAGACCATGGGCTTCAATTGGCGCCATGTTCTTTTCGCCCACCGGCTGCGGACGGGTTCCCGGAGTCACCCCCAGCATCATGCCCTGGCTCGGGCCATAGATATCCGCATCCATCACACCGACACGGGCGCCCTCAGCCGCCATTGCCAGCGCCAGGTTCACAGTGGTGGTGGATTTACCCACACCGCCCTTGCCGGAAGAAACCGCAACAATGTTCTTCACCCCCTTCAGGGCCTGCAGGCTGCCCTGCACCTGATGAGCGGCAACCTTGCTGGTAATATCAATCTTTACATCGGTAGCGCCTGCAGCCGTTACTGCCTCGCTCAGCGCCTGTTTAATATCAGCTTCTGCACCCTTACAGGCGTAACCCAGCTCAAGCGAAATGTTAACCGTGCTGCCTTCTACACTCAGCGCTTTCACTGCGTTAGCGCTGATATAATCCTGTTCTAAATACTTATCCTGTACGCCGGCAATCGCCCCGCGTACCTGCTCGTTTGTTAGGCTTGTCATAAGGTTATCTACTCTTGGCTCTCAATACCCTAGTAATTTTGTCGGGAATTATGCGCCATCTGCTTTAGGAAGGCCAGACCAAATCCGGTATTTCGATGGCATCAATAGTCGTACCAGGCCGTCAGCTGGGTCTTACCCGGCTGCATCGACCGCCTGAACAGCTTCAGCCACCGAGGCCACCAGCATCTTTGCCACACAGCAATGACCTGCTGCAGCAAAATGTTTACGCAGAATTTCATTCAATTCGTTAAGGGAAAGCCTGATACCGGCCAGATGCGGAACAATCCGATCTGAAATCCGCTGCTGCAACAAAAAACACTGCCCTTCACTGTCAATCAGACGGTCCTGTGCAGCAAAAAAATGCTGCACATACTCTGCCCGCCATTCATCCGACGAACGGATAACCGTCAGCTCCGGATCACCTTCATACTGCAGCAACACCGGCCAGTGTATATTTGTCGTCATGTCTGTCTGCTCAGTGTGGCTGAGGCAATGCCTGCAGCAAATCAAGGGAATCACACACATGGCAGTATTCACCATGCAGGTTACTGAGAAACGTCCAGTGTACATCTTCCGCGCTGAGTTGCTTACCGTTCAGCAGATCCATGGCAAATGCCGCACTGGCGTCATCCGGCACCATGACCCTGAATCCCAGCCCGCTCGCAACCCGAACGGTCGCATCCAAAGAATTGTTGCTCAGCACACCGCACACCACCATCTCGCTGATCTCCTGGTCGCGTAGCAGCGATTCCAGCCCGGTACCGATAAAAGCACAGTTTTCCTGCTTGGTGATCACCGGTTCTTCAGCAAGCGGCTCAGCCTCATACTTAAATGAAAAGTGATGGGAAGTGGGATGATAAGGTGAATTCTCAAACTTCGACGCGTGCCGAATATGAATCACCGGCAGCCCGCGATCACGCCAGACAGTCAGCAAAGCGGCAATCACCCGCTCAGCATCCGGGTTATTCCGGCTGTAATCTGAATAACAGTCAATGGCATCCTGAACATCGATAATCACCAGTGCGGGATTACCTGAAATGAATAAATCCTGATTGTTGCCCGGCAGCATCACTATGCCCAACCCCTGCTCCTGAAACTGCCGCATTCTTATAATCGATATTTTTTGGCGGCGACAGTCATATTATTGTCGTAAGTATGGCGGGCATTAATGACAGCTTTTCCAAATAACAGCAAGCAGTCAGATCAACTTACCAGGCTCTACTGAAAGGCTGTACTGAAAGGCTCTACTGAAAGGCTCTGCTGAAAAACCACAGCCATCGACAGCCGTTACTTCATACCAATGCCATCAGTGGCGCGTACTGGAATACCGGCGGGATCAAAATCTTCCAGACAATATACATTCACCCCAAAATAATCCGGGGTAACCCGTTTGCGATGAAACGGATAAATCCCGCATACACTGCAGAAATAATGCTGTGCCGTATGGGTATGAAAGGTATAGGTGGAAAGTACATCTTCGCCGGTCAGAATTTTCATCTGACGCTCATGAACCTTCACCATCAGCGCATTCTTACGTCTGCAGATTGAACAGTCACAGGTGGTCAGCTCCGGAAAATCTGTCTCAATTTCGAAAGTTACCGCCTGACAGTGACAGGCCCCCCGGTAAGTTTTCATATCTACTCTCTCCCACACAGCATCTGCAACCAGTCATTGCTCTGCATGCAAACCCCCTTCTTTATCCAGGCGGTATCGGTGTAAATCTTCTGCCAGAAACAACGCCCCGCGATACACCGTGCGGGCCTCCTGCCGGAGTAAATCCACGGAAGACTTTACCTGAGGATTAAGCTGATAACGGGGGCTGAAGTGGGTCAGCAACAGATTAGGAATCGCCTGCTGAGCGGCGAATGCTGCAACCTGCTCCGCATAACTGTGGCCATATGTAGCTGCCTGTTCAGCAAGCTCCTTCGCATAAGTAGCTTCATGTATCAGCACATCACAACTGTTACACAGATCCTTAAGCACGGCAGGCTCGGCATTATCACCGCAAACAACCACTTTTCGGGGTACTGAATCCGTAATAACAAAGTCACGGGCCCGGTACAGTTTGCCATCATGGCTGACATCAATGCCGGATTTCAGCCGCCCCCAGTCCGAGCCGGCAGGTAAATCCGAAGCTCTGAGCCCTGCCACATCAAGCTCACCATCTACCCAGTTCTCTGTAAAGCTGTAAGCATAAGATTCAACCCGGTGAATCAGTGGGGTAGCAGCTACATTAAATTGCCCAAAAGTCATCTCCGGGAAGTCATTATCCTGATTCAGCATTAGTGCTTCAGGCAGAACAAAGTTAAGTTCAAATGACAGATGAAATTCGGTAAAACGCTGCGTCGCTTCAATCCATTCCCGGATACCCGCCGGTGCAACAATGGTCAGCGTCTCAGTCCGACCGGTCATACCTGCACTGCCTAACAGACCGGGCAAACCATAACAGTGATCACCGTGCACATGGGTAATGAAAATGCCTTTTAAGGTATTCAGTGACAGTTTGGTATGCAGCAACTGATGCTGCGTTGCCTCTCCGCAATCAACCAGATACCAGCTGCGGCCCTTGCTTTCCTGCAACGCCAGCCCCGAGACATTTCGCTGTTTGGTCGGCGTACCGGAAGACGTACCTAAAAACTGAATAAACACCCTGTATCCACCTGTTATGAAAAGCTGTTATGACAGTGTGCCATAAACTCACGGCAAGGCCTGCTTTAATAATGAGAATCCGTCATACCTAAGCACCATTCACCGGTTTATGAACTAACCTTAACTGACCTCATTCCTGCAAACTAACTGACAACAGGAGGTACAGAATGTCATTACGCATCAATGATCAGGCCCCCAACTTCACCGCACAGACCACTCAGGGAGAATTAGATTTTCATCAGTGGATTGGTGACAGCTGGGCAGTCCTTTTCTCTCACCCCAAAGACTTTACCCCGGTGTGCACCACTGAGCTTGGCTACATGGCAAAGATTCAGCCGGAATTCGACAAGCGAAACACCAAAATCATAGGCCTGAGCATCGACCCCCTCGATGATCACGTAAAATGGATAAAAGACGTCGAAGAAGTCGGTAACACCACCGTTAACTACCCGGTCATTGCCGATACTGACCTGAGCATTGCCAAGCTCTATAACATGTTCCCCGCCGATGAAACCGGCTCCGCCGAAGGCCGTACCGCCATGACCAACGCCACCGTACGTTCAGTATTTGTGGTCGGCCCGGATAAAAACATCAAACTGATGCTCACCTACCCGATGACCACCGGGCGTAACTTTGATGAAATCCTGCGGGTCATCGACTCCATGCAGCTCACCGCAAAACATAAGGTCGCCACCCCGGTAAACTGGCAACAGGGCGAAGACGTTATCATCGTTCCCGCTGTCTCTAATGAAGACGCCGAGAAGGTCTATCCGGATGGCTGGGAAACCGTAAAACCCTACTTACGTAAAGTAAAACAGCCGGGATAAAGAACCGTACATCCAGACACACAAAAGCCCTGCAATGCAGGGCTTTTGTAAACGTACAGATATCAGATCAGATCAGAACGGTACGTCGTCATCAAATTCAACCGGCGCAGTGGTATCGTAAGCAGGAGTCTGGTCATACGGATCAGCCACAGCACCACCCTGAATCTTCCAGCCCACCAGGTTATTGAAATAACGCCCATTGTATTCACGGCCACGGATATCAAAAGAAACCGTTACCTGCTGGCCCGGCTGGATGCTGTCCAGCAGGCTGACTTTATCCTGCACAAACTCCAGATTGATATCCTGCGGGTACTTGCCTTCTTCAACCGTCACAACCATTTCACGCTTGGTGAAGCCGCTGTTAAAGGTCTGCGGATCCTGAATTAACTTAACCTTACCGGTCAGTTCGTAAGCCATTGTCTTTACCTTGTATAGCTACATCGTGATGAGGGTTATTTAAGCAGAAATTGAGAAGGATTACTGTAAGTTTTGTGATGTAGTTCAGAAGAAAAAAGCACTAACCGTATCGCCTTATTTCTTTCACAGCAGAATCAGCCAGAAAGGCAGAACGATTTTTTCCATGGCCTTTCTGAACCTGCTTCTCTATCTGACGCACTAAAATAGACGGTAATGTAATTGTTACTTTTTCTGTTTTACCAGAAAACGGCGTGATATCTATGTCCACTAACGCCCAGATACCACCCGGAAACTGATGTTCAAAAGCTGATACAGGACTTGCTGCCGGTGCAATTTCACCATCTTCTGCGAGCCCTTCCAAATGAAATTCGATTGCTTCCCGCACATTATCCATTGCTTCATCCATGGTATTTCCGGCAGAAAAACAACCGGGTATATCAGGCACAGTAACCCCATACGCTGAACCTTCTTCGTGGTGAATTACAACAGGGTATCTCATTTCTTTTTACTCCAAACTCTTCTGTTACCAGGCAAAAATCCAAGTACTAAAGGCCTGCTTGCTTCAGAATGCTTTTTACCGTGCCAACTGGTAAGTCCTTTTTAGGATGAGGTAAGGTCACACGGCCTTTTTTGATCGCATGCTTTAGCTGGCAATGACTCCCTCTGGTGGCAACAACTTGCCATCCATCCGCTTTAAGTAACCTGAGCAGTTCCTTTGAATTCAAAAGAATTTCCTCATACAGATAAGTATTGAATTGGAAGCAATCCAGATATCAATTTCTCATCCCGGTTAACATCATAATACTACCAGTGGTATAAAACACAATTTTCATACCACCAGCA
Source organism: Aliamphritea spongicola (assembly GCF_017051665.1). Lineage (NCBI taxonomy): Bacteria > Pseudomonadati > Pseudomonadota > Gammaproteobacteria > Oceanospirillales > Oceanospirillaceae > Aliamphritea > Aliamphritea spongicola. The sequence goes on from NZ_JAFIDL010000001.1 coordinate 1,258,562, forward strand.
GTATAAATCTTACTGTCTACCTGTGTTACAAAATATCTGTTCAGGCTAGAAGACCGGTCTGTATCTGTATCCAGCAGTTGCTTCTGACTTTTGAACATACTCCGCACAATGAAATAGGCGCTGGAATTCCATTCCTTCTCGCTAAAAACTTTATGGCTATCATGCTCAGCAAACGAACAATCAGTACAGTAGGTCGCAGATATGTTTTGAATGTTTGAAATTCGCCCTCATCATCCCGGCAAGTTCTTTATCAAGCACAGAGCATGAATCAGCAGCCAGCCCACAAAGTGCTCGCCAAAACAGCCCCTTGCCACTATCATTCACGCCGAACTCACTGAAAGAAGAAATACTGTTATGTCCCTGCCTAACTGCCCGAGCTGTAACTCTGAATATGTTTACCAGGATCAGGATATGCTGATCTGTCCAGAATGCTCGTATGAATGGAATCCTGAAGAAGTTGCCGCAGAAAACGCCCTGAATATCCGCGACGCGAACGGCACACAGTTACAGGAAGGCGATAAAGTTACCCTGATTAAAGATCTGAAAGTAAAAGGCAGCTCTCAGGTACTGAAGATTGGCACCAAAGCGCTGATCAAGCGTATGGTCGACGGTAAAGACCATGAACTGGACTGCAAGGTAGACGGCGCCGGTGACATGATGGTGACCGCGAAGTTTGTAAAGAAAGCCTAAGTTATTGTCGAGCAGAGACCTGCTCTGCCCTTTCTGATTCGTGTTACAGGAGTGACTGCGAACTGCCCGTTACTCCGTAACCACTTCTTTAAACTGATTGGCTTCGCTGGATAACCATTCCTCAAACGCACTGACAGGCATCGGCCTGGCCAGTAAATAGCCCTGTACAACGTCACAGCCTTCCCGTCTCAGCTTTTGCAGCACAGCCGGATCGTTTACCCCTTCAGCGGTTACCTGAAGCCCCAGGTTATGGGCCAGATTGATTGTGGCATTTACGATCACCGCATCACTGTCATCGGTGAGAATATCTTTCACAAATGAACGGTCTATTTTCAGCTCTTTCAGCGGCATACGCTTGAGATAAGAAAGGGATGAATAGCCGGTGCCGTAATCGTCGATGGAGAACCGGAATCCCATCTGATCAATCCGGTTAATGATTTCAAAAGCGGTTTCCGGGTTACTCATAATCGAGCTCTCGGTAATCTCCAGCATCATCCATTCCGGGTTCACCCCGGTACGCCCTTTCAGGCCCGCAATTAAATCCGGTAATTCAGGATTATTAAGATCTTTTGCCGACAGATTCACCGAGATACTGATGTTATGACCGCTATCAGCCCACTTCACAGCCTGCAGCATGCTGGCTTCTATGACCCAGCGGGTCAGGGCCTGGATCATTCGGGTCCGTTCCATCAGCGGTACAAAGTGATCCGGCAACAATAAGCCGTGCCTTGGGTGGTTCCAGCGCACCAGCGCTTCGGCACTGCTGACGCAATCATTTCTTAAATCCAGTTTCGGCTGGTAATAAAGCTCCAGCTCACCCCGTTCAACAGCCTGGTTCAGTTCGCTCATCAGGGTTAACTGCCGCGGCGTATGTTCATCATAAGAAGGGTCATACAACGCATAGCCCTTATTTGAATTTTGCGCCACATACAGTGCAATGCCCGCCCGCTGCACCAGGGTATCCACATCACCGCCATGATCCGGAAAATAGACAATCCCGATATTGGCCTGACAAGCCATCTTTACCTTTTCAACAAAAAACGGTTCTTCCAGTGCCCGGTGAATGTTTTCAGCCTGAGACAGCACGGTTTGCTTGTTTTCAATATTGGTTAACAGCAAAGAGAATATGTTGCTGTCGATCCGGGCGATGGTGGCCGGTGCGGCATAGGCGCTTTTCAGCCGGACGGAGACCTGTTTGATCAAACTGTCACTGGCGTTGCGCCCGAGGGTATCGCTGACCTGTTTGTAGTTACCGATTTCAATGAGTAAAACAGACAGGGATTGCTGTTGGCTGGTCTGGGATAAAATGCCCTGTTCAACCCGGTCATAGAACAGTTCTTTATTGGGCAGGTCCGTCAGTAAATCGTGGGTAATATTGTAACGGGCCTGCTTTTCGAACGTATCAGCCCGCTCCCGCAATTCCTGAGTCTGGTCAATCACCAGTGCACTGGCTTCATAGGCAAGAATGGTACTTGAATATTGCCCCCAGAACGCAAATACAAAGGGCACTGCATCCATAATCCAGAGTGCAATATTGGTTTTCTGAACCAGCGCAATGCCATTAAGGCTGATACTGCCAGTAGTATAATAACAGGCCCCCAGTGTCGCGATTATCAGGGCCACTACCGCAACAACAATGCCCTGATAGGCCGTCTTGGAAACACGTGATTTCAGGACTTTTACATTGTTATTTAAAAAGTCGTTTGTGTTACTGCCGATTAAATTCACACTGCCACCTTTTCATCCTTGCTCCCCCTCATTAAATACTGAGGGAGGTGCGAATAATTCCATATTTCAGTTTCGGCGTTATCAATGATATGCCTTGGTGTATCCCACGTTTAAAACCCAAAGGTTCAGTGATTACGCACCGGAGAAAACCTGTCCCTGGCAGCCTCAGCGGGCGCCCGTCTTCACCGGTTAATATATAAACACGTTAATTGAACAATATCACTCTGAATAACATCTTAACTTTGCCATAACGGGTACTGAGACCGGAACCTGCCGGCATAAAAAAACCGCCGGAAGCTTTCGCTGCCGGCGGTTTGTCTCTAACCCTTCTTTCTTTTTTTAATTTATTTCTTGTGAGCGAAGGTCTCTTCTGCCTTAACCAGGCCGATACGGTCCTGCTCTTCGTCCAGCACTTCCTGCGGGAACTGGCTCATGAAGCAGCAGCATACGCCTTCACCGATCATGGTGCGTGGCCCCAGTGGGTGAGCGATGTGCTTGTAGATACCATGGCTGTGACCATGACCATGATCATGATCGTGTGAATGACCGTGGCCATGATCATGAGAATGACCGTGTGAGTGGCCATGATCGTGTGAGTGGCCATGATCGTGTGAGTGGCCATGATCATGAGAGTGACCGTGCGAGTGGCCATGGTCATGCGAATGATCGTGACCGTGCTCATCAGCATTCGGGTTGAACTCAGCATGGTGGTGATGAACATCCACTTCACCCGCCGCTAGGCGACGCTTGAAGGATTCCATCAGGCTTTCATTGCTCAGATCTGACGCACCATCCAGAATTTCACGGACACGGATTTCGAAAGCATCGATCACTTTCTCATGGTCGTTCAGGTACGGCGTCTTGATGAATTCAACACCCGGGTTCTGTTCAGCAACCTGATCCACATAACCGTAAATACGCTTGATCAGACGGCCGGTGAACAGGAAGTAAGGGGCAACAACCACGCGCTTGTAACCCAGCTTCAGCAGCTTCTCCATACCCACGCCTACAGACGGATAGGTAACACCGGAATACACCGTGTCAGCCCAGCCAAAGCCCATATTTTCGTTAACGATACGGGTCAGCTTAGCCGCTTCAGCATTAGCACCGGTGTCAGACGTACCACGACCAACCACTACCAGCAGAGTGTCATACAGGTTTTCCGGCGGATTTTCCGGGTCAATCCCCATGGATTCATAAATCCGCGCCTGGAACGCTTCAATCATTGCCGGGTGCAGACCCAGCTCGCTGCCATAATGCATCTCAATCTGGCTGTTGTTTTCTTCAAACGTTGTCAGCACAGACGGAATATCATTCTTGGCATGGGTCGCCGCAAACAGCATTCCCGGAATGGCATAAACCTGTTCAACGCCCTGCTCAAGCAGAGAGTTCAGCCCCATGTGAATATTCGGCGCCGAGAACTCCAGAAAACCGTATTCAACCGGGATATCCGGGAAACGTTTCTTCAGGCCGGCGGCCACTAAACCAAATTCGCGTTCTGCATCTTTGTCACGGCTACCGTGACCACAGACCATAATGCCTTTTTTTGACACAATTTCTCTCCGCATCTTGTTGCCCAGTATCATTCTGAGGGCTTTATATTCTTAGTATATTTTTATTGCTCACATCTTTTGCAGATGTTGTCGATTAAATTATTTCCAGCCGCTGTTTCAGTTGTGATGCTGTATTGGGATCAAGCGCATTTATTATGCCCGTCCGCAGCAACATCGTACCGTCATGCAGGTCAATTAAACGTACCAGTATGCCCTGTTCGGCCAACCGCTGATAAAGTTCATACGCTGCTGACGTTGCCAGCCGGTGGCAGGAAAACAACTGTTCCCTGCAAAATGGCTGTGCATCATACGCCTCTAACACTGGCTGTAAAAGTGCTTCCGTCAGTTCGGCGTTAGCAGCAATGTTTTCCCTGGCCTGTTGCTGCCACTGCACATCATTCAGTGCGGCAATGGCTACCGTCTGAGCCGGACCATTAACCGGCCATGGGCCAAGCAATTTTGCCACCCCCTGCATCACCGCTTCACTGCCAAAAATGGCGCCCAGCCGGATACCCGCCAGCCCAAAAAACTTACCGAATGAACGCAGCACCAGCATATTTGGCCGGAAACACTCCCCCAGCACACTTTGCTCAGGACTAAGATCCACAAAGGCTTCATCAACAATCAGCTGCGCGCCCGGAGCTAACCGATCTGCCCAGTCCGCCAATTGTTGCGGGGTAAACGTCAGCCCGGTGGGGTTATTCGGGTTAATCACCAACAGGTGAAAACGCTCTCCCTTTAACTCTGCCTGTTCCAGTGCCTGTTCAATTGCCAGCCGGGCTGAAACATCATCCAGCGCAGGGTAATAACGTAACTCTGCACCATAGGCCTGCCAGTGCTGCCGATGTTCCTGATAACCGAAGTCCGGCAGCAGTACCGGCATATCGTCCAGCACTTCCGGTAAAAACTGGATAATCGGCTGGCTACCACTGGCCAGTTGATATGGCCGGTCGGCGTAATAGCGACGTACAGCTTCATCCAACTCAGGCCGTAAATAAGGCAGCGCCTGATAGGCCTGGCTGTCAAACGCCGGTAACGGGTAATACTGAGGATTGATCCCCGTTGAGAGGTCAATCCAGTCTGCTACCGGCGTGCCAAACTGCTGACTGGCGGTATACAGATCACCGCCATGGCAGAGATTCAGCGCCTGGCCACTTAAGCGGCTTTCATTATCGGCAATACTACCCTGCACTTCAGCCATCACGTTTACCATCACATCAGTCTCACGGTCAGCCACAGAGACGGTGCCATTGCCAGTGCAGCAATCACCAGATACCAGCAAAGAATCGCTTTATTCACCAGCCTGCAAGCCGCTTCTATGTCCCGTGCCTTAGGCGTCGGATCTTCAACCAGCCCCAGTACAGGGCGATCCTGCCACTTGCCGTGATACACCGCACCACCGCCAAGTTTGACGCCAATAGCCGCCGCACCACTGGACATCACCAACCCGGCATTCGGGCTTTTCCAGTTGCCCCGCTGGCGTTTCCAGGCTTTGAATCCGGCACTCATTTTACCCGCCAGACAATAGCTCAGTGCGGTTAGCCGTGCCGGAATAAAATTCAGTACGTCATCTGCCCGGGCGGCTGCCCAACCGAACTTCAGATAACGGCGGTTCTTGTAGCCCCACATGGCATCCAGTGTGTTGCTCATGCGATACATAACAACGCCAGGCACACCCAACAGGCAGAACCAGAAAATGGCGGCAAAAATAGCATCTGCACCGTTTTCCAGCACGGATTCCGTCGCCGCCGTGGCAATGGCAGTTTCATCCAGCTCAGAGGTATCACGGCTGACGATCATACTCACCGCCTGACGGGCACCGTCCATATCTCCCTGCCCTAACGGACCGGCAATGGCACGGCCATGGCTCAGCAGACTTTGCCAGCCAATCCCCAGATAAAGCACCGCAGCACCGATCAGGGTTTCAAACCAGATATTCAGCGCCAGAATGTCCACCAGCACACAGGCCACAAAAGTGATTGGCAACACCGCCAGACACCAGGCCAGAACACCCCGCCATTGTCCGGAAGCCTCCCCCTGGGAACCATGACGATAGCGGTTCAGGTGTTTCTCCAGCCAGATCGCCAGATTGCCAAATCCCACCAACGGGTGATAACTGCGCGGTTCCTGAAAACGGTAATCCAGTAACAGGGCCAGCAGAATGGCCAGCACAATGCTTAATCCTTCGGTCATGACGCCTGTACCTGTTGTTCCTGTTCCTGTTTTTCGTGCGCTTGTGGAATGACACTGCTGTCCAGTTGCAGCAGGTCCAGCAGCTTTTCTAACGGAATCGCAGCTTCAACCGCATCCGCCAGCCGTTCGATCTGCTGATCCCGGAAGGCCAGATAATCAAAGCTTTCAAACTGCGCCAGCCCGGCCCAGCGTAAGACGTATTCAAGAGTCGTCTCTTCATCCAGCAGACCGTGAATATAGCTGCCCATCACCCGGTTATCTGCGTCTACTGCACCATCAGAAGAACCTTCAGAGAAGCCAGACTTCAGCTCACCATGTTGCTGTTCCTGCTCCTTCAGGCCACAGAACATTGGCGTATCCAGCGCAGCACCGCTGCTGCGCCCGGTATGTATCTCGTAACCGCTGACCACCACCGAGTCATCCGCCGCCAGACAGCCCCGCACGTTACGCAAAATTTTATTGCCGGTCAGAGTGGTTTCCATATCCAGCAGGCCAAGACCGGCATCCGAACCCGGTGCAGACTCATGACCATCCGGATCATGTACCCAGTTACCCAGCATCTGATAGCCACCGCAAATGCCCAGTACCTTTCCGCCTAAGCGCAAATGCCGCTGAATAACTTCACGCCAGGTCAGATCACCGATACCCGCATCATTATGCTCCGATTTAGCGTAGGTGTTACGGCCATCCAGCCAACTCAGATCACCGCGGACATTTTTACTGCCCGGCAGAACAATCAAATCTGCGCCTTTAAACTGCGCCGGGTCCTTCAGGAACTGGCAGTCCACCTGCGGATGCATCCGCAGGGCATCGAAATCCGTATGGTTGCTGGCCCGGGGATACAGAGGTACCACCACCCGCAACTGCTGGTACCTTTCATTACTAGCTTGGTCGTCACCGGTCTGCTGCTGTGCAACCGCGTCTTCCGCTTCAATGTGCAGGTTATGGATATACGGAATCACCCCGGTCACCGGCACACCAGTTTTATCTTCCAACCAGTCCAGCCCGGACTGCAGCAAGCGCACATCCCCCCGGAAGCGGTTGATAATAAACCCCTTCACCCGGGCTTTTTCAGATTCGCTAAGCAGTTCATAAGTACCGTAAAGGTGCGCAAATACACCACCACGGTCGATATCTGCACAGATCACCACTGGGCAGTCCACCGCTTCAGCGAAACCCATATTGGCAATATCATGTTCCCGCAGATTAATCTCTGCAGGGCTACCCGCCCCTTCTACCAGCACAGTCTGAAACTCATCCCGCAGACGGTGATGGCTGGCCACCACCTCTTTCAGCAGCTCCGGTTTATACGCGTGATATTCGGTGGCCTGCATATTGCCCACCGCCTTACCGTGCAGGATCACCTGTGCGCCCAGATCGCTGTTCGGCTTTAACAGCACCGGGTTCATGCTCACAGAAGGCTTAAGAAAACAGGCTTCAGCCTGTACCGCCTGGGCACGGCCAATTTCACCGCCCTCAGCAGTAACTGCACTGTTGAGCGCCATATTCTGGGATTTAAACGGCACGACACTGATCCCTTTACGGGCCAGAATCCGGCAAAACGCCGTCACCAGTATGCTTTTACCGGCATCGGAAGTTGTGCCCTGTACCATTAAACTGTGCGGTGAGCTGAATTTTGCAGCTGTCATCGTCTATAACCTGTACTTATCGCTTCGCCTGCCGGTCAACCGGCCGCTTCCTGCTGCTCGTCAATGCTCAGCAACAGATCCTGTAATTTATCCTGATATTCGCCCGGCTCCTGCCACAAACCTCGCTGTGCAGCTTCCAGCAGGCGCTCAGCCATTTCTTCCAGCGCGTGAGGATTATGCTTTTCCAGAAACGCCCGGTTTTCATCGTCGAACACCAGCGCATCAGAAACTTTTTCGTACTGATAATCAGCAATCAGATTGGTGGTGGCATCGTAAGCGAACATGTAGTCCACACTGGCGGTCATCTCAAATGCGCCCTTGTAGCCATGTTCGCGCATGGCCCCAATCCATTTCGGATTCAGCACCCGGGAACGGATTACCCGGTTCAGCTCTTCTTTCAGAGTGCGCACTTTTGGCTGCTGCGGATTAGAGTGATCATTGTGATACACCTGTGGCATTTCGCCACCAAATACCCGCACTGCATTGGTCATGCCTCCCTGGAACTGATAGTAGTCATCAGAATCAAGGATATCGTGTTCCCGGTTATCCTGGTTTTGCACCACCACTTCCAGCTGGGACAAACGGTTCTGGAAGGCCTGTTTGGCCTGCACGCCATCTTCCGCCTGACTGCCGTAGGCATAGCCGCCCCAGTTCAGGTAAGCATCCGCCAGATCACTTTCCTGTTCCCAGCAACGTTCATCAATTAAGCCCTGCAAACCGGCACCGTAGGCCCCCGGCTTACTGCCAAAGACCCGGAAACTTGCCTGACGCTCAGCGTCTTCAGCGCTCATGCCTTCAGCCACCAGCTCCGCCCGACGGGCCTCTATATTGGCCTGAATGGTGTTGCCGTTACCCGGCTCATCCAGTGCAGCAACCGCCTGTACGGCAGCATCGTAGAGCTTCATAACGTTAGGGAAGGCATCCCGGAAGAAACCGGAAACCCGCAGGGTCACATCCACCCTCGGACGGCCCAGCCGCTGACAGCTCACCACTTCAAAATCCACTACCCGGTTTGAACCCGGCGCCCATATCGGCCGGACGCCCATCAGCGCCATTGCCTGAGCAATATCATCGCCGCCGGTACGCATGGTGGCGGTTCCCCAGACAGATAAACCAATCTGTTTCGGGTAGTCACCGTGTTCCTGCAGATGCCGCTCAATCAGTGCAGCAGCAGAACGTTCACCGATGGCCCAGGCCGCAGGTGAAGGAATGGCACGGTTATCCACCGCAAAGAAGTTTCGCCCGGTAGGCAAGGTATCAAGACGGCCACGGGTAGGCGCACCACTTGGCCCCGGAGGCACAAAGCCACCACTCAGGCCACTAATCAGCGATTTGATTTCCAGCTCAGCACTTTGCTGCAATGCCCGGTAAATCACGCCGTTCACATATTCCAGCTGAGCAGCCGTATGGGGCAGCTGGTTCAGCACATCAGTAGCTAACAGCCCTGCGTCCGAATCATCATTGAGGACGTACTGTTTAATCAGGGCCTTGGCCACCAGTTCCAGACGCTCACGGGTATCTGCCTGGGTACGCCATGCGGCATCTGTCACTAGTTGCAATATCGGCGGCTGTTCACCGGTCCAGACACTGTGATCACCGGTCAGCGGTTCAAACAGCTCACCGTCGATCCGCAAATCCAGATCCAGTGCGATGTTATCGAGAATGCCGCGGCTGTCATCGGCGTCCCCTCGCGGCAGACGTAACAGAGCCACTAAGGTGTCCGCCAGTTTATCGCTGGCCGGCAGCTCACCCATAATGTGCAGCCCGTGGCGAATCTGGGCTTCCTTAATGTCACACAGGTAGGCATCCAGCTCCGACAGCAGCGTTTCTTCCAGCTCTTCCTGACTGACGTTTTCGTCGGCCTGTTCGGCGTGATTAAGGTTCGTCTGGCTGAGCAGTTCTTCCCGCAGGTTTGAATCATTCAACTGTTGCAGGATGGCCTCACGCAGCCAGTTTTCCCGGGCCTGATCCATCCCCATGGCCTGATAGAACTCATCCACCAGCCCTTCCAGCTCAGCCATTTCACCGTAGGTTTCCGCACGGGTCATCGGCGGCATCAGGTGATCGATGATCACCCCCTGGGTACGGCGCTTGGCCTGTGAGCCTTCACCGGGATCATTAACAATAAACGGATAAAAATGCGGCATCGGCCCCAGGGCAATGTCCGGCCAGCACTGATCAGACAGCGCCGAGCCTTTGCCCGGCAACCATTCCAGATTGCCGTGTTTGCCTACATGGATGACTGCATCCACGCCGTAGCAGTGGCGCATCCAGAAATAGAAAGCTAAATAGTTATGCGGCGGAATCAGATCCGGATCGTGGTAGTTCGCCACCAGATCAATGTTAAATCCACGGGCAGGCTGTATGCCGATGAAGGTTTCACCCAGACGCATGCCAGACAGCATCAGACGGCCATTACGGCACTTGATGTCCTGCTCCGGGCTGCCCCACTGATCGTATACTGCCTGCTGGCAGTCTTCTGGCAGTTGCCGGAAGTACTGCATGTATTCATCAATCGCCATGCTCTGCCAGCACGGCAAAGTATGCAGGGTATTCGGATTATTAGTCACCGAACCCAGCAGTTCTTTAATCAGATCATCGCCAGTGGCAGGAATGTTTTCCACCGGAAATCCGGCGTCCGCCATGGCGTTCAGAATGTTTACCGTTGACGCCGGGGTATCCAGCCCTACTCCGTTACCGATCCTGCCGTCTTTGGTCGGGTAGTTAGCAAGAATCACCCCGACCCGTTTATCGGCATTGGCTTTATTTGCCAACCGGCAATAAGCCAGTGACAGTTTTGCCACAAAGCGGGCACGCTCTTCATGCAGAGCATAACGCACCACCGAAATTTCACTGCGCTCGGCGAAATGGCTTTCAGCTTTAAAACTCAGCGCCCGGGTAATCACCCGGCCATCCATTTCCGGCAGCACCACCTGCATAGCGATATCACGGCTGCGCAGGCCCTGGCTGTATTGCTGCCAGTCATCTTCCGTACTGCTGGATAACACCAGCTGCAGTACCGGTACTTCACGGCTGAATGGCGAGTAGAACTCACTCGGCTGGGAACACAGGTCCGGGCTGGCCACGGTGTTACTGGCAAAGCCGGTCGTGTTGAGAATCAGTTTGGCATCGCTCTGCTCCAGCAGCGCATTAACCAGCGCCATGGATTCAGGGTCTTTCAGAGATGCGATGGCCAACGGCAGTGGGTTAAGCCCCTCGCTGCGTAATACGTCAATCAGATGATCGAACATGCCGGTGTTGGCCGACTGCAAATGGCTGCGGTAAAACAGCAACAGTGCCACCGGAGCCTCCGGCATGGCCCTGGCCTGCCATTCGGCAAAGGAGGCCTGCGCCAGCCCGTTTGCGGAAGACTCTCCCGCGGGCTGATAAATCATGCAGCGCGGCAATACCTGCGGCTCCCGCCACAGTAACACTGCATGTTCAGGAATAAAGGCTGCGCTTAAGTAGCGCAGTAACTGTTCAGCATTCGCAGTGCCGCCTTCCCGGAGGTAGCGCCACACCCGCTGCTGCTGTTCAGCGGTCACATTACTGGCAGTCTGCAACTGCGGATCGGGGGTATCGTCACCGGGTACAAGAATCAGCGTGCGGCCAGGCTGCTTCGCCCAGTCCTGTAAGCGTTCAAACCCGTACTGCCAGTAGCTGGCGCCCCCCAGCAGGGAAACAACCACCACTTTGGCCTGTTCCAGCACCTTGTGCTCATACAGGTCATACGCTGCAGGTTTAATGATCTGCATCCAGTTCGCCAGGCGTACACCGGGCAAGTCTGCCGGGGCCTGATCAACACCGCTGGCCAGACCAGCCAGGGCGCTGTCAGCCGCCGCCATAATAACGATATCGCCGGGGCTCTGGTCTAAATCGATGATACCTTCTTCATCAACAAAGCCACCGGGTTGTGCTGCCAGTAAATGCATTAAACCGCTGCTGCCTCTTCAGCTAAAGCTTCACTCAGTGCCGCTTCAATCACGGACTGTTCAATGCCTTTACCAATGAATACCAGCGAGGTTTTACGGGTTTCTTCAGCCGCCCACGGACGGTCAAAGTAAACATCCAGACGCTTACCTACCGCCTGCATCACCTGACGCATTGGTTTACCCGGCAGTGCCGCAAAACCTTTGGCACGGAAGATGTTGTACTCTTCGATCAGCCCCTGCAGTACCTGCTGCAGACGGTCGCTGTCCACCTCACCCATTGTGATCACGAAAGAATCGAAGTGATCGTGAGCGTGGTCGTGGTCATGGCCGTGATCATGGTGATGATCGTGGTGGTTATGCACGTGGTTGATACGCTCTTCAGCCTTGGCATCCAGGCCCATCAATACGTCAAGCTCGGCTTCACCGTTGCTGATGTAAGTAGTCTTAACCGAAGAAGGTACCTTGGCAGATACACGATCCTGCACAACGGTGCGCTGGGCTTCGTCCAGCAGGTCGTTCTTGCTGACCACAACCAGATCCGCTGCACTCAGCTGATCTTCCAGCAGCTCCTGCAGAGACGGATCGTGATCCAGGCTTTCATCCGCCAGACGCTGTTCCTGTACTTTGTCCGCATCGTGAGCAAAACGGCCAGCCGCAACCGCAGGGCCATCAATCACAGTGATAACCGCATCAACGGTGCAATATTCTTTAATGCCCGGCCAGTTGAAGGCCTGTACCAGTGGTTTAGGCAGTGCCAGACCACTGGTTTCAATCAGAATGTGGTCGATATCATCGCGACGGGCAACCAGCTGTTCCATTACCGGCAGGAACTCTTCTTCCACCGTGCAGCAGATGCAGCCGTTAGCCAGTTCGTAGAAACCGTTATCACCATCCGCTGCAGTTGCGCTTTCGTCTTCACAGTCCAGCGGGCAGCTGCGCAGCAGGTCAGAATCAATATCCAGTTCGCCAAATTCATTCACAATCACGGCGATGCGCTTACCGGCGGCCTGCTTCAGTACGTTAGACAGCAGAGTGGTTTTACCGCTGCCCAGAAAGCCTGTTACAACAGTTGTCGGGATCTTATTCAGTTGCATTATCTGTATCTCTCATTATTCCTGCTGTGCCACCGGTGTTTCTGACGGGCAGCACAGCACAATTATTCACAGGTGGATTAACGCTTCACGGTACGGGGCGTTTCCGGCTTAACTTTCGGGCGGTAAACGTGCGCCTGATCTTTGGCATACAGGTATGAGTCTGCAAAGTCTTCACAGTCCAGAACGTTACCGACCAGAATCAGCGCGGTACGGGTGAAACCTTTGTCCCGGACCTTCTGTACGATGTCTTTCAGGGTTCCGGTCACGTGATCCTGATCCGGCCATGAGGTGCGGTAGCAAACCGCTACCGGACAGTCTTCGCCATAGTGAGGTATCAGTTCCTCAACGATCTTGTGGATACGCAGAATCCCCAGGTGGATCGCCAGCGTCGCGCCACTCTGCGCCAGCTGTGGCAAACGCTCACGCTCAGGGAACGGAGTCTTCCCTTCATAACGGGTCATGATCACAGTCTGCGTCACACCGGACAGGGTCAGCTCTTTACCCAGCATGGCAGCAGAAGCCGCCACTGCGCTGACACCCGGAATCACCTGATAATCGATACCGAACTCTTCCAGGCGGCGGATCTGTTCACCGATTGCACCGTAAAGTGCCGGATCACCACACTGTAAGCGAGCAACATCTTTACCCTCTTTATGTGCCTGTTCGATTACCGCAGAAATCTCTTCCAGATCGATACTTGCCGTATCAATGATCTTCTCTGCAGTATCTTCCACTTCCGCCAGTACTTCGCGGGGAATCAGGGAACCTGCATACATCACTACCGGACACTTTTTCAGGGTTTTCATACCCTTGAGTGTCATCAGATCCGGATCACCCGGGCCAGCACCAATAAAATAAACGGTCATTTTCATGACTCCTGCAAACATGCATTGTTGTTTTTCGGCAATCTCACTGCACAGCAGCAGATGCCAGCGTTACGCTGCCAGTCTTTCCAATTTCAGTATCAGCTCCGGCGCAAAACGCAGGAGGCCGAACTTACTGCCTGCTTCTCAGCACAGTTCTGGCGTTATGAGCGCAGGTCAGACAAGGAATAAATTTGCCGAGGGAGCGGAGCTTATGCCACTAAGTGAGCATCCCGAGGCAAATTTTGACGCCGTATGGCCAAGCGCAGTAGCCAGAAAGTTAAAGCTTCTTACTGTAGCCACGTGGGGTGTATACCCACTCTTTAGAGCCGTTCAGAATGTGCTTGGATTCGCTGTTACCCACGCTCACCAGGGTGAACATATCCACATCTTTCGCGTCCAGCTCACCCAGCGTGATGATACGGATAGACTCATCTTCACGGGTCAGCTGACGGCCCAGCAGTACCGGTGTACTGGCCGGACGGTATTGCAGCAGCACGTCACGGGCATGGTTAAGCTGCCAGTCACGCTTTTTGGATACCGGATTGTAGAAAGACACTACAAAATCACCGGCACCGGCGCTGTGAATACGCTTGTCGATGGTTTCCCACGGCGTCAGCAGATCCGACAGGGAGATGGTGCAGAAGTCGTGCCCCAGCATCGCACCGATACGGCTTGAACCCGCCTGCATCGCAGAAATACCCGGTACCACTTCAATTTCCACATCCAGCCATTCAGGGTGATTTTCTTTACCCTGCAGCTGCTGATCCAACAATTCGAAAACCAGCGTTGCCATCGCGTAAATACCGATGTCACCACTGGAAATCAGCGCTGTGTCCTTGCCAGCTGAAGCCAGATCCAGCGCCAGACGTGCACGACCGATTTCCTCGCCTAATGGCAGGTCATGGTGGGTCTTGCCTTCACACAGTTCACCCAGCAGATCCAGATACAGACCATAAGCAACCAGGTCAGTACTGGCAGCGATAGCTGTACGGGCCTTCGGCGTTAACAGATCAGCATTTCCCGGGCCGGTGCCCACAACAAACAGTTTTGCCATTTTCTATCTACTCTTCAGTATCGGTACCGGTGCAAATACACCGGAGGTATTATCAAAATCTGTGCGTATCCGCACAGCCAGCAGGACCGGATGATCTCTGCTTCAGTATTTAAAGCTCCGTGCAATTGCGCACGTTGCCTGTTTATTCTTGTGCTTGGGCAATACCAGCTCCGGCGCTTCGCCGGTGATCTGCCCGGCAGCATACAGGGCAGCAGATTCTGCCACTCCGTAAACTCCCACAGTGTTAAACACATATTCGGAACGCATGCTCAGCAAAGGTTCCATTGCCATCAGGGTGGCGGCATCCCAGGTCTGGTAAGGCTTACCCAGGGTTTTGGCCAGCTCAATCAGCCCTACTTCATCAGCCTTCACATCAATGCTGTGAATGCTGCTGATGTCATCAATGCTGAGGTTGGCTTTCGCCAGACATTCATCCAGCAGCCCCTGTAACACATGTTCAGGACAGTGACGCTCACAGCCCATCCCCACGCTGTATACCGGTTCCAGATAAGCTCTGGCACTGGTAATAACCGGCAGGGCATCAATCAGTTTGGCCACATCCGCCGCCCACTGATTAGCACCGCCTTCATGGCCGGATAACAACGGGATCACAAACTTGCCCAACTCATCCAGCACCAGCACCGCAGGATCTTTATATTTATCCTCAATCACCGGTGCCAGGGTGCGCATTACAATGCCGGTGGCGCAGATGAAAATCTGCCGTTCACCCCGCTGAAAAGAATCACGCACCTGTTGCTTAAACGGTTGCGGTTTAAAGCTCAGCTCAGCGGTTTCGCCGGCTGCCGTCAGCAAGCGCTGAAGTTTCTCCCCCAGCCGCCTGCCGGTATCCGTTAAAGCAAAAATCCGCATCATGACGGGCGGTTTTCCCGTACCACAACGAACAGCGAGAAATACGGCCCGGCTTCATTTGCCAGCTCCGTTGCCGGCATGGTTTGCTGATTTTCACGGCCGATGTATTCAAGATAGCGGGCTTCATTCAGACGACCGGTGGCTTTCAGTTGAGCCAGAATCCGTGGTCGGGCCATACCGGCTTTCATAATCACGACACTGTCATGATCGGTCAGGGCCTCTGCCAGTTGCTCATCCGTATGCCGGCCACTCACAACCGCAAAGGATTCCTGCTGCATAGTCAGCGGCAGGGCCAGCGCAGAGGCCGCCGCGTTCACTGATGAAATGCCCGGTACAACCTTGCAGGTAAACTCACTTTCCAGGCGCTCCAGCAAATAGCTGAATGAGCCAAAGAACAGCGGATCACCTTCACACAGGAACACCACGTCCTGACCGGCCTGCAGGCATTCGCGGATTTCAGCTGCGCCTTTGTCATAGGCGGCATTGGCCGGATCACGCTGAATCACCATCGGCATCGGCACACTGATATGCTTTGCTTCACAGCCGGTACCGGAAAGTTCCAGCGCGGCACTGGCAATGCCCCAGGCCTGTGAGTGCCCTTCAGCATTCGACAGATAGCTGACCACTGCACTGTCCTTAATCAGACGCAGGGCCTTAAGAGTCAGCAGCTCCGGATCACCGGGGCCAACACCCACACCGTAAAAACATCCGGTGCGGGCAGTTGCTGTCGCATTGCTCATATCTTTTTTCTCACTTCAACATCACGAAAATTAACGTTTACAGAAACTGTATAAATTGACCGGGAGATTCGGCCGGTACATCAGTTGACCCGCCAGTTGCTCACCACGGCTGACACCGATCTGAACCGTATGCGGCTGGCTGTCATCCGCGGCGCAGCGCTGTTCATAAAAACTCAGCAACTGCTGTTTACTGTTCTCAGTTACCGCACTGGCCAGCAATACACCACCTGGCGGTAACAGCGCCCAGCACTGTTGCAGCAGACCGGCCATTTCGCCATCGCTGCCACCGATAAAAATTTTATTAGGAGACGGTAAATCATTCAGGGCCTGTGGTGCTCTTCCCGCCACGACCTGCAAGTTGCCGGATACGCCATATCTTTGCTGATTTGCCGTTAAGCAGGCTAAACGCTGCTCATGATGCTCGATTGCCAGTACCCGGCACCGGGGCTGCCAGTAACTCAGTTCAATGGCCACGCTGCCACAACCGGCACCGATATCCCAGATGGTGTCGTCCACCGCCGGCTGTAACAGCGAAAGAATGGACAACCGCACTTCACGCTTGGTGATCAGCCCCTTACCGGCTGAAGCTACATCCGCCGTCAGGCTGCATTCGTTTCCGGCAAGAATACGTCCGGCCTGTTCAGCATCGGTAATAAAACCGTTGTCAGGAATCCCCGGAAACACCGGCAATAACGCCTGTTTGGCCTGCGGTAACAGCGGCTCAACCAGGCTGACATGCAAAGGATCAAACTCCAGGTCACTGCTTTCAGCCAGTTGCCGGGCAGTGAAGCTGCGAACCTGCTCCTGAGGATAGCCCAGGGTCTCGCAGACACTGATCAGGGTCTCGCTGAATCCCGCCGCCAGACACTCCCGCGCCAGCGCCCGGGGGTTGCTCTTATCATCCGTCAGAATCAGCAACGGCTGGCGGTTACGCAACCTTGTACGGAGTTTGGCCAGTGGCCGGCCATGCAGGCTCAGTACTTCCACATCCTGCAATGAACGCCCCAGCCGGTGGCAGGCAGCCTGTAAGCTGGAAACACCCGGATGATAATGCAACTGTGCCTGGGCAAAGGTCCGCCCAAACCACGCCCCAATGCCATAAAACAAAGGATCGCCGGAAGCCAGTATCGCAATGCTGCTAACATCTGCCGCCATATCCGGCAGTTGGCGTTTCAGTTCTGATAACTTGGGTAACACCACCTGACGCTGATCGTCACGGAGCAGTTGCGCCACCGTTTCCAGCTGACGCTCGGAACCGATCACAATAGCTGCACTGTTCAGACCTGACTCAGCCTCAGCGCTCAGCCGGGCCTTGTCACTGACTCCAAGACCAATGATATGCAGTTGCAGGTGCCCCATTGCCGTCATGCTCAGTACCACTCACCGCGGTTACAGCGCAGCAACGCATTAACGCTGGCAGAACTGACAGCACTGCCGCCCTGACGGCCCAGCAAGGTAATGCACGGAATACCTAACTCTTCATGTACTTCCCACAGAGCATCCTTGGATTCTGCGGCACCCACAAAGCCCACCGGCATACCTACAACCAGTGCAGGTTTCGGTGCACCCTGCTGAATCATTTCCAGCAGACGGAACAGCGCAGTCGGGGCATTACCGATGACCACCACACTGCCTTCAAGATGCTCTTTCCAGAAATCCAGCGCCGCCATGGAACGGGTTTCGCCCCGTTCTTTAGCCAGGTCTTTAACCCGCTCATCATTCAGAAAGCACAGAGGGTCACGCTCAATCATCCGTTTGGTGATACCCTGCTTCACCATTTCCACGTCACACAGGATCGGGCAGTTATTCGCCAGGGCAGCCATGCCGGATTCGCAGGCACCTTCACTGAAACGAACCAGATCAGCGACCTCCGGCAGACCAAGGCTGTGCACAATGCGCATGGCAACCTGTTGCTGCTCACGGCTCAGGCCGTCCAGGTTAGCGGTCTGGCGAATCTGACGGAAACTTTCCTGCTCAATCGCCTGCGGGTTTAATTCGTATTCGAAGCTCACGGGCCTGACTCTCTTATTAATTGTTAAATAGCCAAATATGACCGCAACGCGGTTACACAGTCGGCAATATTGCTAAATTCCTGGCGGGCAGCGGGCATATCAGGCCGCTGCAGCATAAATACTTCAGCACCGCAGTTACGGGCGGCTGCCAGCTTCGCCACCGTGGCATCACCGCCACTGTTCTTAGTCACCAGCGCATCAATCTGATACTGATCAAACAGCGCGGCTTCCGCTGCCAGATCAAACGGGCCGATGGCTTTAATCCAGATCTGATCATCCGGCCAGCTGAACCGCGGCGGTGCAGCGGTGCGCAGAATCAGCCGCTGCCCTTCTGCTTTAGCCTGTGCAAGCAACTGCGCGCTGATATCTTCCGTCAGCTGTCCGGCGGTCAGTAAAATATTCCGCTTACCTGCCAGCAGCCCGGGCAGCACCTGCCAGTCAGTAAAGCTCTGCCAATGATCACCGGGTTGCGGTTGCCAGGCAGGACGGTGAAAACGCCAGCACGGTAAATCCAGCTCAGCACAGACTTCCACTGCCGTGCGGCTCATGTTTGCCGCAAAAGGATGTGTCACATCGAACACACCGCTGATCTGCTGATCCTGCAAATAATTTTTCAAACCGCCGAACTGGGTAAAACCGCCGCTGATCACTTCACAATCCAGCTTCGGAATACGCACCAGACCCGCAACGCTGTATACCAGCGATAACGGCCCGGCCGGAGCCAGTAATCCGGCATCTGCCAGCGCACCGACTAAATGACGGGCATCAGCAGTACCGCCGAGAATCAGCCACTTCACGACAGCTCTCCACGGTTCATGTCGGCTTGCAGGTTTGCCGGATAACAGCCGACAAAACCGCCTTTACGGTCTACCGCAAAGATATCCAGCTGCAGATTTTCCAGCGCCGGTACGTTCATTACATCTCTGGCCTTTTTCCAGGCTTCTTCACACACCCGGGAGGCCAGATCAACACCGGCATCCTGACAGGCTTTCAGCGCCTGCATACTGGTGTTGGCTGCTTTGATTTCCTGCTGCAGGGCTTCATCCGCTCCCACTTCAGCCGCCAGCCCCGCCAAATGTTCCAGATCAATACTGGAGGCACGGCTGTTCAGATCAAGATGGCCATTCGCCAGCTTGGTTAATTTGCCGAAACCGCCGCAAATGGTCAGTCGTTCAACCGGCACCTTTTTCAGGTACTTGAGTACCGCACCGACAAAGTCTCCCATTTCGATCAGGCCCATTTCCGGAATGTCGTAAATGCCGGTAATCGCCCCTTCACTGGTACTGCCTGTGGTCGCTGCAATATGAAACACACCGTTGGTGGTGGCTACATCAATCCCCTGATGGATTGACGCAATATACGCTGCACAGGAATACGGGCGTACTATGCCGGTCGTCCCCAGAATCGACAGGCCGCCAAGAATCCCCAACCGGGAGTTCATGGTTTTGAGGGCTATAACCTCACCCCGCTCGACTCCGACAGATACTTCAAAACCACCGCCGTAACCATACACTTCAGCGGCGTTCAGCAAATGATCGGTCATCATTTTGCGGGGCACCCGGTTAATTGCCGGCTCACCCACAGGTAATGCCAGCCCTTCCCGAGTCACAGTGCCGACCCCTTCAGCTGCCTTAAAGCGAACCCCAGGTTCACTTTCCAGGCGCAATTCCACATAAATGGTCGCGCCGTGGGTGGCATCAGGATCGTCACCGGCATCCTTAATGGTGGCGGTGCGCATACCCTTGCCGGCTGCCTTATCATCCAGTGGCTGATAGCCCTTAATGGTCATGTTGACCACCTTGCCCTTCGGCAGGGTAATTTCAACAGACTCAGGCTGACGGCCGGCCAGTAATGCCTGTGCGGCCGCTACACTGCAGGCAGTCGCACAGGAGCCTGTGGTTAAACCACTGCGTAATGGCTGAGGCGTTTCACTGGTTTCCGGCCACATATTTCTCTGCTCGCTACTGGGTCAGTCTGCTCAGCACTCTGCGCCAAACACCCGGGCAACGGCCTCAGGGTTGGATGCAAAGAACAGATGCAGATAACTGGCGGTTAAACCGCGGGACTGATAAATCGCTTCGCCCGGTGCCGGGTGACGCTGACGGCGACCATGACCCACAGGCTCAGGGGTGCTTTCACTGCGGGAACGGTGGTGGGCATGAGCGCGCACTTCACCTTCCGGCAGTACTGCCGTTTGCATGCCCTGACAACCGCGCTTACCGCGCATTGCCCCGGTGCCCTGCAGAATGCCCAGCATCGGGTGGGACTCCCCTTCCAGGTCAACCAGATCATTCAGGCTGTACAGGAAGCCACCGCATTCCGCCAGAATGGACTTGCCGGCATCGAAAAAACCACGGATCTGATTGTGCATATCGACATTGGCCGACAGCGCTTTACAGTGCAGCTCCGGATAACCGCCCGGCAACCACATGGCATCCGCTTCCGGCAGCTCAGAGTCATGCAGCGGTGAGAAGAACACACAACGGGCGCCCATCTCTTCCAGCAAACGGATATTGGCATCATAAATAAAACTGAAGGCTTCATCTTTAGCTACCGCGATGGTCTTGCCTTCCAGCAGGACAGGAACTTGTGGCGTTTCAGCGCTGTAGAACGTCACCGGTGCCGGTAACTCGGTAATCAGCTGGCCATCTACCCATTCTGCACCGGCGGTGAATCGCTGCTCCAGTTCTTCAGATACTTCAGAGGCCTGTACCAACCCCAGATGACGCTCCGGCAGCGCCACTTCTTCTGAGCGCGGCAGGGTTGCCAGCAACGGCAGATTTTCCGGCAGTGCATTGCGGATCAGCTCAGCATGGCGCTCAGTGCCACAGTGGTTGGCAATCAGACCGGCAACCTTCACGTCATCACGGAAATTCGCCAGACCACCGGCAATGGCAGCAGCGGTCTGGGCCATGCCCTTAACACTCATCACAATGGCAATCGGGATATTAAACCGGGCCGCCAGATCCGCACTGGAAGGATCACCGTCAAACATGCCCATGGCACCTTCTACAATGATCAGGTCAGCCACCTGAGCCGCTTCAAACAATTTCTGCTGGCAATACTCTTCGCCGGCCATCCACATATCCAGCTGCTCAACATCTTCACCGGATGCCTGCGCCAGAATTTGTGGATCCAGATAATCCGGACCGGTTTTGAAAACCCGCACCACTTTGCCCTGATTACGGAAATTCCGTGCGATCGCGGCAGTAATGGTTGTTTTACCTTCACCGGAGCTGGGTGCCGACAGGAAAATTGCCGGGCAGCTGACACTCTGAGTGGTCATATCGACGTTGTCTCCTAGTACTCAATACCTTCCTGAGCTTTGACACCCAGACGGAAAGCGTGGCGTTCATCACGGATGCTGCTAATAGTGTCAGCAATGTCTTCCAGCCCTTCAGGCATTACCCGGCCGGTAATCATCACGTTCTGCTTCTCAGGACGGTTCTGCAGCGCCTTAATAACCGGCTCAAGCTCCAGATACTTGTACTTGAACATGTAGCTCATTTCGTCAAAGATCAGAATGTCGTAAGTGTCATCCTGCAACAGCTTTTCCGCCAGTTCCCAGGCTTTTTCCGCTGCCGCGATATCCTGGCTTTTATCCTGAGTTTCCCAGGTGAAGCCATGCCCCATAACATGCCAGTCAATCTGAGGATGATCTTTAAACAACTTGAATTCACCGGTCTCTGTACGGCCTTTAATAAACTGAATAACCGCCGCACGCTGACCGTGCCCCACGGAACGGGCCATGGTGCCGAATGCTGAGCTGCTCTTACCTTTACCGTTACCTTTCAGCAGGATCAGAACGCCGCGTTCTTCAGTCGCTTTAGCAATTTTCTGATCAACCACAGCCTTTTTACGGGCCATTCGCTCTTCATGGGTTAGCTTCGGTTTTTCCTGATCTGTCATGGTGCTGCCCTCTTGTTTAGCCCTGCTTTTGTGTAAGCTACAGAGCAATATATTCTGCGTGTAACTGCTGCGCCAAAGCCTCACCCCGGCCCCGCTTTACACTTGCCTGTTCGGTATCCAGCCAGAAAGTTTTTCCCGGCAGGCTGATATCGTTTAACTGTGCCTGACTGCGGCCATCAGTTAACACATAAGTATGGATTTCCAGTGCCGGAAACTGCCGCTGGACCTGCTGCAGGTAACCGGCCACATGGCTGAAAACCTGACGCATCGGTGTACCGCCGCCGGCGCTCAGATTTTCCAGCCAGCGCTGTAATTCTTTAGGTGCCCGGATTTGCGGCAGCAGGTTTTCCACCCGGTTATTGCCAAATCCGAAAATGGCCAGTTGCTGGCGTTCCAGATATGCCCGGCGGGCAATTTCCACCATTGCACCTTTTGCCCGGGCAAATACGCCTTCCGCCAATGTTGAGGCAGAGGTATCTAACAGCAGACAGTGCAGCTGGCTGCGCCCTTCCGGCTGGCGCTTAAACACCAGCTGAGGGGGCCATTCCCCAAGGCTTTTACCCAGGGTGGCAAACCAGTCCGGCCGGTTTGTTTTCGTATTCCCGCGAGCCGCTCCGCTATGAGCCGCCGCATTCCCCTGACGGCTGGCCGATGGCGCTGCCAGTGTATTACCTTTCAGCGGCACTGCCTGCTCAAGCTGAGCCGGCAATGCCACATCAATCTGCTGATCAGCCGCATAGGCCTGCGGCGCCATACTGCCCCAGTCCCCCTGCTGATCTTTATCTGACTGACTTTGCTGATCCTGCTGTGATGACTGCTCTGCAGATTGCCGCTGGCTGTCATCCGGACGCTTAAAGCCATTATTACGCGGGGGTTTTGGCGGCAGCTTTGGCTGCTGATCTGAATTCTGTTCTGCCGGCGGCGGATTGCTGTTATGTCCGCCATCGTCCTTACGGCGGTGAGCCAGTACCAGCTCTGCAACCGCATCAATATCCTCACGGATAACCGCATTACGCCCCTGTAAAGCAGCATGGGCAACCGCCGCACGGAACCAGACAATGTCACCGCGCAAACCGTCAACGCCGGCAGCATTACAGGCTTCAGCAATCACAATCCGCAGCTCATCGCTGCAGGTTACGTTGGTGAGGATTTGCCGTGCAGTCACTATCTGTGCCAACAGGCTAGCCTGAGTGCCACGGTACTGCTCGCAGAACCCTTCAGGGTCCGCATCAAAGGCTTCCCGGTGACGGACAATTTCCACCCGCTCAGCAACCGGATACTGGTTACTCAGATTCACCGCCAGACCAAACCGGTCCTGTAACTGTGGCCGCAGCGCCCCTTCATCCGGGTTCATGGTGCCCAGCAACAGAAAACTGGCAGCATGCTGATGGCTGATACCATCACGTTCAATACGGTTCACACCGCTGGCAGCCACATCCAGTAACTGATCCACCAGATGGTCGTTAAGCAGATTCACTTCATCCACATACAGCACACCCTGATGGGCCTTGCTCAGCAAACCTGGCCGGAAACTGACCTGCTTGTCATTCAGCACCTGTTGTAAATCCAGCGACCCCAGCAACATTTCCTCACTGGCACCCAGTGGCAGGGTCACAAATGGTGCAGTGGCATCGTCCGTTTCCCGGTGCGGCAGGATATCCACCAGACCCCGTGCCAGAGTAGACTTCGCGCAGCCCCGTGGCCCGCTGACCAGCACCCCGCCAATGGCAGGGTTAACGGCAGCCAGCATCAGCGCCAGCTTAAGGTTTTGCTGACCGGTGACTGCTGCAAATGGAAACTGCTGTTCATTCATTGTCTGTGTTTTTCCTGTTTGCCACTCGGGCTGTTTATTGCTTCGGCCAGTGTGCATGGTGCTCATCAATCACAAACCGGTGCCGGTGCCGGTGCTTGGCGTGGTAGTGAGGATGTACATGGGGTTCCGGGCCTTCCCAACCTTCATGTTCATGCTGATGATGTTCATCATGGGTATGGGGATGCAAATGTTCCTGCGCCGGATGCACATGCCAGATATCTTCCTGATCATCATGCCGCCACAGTTTAGCCGCCAGTACCGTTGCCAGCAGCGCGACCACACCCAGTGCAGCAAAGCAGGCTTGCATGCCCCATGCACTGCCGATACTACCAGCCAGTAAATATCCCACCAGCCACATACCATGCGTTAGCGCAAAGTTTGCTGAAAAATAATCGTTGCGGTCCCCGGCATTGCAGGAATCACGCACTACCCGGCCGGTGGGTATCAGCACCATTGAGGTTGCCCCGCCAATTAAAAACCAGATTGGGAACAAACCGACATACCCCGGTCCGCTCAGCCCGGCAAACAGCGCCACACTGAATAACACGCCACCGGTCAGCATTACCGAACGGTTAGAAAAGTGATCCAGCATTTTCGGCAGCATAAATGCCGCAACCATTGAGCCAACACCGGCCGCAGCCATCAGTGTCGGTACTGCCGACTCACTCATACTAAGTACGTGCCGTACATACACCACGGTGTTTACAATGATCATCGCACCGGCGGCAGAAAGTGCCAGATTCAGTGCCAGAACGCCCCGTAAGCGCGGCGTTTTCAGATAACTGATGATGCCAAAACTGACATGCTGCCAAACACCTCCGGTACGTTCGCTGGCCGCAGCAGCAGGTACTTTCACCAGGAAAATACAGCCCGCCGCCAGCGCAAAGGCAACCGCGTTCAGCTGAAACAATAATTCATAAGAGGTGATCAGCAGCAGACCGGCTGCCAGTGCCGGACTGAGGAGACTTTCCAACTCCATCGCCAGACGGGACAGCGACAGTGCTCGGGTATACTCATCTTCATCCGGCAGGACATCCGGTAACAGCGCCTGATACACAGGGGTGTAACCGGCAGCCAGTGCATTGAGGAAAAAAATCAGTACAAAAATCTGCCAGATCTCGGTAGCAAACGGCAGCAGGATAACAATCACTGCCCGCCCCAGGTTCAGACCCGCCAGCCAGCTTCGACGGGGAAATGCATGGCTGTAGCCACCAACAACCGGGGCAACGCCCAGATACGCCACCATTTTTACCGCCAGCGCAGATCCCAGCACCAGCCCGGCCTGTAAAGGACTCAGTTCATAAACCATCAGCGCCAGCGCGACCGTCGCCAGCCCGGTCCCCAGCAGGGAAACGACCTGACCAAAAAACAACCAGCGAAAAACCGGATGGGCTAACGGACTGAAAAAACTGCTCATAGCGTATCTGTTTTACCTTTACTTAAAAGGTGCCTCCACAGTTAAGCTGAAACGGCGCTCAGGCTGGTCTGGTAATCCACCAGGCTGGCATCCTGCAGACGTACCCAGCGGGTAGCCAGTTGCTCAAGGAAACTATCGTCATGGGAAATAATAATCATCGCCTGAGGCAGGTTCTGCAAGGTTGTCAGCAGTCGCTCCCGGGCTTTGGAATCCAGTGCGTTACTTGGCTCATCCAGCAACAGCACCTCCGGCTCCATCGCTAACACCGACGCCAGCGTGATCATGCGTTTTTCACCGCCGGATAACTGATGGGTCACCCGCTCTTCAAAACCGGCCATCCCCAGTGACTCCAGGGTTTTGCTGGCGATTGCCATCGCTTCTTCACGGCTCTTACCGAGATTAAGCGGGCCAAAGGCAACATCTTCAATAACCGTCGGGCAAAACAGTTGATCATCAGGATCCTGAAACAGAAACCCCACCTTACCGCGAACTTCTACAAAATCAGGCTCTTCGCGGCGGGCTTCACCAAAAGCAAGAATGTCGCCCTGCTTGGCTTTTTTCAGCCCCATCAGCAAATGGAACAGCGTAGTTTTACCGGCACCGTTTGCACCGGTCAGGGCAACCCGCTCACCGCTATGCAAACTGAAATCAACTGCATCCAGTACCACACCCCGGCGGGGGTAGCGGTAGCTGAGACCACTGACTTCAAGTAATGCGGTCTTATTCATGTTTGTCATAGCTTTTTTCAACCCGTATTTCATTTCTCAGCCAGCTGAACACACCGGCCTTAATAAAAGTTCAGCCCAACCAGTATGGCTAAACAGAAGCCGCTGAGCACCATGAAGTAATAGTCATGGCGCACGATCTCCATGTTATCCAGCAGATACAGCTTGCCCTGATAACCCCGGCACTTCATAGCCGCCATAATTCGCTCGGAACGTTCCAGTGAATGCACCAGCAACATGCCCACCAGATACCCGATAGAACGCCAGGTGTGCATATTGCTGCGTAATACAAATGCCCTGGCCTGCATGGCCCGGCGCATACGTTTATATTCTTGCCCGATGACATCCAGATAACGCACGGTAAACATCAGCAGATGCACCAGTTTCTCCGGCACTTTCAGATGCGCCATTGCATGCCCGAGGGTCGTCGCTCCCATGGTGCCCACCAGCGCCAGCAGAGCCAGCACAACCGCGTTAGCCTTCAGAGCAATTTTGCAGGCATGCAGTAAGCCTTCAATGCTGGCAGCAAAGCCAAACACACTGAACATTTCCCGCCCCGGCGTAGTAAAAGGCAACATGATCACCAGGAAGATCATGAACATGTCCATGGCGATCACCCGTCGCAGGGTGCGCTTAAAGTTCAGCTTGGCCAGCGCTGCGACCAGTAATGCCAGCAACAGTCCGAAGATCAGCACGGCAAAGTTATGGGACAGTACAACGGCAAAAGCGAACAGCATTGCCGCCGCAACCCGCACCCGGGGATCGAGGATATCGATCACCGAGCGGTGGTGCTTAAGCTGCTGTCCTTTCCAGGACGTACCGCTATGTTCCAGATTCTGAGGCAAAACTGTCTCCTTGCCGTTTCAGATCAGACCGCTTTCGCAGCCTGAGCCTGTTTACGCTGACGCCACCACATACCAATGCCACACAGGCCAAAGATATAGCCAATACCGCCCAGAATATCCTGCAAGCCGGCTTTTTCCTGATAGGCCCGCAACTCTTTACGTAACGGCTTTACCTGTTTGGCAACTGCCTTTTCAATCATGCCCTGCATGGCAGCTTCGTCATACTGAACTGCAGTACCGCCTGCTGCCTTTGCTGCGGGCGCTGCTGTAGTTACTGCCCCAGCCGCCAGTGAAGACGGCAGCTCATCTGCTGACAAAACCATTTCCAGAACATGACCACTGCCCATTTCCATCCGGAAAAGATGATCAACACGGGTCGTGGCTTCAAACGTAAAGAAACCTTCTTCATCGGTTTCAGTTTCCATCAGCACATTACCTGCCGGATCCGTCACCAGTACCTTAGTCCCGGCCTGAGCCATATCGCCGTTTGAAAAACCCGCTTCACCTTCAATGGTGCTGCCAATTGCGTATACACCGCCCACAACGTTGTGAGCACTGGCCGGCAATGCAAACAGCATCGCCAGTAAAATCATATACTTACGCATTATCCCAATCCTCCGCGAGGTGCAGAAACTCCGGTTTAACCTTACGGATCAGCAATACCGCCGCAGCAGTGACGAAACCTTCCACCAGCATCACCGGAATGTGCGCAATCAGGGTTGCTTTAGCCGCCAGCCAGAACGCTTCTCCGGATAACGCCAGGGAACCCGCAACCATCACCGTAGTCACGGCCACCGCTCCGGCACCGCCGATTGCGCCCCAGATTGCAGCCACCCGTGGTGAAGATGCCGCAATGCCATGCCTGCAGAGGAAATACACCATCACCGCCGGCAAGGCTATATTGAAAGTATTCACCCCCAATACCAGAAAGCCGCCGAAACCAAAGAAAACCGCCTGCAGAATCAGCGCAACCAGTAACGCCGGAAACGCCGCCCAGCCCAGTGCCAGGCCAATCAGGCCATTAAGAATAAGGTGAACACTGGAGAAGCCGATGGGTAAGTGAATATAAGAAGCAATGAAGAACGCAGCGGACAGAACCCCCACCTGTGGCAGATGCTCGTAGTCCATCTTTTTCAGACCGTATGCCACACCGGCCAGCGCCAGTAATGCACCACCGGCCAGAACCGGTTCGGAAAGCGCGCCGTCTACTATATGCATAGCTGTTCCTGATCTGTTAAACCGGCAACCCTGTACAGAGTTGCCGGTTTAAGTGTTTATTTAACTTCGTGAGCCTGAACCCAGATAACCGCATCCTGAGACAACTCTTTACCTTCGTACTCAGTATCCGGACCTACACCCAGAGCAGCAAAGCCCCAGTGGCCAGCTTTAGGGATACCGAAAGTGAAGGTACCGTTAGCATCTGCAAAGATAGTCATGGTGACAAACGCTTCTGCCGGCGGTGTAATTTCGCCTTCAGCTGCAAAGCGGTTATTTTCCATATCCGGCTCGTAGTTCATGTATTCAACTTCGATTTCCGCAAACGGAACCGGCTCGCCATTACCTTTAACTACACCGGTAAAGGTACCGCCTTCATAAATTGCATATGGCTTGGTCAGCGGCACGATTTCCGCCTTCAGACCCAGCTCTTCATTCCAGTCCGTTGGCAGGCTGCCAACGTTCACAATGTTCTTGGTGATTTGCTGAATGTAGATATCTTCTTCCGCCTCCAGGTACGGTTCCGGCGTCATGACAAATACATTGTCACCCAGGCCACGCAACTTAACAGTTGCTTCATATGCCGGGCCGGTATCCACTTCGCTGGTCCACTCAATCGCTTCCAGCTTATCCATCAGATCAGTCTTCTTGCCCTTACGGACCATGAAAAACTCCTGAGGCTCGCCCATTTTCATGACGTGACCGCTGGCAGCAGGGTGAGTAAATGGCATTTTCAAAACCACTTCACCACCTTTTTCGCGCAAGGACTCAGGGGTATAGATCAGTTGGAAATGCGCCTGCGCTGTGCCGGCAACCAGGGAAGAACCTAAAACTAAAGCGGCAGATAACTGCTTGAAATTGAACACGTTTGATTTGCTCCGTCTGAAAAAAAATACAGCCAGAGTTGGGAGGAATCAGCGCAGCACCCTGTGGGAAGAAATAAACTGCACCTCGGTGAAGCCCTCCGCAACACCCAGTTATTACAAGTTACCAAGCCGGTATCCGGACTCATCGACGGATTCTCATCCCCTGTTTCGCCTTCCCACTCATCTGATTCACGGGAATCATTTGCTCGCAGTGGCCAATGAAACAGTTTTATCGATTTACCGTTGCGGGGGCAGTGTTGGGATTGTCTTAACCAGGGGCTGTAATATTTGGCAATACTGCAACAGCTTCAAAGCCTTAACGCACCAACTTCCCGGAGAGCGCTTAAAATCAGCACTTTCCTGCGTGGTTTAACACGCAACTCAATAACGTGAACGCACAATACCTGCACCGCTCAAAGCTTGTCAATCAGCGCCTGTTAAATGTCGCAATTTAATAAAATAAGGTCTTTAGAAGGGAAAAAAACAGCCGCAGAACAGCGGCTGTACAGATAACTTAAGGGAACACTTCAGGTAACAAACTGCCCCACCGCCAGCTTCAGCTGCTGAGCCTGAGCGGCTACTTCATCGCTGGCGGTAACATTCAGTTGTGTCTGGGCACTGGCATCATCAATAATCAGGCGGATTTTATCGACATTCTGATTGATTTCCCCTGCCACATTCGCCTGCTCTTCTGTTGCAGCCGCCACCTGGGCAGTCATATCCACAATGGTTTCAGCATCCTGAGTGATCGTATCAAGCATATCAATGCTGGCCTCCGCATGCTCAGCGCTTTGCTGGCTCCGGCTGAGACTCACCGACATCAGTTCAGTGGCACGGTTGGTACGGGTCTGTAACTGAGAAATCATCCCTTCAATTTCACTGGCCGAATCCTGAGTCCGTTCTGCCAGAGAACGTACTTCATCAGCAACAACTGCAAATCCCCGCCCTTGCTCACCGGCCCGGGCAGCCTCAATAGATGCATTCAGCGCCAGCAGGTTTGTTTGCTCAGCAATTGACTTAATGACTCCCAGCACTGAGCCGATCTCTTCACTTTCTTTCTGCAGTGTCTGAACCTCGGTGTCAGTTTCACTGGCCTGATCCGCCAGACTTCTGATACTGCCAATCAGCTCGCCGTTGCTGGTTTTACTCTGCTCTGCCTGCTGCAAAGAATTCCGGGCGGTTGCCGAAGTATTCTCAGTATTGCCGGCAATTTCGGCCATGGCGGCTTCCATCTCGTGAACTGCACTGGCAATCTGCACGACTTCATCCTGCTGATTCTGAAGATCTACTGCGGCAGAGTTAGCACTCCTGGCCAGCTGTTCTGAGGAGGACTGCAAATGCCCGATAGCTTTAACCACATCCCCTATCAGCGTCTGGAAGATGGCCATCATGGCATTAAAATCACTGCCCATTTTACCCAGCTCATCCCGATTACTGCCTTCATAGCGTAATGTCATATCCTTACTGGCACTGACTTTTTGCATACAGCTGGCCAGCCGGGAGATTGGCACCAGAATACTCCGGGAAATAAGTGCAACAGCGACACCCACAATCAATGCCACAGCAATGACGATGGCCACCGCCAACATCTGCACCCGGGAAACCTCAGCCGCCACATGGGCCTGCAACGTGACATTAATCTCATCCAGTGTTGCCTGGGTCTGATTCCCCTGTTGCAACATAACGCCCCGTAAACCGGTATCAGCAGTTAACCCGAGAGTTTTACGTGCCGCCACCAGGGCTACAAACTGGCGCTTATAGTCGTTCAGCAAATCAAGGGTAGTTTGCCGCTGAGACTGACTGAAGTCTACCTGCCGAACCACCGCAACCGCTTTATCAAAGTTGCCGTTAAACTTGGTCAGGTATTTTTCGTTAGAACGGATAATGAAATCTTTTTCATTACGGCGTAGCTGTAATATGCGCACATACAGTTCGTTACTGTTTATGGTCTGCACATTTTTTTCAGCCGCATGCACTGCACCACGCAAGCCACCCCTTAAGCCTTCTTTTTCATTCAAGCCAATGGTTTTAAGCAGATTCGCCACCTTAATAAAGCTGGCATCATATTCCATAAAATAGCTGTTAAGATTCTGCAGTGAACTCTGGGTATCACCATCTAACTGTCCGATTGCTGTAACCAGATGTTCACTAAAGCGTGTTTTTGCCTGCACAAAATTTGCTTCAGCATCTGTCTGCAGGGTAGTGACAAAGGCCTGCTCATACAGCCCCATCGCCAACTGCTCCTGTTTAAGTTTACCCACCAGGGACTCACTCTCACGCAGATCATTCAGGGTATTAAGGGAATACATCAGCAAACCGAACAGCGCTGCAACCGACATCAGCACGATCGTCAGCAATAGAATAAGTTTGTTCTTGATAGTCATACAACACTCCATATTAAGACAACTGATCAGCCGGCTGACGCTTCCTGCGGCAGCCGGGCGAAACTCTGGTCTGGTGCACCGAATGACTCCTGCACACATCAGTCAGTGGTATCATCACCAGTCGGCCGGATAATCTCCTGCGACCAAAATCCTTTACCAGATCATTCTAAACTAGCCGGTGGTTACCAATTATCCAGAAGGTTTTCCCCAGTTTGGGGATTAATCGCAACCGCTAATCCGTTGCGGATTCTGCAAAAACCATTGCACAAAAATCACCCCGGTGTAGACTTGCCCGCTGCCATTCAGAGAGATTAGTTATGCGTTCCGTTTACAGTGTCAAAGAGATGTTTTACACCCTGCAGGGCGAAGGTGCTCAGGCGGGCCGTCCGGCGGTATTCTGCCGGTTTACCGGCTGCAACCTGTGGTCCGGCCGGGAACAGGACCGCGCTAAAGCGATCTGCGATTTCTGTGATACTGACTTTGTAGGCACTGACGGCCAGAACGGTGGTAAATTTCGCAGCCCGGAAGAACTGGCTAAAAAAGTACGCAGCTTCTGGCCACTGAACAATGAAGGCGTGCCCTATGTTGTCTGCACCGGCGGTGAACCCTTACTGCAGCTGGACGAAGCCCTGATCACCGCTTTTAAAGCAGAAGGTCTGGAAATCGCACTGGAAACCAACGGCACTTTACCGGTTCCTGAAGGCGTTGACTGGATTTGCGTCAGCCCAAAGGGCGCATCTGAAATTGTCCAGACCCGCGGCCATGAACTGAAGCTGGTCTACCCGCAAAGCCAGGCCATGCCGGAACGCTTCAGAGACCTGGAGTTTGACAACTATTACCTGCAGCCACTGGACGATGCCTTACAGACCGCCAACACCAAAGCCGCTGTTGAATACTGCATGGCACATCCGCAGTGGAAACTGAGCCTGCAGACCCATAAATTCATCGGAATTGACTGAAAAATTGCGGATTTCAGAAAGTTTTTAAAAAAATCTGAAATTTTTTTGCCCTCATAGGGTCTGTTATACAGAGACAGAATACAGAGCATTTTCAAATATTTGCCTGACATAGTTAAAAACTGCATGAAATATGACATGCAGCGAGTACATTTTTTTTGCGAAAAAATGCAAAAAAATCGAATTCGCACTGAACTTATTGAAAACTCCCTTCTCTAACTCTGTACATCAACGTTCTTGCAAGACCCCTTTATGTAGTAAAAGTAGTTTCTTCCCAGAGCTTCCCCTCTCTGGGAAGAAGCTGCTCCCCCTTCCCCCACTTACATTTATCATTCAGTTCCAAGCCACTTTTACACAATCTTCGCACCCGTTTTTTCAACCTCTGTCAGCTGCCCACATTCTTTGCTATCCTAGCCGGCCTGTTTATGTGCGCGACTTATGCGTAATCAGGCGTAATCAACCTTCTGAATAGTGAATCAAGATGAGTAAGTACTGGAGCCCGGCAATCAATTCGCTCACCCCTTATGTACCCGGTGAGCAGCCAAAGCAAAGCGGTTTAATCAAACTCAATACTAACGAGAACCCGTATCCGCCATCGCCCCATGCTATCGCTGCTCTGAATGATTACCCTAAAGAGCGGCTGAAACTTTATTGCGATCCTGAAGCCACGCTGCTGAAGAATGCCCTGAAGGATTATTTCAGCCTGGACTATAAAAATGTCTTTGTGGGCAACGGTTCTGATGAGGTACTGGCGCTGGCATTTATGGCATTTTTCCGTCAGGAACATCCTATTCTGCTGCCGGAAACCACCTACAGCTTTTACGATGTGTACTGCAACCTGTACGACATTGCCTACACGCAGTTACCACTGGATCAGGACTTCAACATTGACCTGAAGGCATATGAGCAGCCAAACGGCGGCATTATTTTTGCCAACCCGAATGCCCCGACAGGCCGGGTACTGCCACTGGAACAGATTGAAGCGCTGTTAAAGGTGAATACTGAGTCACTGGTTATTGTTGATGAGGCTTACATCGACTTTGGCGGCGAATCTGCCGTTGAACTGGTCCGTAAATATGACAACGTACTGGTCATTCAGACGTTCTCGAAATCCCGCAGCATGGCTGGCTTACGGGTAGGCTACGCACTGGGTCATGAAGATCTGATCGACGGCCTGGAGCGGGTTAAAAACTCATTCAACTCTTACCCGCTGGACAGTCTGGCAATTGCCGGCGCAGTCGCGTCTATTGAAGACGAAGCCTATTTTCAGGCCACTACGCAGAAAATCATCAACAGCCGTGAATGGACAACAGCACAGCTGGAAGCGCTGGACTTCAACGTTATCCCATCGGCCAGTAACTTTGTGTTTGCCAGCCACCAGCGGATTGCCGGTGCTGATCTGATGACCTACCTGCGCGGTAAAAACCTGCTGGTCCGGCACTTCAAGAAGCCGGGCATTGAAAATTACCTGCGTATCTCCATCGGAACCGATGAAGAAATGACCGCCCTGGTCAACGCCCTGAAAGATTACCCGGGAATCACCGGTTAATCACTCCGAAAGGGATACAAAAAAGGCGCCACCCGGCGCCTTTTTTAATGCTTAAAAATCAGTCTGATCAGGATTCCAGATCACCGATAATACTATCTCCCAGAGCTTTCGCTTCACGCAGATAGCCGTCAGCACGGGCGTACATGACTTCAGCGTTGTCATCCTCATCATTCAGGGTTGCCACCCCGACACTCAGGGTAAACGGCACACTGGACACCTCTGCATCCTGTGCCAGCTCAGCAGCCATCTTCTTCACCCGGTCTGCCGCCAACACACCCTGTGCTTCGTTGGTTTCCGGTAACAGAATGGCAAAGTCATCTTCACCCACACGAGCCAGGAAGTCTGCGGTACGCTTCATCTGATTCAGTGAAACAGCCATTGCTTTAAGAATGTCATCACCGGCATCCCAGCCATACTTATCATTAATATCCTGCAGGTTATCCACGCTGATAATCATCAGGCTGCAGATCCAGTCATAACGCTGCGCCTGCGCCATAGACTGTGCCAGCACCGGCATTAAGGCCTGTTTGTTATACATGCCCGTTAACAGATCACGGTGTACCCGGGAACGCTCCCGTTCAGATTTTTTACGCTGGGAGATATCTTCAATCCGGCATACGACACTCGGCTCATCACCGGCAGACGGGGCCAGCCGAGCTTCAACCCAGCAGGCAGTCTTCATGCCCTGATCTCTAAGATAAGGAATATGGGCAGGATCCAGGAGAATCTCTTTCGTCAGCACCTTGTTGTGGCTGAGGGCCTGATCGATCATGCCCTGCAAGGATTCGGTAATAGAGTCCGGGAAGATATCTGCAAGATTTTTACCCAGCAAGGCATCATCGCCACCCCAGGGTAACGAAGAATTGCTGTGAGAAGAAAAGATAATGGCTCCGGTCTGACTCAGTACCAGAACATCCTCAGAGAGTACATTCAATAGCGCATCAATACGTGACTGAAGAACATTCGATTTGTGCATTTAATCGCCTCTTATCCCTGAACAGTATACCTAAGACCTTACATTCACTTGCTAGGCAGGTGCAACCGCTTCCCTCTTCTGATCACGGTTATGCAGCACACGATATCCCATTATGGGTTTTGTAATTCAGATATTTATCGCCGACCTGAAATATTTTCACCCATCAGGTTGATCCGCAGATACTAAATTACTCAGGTTTTCCATCAGTTAGGCAACGTTTACCTGACGTAATACTATGTCTTCAAGACCAGTCTTTCGTCCATGCCTGCTGCTGATCTTTATTCAAAAACGTCCAGGCAATAAAGCGGCTGATTTTTTGCCCCTGCGCCATTTCAACAACCCGTACCTGAGCAGCCCCTGCTTTTTTAAGCTGCTGCTTAAGGCGGGGCAAATTATCCTGCTTTGAAACAAGACTGGTAAACCACAGGCATTGCCCGGCAAAATCTTTGCTCTCCCGGATCATCCGGCCTATAAACTCAGCCTCGCCGCCTTTACACCACAATTCATTGTGTTGTCCGCCAAAGTTTAACGGCGCGGCTTCGGCAGCAGACGGACGCTTGCCGGTGACAGATGATTTCTGCCGGGACAGATTAGCAACCTTACGCCGGGTACCAGCCTGCGCCTCTTCCGCTGAAGCATGAAATGGCGGGTTACACATCGTAAAATCGAACACATCGTTCCCGGTTACCAGCCCCTTAAAGATATTCCCTGCACTGGGCTGCAACCGGTATTCAATCAGCGCTTTGACTCCGGGATTTGACTGCGCAACCAGGGTCGCAGCCTGAACGGAAAGCGGATCGATATCACTGCCAAGCATTTTCCAGCCATACTCGCGGCTCGCCAACAGCGGATAAATACCATTCGCCCCGGCTCCGATATCGAGCCCCCGTAACTGCCGGCCTTTCGGAGGCGTTTCCAGGCCGGCGGTTTCAGCCAGCAGATCCGCCAGATGATGGACATAATCGGCCCGGCCGGGCACTGGCGGACATAAATACCCCTCCGGCAATTCCCAGAAAGCAATGCCATAGTGATATTTAAGTAACGCCTGATTCAGACAACGCACTGCCTGAGGATCGGAAAAATCAACGCTTTGTCTGCCACGGATATCGGTCACAAATCCCGCCAGTTCCGGCAGCACCTTTTGCAAGGCGTCAAAATCATAGCCGAAGCGATGTTTGTTGCGCGGATGTAATCCGGACTTTACCTGTTTGCCGATCTGGGATCTGGACACTGCACCTTTCCTGTTTGCTAACATGCGTTCTGGTTTAAACAACAGACTATGAAAATATCAGCGGCTGGCACAAAGGCCAAAATAAAGCCGCGCATTGTTATGGTATTCCTGTCCGGCGTCCAGCACTTTTTATAAGCACTTTTTATAAGAGCTGTTTTATGAGCTATGCAGCGAACGAGCGCTGTACAAATGCCACCCTTTGCTCAGGTGACATATGGGTGTCTTCCAGCGCAGAAATAGCATCAAAGCGCTTCAGTAAGCCCTGGTTATTGGCGATCTGAATCGCTAACCCCGGACGGGCATTCAGCTCCAGCAACATTGGCCCCTGATGGGCATCCAGTACAATATCGACACCTAAATATCCAAGCCCCGACATTTCATAACAGCGGGCTGCCATGCTCAGCAGATCAGGCCAGCCCTCAATACTTATATCAGACAACAGCATGCCGGTGTCAGGGTGCTCCGCAACAGGCCGGTCGTGCTGAATGGCATAGCTGGCTTTACCGCTCACAATGTCGATACCGACACCCACCGCCCCCTGGTGCAGATTCGCTTTACCGTCTGAAGCCGCCGTCGACAACCGCATCATCGCCATCACAGGAAACCCTTTAAAGACAATAATGCGGATATCCGGCACACCTTCGTAACTGTAATTAGCAAACGACTCATCAAAATGTATCAGATACTCAATGATCGCCTTGTCGGGCTGACCGCCCAGAGAAAACAACCCCGCCAGAATATTCGACGTATGCCGCTTGATATCGGCCAGCGATAAAGACTGGTTATTCGGTTTGAAATACGCCTGATCATCATGATCATGAATCACCAGAATGCCTTTGCCACCGCTGCCTTTAGACGGCTTAATGCAAAACGCATCCTGTGACTTCAGTAACTCACCGATGGTACTCACCTGATGCTGGTATTCAATCACCCCCACCAGCGGCGGGACTGTCAACCCAGCTGTGATCGCCAGCTGTTTAGTTTTCAGCTTGTCATCTACCAACGGAAACAGACGCCGGTCGTTATAGCCGGAAATGTATTCAATATTGCGCTGATTCATACCCAGCACACCCTGCTCCCGCAGGCGCCGGGGGGATATAAACCAGTTCATTCTGAAGAGCCCCTGCTACGTCCGTGCAGGGCACTGAACCTGAACAACTCAATCAGCCGGTAACCGGTATAGCTGCCCAGCAGCAACACCATCGCCAGTAACACCAGCTGCAGCCCCGGGAAATTGAACGTCAGATGCTGTACATACTGATTCGACATAACCACATACGCCAGCAGCGCCACCAGCAGAGAACCACCACCCTGCTTCATCACTTCACCGCCACCTTCTTCTTCCCACAGCAACGACATCCGCTCAATGGTCCAGGCAATGATGATCATCGGGAAGAAGATAATATTCAGCCCTTCCACAATGCGCAGGTTGTAGGCAATCACAGAGAAGGTCGCCGTCAGCAATATAACGATAATAATCACGGCACTGATCCGCGCTACCAGCAGCAAATTCAGCCGGGAAAGATAACTGCGCACCATCAGCCCGGAGACCACCAGTAACACAAAGCCGGCAAGGCCTGCCCCCAGCGCCGTTTGCATCAGCGCCAGCGCAATCAGTACCGGCATAAAGGTACCGGAAGTACGCAAACCAACCAGCACCCGCATCAGCATCACCATCATGACGCCCACCGGAATCAGTAGTAAGCCACGGAACAGCTTTTGTTCTTCCAATGGCAGGCTATGCAGGGAAATCTGCATCGCACTGACATCAGAGTACTTCTGCTCCAGCGCTTGTTGTACCGGGGCAACATCCCGCTGCATCGAGAAACTGATCCGGGTATTGCGCCCACCTTCCAGATCGATCAGTGGACGGTCTCCCAGCTCCCAGACAAGCAAACGCTGGGGCCGGCCTTCTTTACCGGTTGCCAGATTGAAAAAAGCAACCCGCTGATTTTCCGTTTCCACTTCATGGACCGTGTCATAAACCATCAGATAGGCCCGGCTATCCTGATTCCGGCGGCTGTTTTTCAACTGTAACGCCGTTACCTGACGGGCCGGAATCGCTGCCAGCTGCATCAGCAGCATGGCGACCTCTTCAACAGAGCGCTCCTGCAACAACAGCTGTACTTGCTGATCATCGGACTGCAGCACATTCAGTAGCTGTGCCGCCATGGTTATCTGATCCGCTGACTGTTGCCGTGCCTGCTCAATCAGACGTTCCGCCACCAGCGCAGTGGTTTCAGACAGAATGGGAGCTGCCAGCACCTCCGGCGCATCCGGCCAGGGTCGTTGTTGCTGTTCATCAAGTAAAAACTGTGCCCGATAATAAAGCACCTGCTTACCCGCAGCTTCCTGGGTAGACCAGCGGACCGCCGGAATATCTTCTTCTGTGAGATAACTCAGACCAAATCCGGGAGACGCCGTACTTTGCTCAAGCAGAGTAAATCCCTGCTGAGTTTCGGGAATGGCCATCTGCGCGATGACCGGCTCATCCAGTGCGGTAAATTCCACCCGCGCCTCAACACTCCAGACTTCCCGGGTTTCACCGGGCAGCCAGGGTATTTCAAGATTAATATGCCGGTATACAGCGCTGCCCATGCCCAGACAGATCAATAATATGACCAACAGATAAAACGGAATTTTCTGTTGCATACTATCTCCTAGTGCGTCGGCGGAACATTGATGGCAAGCTCAGGCTTTTTCCCCAACACGTAACGCCGGGCTACATCCACCACCATCAGATCCTTAAGCAGATTTCGCCCGACCAGCACATCGTAGTTAAGATGACTGCGGTCTTTCAGGGTAAACTCAGCGATCTGGGTAATATTGCCCAGCTTGATCCCCAGCTTTACCACCCAGCGCTTATCTTTCTCGGAAGATGCCTGACGAATATTCGCGTAACGCACCAGTTTGAGAGAAACCTCTTCATCATCCGCCAGAGTAAACCGTACCCAGCGCTCGCCGTTGCGTTCAAACTCTGAAATGTTACGGGCACTGATCGACGAAGTGGTGGCGCCGGTATCCATGCGGGCCTTGGCAACACTCTGATGGCTGCCATAGTCAATCTGAGACCACTCAACCGCCCCCACCACGGTTTTATTATTCAGCGACTTTCGCAGCTGGCCGCAGGACTGTTCGGCACTGGCTGCAACGATCATCGCCTGACGGTCTTTAGCATCCTGTTGCAGCGCTTTGGTTTCACGCTGTAACGCTTTAAGCATTTTATTCTGTGCGGCAAACTGCTCATCCATGCGCGCCTGGGTGTTGCTGCACTGCTCAGCAGCCTGTGCGGCCAACTGATTGGTTTCTTCCTGGAACTGCCGGGTAGCAATACATCCTCCAAGTATGAACACCGAGAGCAGGAGACATAACCCTCTCATCATAACGCGCCTCTTTCTAAATCTGTGTTAACAAAACTGCCTGTCAGATGTCGGCCACTTACAAAGAATAGCCGCCCCGTTTACATCCGTCATTCTGCGACGAACATTCAGGCAGACACGTTGGGACACCCCTTTCAAACAAACGTTCACCTGAATCAAAAAATCCGCCCATAAAAAAACGCCGGCTCCTGTGAAGGAAACCGGCGTTTTTACCGAAACTAAAATCTGTCAGTCAATCTGCCTGACAACCAGCACCATGCCCTGACTGTCGATGATCTCAACCTTACTGCCTGCCGGGATATTCGCATCCGCCTGAGCACGCCACAGCGTGTCACCAATCTGGATTTTACCCAGCCCGTTCTCGATCGGACCGGCCAGCACTAACTGCCGGCCAACCAGCTGCGCCGCACGGTCATTCAGCAATGGCTGATCACTGCGATCATTAAAGCGGCGGAATAAACGCCAGTACAGCAGGGTAAAAATGACCGATGACAGCGCAAAAATCAGCAACTGTACATGCCAGGCCATATCCGGCACCACAAATAAAATAACCGCCTGTAAGAGTGCACCGAGGGCAATTCCCAACAGAAAGCCAGCGGTACCAAGTACTTCAAATCCCAGCAAAACCATGCCCAGAATTAACCAGTGCCAGGGACTCAGTTCAGTCATAAACTCAGACATTACCAACCCTTACCCTTTGATCTTAGTGGCGTTCAGCAATTCACTGATGCCGGCAACAGAACCGATTACATTACTGGCTTCCAGCGGCATCATAACGACTTTGCTGTTTTCAGCCGAAGCCACACCCTGTAAAGCTTCCACATACTTCTGTGCCACAAAGTAATTCAGGGCCTGTGGATTACCCTGGGAAATGGCATCCGATACCATCTGTGTCGCCCGGGCCTCTGCTTCAGCTTCACGCTCACGGGCTTCCGCTTCACGGAACGCCGCTTCTTTTTCGCCTTCTGCCCGCAGAATAGCAGCCTGCTTTTCACCTTCGGCCACGGCAATTGCAGCCTGACGTTCACCTTCGGCATTCAGAATAGCCGCACGCTTTTCCCGTTCAGCCTTCATCTGGTTCGCCATCGCTTCGACCAGGTCAGCCGGCGGAGAAATGTCGCGAATCTCAACCCGGGTCACCTTCACGCCCCAGGGATCAGTCGCTTCATCAACTTTAGATAACAGGGTGCCGTTGATTGAATCCCGGTTCGACAGCATCTGATCCAGCTCCATGGAACCGACAACCGCACGGATATTGGTCATTACCAGATTCTGCATTGCCCGGTACAGGTCATTCACTTCATAGCTTGATTTAGCGGCATCCAGCACCTGAAAGAAACACACCGCATCGGTGGTTACCATTGCGTTATCTGAGCTGATAACTTCCTGTGGCGGAACATCCAGCACTTGCTCCATCATATTCTGACGGTGGCCGATGGTATCGATGAACGGGATGATGATGTGAAGGCCCGGTGGCAAGGTGCGGGTATAACGCCCAAAACGCTCTACCGTCCAGCCATAGCCCTGCGGAACAACTTTAGCACCCATGAAAATGATCAGCAGCGTCAGCATAACCAGCACAATTGCCGTTACGCCGCCCTGAGTAATACCTAAATCAAACATTTATAACTCCATTTAAACATTGTCTGAATCTGCACCGGCCCGATGGCAAAGGCACAGAACACGTATAACTTTCGCCGCAGCATACTACCAGTGTCTGTCAGCACTTGGCAGCTTTATCACCGCAACGGCTCAAGATAACAACTGAAAGTCAGCTACTTAAATAAGGGTAGCAGCTGTCTGAAAGAAGGACTGGCAGCATCCTGTACCAGATCAAACAGACACATCTCCACAGAGGTTGCCCGCGCACCGGCCGCCTGCATCCGCTCCAGACCCAAAGTACGGTTTTCAGCGGTACGGGAAGATATCGCGTCGGTGATCAGCTCCACCTCATAACCCTGCCCCAGCAGGCTGCGTACTGACTGATACACACAGATATGCGCTTCAAGCCCACAAACCAGCAGGTTTGGCCGGTCCATCCCCCGGATGGCTTCAACAATATCCGGGTTGCCGCAACAGTCAAATGTGGTTTTCGTCATCGCTACCTGATCAGAGAGCAACTCAGCCACTTCCGGCAACGTATGCCCAAGGCCCTGGGGATACTGCTCAATATGCAACACAGGCATTCCCAGAATCTGTGCACCCCGGACAGCTGAGGTTATCCCCTGCAACATCGCCTCAGCGTTATACATGCTGCGGGCCAGTTTGCCCTGTACATCAATGACAATCAGTGCGGTTGTTTCAGCAGTAAACATATACCCTCCTGTTTTTCCCCCATTATACTGTAACTCTTCCCGGTCACGGGGAGACTCTTCTGCCCCGTACGGGACTTAAACCTGATAAAAATGATATAAAACAGTCTTTAACGTATTTCCGGATAATGACACTCAGACAGGGAAGTAATACCGAAGTGCCACCAGTTTCCAAGCAAGCCTCCAATCAGCATTACCCGGCAATCCGTCAGTATGCATAACGAATACCTCAAAGGTGCATTGCTGACCGCCCTGGGAGTCACCATTCTAAGCTTTGACGCCCTGCTGATCCGGCTGATCGACGCCCACTCATTCGGACTGATTTTCTGGCGCGGCAGCCTGCTGAGTCTGGTGGTATATATCTGGTGTAAAACCTACCGGCCCGCTGACAGAATACTGCAGTTTGATACTGCCATGCTGCGCTCTGCAATCCTGTTTGCCATCAGCAGCTTTTCATTTGTCACCGCCATTAAAATCACCTCGGTGGCCAACGTACTGGTCATTATCAGCGCGACGCCCATGGTCTCAGCGGTACTGGCACATATATTCCTGAAAGAAAAATCCCCGCCCGTGACCTGGATTGCAATACTCATCTGCATGGGCGGCATTGTCTGGGTGCTTAAAGACGGCTGGCACAGCGGCAAAATGCTCGGTGATATGTTTGCAGTGCTCTGCTGCCTGGGCATTTCAGCCAAGTTCGTTAACGACCGGTACGCACGCTCCCGGGACATGACACCGGCACTCATCCTCGCAGGTATCATCATGGCCGTGATCGCCGCCGGGTTTGCCAACCCGTTTATTATGGCGCCCCGGGACTGGCTGTGGATCTTTGCACTGTGTGTGGTTGTCCTGCCTGCCGCTTTTATTCTGATTACCCTTGGCCCCATGCGAATTCCGGCAGCAGAGGTCAGCATGATGATGTTATTGGAAACCGCACTGGGGCCATTATGGGTCTGGCTGATTCTTAACGAGATACCGCCCACGGCCACCCTCCAGGGCGGATCAGTCGTTGTTTTCACCCTGCTGGCTCACAGCCTGCTGAGATGGCGCAAACAGCCATAACAGGTACCTCACTACATATTTTTATCAGGTTCATAGCAGACCGAATCTGTTCACTTAACAAATCGTTACAAATCTCAGCTCACAGTTGAAAACACCTCTGATTAAAATCCCCTATCAGGATTATTAAAGTTTCAAATCGCGACTAGACTTGGCAAGGCTATTACCCTGATATAGAATCGACGCACAGTTTTGAGACGACCGGTCTAATTAATAATAAAAAACTAATAATTACAACACAGTGCCGGTTAAGAAAAAGTTAAGAAGAAGTAAAAACACACCATGAACCGACCAAAACGCAACGAACACAACCGCGAAACTATTTTGCAAAAAGGCATGGAGCTGTTTAACCGGCGTGGTTATCACGGCACCGGTATCAAAGAGATCCTTGATGCCTGCCAGGTGCCTAAAGGCTCTTTTTACAATTACTTCGAAAGCAAGGAACAGTTTGGCGTTGAAGTGCTGAACTATCATCACGCGCAGGAAATTGCTAAATGGCGCGATCACTTTGCCACCACCGAAGGCCGGCGCCTGCAACAGATCCGCGTCATGATCGACAGTTTTGTTGACGATTACAGACAGGACCCAAACCTGTGCGGTTGCCTGCTCACCAACCTGATGGGAGAAGTAGGTAACCTCAGCGACTCCTTCCGCAAAGTTGTCCAGACCTCGTCTGATGAAGTTATCAGCTTCATGACAGAAGATCTGATCATTGCCCAGAGTGAAGGTGATGTGCGCACAGATATTCCGGTTGAAGCCATGGCAAAGATTTTCTGGGACAGCTGGCAGGGTGCCCTGCTCAGAACAAAAGTTGGCGGTTCAACCCAGCCCCTGCATGAAACCGTAGATACTCTATTTTCCCTTTTTAAAGCCCCTGAAGGCGCAAGCCAGGAGAACAACGCATGAAGCCGATACAACATTACCTGCTGGCCTGTGCCACCAGCCTGATACTGACACCGGGTATCAGCCTGGCCGC
Organism: Aliamphritea spongicola; assembly: GCF_017051665.1. Taxonomy (NCBI): domain Bacteria; kingdom Pseudomonadati; phylum Pseudomonadota; class Gammaproteobacteria; order Oceanospirillales; family Oceanospirillaceae; genus Aliamphritea; species Aliamphritea spongicola. The sequence goes on from NZ_JAFIDL010000001.1 coordinate 1,302,556, forward strand.
CGATGAGGCCCCTCAGGGACTGCCGGCTGAAGTGGTACATGCCACCACCACCCAGCTAGATGACACCATCGAAGTCGTTGGCAACCTGACGGCTAACGAAGCCGTCATACTTCGCCCGGAACAAAGCGGAATCATCCGTGAAGTACTGTTCGAAGAAGGCAGCCACGTTGAACAGGGTCAGCCGCTGATTAAACTGGACACGGCGATCTATGCCGCAGAACTGCAACAGGCGAAAGCCCGGGTCGCCCTGAGTCAGATCGCGTTTACACGGGCTGACAGCCTGTCTAAAAAACGGGTAGGTTCTCAGCAGGACCGCGACTCCGCCCTGGCCCAGCTGCGGGTTGATCAGGCCCAGCAGGCGCTGGCCGAAACCCGCTTGTCCAAAATGACCATTACCGCCCCTTACCCAGGTAGCATTGGCCTGCGTCAGGTAAGCCCCGGTGATTACGTCAATGCCGGCGACGACCTGGTAGAACTGGTGGATAACCACACCATGAAGGTTGAATTCCGGGTGCCGGAAAAGTTCTTTGCCCGGCTTAAGCCCGGCCAGACCATCAAGCTGAACAGCGACGCCCTGCGCGGCGAATCTTTCAGCGGTGAAATTTATGCTATTTCTCCAAGCATCAACGACCGCAGCCACAACGTACTGGTCCGCGCCCGGGTACCCAATCCGGAGCTAAAACTGCGCCCGGGTCTGTTTGCCAAAGTACAGATTCTGCTGGACAGCCTGGACGCCGCCGTCATGGTGCCTGAAGAAGCCATCATTCCGAAGAACAACAAGTTTTTCGTCTACAAGGTGGTGGATAACAGCATCGAAATGGTCAACGTTGAAATTGGTCAGCGTCGCGGTGCTGAAGTACACATTGCGAGCGGTCTGAACGCTGATGATGTCGTGGTTACCGCCGGACAGCTGAAACTGTTCCCGGGTATGCCGGTAACACCTATCTTTGTGGATGGCAGCCAGCCTGCTGCCGGGGAGTCTGAGTAATGGTCCTCTCTGATATCAGTATCCAGCGTCCGGTACTGGCCAGTGTAATGAGCTTGCTGATCCTGCTGATCGGCGCCATTGCCTATGACCGGTTAACCGTACGGGAATATCCGAAAATCGATATCCCGGTGGTGACTGTTGAAACCAAATACCCCGGTGCCAGTGCGTCCATCATCGAAAGCCAGGTTACCCAGATCATTGAGGACTCGCTGTCCGGTATCGAAGGGGTTGATTTCATCAGCTCTATCAGCCGCTCCGAGACCAGCCAGATCACCGTGACCTTTAAGCTGGACCGCGACCCGGATGATGCAGCCAGCGATGTCCGCGACCGGGTTGGTCGGGTTCGTGGCGACTTACCTGACGATGTGGATGAGCCGGTAACCAGTAAATCTGAAGCAGATGCACAGCCGATTATCTGGCTGGCCCTGTCCTCCGACCGTCACGACCCGATGCTGATGTCGGATCTGACTGACCGTCTGGTGAAAGATCCGCTGCAAACCGTATCCGGCGTAGCTAACGTTCTGCTGTTCGGTGACCGCCGCTACTCCATGCGGATCTGGCTGGACCCGGCACGCATGGCCGCCTACAAGGTTATCCCTCAGGACATTGAAGACGCCCTGAATAAACAGAACGTAGAAATTCCTGCCGGCCGGATTGAAAGCTCGCAGCGGGAATTCAGTGTCCTGTCACGTACGGATCTGAATACTGTTGAACAGTTCAACGACATCATCATCCGCAACGATAGCGGCTATCCGGTACGGATCCGTGATGTTGCCACGGTGAATATCGCCCCGGAAGACGACCGTAATCTGTCGCGCTTTAATGGCGAGACGGCAATTGCACTGGGTGTGGTGAAGCAGTCCACGGCAAACCCGCTGGATGTTTCTAATGGCATCAAGGAACGCCTGCCACAGATTCAGTCCAACCTGCCGGAAGGTATCAAGGTGAAGATCGCCTATGACTCATCGATCTTCATCGCCAAGTCGATTGACTCAGTATTCAGCACGATTCTGCAGGCTAGCGGCCTGGTAATACTGGTAATATTCTTCTTCCTGCGTAACCTGCGCGCCACCCTGATTCCGGTGATTACTATTCCGCTGTCACTGGTAGGCGTGTTTGCCATGATGTACTTCATGGGCTTCAGTGTGAACACCCTCACCCTGCTGGCCATGGTACTGGCGATTGGTCTGGTGGTGGATGACGCCATCGTGATGCTGGAGAACATCTATCGCCACGTGGAAAACGGCATGTCACCGATTCAGGCAGCCTTTAAAGGCAGCCGGGAAATTGGCTTTGCGGTTATCGCCACCACGCTGACGCTGGTCGCAGTATTTGCACCGGTAGCCTTCACCCCCGGCCGGACCGGTAAACTGTTTACCGAGTTCTCCCTGACCCTGGCTGGTGCAGTAGTGGTTTCAACCTTCATCGCCCTGACCCTGTCACCGATGATGGCTTCACGCCTGCTGAAGCATGAAAAACGCCACAGCGCCCTGTTTAATCTGGTGGAAGGCTGGCTGGTTGCCCTGAACAACGGCTATGCCGCAACGCTGAAGTTTGTCCTGCGCTCCCGTGTTCTGGCACTGGCCATTATGGCCGGCAGTGTCTTTGGCAGCTGGTATTTCTACACCCAACTGCCACAGGAACTGGCGCCAACCGAAGACCGTGGCGACATTCTCGCCATGTCCATCGCCCCGGACGGTGCATCTGTTGGCTTCGTCGACAAATACGCCCGCCAGGTAGAAGGCATGCTGAGCGCGATTCCTGAAGGCCGTCATAACTTCAGCATCGTCGGCTTCCCGACCGAAACCAACTCCATGGCCTTCATCTCTCTGAAGCCCTGGGAAGAGCGGGAACGGAGCCAGCAATCCATTGCAGCAGAACTGACACCGCAACTGTTCGGCGGCATTACAGGCACCATGTCATTCGCCATGAACCTGCCGTCTCTGGGCCAGAGTTTTATCTCACGTCCGGTTGAGTTCATCATCAAGTCCAACAGTGACTACGCCGAGCTACAGGGTATATCTGATCAGCTGATGGGCCGGATTCTGCAGAATCCGGGCTTTATCCAGCCGGATGTGGATCTGAAACTCAACAAGCCTGAACTGGCGATTGATGTGGACCGTAACAAGGCCTCTGAAGTGGGCGTGGATATCAACCTGATTGGCCGGACGCTGGAAACCTATATTGCCAGCCGTCAGGTAACCCGCTTCAAAAAAGGCGGCGAGCAGTACGATGTAATCGTTCAGGTACAGCCTGACGAGCGCAGCAACCCTGCGGATCTGAGCAACCTGTACCTGCGCAACCAGAATGACGAAATGATCCAGCTGTCGAACCTGGTGGACGTACAGGAAAGTGTTGCGCCGAAGGAACTGAACCACTTCGATAAAATGAAATCAGTGACCTTCCAGGCAATTCTGGCACCGGGTTACAGCGTCGGAGAAGCACTGGACTTCATTGAACAGGCTATGGCCGAAATCAGCCCTCAGACCCTGTACGATTACGGCGGCCAGTCCCGGGAGTTTAAAAACTCCAGTAACAGCCTGCTGATCACCGCTGCACTGGCTGCTGTCTTTACCTTCCTGGTACTGGCGGCACAGTTCGAAAGCTTTAAGCATCCGCTGATCATTATGCTGTCGGTGCCGCCTGCCATCTTCGGTGCAGTGATGGCCCTGCATTTTGCCGGTGCCTCTCTGAGCATCTACAGTAAGATCGGCCTGATAACCCTGATAGGCCTGGTGACCAAACACGGCATACTGATCGTTGAATTCGCCAATCAGCTGCAGGAAAAAGGCGCCAGCGTCAGCGATGCGGTTCTGGAAGCAGCAATTCTGCGTCTGCGACCAATCCTGATGACCACCGCGGCAACCGTATTAGGTGCCTTCCCGCTGGCATTCGCCTTCGGTGCCGGTGCAGAAAGCCGCCAGCAACTGGGCTGGGTGATCGTCGGGGGAATGACCCTGGGTACAATTCTTACGCTATTTGTAATACCTACGGTATACAGTTATCTTGGTAAGCGCCTGTTCAAACAGGTTTCTTACCAGGAAACAGCCGAAGATACCGATAGCACAATTAACAGCGCCACCAAGTAAACGCTGACAGGAAAGGAAAACGAACGTGAAAATGGTAACTAATCTTTGCCGCCTGACACTGCTGGCAGGCTGTATTCAGGCCGCGACTGTACAAGCTGGCAGCCTGGCAGATATCTACCAGCAAGCTTTACAGCATGATCCGCAGCTGAAAGCCTCTGCATCATCTGCACTGGCCGGTGCTGAAGCGATCCCACAGGCAGAAGCAGGTCTGCGACCGACAATCAGCCTGAGCGCCAACGCCAGCCGTAACGAAACAGAGACCCGCGACTTTAACAACAGCGGCTACACCGTCAGCCTGAGCCAGCCGATCTACGACTCAGCAGCCTGGCACGGAGTAAAACGGGGCGAAGCTCTGAGCCGTACCGCCCAACTGCAATACGATCAGGCTCAGCAGAACCTGATAATCCGCAGCGTGGAAAGCTACCTGAATGTGTTACGGGCCAAAAACACCCTGGAAACTACTCAGGCAGAAGAACGGGCTATCAAGCGCCGCCTTGATCAGGTAAACGCCCAGTTCGACGTCGGCCTGATTCCGGTCACCGATGTTCATGAAGCACAGGCTTCTTACGACAACGCCAAAGTTGCCCGAATTCTCGCGGAAGGTGAACTGGATAACAGCTTTGAAGCCATCGAACGGCTGTCTGGCCAGAGCTACAGTGACGTAGACACACTCAGCGCCAAATACCCGATTGAGAATCTGGAATCGAACGACGCTAACGCATGGCTGAACAAGGCCCGGGACGGCAACCTGTCACTGCAAGTTGCAGACAGCAATGTAGAAGCCAGCCGTCAGCTGATCCGGGTAAACCGCAGTGGCCACAAGCCAACGGTCTCCATCACCGCCAGCCACGATCAGGACAAGGGCAACACCCTTAACGATGACCGTAATGAAACCAATCAGATTGGCCTGACATTCAGTCTGCCACTCTATTCCGGTGGCGGCACCAGCTCCCGCGTCAGAGAAGCGGAATACCGTCTGGATGAAGCACTGCAAAACCGTGAAGACGTTTATCAGGGCATCAAGCTGGATACCCGCAGCCTGCTGCGTGACCTGTCTACCGACGTGCTGAGCGTTGCCGCCCGTAAGCAAAGCATCCGCTCCAGTGAAACCGCCCTGAAAGCCACTGAAGAAGGCTTCAATGTCGGTACCCGTAACGTAGTAGATGTACTGCAGGCAGAGCAGAACCTGTACCGTGCCCAGCGTGACTACGCCGAAGCCCGCTTCAACTACGTACTGAACCTGTTCCGGTTCAAGCAGGTCATCGGCACCCTGAACCCTGAAGATATTCAGGGACTGGATATCTGGATGGTATCCGGCAGCGATCAGGGCTGAACAATCAGCCGGTGAACACAAAAAACGCGCTGACCAGCGCGTTTTTTATTGCCGCCTTTCAGGAATGACAGCAAACACCTTCACCCTCTTTTAAGCCTGCCGTCCTGAATCCCCAACACACAGACACAAAAAAACGCGCCAGAGGGCGCGTTTTTCATAAGTCGTTTATGTGAATCAGATATCGATTACATCAAACTCAACTTCAGGGCTAACGTCTGCTTCGTAATCCACACCGTCAACACCAAAGCCAAACAGCTTCAGGAATTCATCTTTATACAGCTGATAATCAGTCAGATCGAACAGATTTTCAGTGGTTACCTGAGACCACAGTGCCTGACACTTCTGCTGAATGTCATCACGCAGTTCCCAGTCATCCATCCGCATGCGGTTTTCATCATCCATCTGACCGGTAGAGCCGGCGATAGCGGTCTCAAACAGACGGTATACCTGATCCATACAACCCTCGTGAACACCTTCTTCACGCATGATCTTGAAGACCATGGACAGGTACAAAGGCATCACAGGAATCGCAGAACTTGCCTGAGTAACCACAGACTTCAGTACCGCAACGTTAGCACTGCCACCGGTCTTGCCCAGGGTTTCGTTCAGGGCAGCCGCGGCGCGGTCTACGTCTTTCTTCGCCTGACCCAGAGCACCGTCCCAGTAGATCGGCCAGGTAATTTCAGTACCGATATAACTGTAAGCAACGGTCTTACAACCTTCCGCCAGAACACCGGCTTCGTTCAGCTGGTTAATCCACAGTTCCCAGTCTTCGCCGCCCATAACAGTTACGGTGTTAGCGATTTCTTCGTCAGTGGCCGGCTCAACTTCAGCATCGATAATCACGTCTTTGTTGGTATCGATTGCAGTTGAACGGTAAACCTCACCGATTGGCTTCAGGCAGGAGCGAACAACTTCACCGGTTTCCGGCATTTTACGGACCGGAGATGCCAGCGAGTAAACCACCATATCAACCTGACCTAGATCTTCTTTGATCAGCTCAATGGTCTTTTGCTTGGCTTCATTGGAGAACGCATCGCCATTCAGGCTCTTTGCGTACAGACCCGCTTCATGAGCTTTCTTATCGAAAGCAGCCGCGTTGTACCAACCTGCTGTACCGGTTTTACGCTCAGTACCCGGTTTTTCAAAAAATACACCGATGGTAGCTGCACCACAGCCAAACGCTGCGGCAATCCGTGAAGACATGCCGTAGCCACTGGAGGACCCAACAACCAGGACTCGCTTAGGACCGTTTTCGATCGCACCCTTAGCCTTGGTCAGATCGATCTGCTCCTGGATGTTTTGCTCACAACCGGTTGGGTGAGTGGTGGTACAAATAAAACCGCGAATCTTTGGTTTGATAATCATTAGCTATCCACTTTGGTAAGTGCACGCCGGGCGGGCCCCGCCTTCCCGCGGGATGCCCCTAAAACGTACGAAACTTTAAAACAGCGGCTAAAGATACCTGATTTTGCCATTTTAAGGAACCTTTAGCGTGCGATAGCAAGACCCGCTTCTTGCCTGAGCGCGTCATTTCTGTGCACCCACAAGTGACTGATATAAAAGTATATCGCCCTGTTTTACAGCCCCTGCATCTGGCCAGACACGCAATCAGTACACCCCCCGCCCTTTCACAGCCAACAAAAAAGCCGCGCGGTCTCCCGGGCGGCTTTTTTCAGTTCAGCTGTAATTACAGCTTGCTGTCCAGTTCAGGAACAGCTTCAAACAGGTCTGCTACCAGGCCGTAATCGGCAACCTGGAAGATAGGCGCTTCGTCATCTTTGTTGATAGCAACGATGTACTTAGAGTCCTTCATACCTGCCAGGTGCTGAATCGCACCGGAGATACCAACAGCAACGTACAGATCCGGAGCAACGATCTTACCGGTCTGACCAACCTGCATATCGTTAGGTACGAAACCTGCGTCAACCGCCGCACGGGATGCACCAACAGCTGCACCCAGCTTGTCAGCAACAGAATCCAGCATTGCGAAGTTTTCGCCGTTACCCATACCACGACCACCGGAAACGATGATTTTGGCAGAAGTCAGTTCAGGACGGTCGCTCTGAGCAACTTCGTCGCTTACGAAAGAAGACACGCCAGCATCGTGAGCAGCAGAAATCGCTTCAACCGCTGCGCTACCACCTTCAGCAGCAGCTGCTTCGAAAGCAGTACCACGAACAGTGATTACCTTGATAGCGTCCAGAGACTTAACAGTCGCAATCGCGTTACCCGCATAGATAGGACGGCCGAAAGTATCAGCGCTGTCGACACGCAGGATGTCAGAGATCTGGCCTACGTCCAGCAGCGCAGCAGCGCGTGGCAGAACGTTCTTCGCTTCCGGAGTAGAAGTCGCCATGATGTGGGAGTAACCGGCACCTACTTCAGCAACCAGCTTAGCAACGTTTTCAGCCAGCTGATTCGCGTAAGCAGCGTTGTCAGCAACCAGTACTTTAGAAACGCCTGCTACTTTAGCAGCTTCATCAGCTGCTGCCTGACAGCCGCTACCGGCTACCAGTACGTCAATGTCACCACCAACTTGCTGAGCAGCAGTTACCGCGTGCAGGGTAGATGCTTTCAACGTTGAGTTATCGTGTTCTGCAATGATTAAGGTAGCCATATCAGATCACCTTCGCTTCGTTCTTCAGTTTGTCTACCAGCTCGTCAACGCTCGCCACCTTGATACCTGCCTGACGTTCTTCAGGAGTATCGACACGCAGTACTTCAGAGTGCGCCTTGATAGTTACACCCAGCTCTTCCGGCGTAGTTGTATCCATTGGCTTCTTCTTCGCCTTCATGATGTTAGGCAGAGACGCGTAACGTGGTTCGTTCAGACGCAGGTCGGTTGTAACCAGAGCAGGCATTGCCAGCTCAACAGTCTGCAGACCGCCGTCAACTTCACGGGTAACCAGAGCTTTGTCACCTTCGATCTTAACTTCAGATGCGAAAGTACCCTGTGCCATACCTGTCAGTGCACCCAGCATCTGACCAGTCTGGTTGTTATCGCTGTCGATCGCCTGCTTACCCATGATAACCAGACCAGGCTGTTCCTGTTCGATTACTTTAGTCAGCAGCTTAGCAACGTTTAAAGATTCCAGAACTTCATCAGTCTGAACCAGAATGCCACGGTCAGCACCCAGCGCCAGAGCGGTACGGATCTGTTCCTGTGCAGCCTGTGGGCCCAGAGACACAACAACAACTTCACTGGCAACACCTGCTTCTTTCAGGCGAACCGCTTCTTCTACAGCGATTTCACAGAAAGGATTCATCGCCATTTTTACATTGGTTAGATCAACATCAGTGTTATCAGACTTTACACGTACCTTTACGTTGTAATCGATAACCCGCTTGACAGTTACCAGTACTTTCATTCGTACACCGTCCCTATCTTATATTTTGGTTTGTGACCGCTAAAAAAAACAATTACCCCGATTGAGCCAACGACACATTAGGGAATTCACTTATTTTACATAGCGCCTTTTAATAAGCAATCACCTGAAAAGGTAATAAGCAATCGCCCGAAATAAGGCTAATAAAAGAAAGCTCATAAAATCGAGAACTTCTTATAAGACAGAGTACAGCCAATTTCAATAAGAAACCTGACTCAGGTCGCATATAGACCAGATACAGGACGAGTCTGCACCAGAAACGTCATCGCCCCGCGAGCTGTCTGCTGGGGCGAATTTCAGAGATATTTTTTAATGTGCTGCAAAGCGACCGGAAAACGTCCCTCTGAATAACAAAATACCCTGCCGGAAATCCGCCAGGGTATTGCGCAATTGTAAGAAGCCGGAACGGCCCCGGATGACATTTTCAGCGCCAGAAAGGCTTATCTGCTTCCGCCAGCGCATCCGCCCGGCTCAGGCCAACATCCTTAAGCATCGCTGTATCCAGCTGAGCCAGCTGACGGCGGCTGCGCCAGTTATGCAGCCATTGCTTAAGCAGGCAGTGAACACGCTCTTTAAACGACTGAACACCATCGTGCTGCGCCTTCCGGTTAACGACAACCTGTTTCAGGCAATCCGCATTCAAATTAAGTTTTTCTGTCTTATAGCATGGGTTATATACGCTCATCTTCTGCACTCCTCATACAGGCTTGATTTGTACATCACCCCTGTATTTATGTTTTTGTATGGGAGTATTCTTGCCTGTGCAGGCAGCAGCGACAAACGATTAGTTTTTACATATACTTAAGAAAAACTTACCTATAGAACATTCAGGACGTTCTTCTGATGAACAGACTACCGCCCCTCAAAGCCCTGCAGGCATTTCGCCATGCCGGTGAATGTGGCAGCTTTAAAGAAGCCGCTGAGCAACTGCACGTCACTCAGGCGGCCATCAGCCAGCAAATTCGTAGTCTGGAAGAGCATCTTGATGTACGCCTGTTTCAGCGTAAAACCCGGGAAGTAAGCCTGACACCGGAAGGGCAGACACTGCTCAGCCACATCAGTAAAGCATTCCGGCATATCGAAACCGGCGTACTGGAGCTCAGTAAAGATCCCTATCCGGATCAATTAACCCTCAGTGCTCTGCCCTCTTTTGCCGCCCGCTGGCTGGTTCCCCGGCTGGGCTTCTTTCAGCAGCACGCTGAAGATATCAATATCCGCCTGACCCCCAGTCTCGGGCTGGCCAGCTTTGATGATAAATCACTGGACCTGGCCATTCGCTTTGGCACCGGGGATTACCCCGGACTGGAATCACGATTATTACTGGAAGACTACTTGTTGCCGGTTTGCCACCCTTCCCTGTTTGACCCTGAACAGCCCATCAGGCCACAGCTGACCCGCATGCCCATGCTGATTGATCAGGCACCGGATGTGCAGTTCATCAGTGCGGAAGTAGAAGAAGCACTGGGATTTTCCATGGAGAAAAGTAAATCCAAGCTCTACGTTTCAGATGCCAACATGCTGGTTGAAGCCCTGCTCAGTGCACAGGGCCTGGCCATGATGCGGTTCAGCCTGGTATATGAATTACTGCAACGGGGACAACTGATATGCCCCGAAGCAGTGGCCGTAAAATCAGCCTACAGCTTTTTTCTGGTTGCCCCGCCAGCGCATTTTCAGCGGGATAAGATCATCCGCTTTGAGCACTGGCTAAGGGAAGAGCTCCGGGTGATTGAAGCCGGCTGGCTCGCGTTCAGCCAGCAACATGACCTGCAGGATCTTTACGGCTAAACATTCACACACTGCACCACTTCCCGGGCAGTTTCTGCCAGCGCCTGGCTGGACGAGAACGCCCGGCCGGCAGCATCCTGCGCCCCCTGCGAAGAATCACGGATACCGTTCAGGTTTTCCGTCAGCTCCGTCGCCGCAGCACTCTGTTCAACCGCTGCGGCAGCAATCATGCCGCTCATATCCGCAATTTTATGCACCGACTGCAGAATCTGCTCCAGCGACTTTCCAGCCACACCCGCATGCTCAACGCAGCTTTGCGCCTGACTCTGACCTTCAGCCATAGAAGCCGCCACCTGACGGGATTCCGCTGCCAGACGGTCAATCACCGCATCAATGGTCCGGGTAGTTTCCTGAGTTCTCTGGGCCAGGGTTCTGACTTCATCTGCGACAACCGCAAATCCCCGCCCCTGATCACCGGCCCGGGCGGCTTCAATGGCAGCATTCAGTGCCAGCAAATTAGTTTGATCAGCAATGGCTGTAATCTCCCCGGTGGCATCAGCAATATCCAGCGCCGATGCCCGTAAAGACTCTACCTGCGTAACCGCCTGCTCAACCCGTGCCGCCAGATCCATAATGGATGCGACGGTATCATCGACCACCGCCTTACCCTGCTCGACAACCAGATTTGTCTGTGCAGTTTCATCGGATGTCCGGGTCGCGTTGGCGGCTACTTCTTCAATCGCCTGGGACAATTCTTCAATATGAACCGCAACCCGGTCGATTTCCTCCGCCTGCCGTAACATTACTTCACTGACATGCTCGGCAATTTCCAATGAGTCATTACTGTGGGAATGCACCCGCATCGCTGAATAACCAACCCGCTCACCGGCGGAACGGATCCTGGCCTGATGTAATTTATCCGCCAGTTCAATCTGGCTGATCTCATTCACCGAACCTATATACATCTCCTGCAGAACCGGGCTGTTGATTACCGCTTCCGCCCGGGACCGAAGCTCTTTAATGCGCTTCATGACCCGCCAATTCAGCAACAGTGCAAGCCCGCTGGCCAGTACACCGCCGCCAATCAGGGCAATACTGTTCCAGCCGCCCTGCCAGGCAATCAGCAGTGCCAGCCAGGGGAGCAATACGCCCATCAGATTCAACCTGGCGGTCATAGAAAGATCAGACAATTTCAGCCGCCGCCGGCCTCTGGCAACCCGTTCATAGGTCTCCTCAGCCATCCGCTTTTGCTGCTCGGTAGGTTTGCTGCGGACCGACTGGTAACCGATACACTCACCTTCTTCCACAATCGGCGTTACATAGGCGTTTACCCAGTAATAGCTGCCATCTTTACAGCGGTTCTTTACGATTCCCATCCAGGGTTTGCCGGCCTGCAGTTTGCTCCACATATCCGCAAACACCGCCGGCGGCACTTCAGGGTGCCGGATTAAATTGTGAGGCTGGCCAATCAGCTCTTCACGTTCATAACCGCAGATCTCAACAAAGGCATCGTTAACAAAGGTAATGCGACCTTTCTTATCCGTTGTTGATACCAGCGGGGTACCTTCCTGACACAACACTTCCTGATCAATTATGGGCTGGTTATTCCTCATGCGTACTTCCCCTGCACTGCTCTATATCATTTCGCTCCGGAACCTGGACACGGCAACATATATTTTAAATACATGTTAATAAGCCGAATATGTAACCCCTAAGTGACCGATAATTAAACAGACAAACGGCAGAAAAACTGACCCAGATCAGCTTGTACAAAATTTAGACAGCGCTAATATACTATTGAAATTTATAGCCTTTTATTACAAACAAAACACTACCTGCTCACATTATTCTCGGGAAGATATAAACAAGCTCCTCTTCAGCTCTACCCTGCACCGTTCAGCGCTGTACAGAGCACAGGGGCAAACCGACAGGCACTTGAACTGGCGCAGCTTTACACAGCCATTACCTGCTTCAGCAGCCCCGGCAATTATGCACCCGGTTAACCATGATCAAACCCGGTGCTTTAAAAGTCCGTAAAATACACGCCAGACAACCGCTGAGAACAGTTAAAAAAAGGCTAATACAGGCAACTGAAATGCGCGCATTTTTACTTTGAATAGCAATCCGGTTAAGGTAGGCACTTTCTGCGCGAATACGGCTTCTTTCAGCCCCGCCAGACACCTCTTTACAATGCTTTTATATAAGCGCGACCCCGTTAAATTTGGAGTTAACACCATGAAATTCACCACCTTTGCCAAGGCAGCTGCTTTGGCAGCCGGCGTATTCTGCACTGCTGCACAGGCAGCTGATCAGACCTACATCGCGACCACCGCTATTGTTGAACACCCGGCACTGGATTCAGTTCGCGCAGGCATTAAAGACAGCCTGATGGAAAACGGCTACAACGAAGAAAACCTGAAGTTTACCTTTGAAAGCGCACAGGGCAGCCCGGCAACCGCCGCTCAGATCGCCCGTAAGATGGTCGGCTCTGAGCCGGATCTGATTGTTGCCATTGCCACTCCTTCTGCTCAGGCAGCGGTATCTGCCAGCGAAAATATTCCGGTTATCTTCTCAGTGGTTACCGACCCACTGGGTGCCAAGCTGGTAAACAACGTTGAACAGCCTGGCGGTAACGTCACCGGTCTGTCTGACATGCTGCCACTGGCACAGCAACTGGAACTGCTGCAGGAAATCATGCCAAACCTGAAAACCCTGGGTGTACCATACAACCCAGGTGAGCCAAACGCGGTTTCCAGCGTTGAAGCCCTGAAAGTTGTTGCTAAAGAAAAAGGCATCAAGATCATTGAAGCACCGGCACCTAAATCATCTGATGTGGCGCTGGCCAGCCAGAAGCTGATCGGTAAAGCCGATGCGATTTACTGCCCGATCGACAACACCATTATTTCTGCACTGGAAGCGGTGGTTAAAACCGGTATCGACGGCCAGATCCCGGTATTCGCTGCAGACACTGATTCCGTTGCCCGCGGTGCTATCGCTGCTCTGGGTTTCAACTACTACGACCTGGGTAAACAGACCGGTGAACTGGTACTGCGTGTCCTGAACGGCGAAAAAGCCGGCGATATCCCGGTTAAATTTGCTGAAGGTACTAACCTGGCAATCAACCCGAAAATGGCAGCGCGCATGGGCATCGAACTCCCTGCCAGCGTTACCGAACGTGCGACCCAAGTGATCGAGTAAGGAACCTACCCTCACAATGTCTTTATTTTCATTCATGGGTACCCTGGAGATCGGCCTGATATTCGGGCTGGTCGCCATGGGCGTATATCTGACGTTCCGGGTGCTGGACTTCCCGGATCTGACGGTAGACGGCAGTTTTACCCTGGGCGCAGCAGTCACTGCAGCCCTGATTGTTTCCGGTATCAACCCTTATCTGTCTACGCTGGCCGGCTGCTTTGCCGGTGCGGCAGCCGGTGTTGTTACCGCCTGGCTCAACCTGCGGTTTAACATTCTGCACCTGCTGGCCAGTATCCTGACCATGACCGCGCTGTACACCATCAACCTGCGGGTGATGGGTAAGCCAAACCTGGCGCTGATTACCGACCCAACCGTACTGACTCCGTTTGAAGGCCTCGGTCTGGCAAACATGTATATGAAACCTCTGTTTGTAGGCGTCTGTGTGATTACTGTCGGCATTCTGCTGGCGCTGTTCCTGAAAACTCAGTATGGCCTGGCCATGCGGGCTGTCGGTGCAAACAAGCGGATGGCACAGGCCAACGGCATTGTGGTGAAGGAAAAGGTCTACGCAGGCCTTGCTCTGTCTAACGGCCTGGTGGCACTGGCCGGTGCTCTGTTCGCGCAGACCAACGGCTTTGCTGATTCCACCATGGGTATCGGTACCATCGTTGTGGGTCTGGCAGCGGTAATCGTCGGTGAGACTCTGCTCAGCAGCCGTAAAATGCTGATCATTATTTTCAGCTGTATTGTCGGCTCGATCCTTTACCGGCTGGCCATTGGCTTCGCCCTGAATGCTGACTTCCTGGGCTTCAACGCCTCGGACCTGAACCTGATCACCGCACTGCTGGTTGGTCTGGCACTGGTACTGCCTCAGCTGCGTAAAGAATGGAAAGCCAAACAGGCGGCAATTAAAGCCAACGGAGGTGACGCATGATCCGCTGTGAACAACTCCGGGTAACCTTTAACGCCGGCCTGCCCACTGAAAAGAAAGCCCTGCGGGGAATTGACCTGGAAATCCCTCAGGGAGAATTCGTTACGGTTATCGGCTCCAACGGTGCCGGTAAATCCACCCTGCTGAACGCCGTGGCCGGTGACATCCCTGCCAGCGGCGGCAAGATTCTGTTTGGCGATAAAGACGTCACCAGAATCCCGGCAACCGGACGTACCAAAGAAGTTGCCCGGGTATTTCAGGACCCGCTGGCCGGCACCTGTGCCACCATGACGGTGGAAGAAAACATGGCCCTGGCGTATGGCCGTGGCTCACGGGGCAAGCTGTCATTCGCCCTGAACGACAAACTGCGGAAGATCTTCCGGGAACAACTCAGCCGCCTGAATCTGGGGCTGGAAAACCGTCTGGATGCGGAAATGGGCCTGTTATCCGGTGGTCAGCGCCAGTCTGTCAGCCTGCTGATGTCTGCTCTGCAACCAAGCAGCATCCTGTTACTGGATGAACACACCGCAGCGCTTGATCCGAAGACGGCGGCACTGATTATGGACATCAGCGCCCAGATCATCGCTGAAAAGCAACTGACGGTCATGATGGTCACCCACTCCATGCGCCAGGCACTGGATTTCGGCAGCCGTACGCTGATGTTGCACGAAGGTAAGATTGTCTTTGACCTGTCCGGTGAAGACCGCAGCAACTATGAAGTCAGTGACCTGCTGGAACTGTTCGCCAAAGCCCGCGGCGGCGATGAAGCACTGGACGACGATAAACTGCTGCTCGGCAGCTGATCAGCGCTGAATACAGACATCCTGTCATACGCTAAACGCCCCGCTCTGCCGGGGCGTTTTTATTTCAGACGCCTTGTTTAGCTGCCTGATTTATCAAACCTGTAATGATAAAAAACCGGATTATCGTCTGCTGCTGTCTGGCGAATAAAATTCAGTTTTTCCAGTAACCGGGCAGATGCCACATTCGCCGGATCAACACCAGCCACCAGACACTCCCAATTGGTATTTTGCTCAGCAAACCTGACCAGACCATCCAGCATCTCACTGGCAAGCCCTTTGCCCCATTCAGACTGCTTCAACAGATAGCCAATATGAACCGTCTGCGCCTCAGTACCATAGAGAAAAATAAAACCAGTAAGGTCATCGCCGTGCTTATAACTGACCGACAACACCCGCCCTTCAGCCAGAACCTTTTCAAACCATTCAGCGGCTGATTCCGGTGTGTTAATGCCATGAAAATATCCCGGCAGATTTTCCACTACCTCAGGCGACAGCAGGCTAACCACTTGCTTCAAACTAACAGCATCAGCTTTAACATCAGCCCAAAATACTTCATTCACTTGCAGCCGATATGTCTCATATACCGTTGGCATCTCTATCCTCATTACAACCAGAACTATGTACGTAAAGCTTTTAAGCACAGTTTTACAGTATGATGGCAGCCAATCAAACCTGAAGGCACCAACTGCACATATGGACTCCCCCTACCCCAAAGCACCAAAACGTCTTCGCGACCTGAACGGCTTCGGCCCCCGCAGTGAAGAAATACTGGCCGAAGTGGATATTCATACGGTTGAAGACTTCATGGCCACCGACCCCTACGAGCTCTACGCCAGAATCAAACCGATGAAAGGTATGGGGATGAATTCAATCTATGCCATTATCGGTGCCCGGGAAAACCTGCACTGGCTGGATGTGGCCAAAACCCGCAAAACGGAAATTCTGATGCAGTTGGATGATCTGGGGCTGGCACCTAAATAGTCTATGGCTCTGCCAGTAACCACTACCTGGCCATAAATAAGTGATTATTCGGCAAAGCTAACTGACCAGCGGCAGAAGTTATAAAGCACCAGAAACAATAAAACCTGCCGGACGGCAGGCTTTGATTGTTTAATGCCCGGGACTCACGGGCAGATTCCATCTATCGCTTGTCTTACAAACATCGCTGATAAATAAGTAATCAGTCTTTAACCACCTCAACCGGCCCATGATCATCACAGTGACCGTCATGAACATGATGTAACCTGCCATCTACCAGGTAATCAATATGATCGCCGTGGGGAATAGCCTCATGACCGCAACCGGGCCCATGCACGTGTTCACCACAGTTATGAACAGGATGACAACCGTCCGGGTTTCCGGCACTGATTTCGATCGTATGCTCATCGTAATGATCCTGATGCGGATGATGCAAATGCCCGTCATGGAGATAATCAATATGGTCTCCGTGACGAATCGCTGTATGACCACACTTCGGGCCATGCGTATGATCAGGATGAGAAGAAGTATTAGTGCATGCCATGAATCTGTCCTCTGAATATATCAGTCAGATAAGTCTAGTTCAGATTCCAGGATTTATTGCCCGTTTGAGGCCAGGGTATTCTGTGCCCCCCTGCTTCATTCACTGTTATACCCGTAAAGGTACTGACTCTGACCTCCAGACCTGTCAGAAATCATGCGTTAAACCACTTATCTACCGATATGAAATAGGTCGTAAAGCTTCTGCCCAACAGTTCAGTTTTCTGAACTTTATTGGCTTTTCTTTTCAGAGCTCTGTATTCAGGGCGGGTTTCAAGAAGATGAAACATCACTTCCTGATGCCCTAACGTTTTAGCCCAGCCCATCATCGAAGTGAATATTGCTATACCGCATCCCCAAAACCTTTTAGAAATAACAATCGCGATTTCAAAACCGTCTTCGTCCGGCTGAATCCCACACCAACCGGCAAGTGCCCCATCAATGTATACCGCCCGAACCCGGCAGCCCGGAAGAGCATCTGTCCAGATCTTCTCACTCATCCATTCCCGGATGCTGGCAGAGCCGAATAACGGATGGTCAACCAGATGGGTTCTCAGGGACGGTTCATTAACAATGGGCAGCAGATCATCCGGATCTGTCTGGTTGAAACTTACAAACTCAATTTTATTCATGTTTAAGCACATCCATGGCTCAGCGGCACACTCTGATTATCTGTGGATAACCAAAATAGAGCTGAATACAATTTTACTTTGCGCTCAATTATACATACGGCCCCTGCGCGGAAGGTGGTCAAACCGCCGGATTAATTAATTTTTAACATTATCCAGCAGGAAACAGGCAGTGCCTGAAAGCATTTCATTCGCTGTTTGTTGACTTCAGTCCAGGTGCAGCGTTAGCATAGCACTCAGACTGACCGGCCGGTCAGTCAACACCAAGTAAGACACCGATGAATAAACGAGAACTGATTTTAAATACGGCTATTGATCTTTTTACAAAGCATGGCTTTGAGAAAACACCTGTTTCCGCGATCTGCGAAAGCGCCGGTGTTTCAAAAGGTTTAGTTTTTCATCACTTCAAGAACAAGGATGTATTACTGAGAGAGATCTTTCTGCGCACGACAGAAATTATCGGCAATATAGGTAAGCCACATGAAGAAATATCCGATCCGAACAAAAGGCTTACCGCGCTGATTGAGGCCATTTTTATTTCAATGGCTGAACACAGGAAGCTATACCGGTTTAACCTGAACGTGATGTTGCAACCTGCAACACGGGAGATTCTGAGCGACCTTATTGATGATAGAAACGCGATGCTGTTCGAAACAACAGAGGATATTTTTAAGAAAATATCAGAAGACAACAGTACCGTTCTGACACATACATTTGTTGCTGAAATCAATGGTATCGCGCTGAACTACCTATATTTTTATGATGACTTCCCGCTTGAAGACATCAAAAAGCAACTGATTCATAAATACAAATAGCATTAAACACCCATACGAGGGCCCAGCTTTTTTGAGCGTCAATAGCGTTATTCCCACCTAAAAACTGACCGACCAGACGGTCAGCAATCTGCAGATATGTATTTAAGCATCTTGCTTAAGGTATCTGTGTGCACGGTACAAAATCATTGAGGTATTCACGTGAATATATCAAAGCAGGAACAACGCGTTCTCCATATTCTCGCGCTGGGTGGATCGATTCGCTATCTGCGTAAAGAAAGCGGCAAAGTCCATGAAATCACATGCTATACACGGGAAGGTAACATTCTTTCAAACTGTACGATTGATACGTTCCACCGGCTAAAACGAAAGAAACTGATTAACTCCAAAAAAAGCCAGCCCTACCGCATTACAAAGCTTGGGGCACTTTCAGTTCAGTCACAGATGATGCAGCGATAACCATCGCAGCCTGAACGGCTAATCAGATATTCAATACAGATCAGAAGGAACATTATTATGACGACACCTTACCGGATACAGTTTGAAGCATTCGCAGCAGAAGGCGGTGTTTATGATGAAAGACACGCCAGGCTCTATGCAGAGCTGGCCGATGCATTAATTAAAGATGGTAGCTTTTCTATCGTGTACGAGGGAGTAGCACATGCCTGCTATACACCGCTCATTATCGATAAAGCGCCCCACCTGAGATGTTTCGTATTAGCACCTCTTTCAGTCCTCCCTGACTATCAGGGCAAAGGCTACGCCACCAGGCTAATGGAAGAGGCGGAAAAAGAATTGGGGGCCGACGCTATATTCGTGCTGGGCGATCCGAAGCACTATGCCCGCCGGTATAACACCCCTCACAAAATCGCATTGCCGGTAGAAAGTGACGCCCCACTGGAATGCTGGTTTGCACGGGAGCTGACCTCTGGAGCTCTCAGTAAAGCTGGTGAGTCTTCATCAACAATATCCGGCCCGTTCGCTTCTCCTGTCATGTGGCAGGAACCAAGCAAGCAGGTGTAAAACCGGCATACTCTGGCTTCTTTCCTTAGGGAGAAGTCAGAGTCTTTGTTTTCAGAACCCCCTTTTTCTTCTCCTTCTGTAAAGACAAAAAACAAGACCTGACCCCAAACTTTTTGTGTTCGAGCGAATAGGAGCATCTAAAACCGATCCGACTTCTTGTTTTTGTTATGCAATTAAATCGATAATTTGTTAATACGTATATATACCCAAACAATAAAAATAGCTATTAACATACTAGGCAAAGTAAAAACTCCAGCGGTCATAACTAACGGAACTACTACATCTATATAGTAACCTGTTGTACAACCACCAAAACCACCGCAAATTGAAGCCACCCCCCAATGCGTATAGGTCGGAAACGACAGTATGAAGCAAGTAATAGCTAAAACTTTTATTAATTTTGACTTGTTACTTCTTAATACTATTGCCGAAGCATAACTTAGCACTATGAAAAGAACCGAATAAGTAACGTATGATACTATTCTAAGCTCTTTATCCCATTCAAAATATCCACATGAATACGACGTCCCATATGAACAACTATTAGTGATACTAGCGGCAAAGAAACTGACCACGTCATAAGCTAACTGTCGTGTAACAACAATCAATATTAACCAAATCAAAAGTGCTCCCAATACAAGACCCGCATATTTAAGTATTGTCATTGCCTCACCTGTAGTAATATCATTTCATAACAACTTTAATGTTACCCCCTTGCAAGGTTGGAAAGCTTGCAAGCTTTATTCCCTTACGAAGTATATTCACGGGAACTAATCTAACAGCCAGTTACACAGGATCAGGTCTTTTTTTCTAGCTCACCAAAAAACCTTACCCTGTTAATTCTCATGGGCATCGTAGCTGCAAAGCAACACTTTTATCTGTCCAGCTGCAGGCATTCATTGAGCAACTTGCCACGCCTATTGTGAGTAATGTATTTTTAAATCCCATACAGTTGAATTTTTAAAACCATTAGAATTACCAATAAATAAAGAGCCGTATAAATACTAATTTCACAACACCTACCAATTATATTTTTCTGAAAACCAAGAAGAGCCCTATTCATTAAGAGAATAAATACTTTTATTCCAAAATGTAACGACAGAATCAACGAGATTAAAATAGCTGCTCTTAGTGTGTATATTGATGGATCCCCTGAGCATCCACCAGCTGTACAAGCCCCAACTCCAGCAGCAATCAAACCAAAACAACAAATTGCTGCTAGCATGCTAATAATAAAAGGCTTAATTAATTCCATATTTTTATGATATCTAGATAATAGACCTAACATTTTAATAATGATCGTGCGCGCTTTTCTGCCAAAACAGAAAACAGGCATAGCTGTAACAATTTTAATTAAAATAATTTTTAGACAGCACCGTTATTTTCTTCCGATAAAAACAAGCATGCGCGTTTTGATGACTGACTGTGCACATACATCTGCACAGCGAGATCCTTAAGGGCCCAATATGTAACTGATTTAAGGAAAAAGCAAGGGTAACAGAACGTTACGGGAGTTGTCGCTTTGCACGATAACTCCCCATCAGAGATGATAAAACAGCAGTTGTTAAATCCTTAACCCGCCATCCATTTCGATGATCCGGCCGGTGAAGAAGTCGTTTTCGATGATGTATTGTAAGGTGTGGGCCATTTCTTCCACTTCCCCTAAGCGGCGCAGAGGCACGGCTTTCACCATTCTTTCTACTGCTTCCGGCTTCATTTGTGCAGTCATATCCGTGGCAATAACGCCCGGTGCGATACCGCCTACCCGGATGCCGTGCCGGGCCAGTTCACCGGCCCAGGTGACGACCATGGTTGCCACCGAGGCTTTAGTGGCAGAGTAATTGGTCTGGCCCATATTTCCGGCACGGGATACGGAGGAAATGTTGACGATGACACCGCCCTCGCCCTGCAGCGCCATAATGGCGGCTGCTTCACGGGTACAGAGGAAAGTGCCGGTCACATTTACATCAAACACAGAGCGGAACTGATCCAGCCCCATTTTGGCCTGTAGCTCGCCGTCTTTTACTTTAATCAGCATGCCGTCACGCATCAGGCCGGCATTGTTCACCAGCCCGTGTACGCCACCACAGGCCTCTTTGATCTGTGCAAAGGTCGCTTCAACTGCCGCTTCATCGGTGATGTTGCAGACAAACCCGTGGGCGCTTCCCCCCAGGTTCTGGCACTCAGTTACCGCAGCATCCAGCACCTGAGCATCCAGATCAATCAGCGCAAGAATGCCGCCCTGCTCAGCCAGATGGCGGGCCATGGCCAGCCCCAGACCGCGGCCACCGCCGGTGATGACAAATACTCTGTCTTTTATTTGCATAACATGCGTCTCTTATCTTTCAAATTTGTCTTCAATTTACACGCGCTCAGATCATCCCCGAGCGCTGCATGATGTCGGTAATTTCCCCAAGGATGCTTTCGTCATCAATGGTGGAAGGCATTTTGTAATCCTGATTGGCAGCGATCTTACGCAGAATGGCCCGCAGGATTTTGCCGGATCGGGTTTTCGGTAACCGCTGCACTACCACCGCTTTACGGAAGCAGGCCAGTGCGCCCACCTGCTCACGCACCATTTGTACCAGTTCGGCTTCAAGCACGTCAGGGTCAATATCCACATCCCCTTTCAGGACCACCAGCCCCACCGGCAACTGGCCTTTCAGTGAATCCTGCATGCCAATCACAGCACACTCAGCCACTGCCGAATGGGCCGATACCACTTCCTCCATCTCCCCGGTGGATAACCGGTGGCCCGAGACATTAATCACATCATCCGTACGGCCAGTGATATACACATAGCCGTCATCATCTTTAAAGCCACCGTCACCGGTGTGATAGAAGCCCGGGAAGGCCGTGAGATAGGAATCGGTAAAGCGCTGGGGCTGGTTCCAGATATCCCAGGCGACACCCGGCGGCATGGGCAGGCTCACCACAATATTGCCGGTTTCATTGGCTTCAACCGGCTGACCGGCACCGTCCACTACCTGAATGTCATAACCGGGAATGGGTTTGTTCGTGGAGCCCAAACGGGAGGCGGACGGATTATCCCAGCCCATCATCGGCGAGGTCATCGGCCAGCCAGTTTCAGTCTGCCACCAGTGGTCAATTACCGGTACACCTAACAAATCATCCAGCCAGTGATAGGTGGAAGAGTCCAGCTTTTCACCGGCCACAAATAAACGCTTCAGGCTGCTGAGGTCGTACTGCTTACTCAGGGTGCCATCAGAGTCTTCCTTACGGATCGCCCGGAAGGCTGTGGGTGCGCAGAACATGGCATTCACACCATATTCGCTGATTACCCGCCAGAACGCCCCAGCATCCGGGGTGCGAATCGGCTTACCTTCATAGAATATGGCACTGCAACCGCCCATCAGCGGGCCGTAAACAATGAAGGAGTGGCCGACCACCCAACCGATGTCTGAGGCGCCCCACCAGACATCACCGGCCTGCATGCCATACACATTATGCAGGGCGTAATTCAGGGCCACCGCATGGCCGCCGTTATCCCGCACGATGCCTTTCGGTGCACCGGTAGTGCCGGAGGTGTACAGGATATACAGCGGGTCTTTACCCTGCACCGGTACACAGTCTGCCGGTTCTGCGCCCTGCTGGCAGTCATACCAGTCCAGATCCCGTTCCGGGTTCATGTCCGCCTGCAGCATTGGCCGCTGACATACCAGCGTATGCAAAGGCTTATGGGTCGCCAGATCAACCGCCTTATCCACCAGCGGTTTATATGAAATCAGCTTATCGAATTCGATACCGCAGGACGCAGTAAGAATCAGTTTCGGCCGGGCGTCATCAATACGGATCGCCAGTTCATTCGGGGCAAAACCGCCGAAGACCACCGAATGCACCGCGCCGAGCCTGGCACAGGCCAGCATAGCCACAGCGGCTTCCGGGATCATCGGCATGTAGATAACCACGGTGTCGCCTTTGCTGACGCCCAGGCCTTTCAGAGTGCCGGCAAACCGCGCGACCTGTTCATGCAACTCGCTAAAAGTGATGGCCTGTTTTACGCCGCTGGCGGGTGAATCATAGTAAAGTGCGACCTGATCACCCCGGGTTTCCAGATGCTGATCCAGCGCCAGATAACAGGAATTCAGTTCACCGTCCGGGTACCAGCGATGGCTGCCGTTAGGCAGGGCTTCAAGGGTTGTTTGTGGCGGGCTGAACCAGTTGATATTACCCGCCTGCTCCGCCCAGTAAGCTTCCGGGTTTTGCTGAGCTGCCTGATACTGCACCGCATAATCAGTTTGCTGATTTGCCATTTCTCACTCCATGAAGCCCATAGCACGCCATCGGTCAGTTCGGACCGGAAAAAGGGCTTTGTTATTTTTATTGGTAGCCAGTCCACCGGCATAGCCGGTGAACAAAACAGGTTTGTAACGCTCAGGAATTACTGATCCTGATAGAGCTTAAGCACGCTGGAAAAGTCCAGCCCGCCGTTGCCCTTGGACTTATGCAGGCTGAATAACGCCCGGGCCTGCGACCCCATCGGAATCGGTGATTCACTTTGCTGGCTCAGCCCCATGGCCAGCCCCAGATCCTTGTACATCAGATCCACCTGGAAACCGCCCTGGTAATCATTGGATGAGGGAACATTTTCCATCACCCCCGGTACCGGGTTATAGACGTTCAGCGCCCAGTTACCGCCGGAGCTCTGCTTCATGATTTCTGACAGTACTGCCGGATCAAGGCCATTTTTCATACCCATGTTCAGGGCTTCACAGGTGCCTGTCATCAGCACCGCCAGTAACATGTTGTTACAGGCTTTGGCGATCTGACCCGCGCCGTGATCACCGGCATGGAAGATGTTCTTACCCATGCATTCAAGCACAGGTTTTGCCCGGGCAAACTGTGCATCATCGCCACCGACCATGAATGCCAGCGTGCCAGCAACGGCGCCGCCTACACCGCCGGAAACCGGTGCATCAATAAAACTCAGCCCCCGTTCGGCAGCGATCGCCGCAACCTTTTTAGCCGTTGCCGCATCAATGGTAGAAGAATCGATAATCAACGCGGAGGCCGAAATCACATCAAATAACGGCGTATCACCGTTGAGATACACCGCTTCCACATGCTGCCCTGCCGGCAGCATCGAAATAACAAACTCACTGTCACGGGCGGCATCAGCTGCACTGCCCATCACATTACAACCGTGTTCAGCCGCAGCCTTTAATGCTGCTTCTGAAAGGTCAAATACCTTAACCTGATGGCCGGCCTTCGCCAGGTTAGCCGCCATCGGGCCGCCCATATTACCTAATCCAATAAATCCGATTGTTGCCATCTTTCTGTCCTCTTCTTAACCTGTCTGAACAGGCAAAACTGTCATTATTATTCTGTTTGTACGCTATGATTCTGTACCCAGACGCGCCAGCGGGTTTACTTCCCAGGGGCTGGTGAAGAACTCGTCCACCAACGCCGGGTCGACATCGGCAAGGGTTTTGAACGTCCATTGCGGCGCACCGTCTTTATCCACCAGCAGTGCCCGGACACCTTCCGGGAATTCCCGGTGCCGGCAACACTGTACCGACAGCGCCAGCTCCTGCTGAAACACTTCTTTCAGGGATAAATGCCGGCAGCGCTGCAGCTGACGGGCAATCAGATGAACCGCCAGCGGGCTGCCATGGCTGATGGCCTGCTGTGCACGCTGTAACCATTTATCGTCGGTTTCCAGTGTCTGCAGCGCAGTCACCATATCCGCGACTGAGTCCTGATCCATCAGCTGATTAATGACTTCAAAATGATCCCGTACCGGCGAATCCGCCTGCCATTCATTCAGGGAATTCTGCTCCAGCTGACGCAGCACAGAAGCTACCACCGCCTGGGCATTCCCCTGCCAGTCGGCCTCACACAGATCATCCAGCAGCTGCTGCCGGCACTCGCTGGCGATGAAGCGGTCCGCCAGCCCCAGAAACAGTGCATCAGCAGCATTCATGGAATTCCCGGTCAGGCCAAGGAATAAACCGGTGCGGCCCGGCATACGGTTAAGGAACCAGCTGCCACCCACATCCGGATACAGGCCGATGGTCACTTCCGGCATTGCCAGCCGGCTGCGCTCGGTAACCACCCGGTGACTGCAACCGTTCATCAGCCCCATACCGCCGCCCATGACAATGCCATGGCCCCAGCAAATCAGTGGTTTGCTGTAGGTATGTAACAAATAGTCCAGCCGGTATTCCTGGGTAAAGAACCGTTCCGGGAAAAACTCATCCCCGTCACCGGTCATTGATTTATACAGATTGACTACATCCCCGCCGGCACAGAAGGCTTTTTCACCGGCGCCATCCAGAAAGACGCAGACCACAGCATCATCCTGCTGCCATTGCTGTAACTGCGCCAGCATCAGCTCGATCATGTCCATTGTCAGGGCATTAAGGGAACGTTCCGCATTCAGCGTCATCTGGCCAACCTTATGGCCAGACGCAGTGGTCAGCTCGTTAAACAGTACACAACTCATCCGGTACTCCTACTTGTTCTGCCACACAGGTTTGCGCTTATCCAGAAAAGCATTCACCCCTTCACTCTGATCTTCCGTAAAGAACAGGTCGACAAAGAGTTCACGTTCAAGAATGTAACCCTGATCCCAGTGCTGGGAACGGTTGTTCTGAATCAGTTGCTTACAGGCAGCAATGGCAGTCGGGCTCTGATCGGCAACCTTTTCAGCCATTGCCAGCGCGGCTTCCAGCGCCTGGCCCTGTTCAACCACCTCTTCAACCAGCCCGATCTGCAAAGCTTTATCGGCTTTCAGCCGTTCCCCGCAAAGAATCATCCGTTTGGTCCAGCCTTCGCCAACAAGCATGGTCAGGTTCTGGGTACCGCCGGCACAGGGCAGAAGGCCAACTTTTGCTTCTGGCAGAGCCATTTGTGCCTGGGTTTCTGCAATACGGATATCACAGGCCAGCGCGACTTCCAGGCCACCACCCATGGCGAAACCGTTAATGGCAGCAATGGATACGCCGCGGAAACGGCTCAGAGTTTCAAATGCCTCGCCAAAGTAGCGGGCCATGTCCCGGGCAACGCTGCGGTCCCCTTCAGCGAAGAGCTTCAGATCCGCCCCGGCAGAAAAGAACTTTTCTCCCTGCCCGGTAATCACCAGGCTGTAAATCTGCTTATCCTGATTGAGTTCCTCCACCAGCTTTTTCAGCCCTTTCAGGCTTTCTGCTGTCCAGGTATTCGCCGGTGGATTATTCATGGTCAGCACGGCAATGTTGCCACGCTTTTCCAGCATCAGAGCATCGGTCATCATGATCTTCCTTCTGCCTTATGGATATCTGTTAAACAATTGCCGCCGCATCTTCGACTAACAGCCGGCGGGCAATAATCACATTCATTATTTCGTTGGTACCTTCAAGAATCCGGTGAACCCGATTATCTCTCACATAGCGTTCCAGCGGATATTCCTTGATATAGCCATTACCGCCGAAGATCTGCAGGGCTTCATCCGCTGCGCGGAAGCCGACATCGGTGGCAAAACGCTTGGCCATAGCACAATACGTGGTTTTATCCGGATGATCCGCATCCAGCCGGGCAGCCGCCATACGCACCATTTGCCGGGCGGCTACCAGTTCCGTACTTGCCTCCGCCAGCTTGAACTGTAATGCCTGAAAGTTCGCCAGCGGCTGGCTGAACTGTTTACGTTCATGCATGTAATCCCTGGCCTGATTCAGTGCCTGCTGGGCCGTACCTACTGAACAGGTGGCGATGTTTACCCGGCCACCATCCAGCCCGCGCATGGCAATCTTAAAGCCGTCACCGGGCTTACCGAGCATCGCCGTGGCAGAGACACGCACATCACTGAAACTGATCATGCGGGTTGGCTGACTGTTCCAGCCCATCTTGTCTTCTTTACGGCCGTACTCGATCCCTTCTGACCGGGCATCCACCACAAACGCGGATATACCGGCCGCACCTTCACCACCGGTCCGGGCCATCACTACCAGGCAGTCGCTGCTGCCGGCCCCGGAGATAAAAATCTTGCTGCCATTAAGGATGTAATCACTGCCCTCCTGCCGGGCAGTGGTTTTCAGATGGGCAGCATCGGAACCTGCATTCGGTTCTGTCAGACAATAGGACCCCAGTTTCTGGCCGGAGGTAAGATCCGGGCACCACTGCTGGCGGGTATCTTCATTGCCAAACTCGCTGATCATCCACGCCACCATGTTATGTATGGTGATATACGCCGTGGTGGATGTGCAGCCCATGGCAAGCTGTTCAAAAATAATGCTCGCATCCAGCCGGGATAATCCCAGCCCGCCCACATCTTCATGACTGTACAGGCCACAGAAACCCAGCTCACCTGCAGCCCTCAAAACATCTACCGGAAAGATCTGCTGCTGATCCCATTCACCGGCATGGGGTTGCAATTCATTCTCTGCAAAGGTTCTGGCCATTTCACTGAATGCCAGCTGATCTTCGTTTAATTCAAAATCCATTGCCTGCCCCTTTTTCTCTTACCCACTATGTCTAACACGACATTACTGCATCACTGAAAACGGCCGGTTCGCCTGTAAAGCAAACCGGCCGTCAAACTCAGCGCAGGTTGATACTGGTATTCACGCCGGTATCAATATCGTCTTCAAACCAGCGTGCGGTTACCGTCTTGGTTTCGGTATAGAAACGTACTGCCTGCTTACCGTAAGCATGCTGGTCGCCGTAGAACGACTTACGCCAGCCGGTGAACGAGAACATTGGCAGCGGCACCGGTACCGGTACGTTAATGCCAACCTGACCGACCTTGATCTCATGCTGATACTTACGGGCCGCCGCACCGGATGCCGTAAACATAGACGTGCCGTTGCCGTAAGGGTTGTTATTGATCAGCTCGATGGCTTCATCCAGAGTATCCACTTCCAGCGCGATCAGTACCGGACCGAAAATCTCTTCCGTATAAATAGACATATCGGTAGTTACGTTGCGGAACATGGTCGGACCAACCCAGTTACCGTCCGGATAGCCTTCAACCACACATTCAGAACCGTCGAGAATACATTCCGCACCGGCCTCTTTACCCTGACGGATAAAGTCGAGAATACGGGCTTTAGCCTGCGGATTGATCTGCGGGCCATATCCGGCTTCCGGATCATTCCACGCACCGGGACGTACCTTCGCCAGCGCATCCCGCACTTCCGGAATCCACTCGCGGGCTTCACCCACAAATACCGCCACAGAAATGGCCATACAACGCTGACCCGCCGCGCCTACTGAAGCACCGGCAATGTTGTTAATCACCTGCTGCTTCTGGGCATCCGGCATCACTACCATGTGGTTTTTAGCACCGGCAAACGCCTGCACACGTTTCATATGATCCGTACCGGTGCGATAAATATGCTCACCCACCGCAACCGAGCCAACAAAGGAGATCGCCGGGGTATCTTTGTGGGTCAGTAACTGATTCACCACATCCTTGGTACCGTGAACAATCTGTAACAGGCCGTCCGGCGCACCGGCTTCTTTGAACAGCTCAGCCAGACGTATTGGCGTCAGCGGGTCCTGCTCAGACGGCTTCAGTACGAAGGTGTTACCGCAGGCAATCGCCATCGGGAACATCCACAGGGGAATCATGGCCGGGAAGTTAAACGGGGTAATCCCTACACAGACACCCAGCGGCTGAGTGATGCTGTAGCAGTCAATCTTGCGGGCAACGTTTTCAACGGTTTCACCCATGCTCAGTGACGCGATGTTGCAGGCATGTTCAACTACTTCGATACCGCGCCACACATCGCCTTTGGCATCTTCAAAGGTTTTACCGGTTTCCTGTGCCAGCAGAGTAGCAATTTCGTCATGGTTCTCTTTCAGCAATGCCTGGTAACGCAGCATCAGCCGGGCACGCTCTCCTACCGGGGTTTCTTTCCAGGTTGCAAAGGCATTACGGGCTGCAGCAATCGCCTGCTCAACCTCTTCTGAAGTTGCACAGGGTACCTGCGCCAACACTTCCTGAGTAGCCGGGTTGGTTACCGGAATCCATTCACTGGCACGGCTTGAAACTAATTCGCCATTTATAAGCAGTGGGACTTGCTGAGTCATTCTGATCACCTTTGATACGTGTTCCTGGTTAATGTTTTTGCCTGTTTCATTCACACCACCAGGCAAGGGATTGATTCGATTAAAGCACAGCTCAGCAGTTGCAAGGATTGATAAAGTTGCTGACTTAATGGATTATATTGTTAACAAATAAGTATTTACCCTTATATCTTAGTCTAACCTTATCGCAACTGCCGGAGTAAGTCATGAGCACGCCTTCAAACTGGCCACTTGATACGGCAAGTATCCGCTTTGTACTGCCCCACAAAATCATCCGCATGCTCAGCGATCACCCGCTTACCTCCCAGCTGTATCCGCTGGGTGCAGGCTACTATCAGGAAGCCGCCGGCCACCGGATGCAACGGCAGGAACACGACGATAACCTGGTGATATATTGTCTGGAAGGTGCAGGTAAGCTAACCGTGAATGGCCGTACATGGCGCATAAAATCAGGGGATCTGATTATTCTTCCCCGGGGACAGGCACATCAGTATGCCTCTGATCAGCAACAACCATGGAGCATCTACTGGAGCCATTTTTCCGGCAGTGAAAGTGGTCAGTTCATTCGTCTGATCAGCGAAAAACGCAACCGGCCGGTGGTGCATCTGGGAATTCACAGCAAACTGATCAGTGATTTTCAGGCCTTACTGGATGCCCGGCAAACCCAGTATCACCTCAATACATACCTGCATGCGGCTAATCAGCTTCGCCAGATACTGACACATATTGCTGTATTATTGCCCCTTAGCCGGGGCCAGATACATGCCGCAGAAGGATTTGATCTTGAGAAGGTGCACAGCCTGATGCAGGCCCGCTTACATGAACAGCTGGACCTGGACACACTGGCCGCCAGTGTTAACTTATCGAAGTATCATTTCATTAAGAAATACAAAGAACTGACAGATACCACACCGATCAGCCACTTCATTCATCTGAAGATTGAACGGGCCTGTCAGCTGTTAGACAGCAGCCACAGGAACGTCACTGAAATCGCCCTGCAGCTGGGATATGAAGACGCCTACTATTTTTCCAGGGTTTTCAAAAAAGTGATGGGAATATCCCCCAGCCAGTACCGAAAACTACAGACCGGGGCGTGGGCATATCCGGACTTTACCGGGAACAACGCCCGGTAACCCCGGTTTCAGGCCTGCTTAGCCGTTTCTGCCTCAATATCTGCAAAGGTAGCATAACGGTTACGGCCATTACTTTTGGCGAAGTACAGGGCTTTATCTGCCTGTGATAACAGCGCCTGACTGGAATTGGGACTGAACGCACTGGTGCTGATACCGATACTCGCTGTTACATAAGGTTTAACCGATGAATAAGCATGCTCCAGCGCGGCCTGCTCAAGTGCATGGATAATATCGCTGGCGATTTTCTCCGCACCGGCCAGCTCAGTATTAGGCAATAAGATAACAAATTCCTCTCCTCCGTAGCGGGCCACGAGATCTGCCGGACGGCGCAACTGCTGTTTCAGCACGGCACCGAATTCCTTGAGGCAGACATCCCCCTGCGGATGACCGTAATTATCGTTATAAGGCTTAAACTGATCGATATCGATAAACATCACACACAGTTCGGTTTTTTCCCGTTGGTGCAGCTTCCATTCCCGCTGTAAGGACTCCTCCAGACCACGGCGATTCACCGTCTCCGTCAGCGGATCAAGGTGGGTGAGTTTCATCAACTGATGATTCGCTTCTTCCAGATCCGCTTTCATCTGCGCAATGCGCGCCATCGCCCGGATCTTGGCCCCTAATACAATCGGGTTGATCGGTTTGGTCAGGTAATCGTCGCCACCGGCATCAATGGCATCGGCCAGGTGTTGATCATCACTTTTACCGGTGAGGAAAATAATCGGAATCCAGTTGTCACCCAAATGGCGGCGAATCTGTCGTGTCAGGGTAAACCCGTCCATTTTGGGCATTTCGACATCCATCAGGATCAGATCAATGTCTACAGTATTCAGTATGGTTTTGGCTTCTTTTGCACCATTGGCAAGAAAGGGAGTATCACCCGCGTCAAGGATGATGGATTCGAGTAAATCTCTGACTAGCTTTGTATCATCTACAACTAAAATCTGCATTCAACTGCCCGGTGCAAAACAACTCAAATGATAACTTCGCGTAACACACAACGGACTGTTACTGGCACTTTCCCGTTGCCTTTACACGCCTACAATACTTTTAGCTCAGATATCGTATCTGTCATACACAACCACATAAAAAAACAGACACGTAAAACCTTTAATCCGTGAGTCCCAGCCTAATGGATACACCCCGAAAAAGCCAATAAACTGCGTGCTTCAGGGGCGGTATAGATACCAAACTGGTTACAACATATTCCTGTAACGAACATCATTACATCAGGTACAGAGCATAGTCGAATACACTACCCCGGGTTGCCCGTTGGTAAACTGTCCGGGATCAATAAACCGCCCGGACAATCCATCAAAACAGCGATAACCACTATCTGTTACAAAAAAGAAGAAAGAATTCTCAAAAAAATAATCCGTCCCTGGATTAAAAGGTGAGAAGAAACTGAAAAGCCGGTTGCAGATTAACGTCGTTGTTCAGCCAGCTTGCGCCGGCGCAGTGATGACTTGGCAACCTGGCTGCGGCGTATTGCCAGCTTAAGCACCAGAAAACCGGTAATCGCTGAGACCAGTGACGCCATCAAAATCCCCAGACGTTCATCGATCAGCATATTGATGCCGCTTTCCTCGAACGCCAGAGAGCCAATAAATAAACTCATGGTGAAGCCCACCCCGCAGAGGATTGAAACCCCGTACAAGCTTAGGAAATCCATACCTTTTGGCAGTTCCGTCCGGGTAAAACGCACCACCAGATAGCTGAACCCAAATACCCCAACCTGCATACCAACGAACAGGCCAGCTGCAATGCCCATAGTGACCGGGTGAGTCAGGGAATCCATACTGATAAACGACAGATCCAGCCCCGCATTAGCAAATGCAAACAGCGGCAAAATTATAAACGCAACCGTCGGGTGCAGGCTGTGTTCTAAATGCCTGACCGGTGAATACCGTAAATTTTTCGGATCACGCATTGGAATAAAGAACGCCAGTACCACCCCTGCCAGCGTCGCATGCACACCGGACTTCAACAGCGCCATCCAGAGCAACGTGCCGAGCAGAATATAGGCAGGAATGTCGCAGATTTTCCGGTAATTCAGAATACACAGGAAGACAATACAGACAGCCACCACCGCCAGCGCGGCCGGATCAAGGCTCTCGGTATAAAACACTGCAATAATCAGAATCGCCCCGATATCATCAATAATCGCCAGGGTAACCAGAAACAGCTTAATAGACGTCGGCACCGACTTGCCCAGCAGTGCCAGTATCCCCAGCGCAAACGCAATATCCGTTGCCGCCGGTATCGCCCAGCCTACGATAAACTCCGGCTGGGAAGAGGTAAATCCAAGATAAATCAGTGCCGGTACAAGCATGCCGCCAACGGCACCGGTAGCCGGCAAGGCAACCAGCGAGGGTTTCGCCAGCTCCCCTTCCATTATTTCCCGTTTCAGTTCCAGACCGACCAGGAAGAAAAATATGGCCATCAGGCCGTCATTAATCCACAGCAACAGTGGCTTTTCGATGGAGAAATCCCCCAGCGAAACACTGGCGATCAGATTAATCAGTAAGCCGTAATATTCCGCCAGTGGGCTGTTTGCAATCAGCAAAGCCAGTACAGTCGCCAGCATCAGTAAGACACCGCCCGCCGCTTCACGCTTCAGGAAACTACGTAATGTTGTCATTCACTCTCTCCATAGATACACGACTGTGCGACCCCGAAATTATCCATCAAAATCAACAACCATCTATCTAACATAGCCCAACTGGCTAAGTTGAGGATAATTTAATAGGCTATCAACTAAGATAAAAACTGATTATTTCTTCACTGCTATTCGAAAATACCGAATGATTACGAATATAAACTACAATCACTTTTATTATTTCTGGGTTGTCAGTAATGCTGGCAGCATTGCCAAAGCCAGTAAAACACTGCACCTGACCCCACAGACAATCAGCGCTCAGATCTCGATGCTGGAACAGCGCCTGGGTAAAGCACTCTTTATCCGCAAAGGCCGGCAACTGGTACTCAGCGACTACGGCCGTATCAGTAAGCAGTATGCCGACGACATGTTCGCCATTGCCGAAGAGTGGCTGGAAACCACTCAGGGAAACGACACCTACCTGAAAACCCTCAAGGTTGGTATCTCTGATGCCCTGCCCAAATCACTGGTTACCCGGTGGCTTGCTCCGATCATAAACTCAGACAGCAATATCAAACTCACCTGTATTGACGGTAAACAGGAAGAGTTGCTCAGCCAGCTAGCCATCCACAAACTGGATCTGCTTCTGTCTGACACACCGGCGGATAACAACTACAACCTGAAAGTTTTTTGCCACGAAATCGGCAAAAGTAATATTGGGCTTTATGCGCCTCACGCCCTCGCCCGGGAATTACAGCCAGACTTTCCCCGCAGCCTGAGCCAGCAGCGAATGGTACTGCCGGGCAAAGACAGCCCCACCAGCCGGGCAATTGAATACTGGCTCAATACACAACACCTGAATGTCAGCATTGTCAGCCACGTGGATGACAGCGCCCTGATGAAAGCCTTTGGCAAGCAGGGGCTGGGCATTTTTCCCGCCCCGATACTGATCCGGGACGACGTCAAAATCAGCCATGGGGTAAGCCTCATCGGACAAGTCAGTAACGTCTACCAGAGCTATTACCTGATCACACCGGAACGTATGATCAGCGACACCTTTGCGACCCGTTTACTGGAGCAGGCCCGTATGAGCGACTCTTCGAACAGCGAACAGTCCGACTCTGAACCTGAGCAGTAACCTGCCACCAGCCAGCCCCGGAGCGATCACCATTACAGGTTACGTCAGCGGCTGAATTGAAAAACAGCTGATACCGGCCGGTAACCGGGCCCGCCGATTCGGTTCTGCTGGCAGTAATCATCTTCTTCAAACAGCACGCTCACATCCGAAACCGTCAACCCGCCCTTCAGAAAGAAATGATCGGTCATTGAATCATAGTGGGGATCGCACAGCGTCTTTACAGGATTCGCTGGCTTCAGCCACTTCAGGGTTCTGGTCAGCCGGTTAAATGCTGTTGAAGTAATATTCGTCAGATATTCAGGATCCAGCACAATACTGAAGTTGCCGGTCAGAATGACCGGCACATTGGTGCGGGAAATCCATTCAACCAGCAACCGGGCCTGATGTGCCCGTATGGCTTCACCACTGCTGCAGCACTTCAGATCCACATTGCCGACATAAAACTCCTGCTTACTGATCTTGTGCTGAAAACGGGCGAATAAAACCGGCATTATACGGGTGTCCGGCACCCCAAAACTTGATGTATCCGGCCTTGAACGGACCGTCTCCAGTTCAATCGTCTCCAGCAGACGTAACACCGTATCGTTATACACAATGGCCAGATGATCATTCAGCCGGTCAGGCTCACTTTTCCTGCCGGCCCGGCTCATTACATAGCGGTATCTGTAACTGCTGCCCAGCGAAGCTGAAGCGGTATACCAGGCCAGATCTTTTTCGTTATCCACTTCCTGCAACGCCAGTATTTCAGGCCGCTGCAATTGCTGAATAATCTCACCAACCCGGTGCGGGTACGTATTGGCAGATGAATCAACATTAAAGGTTACAACATTCAGATTACTGCCTGCTGCAGTCACACTCACCAGTAACAACAGGATCAGGGCATTTAAGAATTTCATATCAGCCTCCGGACAAATGAACCGAAGACTGGCGTTGAGCAGCTGCCGGTTCTGTCAGAAAATCTGAGCAGAAAAACAGCACAAAAGGATTGCTGATGCCGCCTGACAAATACATCACGCGCTACAGCACACATTAAGGTATGCAACATGTTAACAGTCCGTCCCTGGAATGTATGATTAAGTGGCGCGAGTATATCACGGGAAAAACAGAATATAGCCTTAAGCAGGAGTCTCACCGGGCAATCATCAGCACCTTTGCCTGCCGGAAGAAAGCCCCAAAACCCGCGGTAAACCTGATAAAAAAAGCAGCCTGGCAAATCATCCTGTTAAAAATTTGCCCCCCTTCGGAGCCCGGCTATACTTACCTCTAGCGAAAAGTTACCCGTCCCGGCCTCCGTGCACACTCATCTTGGACGGGTAGCTTTTCGCTATTTACAGCCCATCTGAATTCTTCAGTCGGAGAACTCCGGAAACGTCAGTCACGCAGATCACTGTTGAGGAAAGCCCTCAGTCTGTCAGCCAGACACGGTACAAACCAGTCCGGAAAATCATGGCCCAGCCCTTCCACCAGCCAGAATTCAGAACCCTCAATCAGCTCATGGGCACGCTGCCCCTGGGACCAGTGAATACAGGGATCTTCATGCCCGTGAACAATGAGTGAAGGCACCTGAACAGATGTCAGTAAATGCTGCCGTGACCCCGTAGCCCGTATTGCAAGCCCCTGACGGTAAATCCCCTCCGGACAGTAACTGCGGTTAACCGATGCCTCTGCCCACCGGCGGGCAGCTTCCTGGCTGATGATTGCCTGACGACCGGCATACACTTCACAACCGGATACCGCCAGATCAACAGCTTTCTCCGGCGCAAAGCGCCTGGCTGACTGATTCATCTTGTCAGTAGCGTCTGGCGTTGAAAGAATCTCTGCCTCTCCGCCGGAAGACATCAGTGACACCAGACTTAAAACCCGGCTGGGATGTTCGCCAGCAAGAATCTGAGCAATCATGCCTCCCATGGAAAAGCCCAGCACATGGAACTGCTCTGCCCCGAGAAAATCCATCAGCGACAAAGCATCCGCCGCCATGTCATACAGGGTATAAACTCTGTATTCAGGGGGGATCTCAAACATCTCCTGAACAGCATAAAACGGCTCAAGATCTGCCGGCACCTCCACTTTGGAAGACAGCCCCGCATCGCGGTTATCAAAAACCACCACCCGGTATTTAGCGGCCAACTCACTGACCAGCCGATCCGGCCAGTCAGTCAGTTGCATACCCAGCCCCTGAATCAGCAACAGTGTCTGGCTATTCTCTGCACCATGAATTTCATACGCCAGATGAATACTGTTTTCACCTGACGCGATCAAAGCCGTACCTGCTATCGTCATTATTTCTGAGCGCTCCGGTTCAAGAATCCAGATAACCGGAAACGGCTGCAGCCCCGTCACCGCCCTGCAGGGTTTTCACGCCTTTCAGCCAGTCATTCAGCACCTCCGGATTCGCCCTGATCACAGTGCGGGCGGCCTCT
Source organism: Aliamphritea spongicola (assembly GCF_017051665.1). Classification (NCBI taxonomy): domain Bacteria; kingdom Pseudomonadati; phylum Pseudomonadota; class Gammaproteobacteria; order Oceanospirillales; family Oceanospirillaceae; genus Aliamphritea; species Aliamphritea spongicola. The sequence goes on from NZ_JAFIDL010000001.1 coordinate 1,339,271, forward strand.
TCAGGTGTCATACCGTCATCGAGAATATAGCCCATGCCCACATTCTCCATATCCAGTGTAAATGTCATATTCTGCAGCAGGCGTCCGACATTGGGGCAAGCCTGCAGATAGCCTTTACGGGCCGTCGTGTGAACCGTCGCCCCACCGAAATCAGGGCCATAGGTATCATCGGTACCGGTCAGGTAGGCGATATCAAACTTCACATTCATCGGATGAGGTTCCCAGGCCTGAAATGCAATCCATTCAGAACGGCGCTCGGCCCTTTTCAGCTGCGCCAGCATCCCCTGCTCGCTGGACTCAACCACCTTCCAGCCCTCCAGGTTGTACTTCCCGGCAGCGATGGCATCCAGGATGATGTTATTACTGCCCGGCTCAAGGCCATACAGCTTCTTCTTAAACTTGCCGGCATGCTTATGCAGATCATTGATATCCGTTACCCCGGCATCATAGACATACTGAGGCACAGCATAGGTGTACTTAGCCCCCTCAAGATTCACTGCAACCTTCTCAATGCTGCCCTCATCAATGTATGACTTGATATAGGTATCCATCGCCGGATCCCAGTAGCCCATCATCACATCAATATCTTTGTTCTTCATGGCTTCAAGCATCACCGACATACCCAGAATATCCACCGAAGCCTCATAACCCAGACCTTTAAGCAACACTTGCGCCACGCCACTGGTGAAGGCCAGATCTGTCCAGCCGGGTTCTGCCAGCTGAACGGTCTGACACTCATTGGCAACAGATATCGTTGCAGTTGTGAGGCTGGCCACCAGCACAGTCTGTCTGAGCAGTGTTTGTTTTATTTTTTTCATGATGAGCGCTCCTGGGTATCTATTTTTATTTAACATACAACCAAAAAATTGAACACTCAACCAATTTTTTAACTAAGCAACCCAAACAACTCTTTTATCCACGATAAAACAAAGCCTTGAACTCAACTCAGAGAGGCTTTTCAGTTATAGTGAAATCATAATGAGCACCGGCACACGATAAGCCGTTGCAGAGGGTTAGGTATGCGAAAGAAAATTAAAGATATCCGCCGGGAAGAGTTACTGCAGGCAACACTGGATACCATTCATACTGAAGGCTTGCACAACATTACCGTTGCAAAACTGAGTAAGACCGCGGGTATGTCACAGGGAATGGTGCATCACTATTTCAAAAACAAGGCGGAAATTATTGAAGCGGCAATCCGCCATGTTAACGCAGAATTACGCACGGAAATCGTTCAGGAAATGTCCCGGGCGAACACTCCCGCAGAAAAGCTTTTCAAAATTCTGGATATAAACTTTGCGCCCCACTGGTTTAATCAGAAGACAACCCGTCTATGGGTGTCTTTTTGCAGTGAAGTGCCCTTCAATAACACCTTTGCCCGCATTCAGACGGTCATTCACCGACGCATGCACAGTAACCTTAAACACGTATTACAACCATTACTGACATCCCATGACCCCGACCAGGTCAGCCATGAAATCAGTAACTTAATTGACGGCTTCTGGATACGGGCCTCCGTCAGCAATGACGAAACAGACTCGGCAGAAGCAATGACATATATGGAAAACTACCTGCAACGCCTGGGTATTGAGCGGCCTTAACCCTGTCGCAGCCCCTCGCTTAAAGACATAAAAAAACGCCCAACAGGGCGTTTTTTTATTAGCTTAACAGGCTACGGATTTACAGCATTTCCACGGCAACCGCCGTTGCCTCACCGCCACCGATACACAGCGAAGCCACACCCCGCTGTAAGCCTTTCTGCTGCAGTGCATACAGCAGGGTGACCAGAATCCGGGAACCGGACGAACCGATCGGATGACCCAGGGCACAGGCCCCGCCGTGAATGTTCACTTTATCAGCGTCCAGCCCCAGCTCCTGGCAGGCCAGCATGGTGACCACCGCAAAAGCTTCATTGATCTCATACAGATCCACTTCATCCTTACTCCAGCCACTGCGGTCCAGCACCTTCTGAATCGCACCAATCGGCGCGATCGTAAACTCTTCCGGCAACTGAGCATGAGTTGAATGGGCAACAATTTTCGCCAGCGGCTTCAGCCCCTGCGCTTTAGCAGTGCTTTCACGCATCAGCACCAGCGCTGAGCCACCATCGGAAATAGAACTGGCATTGGCTGCGGTGACCGTACCGTCTTTTGCAAACGCCGGTCGCAGGGTGCGGATTTTATCCACCCGGGCATTACCCGGCTGCTCATCAACATCCACCACGGTATCGCCCTTACGGCTGCTGACGGTCACCGGTGAAATTTCAGCTTTAAAGCTGCCATCCGTAATGGCCCGGTTCGCCTTTTCCAGTGAGGCAATGGCAAAGTCATCCATGGCTTCACGGGTCAGGCCATATTTATCGGCGGTTTGCTGGGCAAAGTTACCCATCAGCCCGCCTTCGTATGCATCCTGCAGACCGTCATAGAACATATGATCCAGCGCCTGCTGATGACCCATACGCATCCCGGCACGGGCTTTAGGCAACAGGTAAGGCGACAGACTCATGTTCTCCATGCCGCCGGCAACCATCACATCCACCTGGCCGGCTTTAAGCTGGTCATGGGCCAGCATCACGGCCTTCATACCGGAGCCGCACATCTTGTTGATGGTGGTTGCCCCGGCGGCATCGACGATACCCGACGCTCTGGCTGCCTGCCGCGCCGGTGCCTGACCTAACCCAGCCGGTAACACACAACCCATGATCACTTCATCAACCTGATCACCGGCCACGCCGGCCCGCGCCATTGCTGCAGCAATGGCGGTTGCGCACAGTTGCGGAGCCGGTACTTCACTGAGTGAGCCCATCATGCCGCCCATCGGTGTACGGGCTGCCCCAACAATTACAATTGCGTCGTTTTCAACTGTCATACCTGATCCTTTTGTCACCCGGTGACTAGAAATTCTTCTTCACCATCTTCTGGAACTCCCCGACGATACCGCTACGGAATGCCAGTACACATACAATAAAGATAGCGCCCATAATAATACTGATGTAATTACCCAACTCCCCGCCGGACAGATAATTCTGAATAGTCACTACCACACCGGCACCGACCACCGGACCAAAAATTGTGCCCATGCCACCCAGTAAGGTCATCAGTACCACCTCACCGGACATGTGCCAGTGCACGTCGGTCAGAGATGCCAGCTGGAACACCAGCGTCTTGGTCGATCCCGCCAGCCCGGCCAGCGCCGAGGAAATGATAAACGCCACCCATTTATAGTCATTCACGTTATAGCCCAGTGAAACAGCCCTTGGCTCATTTTCACGGATGGCCTTTAATATCTGACCAAAAGGCGAATGAATGGTGCGGTGAATCAGCCAGAAACCGAACAGGAAGATCGCCAGCACAAAGTAATACATCACCATGTTGTCTGACAGATCAATCAGGCCAAACAGCTTGCCACGGGGTACCCCCTGTAAGCCATCCTCGCCACCGGTAAACGGCGCCTGCAAATAGAAAAAGAAGGCCAGCTGCGCCAGCGCCAGGGTGACCATCGCAAAGTAAATGCCCTCACGTTTCACCGCCAGCTTTCCATAAACCGCGCCGAGTAAACCCGCTGCAAGGGTGCCCGCCAGAATACCCAGCTCAGGGGTAATGCCGGTATTCAGCATCAGGCTGCCGGTGATATAGCCACCGGTGCCCAGAAAGATCGCATGACCGAACGACAGCAGACCCACAAAGCCCAGCAACAGGTTAAATGCACAGGCAAACAGCGCAAAGCACAGCACCTTCATCAGGAACACCGGATACAGTATCAGCGGTGCCACCAGCGACAGGCCAAACAGACTCAGATATAACTTATTCACTTTCATCGTTTCGCCCCTCATGCTTCTTTGCCGAACAGACCGGCGGGCTTTAACAGCAGCACGATCACCATCACCAGAAAGATCACCGTACTGGAGGCTTCCGGATAAAAGAACTTGGTCAGACCTTCAACAATGCCCATCAGCAGACCGGTCAGAATCGCGCCGCCAATGGAACCCATACCGCCAATCACCACGATGGCAAAGACCACGATCAGAATGTTGGAGCCCATTTCCGGACTCACTGAATACACCGGAGCCGCCAGTACACCGGCAAAGCCTGCCAGTGCCACACCAAAGCCGAACGTCAGGGTAGTAATCAGCGGTACGTTAATGCCGAAGCCCTGCATCAGTTGCGGGTTTTCGGTGCCCGCCCGCAGGTAGGCCCCCAGCTTGGTTTTCTCGATTACCCACCAGGTCGTGGCACACACCACCAGCGAGGCGATAATGATCCAGGCACGGTAGTTAGGCAGGTACATAAACGGTAATTTAGTCCCGCCTTTGAGCTCCGCCGGAATCTGATACGCCAGCCCGGACGAACCGTATAACTGAGTAAACAGGCCCTGCAGAATCAGCGCCAGACCAAAGGTCAGCAGCAGGCTGTACAGGTGATCTTCATTGGCGATTCGCCGTACCAGAAAGCGTTCGATCAGAATCGCAAAACCGCCTACCGCCAGCGGTACTATCACCAGGGCAACCCAGTAGTTGATACCGAAATACTGCAGTGCCATCCATGCCAGAAATGCCCCCAGCATGTACATCGCACCCTGAGCGAAGTTAATAATTTTTAACAGACCAAAAATAATTGCCAGCCCCAGACTCAGCAGGGCGTAAAAAGAGCCGTTGATCAAACCGACCAGCAGCTGCCCGGAAAGGGCAAAAAGATTAATTCCGAATAATGTCGCCATGGCTTCGCTCCGAACGGCAGAATCTCTTGTGACACTGAGAACAACAGCCAACCGGGTTACGGTTGCTGTGTATTTTTATTGTTATAAAAGCCAGAAATCAGGAAGGCCTGCCGTCCGGCAGCCCTTCCTTAAACAGCCGTAATCAGGACTTCGCTGCGAAATTGCAGGACTCCATCATCGGGTTGAACGCCACATCACCGGGGATAACCGCCTCAATGTTGTAGATATCGTCATCCGATTTACGGCTTGCTGCATCCTTGATGCTCACCAGCAACATGTCATGAACCATACGGCCATCGTTACGCAGGTAAGCGTTACGGGCGAAGAAATCATCCGGCTTGGTCGCCTTCATCATGGCCATCACGGCATCCGCATCATCGGTACCCGCCGCTTTAATGGCATTCAGATAATGCATGGTCATGGAGTACGCACCGGCCTGTCCCATGGCAGGAATTGAACCGTGACGCTGCTTAAAGCGTGCCGACCATTCCCGGGTCTTATCATCCATATCCCAGTAGAAACCAGTGGTGGCCTTCATACCGGCAGCAATCGCCGGATCCAGCGCCTTGGCGTTATGGGTGAACACCAGCAGACCGGCCACATCAGAAGTTTCGGTCAGACCAAACTCTGCAGAAGTTTTCAGCGCGTTAACGAAGTCAGTACCGGCATTTGCCAGGCCGATAACGTCCGCACCGGAAGCCTGCGCCTGCAGAACATACGAAGAGAAGTCAGTGGTACCCAGCGGTGCCCGAACGGCCCCGACCACTTCACCGCCCTGCTCATTAATCACCTTGCTGGCAATGCCTTCCAGGGCATGCCCGAAGGCGTAATCAGCGGTGATGAAGAACCATTTCTTCTTGCCGGATTCCACCATTGGCTTCACTGTACCGTTAGCCAGCGCCGCAACGTTATAAGTCCAGTGCACGTTGTAAGGGGAGCAAGCCTTAGTGGTAAATGCATGGCTGGCAGAGGTGGAAATCAGAGCAACTTTTTTGGCATCGGTCAGCACCTTGGTGACCGCACCGGTCACAGAAGATGCCACCAGACCGTTCACCGCATCCACCTGCTCGCTTTCAATCCACTGGCGGACTTTAGCCGAGCCCACATCCGGCTTGTTCTGATCATCCGCGCTGATCACTTCAATCGGCTTACCCAGCACTTCACCGCCAAAATCCTCGACGGCCATCTCAACCGCAGTCACGCAGCCTTTACCGCAGATATCGGCATAAACACCGCCCATATCCGCCAGTACGCCGATTTTAACCACATCGTCCGAGACACCTTCTGCCTGGGCCGTTACGGCAACAGCTGCACTCATCGCCACAGCCATCAGGGTTTTCTTCATCGCTTGCATAACGTCACTCCTTTAAAGCTCTTATTTTTATTCACGCTTTCAGTTAATCCGGTTACACACCCAGGTAGGTGTTCAGCAAATCAGTCTTAGCAGCCAGTTCATGCTGCTTTACTTCCTCGACAATATGGCCGTGTTCCATCACGTAGTGACGGTCGGCAATAGGCGCAGCAAAACGGAAATTCTGCTCCACCAGTAAAATCGTCAGCCCTCTTTCCTTCAGCATCTGCAGTACCTGCGCCAGTTTCTGCACAATCACCGGGGCCAGACCTTCGGTAATCTCATCCAGCAGGAGAATGTTGGCACCGGTACGCAGAATCCGCGCCATGGCCAGCATCTGCTGTTCACCGCCAGACAGCCGGGTACCCTGGCTGTAACGGCGTTCAGCCAGATTGGGAAAGAGTTCATAAATTTCTTCCAGACACATGCCGTCAGAACGGACATCCGGCGGCAGCATAAGGTTTTCTTCCACGTTAAGGCTGGAGAAAATACCCCGCTCTTCCGGGCAGTACCCCACACCCAAATGAGCAATTTTATGGGCCGGTAACGGAATGGTATCGGTACCGTTAATATTGATCTTGCCGGTACGCCGGCCAACCATATTCATAATGGCTTTCAGGGTGGTGGAACGGCCGGCACCATTACGGCCCAGCAAGGTCACCAGCTCGCCCTGCATCACCGTCATATCAATGCCATGCAAAATATGTGACTCGCCGTAATAGGCATGTAAGTCATGAATACGGATTTTTTCGCCGGTGCTGCTTTTTTTAGCCTGCTGTGAAGGCGCATCCCCCGGAGGATTCATTACACTGCTGTTCATTACACCGCCTCCTTTTCAGATTCCGCTTCAGCCTGGTGGTCGTCCGCCTCAACCCCCATATAGGCTTCACGGACCTGAGGATTCTGGGAAACTTCGGCGTAATCACCTTCCGTCAGAATGGCACCGCGCTGCAGCACCGTAATGGTATCCGCCAGTTTGGCCACCACATGAAGATTGTGTTCAACCATCAGAATGGTGCGGTCTTTGGAAACCTTCTTGATCAGATCCGCCACCACACTGACATCTTCATGACCCATGCCCTGGGTCGGCTCATCCAGCAACAGCATCTCAGGCTCAAGTGCCAGGGTTGTGGCAATCTCAAGCGCCCGTTTGCGGCCATAGGAAAGATCCACGGTGACAGTGTTGGCAAAGCTCTTCAGCCCGACCTGATCCAGTAATTCCAGCGCCCGGTCATCGAGCCGGTTAAGCACTCTGTCGGAGGTCCAGAAATGGAAGCTGTTGCCCTCTTTACGCTGTAAGGCAATGCGTACGTTCTCCAGCACACTCAGATGCGGGAACACCGCAGAGATCTGAAATGAACGGACAATCCCCTTACGGGCAATGGCGGCTGACTTCAGTGACGTAATATCTTCACCGTTATAAAGAATCTGGCCATGGGTCGGCGTCAGAAACTTGGTCAGCAAGTTGAATACGGTGGTTTTACCTGCGCCGTTCGGCCCAATCAGGGCATGAATCGTGCCCCGCTTCACCCGGAGATTGACATCATCAACGGCGGTAAACCCTTTGAATTCTTTGACCAGATTTCTGGTCTCGAGAACATAGTCAGCAGTCATGCGTAACCGGCCTCTTGTTATTTTTGTTGTTTTCAGAGCCGTTCAAAATGTCTTGCACGTCCCTGAGTGGCAAGATGAAGTTAGCAATTACCCCTAAGGGTTAACAAGTACTACTTTAGTTCAATGCGCATTTTTTAATCGACTAAAAAGAAACAAATAACCAATAAATTCAACATCTTAATTGAAAACACCCATTCCCTGCTTATACCTTAGTCACACCGACAGCATCTTTACGTTTACGTAAACTTACACTATATTCGAATCATCATGGGTTTTCAGACAGATAAGAGCAGTTATGAGTAAAACCACATTTTCGATCCGCGATCTGGCCAGCGAGTTTGACGTTACCACCCGCAGCATCCGCTTCTATGAAGATCAGGGCCTGCTGTTTCCGACCCGCAAAGGCCAGACCCGTATATACAGCAGCCAGGACAGAGTACGGCTGAAACTGATCCTGCGTGGCAAGCGGTTAGGCTTCTCGCTGGCAGAAAGCAAAGAATTATTTGAACTCTGGGATCAGACCCCCGGCGGCAGCATGAAACAGCTGGAGCGCCTGCAGGCAAAGATCACCGAAAAGAAACAGGCGCTGGAACAGCAACTGAATGATATTGCCATGTTGCAAATCGAACTGGACAGCGCCGAAGCCCGCTGCCAGTCAGCGATGCAAGAGCTGCTTTTACAGGAGCAAAAGGCTTTACAGGAACAGAACGCCAAATAAGTCAGCACCGGCTGAAACAACCACAACTATAAGTAACAGGTACCAACGCGATGATCTCACAATACAACACCCTGAATTTTGGCCTCGGTGAAACCCTCGACATGCTGCGTGATCAGATCAACAGCTTTGCCGCAGAAGAGATTGCCCCGCGGGCGGAAGAAATCGACCGAGAAAATGCCTTCCCGATGGACCTGTGGCGTAAGTTCGGAGACATGGGCTTATTAGGCATCACCGTTAAAGAAGAATATGGCGGTGTGGACATGGGCTACCTCGCCCACGTAATCGCTATGGAAGAAATCAGCCGGGCCTCGGCATCCGTCGGCCTGTCCTATGGCGCACACTCCAACCTGTGCGTTAACCAGATCCACCGCAACGGTAACGAAGAACAGAAGCAGAAGTATCTGCCAAAACTGATCAGTGGCGAACATATCGGTGCACTGGCCATGTCTGAACCCAATGCAGGATCAGACGTGGTTTCAATGAAGCTCCATGCCACCGACAACGGCGACCATTACCTGCTGAACGGTAACAAGATGTGGATCACCAACGGTCCGGACGCCAACACCTACGTTATTTATGCCAAAACCGACATCAGCGCCGGCCCTAAAGGCATTACCGCTTTTATTGTCGAGCGTGATTTCCCAGGCTTCTCCCGTCACCAGAAACTGGACAAGCTGGGTATGCGCGGCTCAAACACCTGTGAACTGGTATTCGAAAACTGCCCGGTGCCCAAAGAAAACATTCTCGGCGAACTGAACGGCGGTGTCCGGGTACTGATGAGTGGTCTGGACTATGAACGGCTGGTGCTGTCCGGCGGTCCGCTGGGCATTATGCAGGCAGCCATGGATATCGTTGTGCCTTATATCCGTGACCGCCAGCAGTTCGGCCAGTCCATCGGAGAATTCCAGCTGGTGCAGGGCAAAGTGGCTGACATGTATACCCTGATGAATGCCTGCAAGTCTTACACCTACACCGTGGCCCGTTCGGCAGAACGGGGCGAAACTACCCGTAAAGACTGTGCCGGCGTCATTCTCTATACCGCTGAAACCGCCACCAAACTGGCACTGGATGCCATTCAGCTGTTAGGGGGCAATGGCTACATCAATGAATTCCCGACAGGCCGCCTGCTGCGGGATGCCAAGCTATACGAAATCGGCGCAGGCACTTCAGAAATCCGCCGGATGCTGATTGGCCGTGAACTGTTTCAGAACAAATAAACCGCACCGCGGAAAACCGGGCATTTTTTGCTGATATCAAACGAACCGCACAGAAAAAACTGACAGTTCAGACGAGAGCCTTGCGTGGGGAGACACTCCCCACGCCTTTTTCAGCAAAAACAACAGGAGATGGCTAAAAAATGGCTTTACTCAACAGCAAGATCAACCCGCGCAGCGAAGAATATCTCGCCAATTACGATGCCATGGCAACGGCAGTTGCCGACCTGCGTGAAAAAGTCGCCCAGACGGAACTTGGCGGTGGCAGCCAGTATCAGCAACGTCACCTGTCACGGGGCAAACTGTTACCCCGTGACCGTATCAATACCCTGCTGGATGAAGGCTCTGCCTTTCTGGAACTGTCGCAGCTGGCCGCTTATAAGGTCTATGACGACGATGTACCGGCTGCGGGCATTATCACCGGTATCGGCCGGGTCAGTGGCCAGGAATGTATGATCATCGCCAACGATGCAACCGTGAAAGGCGGCACCTATTTTCCCCTGACCGTCAAAAAACATCTGCGGGCGCAGGAAATTGCTGAACAGAACCACCTGCCCTGTATCTATCTGGTGGACTCCGGCGGCGCTAACCTGCCACAGCAGGACGAAGTCTTCCCGGACCGGGATCACTTCGGCCGGATCTTCTATAACCAGGCACGCATGTCTTCGCTGGGCATTCCGCAAATCGCGGTGGTCATGGGCCTGTGTACCGCCGGCGGTGCCTATGTGCCGGCCATGGCAGATGAATCTATTATTGTGCGCCAGCAAGGCAGCATCTTTCTGGCCGGCCCGCCACTGGTAAAAGCCGCCACCGGCGAAGTGGTCAGCGCGGAAGATCTGGGCGGTGCTGATGTCCACTGCCGCACCTCAGGGGTGGCCGATCACTATGCAGAGAATGATGAGCACGCCCTGCAGATCGCCCGCAACTGCATTGCCAACCTGAACCGCCGTAAAGACATTCAACTTAACACCCGCCCGGCACAAGCACCCCGGTTTGATGCCGACGAACTCTACGGCATTGTTGGCACCGACCTGAAAAAACCTTTTGACGTCCGGGAAGTCATTGCCCGTATCGTCGACAACTCTGAATTTGATGAGTTTAAACAGCTATACGGCACCACACTGGTGACCGGATTTGCGCATATCTTCGGCTATCCGGTGGGTATCGTTGCCAATAACGGTATTCTGTTTGGCGAGTCCGCCCAGAAAGGCGCGCACTTCATTGAACTGTGCTGTCAGCGAAAAATCCCCCTGCTGTTCCTGCAGAACATCACCGGCTTCATGGTGGGTCAGAAGTATGAATCGGAAGGCATTGCCAAGCACGGTGCGAAAATGGTGACCGCCGTGGCCTGTGCCAATGTGCCGAAATTTACCGTACTGATCGGTGGCAGCTTCGGTGCCGGTAACTACGGCATGTGCGGCCGGGCTTACAGCCCCAATATGCTGTGGATGTGGCCCAACGCGCGGATTTCTGTCATGGGTGGCGAACAGGCCGCCGGTGTACTGGCCACCGTGAAACGGGACAACATCGAACGCAAGGGCGACAGCTGGTCTGCCGAAGAAGAAGCCACATTCAAGCAACCGGTTATCGATACTTACGACGCCCAGGGCCACCCTTATTATGCCAGCGCCCGCCTCTGGGACGACGGCGTCATCGATCCCCGTCAGACCCGTGAAGTGGTTGGCATGGGGCTGTCTGCGGCCCTTAACAAACCGATAGACGAGACCCGCTTCGGCGTGTTCCGCATGTAACCAGGAGCGATCAGATATGACCAACAGTCAGGTACTTTTCAGCTTCAGTGACGGTGTCGCGGAACTCACCCTCAACCGTCCGGAAGTCCATAACGCCTTTGATGACAACATAATTGAAGCGCTGATCAGCCATCTGGAAATCGCCGCGGACCTGCCGGACCTGCGGGTGCTGATCCTCCGCTCTGCCGGCAAAAACTTCTCCGCCGGGGCCGATCTGGCGTGGATGCGCCGCATGGCGGAAAACAGCCACAGCGATAACCTGCAGGATGCCCACCGGCTGGCCCGGCTGATGCAGCTGCTGAATGATTTTAACCGCCCCACCATCGCCCTGATTCAGGGGGTTGCCTACGGCGGTGCGGTGGGCCTTGCAGCCTGCTGTGACATTGTGATTGCCAGTGACGCCAGCAAGTTCTGCCTCAGTGAAGTCCGCATCGGCCTGATCCCGGCGGTCATCAGTCCCTATGTTATCCGTGCCATCGGCGAACGGCAGGCACGCCGTTACTTCATCTCCGCAGAACCGTTCACTGCACAGCAGGCACAGAACTTCGGGCTGGTACATGAAGTGGTTGGAGAAGATCAGCTTCAGGCCAGCGCCGACGCCATGATCAGCAAACTGCTGCAAAACAGCCCCCAGGGCATGCACGCCGCCAAACAACTGATACAGGCGGTTAGCCAGCAGTCCATTGACGATAATCTGATTGCCGACACCGCTAACCGTATCGCCGATATCCGGGTCAGCCCTGAAGGGCAGGAAGGCTTAAGCGCCTTTCTGGAAAAACGCACCCCGGCCTGGATTAAGGAATAAGGAGCTACCATGTTCAGTAAGATTCTCATTGCCAACCGTGGCGAAATTGCCTGCCGGGTCATCCAGACAGCCCGCGCACTGGGCATCAGAACCGTGGCGGTCTATTCCGAAGCGGATGCCGCTGCCCGCCATGTCAGCATGGCCGATGAAGCCTTTCTGCTCGGTCCGGCCCCCAGCACTGAAAGCTACCTGCGGGGCGATAAAATCCTCGACATTGCCCTCAGCAGCGGTGCCCAGGCGGTTCATCCCGGCTACGGTTTCCTTTCAGAAAACGCCGAATTCGCAGCCGCCTGTGCTAAAGCCGGCGTAGTCTTCATTGGCCCTCCCACCGGGGCAATCAAGGCCATGGGCTCAAAATCCGCCGCCAAACAGATCATGTCTGACGCCGCCGTCCCGCTAGTGCCGGGTTATCACGAAGCGGACCAGAGTGACGCAACCTTGCTGGCGGAGTCCGAAAAGTGTGGCTATCCACAACTGCTGAAAGCGGTCGCCGGTGGCGGTGGTAAAGGCATGCGGGTGGTCAGTAACCGCCAGGAATTTCCCGAAGCACTGGAATCCGCCCGCCGTGAAGCCAGTAACGCCTTCGGTAACCCGGACATGCTCATTGAGCGCTATCTGACAGAACCGCGCCACGTGGAGATTCAGGTATTCTGTGATACCCATGGTGCCGGCGTGTATCTGGCTGAACGGGACTGTTCTGTACAGCGCCGCCACCAGAAAGTCATTGAAGAAGCGCCGGCCCCCGGGCTCAGCGATGCCACCCGCAAGGCCATGGGCGAAGCCGCCGTGCGTGCTGCCCAGGCAATTGATTATGTGGGCGCAGGTACGGTGGAATTTCTCTACGACACCGACGGCTCCTTCTACTTCATGGAAATGAATACCCGCCTGCAGGTAGAACACCCGGTCACAGAAATGATCACCGGGCTGGACCTGGTGGAATGGCAGCTGCGCATTGCTTCCGGTGAACACCTGCCCCTGACACAGGATCAGGTAAAAATCACCGGTCATGCATTGGAAGCCCGGGTCTATGCGGAAGATCCGGACAACGATTTCCTGCCTGCCACCGGTGTACTGAACTATCTGAAGACACCGGTTGAAAACACCCATGTACGGGTAGATACCGGCGTACTTCAGGGCGATGAAGTCAGTGTTTATTACGACCCGATGATTGCCAAACTGATCGTATGGGACGCCGACCGGGACCGGGCCATCAACCGCATGGTCAGCGCCCTGGAAGACTATAAAATTGCCGGGCTGACCACTAACCTGAGCTTTCTGCACCGTCTGGCGGACAGCCAGCCATTCCGCGACTGCCAGCTGGATACCGGCTTTATAGAAAGCCATCAGGCCCTGCTTTTCCCTGAAACGGAAACCGATACCGCCCGCTGGCTGGCCATTGCAGCGACCTGTTTTGCGGCCAGCCAGAAGCCCAAAAATATCAGCCAGACTGATCCTGGGTCACCCTTTAACAACCCGGACAGCTGGCGTCTGAACAGCCAGTATGCCCGCCCGCTGACTCTGAACTACGGCAACAGCAACAGCAGTCAGCTAACCCTGAGCAGTCATGGGGACTGCTACACCGTCAGCGTTGAAGACCGGCAATTCGAACTGCAAGCCAGCCTGGCACACGGGCAACTGACCATCAGCCTTAATGGCCACCGGCAAACGCTGGATGTCAGCCTGAACGGAGATGAATTAACCCTGTTCGCCGGCGCAGAACAGTTTAGTTGCCAGCGCCACCGGGAAGATTTCAGCAGCAATGCACAGGACGCCGGTAACAGCCTGAATGCACCGATGAACGGTGCCGTGGTGGCCGTACTTGTAGAAGCCGGAATGAAAGTCGCCGCCGGGGATACGCTGGTGATTATGGAAGCCATGAAAATGGAACATAGCCTCAAAGCACCCCATGACGGTACCGTCGCCGAAGTCTTCTATCAGGAAGGCGAACTGGTGGATGACGGCGCTGAACTGATCGCACTGGAAGCGGAGGACTGAGCATGGCACTGCCCAAAACAGTCCGGCTGTTCGAAATGGGTGCCCGGGACGGCCTGCAAAACGAGCCCGGCGACCCGATTTCGACTGCTATCAAAATTGAACTGATCGACCGGCTCAGCAGCACGGGGCTCACAAATATCGAAGCCACCAGCTTTGTATCCCCCCGCTGGGTACCACAAATGGCCGATGCCAGCGCGGTGATGGCAGGCATCAGCCGACAGTCAGGTGTTACTTACAGCGCCCTGACCCCAAACCTGAAAGGATTGGAAGCAGCCATTGAAGCAGGCGTTGATGAAGTGGCGGTCTTCGGCGCAGCCTCTGAAAGCTTCAGCCAGAAAAACATTAATTGCTCGGTTGCCGAAAGCATCGAACGCTTTACCCCGGTAATCGAACGGGCCCGGGAACAGAACATCCGAGTACGGGGCTATGTATCCACCGTACTCGGCTGCCCTTACGAAGGCGAGATTCAGCCTGACAGAGTCGCCCACGTCTGCGATCTGCTTTACCAGCTGGGCTGTTATGAAATCTCACTGGGAGACACCATCGGCACCGGCACACCTCTGAAGGCCAAACAGATGCTTGAGGCAGTCAGTAAAGTGGTGCCCGTGAGTCACCTGGCAGCGCATTTCCACGACACCTACGGGCAGGCACTGGCCAACCTGTACGCAGTACTGGAAGAAGGTATTGCAGTCATCGACAGCTCCGTTGCCGGACTCGGGGGCTGCCCCTATGCCAAAGGCGCTTCCGGCAATGTCGCCAGTGAAGATGTGCTCTATATGCTGAACGGGCTGGGCATTGAAACCGGCATTGACCTGCAGCAAATGATCGCCACCGGTCACTGGATCAGCGCCCAGCTGGGCCGCCGTTCCGGGTCTAAAGTCGCATTGGCAAGCCCTTGTCAGGCAGTTAAATAATAACAATAACCCGCGTAAAGGACTCAATCATGCAGGACTCTGAACCACAGGTACGCTACCAAACCGCTGATCTGACCGCACTGGATCTGCCGGTGCCGGCTACAGAGCAGTGCCCGGCAGACGTACAGAAATACTTTGCTAAATGTGAAGAGAAACTCGGCCTGCTGCCGAATGTGCTGAAGGCTTACAGCCAGAACCTTGCGCAGCTGGAGGTATTCAGCAAGTTCTATAACGAACTGATGTTTGGTGACAGCAACCTCACGCCTCTTGAGCGGGAAATGATTGCCGTTGCTGTTTCATCCCGTAATCACTGCTTCTACTGCATCGTTGCCCACGGCGCGGCCATCCGGGAATACTCCGGTGACCCGGCACTGGGTGAACTGATTGCCATTAACTACCGGGCTGCACAGCTATCGGAACGGCACACCGCCATGCTGGATTTTGCCGTCAAAATGACCGACACACCGGACGGCATTCAGGAAGCGGACCGTCAGCAACTGCGCAACGCCGGTTTCAGCGACCCGGATATATGGGACATCGCTAACCTGGCCGGTTTTTATAACATGACCAACCGCATTGCCAGCGCCGTGGATATGCAGCCTAACCCGGAATACCACCGTCACTGCCGCTGAAGGTAGTACAACGCTGCCGGACATCAACAACAATAACAATGACAGGGAAATAACACCGTGAGCAACCAGACAACACTCAACACGCCCAGCTATACCAACGGCGCCAGCGCGCAGCCTCTGTTAGGCATGACCATTGGCGATAAATTCGACGCCACCTGCGCCCAATATCCGGATAACGACGCCCTGATCGTTCACTTTCAGAATATCCGCTGGGACTACCGCACCCTGAAGCAACAGGTGGACAACTGCGCCCGTGCCCTGCTGAGCCTTGGCGTTAAAACCGGCGACAGAGTGGGCATGTGGTCACCGAACAATGCCCAGTGGCTGGTCACTCAGTTTGCCACCGCCAAGCTCGGTGCCATTCTGGTGAACATCAACCCGGCCTACCGGTTGCACGAACTGGAATACGCCCTGAATCAGTCCGGCACCCGCTTTCTGGTCACCGCCGACAGCTTCAAGGCCTCCAACTACACCGCGATGCTGCTGGAACTGGCACCGGAACTGCACCACTGCGAGCCGGGTAAGCTAACCTCTGTCAAACTGCCGGAACTGCAATGCATCATTAATCTGGCGGATGAACAGCACCCGGGCATGTGGCGCTGGGCGGACTTCCTCGAACAGGCAAGCCACCGCAGTGAAGCCGATGTAGCTGAGATTCAGGCCACCCTGCAGTTTGATGACCCGATCAACATTCAGTACACCTCCGGCACCACCGGCTTTCCGAAAGGCGCCACGCTGAGCCACCACAACATCCTCAACAATGGCTTCTTTGTGGCGGAAAGTATGCGCTTTACCGATCAGGACCGTCTGATCGTGCCGGTGCCCCTGTACCACTGCTTCGGCATGGTGATGGGCAATCTGGGCTGCATCACCCACGGTGCAACCCTGATCTATCCCACCGAAGGATTTGAGCCACGGGCGGTACTGGAAGCGGTGGAAAAAGAAAAGGCCACCGCCCTGTTCGGCGTGCCCACCATGTTCATTGCCGAACTGGGGGATGAGCAGTTTGAACAGTACGACCTTTCCAGCCTGCGCACCGGCATTATGGCCGGTTCCATCTGCCCGGCGGAAGTCATGAAAGCGGTGAACTCAAAAATGCATATGCAGGAAGTGCAGATCGCCTACGGCATGACCGAAACCAGCCCGGTTTCCACCCAGACCGCCGCCGATGATCCGTTCGATAAACGGGTATCCACCGTTGGTCGCAGCCAGCCTCACATTGAAACCAAGATCATCGACCCGGCCAGCGGTCAGGTTCTGCCCCGCGGCGAAATCGGCGAACTCTGTACCCGGGGTTACAGCGTAATGATCGGCTACTGGAACAACCCGGACGCCACCGCCGAAGCCATCGATGACCGCGGCTGGATGCACAGCGGCGATCTGGCCACCATGGATGAAGAAGGCTATGTACAGATCGTTGGCCGGATCAAAGACATGGTGATCCGGGGCGGTGAAAACGTCTATCCGAAGGAAGTGGAAGAATTCCTCTACACCCACCCGGACATCATTGATGTGCAGGTTACCGGCGTACCGGATAAAAAGTACGGTGAAGAACTGATTGCCTGGGTAAAACTCTCTGCCGATGCCGGCGAGATTTCAGCGGAAAACCTGCAGGCCTTCTGCAAGGGTAAAATCACCCACTTTAAGATTCCCCGCTATTTCAAATTCGTCGACGAATTCCCGATGACCGTTACCGGCAAAATCCAGAAATTTAAAATGCGGGAAATCTCCATCGCTGAACTGGGGCTGGATACCTGATCCATGGTTGCCAGCCACTACAGTGAACAGCTTAACCCGGCAGAACTGTTGTGCCGGGTAAAAGCTGCTTTTCCCGAGGGTGCACTGCCCCACCAGTTAGCAGGCATCGACCAGCTTCACATTGGTGGCATTCGGGCCAGTAAAAAACTGCTGGGCAATCTGGAAACTGATCCCGGCATTCCCTGTGAAATTCTGGAAATCGGTGCCGGGCTGGGCGGCTTACAACGCCTGTGTATCAGCCTGCTACCAAAACACTCTGCGCTGCACTACACCACACTGGATATCACTCCCGGTTTCAGCCAGCTGAACCGGGAGCTGAACAGCCTGTGCCTCAATTCATGCCATGCCGGCCGGGCCAGCGTTCTGACCGGCGATGGCCAGCAACTGGCCATGGCTGACAATCAGTTTGATGCGGTGATCCTGCAACACAGCCTGCTCAATATGCCAGCTCCGCAACGCTGCCTCGCGGAGTGTTACCGGGTACTTAAACCCGATGGCAAACTGATTCTGCATGAAGTGTTTCGGGGTAATCCGGACCAGGCAATCATATTCCCGGTGCCCTGGGCCAGTGATGAAGACGACAGCCATCTGATCCGGGCAGAGGCATTACTCAGCCAGTCAGAAGCCGCCGGCTTTACCGTCATATCTCAAAAGAACTGGTCCGCCGAAGCCCTCGAATGGCGACAACAGCAAAGCCGGAAAGAAGCAGATACAACAGCAACATCTGCTGCACTGTCACCGCAGATGATATTCGGTACGCGCTTCCCTCAGATGGCAACCAACCTGCTGAGCAACCTTAAAAACGGTGCCATTCAGGTGCATGAAATCATCGCAGAGAAAAAGCCTTAACAGCCAAACCTGCCAACAACAGCAAGCCCTACAGTTCCTTACCGGTTCTGTACAAAGCCTTACAATGTTCCTTTCCGCCTGTCGTTACACTGTGCCCGTTACTGAAACGCTAATCCGGGAACGGGACAAAACATGAATAAAATCTTACTGGCGCTAACCGCCGCTGCTTTCATCAGCGGCTGCTCAACTCAGACATTTAACATTAACGGTACAACTCAAGCCCCGCCTCAGACTGAAGACTCACAGGTATTCTTCATTAACGGTATCGGCCAGGAGAAATCCACCAATGCCGCTGAAATCTGCGGCGGTGCAGACAAGGTCATCAAAGTTGAAACACAGGAAACATTCGTCAATGGCTTCCTGGGCTTTATCACACTGGGGATTTATACCCCGCGGGATGCCCGGGTATATTGTCGGTAGGCAGGCAGAAAAAAGACGCACAGCGCCCCCGGTTCAACTCACCGGAGTAGGTCCGCACTGTGCGCTAAGGTGTTTGGAATCTATCGGAGATCAGGCTTCTGCACACGAAGGTACAGAAGCCTTAAGTGTGTCAGCCAGCCTGTTCGGCACGCTGAGCACGGGCATGGAATACGTAACCCAGCAGGTTCAGCAGAACCTGCGCCGCCAGGATACTGGTAGTACCGGTCTGGTCGTAGTCCGGTGCTACTTCACACAGGTCGATGCCCACAACTTCACCTTGCTGGGCAACCTGCTGCAGTACTTCCATCACTTCGTAATACTGGAAACCGCCGTGGCTTGGCGTACCGGTACCCGGTGCGATTGACGGGTCAAAACCGTCGATATCGATGGTGATGTAGTAGTTCACGTCTTTAGGAATCAGCTTCATTACGCCTTCCAGACCCAGACGGCGCACGTCACGTACAGACAAAATAGTGGAACCGGCTTCTTCCGCCAGTTTGTGGTCAGTACGGTTGGAAGAAGATACGTTACGGATACCCAGCTGAGTCATACCGCTGATGTAGCTCTGTTCAGACGCACGGCGCATCGGGTTACCGTGGCCATAACGTACACCGTGACGCTCGTCTACAAAGTCCAGGTGAGCATCGATCTGAATAATGTGGATCGGGCCTTTATTGGCATATTCTTCAAACGCCTTGATACATGGCGCGTTGACCGAGTGATCGCCGCCGACAGTCACCGGCAACACACCCGCTTCCAGCATCTTACGCACACCGTATTCGATGTTAGCGTGGCTCTTTACCGTATCGGTATGCACGATATCCGCGTCACCGATATCAACAATTTTTACGCCTTCCAGATACATGGTGTCTTCCTCATAGGAATACGCACCACCGTGACCAAAAGAAAACAGCGTAGACGCCTCACGGACCGAACGGGGTCCCATACGGGCTCCGGAACGCCACTGGGTACCGCAGTCAAACGGTGCCCCCATAAATGCAACATCACCCTGAATGTTGTCCCAGTCTTCACAGGTAGGACTTTTGGCAAAGGTACAGAATCCGACAAACGGCAGGTTCAGCCGGCCTTTCTCGTAAGCATTATCGCTCATCTTTATTTACTCCTGTTCAGCAACCACTGCGGCTCAATACAACAGGAGATAGGTACTCCCGCTGCTAACATTGCCCCCTTTATGTTGTTTTAACCGGGGGATTCAGAGGAGTATTACAAAGAACCTAGCATCAAAAAATATGAAAGTTATGATGCTTATATTTGTATTTATTATGTATCTATTCTTCTTCCAGACCCAGAACGTCCTCAATATCTTTCACAAAAACCTTCACAATGTTACGCACCGCAGGGGAAGCACGCATCGCCAGATAGAACGAAGAATGGTGTTCAAGATTGAGATGATCAATGGCCCGCATCTCACCGCTGTCGACCCAGGCCTGGGCATAATGCTCCGGCAGGTAGCCCATAAAATGCCCACTGGTAATCAGCATTGCCTGGGCCTCCATGTTGGTGACAAAAGCAGTGTTCTGGATACCCGGAAGGTCTGTCTGCTGCAAATACGCCCGGGTGGATACCGGATACTGCTGCAAGGTTTCCCAACTGATATCTGCCGCCGGCAGCTCAAACAGCGGATGATGCTGGCCACAGTAAAACCCGTGAGCTTCTTTATGTAACAGACGATACGTCAGGGTAGTGTCCCGGCGCTGAAACGGGCCGATGCCTACATGGATATGGCCATTGAGCAGGTCACGTTCAAGATCCTCCGGGGGCAGAACCTCCAGCTTAATAGATACATCGTTATCCCGGCTGAAGAAACGTTGCAACGCCGCGTTGATCGGAAAGTCCTGATTACTGATGGTGGTATCGATCAGACCGATCCGCAGGGTTCCGGTCAGCTTATTACGCAGTTCGCCGAGATCCGCTTCAAAATCTGACACGTTATTCAGCATGCTGCGGCACTTGGCGTATACCAGCTCGCCCTTCTCCGTCAGGTTAAAACCGCTACGCCCCCGCTGGCATAACTGGAAGCCCAGACGGATCTCAAAATCCCGGATATGGGTGCTGATTGCCGGCTGGCTCATCCCCAGAGCGGCCTGTGCACTGACAAAACCGCCACATTCCACCACGGTGCAGAAAGTCTGCATGTGTTTCATTGAATACTGCGCCATAATCCGCTCCTTATCAGTCTGAAGAACACAATTTACATCAATTTTTGTGATGTATACATAGTCAATATTGTATTTTTCAATGCATATACTTTTGCAATACTGATTGTGAATCACATGATTTATGACCGATTTCGCAAACAATAATAAATGCTACGAAGCGAGGCCTGTAAGATGTTCAAGCTAAAGAAAGGGTTAAAAAATCTGGCGGTTACTGCCACTGTTGCCATGCTGCCGGTACTGTCCCAGGCAGAAGAGTGGAAGTTCGCCATTGAAGAGATTCCGGGTTCCATCATGGATGCCTACGCCCAGGAGTTTAAGCGTAAAATTGAAACCAAAACCAACGGCGACATTACTGTAAATGTTTACCCGCTGGGTTCTCTGGGTACGCCAACCGAAATGGTTGAGCAGACCGCCGACAGCGTGGTGCACTTCGCCAACGTATCCGTCGGTAACCTGGGTACCATCGTGCCTGAATCTCAGGTATTCCTGCTGCCTTATACCCTGCCTTCTGAGCCGGCAGCCATTTCCGAAATGTTGACCACCAGCAAGGTTATCTACAACGACCTGGGCGAAGACTTCGCCAGCAAAGGTCTGAAACTTCACACCATGTACTCTGAAGGCCCACAGGTCTGGACGACCAATAAAGAAGTCCGTAAGCCTGCTGATCTGGACAACTTCAAAATGCGGGTAATGGTATCCCCTATCCTGCTGAAGGCCTATGAAGATCTGGGTGCCAACCCGACGCCTCTGCCATTCGGTGAAGTATACGGTGCACTGCAGTTGAAGATCGTTGACGGCCAGATTAACCCGGTTCCAACCATCGAAGAGATGAAGTTCTACGAAGTAACCGACTACATGATCTGGGCGGGTGAACAGGAACTGGTAACAACCATCGTTTCCGGTACTGACTGGTACGAAACCCTGACGCCTGAGAAGCAGCAGCTGATCACCGAAACCATGACTGAAATGCGTGGCTTCATTGATGATGTTGTGACCCGCTTCAACCAGGAAAAACTGGAAAAAATCAAAGCAGCCAAGCCTGGTATCCAGTTTGTTAAGCTGAGTCCGGAAGAACAGGCAGTATTCCGTGAGCGCAGCAGCAATACTCACGCGGCCTTCACTGACATTGCCGGTGAACGTGGCCAGAAGCTGCTTCAGGACCTGCTTGCCGAAGTTAACGCACAATAAGCGTCCCACCCTTACCGGCCGGCTATAACACCGGTCGGTAGCACTCTCCGGGTAACAGCAGTGCCCGCTGTTATCCGGTCTCACTCTAGCTGTTCCCGGGAGCGTCTTATGTCCCAAGTTCTTGCCAGCATGCTGACACGGCTTGATATCTGGATTGGCCGTATTGAAGCCTGCATCCTCAGCATCGCCATCATCGCCATGGCAACCAACTCTATCGCTAACGTCTTCGGCCGTTACGTGTTTAACCAGAGCTTATACTTCTCCGATGAGCTGAATCAGTTCCTCATCGTGATCATCACCTTCATGGGTCTGGGCTACATTACCCGTAAAGGCAAACACATCCGGATGTCTGCCTTCTATGACATGCTCGCCCCCCGCTGGCAGAAAATATTCATGGTAGTCATTGCCCTGCTGACAGCCATTATGATGTTCGTACTGGCCTGGTATGCCTTTGAATATGTCCAGAAAATTGCCCGCCGCGGCCGGGTGACTCCGGCACTGCAGTTCCCGCTGTATCTGACCTACGTATGGGTCGCACTGGGCCTGCTGATCGGCGCCATTCAGTACCTGCTGACAGCCATTAAGAACCTCGATTTGCAGGATGAAACCGTCTACATCTCGTACACCACGGTTGATACCTACGACGATCCGGAAATTACCGATGCAATCCAGCGCTGCCAGACCAGCGGTGGTAATGATCCCCAGCCAGACACACAGGAGGCTAAATCATGACGTTAATGATGCTCGGCGTAATGCTGGTCCTGTTACTGGCAGGATTCCCAATGATGATGCCCCTGCTGTGTGCGGCAGTACTGGCATTTGCAATCTACTATCCGGACCTGAGTCTGCAACTGGTCATCCAGCAGATGATCGGTGGTGTTAAACCTTCGGCTCTGATTGCCGTCCCAATGTTTATTCTGGCGGCGGATATCATCACCCGAGGCCATTCCGCAGACCGTTTGGTGGATGTTGTGATGCGCTTTATGGGTCACATCCGGGGTGGTCTGGCGGTATCCGTCACCACCGCCTGCGCCATGTTCGGTGCGGTCTGTGGCTCCACCCAGGCAACCGTGGTTGCGATTGGTGGCGCGATGCGCCCGCGGATGCTCAAAGCCGGCTACAACGACTCGTTTTCAATCGGCCTGATCATCAACGCAGCGGACCTTGCCTACCTGATCCCGCCGTCCATCGGCATGATCATTTACGGAGTAATCTCCGGCACCTCAATCTCTGAACTGTTCATTGCCGGTCTTGGCCCGGGACTGCTGATCATCGTGCTGTTCTCCATGTACTGCATCTGGTACGCCAGACGCCACAATATTCCGGTAGAACCGAAAGCCAACTGGTCTCAGCGTTTAACTGCACTGCGCCGGGCAATGTGGCCGGCAGGTTTCCCGCTGATCGTGGTAGGTGGTATCTATGGCGGCATCTTCAGCCCGACAGAAGCAGCAGCTATCTGTGTGCTATACGCCCTGATACTGGAACTGTGCATATTCCGCTCGATCAACCTGAAGGATGTCGCCGACATCGCCCTGTCGACCGGTGCGGTGACCTCGGTGGTGTTCATTCTGATTGCTGCCGGTGCAGCCTTCTCCTGGGTGCTGTCTTATGCGCAGATTCCCCAGCAAATCATTGCCTCACTGGGCCTTGAAGGTGCCGGCGTTATCACCACCCTGATCGCCATCAACATCGCCTTCTTTGTGGGCTGTATGTTTGTGGACTCCATCGTGGTGATCCTGATTCTGGTACCGATCTTTGCACCGCTGGTAAAAGCCACCGGACTGGACCCGGTATTGGTGGGTGTCATGATCACCCTGCAGGTAGCCATCGGCGCGGCAACCCCACCGTTCGGCTGTAACATCTTTACCGCCGTTGCGGTATTCCGCCGGCCGTTTGTTGAGGTTATCCGCGGCATCCACCCGTTCCTGATCATCCTATTTGTGGTCACGGTGCTGATGATGGCCTTCCCGGAAATTGCCCTGTGGCCACGGGATCTGGCCTTCCGCTGATCTGTTGTAAATCCTTACATCCGGCAGGGCTTTTCAGGCCCCGCCGGACCTCTTCCCCTTTGGTCTTAATAAACTGAAAAATCTACAGTTTTACGCTTCTAAGCCGACAGAGTTAACCGTACAATCAGGACAAACTTTGCATAGGAGCACCCCATGGATCTGAACACCTTCATCCAGAATCTCAACAACGCAGTACAGATGGATTTTGAAGACACCATGGCTGTTATTGAACAGCACTATAACTACACCCCAACCCGTTTCATGAACGGCCTGGGCGACAATCCGGTTGTCAATGAAGCCGGTACCAATGAAGGCTCCTGTAAGATCTTTGCATTCGCCGGCCTGAACAAACTCAGCGAACAGCAAACCCTGAACTGCTTCGGCCGTTTCTACCGTGAAGATGTACTGAAAAACCCGGAAGGCACCGATCACGGCAACATCCGTAACTTCATGGAATACGGCTGGGCAGGTATTCAGTTTGAAGGTGAAGCACTGGCGGCCAAGTAAGCCCCTGTTATTCAGACACAAAAAAACCGGCTCATTGGCCGGTTTTTTATTGTCTGCACGTTAAGCCCTCAGGTAACTGACAGCAACATCCGTGCGGCCAGCACCAGCAACAGTATCGCAAAGCCTTTTTTCAGTACCGGTACCGGCAGGCTGTGAGCCAGTTTGGCACCTAACGGCGCCGTGGTGAAGCTCAGTGCGGAAATCAGCACCACCGCCGGCAGGTTCACAAAACCGAAGATCAGCCAGCCATTAATATCCACCGACCAACCGTTAATCAGATAGCCGACAGTGCCCGCCAGTGAGATGGGTAAACCGATGGCTGCCGAGGTGCCGATCGCCTGTTTTACATCGACGTTATGCCAGGTCAGATACGGCACTGTCAGGGTACCGCCGCCAATGGATACCAGCGCAGAAAACCCGCCAATGCCGGTACCGGCAGAGAACAGCCCCGCGAATCCGGGAATTGAGCGGCTTGGTTTGGGCTTCTTGTTGAGGAACATCTGGATGGAGACAAACACCAGGAAGCAGGCGAAAAATACCGCCAGAAATACACCGCTTAATGAGGCCGCCAGGAAGGTCGCCAGAAACGCCCCCAACACAATCCCCGGGGAGATATTCTTCACCACCGGCCAGATCACCCCGCCCCGGCGGTTATGGGCCCGCATACTGGAAACCGAGGTCAAAACGATAGACGCCATTGAAGTACCCAGTGCCAGATGGACCACCTGCTCCAGTGGGTAGCCCTGCCAGATAAACAGACTGGTCAGCGCCGGCACCATCAGCAGACCACCACCGATACCGAGCAGCCCCGCCAGCACACCGACCACTGAACCCAGGGCGATATAGGCAAATATAAATTCCAGTTCCAGCATCGCTATGCTCACCTCTTATCTGACAATAACCAGTTAAAACCCGGCCACTATTTCAAAACCCGGCGCTGATTGCAAAGCCAGATTAACGGGATATATCACGCCAGCACACCTTTTTCCGGATGGCGGCAACGAAGACAAAAACGCCGGCTAAAAAGCCGGCGTTTATATTTGTCAGTCGCAGAATCAGGCTAACTTGTCGTCCGCCACTTTGTACTGAGGATCTTCTGCGCGGTTGATTTCAACTGCACTGCCAGCTTTTTCCAGCAACCGGATACATTCCGGGCTGAGGTGGCGCAGGTGAATATCGATACCGCCTTTCTGGTAACGTTCCACCAGGGAATCAATAACCTCGATACCTGAGTGATCCATTACCCGGCAGTTTTTAAAGTCGATAATGACTTCCTGCGGATCGTAACGCGGAGTGAACTGATCACGGAAATTCTGTACAGAGCTGAAGAATAACGGGCCGTTTGGCTCATAAATTTTCAGGTAACCGTTGTTTTCCAGACTGGTTTCCACGCGCATATTTTTCGCATGGTTCCAGGCAAATACCAGCGCAGACACAATCACACCGACAATAACCGCAATCGCCAGATCCGTCAGTACCGTAACTACCGTCACCGTGATTACCACGAAAATATCAGCCCGTGGAATCTTGTTGATCAGGCGCAAACTGGCCCATTCAAAGGTACCGATTACCACGATAAACATCACGCCAACCAGCGCCGCAACCGGGATAATTTCGATCCAGCTGGAGCCGATCAGGATGAACGTCAACAGGAACAGCGCGGCAGAAATACCTGAAGCACGGCCGGTACCACCGGAGCTGATGTTGATCATACTCTGGCCGATCATGGCGCAACCACCCATACCGCCAAAGAAGCCGGTCGCCACGTTGGCAACGCCCTGGCCGACACATTCTTTGTTACCACGGCCACGGGTTTCTGTGATTTCGTCAATCAGCGTCAACGTCAGCAGTGATTCAATCAGACCGATAGCCGCCAGAATCAGAGCGTAAGGCACGATAATACGCAAGGTCTCAAAGGTGATTGGCACCATCGGAATATGGAACTGTGGCAGGCCACCGGCGATAGACGCCATTGGATCGCCAGTCATGTCAGCCAGTACGTCCTGTACGGTACGGGCATCCAGATCCAGACCAATTACCAGTGCGGTCACGGTGATAATCGCCACCAGTGTGGACGGCAATGCCTTAGTCAGCTTCGGCAGGAAGTGGATGATCGCCATGGTCAGGGCAATCAGCCCCAGCATCATCATCATCTGGTCACCCTGCAGCCAGACCAGATTGCCGTCATCATCCAGCATCTGGAACTGTTTCATCTGCGCCAGGAAGATCACTATCGCCAGACCATTCACGAAACCGAGCATCACCGGATAAGGCACCATGCGGATAAATTTACCCAGCCGGAATACCCCAGCGAGTATCTGGAATATCCCCATCAGCACCACGGTGGCAAACAGATATTCCACCCCGTGCATGGCTACCAGGCTGACCATCACAACCGCCAGTGCCCCTGTGGCACCGGAAATCATGCCCGGACGGCCACCAATCGTGGCAGTAATCAGACCAACCATGAAGGCAGCATATAAGCCAACCAACGGTTCTACGCCTGCCACGAAGGCAAAGGCGACTGCTTCCGGCACCAGGGCCAGAGCAACAGTAAGGCCGGAAAGAACATCAGCTTTCAGGCTCTGTGAACGCTTAACTAACAATTGCAGCATAGAATTTATGTGCTCCGGGAAAATTAATTACATCTGTAGCGACAGCGAACCGGCTAAACCGGGCTGTTCGGGTACAAATGACGCAAGAAAGGCGCAGGATTATATAACATCGCGACACCGCAAGGACAGCGCCAATTGAAAT
The DNA here is from genome assembly GCF_017051665.1 of Aliamphritea spongicola. Lineage (NCBI taxonomy): Bacteria > Pseudomonadati > Pseudomonadota > Gammaproteobacteria > Oceanospirillales > Oceanospirillaceae > Aliamphritea > Aliamphritea spongicola. Next base: position 1,366,649 of record NZ_JAFIDL010000001.1, read on the forward strand.
TAGCCAAAGGATTTAAGCATGAAAATATGACAACCATTATTCACTGGTGTCATATGCTTGCACGTCATTGCCCTGCCAGGTTGCAAAGCCCTGCCTGTTCAGTCAAACAGGCTGAGCTGTACCCCCTGCCGGGGCTTATGTTCCACCAGCCGGTACCCCAGACCGATCAGCCGAACCGGACGTTCTCCCCGTAGCCAGGCCTGTTCACATAAATGCCGGTAAAGTGCGAGATTGGGTGTCGGTGTCGCTTGCTCAACGGTGGTTTGCGAAAAGTCATGAAATTTCAGCTTCACAACTGCCCCGCTAATATCCCGTTTATCTTTGTGTTTATGATAACGGCGCTGCAATTCCTGCATCAGCACCGGTAACTGCTGTAAACAGGCATTCAGGTCCTGCAGATCCTGCGGATAGGTATGCTCAACACTCACCGACTTACGTTCACGAGATACCTTCACCGGCCGCTCATCGATTCCCCGGGAGAGCTCGTATAACCGTTTGCCGAAACGGCCGAAACGATCCACCAGCTGCGCCAGGGAAAACTGCTTTAGCTGGCCACAGGTCTCAATGCCCATCTCATGAAGTTTTGCCGCGGTTACCTTACCCACACCGAAGATCTTGGCCACCGGCAGGGTTTCAATAAACGTCTCCATCTCATGGGGCGGCACCACAAACAGGCCATCCGGTTTACGCCAGTCACTGGCGATCTTAGCCAGAAACTTATTCCCCGCCACCCCGGCAGAAATAGTGATGCCTACTTCCGCGAATACCCGGGCACGGATTTCTTCAGCAATGCGGGTGGCACTGCCGCCACAATGGGCTGATCCGGTCACATCCAGAAAGGCTTCATCCAGAGACAGGGGTTCAATCAGGTCGGTGTAATCCTGATAAATGGCCATAATCTGCTGGGATGCCTGACGGTATTTTTCCATATTACCAGGCAGCAAATGCAAATGTGGGCACTTCATCAGCGCCTTGGCAGTCGACATCGCCGAATGGATGCCGAACTCACGGGCCGGATAATTACAGGTGGAGATAACGCCTCTGCGGTCTGACGAACCACCAATGGCAATGGGTATATCTCTCAGGGAAGGATCATCGCGCATTTCAACAGCGGCAAAAAAACAGTCGCAGTCACAGTGGATGATTTTTCGTTGCGGGCCTGATGTCCCTTGTTCGTCAGACATAAATTACGTTACACAATCAGAACTGATGGGCTAAGTGTAATGCAACTTACTGTATAAAAAAACAGTGCAGAGCGTTTTAGCTGTGCACTGTTTTCATCGGGATTTTATCTGAGTCTTGAGCGGTTCTAAAACCCTTTACTGACGCCGTAAAGAAGACTCCAGCGACTTCAGGTGATTACCCACCCAGGACGGATCGAACGGGCCCCAGTTATCAATCACATAATAGCCATCGTTATTTCTGCGGCCATCCTGTTTGAAGTGAATTTTAATGCCCAGCCCCGGAATCGCCTTAATGACATCCTGAATGGTACGGCGCGGCCAGCCGGTTTCCTGCATCAGCGCAGGTACACTGGGGCGTTCAATGGTATTAACAAGGTGAGAAATGACTAAACGACGAGCAAAAGCGGAATTAAATTTTTTCATGATGAGTTCTACATCCCTTTAGAAATCCTGGTATTTCACTGCGTATGCAGTACCAACAGCGTTTATCCCTTTAGCCTTTCTGTCAGAAAGACCGTTACGCTTAGACTTAAGGATAATAATTTTGCAGCACGAATGCTAGTTGCCCCAGAAAAATTCCGGCAAAGATCCATCAAATGAATAACAGGATGGCCAGAGAGGCAGATAAACGGGCTACTAAGCAGGCTGTACACTTTCAGATGAGTGAACCAAATGCATGAAATGATCCTGGCTGACCGGTTTGCTGTACAGGAAGCCCTGCATTCTGTCACAGCCAAGCTGCTGCAGAAGCTCCGCCTGTTCAGGAGTCTCAACCCCTTCTGCCACGGTGGTTAATCCCATCCCCTGCGCCAGGGCAATAACCGAGCGGATCAGCGCCGCATCGGCTGAATCGGTCAGTGAAGCTGCGACAAAAGACTTGTCGATTTTCAGGGTATTGAAGGAATAGCGGCGTAAATAGCTGATCGACGCAAAACCGGTGCCGAAATCATCAATGGATAAACGGATACCTGCCCCGGTAATCTTCTGTATCTGCTCATCCACTTCAGACCAGCGGTTCAGCAACAAGCCCTCGGTAATTTCCAGCTCAAGGACCTGCGGCGATAACTGATGCTGTTCCAGTAACGCCAGTAACCAGTCAGCGAAACCGTTCTTCTGGAACTGCTTGGGAGACACATTGATACACATACGGAAGTCATCCGGTAGTGAACTGCGCCAGAGCAGATACTGCTCCAGTGCCCGCTCAATCACCCATTCACCCAGCTCATTGATCAGGCCCAGGTCTTCCGCCAGCGGAATAAAATCATCCGGACTGACATTCGACAGCACCGGGCTGTGCCAGCGAAGCAGTACCTCACAGGCAACCACTTCATTGCGCCGGCTGCAGGTAATTGGCTGAAAATGCAGGCTCATTTCTTCAAATTCCAGCGCCCGCTGTAGATGTGTCTCCATCAACATCTGCTGTTGGGCATGCTGATTCATTTCCGGCGTAAAGAAGTGGTAATCGTTGCGGCCTCTGGACTTGGCAATATACATAGCCGCGTCGGCGTTACGCAGCAGGGTTTCTGCGTTGTCGCCATCCTGCGGATACACAGCCCCCCCCAGGGATGCCGTCACAAACAACTCGTGCTCTTCAATGTACACCGGCGCATTAAAAGCCCGGAGTACTTTTTCAATGATCCGCTCTGCCACCGCAATGTCTTCAATATCATCCATGATCAGCAAGAACTCATCGCCACCAAAACGGGCGATGATATCTTCGCTGCGAACCGCTTCCTTCAGAAGTTCAGCCACGCTGCCCAGGAAACGGTCACCGGTACTGTGACCAAAGCTGTCATTAATGCGTTTAAAGTGGTCCAGATCGATAAATATAACCAGCACATGGGTGCCACGTTTTTTCGCCAGCCGGATACTGTTAGTGAGGCGCTGCATGGCAACCATCCGGTTCGGCAGCCCGGTGACAGCATCATATTTGGCCTGAAACGCCAGTTGCTGTTCCTGCTGCTTATGCCGGGTGATATCTTCCATAATGCAGACATAGTGGGTGATCTGCTGATCATCGCCGGTAATCGGTGCAATGCTGGTCAGTGCCCAGAATTCTTCCTTATTGGCCCGGTGATTGAGTAACTCCCCACGCCACGGCAGTCCCTGATGCAGGTTCTCCCATAAGCCTTCATAAATATGCTCCGGCATTTTGCCGGATTTCAGAATCCGTGGTGTTTCTCCGATGGCCACCTTGCTCTTATAACCGGTGCTGGCTTCAAACGCCGGATTCACATATTCGATCACCCCCTGCTGGTTGGTAATCAGAATGGCAGACGGGCTCTGTTCAACCACCGTCGACAGCTGGCGTAACTTCAGTTCCCGGCGGTTACGGCTGGTAATATCCGAAATGAATCCGACAAAGCCACGGGTCTTGCCCTGCTCATTCAGCCGGTAGTTAATATTGACCTGAATATCAATGATGCTGTCGTCTTGGCGGATACCTTTACGGCTGTAGGTATCCAGGTGAGGAAACTCATCTACCATCCGGCCCAGTTTGCGGCTGTAGTACTCCCGTTCTTCTGACAGCATGGTTTCACTGATCGGCCTGCCCACCATCTGATCCGGCGGATAAGCAAATATCTGGTGCGCCTTCGGGTTGGCAAATATCACTTCACCTTCAAGGTTGATCTCAATAATGCCGTAGGGAGAAGCGTCCACCAGTGCCCGGAAACGCATTTCGTTATCAATGACCTGATTCTGACTGTTAATCAGCTCAGTCATGTCCTGAACAATCCCTCTGATCAGGGTCACTTCCTTGAAAGGATCTGCCACCGGCTCTGCCTGAATATGCAGCCAGCGGGTTGAACCGGTGGGATGTTTCAGCCGTACCAGACAGGTATCCACCAGCTTACGGGTCAGTACTTTTTCCGTCAGGCCCTGCAGCTGTTCGCGGTCTTCAGTAAACAGCTTTTCCAGTACATCACTCAAAAAAGCGCTGCGCTGGGAGTGCAGCCCGAACAGGCTTCGGGCCTGTGCAGAACAGTTTAACTGGCGGCTCTGAACATCCAGTGTCCAGCTACCGAGGCTGGCAAGGCTCTGAATACGCTGTAACTGATCATTGCTGTCACGCAGGCGTCTGGAAAGGCCCAGGCGGGTAAGCTCAGACTCTGCCCGGTTGATAAGCACCGGTAATAAACGTATCAGCCCGGACGGCACTTTAAGCCGCCCGCGGGATGCAACCAGAAGATTCCCCATCGGCTGGTCTTCATGGTCACAAAGAGGAATGCCAAGATAACCGTCCATTTCCAGCCGGTTGAGCATATCTGCCTGGGGATAGCGCATCATGGCACCATCCGGGATATAAAGGATTTTTCGCCCTTTCAGGTCAAAACAGGGGGTATTTTCAAGACGATAGTAGATATTCGCGGCAGGCACGCCGTCCAGACTCAGAGCAAGGCTGGTAGCGTTATTCGGGTTTTCGTGATCCAGCAGAGACACCATCGCCAGATCCGCACCCAGTATTTTTGCCAACCCGTTAACCAGCCCCTGAAAAAAGGCTTCGTCATACAGGTTCGCCACTCCATCGATCAACTGCTGAAATAACCGTGAAGCATCCGTATCAATAAGATCAGAGGTCACAATAAGTCCTTTTCGGAGTGTCCTTTACATCCGGATAACTATTCCACTAAAACCGGCAGACACTCTTAGTCTGGATGCTGGCGTCTGATTCAGCCGGATCCCCGGCAATACAAGCAATACCCAATGAATGAAGATGACGTCCGACGCACTGCATCAATTAATTTGAAACTATAGGCAAGACAGGCAATTGTAAAGCCCCTGTTCACCTAAGTAGGTACTGTACCCCCTGAAATTCCGGGGGTTTTAACCGGAATGTCATTAATCAGCAAGGGAACTGTCACCAAACACTCATAAATTGTTTGCCACTTCCCCGGGCAGATTAAGGTTCAGATTCCGTGATCAATGTTGAACAGATAATCCAGGATAAATACCCCGCTTTCATGACAAAACCGGCACCGCTGCGTGGGCCTGCCTTATATTTTCTGCGCCGTCTGTTCCATGAGTCAGAAGTTAACAGTTTTCTGGAACAGCACAGCCACTGTGAAGGCTTTGAGTTTATTGACCGGGTACTGGATTACTTCAGTTTCAGCTATAGCCTGAGTAACACAGACCGCCTGAATATCCCTTCCAGCGGCCGGGTGGTTATTATCGCCAACCACCCGCTGGGCGCTTTAGATGGCCTGGCACTGATAAAACTGGTCGGCGAAGTAAGGCGGGATGTAAAAATCATCGCCAACGACATGCTGGCAAGCTTTGCACCGCTGTCACCGGTCTTACTCCCGGTCGATAACATCAGCAAAGCCACCCGCAAGCAGGACATCGCCAATATCAGTGAAGCACTGCGTAATGAAGAAGCGGTCATTGTGTTTCCCGCCGGCGAGGTTTCCCGGGCGGGATTCACTGGTATTAAAGACAGCAAATGGAACAGTGGTTTTTTACGCTTTGCCCGACAAACCAACAGCCCGGTACTGCCGGTATATATCGGCGGGAAAAACTCACCACTGTTTTACGGGTTATCCATGTTAAACCGGAGCATGTCTTCGGTGCTGCTCCCCCATGAAATGTTTAACAAACACGCTGCCGTACTGCCGATTAAAATTGGCGAACCGGTTGCTTACGGCCAGATTGAAAAGCTGCCCCTGAATAACCGGGAAAGGGTAAAGCTGATCAGGCGCCACCTCTACCGCCTGGCCAAAGGTAAAAAGCCTTTATTCATCACGGAAAAAACCATCAGCCATCCGCAGGACCGGCAAGCCCTGAAACAGGAACTGCGCAGCAGTGAGTTGCTGGGCGAAACCGCTGACAACAAAAAAATCTACCTGTTTGACTACCGTGCAGACTCCGCTGTCATCGCCGAAATCGGACGACTACGGGAAATAGCATTTCGCCGGGTTGGCGAAGGTACCGGAGAACGGACGGACCTTGATCACTATGACCCCCACTACCGCCACCTGATACTCTGGGACGATGAAAATCTGGAAATCGCAGGTGCATACCGGCTGGCCGAAGTCTGGCGGCAGCAGCCCGATAACAGCCAGCAACATCTCTACAGTGCCAGCCTGTTCAGCTACTCGGACAACATGCAGCCTTACTTTCAGCAGGGTATCGAACTCGGCCGCAGCTTTGTTCAACCGAAATACTGGGGTAAACGCAGTCTGGATTATCTCTGGTATGGCATTGGCGCCTACCTGAAACGTCACCCACAGGTGCGTTATATGTTCGGCCCTGTCAGCCTGAGCAATGTCTACCCTAAAGCCGCCAAAGACCTGCTGGTCGGATTTTACCGGCACTACTTCCCGGACCCGGAAAACCTTGCCGCTTCCCATAACTCTTACCATCCGGATGCTGCCACAGAGGAACAAATGCAGTCTCTGTTCAGTGGTGATAACTACAAAGACGATTTCAAAGAACTCAAACACCAGATGGATTTCTGGAACCTTACCGTCCCGACACTCTATAAGCAGTATGCCGATGTCTGCCATGAAGGCGGGGTTCGCTTTCTGGATTTTGGCGTCGACGCTGACTTCAACAACTGCATCGACGGCCTGGTGCTGGTCGATATGCACTATCTGAAAGACAAAAAGCGCCAGCGTTATATTGGTGATTCCGCCAGCAGTAACCAGCCACAGATCTCAGAACTCCGCATCACCTGATCCATACCGCACACCGGGGAACCCATGCCCCGGGTTTGCACTGCCCTGAATCACTCAATACCCTGTTCGGTGATGAAAGCCTGCCCGACGAAAAGAAATCCGGGGAAACTTCTTTTCATCCCACCGTTCTATACTTGAGAGAGGCCTGCAGGAAACCCGCCTGCACCGACAATCACGGAGCCAGCGCATGTCAGACAAGTCATCTTTGCCACAGAGAACCTCCAGCAATCAGGAAATTGAAGCCTTTCTGGAACAGGTGCAGAAAAGTCCGGCAGTCATCAATACCGGCGGTCAGGGACGGCTGATATTTTCACTGGATGCTACCGCCAGCCGGGAACGCACCTGGGACCAGGCTTGCCAGATCCAGAATCAGATGTTTCTGGAATGTCAGTCACTGGGGGGGATCTCAATACAACTTTGCCACTATGCCGGCTTCGATCACTTCGCCGCGTCCGAATGGATGAACAGCCCGGATGCCCTGCTCAGCCAGATGCGTAACGTACACTGTATCGGCGGCCATACCCAGATCGCCCGCCTTCTGCAGCATGTCCTGCGGGAAGTACGCCAGCAACCGGTACAGGCACTGGTATTTGTCGGCGACTGTGTCGAAGAACCGGTGGATTTTCTCTGCCAACTGGCCGGACAGGTCGGATTATTAGGGACGCCGATTTTTATTTTTCACGAAGGCCGTGATATAACCGCTGCCCAGGCGTTCCGTCAGATGGCCAAAGTATCTAACGGCGCCTACTGCCGTTTTGACAGCAGCAGTGTTGCCCAGCTGCGGGCACTGTTGAGTGCGGTGGCGGTTTATGCTGCCGGCGGTCGTCAGGCACTGGAACATTTTGCTGACCAGGCCGGCGGCGAAGTAAAACGTCTCAGTCAGCAACTGGGCCATAAATAATTAACCCGGGAATCTGCCGTGAATCCAGTCTACTTTTTTATTTTCAGCGCGTTATTTGCCGTGTGGTTTATCTGGACCCGCCGGCAATCCCCGCAACAGCGCCGTCAGACCAACATAAAGTTACTGATCTTCATTCTCGGCATCCTGATTTTTTATCTGATTCTGGCCGGTAAACTGCACTGGTTGGGGGCTGCTGTTGCCGTTGCCCTGCCGTTTGTCCGCCGACTGTGGCCTTTCCTGCCATTTATCGGCCGCTTTCTGCAGAACAGACGTAACCGTCAGGGGGGTAACACCTCAGCGGTCGACACCCCAATCCTGCATATGGAACTGGATCACGACAGTGGCATTATGTATGGCACCGTGCTGGAAGGCCCGCTGAAAGACCGCCAACTGGGCGATATGACCGAACAGGAATTTCTGCAGTTACTGAGTTATTGCCGCCAGCATGATCAGCAGTCAGCCCGCCTGCTGGAAACCTATCTGGATAAGCGCTTCGGTGACCGCTGGCGGGACGACGATCAACCCACCGGAGATGCCCCTCTGAGCGAAGTCGATGAGGCTTATCAGATTCTGGGGCTGGAGAAAGGTGCCAGCGAACAGGAAATCATTGAAGCCCACCGCCGGCTGATGCAGAAAATGCACCCCGACCGGGGCGGCAGTGATTATCTGGCCGCTAAAATTAATCAGGCAAAAGACTTGCTGATGAAACGCTAGCGGTTATTCCAGTTCGAGCAGCTCAATTTCCTGAACGGGCTGCTCATTTGCCTGTACCTTCACAGCATCAAAACTGAAGGTCCGTACTTCCTGACTGTACTGATTTTTCTGCTCTGCTGTATCCGCTTCCGATAATACCTGCGGCTCTGCTGTTTCACGGGGTTGAGCCTCCGGCTGGTTACGCCACACCAGCGGGCTTTGCATCCAGCGCTGGAAACGTGCCCCTTCCGGTAACTCACCCAGCCGGCCGCCCTGCAACTGATACATGGCCCTGTTGAGCCGTTTAAAAATTAACAAAAACGCCTTGCCGGACACATCCGACATGGTTAACACCAGCTTCTGGGATTCAAGCAACTGCCAGGTTCCCCGCTCAGTGACCGCATGATTCTGCTGCCGGCGGACCAGGCTGACCCGGCCATCTTTATGCAATTTTAATAACGCTTCGGTATTACCGGTACGGAATTTATAAAAACCGCTGACCATATCCTCAGTGGCTTCCCCCTGCCGGGCACAACCAATGTATTCATTGCCATACAGCAGCATACTGGCGCGGAAATTCAGCAAGGTGCCATTTTCCGGATCAATACACCGGCCGGGTTTCAGGGCTATTTTAAACTCCGGAATCCCTTTGGCAGAGACCACACTGGCAAAGGTCTGCTCCCTGCTCAGTGCGCCATTACTGCGGCCACCGGCAGAAACCCCTTCTGTGCTGGTGCCTTCAGGCGCCTGTCTGCTCACCGGGAAACTGTAACTGCCCAGCGGCTCAACACTCTGTACCCGGACACCATTTTCCTGAATGTCAGCCACCCAGTAAGGCGATGTGCTGGCTGCCCGGAAGCTGACATTAGATAAATCGAAGAAACAAGTGCTTTCAGTACCGCCCGCCACCTGTAACTCAGATACCCTTACACGGTTCTGAGCATCAGCCTGAGCAGCAATAAATTCCATGTACACCGGTAATCCGCCAGCGCCTAACTGGCGATAAAACCGCTGTACACTGCCATCAGCAGTATCATCAATCAGCGGCCACCAGCCGGTATCAAAACAGGGCTGGAAACGTAACTGATCATCTTTTAACTGCACGACACCACGTAATTCAAGGGCCTGATCTGACGTCAGGGCAGCCGGTTTACATCCCACCAACAGAAACAGCAGGCACAGTGTTTCAAACAGCCGCCAGCGACCGGCAACCGCGAAACGTTTGTCATATGATACCCTTGCTGCGCTGCTGGAATGACGCACAGAAACTCCTTTCCATCTCTGTCTAAGATTTAAAAACACTAAAAAATACAGCATCTTAACAACCAACCGACACATCCTCTAGCGGGCAGCTTTCTTTCTTCAGATAAAGATAAAAAAAGCCGGAATATCACCCTTAAACCGCATCTGTATATTGATGCCGTAAACGGATCGGTTACAATGATTATAGGTCGTTCAGGAAAAATCCCCATTATGCAGATGCAACATCGTATCCTGTTACTGGCAGATACACCGCAAACTATCCGCCGCTGGCACCTGTGTCTCAGCGCTCAGGGATATGCCGTCAGTCATATAAACGATATCCAAAAACTGGATACTCAGGACAGGTTTGATCAGTTACTGGTTGACGTTTCGACCCCGCTTTCAGGGGAATTACTCAACATGATTCCCGTCCGTAAAACCATTCTGCTGGGGCACGTGCCTGAACCGGATGCCAGCAGGCTGCTGATTCTGGAAAAAACCTCACCGGAAGCCGAAGTACTGGCACTTATCCGTGAACAGCTTCACGGAACGCCGCTAACAGAACCGGCACTGCTTAATACGAACATTGGCCCGGTACTCAGCCCGGCCATGCAGGCAACACTGCAGCAAACCCAACGCATTGCTGCTGCCAGCAACCATGTAACAATTACCGGCGCTGCCGGCAGCGGCAAAACCAGCATTGCCAGAACCCTGCACGCTGCCAGCAAGCACGCCGATCAACAACTCACCGAACTGAACTGTGCCCAGTTATCCGGCAGCCTGATTGGTAAAACCCTGTTTGGCGACCCGGAACTGAACGTTCCTTCAGCCGTGGAACAAACCGGTACAACCCTGCTACTGCAGCATATTGAACAACTGGACTTCCGTTTACAGATCCAGCTGAGCGTCTGCCTGGAACAGAATGAATCCCCGGCCCGTATCATTGCCACCACCTGCTGTGATCCTGATACGCTGTTTACCGACGGGCAACTGGCCTCTGATCTCTATTACCAGATCAGTGATATTTGCCTGCAAGTGCCGGATCTGAAATCCCGCAGTGAAGATATTCCCCGCCTGGCAGAGTATTTTCTGAGCAGCGAAGACAGCCAGCCAACCCTGAGCAACAGTGCAAAACAGTTACTGTTACACGAACCCTGGACCGGCAATGTGGCCCAGCTGAAACGCTGCATGGAAAACCTGCTTCAGGAACAGGCAGACGGACAGCCTGACAGAACCATCCAGGCCGGTGACATTCTGGCGGTACTGGAGGATATTGCCCCACAGATTCCTTCGTTCAGCCAGGCACGGGCAGAATTTGAACGTAATTATCTGATCCGCATGCTGACATTTACCTCAGGCAAGGTCAGCAAAGCAGCCAGACTGGCCCAGCGTAACCGGACGGATTTTTATAAATTACTGGCAAAACATGAATTGAATGCGGCTGATTTCAAAGAGTCAGCAGCTCCGAAATCAGCAGCCCCCACCAAAACCAAACTGTCGAAAACCGCCTGAACTAACACAGGCTTTCTGCACCATAACCATTTGAGCCCTGCCGGCATCACCGGCAGTGTGCTTAACCCGTCAGGTCAGCAAACTGCCCTCTGGTCAGTAACAACAGATCGCTGGCCGCTAACTCGATTTCCAACCCCCGCTTACCGGCACTGACAAATACCGCCGGCCAGTTTTCAGCCGTTTTATCCAGCAGAGTTGGCAGGGATTTTTTCTGCCCCAGCGGGCTGATGCCTCCCAGCAGATAACCGGAACTGCGCTGAGCAGCCTGCGGGTCAGCCATGGCAATCTTTTTCACCTTAAAGGCTTTTGCTGCCGCCTTCAGATTCAGCTGACCGGCAACCGGTACAATGGCTACCCCCAGCTGTTTGTTATCGCCATTAAGCGCCACCATCAGGGTTTTATACACCTGAGCAGGATCGATCTGCAGCGCCGCTGCGGCCTCCTCGCCATAGGATGCACACCCAGGATCATGGGTATAACTGTGAACCTTGTGAGCAACACCACGTTTTTCTGCCAGAGTAATTGCCGGAGTCATACAATGCCTTACTGTCTGATCACTTAATTTAACCGGCGTGTTTTCCCTGCCGGAAATTACAATTTAACGTTGCCGTAACGGTTCCAGGATATCCTCCAGGCCGTTCAGCTTTATTTCGTATAACAACTGCAACAACATACCGATTTCACCGGCGGGAAAGCCCTTACCGGAAAACCAGACCAGATAAGGTTCCGGCAAATCCATCAGCACCCGCCCCTGATATTTGCCAAACGGCATCTTCATGGTGGCAAGTTTTTCGATATGTTTAGTGGTTAAATCCATAGGAGGTTCCGGTCCGGTAAGACAATCAAAATCAAACCCAGACTTTAACCGATAACAGCCTGCTTTAAATAGAAAATTTTGCTGATTTACCCTGTGGTAATCGCTACACTCAAAACAAGCTTATGTGGCTGAAGAACGTTCACCGCTTACTCTCAGCCAGCTAATTACACCGATTCACCGAGGCAATAAATGACCTGTACGCTCAGCCAGTTACACGTATACCCAATCAAGTCCACCACCGGCATCAGCCTGAACCGCAGCCATGTATCCCCCCGGGGTCTCAGCTTTGACCGTGACTTCATCCTGCGGGATTTAAAGGGCCGCTTTATTACTGCACGAACTCATCCTAAGCTGGTCCTGGTTGAAGCCAGCCTGACTCCCGGCGGCCTGCTGCTGAGCGCACCAGGCATGCCGAATCTGGAAGTCAGCTATGCCGCTTTCAGTAACCAGTATCTGGATGTCAAAGTATGGGGCAGTGAAATCAGCGCGCAGCATTGTCAGGCCAGTGCCGACCAGTGGTTCAGCACTTATCTGGAAACTGACTGCCAGCTCGTCTACTTCGGCGAGCAATCCAGCCGGGAAGTCAGCGGTCATGAAGGCCAGCCGGTCAGCTTTGCCGACGGCTATCCGTTACTGCTGATCTCTCAGGGCTCCCTAAATGACCTGAATTCAAAATGCCCGGCCCCCATCAGTTTTGCCCACATGCGGCCCAACATTGTGGTCAGCAGCATCGCACCTTTCGCCGAAGACAGCTGGTCGCAAATCCGGATCGGAGAAGTCGAGTTTGATGTGGTGGAAGCCTGCAGCCGTTGCGTATTTACCACAGTTGATCCGAAAACCGGCATCCGTAATGAATTCAAAGAACCGTTAAAGACCCTGAAGCAATATCGCCGGGACGAAAAAGGTGAAGTCTTCTTCGGTCAGAACCTGATTCCGCGCAATCAGGGGGTTATCCGGGTGGGTGATACGGTGGAAATACTCGGCGGCAAATCACCGGTATCCCTGTTACCGGCAGACATCTGATTACTCAGCGCAATCATCCAGAAGTAACCCAACGACGTCACGCAACTGTTTCAGCAGGTTGCGTGGCGATACCGTTTTCGCCGCCCCCTGCTGGCTCTTTTCCCAGCCATTATTCTGCAACACTTTACTGATTAACAACTGCTGCTGGTTAGCATTCAGCCCTGCCAGCTTGCCTTCCAGCCCGCAGCGATACAGCCATGGCCGCAGGGTAAACTGACAGCTTTCGTATTGCCGGTGTGCGCCAGCAAAGGATCGCAACTCAGCCATTTCGGCCACGTCCAGCACATCATGCTCTTCACTGGTAGCTGCGCCATCACCAACAGCCAGGTCGGCAAAAATATCCACCACCAGACGGGTATCCATCGCTTGCAAATAACTGCTCAGCAGATGGCTAAACTGACGGCTCAGACGATTGCGTGCCTCCTGTAAAAACCTTTCACCGGCAACGCTGCACGCCTTAAGCATGATGACCCCATGGGTTGCCCCCACACTGTCCCGGGTCAGGCCGATACGGGCCAGCCGGTAATCATTATGCCGCCAGAAGCTCAGCAACTCAGGGGTCAGACCGAAACCAGTTCCCAGCCAGTCCAGATTACTGTTACCGGCATACTGCTCCAGTTGCGCCAGCATGCGTTCTGCAACCCTGTGCCGTTGCAGCTCCGGCCGCACGGCAATGCGCATAACCCGCAAGCCTTTCACCCGTCCTGCTCCGGCAATCGCCTCCTGCGCAAGTAAGGTCTGAGGAATAAGATGACCTTTTGGCCGCCGGGTACCGGCATACACCGCCGCGGCCAGGTCATCATCCAGCGGCCCTTCTTCAGCCACCAGCATGGTGCCCAGCAACTCATTACCGGCAACCGAGAACGCCCCCCAGACCCGCAAGTTCGGGCTGTCGAGCAGAATGCGTAAATCCCCCGGCGTAGTTCGGTAATGGGCCAGTACCAGTAAACCGAACACATCATTGAGCAGCACTTCATCTGCCACCAGTGCATCCCGATCCAGCAGACGAATCTCTGTTTCCACCGTTAGCGTACGGGGTTCGCCTTGCAGCGGTGCCGGCTCAGCAGCCAGCATCAGCGCCTTAAAGGTAAAGGCTTCCAGCGGATCCCCCGCCGCCCAGCGCACCGGCGTATTCAGACGCAGATCATGCCAGCCCGGGCGCTGGCGGTTCAGTAAGCCTTTAAATCGTACCGCAAACCCCTGCCCGGTCCCTTCATAGCCATGAATAGTTGAGGCAAATACACAACGGGAATAACCGGCCAGCAAGCGCGCAAGCACCGGCACCGGAATTGCTGCAGCCTCATCCACCAGCAGTACATCCGTTTCTGGCATGACTTCCAGCATACGGTCTGGCTGATAAAAACGGACTGAGGCTTCACCCAGGCACACCGCACCCGGTTCAGCGGTACATCCGGCCAGGTTTTCAGCAACCGCACTGAACAGCGCTTCAACGGCAGATAAGGCCGGCGCCACAACAGTGATTTTCGTAATGCCCTGCTTAATGAGCGCAGCTGACAGCAAACCAAGACTGGCGGACTTTCCCCGCCCCCGGTCAGCGGTTACCACCTGCACCGCCGGACGTTTTGATAAGCACTGCGTTGTCAGGTGCTCAACCAGTTGTTGCTGCTCCAGACTGCGGTAAGGTGCTTGATATACCTCACCAGCTTCCGGCAGTGACAAATCAGGTATAACCGGCAGCGGCTGTCCCTGGCGGATCAGATACAGGGAGTCATCCCCGGAAATAACATCAACGAGGCGGCGGATAAAGCGCCGGCCAACATCATCAGCGCTATAGGGCTCCACCGCTATATGCTGCAGCTCAGGATCATTAAAGCCGGGCCACTCATCCAGCGGAGGCACCAGCAGAAACATCAGCCCCCCGGCGACCAGTACACCACTGACCTGACCAAAGGCATTTGGATTAAAGCCCGCCAAGGCATCAACCACCAGACGCTGGCGCTCCTGCCCCAGACAACTGCCGGCCTGCTTCGGGCTGATACGTTCTGCGCCGTCCGGTATATCCAATGGAGACTTCTCAGTGCCCAGCCACAAACAGTCATCCGACTTGTCAAGCGCGCTGATCTGCTGATTCAGCCAGTCAGGCTCTCCGCTGATGACCAGCAGGGCCCGCTGCCGCCGTGCGCCGGCACAGGCGGACAGCTGCTGCAGATAATCACGGGATAACATGGGAAAGAAAAATCAGTCTGAATAGGTCACTGGGACTTCCAGCGACTGTTCGGTATTGAAGCTCACCTGATTGCCGCCGTTGTTCTGCGCCTGTTGCAACAGGTCTTCAGTTAACTGCTGAATATGCGCAGCACTAAGCTGTGCCGAAGGTTGCATGGTACTGACCCCCAGGCTCAGCAGCATTGGCTGCCCGCCGAGAACAATCTCAGTGGCCTGCTGTCGTAAACGTTCCGCCAGTTGCGGCGACTGTTCATTAGTGGCCGGCAGTAACAGGGCAAAACGGTAATCACTGATCCGGGCGATCACATCGCCGGGACGAAATACTGTTTGCTGTAAATTCTTCGCCAGTAACTGTGCCATTACCGGGTGATCTTCCTCCGGTAAGTCATTCAGGTATTCACTGTCAGGTTCCAGCAAAATTAAAGACAGGGGGGTAAACTCACGCACCGCACGGCGGCATTCAATGTCCAGCAAAATTTCAAACTGGCTGGCATTTACCAGCCCGGTTACAGGATCTTTGCCACTGGCCTGTTCAATCTGCTCACGGCTCATTTCCAGCGACTGCTGATGCTCATCCACCAGCGCCTGATAACGGCGGTTACGCCGCCAGTTCATCACCAGCAAATTCACGGTAAAGAAAATCAGGATCGCCGCCAGACCGGCAATCAGTTCAGGCAAAAGGGTAAAATGGCTGTCAATCACCGGCTGAGATACGCGGTCAAAATCAGCCCGTTCCAGACCACTGGCCGCATACATCTGCCAGAGCTCATCAATACTTTTCACGCTGTCAGCAGCCTGCTGATTCACCCCGCTGACCTGCGCTTCCAGCGCCAGACGGATTCCCTGCACAGCCACCTGCTCTTCATAGGCGTGCAGTCCAAAGACTGTCCCTGCCCACACCACAGCACCGCCTGCAGCGGCCATCAGCAACTGGGAAAACCAGCCTTCACGTGGTTTTTGTTCTGTGACAGACAAAATCTTTCCTTAAAAATTACGGCTAACATCTGCCCCGGCAATGACCGGTCAGGCGCCCGGTAAAGACGCTCTACAAACCTAATATCTTTTCCCGGGTGATGCAACGCACAACCGCCCGAAATGATTACTGTCCGTAGGTTTTGTGGGGCTGGTTCAGATAAGCAAGCTCTTCCGGGGTGGACTCCCGGCCCAGCACTGCATTCCGGTAGGGAAAGCGGCCAAAGCGGGCAATCAGTTCCCGGTGTTCGTGGGCAAAGTCCAGTGCATTATCCAGCACCTGACGGTGTTCAATGCCCATTTCGCCGAACAGGCTCTCCAGACAACTGATATGCTGATCCTGTTCTTCCAGTGACTCCGCATGCTCCAGCGGCATATAAAAGAACAGTTTCTCGCTCAGCTCCAGTGCCCGGTCATGGCCCAGCTCAATCCCTTCTTTGCTCAGTGCAGCGGCTTTACTGTCTCCGGAAAATGCCTCGGCACTGCCGCGGTAGATGTTACGGCTGAACTGATCAAGCAAAATGATCAGTGCCAAACGCCCACGGGGCTGCCGGGCCCAGTCATCCAGCTCTCCGGCCAGCGCCTGCCGGACCCGCTGACCAAACGCATCACGGATCAGACCATCAACCTCTTCCCCGCCGTACCACCAGAGTTTCTTCCGGTCGGGAGTCGCCAGGCCATCGTACAAATCACCAAACCAGAAATGCAGAATCTCTTCAATTTTCTCAGTCATGCCGATAATCCGTCTTCAAAATCCACTACAGAGTATAAGATATACCCGCCAGCTTAATAATTAAATATTTCAGAGACTTGTGGTATCCCCCACCCAAACAGGCGCCTGTGAATACACAACTGATGCGTCAACTGCCCCAAAAAACAACTGTTCAGCCTGAATATGCACCCTGCTGGTAAGAGCAACTCAGCCGCGTGAACAATCAGGCTGAACAGTATTATCACAGCTTGCCGCACCAGCGGTCTGATAAGCGGGAGCATCACGTTCTGCAGAATTTCTTTAACCGTACATCATTTATACAATTTTTCTCTTTAAAGTCAGGAGCTTCTGCTTTAGTCTGAGACTATATTCAGCCGAGGGAATCCGAAATGCGTGCGTTACTTATCGTAGCCGTTATCGCCGTTCTGGCGATTGCCGGTGTGTATATCTACCAGACAATGCAACCTGCTGTTTCACCTCAATCCGCCAGCCAGGGATCAGACCGGACCACCGGCCAGCTACCCAAAGTCACGCACAGCAGCCAGGACGGTCAGATCACATCACAACCTGACAACAACCAGCCATCCGCGACCGCACCGGACACCGGCAGCAAAAACACAATGACCGGCACCATCAAGGTTCAGCCGGTGGATGAAGCACAGCTGACCGCCAGCGATAATATCCTCGAAGAAGTGATCGCCTCTCCGGTAGATGAATTAACCAAACAGGCCGCCAGACAGCACATTGAAGAAGTCACCCGGTCACCTCAGGACGCCATTGATATTCAGCAAGCTGACCATTTCGTAACCGTTGATCAATTACTGGAACTGCCTTTACAACAACTGATTACCCCGGCCACCACCCAGGCCCCTGTCGCAGAAGAAGACAGCGCTAAATCCTTCGCGGTGGATACCGGCCCGATCAAATCCCGGTCTCTGGATGACGACTCTGCCGGAAACGGTCAGGCAGCAACAAAACAACCTGAAACTACCGGCTTCTCATTTGAAAATATCAAACGAAAAATCGTGACGGTATTCAGCGATGAAGAAGACGGCGCAGAACCTTCTCCACAGGTAGTCTCGCGAACCAAGGCCGCTACCGAAGAAGCCATCGCCCAGATGGATAACCAGATTAAGCTACAGGCACTGCTGAACAACCCGGAAACCGCTGAAGATCAGGTATTCTTTATTCACGCGGTCACCGGCGGTGACAAGCAGGGTCTGTGGGGCATTATTCAGCACGGTGTGATAAAAACCTTTGCCAAGGGTATCCGTATTCAGGATAAAGTGATGACCGCCAACATTCCCCGGGAAGCCGATGAGCGTCTTGCTAACCGCAGCAGTTCATTCCTGGGCGCTATACTGGACCGCAAAGTAAAAGACACCTACGTCTACAACTATCAGAAAGGCATACTCGGCCAGAACCCAAACCTGATTACCCCGGGCCAGGAACTGATCATCGTCAGCTTTGAAGAAGCCGAATTAATCGCCATCTATAACCACTTTGTTAATCAGTAACCTGTATAACAATGATTGATCTCTATACCTGGGGCACCCCCAACGGCCGTAAAGTCTCCATTATGCTGGAAGCCTGCGGCCTGCCCTACCGGTTTCACCGTATCGATATCAGTGCCGGCGATCAGTTCAAACCTGAATTTCTGGCCATCAGCCCGAACAACCGTATTCCCGCCATTACCGACACAGACGGTCCGGATGGCAAACCGGTATCCGTCTTTGAAAGCGGTGCCATACTGCTCTATCTGGCAGAGAAAACCGGCCGTTATTTACCGGCAGATCCCCGCGAGAAAATCATCTGTATGGAATGGCTAATGTGGCAAATGGGCGGCTTCGGCCCAATGCTGGGACAGGCCCACCACTTCAACCGTTTCGCCAAAGAAGATGTCCCCTACGGTAAACAGCGCTATACCGCCGAAGCTAAACGGCTCTGGGGCGTGCTGGATAAACATCTGGCGGACAAAACCTATATCTGTGGTGCAAACCAGAGCATTGCGGATTTTGCCATCTACCCATGGGCCTGCCGTTACGAATGGCAAACCGTTGAGCTGAATGACTTCCCTGCCGTACACCGCTGGATGCAACGGCTGGCTACGGAAGACTACATCACCAAAGGTATGCAGATACCCGATAACCGCTAAACCAGCCATCTCATAAGAAGAGACAGAAAAGAGAGAACATACGGATATGCTCAGTACTGAATTCTTAATCACATCGTTAGTGGTGGTCCTGCTGCCAGGTACCGGCGTTATCTTCACCGTTGCCACCGGCCTCAGCCTCGGCCGCCGGGCCAGCCTGTTTGCGGCGGCGGGCTGCACTCTGGGAATCATCCCCCATCTACTGGCCAGTATCTTTGGGCTGGCCGCCTTGCTGCACACCAGCAGCCTGGCCTTCCAGCTGTTCAAATACGCCGGCGTAATCTATCTGCTCTATCTTGCCTGGGGCATGTGGAAGGAAACCGGCAGTATTCGCTTTGATGGCTCAGGCTCAGGCTCAGGCACCGCCCCCGCGCAAGACTGGCGGATTGCCATGCAGGCCATGCTGATTAACGTACTGAACCCTAAATTATCGATTTTCTTTCTGGCATTTTTGCCACAGTTTTTACCCACTGCCACAGCCACACCGCTGGCAGACATGCTGATTCTCAGCCTGACCTTTATGCTGATGACCCTGCTGGTCTTTATTGGTTACGGTCTGTTTGCCCATCACGTTAAACACTACATCCAGCACAGCCCGACAATCCTTACCTGGCTGCAGCGCAGTTTTGCCGGCATTTTTGTTGCCCTGAGTGCCCGGCTGGCCAGCAGTGAGCAATAAACTGTTACCTGCGCATTCTGCCGGTTAAAAACAGCTCGCCATTAAGCATGACTTAAACTCATGCTTAATGATTTTAAATCGTTTTTGCCTTTTTCCCGCCTGTTTTATTTTGCCGTGAAGCCAATTCATAAAAACAAACAGGCCAGCTATGCAAACACAATCCGGGCAACGTACATCCCGCCGCCGTGGTAACTCCCGCAGCGCCGGACGGGCCGCTCAGGCCATGCATCAACTGCCGTGGCAACAGCTGCGAAATCCGCTAACTCCCATAAAAGTCATCAGCGACGACCAGTTGGAAAGTATCCACCATGCCTCGCTGGATATCCTCGAACAGGTAGGCATCAAAGTCCTGCTGCCGGAAGCACGGGAAATCATGGGCCAGGCCGGCGCAAAAACCTCCCCGGATTCAGAACAGGTCTATTTTGACCGGGAGATGATCGAATCCCTGATCGCACTGGCTCCGTCAGAATTTACCCTGCACGCCCGTAACCCGGCCCACAACCTGCGCTTTGGCAGTAATTATGTGAACTTCGGTACCGTGGCCAGCGCCCCTAATGCCAGTTGCATGGACAAGGGCCGCCGGGCCGGTAACCGGCAGGATTATCAGGACTTTCTGCGCCTGGCTCAGCACTTCAATATCATCCACTTTCTCTCCGGTTACCCGGTGGAGCCGGTGGATGTACACCCCGGTATCCGCCATCTGGACTGTCTCGCCGATGCCGCCCGCCTGACCGACAAAGTCATGAACTGCTATTCACTGGGGGTCGAACGGAATCAGGACGCCATCGAAATCGCCCGGATCGCCCGGGGCATCAGCCATGAACAGCTGGATGCCGAACCCAGCCTGTTTACCATCATCAATACCAATTCCCCGCTGGCGCTGGATATCCCCATGCTGCAGGGCATCATGGAGATGGCCAAACGCAATCAGGTAGTAGTCATTACACCATTTACCCTGGCCGGTGCCATGGCCCCGGTAACCCTTGCCGGCGCACTGGCACAACAGAACGCCGAAGCGCTGGCCGGGCTGTGTTTCGCCCAGATGATCCGCCCTGGAGCGCCGGTGGTCTACGGTGGCTTTACCTCTAATGTCGATATGAAATCCGGCTCGCCGGCCTTCGGCACCCCGGAATACATGCAGGCAGCCCAGATCGGCGGCCAGCTGGCCCGCCGCTACAACCTGCCCTACCGCAGTTCCAATGTGAATGCCGCCAATACGGTGGATGCCCAGGCGGGCATTGAATCCACCATGGCTATGTGGGGGGCGCTTGGCGGCGGCGTTAATTTACTCATGCACGGCGCCGGCTGGATGGAGGGTGGCCTGTGCGCCTCCTTTGAAAAGTTCGTGCTGGATGTGGACCTGCTGCAAATGATGGCCAACTACCTGAAGCCCCCGGAAGTCAGCGACGCCAGTTTAGCGGTCAGCACCATTGCGGAAGTCGGCCCCGGCGGGCACTTCTTCGGCTGCGCCCACACAATGGAGCGCTACGAAAATGCCTTTTACGCTCCGCTGATTTCCGACTGGAGCAACTATGAAACCTGGGACGGCAAGGGCCGCCCCACCGCTTTCGAAAAAGCCAATCAGGTCTATAAAAAAGCGCTGGCTGAATATCAGCAGCCTTTGCTTGATCCGGCTATCGACGAACAACTTGAAGCTTTCATCAGCCAGCGTAAAGCCGCCGGCGGTGTCGCCACCGACTTTTAACCCTGCACCACCGGCCAGCGCCGGACGCTAACAGAATAAGGATAAACAGCACTATGAAATCTCATGTACAGGTTGCCGTCATCGGCGGTGGCGTTGTGGGTTGCAGCGTACTTTATCACCTGACCAAGCTGGGCTGGAAAGATGTCTGCCTGATCGAACGATCTGAACTCACCGCCGGTTCCACCTGGCACGCGGCCGGGGGCATGCACACCCTCAACAGCGATCCGAACGTCGCCAAGCTGCAGAATTACACCATTAATCTGTACAAGGAACTGGAAGAAATTTCCGGCCAATCCTGCGGCATCCACATGAGCGGCGGCATCATGGTGGCTGATACCCCGGAGCGTCTGGAGTTCCTGAAAACCGCCCACGCCAAGGGTAAATATCTGGGGCTGGAAAGCGAATTCATCGATATGGATGAAGTGAAGAAGCTGCATCCCCTGCTGGACACCAGTCATTTCTGCGGCGCACTGTACGACCCGCTGGAAGGTCACGTTGACCCTTCCGGTGTTACCCACGCCTACGCCAAGGCAGCACGTATCGGCGGCGCTAAAATCTACCGCCAGTGCCCGGTGGTGGATCTTAAACAAACCCCGGAGGGTCACTGGGAAGTCATTACAGAAAAAGGCACCATCCATGCTGAGCACGTGGTGAACTGCGGCGGCCTGTGGGCCCGGGAAGTGGGCCGTATGGTGGGGCTGGAACTGCCAATTCTGGCCATGGAGCATCAGTACCTGATCACCGACACCATGCCCGAAGTGCAGGCGCTGGATAAGGAACTGCCCCACTGCATCGACTTTGCCGGCGAAATGTATATGCGTCAGGAAGGTCAGGGGTTGGTCATGGGCACCTACGAACAGGCCTGTGTGGCCTGGTCGGAACGGCAAACCCCGTGGCATTTTGGCCACGAACTGCTCAACCCGGATCTGGAACGTATTTCCCCCAGCCTTGAAGTGGCCTTTGCCCACGTACCGGCGCTGGCGGAAGCAGGCATTAAACAAACCATCAACGGCCCGTTCACCTTCGCCCCGGACGGTAACCCACTGGTGGGCCCGGTCCGCGGCCTGAAAAATTTCTGGGTGGCCTGTGGCGTCATGGCCGGTTTCAGTCAGGGCGGAGGTGTCGGTCTGGCACTGTCTAACTGGATGGTTCACGGTGATCCGGGCAGCGACATCTTCGCCATGGACGTAGCCCGCTACGGCGACTGGGCCACCATGGCCTACACCAACACCAAGGTAAAAGAGAACTACCAGCGCCGTTTCCGGATCAGCTATCCGAACGAAGAATTACCGGCTGCCCGCCCGCACCGCACCACTGCCATTTATGATCTGCTGAAAGAAAAGAACGCCGTGTTCGGTACCAGCTACGGGCTGGAACACGCCCTGTGGTTTGCGGCCGAAGGGCAAACACCGGAAGAAATCCCAAGCTTCCGCCGCTCCAATGCCTTTGAGCAAGTAGCGGCGGAATGTCAGGCCGTGCGCAATCAGGTGGGTCTGCTGGAAATATCCAACTTCGCCAAATACCGCATCAGCGGTTCCGGTGCAGCCGCCTGGCTGGATAACTTGCTGGCCAACACCCTGCCAGCCACCGGCAAAATGGTACTGGCCCCAATGCTCAACCGGGCCGGTAAACTGCTGGGAGACTTCACCGTTGCCCGCCTGAAAGATAACGAGTTCTACATTTTCGGGTCCGGCACCGCCGAAGAATTTCACATGCGCTGGTTTGAGCAACGGCTGGAAGGGGTGACAGACGTTCAGCTGGAATGCCTGCGCAGCCGCCTGACTGGCCTGTCCATCGCCGGGCCTCATGCCAAAGCCCTGCTCACCAAACTGACTCACCATGATCTGGATGACTTCAGTTTCATGAGTTTTGCTTCAATAGATGTTGGCCATGCCCCGGCGCTGGTTGGCCGGATCAGCTTTACCGGCGAACAGGGTTATGAAATCTGGGTAGAGCCGGACTATTTACGGGCCGTGTATATGAGCCTCACAGAAGCCGGCGCAGAATTTGGCCTGCGCCTCTTCGGCGCCCGGGCACTGGACAGCCTGCGCCATGAAAAAGGCTTCGGCGGCTGGACCCGGGAATTCACCCCCGACTACCAGCCTTATCAGGCCGGCATGGGCCGCTTCGTGAAACCGGCGAAAGGAGAATTTATCGGTCAGGCTGCCGCGGCAGAAAATGCCGGCCAGCAGGCTGATAAAGTGCTGATTCAACTGGCCATTGATGATCTGGGGGGCGATGCCGATGCCGTGGCCGACGAACCGGTATTCTTCAATGATCAGGTGGTTGGCTGGGTGACCTCCGGTGCCTACGGCCACTGTGTACAGATGAGCCTCGCACAGGCCTATGTGGACAGCAGCGTTGCCACGGAAGACAACTTCACCGTTGAAATCCTTGGCAACATGCACCCGGCCAGCCGTCTGGCAGAGCCGCCGTATGATCCGAGCGGCAGCAAAATGCGGGGCGCTTAACATGCAGCGTTACTCGCTCTTTAACCTGATCCGCCAGTCCCTGGGGTACCACCGGGGCTGGCAAAGTAACTGGCGTACCCCCAAGCCAAAAGATCACTACGATATCATCATCGTCGGCGGTGGTGGCCACGGGCTGGCCACCGCTTACTATCTGGCGAAAAAGCACGGCATTAACCGGGTGGCGGTCATCGAAAAAGGCTGGCTCGGCGGCGGCAACACCGGCCGTAACACCACCATTGTGCGCTCGAACTATCTTTATGATGAATCCTCCGCCCTGTTCGAACACGCCATGCAGCTCTGGGAAGGCCTCTCACAGGAACTGAATTACAACGTCATGTTTTCCCAGCGGGGGCTGATGCATCTGGCCCACAACGAACATGACCTCCATGAAATCACCCGCCGCTGCCATGCCATCCGCATGAACGGCATCGACTCAGAACTGCTCACCCCGCAGCAGATTAAACAGCGGGTACCGATGATCAACCTCAACGCCCGTTTTCCGGTACTGGGCGCCCTGTATCAGGGCCGCGCCGGTACCGCCCGGCATGATGCCGTCGCCTGGGGTTATGCCCGGGGAGCAGATGCGCTGGGGGTTGATATTATCCAGAACTGCGAAGTACTGGGCTTTGAGATCCAGAACAACGAAGTAAAAGGCGTACATACCTCTCAGGGTCTGATCCGTGCAGACAAAGTCGGCTGCGTGGCCGCCGGTAACTCCAGTGTGCTGGCCGCACAGGCCGGCCTGAAACTGCCACTGGAATCCGCCACCCTGCAGGCCTTTGTGTCAGAACCGCTCAAACCCATGCTCGATTCAGTGGTTACTTCCAACACAGTACACTGCTATGTCAGCCAGTCGGATAAAGGCGAACTGGTCATCGGCGGCTCTTCTGACCCGTACAACAGCTATTCCCAACGGGGCGGCTTCGATCAGATCGAACACGTGGTTGGCCCTATGGCCGAGCTGTACCCGATTATCAGCCGCCTGAAGATGATGCGTCAGTGGGGCGGCACCGTCGATCTGGCCCCGGACCGCTCCCCTATTCTCGGGGAATCCTCCGTGGGCAATCTGTACTTCAACTGTGGCTGGGGCACCGGCGGCTTTAAAGCTACGCCCGGCTCCGGAGACCTGTTCGCCGATTCGCTGGCCAACGGCCGGATGCACCCGATCCTTAAACCGTTCGGGCTGGAACGTTTTGCCAGCGGCGAACTTATCGACGAAGGCGCGGCCGCCGGCGTTGCCCACTAACTGACTTTACGGGACACAAGCATGCTTTTAATCGAATGCCCCTGGTGCGGCCAGTGTGAACAAAGCGAATTTCAGTACGGCGGTGAAGCCCATCTGAACAGGGCAACAGCCAACAGCAATGACGCGGAACTCTCCGCCTTTCTGTTCCTGCGCAGCAATGTCCGGGGTGATACCGCCGAACGCTGGTTCCACGCCGCCGGATGCCGGCGCTGGTTTAACGCCCGGCGTAATACCGTCGACGACCGTTTTATCTGTACCTATAAACCCGGCCACAGCGCCCCACAGGAAACCACCGATGCCTGAATCCGCCAACCGCACCGGTCACGCGCTGCCACCCGGTGCCAAAACACTCCGTTTTCGCTTTAATGGCAAAACCTATACCGGCCTGCAGGGGGACACCCTTGCTTCTGCCCTGCTGGCCAACGGCATTCACTTTGTGGGCCGCAGTTTTAAATATCACCGCCCCCGGGGGATTTTCAGCGCCGGCAGTGAAGAGCCTAATGCCATCGTGGAAACCGGCACCGGTGGCTATGCCGAGCCTAACGTCCGGGCCACCGAAGTAGAGCTGTATGACGGCCTCGTAGCCCGTAGCCAGAACTGCTGGCCATCTCTGGATTTTGACGTGCTCGGCATTAACAGCCTGATCAGCCGCTTTATTCCGGCCGGCTTCTATTACAAAACCTTTATGTGGCCCCGCAGCTTCTGGCTGAAATACGAGCACTTTATCCGCCAGAGTGCCGGCATGGGAGAATGCCCCAAAGAGCCAGATGCCGAACACTATGAAAAACACCACCGCCACTGCGATGTACTCATCGCCGGTGCCGGCCCCGCCGGGCTGGCAGCCGCCCTCACCGCCGGACGCAGCGGTGCCCGGGTCATCCTGGTGGACGAACATCCTTACACTGGCGGCCAGCTGAACGACCGCCGCAACAGCCCGGCCACCGAAAGCTGGTTGCAACAGATCACCACTGAACTGGCAATGCTGCCGAACGTCCGCCTGATGCTGCGCACCACCCTCTGCGGATATTACGATCACAACTTCTGCATCCTGCTGGAAAAAGTCAGCGACCACCTGCCCCCGTCTGAACGTCAGGACTGCCGCCAGCGGCTTTGGAAGGTCCGCGCCAAACAGGTCATCATTGCCAGCGGCGCATTTGAACGGCCACTGGTGTTTGCCGATAACGACCGCCCAGGCGTCATGCTCGCCAGCGCAGTACGCAGCTACATTAACCGCTACGGCGTATTACCGGCACAGCAACTCTGTGTGTTCACCAACAACGACTGCGCCTACCAGACGGCATTGGATGCCCAGCTAGCCGGAGTTCAGGTTCAGATCATCGACCTGCGCCCACAGCCAGACACCCTGCCCGCAGACAGCCTGCCCGGCCTGGCTCAGGCTGCCGGCATACACATTCACTGGAACTGCGCCATTACTGCTGTGCACGGCAAAACGCAGGTAAAAGCGGTCACGGTTCAGCAACTCAGTGATGACGGCAGTAAAGTTCAGGGAACCGCATTAACACTGGACTGCCAGTGCATTGCAGCTTCCGGCGGCTGGACACCAAACGTCAGCCTGTTCAGCCAGGCACGGGGCAAGCTGCAGTTTGACGAAGCACAGCAACACTTCGTGCCCGACAGCGGTGTCGCCATTAATCCCAACATCAGCGCCGGGGCCTGTAATGGTCGCTTCGACCTGCCAGGCTGCATCAGCGAAGGGGAAGATGCTGCCCGACAGGCACTGGATGCTCTGCAAATCAGCAACCGCAAACAACCGGTAGCAGCACCTCCCGCAGATCCGGAAGACCAGCCCGCGCAGTTTGCTCCCCGCACCCTGTGGGCCGTCCCCTGTGACCACCCCATTGGCGAAGGGCCAAAGAAACATTTCCATGAGTTGCAGAACGACTCTACTGCGGCGGATATTGCTCTGGCCGCCCGGGAAGGC
Source organism: Aliamphritea spongicola (assembly GCF_017051665.1). Taxonomy (NCBI): domain Bacteria; kingdom Pseudomonadati; phylum Pseudomonadota; class Gammaproteobacteria; order Oceanospirillales; family Oceanospirillaceae; genus Aliamphritea; species Aliamphritea spongicola. The sequence continues at coordinate 1,393,762 of NZ_JAFIDL010000001.1, forward strand.
TTTCATTCGGTGGAGCATCTCAAGCGTTACACCACCACTGGCATGGGCACCGATCAGGGCAAAACCTCCAACGTGAATGCCCTGGCACTGATGGCTGAATACCGTCGCCTGCCCATCGCCGCCGTTGGCACCACCCGGTTCCGCCAGCCCTATACCCCGGTCACTTTTGGAGCAATTGCCGGTAAAGACTTGCAAAACCTGTTTGCCCCCAAACGCCACACCACCATTCAGCCCTGGCATGACCAGCACGGTGCCGTCATGGAAGATGCCGGCGGCTGGCGTCGCCCCCGTTACTATCAGCAACATGCCGGTGAAAGCATGCATGATGCCGTGCAGCGGGAATGTGCACAGGTGCGCAAAACCGCCGGTATGGTGGACGCCTCCACCCTGGGCAAAATTGATATTCAGGGTAAAGATACCGCCGAATTTCTCGAACGGATCTACACCAACCGCTGGCACAATCTGGCGGTTGGCCAGTGTCGCTATGGCCTGATGCTCAATGAACAGGGCATGGTGATCGACGATGGCGTGACCAGCCGGATCGGCGAACATCACTTCCATATGACAACCACCACCGGTGGTGCTGCCCGGGTCTATCAGATACTGGAAGATTACCGCCAGACAGAATGGCCGGAACTGGACGTGTATCTCACCTCGGTAACCGAACAGTGGAGCGTAATCAGCCTGAGCGGCCCCAGCGCAGAAGCCATTTTGCAGCCTCTGACAAACCAGCCGGTGAACCCATCGGCCTTCCCTGAAATGAGCTGGCAGGCGATGGACATTGCCGGTGTTCCGGCGCGGGTCTTCCGGATCAGCTTCAGTGGTGAAGCTGGTTATGAAATTAACGTCCCGGCCCGCTATGGCCAGTACATCTGGGAGCAGATCTGGCAACAGGGGCAGGCCTTCGATTGCGTGGCCTATGGCACCGAAAGCATCCACCTGTTACGGGCGGAGATGGGCTTTATTATCGTCGGGCAGGACAGCGACGGCACCCACACCCCGCTGGACTTAGGCATGCAGTGGATCGTCGCCAGCGACAAAGCCGACTTTGTAGGCAAACGGGGTCTGCAACGCAGCGTGTTCAGCCAGAGCAACCGTAAACAGCTGGTCGGCCTGATCCCAACAGACAGCAGCAAAACGCTGCCGGAAGGTGCTCAGGTAGTGTTACCCGGAGCCGTTCAGGGTAAGGATAAAGGCATCGGTCATATCACCTCCGCCTACTTCAGCCCGACGCTAGAATCCGGTTTTGCCATGGCCATGGTAGCCGGTGGCAGGCAGCGTAAAGGGGAAACACTGGAAGTGATGTTACTTAACGGCGAGCGCATTGCGGTGACCGTGACCGGCACCCGCTTTCTGGAAACACTGCAACAGACTGAACAACAGGAGGCCTCATGAACGCTGCCGATCATACCCTGCCCCAGGCCTGCTTCCCCCTGCAGGATAAAACGCCGTTACATTGTCAGTCGGTCAGCCTGCAACCACTGTCCCATTGCGGCAAACTGATTCTGCGGGGTGATTTCTCTGCACTTGCAGATCAGCCGGCCTCCCGGTGTTTTGTCAGCGGCCCGGATAACAGCCGGATTTACTGGCTTGGCCCGGATGAATTGCTGGTCACTGCAGCAGAAGAAAAACTGCCTGCTCTGCAACAGCAGTTCGCGGATTATATTCAGACCGAAGTCAGCGATTACTATCAGCAGCTCTGGCTGGCCGACGCCTCTGATCAGGACTCACCGGCATTGAGGCATATACTCAGCCAACTGTTCCATCTGGATTTTGACCAGTTTATGCCGGGGGATTGCCAGCAAACCCAGTGCGGGCAGGCTGGCGTACTGATTGCCCGGCAGGAGGATGGCTATCTGATCCAGTACCGGATCAGTTATAGGGAGTATCTGTGGGAGTATTTTGAGCAGTTAATGAGACGGGGTTAATTTGTTTAGCCCGTCCGGACACAGTGTATTTCTCTGTTGCTGTGCTGGTATTTAACTTCAGATGATCTGTTTCGACTTCGTCGAGTCAAGGCCTTGAAACGACGCAAGGCCTTAACAATCCAACGTCGCCCCACCACTCGCCGGGCTTTGCCCGGTACCCTGCGCGTCTCGTTATTGAATGGTACCGCAAAAACTCAGCCGCTACGCGCCTTCAAACAGTTTGCGTTACTTATCATTCAATAACTCCGATGCTCGGCTTCACAGAAGGGGAAACTTTAAGCCGTGCCAGTGAATAGCATTGACTTAACCCTATAGAAATAAAATCGGTTTTCCGCTGCTTTAGGCGTTATCTATGCACTTAAAGAAAACTAAGAAAAGACCTCAGGATTAGGTCTTAATGAAAGCTGATGAACTCGAAGCTGGCAACCTTTCCCCCTTATGCGCTGCTGAGCATCGGAGTTTTCAAATGGAATAATGCGAGGACTGTCTGAGCGAAGCGAGTTCCGCAGCATCCATTTTAAAATGAGAAGCGCAAGGTATCCGGCAGAGCCGGACAAGCATTGGGCGGCGTTTAGATTCTTAAGAATAAGCCCGTAATAAAGAGTCGCCGTTCCAAAGGTCTTAAGTCGACGAAGTCGAAAAAGATCATCAAAATTCAAAATACTGCACATAAATCAGAGATACACCCAAAGCAAAAACCAGGGGAAAACCCTACGACACTACCCAAAACACCACCCAGTAACGGGCCAGCTTACCCAGAAAGATAAGCACAACAGATAACAGCACTGGCAGTTTCAGCCAGCCGGCCAGCAGGCACAGCGGATCACCAATCACCGGCACCCATGACAGTAACAGGCTCCAGGCACCATAGCGTTGCACATACTTCATGGCACGCTGGTGTTTTTTGCTCTCTGCTTTAAACGGGTTAACGATCCACCAGCCTAGTGCGAAGGTCACGCTGCCCCCCAGGCCATTGCCTAAGGTTGCTACCAGCAACAGCAACCACACCGGGTAGGTGGCGGTATTCACCAGATAGCCCAGCACCACTTCCGAGCCGCCGGGTAACAAGGTTGAGGATATAAAACTGCTGGCAAACAGCCCCCACAGGTCAAGGCTGTCAGTAAAAGAGGTCATGCGGTTGCTGCCTGCATGGAGGCACGCACGCAGCGCAGCACGTGGTATTCATAGGCACCGCCCAGTGCATCAAACACCGGTTTCAGGGCCACGCCGCTGGAGGCTTCATGCTCCAGAATGGTCTGCTGAATATTGGTCAGCTCCGCGCTGGTAATCTCCACCACGGATTGCAGGTCCAGCAAGCCTTTGGAAATGCCCTGCGCCAGATGATGATAAATCACCTTGGCGGATAAATGCTGCTGCCGGGCTACCTGCTCGACGGTCATCCCCGCCTGATACAGCGCCACGGATTCCTGCGCCTGCAAATCACCGTCGGCATGTGCCTGCTGGCTGCTGGCGTGGTCATGGATCACCGCCAGAAAATCATCGCCATACAGGGCCAGCTTTTTATCGCCGATACCGCTGAGACGGCCCATTTGCTGATGGGTCTGAGGGCGGTACATCACCATTTCCATCAGGGTGGCGTCATGGAAAATCACATACGGCGGCACATCCTGTTCTTTGGATAACTGCATGCGCAGTTCACGCAGTGCTGTCCACAGGCTGTGATCGTCCGCATCCAGTTGTTGCTGCGGATCTTTACGCTTGCTCAGGCTTTCGTGCTTACGCTTATCCTGACGTAACTGAATCTGTTCTTCGCCGCGCAGCAAGCCACGGCAGGCTTCGGTTAAGTGCAAAACCCCGTGGCTGTCTGCCAGTACGCCGAGATACCCCCGCGCCACCAGCTGACGGAACACCGAACGCCACTGCTGTACGTTCAGCTCTTTACCGATACCGAAAGTAGATAACGTCTGATGGTTACTGCTCTGAATCCGGTCGTTAAATTTGCCCAGCAGCACATCAATCACATAGCCCACGCCGTAACGCTGGCCGGTACGGTACACGGTCGACAGCGCCTTACGGGCCGCTTCGGTACCGTCCCAGACCGGTACCGGCTCAAGGCAGGTATCGCAGTTACCGCATTCGGCTTTGGCGTCGTCATCAAAATACTGCAACAGGGCTTGCCGCCGGCAGGTGGTGATTTCACACAGCCCCAGCATGGACTCCAGCTTCTGCCGCTCAATGCTTTTATGCATCTCGCTGCCCTGAGAGCTTTCCAGCATCTGCCGCAGGAAAATTACATCCTGCAGGCCGTATACCATCCAGGCATCGGCGGCTAAACCGTCCCGGCCGGCGCGGCCGGTCTCCTGATAATACGCTTCAATGCTTTTAGGCAAATCAAGATGGGCCACGAAGCGCACGTTAGGCTTATCAATTCCCATGCCGAAGGCAACGGTGGCCACCATGATGATGTTTTCTTCGGTAAGAAAACGGTGCTGCCGCTGGCTGCGCACATCCGAAGTTAAGCCTGCATGGTACGCCAGTGCGTTAAAGCCCTGCTCCCGCAGCCATTCGGCGGTATCGTCCACCTTCTTACGGGACAGACAATACACAATGCCGGAACTTTTACTGTGCTCAGCTTTAATGAACTTCAGCAACTGATTCTTGGCTTGTTGCTTCTGGCCAATGCGGTAACGGATGTTCGGCCGGTCGAAGCCCTGTACAAAGGTTCTGGCGTTCACCAGCCCCAACCGTTCAACAATCTCCTGCCGGGTGCGGGTATCTGCCGTGGCCGTTAACGCAATCCGTGGCACCCTCGGAAACATTTCCTGCAGGCGGCCCAGCTGCAAATACTCCGGCCGGAAATCATGCCCCCACTGGGACACACAGTGCGCTTCATCAATGGCAAACAAGGCTAACTGGCATTCCTGCAACAATTGCAGAGTGCGGGGCTGTAATAACCGCTCGGGGGCAATATAAAGAAGATCAAGATTACCGATACGTAAATTATGTTCGGTTTCCTGAATCAGGGAGAAATCCAGCGATGAATTCAGGCAGCCGGCCCGCAGCCCGAGCTGCGACAAAGCCTGCACCTGATCCTGCATCAGTGCGATCAGCGGTGACACTACAATCGCCACCCCCGGCCGGATCAGCCCCGGCAACTGATAACACAGGGATTTACCGCCGCCGGTGGGCATAACAACCAGCACATCCTGACCATTCAGAACGGTCTCAATCACTTCATCCTGAGGCGGGCGAAACTGATCGTATCCGAAAACGTGCTTTAAAATATGCTGGGCTTGCTCAATCATGGCGGGGATTATCCTTAATCCAGATCAGGGTGTCACCCGATATTCCAACTAAGTGCGAGAAAGACTACGCATTTGCCTTCAATCACTGGTAAAATCGCGGCTTCATGAAACTTAGCGGATATTCACTATGCAAAACCCTCTTCTGACGGCCCCTCTGACTGACAATGAACTCGATGAATTAGAGGCATTTCTGTTCAGTGATGCGGTGTCTGAAGATGCCCTGGATCTGATCGGCACCCACGGTTACTTCTGCGCCCTGAATATCAGCCCCGCTGAGATCTCTGAAAAGCAGCGTTTGCAGGAAGTGTTTGACGGCAAGCCTGAATACACCTCTGAAGAACAGAAGCAGCGTATTACTCACCTGCTGAACCGTCTGTACAGCAACATCGGCAGCGACCTGTATAACGATCAGGACATGCAACTGCCATGCGACCTGACCCTGCACGACACTGAAGACGACGTAGCCGAGCTGACCCTGTGGGCACAGGCATTCATGGAAGGCGTATTCCTGAAGGAAGACGAATGGTTCAACCACCAGGCGGAAGAAGAAGTGGCCGAACTGATGCTGCCAATCATGATCGCCTCTGACCTGTTCGAAGAACCTGAATTCAACAGCATGCGCGACGACCAGCGCCTGTGCGACGAAATGTGCCGCAGCATCCCGGACCTGCTGGTAGACCTGTACCTGCTGTTCCACGCTCCAAAAGACAAGCGTTAAGCTGCACATTCGAAACATAAAAAAGCCTGCTCAATAGCAGGCTTTTTTGTATCTTTAACTCTGCAATGTTAATTAAGAACAATCAGTATTTAGTCTGCTTTCTCATTATTCTCAGTATCACTTAATTATATTCAAAGCACTTCATATAACTCAAAAAATCAGTATAGAATATGCCTGTATTTGTATTTTAAGAATACTCACCTACTACTTTATAAGTACGGAAAATAGTAATTTAAAATAGGGAAATTTAACCATGCCTCAATACACTTGCATCATTAATTTAACTAAGAAGTTGAAGTTTAAACCGACTGACGCTGGAGCCTATAATAAACAGGCAGAATGGTCTGAAACATCATTCGGTGCAGGAATGATACTGTCACTACTCACATCGAAGACTGAAAATGTAATTTCTAACTTGAATGTTACGAAGTTATTAAATACACATGATAGCTTAACTGAGCTTATCGGTACCTGGCACGGTGATCAGATAATTGTAACTGGGGATGCTGCTGAGGCAGAACATCCATACGAAACGACGACCAGCGATAAAGAACGTTTGTACTTCTCATCTGATTTCGAAGATATTGGTGAATTTATTAATGAATGGATGACCCGAACGCCTTATATTCGAGGTATTCTTCTGGAAAAAAACATTCTTAGTTTTATAGATATTGACTATGATGAGGACACTCTCCGTGAAGAATATCAGGAAATAATGGATTATCAGGTCTACATGCCGGCTATTCCTTATCTGTATTCGAAAACCAGAAATGAATATGTTGATATAAACAGCTTTTGTACAATATGTAGCCTCACTGACAAATCGATTTCCGGTCATGCTATAGCATTCAGCTGGGCACTGCTTTGTATGAATTCAAATATTGGCATCAGAGGTGACATTTTCACAGATAGTGAAATCAAAGACTGTTGGGCTGGCAGTGTTGTATATCCGTCATTCATTGTTCCTGATACTGCTGTAGACCTTACCAATGAAGTTATTGCTGTATATAAAGAAGAAGCTATACAGCCATATGAACTCGAAGTATCTTATCCAGAAGAAGAGCAGCGCGGACTATTTATTAAGAAATCCTAGAATCTGATACTGCCAATAAAAAGCCTGCTTTAAGCAGGCTTTTTTATTTTGAAGATTACAGCGTTTAACGAACCACCCTCGCGGCCCCCCTGACCCAATCCCATACCCGTATTCTGGACAGTCTAAATTCAGAACCTCGTACCGGGACAGACCATGAATTCTATGACGCTTCAAAGCCAAATATTACTAGTATTCTTAAATCCCGGTCAGACGCAACTCCGTACTCACTGGCACATTAAGCGCTCAGCATCTGATTTGCTCAAGTGCAATGCTTTGTTAGTTTTTTCGTTTTCATCAATGAAGCTTATTATGCTGGAGGCAGTGAGTTTAAACATCGGGTTGATATCGAAACCGGCACTCTGCAGCCCTTTAGCCGTCCATTTATTACATGTATTAAACAAATAATATGTTCCTTCACCAGTATAAAACTGGCTATCGCCATAGATGCCATTTTTCGTTGGAGTAACGTTACCTTGCGGGTTTCTTTTAAAACTATTCGACAAAAACACACCCAGATCATTAATTTTTCCAGAACTTAAACGCAGTTCACGTATTTCACTATTAGGAAAGGAGATATAAGGCGATTCGGGTACTGATACCACATGCACGACTGATTCCGTCGGCCAGAAAATAGCTCTGAGCGTAATAGACGTTGTAATTTCATTCGCTTCATAAAATCCTTTATCTCCCCACCCAAACTCCAGATACCGGCCACTTGGAAAGCGTGCTTCCAACTCCGGAATTGCATTGATGAGAGGCTCTCGGGGGTAAACTATTCCTGTATGCCAGCCATGGCTAACGACAAATATTTTTTCAGTTTTAAGGATCCCAACATCATCTGGATTTTGCACCACCTCGGGAAGGGATGAACATCCCGAAATCAGCACTAGCAGTAACACGACATAGATTTTCAAGTTAATTTATATCCTTTAAGATCCAACGCGCCACAGCTACAGCGCACTTATACCTCTGACTGCCTTAAATTGTGAAGGGCTGATTACAACTTCAGAGCCAGATCTTGTCTTTTTCCTAATCCGAAGTAATTTATAAATAACAAAAGACAAGACTTAACCCCATTATGTTTTTACGCTGCGGGTTGCGAAATGAACATAACAAACTGATCACCTATTGACGTAGTTCGCTTCGCCATCATGCCTCCCATCGACATAGTGCCTCCAAGCCCATCTGTAGTAACCAAACCGTTTCGATACAGCTCCTGCCACACTAGGTGATAGAGATCCTTGTGCGGCTTTAACTCCGGGTATGCGCTTTCTATAACAGCAGTGAGCCCACCCATCGACCAGTTAGGAAACTCATGGTTGTTTTCCGCCGCCCATTGCTCGGGGCCTTGAAATAGCCTGAGTAGGGACAGATGCCAAGAGGTACAGGTGTCTACTAAGTTTAAGAATAATTGCTGAAGCGTGTCTTCGGGTGCACCTACCAGTGCGGAGTTGACTACCGCATTTCTAAGTGCAACTAGTTTTTCTTCTTCATGATTCTTAAGAGCTACATTACTAGCATGAACGAGGGTGGTAAAAAATTTCTCGTTATTTTGTAGATCGACTTCGGTTAATACACCTTTCTGAATTAACTCATTCAATGCTTCGGTGACTTGAACCATCCAAGCGGTTTTGCGACGTGCCATAGGGGGTTCGATGAGGGTATTGAAAGCTTCGACCAATGTTCCGCCCAAAGCGGGAACTGCTGCTATAGAGGCTCGAGCTATCCGATGGGCTTTTTCTGAGCTAGGTTCTACAGTGGGGGCGATTAGTTCCTTATCGATTTCATCCATGCTCATGACCTTTTTACATTTAACATTTTGATAATCAACTCTGCGAGTAAATCTATACAGCAAATCCCCTAAATTCTTAATATGTAACCGGTTAATGGAAAAGGCAAGGTTAATATTTTTGCGGAGTTAGGTCTTGTGTTTAGCCTAATCCGGTGTAAATCAAAAATAGCGAAATGAAAGACCTGGCCCCATTATTAGCTTTTGGTTATGCAGGTTGCGGCTGGGCCAAGCATCAAGATACGAAACAGCTTAAGCCCGCACTTCCAGTGCCTTTCTCAACCACCAGATTAAGTAACTTTAATGACGGCCCGTTCGGCTGCTTTGCCCCCTGCTCCCACTTCTGAACAGTGGATTTACTGATATTAACATAAGCAGCAAACACTCTCTGGATGACCTGCACACGGGTACGTATTTCTCTGATCTGAACAGCCGAATATTCTTTAACTGCCGGTAAGCACAAGGCATCAAACTCCCGCAAGATAATCGCATTCATCACACCGGCATTATGCAAGTCCTCAGCACTTTCATGCACAGCATCTAAAATCGACCTATCCACCATGCTCTATCTCAACTCACGCACCATACTTCACTGCTGTGTATTCAGACAACTTAACCCTTTCGCAAAAAATCATCAGGAATCACTATCATATTTAAAATAATCCGAACAAATATATAAACATGTAGAGATATTACGGGCTTTAGAAGTAAGATAAATGAAGCACAATAACTACGTATCAAACTGACCATAGTATTTCTTCAGTTTTTTACTCACGACAGGATCTGTTGCACAACTGCCCCAGTCTTAATTGTGCAATCGACATCAAAAGGAAAGGAATCAAAAAGCATGATGCTTAAACAGATTATCACCATTACCGCACTATGTACGTTTTCACTGTTTGTACAGGCAGGAAAAATCTATAAGTGCCAAGATCAGAGCGGCAAAAAATCCTTCCAGAGCACCCCTTGCCGAGGTGAAAAAGTAACCCTTAAATCAGATAAAATAATTGTCCGGGACGAAACAGGAGCAACGTCTTCAAGTGTTACCCGCGAAAGTCTTCAGGGTAGATGGCTGATTACACACCTTGGCAAAACCAGTTCTGCAGAGCTGGATGTAGGGGAAGATATCTGGGAATTCAGTCAAAACCAATGGACAGTAATCTCTAATGGTCACCGGTTAAGACCAGAAAAATTTACTGTCGCTGATAATATGATTAAATTCTCGACATATTCAGTAACCATTCTGGAATTCGACGGCACAAGAATGAAGGTCGATGCTTTTGGCACCATCCAGCGACTGAAAAAACAGTAGATCCTGTTCTAGAATATAACCCAGCTGCAATTACCTTTTCTTGAATATTGACTCCATACAGGACGGGTCACAGGCAATAAAAAAGCCTGCTTAAAGCAGGCTTTTTTGGTTTTGAATATGACTGCGTTTAGCGAACTACCCTTGCAGTACCGCCCTGCCCCAGTACCCGGACCCGGTCACCGGCCTGGAAGATGCCGTTACCGCTGACTTCCTGAACCACGGAGATAATCCGGCGGCTTTCCAGCTCAACGGTAATTTCCTGGCCCTGTTTACGGGTCAGTTTTTCTTCGGCCTGCTGACCTACCACACCACCGGCAACCGCACCCAGCACGGTAGCGATGGTCCGGCCTGAACCACCACCGATTTTACTGCCGCCAATACCACCGATTACAGCACCTGCACCGGCGCCCAGCGGGCTGTTGGTACGCCCTTCAATCACTACCGGTGTCACAGAAAGCACCTGGCCATACTGGACCTGCTGAACTTTCCGCGCTTCGCTACGCGAGTAAGTATCCCCGGTCAGTGAAGATGCACAGCCCTGCAGCATGACTGACGCTGCCAACACTGTTGCCACTAATATCTTTTTCATAACTTACCTCGCATCCCAATGCCCTGATCGGGGTTGCCTCCAAATAACTGATCCTGCCAATGTAGCAAAATCTTGCTTAACCTGTTTTTAACTGTTTTAACGTGCTGTATGCCAGTCAGGCTCAGTGCTGATGCTGCCCGTAAAGTTTAGCGTACAGACCATCCTGCTGTAACAGGTCCTGATGTTCACCCTGCTCACTGATCTGCCCGTCTTCAAACACATAGACCCTGTCAGCCTGTTTCACCGCACTTAACCGGTGCGCCACGATAATTGTCGTTCTGCCGGCCAGAAAGGTTTCCAGGGCCGAAAGCACTTCAAATTCAGTTTGCGCATCCAGCGCCGATGTTGCTTCATCCAGAATGACCACTTTCGGATCAGAAAGTACCATCCGGGCAATCGCTAAGCGCTGTCGTTGTCCGCCGGATAATCTCACACCCTGACGCCCCACCAGCGCATCGAGTTCACCGTCAAGCCCTTCAACAAACGTCTTCAGCTGAGCGATGTCCAGCGCCTGCCAGAGCTTATCATCATCGAACCGGCGGCCCAGTGTCAGGTTGCCTCTGACGGTGTCATTAAACAACATAGGCTGCTGTAACACTGTGACAACATTTTCACGAATAAGATCAAAACCGATCTCTTCTACCTGCACGCCATCGTAACGGATAGAACCACTGCGTATCGGATACAGACCCAGCAGAATCTGTACCAGCGTCGACTTACCGCCCCCACTGGCCCCCACTAAGGCAATTTTCTGTCCAGGCTCTATGGTTAAGCTCAGCCCTTTAAGGACTTCCTGTTCCGGCAGATAGCCGAAATGAATGTTATCAACCGCGATACCGATAGACTCCCGTTTACTGAACGGGTTTTCCAGATGCGGGTAATCCGGCTCTTCTTCCAGGTTCTGCAGCTCGTTGATGCGGGATAAAGCGGCATTGGCGCTGTAGTAGGCATACTGAATGCCTAACAATTCCTGCACCGGCCCCATCATGAACCAGAGATAGCCAAACACCGCCATCATTTCACCGATACTCAGGTCTGAGAACACCACCATCAGCATTGATAATGCCCGGAATAAATCAAACCCCACCAGAAAGACCATGAAGCTGAAGCGGCCCGCCGCTTCGCTCCGCCAGCCAAATGCAACGGACCGGTCCCGCACTTCTTCAGCCTGACCCTGCAGGCGCTTGAGATAATGCTTTTCCCGGTTAGCCGCACGGATCTGGTAAATGCCTTCCAGCACTTCAATCAGGGAACTCTGAAATGCACCATAGGCAGCATTTTCATCTTTCTTGAGCTCTTTCACCCGTTTTCCCAACACCATGGTGAAATACACCACGATGGGATTCAGAAGCAGGATGAACAGTGCCAGTTGCCAGTGCATCCACAGCAGCACCACGGCGGTACCGGCAATGGTCAGCCCTGCCAGCAGCAGCTTACTCAGCGACGTACCGACAAACTGATCAATGGTATCCAGATCCACCACAAAGTGATTGCTGACCTTACCGCTGCCCAGGGTTTCATATTTCGCCATGGAAATGCGTTTAAGCTTTTGCAGCAGACCCTGACGGATGCGGAAGACTACTTCTTTGGATATGTGGGTAAATTGCCGGCCCTGCCAGACGTTCAGCACCAGCGCGATACACCGCAGGATGATAGTCAGCACCAGTATTGCAGTGATGTAGAGTACAGCCCCCTGCCAGGATTCCGGAAACAGCTGCTGACAGATTTCCACCAGGGTTGCGGGCTGCCCCAGTAATACTTCATCGACCAGTAATGGCATCAGCAGTGGCAAAGGCACACTGGCAATGGTCGCCACCAGCGCAATCAGATTAGCCTTGATCAGTTCTGGCTTATATTCACGGGCGATGGAAAAAATATAGCGCCAGTTGTAACCGCTTGAATGCATTAACAAATCCTACAAATATAAATAACCTTTCCTCACACTATAAATATAAAAAAACCCGCAATAAAGCGGGTTTTATGACGAAATCAGTATTCGGCGTACTCAGGTGTTAAACCGATTCCGCCGTCAGCATCGCAAACAGCTGATCTTTCAGGTGCAGACGCTTCGCTTTACGGGCATTTTCGGTTTCGGTACAGACCGGCTCAGTGAGGGTTTCCATACGCTCAACTTCTTTGGTGACAATATGGTACTCGTCAAACAGCCGGGAAAAATGCGTATTACTCATTTTTAAATCGTGGATACGCTGGCGATATTCCGGAAGTTCGTGGATCAGATCGTGGTGCTCAATGCTCATTTTTCGTTCCCTTTGCCTGAGGCTTTTGATGACTTAACTATCGCGCTGCAGCAAAAGAAAAACATTGATGCTTATCAACTATCTTCTCACCTTTTCTTATCAATCCTGACGTAAGAATTCAGACACAAAAAAAGCGCTGAGGCTGAACCCGAGCGCTTTCACAGAGCCTTTATTTAGAGCCTTTATTTAGAGCCTTTATTTAGAGCCTTTATTTAGAGCCGCCCATGCAGTTAGGCGAGAGTGGAATCTCGCCGTTTTTATCGATCCACTCCTGACGGGTATACAGGTGCATTGAGAACGCATGAATCGGATTATTCATCAGACTGTCCACCGCTTTGTAGACCATCTGATGGCGGGCAACCAGACGCTTACCGGTGAAGTCATCAGAGACAATTGCCACCTTAAAATGGCTGTCGGTTGCCGGACCACTGTGCATGTGGCTTTCGTTTTCAATGTACAGTTGGTCTACATCCAGCGAATCACGCAACATAGATTCAATCTGTGCAGCAATAGTTTGTGTCATTTCACACCTTTACCCGTGGCCTGACCGGGAAGATTCCGGGTCATCAGCCAGCTTATTGAATTTCGAATGTATACGCCGGGTCAGCCAGGCAACCACAATGATTACCAGTGGCATGGAGATCCCCAGCGCCAAACTTTTATCGAATGAGATACCCTGATCGTACAGCACCCCAAGAAATATTTTTACCAGCCCGATGGTGTAGTAACTGATCGCCGCAACCGATAACCCTTCAACGGTGTGCTGCATCATCAGCTGGATTTTTGAACGCCGGTCCATGGAACTGAGCAGTTCCTGATTCTGTCCCTGAATCGACAGATCAACCTGAGTTCGCAGCATGTCACTGACCCGGTCGATCCGGCGCGACAGGTCTTCAAGACGGGCGGCAACTGATTCGCAGGTTTTAACCGCCGGGCCAACCCGCCGGCCAATGAATTCCTGTAAGGTCAGGTGACCGGATACTTCATCTTCACGCAGTTCATCAATGTTATTAAACATGATGGTCTGGTATGCCTGAGTGGCATTAAAACGGAATGTGGACTGGGCACGGTAAGCTTCAACCTGCGAGGCAATGTCCGTCAGCCGGCCCAGCAGATCCTGAGCATCATCAAAGCCTTCCTGTTGCTCTCCCTGTGCCAGAGTCTGGGTCAGTTCTGCCAGCCGCAAATCCATCTGCCGCAACTGCGGACTGATCGAACGGGCCAGCGGCAATCCCAGCAGGGTCATCAGACGGTAGGTTTCAATTTCCACCAGACGCTGTACCAGACGGCCTAACTGGCTGGCACTCATCTCACGGTTATAGACCAGAAAACGGCCGTAGCCATCGTCATGCAGCTGATAGGTAGTCCAGACCTGTACCGCCCCCTGCGAGGGCTGACTGCCAATCAAGCGCATGTCGTCGAAGTATTGCTTCACCTGCGGAATATCCGGTTCACCGGATTCAGATACATCCAATACGGTGACATGAAAGGCGGTAACCACCTGCCCTTCCAGCCCGGCCAGCCACTCTTCCGGCAAACCACCGATGCAGCTGTGAGCAAAGGGGGCATTCACATCGTCACAACGGCTGGTAAAGGTATAGGCAATAAACTCCAGGTGTTTTTCACGGCGCATCTGCAAACCGTTCAGGTCCATCTGGAAAAATGCGACGTCCTGATCCGGCGGCGTTACGTCATAGGCGTCACACAGTGTCAGCAGATGCTGATACTGGGACTTTTTCTGTGACTCATCACACATGATCACCAGATGGCTGATCCGCGCCGGGGTATTAATCACCCGGAACGGCCGGGAATGCATCTCAGCGTACAGTTCTTGCCGTAACGGATGTTCGGACAAACGGTCTTTGGCAGAAAATTGCATAGGCATAGGAAATATCAACTCACTTCTGGCATCTGTCTGCATATTACCTGAGCCATCGCCCCGGAAAAAGCCAAACAACTGTGTGTTAGCCGCGCAAAATCAGTCAGTTAAAGGCGCCAGCATTAAAGGCTGCGCAGACAGATCCACCGCGATCACCTGCGGGGTCACATCAAACCACTGCTGAAAGGCTTCAAAACTGCGGTCAGACGGCCAGTCATCGCCAAACTCATCCCAGGCGGCCAGCTCATTTTCAAACATGGCGGCAAAATGCTGTTGCAACAGACGGCTGATATCGGTCTCTTCCTGAAACTCATCCACCATATAAACACTGGCTTCACGGCGATGGTCTTCCAGGCTCATCGGCGCATTCAGTTCATCCGCAGCCTGCGCGTTAGCCCAGTCAGCAAAGGGCTGTTTCGGCAACAGGGAAAACGCCGAACGATTAATTAATTTCATAGAGTCTCCAACTTGGTATACTGCGGGGATTATACTGTCGTTTGAATATCCCGCTATCAATGAATATCCGCCACCTGCCTCATCTGAATGACCGCGATGCCTGGATCAGCTTTTGCCAGCGGGAACAGCCGTACTGCTTTATTGCCTCCCCGGAAGCCCTGGTGGACTTTCAGACCACGTATCTGCTGATCACCCTGCTGGAAGGCAAAACCCGCAACGGTAAGGCTGCTCTGAAATACAGCATAGGTTCAAGAACATCAATGGAGCCAGCATGGCGGTTTATCAAGGCCTGTGATTTCAATCTGCAGCTGATGATTGACGGGCTGAACCAGGTGGATTTCAACGGCAACGTTCGGGATAACTCGCTCCTTAAAGCGCACACGGATCTGACCGTGAGAAAATTCTTCTCTAAAGATAAGAATATTGTCTCGCCATCCCACATGGGCCTGCTCAGCCCTATGCAACGCTTACCTGAAGTATGGAATATTGCAGGGGTGTGCCGGTTACTGGCGAATCAGCAATTCAGCCATCTGGAGAATCAGCAGCTGGCACTGCCCGGCAATCATCAAACCGTTAGTGCCGCCGTTATCAGCCCAAAAACCTTACTGCTGGATTTGCTGAATGCACCGCATGAATGGCAGGTACGCCCGGTAAGCCTGGCAAATACGCCCTTTCACCTGCGTATTTTCCACAAAGGCCAGCCCCGTTACAGCCTGCGGCCAAACCTGAATCAGCCTGAGCCCAGAATGCACCAGCGGGGTTCCCACTGGCACAATCTGGATCACTGATCCCTTAACTGTTTTCCGGTAACCGGAACCTAGGCAGGTTCCAGTTCACCAACTTCTTCAGTTTCAGACTCAGCCGCATTTTTCGCAGCCAGACGGTACGGGTTATCCGAGTTAAGCAACTCTTTACCCTTCGGGGTCGGGAATTCAACGTCAATATCCACCACCCGGCCATCACGGCATACGTTAATAACCGTATCCATGGTGGTCGCCATCAGTGAGTACTTATCATCCGGCGCAGCAATCAGCGTCTGCAGACCCAGATCGCTCATGAAGCCCAGTGATGTCTGAGTATTCTCAGCATCCAGCTTGTTGAACGCTTCATCGAATACCGACAGGCTGAAACCGCCCATGGTCACGCCATCGGCGCTGTCGCGCAGACGGTAAGTTGCACCCATCGCGGCCGCAATTGCCACGTAGAATGGTACCTGGTGCTCACCACCGGAACCGGTCTTGATCCGCTGACTCAGGGTGGTCTTGCGGTTACCGTCCAGATCCTTGATCACCAGTTCGAAGTTATAGAAGTTACGGTAGTCCTGCAGCAGGCTGCTTTCACCTTCGTCCTTCAGTACTTCATGGATCTTCGCCAGTGCATCCTGATGCGGTTTGTCTTCATCATGCTGCAGATCAAACAGGCTGCCTACATTAGCCTGATCCATCTTGGTATAGGCTTCCACCAGCTCCAGAATATCTTTCAGTTCCGGGTTCGGCGTCATTTCAAAACCATACCGTTCTTTGTGGAACGGACGGTTCTTCAGGTGGGCGTTCAGTTCGCGGATCAGTTCTTTAATCTTATCGATCTGATCTTTCAGGTGAGCCACGAAGTCAGAACGGAATGAGGTTTCTGCTTCCAGACGGGCGCGCTCAGCTTTTTCGGTGTATTCCGCCAGCTCACTGTCACGCAGGGACTGAATGGTATCGTTAACGAAACGTTCCAGCTGTTCGTGAGTCGAGTCCGGGGTAACCTTATCCAGTTCCTGATGGCTCAGGCCGGAACCGTGGTAACGGGCCTTGTACTGAGCCACACCGTCACGGACAGAGTTCTTTTTCTTCTCAATCAGACCCAGTTCAGACTGAGCCTTCTTAGCAGATTCAAAGATGATCCGGTCCAGATCGCCGGAGCAGGACTCATCCATGTAATCACGTTTTTCCTGGGCAGACTGAGCGTCGAAGTTAGCATCTTCTTCACACTTGGCCCGGGCCGCAGCGTGCTCTACCAATTCTTTATCCAGCAGTTCCAGTGACGCGTTGTCTTTAATCAGGCTGGTACGGGTGGTCTGCAGCTTGTCCATCAGCTTCTTCTGCTGATCCTGTGCCTGCTTCTGTTCGTTCACCAGATCAGAAATGCGCTGCTGCACGCCGCTGTCGTCCTGATTACGCAGGTCGGTAATGCCCTGACGGTAACCGTCAATTTCACTGTGCAGCATGTCACGCTGGTTAGCCAAATCGAAGACCCGCTCGCCCACACCGGTCAGGCCGGTAGTCATACGTACCAGATTTTCTTTCAGGTTATCCAGGTCTTCATGGTCTTTGTTCAGCACGCTGAACTCAGCCATCATTTCATCAACCTGACGGCCTTGCTGCTGCAGCTGATGCTGACGGCGACCGCCGCCGCTGCCCAGCATCGGGGTTTCTTCACGGATAGCCGTGGTGGTACCTTCGGTCTGCAACATGCAGTCGTAAGTCAGTGCCCGCTCCTGACGGATAAGCTCCGCTTCGGTTTCCACCGCAATCACCGCACCCAGCGCACGGTTCATGTACGCCTTGGCATCGTCGGTCTGACAGTCAACAAACTCAGCCAGCGAGTTTGGCTTGCTCCGATTCAGCCACTCATGGCTTTTGGTGGTGTTAACGATCCGGCAGCCTTTCAGGTGACGACCTTTACGGCGGTACAGAGTAATTGCTTCTTTCACCCGGTCCGGGTCAACAATCAGCGCTTCACGGCGTGCGCCCAGGAAACTCTCGATGGCAATGCGCCATTTCTCATCGTTGATATCCACCAGCTCACAGATCGGGGTGGACTCAATGCCGTAATCCCCCAGCAGCTGCATCAGCTCACGGGTGTTACGGCGTAACGGTGCGCGGCCTTCTTTCAGTTGTTCAACGGCACTGCGCTGGTTCTGAATCTCGGTACGCAGTTCATTCATGCGAATCACCGATGCTTCAAACCGACGGGAAATCTCCCGGCGTACTTCGTCGATGCTGCCCTTAAGTTTCTCAAGGTTGTTATCCACATTCACCGGTTCCAGCGGCCAGGCTTCCGCCATCATGTCTTCGCCGGAGCGCCACAGGGCAACGGATTCCTGAACCACAGGAATAAAGCTTGAAGGCAGGAACTGCTGGAAGTTAGAGAAGGTCACGGTGGAACGGAGCAGGCTGTAAACGTTCTGGATCTTCTCTTTAACCACATTCAGCTCGTGCTGCTTGGCGTCGATGGAGTTTTCCAGTGCTTTAACCTTGTGGGCGCTGTCGGTGTTATTCAGTTCCGCGCGGGCTTCCGCCAGATTCTGCATTACCGTATTCAGCTGTTCGCTGTTGGCTTCCAGATCTGACTGTAACTGGGTTTCTTTTTCCTGATTGGCTTCCAGACGGTCCTGGGCACCTTCTTTCTTCAGGTCAGCGTGTTCAAAACGGGTCTCGTGCACCACCCACTCGTATTCCGCCGAGTTTTTAACGTTGCGGTGAATGCCTTTGCACTGTTCCTGAACCTTTTCCAGTTCGCCAATACGGTTGGCCACTTCACGGGTTTTCTGTTCCATCACCCGGTATTCGTCCAGGGATTTACGGAACGCGCCTACGTGAACGATGTTTTCATCCAGTACGAATTCACGGATAAAACGGGTCGGGCTATTGATCGGCACAAACTTCAGAGCGTTACGGAAGTTCTTCACAAACTTCTCGTCGTCGTTCGGCATTTGCGGGTCATAGCTGAGTTCGGTGACCAGTTCACGGATAAAGCGGCTGGCACGTTTTTCCAGCTTCATATCCGGACACTGCTTCAGCAGGCTCTCACGCACTTCCGGCCATTCTTTCGGCAGACGGCCGCCGTCTTTCTTATCGGTGAAGTCTTCCAGGCTGACGGAAAAATCAGGCAGGATGAAACGGCCCAGAATCTCTTCTTCCGGGGATGACAGCGAGGCACTGATGGCCAGACCGACACAGGTTTCCTTGCCGGTTTCGGTGTCGTAGAAGCTCAGGGCCAGATAGCTGATGGAGTCCTGACGGGCGTTGTCTTTCTTACCCGAGTCATCCATAAAGCCCAGACAGTAAGTCCGCAGGCTACGCTCACTCTTGTCACCGGCGCTGGCATTGAAGCTCAGGTAACGCTTGTTACCGCCCATCAGCACGGTCTGGATGGCATCCAGCAGCGATGATTTACCGGAACCGTTTGGCCCGACGACCGCGACGTTACCTTTGATCGGTACCTCTACGGCACCCAGAACATACCAGTTAACCAGTACGATGCGATTTAACTGTTTCATTGTACCGGCTCCTCCGGGGTTACCTCTTCAGTCAGCGGGCTCGCCTGCTCATCTTCAGACGCGACTTCTGCGGGCTGTTCTGCTTCAGCTGATGCTTCTGCAGCCACACTCTCCGTCACCTCTTCCGCCGGTTTTTCATCCGCTGCGGCTTCAGTTGTCTCTGCTGCAGCCGGAGTTTGTTCGGCATCTTCACACAGAGCTTCAAGCTGGCCGATAAAGTCTTCCACTACCACCTGACGGATGGTCGGGTTAATGGTCAGCGGAATGTTTTTCGGGTCTGTCTCGTGGGGCTTGCCCCGCTCAATCACACCATGACGGCTGAACAGCGACAGAATTTCCTTTAAGCGGGTTTCATTCGGAATGTCTTTGCCGGTGAGGTTTTCATACACCGTCAGTAAGTCATTCGAGGTGATGTAGGCACGCCCGCCTTCAACCTCAAAGGCTTCCAGCTTCTCTTCATACTGCTGGCGCAGGCACAGCAGGAAGAAGGATTCATCCAGCTTCAGGCGCATGAAACGCTCATCGCCCTGCGGCAAAATCCCCAGGAAGGCCTCATCCGGCTGATACACAAATGACCAGCCCAGTGCGGCAAACAGGTTGGTAAAATAATCCACATGCGACGCTACCAGAAAGTAACTGTCACGGTGGCCTGAACGCTCAGCGTATAAAAACTGATTCACCAGCAGCAGATTGGCAGCATGCACGAAGTCCTCTTCCTGATACTGATCGCTGCGGGCAATGATTTTCTGCAGATCACCTAACATGTTTATCGTCTCTGAATACTGAAGTCGCGACACTCAACCATATCGGCGACATTGACATATTTATCGCTGAACTGAATATCGTATTTATTAGCGGTAGTGCGTCCCTTCTTACCCAGGGAACGCATGTGCCTCAGATAACTGAAGCAGATGTAGTCTTCGATGCTGTCGATCGTGAACTGACCGGCGGAGATCTGTGTCTCGCCCAGCAGGTGACGCTCGATATAATCTTCGATCTTTTCCGGGCGTACTTCCCGGCGGGCCTTGTACTCTTTAAACAGCTGGCGCATTTCCAGCACCCGCGGATCAATGATTTCCTGCTGAATAACCCGCGGCTTGGTTGCCACCCGGCGACGGATCGGCGAACGGACACTGCCCGGTGCCAGAAAACCGGTTTCCTCAAGGGTTTCCAGCTTCGGTATCTTACGCTGATCCAGCTGGGCAGCATCGGTAATCACCCGGGACAAGCGCGCACTCATACCCGGCGTGGTTTTATCCATGTACCGAACGGTATCCGCCACACGTTTTTCCAGGCGGTAACGGAAGTCATCGATGGTCGCCAGACGCTGATCCACCGACTCAAAAATCCGGATAATACGGTTGATATGACTGTGCACCATGGCTTCGGCGTCGTCATAACTGGTTTCGAACTGTTCCTGGTAATGGGTACTCAGCAACGCCACTTTCGGCGTATCAAACTGCAGTTCACGCAGCTGCGTGAGAATCTGACGGCGGAAACGGAACGGGTTGTTCTTTGTCTTCAGGGTTTTGTAATCGGAAACCAGAATGTGCGCTACGAAGTGATCGAAGAAGTTACGCACAATTTCCTGCGGATTCTTGGTGGCCGCCAGGCTGATTTTCAGCTCCCGCAGGCCGAGCATCATGTCCGTCAGGTGGGCACTGAAGTCAGACGCCGTCTGCGCCGCTTCCTGCAGGGTAATCCCCCGGCCGGCCGGATCCTTGATGGCCGCTTCCAGCGAGCTCAGTACGTTCAGTACCGCGCCACCGTAGCTGCGTTTTTCCAGATTATTGATCGATACCAGTGTCCGTAACAGGTAACTGTTCGCCGGCGACAGCAGCACAAAGGTACGGTAAATGCGCTGCTCTTCTTCCAGCCAGCCAGTAACAACTAAACGGCGATAAATCCGGCTGGTATATTCAGCGGTGGAACGGGGCGCTTCCTGCTCGGCTTCCGAATCATTCTCTTCCGGTTCCCAGCGGCGTACACCCAGCTTAACAACGGTGTCTTCAATGGAAGAGCGGATCAGATCTTTCGGTACAAAGGGATCAACCAGATCTTCATCAAAGAACTGATCAGCAAGGTCGAGCAATACCGCCTGATAGATTTGACGGTTCTGCCCGGCAAGAGGCAGGAACAGGTCTTCGGGAAGCTTGTTAAAAAGCATCGAGAATCAAATCTCCTGACAGACATACTGAATGCCTGACATTAACTAAGGTCAACGCTCTTGGTAAGCAAAGAACAGGCTTAAAAAGCCAGAAAACACAGCCAGACAAAAGCATAAAATAGCCGAAGATAATAACGGAAATAAACCGCCTGACCAAGTAGCAAAAAGGCCGTTTTGGGGAAAACGGCCTTTTCAGAAAAAACAGCGATTCAGGGCTGGTTAAATGTCAGCCTGCAGCCCGCTTCGCAGACTGCAAGCGGTCATACACTTCAAGCATTTTCTGATGGGTGGTAAAGCCTTCAAGACTTAAAGTACTGGCAGGAAAATCTCTGAAAATCCGTTCACCGGCAAGCATTTCAGATACCCGTTCCATCAGTGCCTGACCATATACCTGCTCAAGCAGACCGCTATAGTCAGCAAAGTCCCGCTCAGCATCCAGCGTAAACTGCAGGCACTGATACAGACACCGGTACAGCGCCTCACGAGACTCCTGTAACCGGGCGTTTTCCAACTGCCAGTGACACCAGTCCAGCGCATCCGCCAGGTTCCCCTGCTGCAGGTGCAGCAAACATTTCAGTTCGCCAACCCGCAGAGTACTCCAGGCAGTGCCTTTGTCCGCCACAATACCAATCAGCTCAGCGACCAGCTGCTTATCATCAAACCCTTCGGTATTCAGATCGACCAGTAAATCAGCCCCTTGATCTTTATCGAAGTTCGCCAGATCCAGCAACCCTTCACGGTACTCAACCCCGGCATTGTTATTGTTCGATACCAGATCATCCACCGGGTAAATCTCGGACATGCCCGGCACAATGATCCGGCAGGTATATACATTCAGGTGCTCGTAATCGGCAATGTAAATATCCATATCCACTTTATGGATCAGGTTACACAGATGTTCGAACTCTGCCTGGCTGTCACCTTCCACGTTCCATTCAACAAACTCATAGTCCGTATCCCGGGAGAAAAGGTCCCAGGCCACCACGCCGCTGGAATCAATAAAATGCGCTTCAAGGTTCTGCGAATCCGCCACGTCGGCCAGATTAAAACTTGGAGACGGAAAATCTGCCAGTGAATTCAGGGCCCTGCCCCGCAACAACTCAGTAACCGTCCGCTCCAGCGCCACTTCAAACTTAGGATGCGCACCGAATGAAGCACAACAACCGCCGTCATCCGGATTAATCAGGGTTACATTGACCATCGGGTACTTGCCACCCAGCGACGCATCCCGCACCAGCACAACATAGCCGTAATCACGCAATGCATTAAGTGCATCCACCACCTGCGGGTAGCGGTTGATAATATGTTCAGGGATTTCCGGCAAACT
This sequence comes from Aliamphritea spongicola, assembly GCF_017051665.1. Classification (NCBI taxonomy): domain Bacteria; kingdom Pseudomonadati; phylum Pseudomonadota; class Gammaproteobacteria; order Oceanospirillales; family Oceanospirillaceae; genus Aliamphritea; species Aliamphritea spongicola. The sequence continues at coordinate 1,416,811 of NZ_JAFIDL010000001.1, forward strand.
GATACCGGACGTAATAATGGTGTTTTTAATATGACGCTCAAAGATTTCCGACAGCGCCTGTACTCGTGCTTCTGCCACACTGTTACCGGCGGCAGCACCATTACTGATATAGAGGTTGCCGATGATGTTCACAGGAATCCAGACTTCATCACCAGTGCGCTGACGGGTAAAGGGTATCGCGCAGATACCCCGTCCACTGTTACCTGAGTTGGTATCAATCAGGCCAGGGGCAGTCAGATCATCATGCAGGTTGTAATGCTGCAACGTCGGCTCATCGAACAGACCGTCCGGGATTTCTTCACCGCTGACATCGAACCAGCGCTCATTCGGATAGTGAACGAAATCCCCTTCTGCCACTTCCTGGCCCAGATAATAATCGGTAAAGAAAGAGTTACAGCTCAGACGCTCAAAATACTCACCCAGCGCGCTGGCCAGTGCAGCTTCTTTACTGGCGCCCTTACCATTGGTAAATAAAAGTGGACAGTTACGGTCTCGGATCAGCACAGACCAGACATTCGGGACAGGATTCAGCCATTGTGCCTGCTCTATATCGAAGCCCAGAGCCTCTAACTGAGCAGACATTTTTTCAATCGACTCCTCTAAAGGCGCATCTTTTCCGGGAATCATCGTCATATAACTAAGTCCTAGCAAGCCAATCTTCACATCCGCAGGAGAATAAACCCCGCTCAAACTCCACGTTATACAGAAATACGCCGCACACCGAAACTCTGGCAAGGGTATTTTGTGTTCTCATAAAGTGTTTCTCTGATTTAAGGCAGCTTATTAAAAGCCCGGAAAATGCCGCTTCCGGCGCAGACATAAAACCGCGCAAACCATTATTTATGCTGAATGAAAAACTTTTTAACGTAAGTGCTTGACGCCCATAGGGCTGATCATTAACATACGCCGCCACTAGTTAAGCAGTTCCTCGATAGCTCAGTTGGTAGAGCAGTAGACTGTTAATCTATTGGTCGCTGGTTCGAGTCCAGCTCGAGGAGCCAATTACTGCTTTAATTAGTAACGTTTTGATGGATAACATTCCTCGATAGCTCAGTTGGTAGAGCAGTAGACTGTTAATCTATTGGTCGCTGGTTCGAGTCCAGCTCGAGGAGCCATCAGAATAAAGAAGACGGGGCATAGCGCAGTCTGGTAGCGCATCTGGTTTGGGACCAGAGGGTCGTAGGTTCGAATCCTGCTGCCCCGACCACTTTCTAAAAGTGGATCTTCTAATACACTGGCCAGTGTCTAAACAGCCAAATACGATCGGGGCATAGCGCAGTCTGGTAGCGCATCTGGTTTGGGACCAGAGGGTCGTAGGTTCGAATCCTGCTGCCCCGACCACTTCTCAACACGCAGCCGTGTATAAACAGCTAATCATCATCGGGGCATAGCGCAGTCTGGTAGCGCATCTGGTTTGGGACCAGAGGGTCGTAGGTTCGAATCCTGCTGCCCCGACCACTCTCTTGAAGAGATACCTCAACACGCAGCCGTGTATAAACAGCTTATCATCATCGGGGCATAGCGCAGTCTGGTAGCGCATCTGGTTTGGGACCAGAGGGTCGTAGGTTCGAATCCTGCTGCCCCGACCACTTATTTCTTATTTTCAAATCTCCTCTGACTAAAACGACTCACCTTAGGTTTGAGTTAAGCGAAGCAAAACAACATCGCGCTCTTTGCGATGGTCATCCTACTGCCCCGATCACTCTCTTGAAGTGACACCTCAACACACAGCCGTGTATAAACAACTAGTCATCAGGTCATAGCGCAGTCTGGTAGCGCATCTGGTTTGAGACCAGAGGGTCGTAGGTTCGAGTTGAGCGCAGCAAGACAACATCGCGCTTTCAATCCGCCCGCCATACATCTCTCAAGACAAACTGCAGACAACAAAAAACCGCCCAAAGGCGGTTTCTCAAATATCTGAAAAGCATTAACTGTCAGATTTTCTCCAGACGGTAGAAACGCTGCAGAATACGGGCAAGATTCACCGCATCATCACTGCCACAGATTTCCCGGATAGAATGCATGGCATACTGAGGCGCCCCCACATCAATGGTTTTCACACCCAGCTCACCGGATGTAATCGGCCCAATGGTGCTGCCGCAGCCCATATCCGTACGTACAACAAAGCTTTGCACAGGTACATCTTCCAGATCCGCCAGATTTCTGAAAATAGCAGCCGTTTCACTGTTAGTCGCATAACGCTGATTATTATTGATCTTAATCACCGGGCCGGCATTCAGCTTCGGACCATGATTGGCATCATGCTTATCAGCAAAATTAGGATGCACAGCGTGGGCATTATCTGCAGAAACCATCATTGAATTCGCCAACGCACGGTTACGCAGCTCATTATCCGGCAGTAAACGCTCCAGCAAGTTCATCAGCATTGGCCCCTGTGCACCACAGGCACTCAGACTGCCTACTTCCTCATGATCATTGCAGATTAGCAGCGCCCCTTCTTCTGAATCAGACTCAATCAGTGCTTCAAGCCCGATAAAGCAGCTAAGCAGATTATCCAACCGCGCCGACGCTATAAATTCTTCATTCAGGCCAACATATCCGCCACCCTGCACATCATAGAAGCTCAGCTCATAGTCGAGAATTTTATCGACATCATCAATGTCTTCACGGGCCAGCTCAGCTTTCAGCATCGCCCGGAAATCAAACTCATCCCCGTCAACCTGCACCTGCGCCAGCAATGGCGGAATATCTGTCTGAGGATTCACACTGCGCTCGCTGTTTGCGGTACGGTCCAGATGAATCGCAAGACTTGGAATAATGGCGATAGGCTTCACAAAATTAATCAGCGCACTGCAAACTTCACCATTCTTTGCCAGATAGCTGACACGGCCAGCCAGGGATAAATCACGGTCAAACCACGGGTTCAATAACACACCGCCATACACCTCAACCCCAAGATTGACACACCCCTGACGTAGCAACACCGGGTTAGGCTTTACCCGCAGACACGGGCTGTCAGTATGCGCCCCGACCATCCGGAATCCGCGCTCCGGCAAGCCACCATCCGCCGGCATCTGCCAGGCAACAATGGCGGAATCATTTCTGACCAGAAAATACCGGCCACCGGCCTTCACAGACCAGGCGTTTTGCTCTTCCAGCTCAACAAAGCCGGCTTCCTGCAGCCTGCCGCGCATTTCGCTGACCGCATGAAAAGGTGTCGGAGACGCCGCTAAAAACTCAAATAGCCGTTGATTAAATTCATTCTTAAGCATAATCATTCCACCTGCTGTGCAGGCACTATCTCCAGTAATTCAATTTCAAAAATCAGCGCCGAGTTAGCCGGTATTTTTTCATTCGGACTAATCGCACCGTACGCCAGCTCAGAAGGTAAAAAGATTTTCCATTTGGCACCGGCTGGCATCATCAGTAACGCTTTACGCCAACCTTTAACAACCCCACTCAAAGGAAATTCTGACGGTTCATTCTGTTCAAGCGTGCTTTCAAACAGTTCACCATCAACTCGCCATCCCTGATAATGCACCTTTACACTGTCCTGCAGCTGGGGCTTATCGCCATTGCCAGGCTGTATAACCAGGTACTGAAGCCCGTCTTCCGTTTCCTGAACCCCGGGCTGCTGCCGGTTTTCAGCCAGAAAAGCCACGCCTTCCTTTTTTACATCATCGTTCAGTGCTTTTTCGATCAGCTGACGCCGGAATTCAGCCTCATTCTGATCTTCACCACAGCCAGCCAGCAGCATAACACTGCTGATAACACTGATGACCGCAGCATACTTAATCTGTCTAAACATATTTACCCTGATAAAAGCGCCCGGAATACCGACACTTTACTGAGAACTAAACTTACCCTGCCAGCGTATCAGTTTGCAGTAGCCATGACACGATGGCTACCCATGATGAGTGCATTAACTGCGTTCTGCCAGAGGAAATTGATATTCTATATCAGTAAGTGATTGAATTTACATCGGCACAGGCGGAGACTACACTCGAAACCAAAGTTAAAACTTAGGGAACCTAAAAAACGGTTTACAGGTCTTAAGCAGTAAGAAACCATTACCTGACAACCACAATGGTTAAGGCCACAATTAATGGGTTCACTTTGTTAAAAGTTATAGTTGAAGCTATACAGGAATATTGACCTTGAGCACCAGCCAGTTAGTTACGCACGTTAAACAAGCCGCCTTTGGTGGCCTGATCCTGCTTCTGAGCAGCCTGTCCGCTCAGGCTGCCGTCAGCCCGCAACTGACACCCGAGCCGGTTCACAGCCAGGTCATCCGTGATATAGCCAGCTCCCTGGTCGATGATCACTACTCCGACATTGATGTCGATGACTCCCTTTCCAGCAAAGTTCTGGACAGCTTTGTCGATAATCTTGATCCCAGCAAAGCATATTTTTTCGCGGACGATATCAAAAGCTTCGAACCCTACCGCACCCTGCTTGATGACCAGATTAAAGCCGGCAATCTGGATGCAGGCTTTGAAATTTTTAACCGCTATCAGCAACGCATCACCGAACGTCTGACTTACCTTATAGATAAGCTGGAAAGCCCGGACATGGAAATCGACTTTACCGTTGACGAATCTCTGATGACGGATCGCACAAACAGCCAGTGGACTACCAGCAAAGCGGAAATGGATGAGTTCTGGCGCAAACGTCTGAAAAGCACATTGCTGAACCTGAAACTGGCCGGCAAGGATATTGCCGACGCCAAGGAAACCCTGCTTAACCGTTATAAAAATCAGCTTACCCGGGTGGAACAGACCAACCCGGAAGACGTATTCCAGAGTTACGCGAACGCGTTTGCCCAGCAGTTTGACCCGCACACCCAGTACTTTTCACCACGGCGCTCTGAGAACTTCAATATCAATATGAGCCTTTCACTGGAAGGCATCGGGGCAGTCCTGCAAACGGAAAACGAAAACACCAAAATCGTCCGCCTGGTACCTGCCGGGCCGGCTGAAAAGACCGGCCAGATTAAAACCTCTGATGTCATTGTGGGCGTTGGCCAGGGCGCAAGCGGTGAAATTCAGGACATTATCGGCTGGCGGCTTGATGAAGTAGTTGCCCTGATCCGCGGCCCCAAAGGCACCACCGTACGCCTGGAAGTTATCCCTGCTGATGCTGAAGACGGCACCCGCCGGATCGTTTCAATCATCCGCAACAAAGTAAAACTGGAAGAACAGTCTGCTCAGAAGCGCGTCATTGAACTGGACAGAGACGGCAGCACTTACCGCCTTGGTGTAATCAGCATTCCAACCTTCTATATTGATTTCAACGCTCTGAAATCCGGTGACTCCAACTACAAGAGCACCACCCGTGATGTTGAAAGGCTGATCAAAGAGCTGCAGCGTGAAGACAAAATTGACGGCCTGATTGTCGACCTGCGTGATAATGGCGGCGGCTCACTGCGTGAAGCCAACGAACTGGTTGGCCTGTTTATCAACCGGGGCCCGACTGTCCAGATCCGCGACCAGCAGGGTCGGGTTAACATTCTGCAGGACTCCAACCCGAAGGTTGTCTACCACGGCCCGATGGCTGTACTGGTAAACCGCCTGAGCGCTTCAGCCTCTGAAATCTTCGCCGGTGCCATTCAGGACTACCAGCGCGGCATCATCGTCGGCAACCAGACCTTCGGTAAAGGTACCGTACAGACACTGTCGCCTTTACGTCAGGGCCAGTTAAAGCTGACCCACGCCAAGTTCTACCGCATCTCCGGTGACAGTACACAGCACAAAGGCGTTGTGCCTGATATCCGCTTCCCTTCCCTGTATGACATGGAAGAAATCGGCGAAAGCGCACTGGACGGCGCCCTGCCATGGGATCAGGTACACCCCATACCGCACCGTCAGTTCATCAGCCTGAGCAGCACGCTGCCGGAACTGACAGCCCGTCACAAAGCCCGTATCAAAACTGATCCGGACTTCCGTTACATGCAGGCTCAGATCGACCGGATTACTGAAATCAAAAACGACAACCTGATCACTCTCAACGAAGCAATGCTTCAGGCTGAACGTGATGCCTCTGAAGCATGGCAACTGGACATTGAGAATCAGCGCCGGTCCGCCAAGCAGTTACCAGCACTGGACAAACTCTCCGATCTTGAAGATACACTGGAGAAAGATGACCAGGGCCGGATAATTAATCCTGAAGCTGAAGCCATTCTGGCCGAAACAGGAAGAATACTGCTGGATGTAATTTCTGTTACCTATAAGAAACTGCTGGCCAGACAATAAGCCTGGCCAGGCATCCGCCGCACATTTTGTTACAGACCATACACCTACCGGGGAAGGCATATGTCCTTGAGCAAAAACAAGCTGGCACTGATTATCGGAATACCTTTATTGCTGATCCTGCTGAGTATTGGTGGCTACATGTTGTACACCGTACTCATGGCGCAAACGGCAGAAAACAATAAAAGCCTGCAGAGCTTTGGCGACAGCGTCATGCCCGGAGACTCACGGTACGACCTTGAAGGGGAAGATGCTCACCTCGCCCCGTCAATAGACACCAACCCCAACCTGTCACCGAATCAGAAAATCATCGCCAAGCTGCGTTCCGAACGCCGCAAAATGAGCCTGGAAATTGACAACCTTCAGGCTGAGGTCATCACCCTGCAGGCTCAGGTTGAGCTGCTGGAAGAATACAAGCGCACCAATGAACGCTACGCGCCTTACTCTCTTGACGAAGAGATATCCCTGATTCACACCCGCATCAAGCAGCTGCTGGCAGGCCACGCGGAAACCCGTCGCTTTAACCGCCGCCAGATAGAAAGCATGTCAGCCGCTGCTGCACAGGAATACCGCCGCTTTATCACCATTAATAAACTGGCGCTGGATCAGGGCCAGATTGATACCGTGGTAAATGATCACTTACCCGCTTATGCCTTTTGCATCGGCAACGGCGTCGACATTGCCGCCAACAATAAACAGGAAGAGCAGCTGGCCGTGGAGTTTTTCAAAACCCGCAACGAAGCACTCATGCCTGCTGGCCTGCTGAATGACCTTAAAGTTGTGTCCAAGCCGTGCAGAGAAAACCTCTACTCCCGGCTTGCCTACCTGACCAACTGATCGCCGCCCCTCAGTCCGAAACAGCTGTTTCGGGCTGAAATTGCTGAAAAAAGCTATAAATCCCCGGGACTTTTACGGTTTTTATCGTACCTGCTACTTTCTACTTGCCTAAAGCGGCTGTATAATGACCGCCCTTATATCTGTACTCCGGCTGCCCATTGTCAGCCATTCAGCCGGAAAACAGATACTTAAACTGACCCTGTATCCGGCTGACGTTACAGGCTAACCAAAGTAAGTTCTTGTTTTCCCGGAATTTACTGGATAGGAATACACATGTCCGAAAGCTTTGCTGAATTATTTGAAGAATCCCTGCAACACGTTGATATGACTCCAGGCACCCTGGTTATGGGTGAAGTTATCGATATCGATAGCGACTGGGTTACTGTTAACGCTGGCCTGAAGTCTGAAGCAATCATTGCTCGCAACCAGTTCCTGAACGATGCTAACGAACTTGAAATCCAAGTTGGTGACATGGTTAAGGTTGCTCTGGAAAGCGTTGAAGACGGCAGCGGCGAAACGCGTCTGTCCCGTGAAAAAGCTAAGCGTTCTGAAGCTTGGGAAGTACTGCAGAGTGCATTCGATGCTGAAGAAACTGTTAAAGGTTACATCAGCGGCAAGGTTAAAGGTGGTTTCACCGTTAACGTTAACAACATTCAAGGCTTCCTGCCGGGTTCTCTGGTAGACGTGCGTCCAGTACGCGACGTTGACCACCTGGAAGGCAAAGAGCTTGAATTCAAACTGATCAAGCTGGACCAGAAGCGCAACAACATCGTTGTATCCCGTCGTGCGGTTCTGCAAGAAGCTAACAGCGCGCAGCGCGATGAACTGCTGGCTACTCTGGAAGAAGGCCAGGAAGTTAAGGGCTACGTTAAGAACCTGACCAACTACGGTGCATTCGTAGATCTGGGCGGTGTTGACGGCCTGCTGCACATCACCGACATGGCTTGGAAGCGTATCTCTCACCCAAGCGACATGCTGACTCCAGGTGATGAAATCACTGTTAAGATCATCAAGTTCGACAAAGAGAACAACCGTCTGTCTCTGGGTCTGAAGCAGCTGAGCGAAGATCCATGGGCGTCTATCAAGGCTCGTTACCCAGCAGGTAGCAAGGTTGAAGCTCGCGTTACTAACCTGACTGACTACGGCTGCTTCGCATCTATCGAAGACGGCGTTGAAGGTCTGGTACACGTTTCTGAAATGTCCTGGACTAACAAGAACATCCACCCATCCAAGGTTGTACAGGTAGGTGATGCTGTTGAAGTTATGATCCTGGACGTAGACGAAGATCGTCGTCGTATCTCCCTGGGTATCAAGCAGTGTGCTGCTAACCCATGGACTACTTTCGCTGAACAGTACGCTGCTGGCGATAAAGTGACTGGCTCTATCAAGACTATCACTGACTTCGGTATCTTCGTTGGTCTGGAAAACGATCTGGACGGTCTGGTTCACATGTCTGACATCTCTTGGGATGCTGACAACGAAACAGCTCTGCGTCAGTACAAGAAGAGCGAAGAAGTTGAAGCCGTTATCCTGTCTATCGATGCTGAGAAAGAGCGTATCTCTCTGGGTATCAAGCAACTGGAAAGCGATCCGTTCTCTGAGTACGCTGCTGCAAACGAAAAAGGCACTATCGTTACCGGTACTGTTAAGTCTGTAGACGCTAAAGCTGCTGTTGTTGAGCTGGCTGAAGGCATCGAAGGCGTACTGAAAGCATCTGACATCAGCATCGACCGCGTTGAAGACGCGAGCGCTGTCCTGAAAGAAGGTGACGAAGTTGAAGCTAAGATCGTTAACCTGGATCGTCGTAACCGTGCGATCACTCTGTCTATTAAGGCTAAAGACCAGGCTGACGAAAAAGCTGCAATCAAAGCAGTTAGTGAGAAGCCAGTTGAAACTGCTGGTCCGACCACTATCGGTGACCTGATCAAGGCTCAGATGGAAGCTAAGAAGTAATAGCATCCTCTGCGATTAAAAAAGGCGCGTTTTACGCGCCTTTTTTTGTGCCTGCACTTTGTGCTCAAAAAACCAGTTGAAACTGCTGGTACGTCCCCTTGCGCACTATCAGTGATTTGTTCAGGGCTCAGATGGAAGCTAAGAAGTAATAGCGACCTCTGCGATTAAAAAAGGCGCGTTTTACGCGCCTTTTTTTGTGCCTGTGACCCGTCCTGAATAAGGTTGACACTTTCTAACCTTAAATTTGGAAAGTGTTATGACAACAATCACTAAGCGTACTCAGCGAGATTATTCTCTTGCCTTTAAATTAGCTGTGGTGGATCAGGT
>NZ_JAFIDL010000010.1:0-164830 GCF_017051665.1 Aliamphritea spongicola
CAGTTAAGACTCTGGTTGAAACTCTGGATTCTTACATCCCAGAGCCAGAGCGTGCAATTGACCAGCCGTTCCTGATGCCAATCGAGGACGTATTCTCAATCTCCGGTCGTGGTACTGTAGTAACTGGTCGTGTTGAGCGTGGTATCGTTAACACTGGTTCTGAAGTTGAGATCGTAGGTATCCGCGAAACTCAGACTACTACCTGTACTGGTGTAGAAATGTTCCGTAAGCTGCTGGACGAAGGTCGTGCAGGTGAGAACATCGGTGCACTGCTGCGTGGTACTAAGCGTGACGACGTTGAGCGTGGTCAGGTACTGTCTAAGCCAGGTTCTATCACTCCTCACACTCGTTTCGAAGGTGAAGTATACGTACTGAGCAAAGATGAAGGTGGTCGTCACACTCCATTCTTCAAAGGCTACCGTCCGCAGTTCTACTTCCGTACAACTGACATCACCGGTGCTTGTGAGCTTCCAGAAGGCGTAGAAATGGTAATGCCAGGCGATAACATCAAGATGGATGTTACCCTGATCAACCCAATCGCGATGGAAGAAGGTCTGCGCTTTGCGATCCGTGAAGGCGGTCGTACAGTAGGTGCGGGCGTTGTTGCTAAGATCATCGAATAATCGATAATCTTGCCTGAAAAAAAGACCCTTCGGGGTCTTTTTTTTGTGCTTGCGGGTTGGGGTTAAGTGTCCAGACTTGCAGGCAAAATTAAGGCTCCTTATGTATAAGTCGGGTGATGGTATTACTGGTTAATAAATAGCCTTGACTTGCCTATAGGGGTTAAGTAGAATGCGCTACCCCATTAATTGGGGCTAGGTCGGCATAGAGCCGTTTAACAATCTAGGAAATGTGTGATCGAAATGCAGAACCAAAAAATCAGAATTCGTCTGAAAGCTTTTGATCATCGCCTGATTGACTCTTCCGCTCAGGAGATCGTTGAGACTGCTAAGCGGACTGGAGCTCAGGTGCATGGTCCGATCCCACTTCCTACTCGCAAAGAGCGCTTTACAGTGCTGATTTCGCCACACGTGAACAAAGATGCACGTGACCAGTACGAAATCCGCACTCACAAGCGTGTTCTGGACATCGTTGAGCCAACAGAAAAAACTGTTGACGCACTGATGAAGCTAGACCTTGCTGCGGGTGTCGAAGTGCAAATTAGCTTAGGCTAATTAGACAGATGCGCAGACTTTTAGTTTGCGTGTGGAATGCCCTGGACGGGCAGCCATAGCGGGTAAAAAGCCCCGTACACAACTGGCAATTGAGGTTAGAAAAATGTCTGTAGGTTTAATCGGACGTAAAGCAGGTATGACGCGCATCTTCAATGAAGATGGTGTGTCAGTGCCAGTCACAGTCATCGAGGTGGAACCGAACCGAGTTACTCAGGTTAAGACTGCTGATACCGATGGTTACACTGCTGTGCAGGTAACTGTAGGTTCACGTCGCGCTAACCGCGTAACTAAAGCAATGGCAGGTCACTTTGCCAAAGCTGAGACCGAAGCAGGTCGTGGTTTGTGGGAGTTTCGTCTGTCTGGTGACGAAGAAATTAATGTTGGTGATCAACTGACTGTTGAACGCTTCGAAGCGGGTCAGAAAATTGATGTAACCGGGCAGTCCAAAGGTAAGGGCTTCCAGGGCGGTATCAAGCGTTGGAACTTTTCCATGCAGGATGCTACTCACGGTAACTCACTTTCTCACCGTGCTCCTGGTTCTATTGGTCAGTGTCAAACTCCTGGTCGCGTTTGGAAAGGCAAGAAGATGGCAGGACACATGGGTGCGGAGCGTGTAACCGTTCAGTCCCTGGAAGTTGTTCGCATCGATGCTGAGCGTAATCTGCTGTTGGTTAAGGGCGCTGTCCCTGGTGCCACCGGTGGCGACGTAATCGTTAAATCAGCTGTTAAAGCTGGCGCCTAAGGGGGTTTGTAATGAATCTGAATCTTGCAGGAGCTGGCGGATCTGTTGAAGTTTCCGACCTGGCGTTTGGTAAAGAATTCAATGAATCACTGGTTCATCAGGTCGTTACTGCGTACCTGGCCGGTGGTCGTCAAGGCACCAAGGCACAGAAGAACCGTTCCGCTGTAAGCGGTGGCGGTGCTAAGCCATGGCGTCAAAAAGGTACTGGCCGTGCACGTGCCGGTACTATTCGTAGTCCTCTGTGGCGTACTGGTGGTGTGACTTTCGCAGCTGCACCGCGTAACCATGCTCAGAAAGTAAACAAGAAAATGTACCGCGCAGCTATGCGTTGCATCTTCTCCGAACTGGTTCGTCAGGAGCGTCTGGTTGTTGTTGATAACTTCAGCGTAGAAGCACCTAAGACCAAGCAGTTTGTTGCTAAGTTGAATGAACTTGAGCTGGCAAATGTACTGCTGATTACTGAAGACGTAGAGCAGAATCTGTATCTGGCTGCACGTAACGTACCTCACGTTGACGTACGCGACGCTGCCGGCATCGATCCTGTTAGTCTGGTAGGCTTCGATAAAGTTCTGGTTACTGTCGCTGCTCTTAAGAAAATTGAGGAGGCGTTAGCATGAACCAAGGACGCATCTATCAAGTACTGCTAGGACCGCACATCTCTGAGAAAGCAACTATCGTTGCTGAAGGTTCTCAGCAGGTTGTATTCCGCGTAGCGGCTGACGCAACTAAGCCTGAAATCAAGAAGGCCGTTGAGCAGCTGTTTGAAGTTAAAGTAACTGGCGTGAACATCGTAAACGTGAAGGGCAAAACCAAGCGCACTCAGCGTGGCTTAGGTAAGCGCTCTAACATCCGTAAGGCATACGTTTGCCTGGCTGATGGTCACGACATCGACTTCATCGATGGCGAATAAGAGGGGTTATAAGAATGGCTATTGTTAAATCTAAACCGACCTCTGCTGGCCGTCGTCACGTCGTTAAGGTTGTTAATAACGACCTGCACAAGGGCAAGCCATTTGCTGCTCTGGTCGAAAAGAAAAGCAAGACCGGTGGTCGTAACACCTATGGTCGCATCACAACCCGCCACATTGGTGGTGGTCACAAGCAGCATTACCGTCTGATCGACTTCCGTCGTAACAAAGAAGGTATTCCTGCAGTTGTTGAGCGTCTGGAATACGATCCAAACCGTTCTGCGCACATCGCCCTGCTGAAATACGCTGACGGTGAACGCCGCTACATTATCGCTCCTAAGGGCGTTAAAGCTGGCAGCCGTGTCATTTCTGGTCAGGACGCTGACATCAAGCCGGGTAACTGCCTGCCACTGCGTAACATCCCAGTGGGTAGCGTTGTTCACTGTATTGAAATGAAGCCAGGTAAAGGTGCTCAGATTGCACGTTCTGCCGGTACTTCTGCTCAGTTAGTGGCTCGTGAAGGCGCGCACGCAACTCTGCGTCTGCGTTCCGGTGAGATGCGTAAAGTCTTAGTTGACTGTCGTGCGACTCTGGGTGAAGTAAGCAACTCTGAACACAGCCTGCGCTCTCTGGGTAAGGCTGGTGCTAAGCGCTGGCGCGGTGTACGCCCGACAGTTCGTGGTGTTGCTATGAACCCTGTTGATCACCCACATGGTGGTGGTGAAGGTCGTACTTCCGGTGGTCGTCACCCTGTTTCTCCATGGGGTATGCCGACTAAGGGTCACAAGACTCGTAAGAACAAGCGTACTGACAAGTTGATCGTACGTCGTCGTCAAGCGAAATAATCAGAGGATACAGCTGTGCCACGTTCACTGAAGAAAGGTCCTTTTATTGACCTTCACCTGTTGAAAAAGGTAGAGGCTGCAATTGAGGCCAATGATCGTCGTCCGATCAAAACCTGGTCTCGTCGTTCTACGGTGTTCCCGAACTTCGTAGGCCTTACGATTGCAGTCCATAATGGCCGTCAGCACGTGCCGGTGTTTATCACCGAGGACATGGTTGGTCATAAATTAGGCGAGTTTGCCGCTACCCGTACTTATAAGGGTCATGCAGCAGACAAGAAAGCTAAACGCTAATTCAGGAGTATAGAAAATGGAAGTAGCCGCTAAGCACAAAGGCGCCCATATCTCCGCTCAGAAAGCGCGTTTGGTAGCCGATCAAATCCGCGGTAAAGCGGTGGGTGAAGCCCTGGATATTCTGGCTTTCAGCCCTCAAAAAGGTGCGGTTTTAGTCAAGAAAGTACTTGAGTCTGCTATTGCTAACGCAGAGCACAACGAAGGTGCTGACATTGATGAGCTACGCGTATCTGAGATCTTCGTTGACGAAGGTATGACGATGAAGCGTATTAAGCCGCGTGCGAAAGGTCGTGCAGATCGTATTCTGAAACGTACCTCCCACATCACCGTTAAGGTCGCTGACTGCTAGGAGATACCACTATGGGTCAGAAGGTAAATCCAACAGGTATTCGTCTGGGCATTGTTAAAGATCACACTTCTGTGTGGTATGCAGACAAGAACGAATACGCAAGTAAACTGTTGAATGACCTTCAGGTACGTGAGTATCTGGAAGGTCAGTTGAAAGCTGCTTCTGTGAGCCGCATCGATATCGAGCGTCCAGCACAGAATGCTAAAATCACCATTCACACAGCCCGTCCAGGCATCGTGATTGGTAAAAAAGGTGAAGATGTAGAGAAGCTGCGTAACGCTGTTTCTAAAATGATGGGCGTGCCTGTTCACATCAACATCGAAGAAGTCCGTAAGCCAGAACTGGATGCGAAACTGGTTGCTCAGAGCGTAGCGAGCCAGCTGGAGCGTCGTGTAATGTTCCGTCGCGCAATGAAGCGTTCTGTACAGAATGCTATGCGTCTGGGTGCTAAGGGTATCAAGATTCAGGTAGGTGGCCGTCTGGGCGGTGCAGAGATTGCACGTTCTGAATGGTACCGTGAAGGTCGTGTACCTTTGCACACTCTGCGTGCTGATATCGATTACGGTACTTATGAAGCGCATACTACTTATGGTGTGCTTGGTATTAAAGTCTGGATCTTTAAAGGCGAGATCCTGGGCGGCATTGAAGAAGTGCGTGCTCAGAAGAATGCTGCGCCTAAAAAGAAAGGTTCAAAGTAGGGGTAATTATCAATGCTGCAACCTAAAAGACTGAAATTCCGTAAGGTAATGAAAGGTCGCAACCGTGGTCTGGCTCAGCGCGGTAGCGCTGTTAGCTTCGGAGAAATCGCTCTGAAAGCCACCGGTCGCGGACGTATCACAGCTCGTCAGATCGAAGCTGCTCGTCGTACCATGACTCGTCACGTAAAGCGTGGTGGTAAAATCTGGATCCGTGTGTTCCCAGACAAGCCGATTACCGGCAAGCCACTTGAAGTACGTATGGGTAAAGGTAAGGGTAGCGTTGAATACTGGGTAGCTCAGATTCAGCCAGGTAAAGTACTGTTCGAAATGAGCGGTGTGCCTGATGATCTGGCAACTGAAGCATTCAATCTGGCGGCTGCTAAATTACCAGTAGCAACCACTATTGTTAAACGGACGGTGATGTGATGAAAGCAACTGAATTGCGCGAACAATCCGTAGAAGAACTTCAGCAAACTCTGCTGGGTCTTTTAAAGGATCAGTTCAACCTGCGTATGCAGAAAGCAACTGGTCAGCTGACTCAGAACCATATGTTAGGTCAGGTACGTCGTGATATCGCACGTGCTAAGACCGTACTGAATGAGAAAGCAGGTAACTAAAAATGGCTGCAGAAAAACGTACACGTACAGTGATCGGTAAAGTTATCAGCAACAAAGCTGATAAAACCATCACCGTTCTGGTTGAGCGTAAAGAGAAGCACCCGATTTACGGTAAATTCGTAACTCGTTCAACTAAGCTGCATGCGCATGACGAACAGAATGAATGCAACATGGGTGACACAGTGGTTATCGCTGAATCCCGTCCGTATTCAAAAAGTAAGTCTTGGACGCTAGTTAAGATTGAAGAACAGGCAGTAAAGGTGTAAGATAACGCACCTTTGCTTCTGGCAGGCTTGTTTTTTCGCCGGAAATCACTGTGAAAACAGAGGTTAAGCGAAGAAATAAGTCTGAATTTTGGAGTAGAGACCATGATTCAAACAGAAACTATGCTTGATGTTGCTGATAACAGCGGCGCCAAGCGTGTGCAGTGTATCAAGGTTCTTGGTGGCTCACATCGCCGTTACGCGAGTGTGGGTGACATCATCAAAGTTACCGTTAAGGAAGCAATTCCACGCGGTAAGGTGAAAAAAGGCCAGGTTCTTAACGCTGTTGTAGTTCGTACCCGTAAAGGTGTTCGTCGCCCTGACGGTTCAATCATCCGCTTTGATGTAAACTCTGCGGTTATGTTGAACGCCAACGACGCGCCAATCGGTACACGTATTTTTGGACCAGTAACTCGTGAACTTCGCTCTGAGAAGTTTATGAAGATCATTTCCCTGGCGCCTGAAGTGCTTTAAAAATCTAACTTCTTAAGTTTGATTTTTTTGAAAAACGCTAACTCTTAACGGGGTTGGCGTTTTTGAGCATGAGAGGGTAGTAGGAAAGGATAGGAAAACATGCGAAAAATTATTCGTGACGACGAAGTAATCGTCATTGCAGGTAAAGATAAAGGTAAGCGCGGTAAAGTTTTACGTGTGCTTGCTGATGATCGCCTGATTGTATCTGGCATCAACATGGTGAAGAAGCACACCAAGCCTAACCCTATGATGGGTAAGCCTGGTGGCATCGTAGAGAAAGAAGCGGCTATCGCTGTTTCTAACGTTGCGATCTTCAATGCGGCAACCGGTAAAGGTGATCGTGTTGGCTTCAAGGTTCTGGAAGATGGCAACAAAGTTCGCTTCTTCAAATCCAACGGCGAAGTAATCGCTAAGTAATAGGAGTTGATGCCATGTCTAGATTAAAAGCCCTTTATAAAGATTCCGTTCAGCAGCAGCTTCTAGAAGAGCTGAAAAGCGAGAACGTGATGGCTGTTCCCCGCCTGACCAAAATCACCCTGAACATGGGTGTTGGTGAAGCGCTGGGTGACAAGAAACAACTGGAAAACGCTGTTGCTGACATGCAGCAGATTTCTGGTCAGAAGCCTGTAGTAACTTTAGCTCGCAAGTCTATTGCTGGCTTTAAAGTACGTGAAGGCTGGCCGATCGGTTGCAAGGTAACACTGCGTGGCGAGCGTATGTGGGAATTCCTTGACCGCCTGGTTGATATCTCTATTCCTCGTATCCGTGACTTCCGTGGTCTGAACCCGAAATCTTTTGATGGTCGTGGTAACTACAGCATGGGTGTTAAAGAACAGATTATCTTCCCTGAAATCGATTTCGATAAGGTAGATAAGCTGCGTGGTATGGATATTACTATCACTACCACTGCCCGTAACAACGATGAAGGTCGTGCCCTGCTGGCAGCCCTGAACTTCCCATTCAAAAAGTAGGGTAGAAAAATGGCTAAGGAATGTATGAAAGCGCGCGAAGCAAAACGCGCAAAAATGGTTGCTAAGTACGCTGAGAAACGTGCTCAGTTAAAGGCAATCATCCGTAACCCAGCTTCATCTGAAGATGAGCGTTGGGATGCACAGGTAGCTCTTCAGAAGCTGCCACGTGACGCTAACCCGGTTCGCCAGGTACGTCGTTGTCAGGTTACTGGTCGTCCACACGCTGTTTACCGCAAATTCGGCTTAAGCCGTATCAAATTGCGTGAAGCTGCTATGCGTGGTGATGTTCCAGGCTTGAAGAAAGCTAGTTGGTAAGCACGGTGGTCTGGGCAGGGTGATCCTCACTCTGCTACCGCATTGCGCTGCACAATAGTAAGGAAAATTAAGCATGAGTATGCAAGACACTCTAGCGGATATGTTAACCCGTATTCGTAATGGTCATATGGCTGAGAAATCAGCTGTAACCATGCCTGCTTCAAAGATGAAAGCGTCTATCGCTTCTGTCCTGGAAGCAGAAGGTTACATCTCTGGCTTTGCCGTTGAAGGTGATGTTAAGCCAGTTATGACTGTTGAATTGAAGTACTTTGAAGGCAAGCCGGTTATTGAGTCTATCCAGCGTGTAAGTCGTCCAAGTCTACGTGTATATAAGGCTGCTTCCGAGCTGCCTAAAGTAGCTGGCGGTCTGGGTATCTCTATCATCTCTACCTCTAAAGGTGTGATGAGCGATCGCGCTGCACGTGCTGCCGGTATCGGTGGCGAAGTCATCTGCACGGTATTCTAGGAGCTAGAACTATGTCTCGAGTTGCTAAAAGTCCCGTTGTCCTACCGGCAGGTGTAGAAGCTAAAATTGATGGTCAGCAGGTTAATGTAAAAGGCAAGAACGGTGCCTTAGACCTGTCTGTACACCAGTCTGTAGAAGTAACCAGCGAAGAAAACGTACTGAAGTTTGCGCCACGTGATGGCAGCAAGCAGGCCAATGCTCTGGCCGGTACTACCCGCTCTCTGGTTAATAACATGGTTGTAGGTGTGAGCGAAGGTTTCACTAAGAAACTGGTTCTGCAAGGTGTTGGTTACCGTGCTGCCGTTAAAGGCAACAGCGTAAACCTGACCCTGGGTTTCTCTCACCCAATCGATTACGAATTGCCTGAAGGTGTTACCGCTGCTATGGAAGGTCAGACTACTGTTGTTCTGACATCTGCCAGCAAGCAGACACTGGGCCAGGCTGCTGCCGAAATTCGCGCATTCCGTCCACCAGAGCCTTACAAAGGTAAAGGTGTTCGTTACGCTGACGAATATGTACGCCGTAAAGAAGCTAAGAAGAAGTAAGGTAGGGTCATGAACGATAAGAAAATATCTCGAATTCGCCGTGCTCGCCGTGCTCGCTTCAAAATGCGTGAGCTGGGTGCTACCCGTCTGTGCGTTACCCGTACACCACGTCACATCTATGCACAGGTAATCTCTGCTGATGGTGGTCAGGTTCTGGCTGCTGCATCTACAGTAGAAAAAGACCTGCGTACTGGTGCTACCGGTAATTCCGACGCGGCTTCTAAAGTCGGTGCATTAATCGCTCAGCGTGCTAAAGACGCTGGCGTATCTAAGGTTGCTTTCGACCGTTCTGGTTTCCAATACCACGGACGTATCAAGGCGTTGGCAGAAGCGGCCCGTGAAGGCGGCCTGGAATTCTAAGGGGTTTGACAATGGCAAATCACGAACAGAAAGACGGTGACCTGCAAGAGAAGCTTGTTCAGGTAAACCGTGTTGCCAAAGTAGTTAAGGGTGGTCGTATTTTCGGTTTCACAGCCCTGACTGTTGTTGGTGACGGAAATGGCCGCGTTGGTTTCGGTCGTGGTAAAGCACGTGAAGTGCCTGTTGCTATTCAAAAAGCAATGGAGCAAGCACGTCGTAACATGGTCTCTGTAGACCTGAATGGCACAACCCTGCAGTACGCTGTAAAAGCACGTCACGGTGCTTCTAAGGTATACATGCAGCCAGCATCTGAAGGTACTGGTGTAATCGCCGGTGGCGCGATGCGTGCTGTGCTTGAACTTGCAGGTGTTCACAACGTACTGGCTAAGTGCTACGGCTCTACCAACCCAGTAAACGTTGTACGTGCAACAATCAATGGCCTGGCTAGCATGACATCTCCTGAAGATGTTGCTGCGAAGCGTGGTAAGGCCGTAGACGAGATTCTGGGGTAATAAACGATGGCATCTACAGTCAAGGTTACACTTGTTCGCAGCCCCATCGGTAAACTGCCTAAGCACCGTGAGTGCGTAAAGGGTCTGGGTCTGCGTCGTATCGGTCACACTGTTGAAGTGGAAGACACTCCTTCCGTTCGCGGTATGATCAACAAAGTAAACTACATGGTTCGTGTAGAAGGCGAATAAGGAGTCCGTTATGCGTCTTAATACACTAAGTCCTGCCGAAGGTTCCAAGAGCGCTGGCAAGCGCGTTGGTCGCGGCATTGGCTCTGGCCTGGGTAAAACCGGTGGCCGTGGTCACAAAGGTCAGAAATCCCGCTCAGGCGGTTCAGTGAAGCCAGGTTTCGAAGGTGGTCAGATGCCTTTACAGCGTCGTCTGCCTAAGTTCGGTTTCACATCACGTCAGGCGCCTTTTGTTGCTGAAATCCGTTTGAACGAACTGGTTAAAGCTGGCGTTGAAGTGGTCGACCTGGAAGCGTTGAAAAAAGCCGATATCATCAAAGAAAGCATCAAGCGTGCGCGCGTGATCCTGTCTGGTGAAATCACTAAAGCAGTTACCGTTAAAGGTCTGAAAGTCACTAAAGGTGCTCAGGCTGCTATCGAAGCTGCTGGCGGAAAAGTCGAGGAATAAATGGCTAAGAAAGGACCAGTACCAGCAGGTGTTCAAAACGGCTTAGGCGAACTTAAGTCTCGCTTGTTGTTTGTTTTGATTGCGATCGTTGTATACCGTATCGGTGCACATATTCCGGTACCTGGTATCAATCCTGATCGCCTAGCAGCACTTTTCGATCAGAACCAGGGTACTATCCTGAGTCTGTTTAACATGTTCTCCGGTGGCGCGCTGGAACGTATGAGTATCCTGGCTTTGGGTATCATGCCGTACATTTCAGCATCCATCATCATGCAGTTGATGACGGTTGTAAGCCCGACGTTAGAGCAGTTAAAGAAAGAAGGTGAGGCTGGTCGCCGTAAGATCAACCAATATACACGCTATGGTACCGTTATCCTGGCTACCATTCAGTCGTTCGGTATGGCGGTAGGTCTGGCTAATCAGGGTATTGCATTCAGCGCAGGTCCGGCTTTCTACTTTGTAGCAGTCGTGACTCTGGTAGCCGGTGCAGTGTTCCTGATGTGGTTAGGTGAGCAAGTGACAGAGAGAGGTATCGGTAACGGTATTTCTATCCTGATCTTTGCTGGTATAGTGGCCGGATTGCCAGGTGCAATCGGTCAGTCCTTTGAAGCGGCACGTCAGGGTGACTTAAACATCCTGGCGCTGCTGGGCATCGCAGCACTGGCTGTTGCGACTGTTGGTTTCGTAGTGTTCATGGAACGTGGCCAGCGCCGCATTACCATCAACTATGCGAAGCGTCAGCAGGGACGTCGTATGTATGCGGCTCAGTCCAGCCACCTGCCATTGAAAGTAAACATGGCCGGTGTTATTCCGCCGATCTTTGCGTCAAGTATTTTACTGTTCCCTGCGTCAATCGGTCAGTGGTTTGGCCAGACTGAAGGCATGGAATGGTTACAGAGTGTTGCGTTAGCGTTGGGTCCGGGCCAGCCGTTATACATTCTGCTGTTTTCTGTATGCATCATCTTCTTCTGCTACTTCTACACCGCGATTGTTTTCAATCCGAAAGAAGTGGCTGATAACCTGAAGAAGTCTGGTGCATTTATCCCGGGTATTCGCCCAGGGGAGCAATCCGCTCGGTATATTGATAGTGTACTGGGTCGTCTGACACTGTTCGGCGCTCTGTACATCACTGCAGTTTCCTTGATGCCTCAATTCTTGGTTGTTGCGTGGAATATACCTTTCTACTTCGGTGGTACATCGTTACTGATCGTGGTTGTTGTAGTCATGGATTTCATGGCACAGGTTCAATCACATCTGATGTCCCATCAGTATGAATCTCTGATGAAGAAGTCGAATCTTAAAGGCGGTGGTGCTGGCCTGCTGCGCTAGCCCCTGCTACTGGAGTTGATCATGAAAGTACGTGCATCTGTAAAGAAAATCTGCCGTAACTGCAAGATCGTACGTCGTAACGGAACTTTGCGAGTAATCTGCAAAGTTGAACCACGACACAAGCAGCGCCAGGGTTAATCCTGGTCTGGGGTGGAAGGCAAGGGGCTTGATTTAATTTTAATCAAGGTGTAACATCCTGCGCCTTCCATTAATAGAAGAATTTGCAGTGCTTGTCTGATATGACAGGTAACATGCTAATAAAGTTGGAGTAAATTGAATGGCCCGTATAGCAGGCGTCAATATTCCTGACAATAAGCATGCGGTAATTTCATTGACTTACATCTTCGGAATTGGCCGCACTACAGCGAAAAGCATCTGTTCAGCTTGTGGTATTCAAGAATCCACCAAGATTGCAGAGCTTTCAGAAGACCAGCTAGACAACGTACGTGGCGAAGTAGCCAAGTTAACTGTTGAAGGCGATCTTCGTCGTGAAGTATCCATGAACATCAAACGCTTGATGGATCTGGGCTGTTTTCGTGGTCTGCGTCACCGTCGCAGCCTGCCTCTACGTGGTCAGCGCACTAAGACTAACGCGCGTACCCGTAAAGGCCCACGTAAGCCAATCCGCAAGTAAGTGGTAAGCGATAGGAATTTCCAATATGGCAAAGCCAAATACTCGCACACGTAAAAAGGTTAAAAAGCAGGTTGTTGATGGCTTAGCGCACATCCACGCCTCTTTTAACAATACGATCATTACTATTACTGATCGTCAGGGAAATACTCTGAGCTGGGCAACTGCGGGTGGCTCCGGCTTCCGCGGTTCTCGTAAGAGCACACCGTTTGCAGCTCAGGTAGCTGCGGAACGTGCAGGTGTGGCAGCGCAAGAATATGGCCTAAAGAATTTAGACGTTTTTGTTAAAGGTCCTGGACCAGGCCGTGAATCTGCAGTTCGTGCACTGAACGGCTGCGGTTACAAGGTTAACAACATCACTGACGTGACACCGATTCCACACAACGGTTGTCGTCCGTCTAAGAAACGTCGCGTTTAATCCGGAGACAGTAAGATATGGCTCGTTATATAGGACCAAAATGTAAGCTGTCTCGCCGTGAAGGTACCGACCTGTTCTTGAAGAGCGGTGTACGTGCACTGGACAGCAAGTGTAAAGCTGAAAACGTGCCAGGCGTACACGGCGCTCGTCGTGGTCGTCTGTCCGATTACGGTTTACAGCTTCGTGAAAAACAAAAAGTTCGTCGTACTTACGGCGTACTGGAAAAGCAATTCCGCAGCTACTACAAGGAAGCTGCCCGTCGCTCTGGTGCGACCGGTACTAACTTGCTGCAACTGCTGGAAGGTCGTTTAGACAATGTTGTCTATCGTATGGGCTTTGGTTCTACCCGTGCTGAAGCACGTCAGGTAGTTTCTCATCGTCAGATTACAGTCAACGGTCAGAGCGTTAACATTCCATCATTCCAGGTTTCTGCGGGTGATGTTGTTGCCGTTCGTGAAAAGTCTAAGAACCAGCTGCGTATCAAGAGCGCTCTGGATCTGGCTTCTCAGCGTGCCGCTGTTGAATGGGTAGAAGTAGATGCTGGCAAAATGGAAGGTACTTTCAAGTCCCTGCCTGAGCGTAGCGATCTGTCTGCCGAAATCAACGAGCAGCTGATTGTCGAATTGTATTCTAAGTAATCATTGACTTCATAATTGGTGGAACTATGCAGCGTTCAGTAAACGAGTTTCTAAGCCCACGTCACATTGACGTACAGGAAATTAGCTCGACTCGTGCAAAAGTTACTCTGGAGCCACTTGAGCGCGGTTTTGGCCATACGCTAGGCAATGCGTTGCGTCGTATTCTACTTTCTTCTATGCCAGGTTGTGCAATTAAGGAAGTAGAAATCGACGGTGTACTGCATGAGTACAGCACTCTGGAAGGTGTTCAGGAAGACGTTATCGAAATCCTGTTGAACCTTAAAGGTGTTGCAATTGCTCTGCATAACGGCGACGAAGCGACACTGACTCTTTCTAAGAGCGAAGCAGGCCCTGTCACTGCAGCTGATATTCAGCTGAACCAGGACGCCGAAATCGCTAACCCGGATCACGTTATTGCTCACCTGAGCGAAGGCGCAAGCCTCAACATGCAGCTGCGTGTTGCCCGTGGTCGTGGTTATGTACCGGCTGATGCCCGTATTTCTGACGAAGACGAGTCACGTACTATCGGCCGTCTGCAGCTTGATGCAACTTACAGCCCAGTTCGTCTGGTGTCTTATGTTGTTGAAAGTGCTCGTGTGGAACAGCGCACTGACTTGGACAAGTTGGTAATTGATATCGAATCCAACGGTACTATCGATCCGGAAGAATGCATCCGTCGTGCTGCAACTATTCTGCAGCAGCAACTGGCTGTGTTTGTTGATCTGGAAGGTGGTAAGGATCAGGTTAAAGATGAGCCGGAAGAGCCAGAGATCGATCCGATCCTGTTGCGTCCGGTTGATGATCTGGAGCTGACTGTACGTTCCGCCAACTGTCTGAAGGCAGAACAGATCTACTACATCGGTGATCTGATTCAGCGTACCGAAGTAGAACTGCTTAAGACTCCGAACTTAGGTAAGAAATCGCTGACGGAAATTAAAGATGTTCTGGCATCTAAGGGTCTTTCTCTGGGCATGCGTCTGGAAAACTGGCCGCCGGCAAGCATTCGTAACGACGATAAAGTCGCTTCGTAATCGCGTTTTCAAACCTTAATAGTTTGGCAAGGAATTAAACATGCGTCATCGTAAATCAGGTCGTCACTTAAATCGTACAAGTGCACACCGTAAAGCAATGTTCAAGAACATGGCTGTGTCCTTGTTCGAACATGAGCTCATCAAGACTACGCTGCCTAAAGCTAAAGAGCTGCGCCGCGTTGCTGAGCCTCTGATCACTCTGGCAAAGAACGACACGGTTGCTAACCGTCGTCTGGCTTTCGCCCGCACCCGCAGCAAAGAAGCTGTTGGTAAACTGTTCAACGAACTGGGTCCTCGCTACGAGGCTCGTCCAGGCGGTTACATTCGCATTCTGAAATGCGGTTTCCGTGCTGGTGACAACGCTCCTATGGCGTTGGTTGAACTGGTTGACCGTCCAGCTGATGCAGCTGTTGTGGTTGAAGATTCTGAAGATTAATCTTCGTTTCTGATCAAAAAAGCCCGGTATCTTCACAGATACCGGGCTTTTTTATGTCTGGATATTTCTTACTTGATATCGGAGCTTAAGATATAGGCCTCGAACTTCTTATCAACACCCCATATATGACGTTTCAGCCATTCACTCAGAAACGTAGCCAGCGATTCCCTTAGCACTTCATCGTAATCATGGTGTTGGGTGACCATATTTGTCAGTTCCTGGCGGAATTTATTATGTGCAGCAATATGAGATTCGATATCAGGATAGCCTGCTTCTCTCATATAGGCTTCCTCAAGGCTGAAGTGGTGCTCTGCATAGTCATACAGACGAACAAAAATATCAGCTTCAACGCCATCTTCTTTTATCTTATCAATAAGACGGAACAGTTCCTGATGTTGTGTGTCTTGCCAGATCAGCTCGCTAGTCTTTTCCATTCGTTTTACTCAGATAAATATGTCACAAAATAAAGGCTAATTTCTTTTGTCACTTTCATCTACGAAATGATCGGAGCTGTCTGCTATTAGTGATGTTTAACTGATCTGAAGCAAAAAAAGCCACTACATTTAATAGGGCTTTTGCATTTCTAACCTGAGACTGTCTTTTGCTCAGCTGATATTAAGTAAGGTGCCAGCGGTGGCTAGATATGCTGCCTCTTGCTCAAGATCCGCCCGTGTCAGTGGGTGATAGCTTAACCAGTTATCAGGGAAGCTAAGCGATACAGTGTTTTCTGAGACTGTTATCGTGAATGCTGGCAGGCGCTCTTTACTTCGGCTACGGTGGAGCACAATTGCTATCCGAAGCAGAACGCACAATTTGCGTGTTGCCGATATCTCACGTTTTGGCAGAAGGGAGAATTCCGCGTCGTTAAATTTCCGACGGTGATTTCTGATCAGGGTAGCCAGTTGTAACTGTTCCTGCTGACTGAATCCTGGTAAATCTGAATTCAGTACTAAATAAGCACTGTGTTTGTGGTATTGGCTGTGCGCGATTGTCAGGCCTGTTTCATAACTTCGTGCGGCCCAGCTCAGCATGTTTTGGTATTCAGTATCCTGCAGTTTCCAGTCATTACGAACCTGGGTCAGAGCGATCAGTGCGGTTTGTTCAACACGCAGAGCATGTTCCTGATCAACATGGTAGCGGTTCATCAGAGCGTTAATGCTCCGCTCGCGAACATCCTCATGGTGCAGTCTGCCAGTCATGTCATACAGCAGACCTTCTCTTAAGGCGCCGGCTGAATAATGCATCTCTTTAATGCCGAGTGACTCAAAAGCTGCTGACAGTATGGCAACACCGGCTGCGATGACAGCTTTGCGCTGATCTTTGATGCCAGGTATGCAGATCTCATCACTGTGGCTGAACTCAAGTATTCTTTCTCTAAGGTTTTTCAGTGCTTTTGCTGTGATAGCACTTTCACTGAAGCCAGACTCGATACATGCCTGTTGGATTGCTTTTACCGTACCTGATGACCCGACACAGTATTGCCAGCCCTGGCGCTTATAACGCCGCTTGATAGCTAGCAGTTCGCGTAACGCGCCAAACACTGCCAACTGGAAGTTCTTTTCACTGATAATGCCGTCTTTAAAGTAGCGCTTGCTGAAGCTTACGCAGCCCATTTCAAGGCTTTCCAGTTCAAGCGGCTCGAAACGTTCACCGATAATAAATTCAGTACTGCCGCCACCGATATCAATTATCAGTCGTGAGCCAGACTCTGCAGCCAGCGTATGCTCTACACCAAGATGAATCAGCCGGGCTTCCTCTATGCCGGCAATGACTTCTATAGGGCGTCCCAGAACAGATTCGGCCTTAACAATGAAGTCCTGACTGTTTACCGCCTCCCTAAGGGCGTTTGTGGCAACAGCGCTGACGGATCCTGAAGGCAGGCCTTTTATGCGCTCTGCAAAGCGTTGCAGGCATTCAAGCCCCCGCTGCTGGGCTTCATCACTGAGAATGTTATTGTCATCCAGTCCGGCTGCCAGCTGTACTTTTTCTGATAAAACATCAATCGGGAGTAATTCGCCCTGATCAAGTTTCGCTATGACGATATGAAAACTGTTTGATCCAAGATCAAT
The DNA here is from genome assembly GCF_017051665.1 of Aliamphritea spongicola. Lineage (NCBI taxonomy): Bacteria > Pseudomonadati > Pseudomonadota > Gammaproteobacteria > Oceanospirillales > Oceanospirillaceae > Aliamphritea > Aliamphritea spongicola. The sequence continues at coordinate 16,717 of NZ_JAFIDL010000010.1, forward strand.
GGCTGCCATCAGGGTATCCTGGCTGGCCACTAAAGCATTATCCTGCGGCATATCGGCGACTATCCAATAGCTGTTTTGTTGTGTGTCAGTTTATCAAAAACTTCTTTATATGTGAGAAATTAGGTTCTGAGCACTGAGTTCTAATCTTATGATAACTGTCTGAGATCAGTTGTTTTTGCCAGTGGCCGACCGCTGTATACCTGAGTATTCACATTTGTTTGTTTTGAGTGGTATTATCGACTGCATTATTGTCAAGAATCTCCCTGTGAGGCTTTTTTATGAGTGATATTATCAATGTAACTGACGCATCTTTTGAAGAAGATGTTCTCAAGTCTGAAGCGCCTGTACTGGTTGATTATTGGGCTGAGTGGTGCGGACCATGCAAAATGATTGCGCCAGTTCTGGAAGAGATTGCAAAAGAGTACGAAGGTAAGCTGAAAGTCTGCAAGCTGAACATTGATGAAAACAGTGAAACGCCACCTAAATTCGGTATCCGCGGTATCCCTACACTGATGATCTTTAAAGACGGCAATGTTGAAGCGACCAAAGTGGGTGCGCTGTCTAAATCTCAGCTGGCCGGCTTTATCGAAACCAGCCTCTAAGTACCGGTTTTATCCCGTTTACGGTTAGTTTCTGTTTGATTCGTGCTGTATAAAGATTGCGCGCTGAATGCTGGACTAACCGTAAACAAGCGATTATAGTTATGACTTCCAATGACTGGGATTATTGTCTGATTCCGGTTCCACATTATCAATTCAATCTAGTCTGAACGATTTCTCCAACGTTCTTTCTCAACGTGGCTACGTCCTTCAACTCTTACATTATGAATCTTACCGAACTGAAAACGAAAAGCGTTTCTGAGCTGTTAAATATAGCGAAAGAAATGGGAATGGATAACCTGGGCCGCTCCCGCAAACAAGATGTTATTTTTGCCATCCTCAAGCGTCACGCGAAAAGTGGTGAAGATATTTACGGCGATGGCGTGCTGGAAATTTTACAAGACGGATTTGGTTTCTTACGCTCTGCAGACAGCTCTTATCTGGCTGGCCCTGATGATATTTACGTTTCTCCAAGTCAGATCCGCCGCTTTAATCTGCGGACCGGCGATACTATTTCCGGAAAGATTCGTCCCCCTAAGGACGGCGAACGTTATTTTGCGTTGCTGAAAGTAGACAAGATTAACTTTGATAAGCCTGAAAACGCAAAGAACAAGATTCTGTTTGAAAACCTGACGCCACTGTTTGCACAGGACCGTCTGAAAATGGAACTGGGTAACGGCAGTACTGAAGATCTGACAGCACGTGTCATCGATCTTGTCTGCCCAATGGGTAAAGGTCAGCGTGCTTTGCTGGTGTCTCCGCCAAAAGCGGGTAAGACGCTGATGCTGCAGAACATTGCCAATTCCATTACCCGTAACAACCCTGAAACTCACCTGATTGTACTGCTGATTGATGAGCGTCCTGAGGAAGTAACAGAGATGCAGCGGACTGTACGCGGTGAAGTGGTAGCCTCTACTTTCGATGAGCCGCCGTCACGTCACGTTCAGGTAGCGGAAATGGTACTGGAGAAAGCCAAGCGTCTGACAGAACACAAGAAAGACGTGGTTATCCTGCTGGATTCTATTACCCGTCTGGCCCGTGCTTACAACACCGTTATTCCTTCTTCCGGTAAAGTACTGACCGGTGGTGTGGATGCACATGCACTGGAACGTCCTAAGCGTTTCTTTGGTGCTGCACGTAACATTGAAGAAGGCGGCAGCCTGACCATCATCGCAACGGCGCTGGTTGATACTGGTTCCAAGATGGACGAAGTTATCTTTGAAGAATTTAAAGGTACCGGTAACTCAGAAGTACACCTGGACCGTAAAGTCGCTGAAAAGCGTGTTTACCCAGCCTTTAACATTCGCCGTTCTGGTACCCGCCGTGAAGACTTGCTGACGGACGAGGACGAGCTGCAGCGGATGTGGATTCTGCGTAAGCTGCTGGATCCGATGGAAGATTCTGCTGCCATTGAGTTTGTTCTGGACAAACTTAAGGACTTCAAGACAAATGATGAATTCTTCCTGTCAATGAAGCGTTCCTGATCAACATTCTGAACACAAAAGGGTAAGCTTATGGCTTACCCTTTTTTGTTGCTAAATCTTTGTTATTACAACCTGATTGCCGGGCCGTTATGAGTAATCTTAAATATAAAGATCTGCGGGACTTTATCCGCACTCTGGAAGACCAGGGTGAATTAAAGCGAATTCAGATGGAAGTAGATCCACATCTGGAAATGACTGAAATTTGCGACCGTACCCTTAGAGCAGGCGGTCCGGCACTGTTATTCGAAAACCCTAAAGGCTATGACTATCCTGTGCTTGCAAACCTCTTTGGTACGCCGAAGCGGGTCGCGATGGGTATGGGCGAAGAAGACGTAGCAAGCCTGAGGGAAGTCGGCAAGTTACTCGCGATGCTCAAGGAGCCTGAGCCACCTAAAGGGGTTAAGGATGCCTGGGATAAGTTACCTGTGTATAAGCAGGTGCTGAACATGGGGCCTAAAGTGGTGCGCAAAGCGGACTGTCAGGCACATGTGATCGAAGGGGATGATGTCGACCTTTATAAATTACCGATACAGACCTGCTGGCCGGGGGATGCCGGTCCGCTGGTTACCTGGCCCCTGGTCATTACCCGTGGCCCTGAAAAGCCTCGTCAGAACCTTGGTATTTACCGTCAGCAACTGATTGGTAAGAACAAACTCATTATGCGTTGGCTGGCTCACCGCGGCGGTGCACTGGATTTCCGTGAATGGCAGAAAGCCCATCCGGGCGAACCGTTTCCGGTTGCCGTTGCGCTGGGGGCTGATCCAGCGACGATTCTGGGTGCTGTAACCCCTGTGCCGGATTCATTATCCGAATATGCTTTTGCCGGCCTGTTGCGTGGCGGTAAGACTGAAGTAACTGAATGTATCGGCAGCGACCTTCAGGTACCAGCCAGTGCAGAATTTATTCTGGAAGGGTTTATCTACCCGGATGAAATGGCTGATGAAGGGCCGTTTGGTGACCACACCGGTTATTACAACGAGGTAGACCGCTTTCCGGTATTTACAGTAGAGCGCATTACTCACCGTAAAAAGCCGATTTATCACAGCACCTATACCGGCCGTCCGCCTGATGAACCTGCTATTCTCGGCGTGGCACTGAACGAAGTATTCGTGCCGATTCTGCAGAAACAGTTTCCTGAAATCGTAGATTTCTACCTGCCGCCGGAAGGCTGTTCGTACCGCATGGCAGTAGTGACCATGAAGAAACAGTATCCTGGCCATGCCAAGCGCATCATGTTGGGTGTCTGGTCATTCCTGCGGCAGTTCATGTACACCAAGTTTGTGATCGTCTGTGATGATGATGTGAATGCCCGGGATTGGAACGATGTGATCTGGGCGATTACCACCCGTATGGACCCGCAACGGGATACGGTGATGATTGATAATACACCGATCGATTATCTGGATTTTGCATCTCCGGTTTCAGGTCTGGGCTCCAAAATGGGAATGGATGCCACCAATAAGTGGGAAGGCGAGACTGACCGCGAATGGGGTGAGCCGATTGTGATGAGCGATGAAATTAAACAACGGGTAGACGATATCTGGCAGGAGCTGGATATCTTCGGAGAGTGATATTTTTATTCAGATAGACAGCGGCGATCGCCAATACCGGCTTGAAGCTGAAAAAGGCGAACCAATTTTACTTGCGCTGGAACGTGCAGGGTATAAGATGCGCCGCAGTTGTCTGAACGGCGTCTGCCAGATCTGTAAGGCAGACTTGTTAGCCGGAAGAATAATACAGCGTTACCCAGAGCTGGATGTAAGCTTAGAAGACGGGCAGCAGCCCGCACGGATATATGCCTGCACGGCAGTCCCTCAGGGTAATATTAGGGTGAAGATTGATGGGCTGTTACGCCCTGGAGAGTTTCGAGTGAAAAAACTGGTTTGTGATATTGCGAGTGTTGAACAACTAAGCCATGAAGTGTTTCGGGTGCGTTTACATTTGCCAGTAACCGCAAGCATGGCTGTTGAGTTTCATGCCGGGCAATATCTGGAACTGATTTTACCGGATGGCCGTCGGGCACCGTTTTCCATAGGCAGTGCACCAGACCATGGCAGTGATCTTGAGTTACATATCCGGCGTATGCCGGAAGGCGAATTATCCATTGCGATGATTGAGCATTTGCAGAATAACCCAAGCATTGAAATTGAGTTGCCTAAGGGCGATTGCTATTTGGAAGCCACTAGTCTGAAGCCTCAGACCCGGATCGTCCTGGTTGCTGCCAGCACCGGCTTCTCCCAGATTAAGAGCATCACAGAGCATTTGTTGGCGAATCAGGTATCAAATCCTATTCATATCTACTGGGGTGTGCGGGTTGCTGAAGACCTGTACCTTGAGAAGCTGCCACAGCAGTGGGCAGCGGAGCATGCCAACGTCAGTTATGATCTGGTGGTCAGTGAGCCGGAGAACGGGCAGCCCTGGGAAGGGCGTACAGGTCTGATTCCGGATGCGATTCTGGCTGATTATGATGACTTTTCTGACATGGTGATTTACACCAGCGGTTCTCCGGGAATGGTATATGCCTTGCTGGATGCCTGTGAAGCTCAGGGATTCGATGGTGACTGTATGCACGCGGATGTGTTTGCTTACGCACCACGTAAATAGTCAGTTATCAGCTATAAAAAAAGCAGCCCGATGGCTGCTTTTTTTATGTCTACCGTTTAGCTGATTGGCTTAAAACGGGGTTTTGCATGTATGTGGTCGTCAGAAATGACCGCTTCTGTTTTAGCCGGTGTTTTATCCGGCATCGGCAGTTGTGGTAAACCGTTGCCGATCAGGCTGAAGTTATTTTCGATCAGCTTCAGGGTGCGGTCGGTTTCGCCCATGTGCTGTAGCAGGCGAGCCAGTTCACTCAGGGTTTCCGGACGGGATTCTTCTTCCAGACTCTGTTCAAAGTAATCCACCGCTTTGCCCCAGTGCTGATTACGCAACGACAGGCGGCCCAGGGTCAGTAGCAGATCCGGGTTCATCGGGTAGTCATTCAGGAAGCTCTTGGCAAAATCCAGTTGCTTACCGGCATCACTACCCTCAATGCGACCATACAGGGCGATCAGTGAATCATCCCAGTTGCGTTTCAGCAGATCACGGATCGCTGCTTCAGCTTTTTCTTCCGCGCCGATGCTGACCAGTAAATTGGTGTAGTGGCGGGCCAGTACATCATCACTGGTGAGCTGGCCGGGCATGTTATGCCAGGCGACGCCCAGGGCTTTGGCTTTTTCTTCGTTATCCGCATGGGGGGGTAACTGGCTGATGCTTTGCTCAAGAATGTTGCTGTAGCAGCGCTGTTCTGTTTTCAGCAGCTTGGCCGGTTTAACCGCTTTATGCTTACGTAATTCAGGGATCAGCTTGCTCAGGGCAGACCAGTCATTTAGCTGGATATACACTTCCCGTAGCAGCTTCATGACATAGGTATTCTTTGGCGCTTTCTTGTTCAGGTCCAGCAGGGTGGCCAGACAGGGCTCGTACTGGCCACGGGACAGCAGAATCTGAGCCTGGCTGATGCCTACGGCGATTTCTGCTTCCGGCGCCGCATCGCGGGCCTTATGCAGTAAATCATCGCAGTCGGCGTCTTCGCCCTGTTCATGGGCAGCACGGGCTGCCGCCAGATAGCTGATCAGCGGTAATTCCGATTTATCACCGGCTTGGGTCAGTAAGCGCTGCGCCTGCCACCATTTACCTTCTGACAGAGCAATCAGGCCTTTCAGGGTTTTGGTGTTAGCGATACGCTGGTTGCGGCCTTTACTCCACAGGCGAAACCGCTGTCCGGAGCGTAGTGAGCCGCGCAGCAGGTTGAGTGTCCAGTGAAGTAAAAAGAAAACGCCCAGCAGGACAATCAGAAATACCCACAGGCTCATTTCAATGGTGACGTTGTTGTAAGCAATCAGGGTGTAGCCTGAGTCCTGAATCATCAGCTGGCCAATAAATGCACCGGCAAACAGCAGGATCAGCAGCAGGATTAATAGCTTTTTCATTTATGCTGCCTCCTGTTCCTTCAGTTTACGCATCTCCTGAAGGTACTTTTTCAGAGCGTTCAGTGACCCTGAAATGTCTGGCAGGACCGGCGCAACATTTACCTGCTTCAGTTCCTGCAGGCTACGGATAAGTGCCTGGGTGGTGCTGTCGCTGGCTTCAAAGTAGGTGCCTACCCAGCCTTCTGCCTTACTCAGGCTGTTTTCGTAAGTGCCGCTGCGGCGCTGTAACAGTGACAGCTGAGCCTGCTCCAGCATCAGGTGCAGATTCTGCTGCAGGTAGAAGTTCTGCTGCGGAGACAGTAACGGCTCAACCGGCGCATCGCGGTCCTGAATAACCACTAACTGATTAAACTTGTCAGCAATTTTTGCCCAGGCTTTCTGCAGGTTAGCTGTCCAGGTTTCAGTAAAGGTTTCGTCACTGACTTCAGACACGATTTCCGGCAGTTTATGCTGCTCGGTCAGTGGAATCAGCTTCAGGTTGTTAACCTGTTCATTCAGTGCGCCCAGGCGCAGGAACAGGCCTTCAGTGTCCAGTTCAGGCACGGCTTCCAGTGCTGCAATATCTGAGGCCAGAGCCTTACGCACAGCGTAGATAGTTACATCATCTGTTTCTTTAAGAATCTTGTCCGCAGAACGCAGCAGTTTCAGAGCGCCCTGTGGAGTTTGCTCCATCAGTACCCGCTGGTTGGCCAGACGCAGCAGGTATTCTGCTTCTGCGATGATCCAGTCTTTACGGGTGTTTTGCTGAGTCGCTGTAATTTGTTGAATACTGCGCGTCAGGCGTGCCTGCAGCTCATCAATGTTGGCTGCATCCGCTTTGGCTTTACTTTCCAGTGCCTGGATCTGCTGGCCGAGGTTGCTGACTTTAGCGTTTTGCTGCTGCTGGCTTGCCTGTAGCTTACCGTCCAGTGCTGAGCTTGCCTCTGCCTGGCTGGTCGCTATGCTGTTTTTGGATTCCAGTTGTAACCAGTACAGGTATCCCACGCCGATGACTGCGATGATGGCAAGTAACAGTGCCAGCTTGCCGGCAGCGCCGGAGCTTTGTTTGGCTGGTTTGTTATCAGAGTTGCCGGCATTGTCTGATGTGTCTTCTGATTTCTTCACATCGGTGACGGCTTCTTTCTTATCGCTTTCCTGAGATGAAGCGGAGGTATCAGCTGACTTATCCACGGGGGTGTCCTTTTCAATGATTTCGCCTTCGATGACGTCAGCGTCGGCCTTGTTGTTGCGGTTGTTTTTCCCGTTCTTTCTCATTGTTATTCTTCCACGTCGATCGTCGCGATTAGTGCCTGAACCATAGCCTGGCTGTCGGCTCCATGAGCAATATAAACTTTTGTACAGCCCAGTTCTGTAGCCAATTTGGCTACCCTGGCGCTGGGAACCAGCAGGCGGGTTGAGAGTATCTGACCCCGTTGCTCTGCGTTATGTTCCTGAGCAGGCCTTAGCAGGCTGAAAAAATTCTCCAGCGCTTCACCACTGGTGATGAGAATGGCATCCGGAGAACTGTAAATAGTACTGTTGATCTGCTGCGAGGTATAGTCCGGACAGCTGCGCCGGTACAGTTCGGCGTATTCTGTGCGTGCACCTCTGGCCTGAAGTGTATCGGCCAGTAGTGTCCGTCCACCTTCGCCACGCATAATCAGAATGCGTTGTTCGGCGATGTCTTGCAGACTTGTATCGGTCAGCAGCGCTTCTGAATCTGTGCCGGCCGGGTTTACACGGGCAGTTATGCCGTATTCAGCCAGCGTATCGGCAGTTTTCTGGCCGATAGCGTGCCAGGTAATGCCGATCGGCAGCTGAGGCCAGTATGCATCTATCAGCTCCCCTGCAAAGCGTGCCGCATTCGGGCTGACGACAATGATCTGTTGAAACAGATCCAGATCCAGTATTTGTTGTTTCAGTAGCGGATAACCGTTATCGGTATCCGATACCGGGGTAATCTCTAACAGGGGCAGGCATACAGGGAGCGCGCCCTGAGCTTGCAGGGCGCTGCATAAATCTGCGCTCTGGTGTTCCGGCCGGGTGACCAGAACACGCAGTCCCTGTAATGCGGAATTAGCCATTTTCCCGGTAAACTTCCGCCAGAATTCTGTCTGCACCGGCAGCCAGCAGACGTTCCGCCAGCTCAATGCCTGCCTGTTCTGCACCGGCAGAAGTGGTGGTGATTTCGTCACGCAGGACTTCACTTCCGTCGGTGCTGGCAACCAGACCGCGCAGGTACAGCTCATCAGTGTTGTCATCCAGTGTTGCATAGCAGGCAATCGGTACCTGACAACCACCTTCCAGACGGCGGTTCATTGCGCGTTCTGCAGTTACCCGGCTGGCAGTGTGGGCGTCATGCAGCGGTGCCAGCAGTGCTTTGGTGACGTCATCATCACTGCGACATTCAATGCCTACTGCACCCTGGCCACCGGCGGGTAAACTTTCTTCCGGTGTAATTTCACAGGCAATCCGGTCAGCCATTTCCAGACGCAGTAAACCGGCTGTCGCCAGAATGATCGCATCGTACTGGCCTTCATCCAGCTTACGCAGACGGGTGTTGACGTTGCCTCGCAGGGTTTTAATGATCAGATCCGGGCGGCGCTCACGTAGCTGGGCTTCACGGCGCAGTGATGAAGTACCCACTACCGCGCCCTGCGGCAGCTCATCAATGTTATTGTATTTGTTGGATACAAAAGCATCGGTGGGTTTTTCCCGCGGGCATATGACGGCCAGTTCCAGACCTTCAGGGAATTCCATCGGCACGTCTTTCATTGAGTGCACCGCGATGTCGGCTTCGTTGGCCAGCATGGCGACTTCCAGCTCTTTAACGAACAGGCCTTTGCCACCGATTTTTGACAGCGGCGAATCCAGCAGTACATCACCTTTGGTCGTAAAGCCCAGTAACTCAACCTGAATGCCGGGGTGGTGGCGTTCCAGTTCAGCTTTTACATATTCAGCCTGCCACAGAGCAAGCGGGCTTTGACGGGTAGCAATACGTATAACGGGAGTGGTCATGAACATATCCTGGAAGGCTGTCGTAAAGGGCTGGAGCCCGTACGGAATAAAAAAACTGATTTTATCAGATTCATAGGAGCTAAAGCAGCCTCAAATGCGCCGCAGGATATGATCTTCATCAGGCTTTTTTTCATTCTGCTGGACGTCTGAGTGGCTATGGACAGATTTACCTGAAATTAAAGGCGGCTGGTTAAGAAAATATCCGGCCGGATGTGTCGGGTATGGGCGAGTAATGTATAATGCAGGCCCTTAATTCAGCATGAACATCAGGTGGCTGGTGTTGAGTATAGAGGTAAGTATGAGCGAAGAAAAAACCAACCAGCAATGGGGCGGCCGATTCAACGAACCGACGGATGCATTTGTAGCCCGTTTTACTGCGTCGGTTGAATTCGATCAGCGTATGTACCGTCAGGATATTCAGGGGTCTGTAGCCCACGCGAAGATGCTGACAAAGGTTGGCGTACTTACTGAGGCTGAATGTGACGATATTCTGAATGGCCTGGCTGAAATTCAGCAGGACATTGAGTCCGGAAATTTCGAATGGTCTGTTGAGCTTGAAGATGTGCACATGAACATCGAAGCAGCCCTGACCAAAAAGATCGGCATTACCGGTAAGAAACTGCACACCGGCCGTTCCCGTAACGACCAGGTAGCCACGGATATCCGTCTGTATGTTCGTGATGAGATTGATCTGGTGCTGGCGGAAATCAACCGTCTGCAACAGGGCATCATCGGTTTGGCCCGTCAGGAAGCTGCTACCGTTATGCCTGGCTTTACTCACCTGCAGACTGCACAGCCGGTGACATTCGGCCACCACCTGATGGCCTGGTTTGAAATGCTGAGCCGTGATTATGAGCGTTTTGCTGATTGCCGTAAGCGGGTCAACATTCTGCCACTGGGTGCTGCCGCACTGGCCGGTACGACGTATCCGATTGATCGTCAGATGACTACTGAACTGCTGGGCTTCACTGCACCGACAGAAAACTCTCTGGATTCTGTATCCGACCGTGATTTCGCCATTGAATTCTGTGCTGCATCCAGCGTGCTGATGATGCACCTGTCACGTTTCTCTGAAGAGCTGGTACTGTGGGCATCTGCACAGTTTGATTTTATCAACCTGCCAGACCGTTTCTGCACCGGTTCTTCTATCATGCCGCAGAAGAAAAATCCGGATGTACCGGAACTGGTTCGTGGTAAGAGTGGCCGGGTTTATGGCCACCTGATGTCTCTGCTGACGCTGATGAAGTCTCAGCCACTGGCGTACAACAAAGATAACCAGGAAGACAAAGAACCTCTGTTTGATGCCATTGATACTGTGAAAGGCAGCCTGCGGGCATTTGCTGACATGGTACCGGCCATTGAAGCTAAGCATGAGAACATGCGTGAAGCGGCGCTGCGTGGTTTCTCTACCGCGACAGATCTGGCGGACTATGTTGTGCGTAAGGGCATTCCGTTCCGCGACGCTCACGAAATCGTCGGTAAAGCGGTCGCTTACGGTATTGAGTGTGGCAAGGACCTGGGCGAAATGACCCTGGCTGAACTGCAGCAGTTCTCAGATGAGATCAGCGAAGACGTATTTGATGTGCTGACACTGGACGGTTCTGTCAGTGCCCGTGACCACATTGGTGGTACTGCGCCGAATCAGGTACGACTGGCCTGTGACCGTGCTGAGCAGATGCTGGCACAGCGCTAAGTACATACATTTAGTTAAAAAGCCGGCACTGAGCAATCAGTGCCGGTTTTTTTATGCCTGAAATTTGGGCGCTTTCTGACGAGTCGTACGTTTCTGACTATAGACTTTTGTTTAGGGTGCCGCTGCCCATCCTGAGTAAATGACGGCTGTTGCTGCTTGTTTATCTGTCTTAATCTGTCATTAAGGTCGTTTTCAGACGATTTTGCTTTATACGCAAAATACAAAAAATCATATGAATAAAAAGAGCTCCGCCCCAACAGGAGCCAACACGCAGTTAGCTGTATATCACGGCTAATGTTTCTTCGGAGGTTTTGGGATGAACGTCAGGATCACCCATAAAATTGCTGCCAGCTACGTGCTGATGGTCGTTTTTATTATAGTCGTGGGCAGTGGTGGATTTCTTGCCAGCCGCTCGATTTCGCAAGAATTCTTCAATGTTACCGACAATGTCATTCCTAATTTGTCGGGCAGTTACCGGCAGATGATTTACCTTCAGGAAGCGAACGAAGCTTTGTTTACCGCGCTGGGGCAGACCGACGGTGAAGGTCTGGAGCGTGAACGTGAAGTGTTTACCCAAAGCATCGAAAAGTTTAATGCTGAGCAGGAAACTCTGTTCAGTCAGGTGGCTGACCAGCCTGAGCTGATTGCCGCTTTAACCGAAGTTCAGGCGCTCAGCCAGAAGTTTAATGATGAAGCCTTGGTGGTCATGGATGATCATGCTGAAAGCCTGATTGCACGTCGTAAGGCTGTTGAAGCTGATATCACGTTCCAGAGCCAGGGGGATGCCCTGAATGCCTGGGTACAGCGATTTGCCATTGCCCGTAAAGGTAAGCCAGCCGGTAAACTGGTGCAGAAAATCAGTAAAGCACTGGGTGTGCACCGTTTTCAGTTAGTTGCGTTTAAACGTTCTCAGGACATTAAGCAGCTGGACGAAGCACTGGCCGCCAGTAATGGCTCGTTGCGTAAAGCGTATGATGATCTGTTCAAAGCAGACAAGCTGGCCCGCGGTGTGAAGGTAACCCTGAATCAGGTGGAAGCTCAGCTGTACGGTGAAGAAGGTCTCGTTGCGCTGTACCGTCAGAAGCTGGCCGCTGATCAGGTGCTGGCGGATCACATGCTGGCCCTGCGGGCGATTCTGGCCGAAACTCAGACCGCCGTGAATACCTATATCGATACCACTTATCAGTCAGCGATGGATGCCCGTGATGCCGAAGAGAAATCGGTGGCTGTCAGTAATACGCTGATCATTGCACTGTCCATCGGTGCTGCAATTTTTGCCGCAGTTATTGGCTGGTGGATTATGAAGACCATCAACGTTCCGCTATCTGCCATTAAAGCCAGTCTGCACCGGGTGAAAGAAGGCGACTTGCAGGTTAGCTTCGATGACCAGCGCCGGGATGAGTTTGGTGAACTGAGCCTGGATCTGAACGCGGTTGTAGCAAGTCTGCGGGAGATTCTGCAGCAAATTTCTGAAGGCTCTCAGAAGTTGTCTGATGTGGCGCAGCAAAATGCCGCGATCAGCCAGCAGACCACACATGCCATGTCTGAACAGAGCGAACAGCTGGAGCAAACCTCATCTGCAGCGGTGCAGATGGAGCACAGTGTGGAAGAGGTCGCTAATCACAGTCAGACGACTCTGACGGCGGTGAAAGAATTTGAGAAGCTCAGCAGTGATGTTAATCAGCAGATGAATAATACCCTGCACAGCATTGAGACCCAGGCAGAAGGCATTGATCAGGCGATGACAGTCAGCTCTGAAATGTCTGCCTTTGGTGAGCAGATTGCCTCGATCCTTGATTCTATTCAGGGCATTGCCAACAAAACGAACCTGCTGGCACTTAACGCCGCAATCGAGGCTGCCAGAGCCGGTGAGCAGGGGCGTGGATTTGCGGTGGTGGCCGATGAAGTGCGGGCACTGGCCGGCCAGACTCGCCATTCGGTCATGGACATCCAGACCATGGTTGAGAATATGCAGAACAGCATTCAGCGGGTGGGTGAAGTCATGAACGACAGCTATGACAAAACCCAGGACTGCGTGGCCAATGCCAATCGCTCTCAGGATGTGCTCAGGGCGATGAATGATGCGGTTGCGCATATCCGTGAGCTGAACGCTCACATTGAGGAAGCAGCGGCACAGCAATCCAGCGCGGTTGCTCAGGTGAGCCAGACACTGGTAAGCATCAGTGAAGCGGCCGGTGAAACGGCGCAGGGGGCGGAACTGGCATCCGGCAGCAGTACCGAACTACTGGACTTTGCCAAGCAACAGCAGGGGTTAATTCAGCGCTTCAGTATCTGATGCGCTGAGCTTTTCCAGAATTCTTTCCGGAATCCTCCCCGGAACGAAAACAGCCCGCATGATGCGGGCTGTTATGTTTATGGATGCCCGAAGGGCGTCCGGATCAGTTCAGGTTGAGGTCAACCATCAGATCGTTGGCGATATCTTCCAGTGCATTCTGCAGATCATCCAGCTCAACGGATGTTGGCACCCGCAGAGACGCTTCTGCTTTAAACAGCTCTTCAGCAGACATAGAGCCGCTGACCAGCTCGGTGCTCAGGCTTTCTACATTGATCTTCAGTGAGTTAAGCGCGTGGGAAATTTCACGTACAATGCCTGGCTTATCGTGGCCGATAAGTTCAATGGTAACGTGCTGATAGGTTTCTTCCGGTGCCGCGTCTTTACTGGCGGTTACATTGACGTTTAAACCCTGAGACTGCAGATCGTTCAGCGCTGCTGTCAGTGCTTCACTGTGGTCCTGCGGGACTTCAATGATAAGAATACCGGCAAACTGGCCTGCCAGGCGGGACATGCTACTTTCCTGCCAGTTACCCTGGTGATTGGCGATGGTTTCGGACAACAGTTCAACTAAGCCGGGTTTGTCCTGTGCGATAACGGTTAAGACTAATGAAGTCATAGTCCTTTGCTCCTGTGTTATTACTACTTGGCGGTTAACCAATGTCTGGTGTCACGGGTGTGCCAGGCCCGCAAGCAACCTTAAGACAGCAAGATTGATACGTAATGTTGTTATGCACTCCAACATCAGAACATCTTAATTAAGGATAGTTACCCTGCAATGAAAGACATTCTTATTGCTCTCTGGCCCGTATTTATTTTGTTATTACTGGGGTACACAGCGAAGCATAGTCAATTCTTACACAAGGCGTTCTGGGAAGCAGCAGAAAAAGCGACCTATTTTGTCCTTTTCCCTGTCCTTTTGGTTTATAAATTGTCGCTGGCGGACTTTTCCGGGGTTGATTTTGTGGATATCACCGGGCCAATGCTGGTGCTCACGCTGCTATTCACTGCAGTGCTGGCCGGTCTGCAAAGGCTGATCGGTTTTGACTGGCCGGTGTTCAGTTCGCTGTATCAGGGCACGGTCCGGTTTAATACCTATGCAGGCTTCGCAGTTATTGCCAGTGTTCAGGGGGATGCCGGTGTGGCAATCCTGGCGGTGTTACTGGCCGTGATGATTCCGACGGTGAATGTTTTATCGGTGAGTGTGTTTGCGCTGGGCGGTAAAAATATCTCCTGGCGGGGTGTTGGCGGCAACCTGCTAAAGAATCCGTTAATAATTGCCTGCGCACTGGGATTATTTTTGAACCTTAGCGGGTTTGGGTTGCCCACATTACTGGTATCCGTTGCAGATTTACTGGCAGCAATGGCATTACCGCTGGGCGTGCTCTGTGTCGGAGCCGGTTTGCAGCTCAGACGCCTGAAAGTGACATCCACAGCGCTGATACTGAGTTGTCTGCTGAAGCTGTTGCTGATGCCTCTGGCGATGCTGGGGCTGGTCTGGTGGTTTACTGAAGATACGGTTGTAGCAATAACCCTTATAATTTTCAGTGCTTTACCAACAGCACCATCTGCTTACATCCTGTCACGACAGCTAGGCGGCGACAGCGAAGTGATGGCCGGAATTATATCCATACAGACCGTAATGGCATGTTTGAGTTTGCCAGTTATTTTAATGATTTGTGCCGAAATACTCCTAAAATGAATTAGAAAACACAGCTAACTTACTAAAGTTATTATTTTTTTCTAATTATTGGTATAAACTTGCCGATATATATTGGGTAATTGCAGGGAAAAGCTTGCAAAAAAAACTCGTTATGGAAGACTTACCCGCTATTTTTTGAGTGCCGAAAGTAAGAGAGGGCAAAAATACCATGAAGAAAGGGCCAGATATAATGGTGATTCTGGTTGCGGTATTTGTATTGGGAACCGTTATTACGGGTGTAACCAACAGCGATATCGAGCTGGTTTCGGTGGTTAGTCAGGTATTCAGCGGCTAAACACAACGACCTTTCCTGATTGAGATAACCAGACAGGTTATCGGATCATGCCGGTGCTGTATCAGACAGCAGGCCGGCACTCCTTCCCCAAAAAACATCACAGTAAGCAGACATTGCAGCCAATAATTCTATTTGCTGCTGTAAAACGCCTGATCTGAAGCAATGCCTTCCAGTGGAATATCCCAGCTGGCGATTTCCAGCTTTTCAACCTTTTGCAGGTCATGGGCCAAACCAATCATCTTGGTGCCGCCGCCCTGACGCCATTTCTGTTTGAACGAGAATGTCCGGTCGTAATAACCGCCGCCCATACCTAAACGGCCACCCTGAGGGTCGAAAGCCACCAGTGGCAGTAATACCAGATCCATCGCCCAGGCAGGGCGCCGGGGCTGTTTTACTTCAGCAGGTTCAAGGATTTTGTACTTGTTGTTGTGCAGCCGGGTGCGTGGGGTATAAGGCATAAACCACAGGCGGTTATGTTTAACCGGATGCAGGATTGGCAGGTAACAGTTTTTGCCCAGTGACCAGCACAGATCAATGATTGGCTTGGCATCGATTTCGCCGTCGCTGGCCAGATAAATAGCAACGTTTTTACTTTTCTTGAAAGCCGGTAAGCGGCGAATAGTACGCAACAGACCCTGAGAGGCCAGTTTATGTTGCTGTTCGGAAAGACCGCGACGCTTACGGCGCATTTCGCGACGCAGATTCTGGCGGTAATCGGCAGTGGATACAGGCTGGTTCATACGTGAATATGACTCCCCAGGGCAATAGCGTTGGTTGTGGCCCTGAACCCGAAGGTTCAAGGTGGTAGCCTCTGAATAACATTAGGCTTTCCGTCATGCGGACATGCACACCCGTTAATCGAGAAGCTTCCTAAAGTGTGTTTATCGGCTCAAGGGACGTAACCAATCGACCGAGAAACCCTGGGGAGCTGCGAGCCATTATACTCCTGCATTAACGAATGTCAGGTCTTGAAAAAAACTATTTCTGTGTTATCTGCAGTGAGTTTTTTTCAGCTATTGAACAGGCAGCTGTCAGGGTTAGTCCTGCTGTTTGGCGGCGTCCAGAGTGGCCTGAATACGGTCACTTAAGCGTTTGATATTATCACCCAGATTTTCCGGCTGTTGTTGTCTGAAAGCGATATATTCATGTGAAATATTCAGCGCAGCCATAATCGCAATGCGCTCCATGCCGATAATTTTGCCGGAGGATTTAATTTCCTGCAGTTTGCTGTTCAGGTGAGCAGCAGCCTGTTGCAGTTCGGCTTCGGCTTCTTCCGGACAGGCAATCACGTACTCTTTATCGAGAAGCTGTACCGCGATATTTTTAGCTTTACTCATGCTTCCTGTTCCAGTGATTTCAGGCGGGTGATCATCGCATCAACACGTTTGCGGGTGTCGTTGTGTAACTGTTGCAAACGGTTACGTTCTTCTTTCAGCTGAGTTTCCGACCGGTGCAGGCGACGGTTTTCCAGTTCCAGTCGCTGACAGTACTGGATCAGTTGCTCGACTTGGCTCTCAAGGGTGCGCAGATCTTGCTCGCTCATAACGGTTACCGGCGGTAAAAGGCTCTTGTTTAACATAGCTTTAAAGGCGAATGCAACGCGGGGAGCAAATTCACAGTCTCTCCGGGTTGTCCGCATAGAGAATGCTACCTGTTAATGCTAGGATGTAGAACATCTTCGCAACAGATTTCCTGTCATTTTGCATAGCCGGTTCGGTGTTTGGCATTTCGCTGCTTACGGTGGCTTTGTCAGGGCTGAATATATACTGTCCGTAACGGGCTATCTTATTGTTTCTTCAGGATTCTGTAGCGGTATTTTATTTTTACAGCGGGTCTGCCCGCCGCCTGACCGAGAATACTTATGAGCGTCGAAAATTCTCCTGAAGATTTTATCCCTGAATATTATGAAATTGCCGATGTGCTGGTGGCCGAAGACAGCATGTCAGTATCTGCTGCAGAAGTGCATGGTTTGCTGTGCGGATATCTGACCGCCGGCGCTGATTTTACTCAGGAGCGCTGGATGTTTGCGGCCATGGAAATGATGGATGTCAGCAGTCTGAAACATGAAAGCTCCCGTATTGCACTGGTTGATCTGTACGAAGGCGTGCTCAGCCAGATGAAGAACCCTGATTTTACCTTCCGCCTGCTACTGCCGGACGATGACCTGTCACTGAATGAGCGGGTAACGGCACTGGGCAGCTGGTGTCAGGGCTTTCTGGTGGGTTTTGGCCTGAACGGTGCACATACTGACAGCAGCCTGACCGATGACCAGCTGGAAGCGTTGCGTGATCTGGAACAGATCTCTTGGGTTGAGCTGGATCAGGACGAAGATGAAGAAGAAAACGAAAACGGCCTGATGGAACTGCAGGAATACGTCCGTATGGCGACACTGATGTTTTTCAGTGAATCCCACCCGGTGGAAAACACTGATGACACTGACCCGGATCAGCCGGTACTGCACTGAACCAGGGAATTTAAGGGCAACCGGCTATTCAGACGGTTGCTGATGCCGGATAATCAGCATACTGATGACTGCCGAGGCGAACCATGACCCGTATGACCTCTATACCTCTGAATGAGTTTAATGAACGCCGTCAGCGTTTACTGAACAGCCTGCCTGCCGGCGCGATTGCACTGGTACCGGCAGCCACCATGCAACCCCGTAACTCCGACGTTGAATATCCCTTCCGGCAGGACAGTGATTTTTATTACCTGACCGGATTCGATGAGCCGGATGCATTGCTGGTATTGCTGCCGGGTGACGATCCGCAAAGCATTCTGTTCTGCAGAGAGCGGGATAAAACCATGGAGATCTGGCACGGTTATCGTCTGGGGCCGGAGCGGGCTGTGGCTGAGCTGGGTGTCGATCAAGCCTTTGCCAATGAAGAACTGGATCAGCAATTACCGGAACTGATGCTGGGGCGGGATCAGATTTATTACGCGGCGGATAAAACCGCACTGGAAGCGCAAATCCGGCAATGGCGCGACAGCCTGAAAATGGCGAAGCGTCAGGGTAAACAGGTGCCAACCGGTACTCAGCAGCTGGATGGTCTGTTACATGAAATGCGCCTGTTCAAATCGGACAATGAGATTGCCGTTATGCGTGAAGCAGGCCGGATCTCCGCAGTGGCACACGCCAAGGCCATGCAGCACTGCCAGCCTGGTGTCACCGAATACCAACTGGAAGCCCGGCTGAACTTCCACTTTGCTATGAACGGCTGCCGACAGCCGGCATACCCGGCCATTGTTGGCGGTGGCGAGAATGCCTGTGTACTGCACTATGTTGAAAACAGCGAAGTGCTGAAAGACGGTGATCTGGTACTGATCGATGCCGGTGCAGAGCTGGACTATTACGCCAGCGACATTACGCGAACCTTCCCTGTATCCGGCCGTTTCAGCCCGGAACAGAAAGCCCTGTACGAACTGGTACTCAAAGCACAGCTTGCCTGCATCGATATGATTAAGCCCGGCGTACTCTGGCAGGACCCGCATGACCTCTCAGTTGAGATTCTGGTGGATGGGCTGATTGAGCTGGGTATCCTCAAAGGCGAGCGGGACGAATTAATTAAAACTGAAGCCTACCGGGAATTTTATATGCACCGCCTTGGCCACTGGCTGGGGATGGATGTACATGACGTGGGCGACTACAAGCTGGCCGGTGAATGGCGACCACTTCGGCCGGGCATGGTGATGACGGTAGAGCCGGGGCTATATATTGCACCGGATAATACCGACGTCGAAGCCCGCTGGCGGGGTATCGGCATCCGTATTGAAGACGATGTGGTGGTAACTGAAGAGGGTTGTGAAGTACTGTCCGCCGGTGTGCCTAAGCTGGTGGATGACATCGAAACCCTGATGGCAACACAGGCAGATAACTGATGAACAGCCACTACGACATTGTCATCGTCGGTGGCGGCATGGTTGGTGCCAGTCTGGCGGCGTCCCTGATCCAGGCCAGCCAGACGCTGGATCTGAAAATCGCCATCATCGAGGCCCATGCCTTACCTGAATCGGCCGTTGACGGTTATCAACCAAGTTACGATGCCCGCTCCACGGCGCTGGCCTACGGCAGCCGGGTGATTTATGAACGTATGGGGCTGTGGGATACCCTGCAGACTCACCTGGCGGCGATCAGCGATATTCACGTTTCGGATCAGGGCCGCTTTGGCATGACCCGCTTGCACGCCAAAGATGAAAACGTGCCGGCGCTGGGATACGTAGTGGAAAACCGCTGGCTGGGGCAGGTATTACTGGCCCGCCTTCAGGCAGAAGATGCCGCGAATATCGAATTTATCTGCCCGGCGACCGTGACGGAAATTCAGCCGGCGGCAGAAAACATGCAGCTGCAGCTGGAACATGACGGTGAAACCTCTCAGCTGACCGCTGAGCTGGTGGTCATGGTTGATGGTGGCCGCTCGCCGCTACGTCAGAAAATGGGCATTGGCTATCAGCAGCAGGACTACGAACAGCACGCCATTGTGACTAACCTGACACCGGGCCAGCCCCATAACGGCATGGCTTATGAGCGTTTCACCCGTAACGGCCCGATGGCACTGTTACCACTGGAAGATCAGAACGGTGAACCCCGGGTGGCGTTAGTCTGGACGGTGCCTTCCGAGCAGCTGGATGAAACACTGGCCCTGAGTGATGAAGACTTCATGGCCCGCCTGCATGACACCTTTGGCTACCGGCTGGGATACTTCCAGCGGGTAGGTGAGCGGCATCATTACCCCCTTAAGCTGACCTTTGCGGAAGAACAGGTACGCAGCGGTCTGGTACTGCTGGGGAATGCCGCACACGCCTTACACCCGATTGCAGGGCAGGGCTATAACCTGGCCTTACGGGGTGCGGTTCGGTTGGCAGAATACATCATCCAGACCAAGCAGCGGGGTAAAGCGCTGGGGCAACTGGCAGACCTGCAGGCATTTCAGGAACAGGTACGGGGCGATCAGCAGAAAACCGTTGGCTTCAGCGATCAGACCATGAAGCTGTTTTCCAATAGCCAGCCATTACTGGCACTGGGCCGCAGCGCCGGTTTACAGATAATGGACACCTGCCCGTTACTGAAAACGGTATTCGCCCGCAGTGCGATGGGGCTGGATATCGCCGCGCCGGATTTACAGGCACAGCCGACAGCATCTTCTGTAGCAGATAAAGCATAGAGGCCTTTTGTGAGCGAACATCAGCAAGAGCATACAGAACAGGTAGATATCGCCATTGTCGGTGCCGGCATGGTAGGCATGACACTGGCATGCCTGCTGGCAGACAGCGGCCTGCGTGTAAGAGTGATTGAAGCCCGGGACAGCGACCGGCAAAGCCTGATCGATGCCGAGCAGCAACAGCGCAATAACGATTTTGATAACCGGGTCAGTGCATTAACCATTGCCTCGCAGCAAATTCTGAGCCATGCATCGGCCTGGCCGTTAATGCAGACTATGCGGGTCACGCCTTATACCCGTATGGACGTCTGGGACGGTGAAGGCAGCGGCAACATTCAGTTTAACTGCCATGAGCTACAGGAAAGCTGTCTGGGCCATATTGTGGAAAACCGGGTCACCCTGGCGGCGCTGTATCAGGCCAGCCTGAACATTCCGGCCATCGAATGGCAATCCGGCAGCCGCTTAACCGGCCTGTCTGAATGTGATGCTGAATGTGATGCTGAAAGCCTGGACCCATCCCGTACCCTGACGTTTGATGATGGCTCTTCCCTGAAGGCTCGATTGGTGATTGCCGCCGACGGTGCTATGTCTAACACTCGCCGTCTGGCGGATCTGCCAATGTGGGAATGGGATTACGGCCACCACGCCATTGTAACCACCGTACACATTGCCGAAGGGCACCAGCATACCTGCTGGCAGCGGTTTACCGACGACGGCCCGCTGGCGTTTCTGCCGGTCTCCGGGTCAGACGATCAGCACGGTTCCATTGTCTGGTCCACCTCACCGGATCATGCCAAGGCACTGATGGAACTGGATGATGACGCCTTCTGCCAGGCCCTTGAGCGGGCAATTGAAGGCCGGTTAGGTAAAGTATCAGCGCCACAGCCGCGCATGTCTGTACCGTTACGTCAGCGCCACGCCAGCCGCTATGTGCAGGCCGGGTTTGCGGCGATTGGCGATGCGGCGCATACCATACATCCACTGGCCGGGCAGGGGGTTAACCTCGGATTACTGGATGCAGCCGTACTGGCAGAAGTGATTCTGGATGCCCGTGCTAACGGTGAAAGCTGGCAGAGCGATTATGTCCTGCACCGCTATCAGCGCCAGCGTCAGGGGGAGAACCTCAAAATGGCTGCCTCAATGGAAGGCTTTAAGCGGCTGTTTGCCACCGAGGCTCCTGTACCGCGTTTGCTGAGGAACGTTGGCATGAGTCTGATGAACCGCACACCGATGGTGAAGAACCATATTGTTCAGCAAGCCATGGGCCTGAGCGGTAATTTGCCACGGTTTGCCCGGCGCAGCTGATTTCTTCATCAGACAGTTATGTTATCTGGCGGGCAGTAAAGGTAGAATGGCCGCGTTTGAAACAGTGCATAAATATAGTCTGCAATGATCTGAGACAAGAGCACTGGGGTGCGAATTATTTATCCTGTCACTGGTCTGATGGGAGACAACTGGCCATCGTTATAAAGATGGTCTAGAAATAAATGATGTCCGGCTGTGTATGCAGTCAGATATCAGCAATTAAGTGTATACAGCGTTTGAAGTTGTGGTGCCTTTTCAGTGTCGGAAAGGGCCGGTTTTTAACTTTCATTTAGGAACAGAGAAATGAGTGATATCCCTAGCGAATTAAAGTATGTGTCCAGCCACGAGTGGATTCGCCATGAGGGCGACGGGGTGGTCACTATCGGTGTTACCGATCACGCGCAGGAGCTGCTGGGTGATGTGGTATTTGTGGAGCTGCCTGAAGTAGGTTCAGAGTTTGCCATTGGCGATGACATGGGTGTGGTTGAGTCTGTTAAGGCTGCATCTGATATTTACGCTCCGCTGTCCGGTGAAGTGATTGCTGTTAACGAAGGCCTGGAAGATGAGCCTGAGCAGGTGAACAGCGACCCTTACGGTGACGGTTGGTTCTTCCAGCTGCGCGTCAGCTCTGAAGAAGAGCTGGACGGCCTGCTGGACGCAGAAGCCTACGCTGAACTGTGTGAATCTGAAGAATAAATCAGACCGCGCAATTCTGAGCCTCGCCTGACGGCGGGGCTTTGTTGTTTATACGGTATTGCCTATACCGTGACAGGTGGCCGGAAATCCCCGGTTGCTGTTATCTGAGAGTGGAAAAATTTTGCAAGTATTACGATTAAACAGTGGCGCAGATAAACGTCTGCGCGGTGGCCATGTCTGGATCTACAGCAACGAGGTAAATACCAAGGCAACGCCGCTGAAACAGTTCGCTGCCGGTGAACAGGTCGTGGTGGAAACCGCCAACGGCAAAGCGCTGGGTGTGGCCTATGTAAACCCGAATACCCTGATTTGCGCCCGGCTGATCAGCCGTTCTGTGAAACAGACCATGGATCAGTCGCTGCTGGTGCACCGCTTAAAGGTTGCGCTTTCGCTGCGTGAAGCCTGCTTCGATCAGCCGTGTTACCGGCTGGTGTTTGGCGACAGTGACGGCCTTTCCGGGTTAGTGATCGATCGCTACTACGATATTTTCGTGGTGCAGATCTCCACTGCCGGTATGGAAGCACTGAAAGATGAAATTCTCGCCGCACTGCTGAAAGTCTTCAAGCCGCAGGGCATTCTGTTCCGCAACGACGGTAAGATGCGCGACATGGAAGGCCTGGAAAGCTACGTGGAAACCGTTTACGGCGAAGTACCGGAAATGGCACCGCTGATGGAAAACGGCGTACCGCTGGTGGCACCGGTAATGGCTGGCCAGAAGACCGGCTGGTTCTACGACCACCGCCTGAACCGCGCCCGTATGCAACAGCACGTAGCCGGTAAAAAAGTACTCGACCTGTTCAGCTACGTGGGTGGCTGGGGTGTACAGGCACTGGCTGCCGGTGCCGACCATGTAACCTGTCTGGATGCCTCTGAGTTCGCACTGGATGTTGCCGAAGAAAACGCCCGCATCAACGAAGCGGCAGACCGCTTTACCACCATGCAGGGCGATGCATTCGACGGCTGTAAGATGCTGCTGGAAGAAGGCGAGAAGTTTGACGTGGTGATCCTTGATCCGCCAGCGTTTATCCAGAAGCGTAAGGACATTCGCAACGGTGAACAGGCATACCGCCGCATGAACCAGCTGGCGATGCGTCTGGTGGCCAAGAACGGTATTCTGGTGTCAGCATCCTGCTCTATGCACCTGCAGCGTGACCGTCTGGTGGACATGATCCGTTCAGAAAGCCGTGCGCTGGACCGCCAGGCACAGATCTTTGATCAGGGCCATCAGGGCGGTGACCACCCGGTACATCCAGCGATTCCGGAAACCGATTACCTGAAATCATATTTCGTGCGTCTGCTGCCGGTATAACCGCAGCCGTAACAAAGAGGAAACGCCATGCGCTATAACCTGTTGGGTGACAGTGATCTGAACGTCAGCCGGGTATGTCTGGGTACCATGACATACTCACAGGACAACACCGAAGCAGAAGCCTTCGCCCAACTGGATTATGCCTTTGAGCGTGGCGTTAACTTTGTTGATACCGCCGAAATCTACCCAGCGCCGGTGAATGAAAGTCTGCAGGGGCAGACCGAAGCCATCATCGGCCGCTGGATGCAGCAACGGGGTAACCGGGACAAGGTGATACTGGCCACTAAGGTAGCCGGCCCGGCGGAAATGACCCGCTTTATGCGCCCGGATATCCACTTCGACGAAGCTAATATCCGTGCGGCCATTGAAGGCAGCCTGGAACGTTTACAGACCGACTATATCGACCTGTATCAGCTGCACTGGCCCGACAGAGCCACCAACTTTTTTGGCCAGCTCAACTATACCCATGCACCGCAGCACGACGGCACCGCCATGCTGGACACCCTGAAAGTGCTGAAAGCGCTGGTGGATGAAGGCAAGGTGCGTTACATCGGCCTCTCGAATGAAACCCCGTGGGGCGTCATGAGCTTTGTGAAGTACGCTGAAATACTCGGCCTGCCGAAGGTGGTCAGTGTGCAGAACCCATACAGCCTGCTGAACCGCTCCGATGAAGTAGGGCTGACGGAAGTGCTGCTGCGGGAAAACGTGCCGATGCTGCCGTACTCGCCGCTGGGGTTCGGTGTACTGTCCGGTAAATATCTGGATGAACAGTGGCCGGAAGGTGCCCGCCTGACCCTCTATAAACAGTTTGGCCGTTACATTCAGCCGGCAGGTATTTCAGCTACCCGGGACTACGTGAACCTGGCCCGGCAACATGGCTGGGACCCGGCACAAATGGCGCTGGCCTATGTAGACAGCCGTGACTTTGTTGCCAGTACCATTGTCGGTGCCACGCAAATGCCACAGCTTGAAGCGAATATCGATGCCTTTGATATGCGCCTGTCTGCAGAGCTTTCAGAGCAACTGGAAGCGCTTGGCAAGCTGCATTCCAACCCTTGCCCGTAAGTGGCAGCAAACAGCTTTTGTGACGATCTTCTGAAGCCCGGTTTAACCGGGCTTCTTTCTAAATACGGGATTGCTTAGTAGTATGTAAGCAGCCGTGCCGCTTCAGCACGCTATAAAAACCTATAAAAATAACAGCAGAGGTTTTTGTAATGTCGCAGGTCAAACCTGAAATTCCCGCACCGATGCTGGCCCGCTGGCAGCGTCTGGTGGATTTGATGGGCCGTATCACCGATACCCCCGCTGCCCTGATTACCCGGATCAAACCCCGGGATATAGAAATGCTGGTAAGCAGTGACACCGCCGGTAACCCCTACCGTGCCCACGAAGAAAGCCCGCGTAACTGTGGCCTTTACTGCGACCGGGTAATCGACACCCGCGAACCTCTGCTGGTGACTGACGCCAGCCTCGACACTGAATGGAAAGACAATCCGGACATGGTGCTGGGGCTGTCCTTCTATTTGGGTTACCCCCTCAACTGGCCCGACGGCGAACCCTTTGGCACCCTGTGTGTGCTGGATGTTCGGCATAACCTGCAAGCCCGGCAATACTCAGGGCTGATGGAAGAATTTCAGGCGCTGGTTAATGGCGACCTTAAGTTCCTGTATCAGCAACAACAGCAGCGTTCTGAGCAAAAGGTGCTGGAGCAGGCCTTACAGCAACAGCGCTTTGAAGTACGGGCACGGGCGAATGATCTGGAAGAAATTAATACTGCCATGCGGGTATTACTCAACCAGCGGGAACAGGACAAACAGGCACTGGAAACAGAAATATATGCCAGCATCGAGCACCTGCTTCAGCCCTGGTTACGTAAGCTGGAAAGCAGTGGCTTAAGTGCAGAGCAACTGGATTATCTGAACGGTATCCGTGAGCAACTGGGCGCGGTGCGTCACCCGAAGAACTCTTCTTTGGCGCGCTTAACCCCCACCGAACGGCAAGTGGCGGTGGCGATAGGTCATGGCTTATCCAGCAAGGCAATCGCCCGGCGCATGCACCTTGAAAAAAGCACCATAGATTTTCACCGCCGGAACATCCGTGAAAAGCTGGGGCTTGCCCGCTCGAGTGTTACCCTCAAGCAATTCCTGTTAGCTGCCAGCGAATAAGCCATCAGGCCGGACGTGCGGGATGCGCTTAACCTGTGCCTGTGGCTGAGTACCTGCTGTATATGATACGCATAAAGGTGACGCACAGGTCTGGCCGGGAAAGGCTGCAGGGTCGTAAACGCTTGATGTATCTTGAATAATCACACCCAAGCCTAAAGTTATACAGAATATCTGTGGATAAAGCTGTGCAGATACTCTGGGTGCATACAGCTGAACGGCCAGTCATCGTTGCTGGCCGTTTTTGTGTGTTTTATGTACGGGATGAAGAACGGTGGGGGGAGCTTTATTGCAGGGCGTAAGAGGCACTGCCGATTAAATCAGCGGATAAAAAAACAGCCTGCGGGGCAGGCTGAATTTCAGTGATCAGGCGGTCTTTGCATCGTCTTGATGGACTTCTTCTTCAACAGGCTCCATCACACTCCACTGATGCGGTACATGTGAAAGCCGGATCAGATGCTTACAGGCCTGGCATTCGTAAATGGTGTCATTGAACACGTGGTTTCTTTCAACCAGATTCTCGTGCAATGTAACCAGTTGGCGACGTACCAGTATGAAGCAGTCACTGCATAATCGCTTGTTTTCCATCCTACCTATCACTCCATCGATTCTTGATCGTCTTACTGTGCCGGCAAATCCAATATGCAGCACGTTTTTTTGTCTGACTCATAGGATAATCTATATACAGTCGCGAGAAAATAAAAACTGCACATTAATTAAACATTAATTGGTTTATCGGCAGGAGTGACGGGGCTTTTAGGCCTGTTTACTGTGAAAAACAGGAGCAGGAAAATGGATCTGTCAACTTGGGTAGTCAGGCTAACCAGGTTGGGTTTTTGTTGTGCTTCATGGTCTGTGCATAAAGCGGGTGGCTGTTATCGGCGGGCATAAAAAAGCACCGCCTGAGCAGTGCTTTTTTGTTTGAAACGGGCCGTTTGGCGCAGCTAAATTATACCAGCCGGCGGCAGCGGATAGTGCCCGGAACGTGCTTCAGTTTGTACAGCGCCATGTCTGAACAGTCCGCATCCACTTCGATTACAACGTAACCTACTTTTTCGTTAGTCTGCAGATACTGACCACTCACGTTGATGTTGTTCTCAGAGAACACTTCGTTGATGGCGGTTAGCACACCTGGCTTGTTCTCGTGAATGTGCAGCAGGCGGTGAACATCCGGGTGTTCCGGCAGGGCAACTTCAGGGAAGTTAACCGAGCTGACAGAGGTACCGTTATCACTGTACTTGATCAGTTTTTCAGCCACTTCATACCCGATA
Source organism: Aliamphritea spongicola (assembly GCF_017051665.1). NCBI lineage: Bacteria > Pseudomonadati > Pseudomonadota > Gammaproteobacteria > Oceanospirillales > Oceanospirillaceae > Aliamphritea > Aliamphritea spongicola. The sequence continues at coordinate 43,653 of NZ_JAFIDL010000010.1, forward strand.
TTTTCCTGAGCTTCCATGGTGGAGCCGCCCACGTGTGGGGTCAGGATCACGTTATCGAATTCACGTAACGGCGAGATGAACTCATCATCGTTGGTACGTGGTTCAACCGGGAATACGTCAATGGCGGCACCCAGCAGGCGCTGTTCACTTAACGCGCCACACAGGGCATCGATATCCACAACGGTGCCGCGGGCCGCGTTAATGAAGATCGAACCGTGCTTCATTTCAGCAAACTGTGCCGGGCCCATCATATTCTTGGTGGCACGGGTTTCCGGTACATGCAGGGAAATGATGTCACAGGTATTCAGCAGCTCTTTCATGGTGCCTAGCTGTACCGCATTACCCAGTGGCAGTTTGGTCACAGTGTCGTAGAAGAATACTTCCATACCCAGTGACTCAGCCATCACACTCAGCTGTGAACCGATGCTGCCGTAACCGACAATACCAAGTTTCTTACCACGGATTTCATACGAGTTTTTTGCCGACTTCTGCCAGATACCCCGGTGGGCCTTGGCGCTCTTCTCCGGTACGCCGCGAAGCAGCAGGATGGACTGAGCAATCACCAGCTCGGCAACCGAACGGGTGTTGGAATAAGGGGCATTGAATACTGCAACACCACGCTGGATAGCTGCATTCAGATCCACCTGGTTGGTGCCGATACAGAAGCAGCCGACGGAGATCAGTTTTTCAGCAGCAGCAAACACTTTTTCAGTAAGCTGGGTGCGGGAACGGATACCGATAAAACGTACATCTTTAATACGTTCAATCAGTTCATCTTCCGGTAAGGAGCCGGTCAGATATTCAATGTTGGTGTAACCTTGCGCGTTTAGCGTATCCAGTGCGGACTGGTGGACGCCCTCTAACAGCAAAATTTTGATTTTGCTTTTATCCAGAGGTGTATGTTGGCTCATCTTCCGAAACTCATAGTATGTCTAATAGTGGGGTCTGACTGCTCAGTCTCGTGCCGAAACCTATGTAAACCAGTGTAGCTGACGGAATACATCAATCAGGGGGCGCATATTAGCATAAGTGTGTCGCTTTTGGATTGTTAGATGTTGTTCTGAGTGGAAAAAAATTCAATATATTATGAGAAGGCTTCATAAGGTGTTGATTCTTGGTAGACCTTAGAGTGAGTTGGGCGCTCAAATTCCATTATGTTGGTATTTTAGGAAGGCTAATAGTTTTATGGGCGTGTCGGTGGAGATGCGACTTTGCCTCATTTGCTTGAGCAGGAGGAAAGACCTAGCCCCTAGCAAGGAGCAGGCAAAAGGCAAGACTTGGCTCCAGCCTTTCGCCAGTTGTTATTATTGTCTAGTCGTCAACTCCATACTTATGTTTTTGTATAGTAATCTGCTCATCAATTCTCCTTGTTTCAGAATCTATATATTGATTTAAGGAGTCGATATAGCATTTAGCAAAATATCTGATATTTTCGTTCTTATCATCGAGCCATTCTTTAACGTCTGATGATTTTTTTCTATATGCCTCAACAAATCCATACTCGCCGGTTACAACTCCAGTCGCCATCAAACTTAGACTAAGATCATTTATTGTTTTTTCATTTAAATCTACTGATTTAATAATTCTCTTAACTAAGTCAAGTATAGACTTTTCGCCACCATATCTTGTTATTATTGATAACAATATGTTTAGTTCATCTTCTTTTTTAATGTTAAAAGAGTTTAATAAAATTTTTGTCATTTCTGGCTTGTATGGCTTAATTGATTTCTCAAATAAGCTTGATACTCCAAATTGATCTATTCCCCATTCGTATCGGTAGTTTTTCTTGATTAAGGAGATTAGATCTTTTGGGTTTTGAGCAAAAACAGGTCCTAAAAAATGAAGCTCGTAAGGTATGTCTTCGTATCTTGATTTTTCATCTTCTTTGTCTTTTTCTTTTCCTGTTTGAATTCTTTCATCAAAGAGATGGAAAATTAGAGTGGAATCAATTAATGCAACTTTCTCAAGAATACTTTCAACTCTGTAGTCTATCTGAGGTACAAATACTATATTTTTTACTACAAGCTCTAGGTTGTCGGCTGACAAGTGATTTAAAAAACAATCACCGGAATTTGCAAACCATACATGGTTCATCCAGTCCGTATTCTTTCTGTAGTTAAGCAATGAAAAAATTGAATTTACCGTATCATTAATTACATGATGAATAGCCTTGTTACCTTTGTCATTTAAGATTCTTAAAGCTACGTAGATAGTTGATAAGTTTTCTTCTTTAATCGCTTTGTTTAGAGTTTTGCTGAATATTTTTAATGGTATTTCATCAAAAATAAAAAACGATTTCATAATCGAATATAAGTGCTTGTTATCATCAATCCATTGACAAGTTTGCTTTTCAAAGCAGTCATTATCAATTGATTTCCATAACCCTCTAAGGACAGAAACAGCTGCCGAATCCAATTTTTCAGTAGCATTGAAGTGAGTTAACACTTGATCTGGATAATTCCTAGTTATCGCTTCAATAAAGCTGTATAGCTTAGGGAACGTTGCAAGATCTCTAGAGTTAGTTACTAAATAATTTTGAACTCGATCAAGCCATACATTCAGGTTGTCGCTATTTATGCATTTTAGATATTCATCAATTGCAGCATCTCGCTCTGCTTCTTGCTCTTCAAAATCAAAGTCAGAACGACTTTGTTCTTTCCAGTCTCCTAGAATACCTTCGTATCCTACTAAGTTTTTATAAATAGAATACTCGTCATTAAGATCGATATCAGACTTAATATCTAATGCAGCAGTTTTTACTTGGTCGCTTGATGTATGGTAGTAAATCCAATATGACTCATGTTCAATTTTTTGAATGATTTCTAAAGACTCTGAATGTAGCAAAGACTTCCAAAAATTTAGAATATCCAAAGTATTTGCATGTACCATTTTCTTAACACCTTCTAATGGAGGTGACTTAGACCAAATTCTACATGCGTTGTCCATTCGGTCAATTAACTCTTTTTTACGAATTATATCTTTACTGTTGTTATAAATGTTTTTAAGTAACTCAATAGCATTTTCTCTAATAGAAGCAATTTCTTCACTTGAATCAATTGATCTAGATTGAATCGTAACAGATTGATATTCCCACTTATGACCTTCTATTTGTGTAGATAGAACTTCAGCACAAACTTCTAATACAAGAGGATAATAATTAAGAAGTTTTTTATGATCTAGTTTTTTTAGTTTGTTTAAAAGATCTATCTGTGGTTTGTATCCAATTTGCTCTACAGCATAAAGATTATACTCTGATAAGTTTTTAAAGAACTTCTTTATACTTTCTTCACATAATGGATCTTCGTCCCAAAAAGATAGGAGTATATCTGTAATTTGATCAGATTCTAAATATCTAAGTTGATTCAATAGATCAATAAGCCTATTTAATAGCTTTTCTTTCGTACGATATTCAGAAAAATAATCACTGCTATAAGTGATATCATTAATAGTGTGCAACCTGTTCCAACACTTAACGATGTCATCTATAGCTTGATGAGAAACATGACTTATAAACTTCGATAACACAGAAATTGCATCATCTAATTCTTCATAAACGATGGATTGGTTTAGTGCATCACTAATAGCAATGTATTCTTTTTGAAGAAACTCTTTAGCCTTAGTGTCATCATGAGGTTTGGCTGCAAAGTATTCGATTGCCTTAGTTTTTAAATTATTCATATCTTTACTCCGCCAAGAATCTTACGAAAGCATCTTCAGCATACGCTGCTGCTTCTTTTGAAAACTCTTCATCAATAGTTAGGAAGAAGTTTTCTGTTGCTTTTATAAGACCTGATTGAACCAAAAAATTGGCTCTTTCTCCGAATATTTCTATAGAGCAGTTACATGTTTTGGTTACAAAGTCTTTACAGATATCTTTCGCTGCTTCTTGGCTGATAGCAACAAAGCCTATAAGCATTTTGTCTATTACAGACACCCTTTCATTGGCTTCTGCTAGCTTATTATCTAGCGCACCTTCCTGGAATCGAGCTTCTTGGGCTGTTGTTTGATAAGTAACGTTTGGACTATATTTTTCTATTTCTTGAATAAGTAATCTGATCTTAGCTTTTAAATCAGAATGGTCTTGCTCACCATCTTCGTCGGTTGTTACATCATAGCTAATGATGTTTACGCCTCTGTGCTTTCGGGCATGTTCGATCTGTTCTGGGGTCACGCTAGGCATGAAAGCCCAGCAATCTGCAGCATGTTCACCAAAGAGATTTAGCGTTGCGTCTTTGAAATGATTAAAGTCTGGGTCGTTTAGCCCGGCACCAATGAATAGTATTAGCCTAGTATTAAGAATGGCTTTTAAGGCTTCTGCTTCTGCGGATGTGCTATGAATTATTTGTCGATATCGCACCCCATCAAGAACTATCGATTCAGGTTGGTTAATACAGCCGTGATTTTTAAAGATAAAATCACTACTGGTGGCTTTCATTATCTCGCGTAATCTTTGGGTATCGGATGGTAAAACGCTGGTTATGGGTTCTCCAAATGTCACTAAGTATAACTTTTCAATCAGAGTGTCGTAGTTGGGAGTTATGAATGACTTACTAGGTAATCCAAATATTATTTGAAGAAGCTCCCCAGGCTCGCCTTCTTTAAATATCTTGCATGCATCATACTCGATAAAGAAGTCTGTTAGTGTTTTGCCAAGTGGTTCCAACTCATCTCGCAACGCTGTGGTTGCTTCAATAAGGTCATTTTGCTCAATGAACTCATCAGCTAGCTTAGTACACGCACCTAAATTTAGGGTGTAGTCTTTCAGCCAATCAATCAATGTATACCAATTCGGTAATCCAGCTTCCAGTGAGACCCCTGACCCTATAAATATCACTGAGCTTGGGCCAAAGTTGGATGCTAACTCTTTGATTTTATTCACCAATACCTCTGCTAAGATATTATGAATTCGTATTTCCCATAAGCTATATACAGAGATATAAAGGCATAGCTTATGGACTTCGTAATGTAATGATTCATGCCCCGCTGATGAGGCAAGCTAGTGTATCCCTGATACTTCGCACTATTGCGTATTCGTCCTAGTTTCTCCGCCATCATCTACACTTTCTTCAAGTTCAGGGCTGGTTTGTTCTGTTTCTGGCCGTGTCTGGCCGAAGACGAACCACATTTTATATCGAGGGAATGCAGTAGTAATCAGGCGGATGTGTTCTTCGTTGAACTTCTGCCTTCCATAGGCAAGTGCCCGGATGACTTCTTTTGAAAGCCCGGTTAACTCGCTGAACTCTTTGTTCTTTGTTCTCTCATTGGTGGTTGAATGATTAATAAGAGCTATTAACCTTTCTTTCATCATAGAAACACACTTGCACTATAAAGTTGCGCGTTTAAATAAAACGCGTTAAATTTAAACGCATTACTATGGATGCGTTCTCAAAAAACAGTATGATTACAACTCTATAGGCAACAGCATGGATGCACAAACGCCGGAACGATTTTTTCAGCGTAAACAAGGCACTTACAGGGAGTTTCAACCGCGATGGAACCGCTCACACCTCCGCAGCAGCCTGCTGCAACCTATACCCGTAAACAATTAATGGCGCTTTCTGCCTTTATTGGCGGTTTGGCGATGCTCAGCTTCAGCCTGAACCGGCGTGGGGCCCATACAATCCTTCACAGCACAGGGAATACCGTACGCTTACAGATTTTAAAGCCGGTGCAGGGCGATGAATTGCCGACGGATCTGGCGGGTGATCCTGCGCCGCCGGAAAGCACATTCCAGAGGGAAGGGGATACCTGCCGCAGTGCGGTGTATTTCGAGGGTGAGCTAACGGCTGACCTGCCTTATACACAGGCACAGGCGATGCTGCATGGCTGGAACGATTATTTAATTGAAGCCGAGAAGAATTTAGAAGCTTACCGTTGCCGTGAGGCAGAAGTGGCGAGTTAGGCTAGTCTGAATTACTGGAATAGGCGTTGGCTTATGTTGTTGGTACGCAGGTCATCATCCAGGTCGGGCAGGTTATAAAACCATAATGCTCAGTGCGATATACAGCGGTTAATCCGAGGGCTGTCATAAGGGAATAGACATGGGCGGTTTTAACTCTATCAGAACCAGAGTCAGGCAGTGTGTCAGGCTGCTCTTTGCATTGGTGGCGATCTCTTTAACAGGGTGCTCAGATTTGTCCGATGAAGAGGCGCAGTTGGTCGGACGCTGGGAGTGGCATAAAACACAGGGCTATGACATTGAAGAGGGCTATCTGATTTTAAATGATGACCGCACATATCAATATGCAATTGAATCTAAGACTCGCTTCGAAGGGTTGAGTGAAATAACGGACGGAACACTCGGGGCCTGGCGTCTGGTGGATAAGAGCCTGTGTTTTCATGCCATAGGAGATGCAGAAAATAGCCGGTGCCTGTTCGTGGATGTTGAAGTGGACGGGCAGCGTTTACGTTTTGAGCTTGATGGGTTCTTTAGAATGGACGGGCTTGAAGCAGTCAGAAAGTCTGAGTGAGTCGGGTTCAGCTTGGTTAGGCTGAAAGCTAAACCGGCCCGCAGTTAGCGGACCGGCTCTTCAGCTTTTATAGTGCCTTTAAGTAGGGCTTAGCTGTAGTAGCACAGGTAGGCAGTTGGGGCTGCTACCTTCACGTCGAAAGACTGGTTAGCCGCTACATTGAATTCGCTGCCGGAAGCGAATGTCTGCCATTCATCAGAGCCTGGCAGTTTAACAACCAGTTCGCCGCTCATGACTTTCATCAGTTCGTCCTGTGAGGTGCCGAAGGTGTATTCGCCGGCGGCCATTACACCGGAGGTTACCTGACCTTCACCGTTTTCAAAGCCGATAGATTTTACGGCGCCTTCAAAATATTCGTTTACCTGTAACATGGCGGTATTCCTGTTAATTAAATGTTGGCCAATAATAGGTATTCCAACCGGTGTTGTCACGGCTGAGGAGTGGCTATGTCGTGTTCGGTCCGGTTGTGAGCCGGCGGGTTGTGGCACGGCTATTTCACTGGCTGCTTTTGTTGGCTAGTTTGGGCACCTATATGACTAACTGTGCGTTGAGGTCTGTATAGGGGGGGAGTATGATCTTGGCGCATAAACAACAGAACGGGATTCACGATGCAATATAAACATCAGTATGTAGATGGTACCGCCGTTGATCTGCCAGTCGGTAAAGTGATCTGTGTTGGCCGCAATTATGCCGAGCATGCCGCGGAGCTGGATAACCCGGTGCCCAGCCAGCCCATGTTGTTTATGAAGCCTTCCACCGCGGTGGCGGATATGGCCGAACCGCTGGAGATCCCGCTGGATTATGGCGAAGTTCACTACGAAACCGAGATCGCCATTCTGATCGGTGAACCCCTGAAGAACGCCAACAAGTTTGTGGTGGAAGGGGCCATTGCCGGCATCGGCTTAGGGCTGGATTTAACCCTGCGTGACCTGCAGAGCAAGCTGAAAGAGCGCGGCTACCCGTGGGAAAAAGCCAAAGCGTTTGATGCCTCCTGCCCGCTGTCTGCCTTTGTGGAGCCGGCAGCAATTGCGGATATTGATGATGTCAGCCTGAGCCTGACGGTGAACGGTGAGTTGCGTCAGGCCGGTAACAGCCGCCTGATGGTGCATAAGATTTATGCCTTGATCGCCTATATGAGCCATCACTTTACTCTGTTACCCGGCGATGTGGTGATGACCGGCACACCGGCTGGTGTGGGTGCCATTAACCCTGGCGACCGCCTGCTGGTTGAACTGGCGGATTTGCTGCGGGTAGAAACCCATATTCTGTAAGTGTTGTTTGGATTGGATAAATAACCAAAGTTGTGGATTAAAACCTTTCACACTCTGGTTATGATGCGCTCTTGAATGAGCATGGCCGGTATTTTTTTATTTGGATTATTAACCCATGTTGTGGATAAAGACTTTTCATATTCTGGCGATGACGAGCTGGATGGCGGGCATCTTCTACCTGCCACGTATTTTTGTGCATTACGTGGAAGGCCGTGAGGCCGGTCAGGATGTGGCCCGGCTGGAGATTATGGCCGGTAAGCTGTATGGCTTTATGACCATCATGGCGATATTTACCCTGGGGCTGGGGACCTGGCTGTGGCTGGGGTATGGTTTCAGCGGTGGCTGGCTGCACGCCAAGCTGACTTTCGTGCTGTTGCTGATCGGCTACCATGTGTGGTGTCGCCAGTACTTGCAGAAGCTGCGCGCAGGCACGTTAAACCGCAGCGGCCGCTATTTCCGTTTATTCAACGAATTGCCGTTGCTGATCTTTATTCCGATTCTGATTTTTGTGGTGGTGAAGCCGTTCTGAGGCGTTGCCGCAACGCTTAGCCGCGGCTGTCGAGCTTGCTCTGCAGTTGCGCAATGCGGGCTTCGATACGGTCCGTGCCCTGTCTTACCTTGCCGACCTGATTCAGGAAATGCTCTATTTCCGGGCGGGTCGGTAACAGGTGTATTTCTTCCTTGAGATATTCTTCCAGATTCAGCTTCAGGCTGTGGCCTGCCTGCAGGTAGAAGTTGGCCTTGTAGCGGATAAAGGCGGCCAGCTGGCCGGCGGGTAAGTCGCCGATGATGCTGGCAAGTATGCCTTCCCAGTCCAGTGCGGCGTCTTTCAGTATGTTGGTGAAGCGGGTCGCCAGCGCGCTCTCGCCGCTGATGCGGATGCTTTTACCAAACATGGCATCCTGCTGGTCTTTACTGCTTAACAGGGTCAGGAAGTCGCTGCAGGTGCCGCTGAGGGTTACGTCGGCATCGTCCTGCTGCATCAGGTCCATTTGCAGGCCCGCAGGGTGCGGCTGAATGGAAAGGTGCAGGTTGGCGTCGGTGAGTTCAACGGCAATGATCTTGCCGTTTAAGCGGGCCAGTCGCCGGGCAATGTCCGGGTTGCGGCAGAGCAGCGGATTAACCGCGGCTTCTGCCAGTGTCAGCAGGGTGGCGCCAAACAGTTCTGCAGCCATTGGCTTACGGCTTGATGCCGGTGTGCAGGGCGACGATACCACCGGTCATGTTCTGGTATTTGCACTGTACCAGGCCGGCATTGGTCATCATGTCTTTCAGGGTTTCCTGATCCGGGTGCATGCGGATGGATTCCGCCAGGTAACGGTAGCTGTCTTCGTCACCGGTGATCAGCTTGCCGATTTTCGGCAGCAGGCTGAAGGAGTAGGTGTCGTATACCTTGGTCAGCAGCGGGTTTTCGGTTTTGGAGAATTCCAGCACCATCAGCTTGCCGCCCGGCTTGAGTACACGGGTCATGGAGGCCAGTGCTTTGTCTTTGTCGGTGACGTTACGCAGGCCGAAGGCAATGGTAATGCAGTTGAAGCTGTTGTCCGGGAAAGGCAGGGCTTCAGCGTTGGCCTGTACGAATTCAACGTTGCCGGTAATGCCACGGTCCATTAAACGGTCGCGGCCCACTTTCAGCATGGAGTCGTTGATGTCCGCCAGAATGACTTTACCTTCGCTGCCCACCAGACGGGAGAAACGCATGGTCAGGTCGCCGGTGCCGCCGGCAATGTCCAGTACCTGATGGCCACGGCGTACACCGCTCTGTTCGATGGTCAGCTTTTTCCAGACCCGGTGAATACCGCCAGACATGAGGTCGTTCATGACGTCGTATTTGCTGGCAACGGAGTGAAATACGTCCGCAACTTTGCCGGCTTTTTCGTCCACATTTACTTGTTCAAAACCAAAGTGTGTCTGGTCCTGGGATTTCTTCTGATCGGTCATGGCGGGCCTGTCTGAATAAAGCGCTTCTAATTAGGTGGGGATTTTACAGAGCTGCGTTGCGCTTGTCTTGGTTTATGTCAAAGGAGATGGGGAATTCTCCGGTGCGCAGTGGCACCGGAGGGGGATAACCAGCGTTCAGATGCCGCGGGCGATCATATTGTTGTTGCGGGTTTCGCCGGCGTCGGCGAGGTCCTGCAGGTATTTGTCCCAGTAGGCCTGTTGGTTGGTGCACAGTTCGTACAGGTAGTCCCAGGTGTACAGGCCGCTGTCGTGACCGTCATCGTAGATGATCTTCAGGGCGTAGTTACCGCTGGGTTCAATGCCTTTAATGCCGACAAACTGTTTGCCGGTTTGCAGCACTTCCTGACCTTTGCCGTGGCCGCGCACTTCAGCAGACGGCGAGTGTACCCGCAGGTATTCGGCTGTCAGTTCATAGGTTTCATCAGGGTATATGAGTTCCAGCGTGCGGGACTTCTGATGCAGCTTTATATCTTGTGGGAATTTACTCATGGTCATGCTCCGGCAGCCTGACCGGAGTCCGGGCAGGCTGCTGTGTGTTCAGGCTCTGACGTTACAGGATGTAGTGGCTCAGATCTTCGTTCTGGCTCAGTTCACCCAGTTGCTCGTCGACGTAAGCCCGGTTGATTTCAATGGTCTGGCCGTCTTTGTCGGACGCTGTGAAAGACACTTCTTCCAGCAGGCGTTCCAGCATGGTGTGCAGGCGGCGGGCACCGATGTTTTCGGTACGTTCATTGATCTCGAATGCCAGCTCTGCCAGACGGTTGATGCCGTCTTCCGCGAAGGAAACAGTTAAGCCTTCGGTGGCCAGCAGGGCGCGGTACTGTTCAGTCAGTGAGGCGCTTGGCTCGGTCAGGATGCGGCGGAAGTCGTCCGGCGTCAGGGCGTTCAGTTCAACACGGATCGGCAGACGGCCCTGCAGTTCCGGAATCAGGTCTGACGGTTTGGCCAGATGGAAGGCACCGGAGGCGATGAACAGAATGTGGTCGGTCTTGATCATGCCGTACTTGGTGGATACGGTGCTGCCTTCGATCAGTGGCAGCAGGTCGCGCTGTACACCTTCACGGGATACGTCGGCACCCTGGCCTTCACGCTTACATACCTTGTCGATCTCATCCAGGAAGACGATACCGTTCTGCTCAACCGCTTCAACGGCCATTTGCTTGAGGTCGTCGTCGTTGACCATTTTCGCGGCTTCTTCGTCAATTGCCTGTTTCAGGGCTTCTTTGACTTTCACGCGGCGCGGCTTGGCCTGCTGGTTACCCAGGTTCGAGAACATGCTCTGCAGCTGGTTGGTCATTTCTTCCATGCCCGGCGGGGCCATGATTTCCACGCCCATTTGCGGCTGGCTCAGTTCAATTTCGATTTCTTTGTCGTCCAGCTTGCCTTCACGCAGTTGCTTGCGGAACAGCTGACGGGTGGCGCTGTCCTGCTTTTCTGCCGGCTGGTCGAAGCCTGTCGGGCGGGCCGGTGGCAGCAGGGCATCCAGAATGCGTTCTTCCGCGGCGTCTTCTGCGCGGAAGCGGACTTTTTCCATTTCCTGTTCGCGCAGCATGGTGATGGCGGTGTCCATCAGGTCGCGGATGATGGTTTCAACGTCGCGGCCTACGTAGCCCACTTCGGTGAATTTAGTTGCTTCAATTTTGATGAACGGGGCGTTGGCCAGTTTCGCCAGGCGACGGGCGATTTCGGTTTTACCGACACCGGTCGGGCCGATCATCAGAATGTTCTTAGGAGTGACTTCAACGCGCAGCTCGGCATCCAGCTGCATGCGGCGCCAGCGGTTACGCAGGGCGATAGCAACGGCGCGCTTGGCGTCGTCCTGACCGACGATGTGGCGGTCCAGTTCGTGAACAATTTCGCGGGGGGTCATGTTAGACATTATAAAAAGCTCCGGCGTCGCTTAAGCAGTTTCTGCTTCAAGCTGTTCGATAGTCAGGTTGGCGTTGGTGAATACGCAGATGTCTGCGGCGATCTGCAGGCTCTTTTCTACGATGTCACGGGCGGGCAGTTCGGTGTTGTCGACCAGTGCACGGGCAGAAGCCAGCGCAAAGTTGCCGCCGGAACCGATGGCGATGACGCCGTCTTCCGGTTCGATGATGTCGCCGCTGCCGGAAATCAGGTAAGTCTTTTCTTTGTTGGCAACCAGCATCAGGGCTTCGAGCTTGCGCAGTACGCGGTCGCTGCGCCATTCGCGGGCCAGATGAACCACTGAGTTGAAGATGTTGCCCTGGTGCTTGTCCAGCTGCTGTTCGAACAGATCCAGCAGGGTGATAGCGTCGGCAGTGCTGCCTGCGAAACCGGTGATTACCTGATGCTTAGGTAACTGGCGTACTTTACGGGCGGTCCCTTTCATTACGGTGTTGCCGAGGGATACCTGGCCGTCGCCGCCGACAACAACCTGGTTGCCGCGTCGTACTGATACTATGGTGGTCATGGGTAAAATAAAGTCCCGTATCGGTTCGTGATTGACTATCAATATGGGACTGGATGGGGATATTTCAATAGGTGGCGGCCAATTAAGCAGATAATTGGCCGCACGCAGGCAAGTGGCTGATGATTTTTAGCTCGGGCGGGAGGAGCGCCGGTTACTTGGCAACCCGCAGTAACGGGTCGATGTTCATGCGAACCAGCTTGTCCTGAGCTTTGTTCAGTGCAAGGCGGCTGTCGAACGGACCGGCCAGTACCTGATGCCAGAGGCTGCCATCGCTGTTGGTTACCTTACGGGTGTGCACGTTCGGCAGGCCCTGAATGATCAGCCTGGCGCGCATCTGTTCGGCATCCTGTGCGCTGCGGAATGAACCGGCTTGCAGGATATAACGCTTCTTCAGTTTTTCTGTTTTCGGCGTGGACTTATAGGTACCGGCGTTGCTGGTATCCACTTCGCTTTCACGCAGCATCTCGTAGAATTCGTAATGCTCACTGCTCTTGTCAGTTACCTGAACCCCGGAGTTGCTGCTGTCAGATTTTGGCGCAGGCTTGGCTGCCGGTTTAGGGGCTGGCTTAGGCGCAGGTTTTGCCACTTGTTTCTGAACAGGCTTAGGGGCGGGCTTGGGTGCCGGTGTGGTGGTTCTTGCCGGTGTGCTGCTGGCGCTGGCTTCTGCCTGTGGATCAGGGGTTACCTGAGTCAGTTGCCACAGGGCATAACCAAAGCCGACCAGAAATACCGTGCTCAGCAGTACCCGGATCAGCGGGAAACCGGATTTAGTCGGCTGCGCTTTAGCCGGCGCAGCTTTCTTCCGCGGGGCGCGGCTGGCAGCCGCCTTACCCCGTGGCTTTTTCTTGGCGTAGTCCCGCGGTGCCATGGATTACATGTGCTCCGGTGCGCTGACGCCCAGCAGGTCCAGACCGTTGGCCAGTACCTGACGGCAAGCCGCGCTCAGGGTGATGCGGGCGTTACGCAGTTCAGCGTCTTCAATCAGCATCTTGTTGCTGTTGTAGTAGCTGTGGAAGTCACCGGCCAGATCTACCAGGTAGTTGGCGATCTGATGCGGTTCACAGTTTTCAGCAGCACGCTGTACCACTTCTGGGAAGGTGGCCAGACGTTTCATCAGGGCTTTTTCTGCGTCGGTATCCAGCAGGGCCAGATCGACTTTCATGTCCTGATTCCATTCCCAGCCGCGCTCAGCCAGTTTGCCGATCACGCTGCATACACGGGCGTGGGCGTACTGGATGTAGTAAACCGGGTTGTCGTTGCTCTGGGAGATCGCCAGATCAATGTCGAAGGTCAGCTGTGATGTAGTCGCACGGGCAACCAGGAAGTAACGGGTTGCATCGCGGCCCACTTCTTCGATCAGATCCTGCAGGGTTACATAGCTGCCGGCACGTTTGGAGATTTTAACTTCTTCACCGCCACGCATAACCATCACCATCTGGTGCAGAACGTAGTCTGGCCATTTTTCCGGGATGCTCATACCAGTGCTCTGGCTAACCGCCTGAACGCCGGCGCGTACCCGGGTGATGGTGCTGTGGTGGTCGGCACCCTGTTCGTTAACCACACGTTCGAAGCCACGGTTCCACTTGTTCAGGTGATAGGCAACGTCCGGTACGAAGTAGGTGTAGCCGCCGTCGGTTTTGCGCATTACACGGTCTTTGTCGTCACCGAATTCAGTGGTTTTCAGCCACAGTGCGCCGTCTTTCTCGTAGGTGTAGCCGGAGTCGATCAGTTGCTGCACGGTCTTTTCAACCATGCCTTCGCTGTACAGGGAGGACTCCAGGAAGTAGACGTCGAAGTTAACGCCGAAGGCTTTCAGATCCTGATCCTGTTCGCGGCGCAGGTAGGCAACGGCGAAGTCACGGATGGCTTCTAGGTTATCGGCATCTTTCTGGCCGGTCACCTGCTTGTCTTCGGCTTCAATGCTGTCGCCGGCCATGTAGCTGGCGGCCAGTTCTGTAATGTAATCGCCACGGTAACCGTCTTCCGGCCAGCCTGCATCTTCAGGGCCAAGGCCTTTGCAGCGTGCCTGGGTAGACAGGGCCAGGTTGTTGATCTGTGCGCCGGCATCGTTGTAGTAGAACTCGGCGGTTACATCCCAGCCGGTTGCATTTAACAGACGGCAGATGCTGTCGCCCACGGCTGCACCGCGGCCGTGACCAACGTGCAGTGGGCCTGTTGGGTTCGCGGATACGAATTCAACCTGTACCTTACGGTTAGCACCGGCATCGCTGTGGCCGTATTTGTCACCGGCTTCCAGAATGCGGCCGACAACCGCTGTGGCTGCGTCGCTGGCCAGGAAGAAGTTGATGAAGCCCGGGCCTGCAATTTCGGTTTTGGCAATGTTTTCAGACGCCGGCAGGGCATCGCAGATTGCCTGAGACAGTTGGCGTGGGTTGGTTTTCGCCGCTTTGGCCAGTGTCATGGCAACGTTGGACGCAAAGTCACCGTGCGCCTTGTCGCGGGTATTTTCTACCATGATACGTCGTTGAGCGTCAGCCGGCAGAGTGCCGTTGTCGGTCAAGGTGTCCAGGGCAGCATTAATAAGGTCCGCAATATGTTGTTTCATGATGAATGTACTGTACCGGTTGGGGCGAGAACACGCCGTATATATCGTTAGGGCCGGCTATTATCCCCTGTCGGCGGCGGTTTGTTAAGTGGCTGCGCAGGAGAATTTTAACGCCCTGTTGTAGTGGTGTTTCAGTGAAGGGCGCTGCAGGCCCGGATGGCCGGGCACTGCGGGGAGATCAGAACATTTCGATGGGGTCGACATCCACCGACCAGCGAATTTTCCGCGCCTCTGCTGAGGCTTCCAGTTGCAGGGTGATGTGATGCACCAGCCCGTGCAGGGTTTTGCGGTCGTGGCTTTGTAGCAGCAGTTGGGCCCGAAACATGCCGGCGCGTTTTTCCATGGGGGATGGCAGTGGGCCGATCCACTGGGGCTTGCCGTCCTGCCGGTCGAATTGCTGGCGCACCTGCATCAGGAACCGTTCTGCCTGCCCCTGATAACGGGCTTCGGCCCGGATCATAATGCAGTTGATGGTCGGCGGCAGGTTGGCACTGTTACGGGTGTTGAGTTCCTGCTGGGCGAAGGCCAGATAGCCTTCGTTGATCAGGCTGTTAATGGTGGGGTGGTCCGCATGGTGGGTCTGCATCACCACCTTGCCGGGTAACTCGGCCCGGCCGGCCCGGCCGGCGACCTGCAGAATTTGCTGGGCGGTGCGTTCCATGCCCCGGAAGTCTGCACTGAACAGGCCGCTGTCGGCATTGAGGATGGCAACCAGCGTCACTTTAGGGAAGTGGTGGCCTTTGGCCAGCATTTGGGTGCCCACCAGAATACAGGGGTCACCGAGGTTTACCTGATCGACAATGTCCTGCAGGGCTTGCTTGCGCTGGGTGGTATCCCGGTCGACCCGGATCACCGGGGTTTCAGGGAAGAGCTGTTGCAATGCGCTTTCGGTGCGTTCGGTGCCTGCGCCCACCGGTTTCAGTTCGGCAGAGCCGCAGCTGTCGCACACCCGGGGAATCGGCCGCTGGCTGTCGCAGTGGTGGCAGTGCAGGTGGGCCGGGCTACGGTGCAGGGTCATGTGAGCATCGCAGCGGCGGCAGTCGGCAATCCAGCCACAGTCGTGACACATCAGGCTTGGCGCAAAGCCCCGGCGGTTGATAAACACCAGTACCTGATTGCCCTGTTGCAGGTGGCCGCCGATCTGTTTGATCAGTGCCGGGCTGAGGCCGTCCTGCAGGTTGTCCTGACGGATGTCGAGTAATTCAAATGCGGGCGGTTTGGCATCGCCGGCCCGCTGGGTCAGTTGCAGCCACTGATAACGTTTTTGCTGCACGTTATACAGGCTTTCAATGGACGGCGTGGCGCTGCCCAGCACAATGGGGATGTTCTCCCGGTGGGCGCGCATGACGGATAAATCCCGGGCGGAGTAGCGGAAGCCGTCCTGCTGTTTAAAGGAGGCGTCGTGTTCTTCATCGATGATGATAATGCCCGGGTGCTTCAGCGGGGTGAATATGGCTGAGCGGGTACCGATGACGATTTTAGCAACCCCGGCGCGGGCCTGTTGCCAGGCTTCCAGCCGCTGTTTGTCGGTCAGGTTGGAGTGCAGCGAGACAATACTGACATTAAAACGGGCTTTAAAACGGGTGACGGTTTGGGGCGTGAGGCCGATTTCCGGCACCAGTACCAGTGCCTGTTTACCCTGTTTCAGCTGGGCTTCGATGGCCTGCAGGTAAACTTCGGTTTTGCCGGAGCCGGTAATGCCGTAGAGCAGCACCGAGCGAAAGCCGCTGTCTTCACTGAGTGAGTCCACGGCGGTCTGTTGCTGAGGATTCAGTGTCAGGGGCGGTTCGCGCAGAATGTTGTCGGCCTGTTCGTCCGGCTGGGGCGTGAATTGCTCGATCAGGCCCTTATCCTGCAAGCCGGTTAAGGTGGCTTTGGTGCCGCCGGCTTCTTTTAACTGTTCCGGTGTGAGCCCTGCCGGGTTGTTCAGCAGCCACTGTAATAACTGACGCTGCTTGCTGGCGTTTTTGGCGATGCTGTTGGTGCTGGCGCCGGGGCAGGCACGCCATTTCATCGCCGGGATATAGTTATCCGCTTCCCCTTTACGTAACAGTACCGGTAATGCCTGACTCAGTGCTTCGCCTGCCGGGTGCTGGTAATAGCTGGCGGACCAGCGGGCCAGTTTCAGCAGGTGGGCCGGCAGGGGCGGTGTGCTGTCGAGAATCTCCAGTGCGGGCTTTAATTTGTTGACCGGTACGTCGGTTGTTTCGGTCACTTCAATTAACACACCGATTAACTGGCGGTTAGCAAACGGCACTTTTACCCGGATACCCGGTACCAGCGTGGCGGTGTCGCAGTCTGCCGGTGGCAGGTAGTCGAACAGGCGACGCAGGGGGGATGGAATGGCAAGACGCAGATATGACATTAACGGTGTTTTCGGGGTTGTTGGAGTGTCAGTTAAGGGGGCTATTAAATCCTGTTAACACGGGGTTTACCAGCCGCAGATACAGCCTTTTATTAAGCGCTTGCCGGTGGGCAGATGAATGCGTATAATCGCGGGCCTTATTCCCATGGGTGGTCGGTTTAACCGGCAGCCCGAATGCGGTGCCCGGCAAAAGATCGGGTGGCGGCATTACAAACTACTTGAGGTTTCATCATGAAAGACGGTATCCATCCTAATTACGTAGAGATGAACGCTACCTGTTCTTGCGGCAACGTCGTTAAGACTCGTTCTACTCTGGGCAAAGACATTCACCTGGACGTTTGCAGCCAGTGTCACCCTTTCTACACTGGTAAGCAGAAAGAAGCGACCACTGGTGGCCGTGTTGACCGCTTCAACAAGCGTTTCGGTGCTCGCTCTCTTAAGAAGTAAGCGATTGCAGATTATGAAAAAGGCGCCTGATGGCGCTTTTTTTTTGCTTTGCAAAAAATACCGACAAAAGTCTGAAGTTAGGCTGATTTTTATCTATCCCGCAGATAGGTAGTGGTTCTTCCTGTAAATCAAGGGATTAACAAATATAAATGCCATAAGAGCCCGGCCGGGTCGCGAGGGAAATACTTTTTGTCGCTTTGTTTACAGAATTTTGGACTGTTCTGTCGGTTGAGGGGCGTCGGGCTTTTCTATATGATGCCAAGTCCTAAGGAGTCTGGAATGCCCCTGTTAGTCGGAGTAATGGGCTGTACATCCAGATTTCCGGATGACTTATAACTAATAAATTACTTCTTGGAATTGCGACCATGTCTGAAGATATGAAACAAGCTGCACTCGATTATCATGAGTTTCCTCGTCCGGGTAAGATCAGTGTAGAGCTGACGACATCCGCTGCCTCTGCCCGTGATCTGGCTCTGGCTTACAGCCCAGGTGTGGCTGAGCCGGTCCGCGCTATCGCGGAAAACCCTGAGAATGCGTATAAGTATACGGCGAAAGGAAACCTGGTTGCAGTTATCTCTAATGGTTCTGCGATTCTTGGCCTTGGCGATCTTGGCCCGCTGGCGTCTAAGCCGGTAATGGAAGGTAAATCCCTGCTGTTCAAGAAATTTGCCGGCGTTGATTCCATTGATATCGAAGTTGATTCCGAAAGCCCTCAGGCACTGATCGATACGGTTGCCCGTATTGCTGACACCTTCGGCGGTATTAACCTGGAAGACATCAAGGCACCTGAGTGTTTTGAAGTTGAACGTGCGCTGATCGAGCGCTGCAACATTCCTGTTTTCCACGATGACCAGCACGGTACTGCGATTGTAACCGCTGCAGGTATGATCAACGCCCTGGAAATTGCCGGTAAGAAGCTGGAAGAAGCGTCTATCGTTTGCCTGGGTGCCGGTGCTGCTGCACACGCCTGCATGAAGCTGCTGGTGAACATGGGTGCCAAGGTTGAAAACATTTACATGATCGACCGTACCGGTGTTATCCACTCTGGCCGTGACAACCTGACGCCGGAAAAAGCAGCGTTTGCCACTGAAACTGACAAGCGTACCCTGGATGATGCGATCGAAGGCGCTGACGTATTCGTTGGCCTGTCCGGTCCTAACCTGCTGGCGGCTGATCAGCTGAAGAAGATGGCGGCTAACCCGGTTGTATTTGCCTGTGCTAACCCTGATCCGGAAATTAAGCCGGAACTGGCACACGAAACCCGTGATGATGTGATCATGGCGACTGGCCGTTCTGATTACCCTAACCAGGTAAACAACGTTCTGGGCTTCCCGTTTATCTTCCGTGGTGCACTGGATGTTCGTGCGACTGCCATTAACGAAGAAATGAAGGCAGCTGCAGTACGTGCCCTGGCGGATCTGGCGAAAGAGCCTGTTCCACAGGAAGTACTGACTGCTTACGATCTGGAATCTCTGGAATTCGGTCGCGGTTATATCATTCCTAAGCCAACGGATTCCCGTCTGCTGGGTGCGGTATCTGAAGCGGTTGCTCAGGCTGCAATCGATTCTGGCGTAGCGCGTCTGCCGCTGCCGGATCACTACCCGCTGACCACTGTGGATGCACTGCTGAACAAGTAAGCATTTCACGGCAGTAGCGTTACTGAATAAAATGCCCCTTTGCAGGGGCATTTTTCGTTTCTGGTACCGGGAATTGCTTCCGGTTGCCGGATGATTGCTGCACAATGCCGCCTTAGATGACCGTATATCTGATTCACCGGAGATTATTCTTTGCTCAGTTACCAGCACGGCTACCATGCCGGAAATTTTGCCGATGTGCATAAGCATCTGATTCTCAGCATGATGCTGCAGTCCCTTACCCGTAAAGATAAGCCGTTGTCGTACCTGGAAACTCATTCAGGGCGGGCAATGTATGATCTCTCGGATGAGCAGGCGCAGAAGAATCAGGAATTCCAGTCGGGTATCAGCAAGCTGTGGCAGGCTGGCCTGAAGGGGACTGAGGTCTACTGTGAAGCGGTTACGGCACAGAACACATCCGGCGAACTGGCGTTTTATCCGGGCTCACCTTCTCTGGCGCAGCATTTTGCCCGGGCGAACGATAAGCTGATGCTGATGGAGCTGCACCCGCAGGAGTCTCAGGTGCTGAAACGGCATTTCCGTCAGGACAGCCGGGTGGCGGTGCACCAGCGTGACGGTTATGAAGGTGTACTGGCGATGCTGCCGCCGAAACCTAACCGTGGCATGGTGCTGATTGATCCGGCGTATGAGGATAAGTCCGAATATGATCAGGTGGTGGCCTTTATTAAGCGGGCTAAGCAGTTATGGCCCAATGGCAGTTATGCTATCTGGTATCCGTTACTGGAAGCAAACCGCTGGAAGAGTATGAAGCATAAGCTGCAGCGTACCAGCATACGGAATATTCTCTGCTCTGAAATCGAGATTAACCCGGCGGATGCCGGTGGCATGTACGGCAGTGGCATGTTGATGGTGAATCCGCCCTGGCCGCTGGAAGATAACATCCGGGCAACGATGCCGGGCGTGCTGAGTACGCTGGCGGAAGGCGCTGCGGTTGACCGGCTGGAGTGGCTGGCGCCGGAGTAAACCCGGTTGCCGGAGTGGCTGAAAATTTTTCAGCGACCGTTTTCAGGATACAAAAAAACGGCGATTATCGGAGGATAATCGCCGTTTTTGTGTGTTTCAGGGGCGTTTAATACAGTGCCTGTTCGTCGCGAATCAGGTCTTTGAGCATTTCCAGAAACAGAGTATCGGCTTCGCTGTGCTCGATTGGAATCTTCACATTTGAGCAGGCGGACAGCGCTTCAGCGATGCTGATATTGGCGTTTTCATCGTTGATATGTTCGCGTGCGGCATTCATTGCTTTCTCGCAAATGTCCGGTTCTACCATGATCTTGCGCAGAACAAGCAGTAATTCGTCGATAACACGTTCTTTGTTTTTAATTTCGGCAATGCTCATCGGGTTGTCTCCATGGCGGCTGACTCACGCCTTATAATGACTTGTTATGTAGCTTTTATGTGGGTGTGCACACCACATTTTTTTATCGCTGTTGCCGCCACTATAGCATTCAATCTGAGCATTCTGCATCACCCGGTTTTCTGTGCCGGGGGAATTCCCCGACTGCTTGAATAATCATTGACTTAATGGCAGAATTGCTGCCTCAAAAATTTATCTCTCTGGCTCAGTAGGTTACCCCGAAGGCCAGGTTAAATAAGCGTCACCCAGCTTATTTATTCAGGACCTTTCCCGAGTTGATCCTCAGATTGGTGCCGAATTAAGATTGCTCCTGCCTGCCTCAATACCCCGAGCCTTTGCAAGAGCCTGCTGGATGATGTCGAATCGCCGGTGGGCGGTTTGCGCACGTCTGCAGTATCGTAACTAGTGATCCGTCGCCGTGGAGCGATGTGAATAGAGGGTGAAGAAGTGGAATTATTATCAGGCGCAGAAATGGTTGTTCGCGCCCTTAAAGATGAGGGCGTTGAGTACATCTACGGGTATCCGGGTGGAGCGTTGTTGCATATTTATGATGCACTGTTCCAGCAGGAAGATGTAAAGCACATTCTGGTACGTCATGAACAGGCAGCCACCCATATGGCTGATGCGTATGCCCGTGCGACCGGTAAGGCCGGTGTATCGCTGGTGACTTCAGGTCCGGGTGCGACGAACGCAGTAACAGGTATTGCTACTGCTTATATGGATTCGATTCCGATGGTTGTTATTACCGGTCAGGTAATGAGCCATCTGATTGGTGAAGATGCCTTCCAGGAAACCGATATGATCGGTGTTTCCCGTCCGGTGGTTAAGCACAGTTTCAGCGTGCAGAACCCGGAAGACATTCCTGCCATCATCAAGAAAGCTTTCCACATTGCTGAAAGCGGCCGTCCGGGCCCTGTTGTTGTGGATATCCCTAAGGATATGACCACACCGACTGAGCGTTACCCGTACGAGTATCCTGCGTCTGTGAAACTGCGTTCTTATAACCCGGTTTCCCGCGGTCATACCGGCCAGATCAAGAAAGCCATGGATATGGTGTTAAGCGCCAAGCGTCCGGTTATCTACAGCGGTGGCGGTATCGTCATGGGCGATGCCAGCAATGAGCTGACTGAACTGGCGCAGATGCTGAATGTACCTGTTACCAATACCCTGATGGGCCTGGGTGGCTACCCGGGTACTGACCGTCAGTTTATCGGTATGCTGGGTATGCACGGCAGCTACGAAGCCAACATGACCATGCACCATGCGGATCTGATTCTGGCAGTGGGCGCTCGTTTTGATGACCGTGTTACTAACGCGCTGGACAAGTTCTGCCCGACAGCGAAAGTCATTCACGTTGATATCGATCCGGCGGCAATCTCCAAGACAATCAAAGCGGACGTGCCAATTGTAGGTCCGGCTAAATCTGTCCTGGCAGAGATGGTCAGCATTGTTAAAGCCAGCAAGAAGCAAATCGATAAAGAGGCGCTGGAATCCTGGTGGCAGCAGATCGAAGAATGGCGCACCCGTCACGGTGGCCGTTTCCGTACCGATGACAGCGAGCTGATGAAGCCGCAACAGGTTATCGAGATGCTGAGCAAGGTAACAAATGGTGATGCGTACGTTTGTTCAGACGTAGGTCAGCACCAGATGTTTGCTGCACAGTACTACAAGTTTAATAAGCCTAACCGCTGGATCAACTCCGGTGGCCTGGGCACCATGGGCTTTGGTTTGCCAGCCGCCATGGGTGTGAAACTGAACTTCCCTGACGCCGACGTTGCCTGTGTAACCGGTGAAGGCAGTATTCAGATGAACATTCAGGAACTGTCGACCATTAGCCAGTATGACATTCCGGTTAAGGTTATCTGTCTGAATAACCAGTCTCTGGGGATGGTACGTCAGTGGCAGGATATGAACTATGAATCCCGTCACTCTCAGTCATACATGAAGTCTCTGCCGGACTTTATCAAGCTGGTTGAAGCTTACGGTCACGTAGGTATGAAGGTTGATAAGTACGAAGACTTGGAAGCGGCCATGCAGGAAGCGTTCTCGCTGAAAGACCGCATGGTGTTTATGGATATTGCAGTAGATCCATTCGAACACGTATATCCGATGCAGGTGCCTCGCGGCTCCATGCGTGATATGTGGCTGACCAAGACGGAGAGAACTTAATCATGAGACATATCATTTCTGTGTTGATGGAAAACGAACCGGGTGCTTTGTCTCGGGTTGTTGGTTTGTTCTCGCAGCGTAACTTCAACATTGAGTCTTTGACTGTTGCACCGACTGAAGACGCGACTCTGTCCCGTCTGACAGTTACTACGCTGGGCAGCGACCGGGTTATCGAACAGATCACCAAGCAGCTGAATAAGCTGATTGACGTGGTTAAGGTTGTTGACCTGACTGAAGGCGATCATATTGAGCGTGAGCTGATGATGATCAAGCTGAAAGCCACTGGTCAGATGCGCGATGAGATCAAGCGTACGGCGGATATTTTCCGCGGTCAGATCATCGATGTGACGCCGACCACTTACACTGTTCAGCTGGCCGGTGCCAGTGACAAGCTGGATGCTTTCATTGATGCAATCGGCACGTCCGGCATCATGGAAGTTGTCCGTACCGGTGTTTCCGGTCTGTCACGGGGTGAGAAGGTGCTGAGCCTGTAATCCCGAAACAGTGATCTACAAAAATGCCGCTCAATGAGCGGCATTTTTTTTGTCCGGGGACTATACTTAAAATCCGCTTCCGTTTTGCTGCGGTAACAGAAGGTGCGGCCGGTGTGTTTTTTATGGGGATGTACGTGACCCCGGGTTCACCGGCAATTCAGTTACCCTATGGCTATGTAGGACGGGAATGATGGGCGTCTGACAGGTTGTTGGCGGCAGCTGAAACCTCCCGGCGCTCAAAATAGGAGGTGTCTATGTTCCCAGACATTAAACTTCAACCAGCCTCGCTGCTGGTCAGTGCGTTGGCAGTAGCAGTACTGTTTGCGCTGGCTGTGACAGTGAACAGCAGTACTCTGCAACCCCTGAATCTGACCGGTTGCCAGTATCACGAAAATGACAGCGTAACCGCTGTGACTCCGTTACGCTGGCAAGTAGATCATAATTCCCGTTGGCCAAAGTCTCATGATGCATGGCTGGATGATGAAATGATCGTTTGAGTCGGAACATCGCAGAGTAAGTTCAGGTTGTTTACAGCCTGCAGTTATGAAAACTGTACTACGCACAATTTCCGAAACCCCTAATTTCGGAAATTGTGCGAAACCTCCCTCAAAGTGCTTCTTAAGTTATTCAATTTACGGCTTTTGTGGTCTGGTTTTTCTGTTATAGGCGTATTACTCTTGTGGTCTTCGTTAATGAGCAGAGAACACTACATGCGTGGCAAACTTCTTTATCTGGTGGGGGCTTCGGGCAGTGGCAAAGACAGCTTACTGGACGGTTGCCGTCAGCGGCTGAAACCACAGCACGGCTGTTTTGTTGCCCACCGTTATATCACCCGTGCGGTCAATGTCGGCGGTGAGAATCATATCCACTTATCGGAAGATGAATTCGAAATGCGGGTGAACATGGGCATGTTCGCTATGCAGTGGTATTCCCACGGTTATAGCTATGCGGTTGGCTCTGAAGTGGAAAACTGGCTTGCCAACGGCATCAATGTGGTAATGAACGGTTCCCGTGAGTATTTACCTTTTGCGATGCACTCGTACCCGAACCTGATTCCGGTGCTGGTGGACGTTAATGCGGATGTGCTGCGTGAGCGCCTGACCAAGCGTGGCCGTGAAGATGCGGATGAGATTGAAGCTCGTCTGCAGCGTCACGATGAGATTGTGGATACCCTGCCGGATGATGTCCGCCGGATCGATAACAACGGTGATGTTCAGTACGGCGTTGCCCAGCTGATTAAGCTGATTGAAGAGCTGGCACCTTCGGAAGTGACGCCGAGCTATTCCACCCACTGATGATCTGAATACTCCGGCTGTGCCGGACTCTGAATATGAAAGGCTGCCGGAAGGCGGCCTTTTTTGTGTCTTGTCTATACTGAATCAAAGCGTGATGTTGTCGGTATCGTACTGATACGGCAGGTATTTTCAGTGTGGAGCAGGGTATGCGCCGATTGATTGCGGTAATCATGATAGGGCTTTGGGCCGCTCTGGTGAGTGTGCCTGCTACTGCCAGCGAGACATTCCGGGTTGCCATTGTGGACCGTTTTTACCCTCCGGTGAACGGCTTTGTCACAGAGGAAGACCGTGACCAGCATACCTGGCTGTATGGCATGCTGGATCTGGATAATGACGAATATAAAGAGCCTTACTATCACGGCGATATTGTTCGGCTGATTGCTTCTGATCCCCGGTTTATATTTGTGCAGTATCCTCTGTCCGGACAGGGGCATCCGATGGCGGATATTCTCCGTAACCTCAGGGTGATGCAGGCCCGTCAGGCGACGATGCCGGTGGATGCACTGATACTCTCCTGGGAATCTTCAACCCTGGTCAGTGCCTTTGATGTGCCGCTAAGTCTGGGCCGGGTACGGCACTATAAGGACATTGTGCGTCAGTGGGGGGATAAATATCCTGAGTGGCGTTATACCCATGAAATTATTCTCGCCCTGGAAGCGCTGGTGGCTGAAGGGGTGATGGTATTTACCATTTCCGGCAATGGCGGCCGTGGCATGGTGAATACTTTTTCATTTGCAGAAGGTGTGAGAACAGTCGGTTCCATTGAGCGGGAGCTGCAGCACTTTATTGCCGATAACCCCTTTGTGGATATGCGTACCCGGGCGGCTTACCAGTTAACCCGTGTGGATAACCCCGCCGGCAAGCCGCTGGGTTATGACATTGACGGTGATGGCTGTGTGGATATCCCCCTGTCTAAACTGACGGCCCGCACAGGCGGTAATACTGACTACCCCAGACATTACTGGAAGACTCTGAAAGGCTCTTCGTTTGCTGCACCTGCTGCAATGAAAGGGCTACTGCTCGAAGGTCAGGCAAACAGCTGTTAAGATGCGTTTTTTTCTGTTGCCGGAGCTTTTCTGTTATGCCGTATCGTCTTGAATGCAAAGTCCGTGATTATGAACTGGATATGCAGGGCATTGTGAATAATGGTGTGTATTTCAACTATTTAGAACATGCCCGTCATGAGTTCCTGCTTTCCCGCGGGGTGGATTTTGCCGCACTGGCTCAGCAGGGCATCAATCTGGTGGTGGTACGTTCTGAGATGGACTACAAAGCCTCGTTGACCAGCGGTGATGAGTTTGTCATCGAAGTCACTGTAGAGCGGATCAGCAAGGTTAAATTCGGCTTCCGCCAGCGGGTGATCCGTTTATCGGATGAAAAGCTGTGTCTGGATGCGCTGGTGATCGGTGCGGCGCTGAATGAGCGCGGCCGTCCGGCGGTACTGCCTGAAGTAGAAGCGCTGTTTACTGAGTAACAACTTACAGTTGCGCCCAGAATGCGCTGATGATGGGGCTTTGTAGCTTCTTCTTCAGCGCGAATAAACCCACTTCATAGGCTTTCAGGGCCGGGGCGTTTTGCAGAATGCGTACCCGGTCAGCCAGCGGGCTGTTATCCAGCACGATTTTAGGAACTACGCCGACGCCGAATCCAAGGCTGACCATGCTCACAATGGCTTCGTTACCGGCCACCTGTGCATAAATCAGCGGGTTAATGCGGTTGTCCTTAAACCACTGATCCGCCCGTTTACGGGCAACCCCTTCTTCCGACAGGATCATCGGTACGTTTTGCCATTGCACCGCCGGCTCTGCCAGCAGCGGATCCAGACTGGCGTCCTGTAACGGCGCAATAAATACCAGCGGTGAGGCGGCTATCGGTTTGAAGGCCAGGGTGGATGCCAGGCTGTCCGGTTTGGCGGCAATGGTGATGTCTTCATTACCTGACATGATGCGGGCGATGGCGCCTTCTGCATCACCGGTGTGCAGCTTAATGGCAATTTTAGGGTGCTGCTGGCGAAAGTCGCTGAGGATATCGTACAGAAAGCTGTAACTGGCGGTGACCGAGCAGAACACGCTGATTTCTCCGTGGAGCTCCTGAGCTTCAGCCAGTAAGTCATTACGCACCACGTCCCACTGAATAAGGGCTTCGCGGGCATATTCCTGAAAGACTTTGCCTTCGTGGGTCAGCGAGACCGTGCGGTTATCCCGCTCAAAAAGGCTCACACCCAGGCTTTCTTCCAGTTGCTTGATGCTGCGGCTCAGAGCCGACGGGCTGATATGGCAGGCTTCGCTGGCCCGGCCGAAATGCAGGCTGTCGCTGAGGCTGAGAAACAGTTTGAGATTCTTGATATCCATAGGCCGGAATTATTGCATAAGCCGGGGGAAAACACCTCCGTTGCTATGCCCACTGGCAGAATGAGGATAAATTTGCTGCGAGCGCTTCATTGCCACCACGCAACAGGGTATTCTCATTGGGCACGAGATAAAGTATCAGCGTGATTAAGGCTGATCACGACAGGCAATAAGGATCGATGAATGGCAATGCCATTGTTCATATATCTACACGGTTTTAACAGCTCCCCGGATTCGATTAAGGCGCGCCAGTTTCAGGCGGCTATGGCCGCGGCAGGCAGGGCGGATGATGTCCTTGTGCCGGCGCTGAGCCACTGGCCGGCAGAAGCCATTGCCCAGGCTGAAGCGCTGATCCGGCAGCACGAAGGCCGTGACATCACCTTAATCGGCAGTTCACTGGGTGGCTATTACAGTCTCTGGCTTGGCGAGCGCTACGGGGTGCGTGCGGTGCTGGTAAACCCGGCAGTGCGGCCTTATGAGTTGCTGGCCGAAATGCTGGGGCAGCAGAGTAATCTTTACACCGGCGAGGCGTATACCCTCACCGAGCAGCATTTACAGCAGATGCTGGCGATTGACGTGCCGTCACTCAGCCAGCCTCAGAATTATCTGCTGCTGACCCAGACGGATGATGAAACCCTGGATTACCGTCAGGCGGTGGATAAGTTAACGGATTCCACCATGTTGATTCAGCAGGGTGGCGATCATGGATTCCAGCAGTTTGATGCACTGATTCCGGCAATTCTGGCGTTTTCTGAAGGCCGGGTTGAGCTGCCGGAGGTCCCCGGGTTACCCTCTGTGGATTCATAAAAACAGTTTGTTATGTAAGCGCGTACATCAGCAGATGCAATGCCTGATGATTACCGGTCGCCGAACAGCAGCGCCGGCATAAGAAGGACAGTAGAGAAGAATGACCAATTATAATGCGGACGCGATAGAGGTCCTCAGTGGCCTGGACCCGGTGCGGCGTCGACCGGGCATGTATACCGAAACCGACCGGCCAAATCATCTGGCACAGGAAGTCATCGATAACAGTGTCGATGAGGCACTAGCCGGCCACGCCAATCAGCTGGATGTGGTACTGCATAAAGACGGTGCCATCAGTGTCAGCGATAACGGCCGGGGGATGCCGGTGGATATTCACCCGGAAGAAGGGGTGAGCGGTGTCGAACTGATTTTGACCCGGCTGCACGCCGGCGGTAAGTTCTCCAATGATAACTATAACTACTCCGGCGGTTTGCATGGGGTAGGGGTGTCGGTGGTAAACGCGCTTTCCAAATTATTGGAAGTGACCATTAAGCGTGACAGCAAAGTGTACCGGATGAGCTTTGCCGACGGTGAAAAAGTCTCTGATCTGGAAGTGGTGGACAGCTGTGGAAAGCGGAACACCGGTACCACTGTTCGATTTTTTCCGGATGCCAGCTACTTTGATACGCCGAAGTTTAATCTGACTAAACTGAAGCACATGTTGCGGGCCAAGGCGGTACTGTGTTCCGGCCTGCGGGTCACCTTTACCGATGAAACCGGCGCGAAGAAGGAAAAAGAAGAGTGGTATTACGAAGACGGTCTGGTGGACTATCTCAAAGGTACGACTCAGGTATTTGAAACCCTGCCTCAGGAACCATTTACAGTTTCTTTTCAGGGTGAGATTGATGCGGTTGATGTGGCCCTGCAGTGGTTGCCGGAAGGCGGTGACCTGACTGGTGAGAGCTACGTGAACCTGATCCCTACCGCTCAGGGCGGTACCCACGTGAACGGGCTGCGTACCGGTTTGCTGGATGCCATGCGCGAGTTCTGTGAAATCCGCAGCCTGCTGCCCCGTGGTGTGAAAATTTCAGCGGAAGATATCTGGGAGCGTTGCTGCTACATCCTTTCCGTGAAAATGCAGGACCCGCAATTCTCCGGCCAGACAAAAGAACGTTTATCTTCCCGTCAGATTGCCGGCTTTGTGTCCGGTGCCGCTAAAGATGCTTTCAGTCTGTGGCTGAACAGCAATGTTGAAGACGGTGAAGCCCTGGCTGAGCTGGTGATCAGCAATGCCCAGAAGCGTTTGCGGGCCAACAAGAAAGTTATCCGTAAGAAGGTTACTCAGGGGCCGGCGCTGCCGGGTAAGCTGGCGGACTGTTCCGGCAGCGAAGCCCTGAACGGCGAGCTGTTCCTGGTGGAGGGTGACTCTGCGGGTGGTTCGGCCAAGCAGGCCCGTGACCGTGAATATCAGGCGGTTATGCCGCTGCGGGGTAAGATTCTTAATACCTGGGAAGTGGATTCCGGTGAGATTCTTGGCTCTCAGGAAGTGCATGATATTTCGGTGGCGATTGGTGTGGAGCCGGGCTCGGATGAGCTGGAAGGCTTACGTTACGGCAAGATCTGTATCCTTGCGGATGCGGACTCCGACGGACTGCACATTGCCACCCTGCTGTGTGCACTGTTTGTCCGTCACTTCCGTCCGCTGGTCACCGCCGGGCATGTATATGTGGCGATGCCGCCGCTGTACCGGATTGATGTTGCCAAGGATATTCACTACGCGCTGGATGATGCGGAAAAAGAAAGCATCATTGCCCACATTAAGGCCGAGCGTAAGAATGCCAAGATCGGTGTACAGCGCTTCAAGGGTCTGGGTGAGATGAACCCGTTGCAGCTGCGTGAAACAACCATGTCGCGGGATACCCGCCGTCTGGTACAACTGACCATCGAAGCCGGTGATGATACCAACGAAACCATGGATATGCTGTTGGCCAAGAAGCGTTCATCTGACCGTAAAGAGTGGCTGGAAACCAAGGGTAATCTGGCGGAAGTCTGAGGTCTGTTATGCCAGACAGCTGGCTTAGGAAAAGAATATGAGTGGAACCGTACATATCGATGAAGGCGTAGAACGCCTGTCATTAAAAGAATATACCGAGAAGGCGTATCTGGATTATTCCATGTACGTCATCCTTGACCGGGCATTACCGAAT
Source organism: Aliamphritea spongicola (assembly GCF_017051665.1). Classification (NCBI taxonomy): domain Bacteria; kingdom Pseudomonadati; phylum Pseudomonadota; class Gammaproteobacteria; order Oceanospirillales; family Oceanospirillaceae; genus Aliamphritea; species Aliamphritea spongicola. The sequence continues at coordinate 73,434 of NZ_JAFIDL010000010.1, forward strand.
ATCGGCGATGGCCTGAAGCCGGTACAGCGCCGTATTGTCTATGCGATGTCTGAGCTGGGGCTTAAATCCACTGCCAAGCACAAGAAGTCTGCCCGTACCGTGGGTGACGTGCTGGGTAAATTTCATCCCCACGGTGACAGTGCCTGTTATGAAGCCATGGTGCTGATGGCGCAGCCGTTCTCTTACCGTTATCCGCTGATTGACGGTCAGGGGAACTGGGGGTCGCCGGATGATCCGAAATCCTTTGCGGCGATGCGTTATACCGAAGCCAAGTTGGCCCGCTATGCGGATGTACTGCTGAAAGAAGTGGGTCAGGGCACGGTAGACTGGGGCCCTAACTTTGATGGCAGCTTGCAGGAACCACTGACCCTGCCGGCCCGTTTACCAAACATTCTGCTTAACGGTACTACCGGTATTGCCGTGGGTATGGCGACGGATATTCCGCCCCATAACCTGCGGGAAGTAACCCAGGCCTGTATCCAGCTGCTGAATAAGCCAAGCAGTACGGTTGAAGAGCTGTGTGAAATTTTGCCCGGCCCGGATATGCCAACCGATGCTGAGCTGATCACCCCGCGGCATGAGCTGCGCAAGATGTATGAAACCGGTAAAGGCAGCCTGCGGATGCGGGCGGTTTATACCCAGGAGCAGGGTGATATTGTCATTACGGCACTGCCTCATCAGGTATCCGGCGCCAAGATTCTGGAGCAGATTGCCCAGCAGATGCAGCAGAAAAAGCTGCCGATGGTGTCTGACCTGCGGGATGAGTCTGACCACGAAAACCCAACCCGTCTGGTAGTGGTGCCACGTTCCAACCGGGTGGATATTGAACAGCTGATGGCGCACCTGTTTGCCAGTACGGATCTGGAACGTACCTACCGGGTGAATATGAACATGATCGGCATTGATGGCCGCCCTCAGGTGAAGAATCTGCGTCAGATTCTGACTGAGTGGCTGACCTACCGTACCGATACTGTGCGTCGCCGGTTACAGCACCGTCTGGATAAGGTGCTGGCCCGTCTGCATATTCTGGAAGGTCTGATGGTGGCCTACCTGAATATCGATGAAGTAATTGAAATCATCCGCACGGAAGACAAGCCCAAGCAGGTGATGATGGAACGTTTCGGCATCAGCGAAATTCAGGCGGAAGCGATTCTTGAAATCCGCCTGCGTCAGCTGGCCAAGCTGGAAGAAATCAAGATCCGTGCTGAACAGGACGAATTGGAAGCTGAACGTAAGCAGCTGGAAGAAATCCTGGGTTCCGACAAACTGATGCGTAAGCTGATTAAAGATGAGCTGAAAGCGGATGCCAAAGAGTTTGGCGATGACCGCCGTTCCCCGATTGTCACCCGTGAAGAAGCCAAGGCACTGGATGAGAAGGCACTGCTGAGCGCTGATCCGATTACAGTTGTATTGTCTAAGCAGGGCTGGATCCGCGCGGCGAAAGGCCATGATATCGATCCGAACGGCCTGAACTATAAGTCTGGCGATGGCTTTAAGCTGGCCTGCCGGGGGCGGATGAATCAGCCGCTGATCCTCATGGATACCACCGGCCGGGCCTATGCGCTGGAATCCCATACGCTGCCATCAGCCAGGGGACAGGGTGAACCGGTTACCGGTAAGCTGACTTTACCTAAAGATGCCACCATCGATGGTGCAATTGCCGGTAAAGATCAGGATGCGGTGCTGCTGGCGTCTGATGCCGGTTATGGATTTGTCACCAAGATTGCCGATCTGACCAGTAAGACCCGTACTGGTAAGGCGGCCCTGACGCTGCCGAAGAATGCTAAAGGTATGAAGCCACTGGCCATTGCTGATAAAGCGTCTGACTTGCTGGTGGCAGTAACCAATGAAGGCCGGATGCTGGTCTTCCCGGTTGCTGAACTGCCGGAGCTGGGCCGCGGTAAGGGTAACAAGATCATCAATATTCCGTCGGCGCGGGCAGCTGCCCGTGAAGAGTTGCTGGTGGCGATGGTAACCTTGTCTGCTGAAGATACCCTGCTGGTGCATGCCGGCCGACAGCATCTGAAGATGAAGCCTGCAGACCTTGAGCACTACCGGGGTGAGCGTGGCCGCCGGGGTAATAAATTGCCACGGGGTTATCAGCGGGTAGATTCACTTGAAGTGACGGCTGCTGCCAGTGCTTCAGAAGAAGAACCGTCTGAATAAATCTGTGTAGCCGGGCTTAACCCCGGTAAACGTCAGACAGCAAAAAGGCGCTCAGTGAGCGCCTTTTTTGTATTCTTCGCCGGAGCGTGAGGAAGGTGGCTATTAGGCGACCTTCTGCTCGTTGCTCTTTGCGTTCATGAGTACCCACTGATGCGGGACGCTGGTGAGCGCAATTTCCGCATGACAGCTACTGCAAGCGTACAGCGTATTGTTGTGCACGTGCTTCACTTCCTGGAGATTGTCATGCAGGCGAATGGATTGTGTTGTCAGCAGAGATCTGCAGTCAAGACAAAGGTGTGCCATCTGTATTTCCCCTTGGTTACTTCATATCCAGCCGGTTGATACCAGAGGTTCAGCCGATTATTTTTGTCGTCAAAAAGCGACAATTATTCTATAGGTGGCGATTGTGCATTAATTGGCCGTTAAGCTCAAGTTAAAGTGTAGGGGAATTATGGGTTTTCAAACACAATGGAATAACCATTTTGTGTTTTATATGCGAGTGATTTCCAGCAAGTCTGTTTTTCAGGCAAAAAAAAGCCAACCCGAAGGTTGGCTTTTTTGCTTATAAATCAGCGTTAACCGCCCAGATAAGCTTCCCGCACGGAGGCATCTGTCAGCAGGTTCTCACCGGTATCGCTCTTCACAATGCGGCCGTTTTCTAAAACATATCCGCGGTCAGCAATACGCAGTGCCTGGTTCGCATTCTGCTCTACCAGGAAGATGGTTACACCTTCATCACGCAGGCGCTGAATGATGTCAAAGATCTGCTGGATAATGATAGGTGCCAGACCCAGAGACGGCTCGTCCAGTAACAGCAGGCGGGGTTTACTCATCATGGCGCGGCCGATAGCCAGCATTTGCTGCTCACCACCGGACATGGTACCGGCACGTTGCTTGTAACGTTCTTCCAGACGGGGGAACAGTTCCAGTACGTGCTGTACGGTTTTTTCAGCGTCTTCCTTGCTACGGAAGTAGCTGCCCATGAAGAGGTTTTCTTCAACGGTCATGCCGCTGAATACCCGGCGGCCTTCCGGCACGATCGCCAGACCCTTACGCATGATTTCAGGCGTATTCAGGGAGCTCAGTTCTTCACCGTCGAAACGGATCTGACCTGAAGATGCCTGCGGATCACCGCAGATGGTCATCATCAGGGTGGTTTTACCCGCACCGTTGGCACCGATCAGGGTAACGATCTCACCCTTCTGAATGTCGATAGACACATCATGCAGCGCCTGAATCTGACCGTAGTGGGTGTTAACGTTATTAATCTCTAACATCCGCTTATTCCTCCCCGAGATAGGCTTTGATAACGTCCGGATGGTTTTTAACCTCTTCCGGCAGACCGTTGGCTAACGGCGTACCCTGCGCAATCACGTAGATGCGGTCAGAGATACCCATTACCAGTCCCATATCGTGTTCGATGAGGAGAATCGAGATTTCGTGTTCATCACGCAGTTTGATGATCAGTTCATCCAGTTCTTTGGTCTCGTTCGGGTTCAGACCGGCTGCAGGCTCATCCAGCATCAGCAGTTCTGGCTGGGTCACCATGCAGCGGGCAATTTCCAGACGGCGCTGCTGGCCGTAGGAAAGGTTACCGGCTTCACGGTTAGCAAATTCCAGCAGGCCCACTTCTTTCAGCCAGTAGGCTGCGCGGTCCATGGCTTCGCTTTCTTTGCGCTTGTAGTCAGGGGTTTTCAGCAGCCCTGACAGCAGGCCTGTATTGAGGTGACGGTGCTGGGCAACCAGCATGTTCTCAATTACGGTCATCTTGGCGAACAGACGTACGTGCTGGAAAGTACGTACCAGGCCCTTACGGGAAATCTGGTAGTCTTTCAGGCCGGCAATCTGCTCACCGCGTAGCATGACGCTGCCTTCAGTCGGGATATAGAATCCGGACAGGCAGTTAAATACAGTGGTTTTACCTGCACCGTTCGGGCCGATAACCGAGACAATTTCTTTGTCTTTCACTTCGAGGCTGACACCGTTGACGGCCACCAGGCCGCCAAAACGCATGGTCAGGTTTTTTACATCTAACAGTAACTGACTCATTGTTTGTTCAACTCCAGCTGCGGACGTTTCATCGGTAACAGGCCTTCAGGACGCCAGCGCATCATGACAACCATCAACAGACCGAACAACAGCATCCGGTATTCGGCAAACTCACGGGCCAGTTCCGGCAGAATGGTCATGACAATCGCTGCCAGAATGACACCTACCTGAGAACCCATACCACCCAGTACAACAATCGCCAGGATGATTGCAGACTCAATGAAGATGAAGGATTCCGGACTGATAAAGCCCTGACGTGCAGCGAAGAAACAACCTGCGAAACCGGCGGTAGAAGCACCGATGGTGAAAGCAGACAGCTTGATAGCTGTACGGTTCAGACCCAGTGAACGACAGGCGATTTCATCTTCACGCAGTGCTTCCCAGGCGCGGCCGATTGGCATGCGGATCAGGCGGTTGATCAGGTAAATCAGGAAAATAACCAGAACCACCGCGATCAGGTACAGGAAGATTACTTTGTATGAGCTGGAGTAGCTGATATCAAAGAACGCGTGGAAGGTTTCCGCGCCTTCTGTTTTGGCTTTACGGGTGAACTCCAGACCAAACAGTGTCGGCTTGGCAATGCCGGAAATACCGTTCGGGCCACCGGTCACAGCTGTCCAGTTGTTCAGCAGGATACGGATAATTTCACCGAAGCCCAGGGTTACAATCGCCAGATAGTCACCCCGTAACCGCAGTACCGGGAAGCCCAGCAGGAAACCGAACAGGGCGGCCAGTGCTGCAGACAGCGGTAAGCAGATCCAGAATGACAGGCCGAAGTACAGTGACAGCAGGGCGTAGGTGTAAGCACCGACTGCGTAGAAGGCTACGAAGCCCAGATCCAGCAGACCTGCCAGACCTACCACGATGTTCAGACCCAGGCCCAGCATGATGTAAATCAGCGTCAGGGTTGCCAGGTCAACGGCACCACGGGATGCCATAAACGGCCAGATCAGCATGATGACGATGACACCGGCCAGCAGCCATGGCTTCATTGCCTCAGACTTCAGGCTTTGTGGCACCAGCTGGCTAACCGCCGGCTTAGGCAGTTTGCCAAATGCGCTGTCGATCTGATTGGAGAACAGCTGGGAGAAGAATACCACGGTGATACCACCGATGATCCAGCCCCACTGGGCTGCAGTTGCGCCTTCAACGGTCAGCGTAGTGCCTTCTGTATTCAGCTTCACGCCGATCATCAGGCACGCCAGGATAAAGGTGATCCCGGCTGCAAAAATGGCGTTATAAAATTTACTCTGGGTCATACTTTTTCAACCTCCGGCTTACCAAGGAGGCCGCTTGGACGTACTAACAGGATCAATACCAACAGACTGAAGGCAACCACGTCTTTGTATTCAGCCGGGAAGAAGGCTGCAGTCATGGCTTCAGTAACACCTAATAACAGGCCGCCCAGTACCGCACCCGGAATCGAGCCGATACCGCCCAGTACTGCTGCAGTGAAGGCTTTCAGGCCGGCAATAAAGCCGATGAACGGGTTCACAACACCGTAATACAGGCCCAGTAACAGACCGGCAACCGCTGCCAGTGCTGCACCGATGATGAATGTCAGTGCAATAATTTTGTTGGTATCAATACCCAGCAGGTTGGTCATACCCAGATCTTCAGAGCATGCCCGGCATGCACGGCCCATACGGGAGCGGGAGATGAACAGGGTCAGTACCGTCATGGTGACGAAGGTCGCCGCAAAGATCATCATCTGCATGTATGAAACAGAGACTTCAAAGTTGCTTGGGTCGCCGAAGCTCCAGCCACCGGTAATCTGAGGCGGTAAAGCAACGTCACGTGAACCCTGAGCCAGAACAACAAAGTTCTGCAGGAAGATAGACATACCGATCGCAGAGATCAGTGGAATCAGGCGGTTGGAGCCGCGTAACGGCCGGTAGGCCACGCGTTCAACTGTCCAGCCATAGGTGCTGGCTATAAATATGGCAACCACCAGGGCAATGATAAGTATAATCGGAAGGCTCACCATTCCCATGCCCAACAGACCCGCAATGACAATGAATGTCACGTAGGAGCCGATCATATAGATCTCGCCGTGGGCAAAGTTGATCATGCCGATGATGCCATAAACCATTGTGTAGCCGATAGCGATCAGGGCATAGGTGGACCCGATTGTTAGCCCGTTAATGAGCTGTTGCAATAGGTAGAGAGAAAATTCTGACATTTGCAGGGACCAGATATAACGAAACCCCGGCACCGGATCACGGTGCAAGGGCCTCGGGATCTAGGTCTGAAGGAGGGTGTCCTTCAGACCTGATCGGTTTTAGTTAAATATTATTGAGCAGCTGGCGTTTTAGTGCCGTCTGCGTGCCAGTCATAAACAACAAAGGAGAACTGAGTCAGGTCACCTTTCTCGTCGAAGTCCAGCTCACCGGTAGTGGTGTTGAACGTGTTGGCACGGATGTACTCAGCCAGTTTCTCAGCGTCAGTAGTACCGGTTGCAGTCATTGCATCAGTCATTACCTGAACAGCAGAGTAAGCTGGGAATACGAACGGGCCAGTTGGGTCTTCGCCTTTCGCCTTGATAGCTTCAACGCGTGCTTTGTTCGCAGGATCGTTGTCGAAGCTCTGTGGCAGAGTTACCAGCAGACCTTCAGATGCTTCACCGGCAATCTTAGAGATATCCGGGTTACCTACACCTTCTGGACCCATGAACTTAGCTTTCAGACCTTTTTCAGCTGACTGACGCAGGATCAGACCCAGCTCTGGGTGGTAACCACCGTAGTAAACGAAGTCTACGTCGTTTTTCTTCAGCTTAGCGATCAGTGCAGAGAAGTCTTTGTCGCCAGGTGTAACACCTTCAAACATTACTGGCTTGATACCAGCCTTTTCAACTTCAGTCTTAACGGCAGTCGCCAGACCTTCGCCGTACTGCTGCTTGTCATGGATGATAGCCATGCGCTGAGGCTTAACAGAGTTGATTACGTACTGAGCGGCGAACGGGCCCTGCAGGCTGTCCAGACCGATTGTACGGAAAATCATCTGATAACCTTTATCAGTGATAGTCGGAGAAGTAGAAGCTGCTGTGATCATCAGCACGCCTTCTTCTTCGTAGATGTCAGCAGCTGGTTCTGTAGAAGAAGAACACAGGTGACCTACAACGTGAGTGATACCGTCGTTAACGATCTTGTTGGCAACCGCTACCGCCTGCTTAGGGTCGCAAGCGTCATCATAGATAACACCTTCCAGCTGCATACCGTTGATGCCGCCAGCAGCGTTGATGTCATCAATCGCAGCCAATACACCGACTTTCTGCATGTCGCCGTACTGAGCAACAGGACCTGTAGCAGGACCGGCCAGAGCGATTTTTACAGTTTCAGCCTGAGCAGCTGCGCTCATGCCCATAATACAAATCGCAGTGCTTAGACCGAGCACAGTTTTGCGAAATTGATTCATCGAAATGATCTCCATTTATTATTCTGTTGCAGAAGCATCTATCGCCTCTGACGCAGTGGCTAACTCTACCTGTGCCTGAGGGTTAAATGCAAACGCTTCCTGACCAAATGGCCAGTTTTTTTGATACGTGGCAGGAGTATTTTAGCTAAACTTGCTGTGCAGGTGGTCGTTAACAGAGTAATTCTACTTTTTTGGATATTTTTCTGGTGAGCCCGGAGTGTTGATGAAGCCGCTTTTTCCATTGTTTTTGTGTGTATTTATGAGTTTTCCGGTGCAGGCTTTGCCAACGGCAGAGGCGCGCTCGGCAGCGATTTTTATCCTCCAGCAACGGCCGGCGGTCAGGGCCTGTCTCTCAGTGGCACAACGCAGTTTCCGGTTGGAGCAAATCTGGCAGAGCATTGAATGCCAGCCGCTGTTTATGATGGATAAAACCCTTAAAGCCGCCTGGGATAAAGTATTGCCGAACGGCGATATCGATCAGGTGAATGAGTTTTCTAACGGGCTGAGAACCCTGGTGGGTGAAGCTTACGGCGAATACAAGATGCTGGCTGAGCGGATAGAAGAGCTGCGCCGCTGATACCGCCAGAGCCTTTCTTATTCTGAGGCCGGCAGCTGTGTTTGCAGCCAGTGCGTGAACTGGCGAACCTGAAGCTGCTGGCGCTTATGTGCCGGGATTTGCAGATAATACCCGTAGCCACTGTCCAGACTCAGATTCAGCGGTGCACAAAGCTGGCCGCTCTCCAGTTGCTCTGCCACCAGAAAGTCCGGTAGCAGGGCAATCCCGATGCCTTCCTTGACTGATTGCAGTGTCATAAAGAAATGCTGTGAGGCAAACCCATAGGTGTAAGCCTGTTCATCATCGTGCCAGTGGCGGAAAAACTGCTGCCACAGGTCCGGGCGGGTGGTCTGGCGTAACAGGGTAAATTGCCGCAGGTCGCTGAGGTGGTTTACCGGACGGGACTCAACCAGTGAGGGAGATGCCACCAAGTGCAGCCGTTCCTGAATTAATAGCTGGCTGTGGTTGCCGGTGGGAGCATCGGCAAAACACCGGATCGCCAGATCCGCTTCGGAGGCGGCAAAGTCTACCGGGCCGTCGCCGGTTACGAGTTCTACTTCAATGCCCGGGTGACGTTGCTGAAAATCGGATAGCCGGGGAATCAGCCAGATACTCGACAGGGAAGGCAGGGTATCAATACGTAACTGATGGGGCACATTGCTGAGCCGGGCGCTGGCCTGATCAATCGCATCCAGCGCGTCTGTCAGCACCTGCAGATAAGCCTCACCTTCCTTACTCAGACTAATGCCTTTGGCGTGACGCTCAACCAGTTGCAGCTGCAGGTGGGCTTCCAGCCGGGCGACCTGTTTGCTCACAGCACTCTGGCTGACACACAGTTCGGCGGCTGCCGCAGTAAAGCTTTGCTGGCGGGCGACCGCTTCAAACGCTTTGATTGCATTAAGAGGGGGCAGATGTCGGCGCATGGTATTCCTTTTTGGCATATCAAAAAGAGCATAACGCGTTTGTCGCCCGGCTGGCCAATAGTTTTAATAGCAACTTTAATAGATAAACGCCTTTAAGCCTTGCCCAGTCACAGGAATCCAGTATGAGTCATATATTTCATCGCCATTGCCATTCTGAACTGCCATATGCCGTTGCCGGTGAAGGGGCCTACATCATAGATCAGCAGGGTAAGCGCTATCTGGACGGTTGCGGCGGCGCGGCGGTGTCCTGTCTGGGTCACGACCACCCAAAGGTGATTGCTGCGGTTAAACAGCAGCTGGATGCTATTCCCTTTGCCCACAGTGCGTTTTTTACTTCCGAGCCGGCCGAGCGGCTGGCAGATTCACTGGTGGCTGATGCCCCGGGGGATCTGAATCATGTGTATTTTGTCAGTGGCGGTTCTGAGGCGGTAGAAGCTGCCCTGAAAATGGCCCGTCAGTATTTCACCGAAAAAGGTGAAACGGAGCGCCAGTATTTTATTGCCCGGCGCCAGAGCTATCACGGTAATACGCTTGGGGCGCTGGCTGTCGGCGGTAATCAGTGGCGTCGCCAGCAGTTCGATCCGCTGTTATCACCGGTTCAGCATATCGCGCCTTGCTATACCTACCGGGATCAGCGCCCGGACGAAACTGAGTTTGAGTACGGTCAGCGGGTGGCCGGCGAGCTTGAAGATGCTTTGCTGGAAACCGGTCCGGAAAAAGTACTGGCCTTTGTGGTTGAGCCGGTAGTGGGAGCAACTGCCGGTGCTGTGCCGGCGGTGCCCGGTTACCTGAAGCGGGTACGGGAAATCTGTGACCAGTACGGCATTCTGCTGATTTTTGATGAAGTGATGTGTGGTATGGGCCGGACCGGTCATCTGTTTGCCTGTGATGAAGACGGTGTCGCGCCCGACCTGCTGACGATCGCCAAGGGGCTGGGGGCAGGCTATCAGCCAATTGGTGCAACGCTCGTGAGCGATAAGGTTTATCAGGCCATTGCCGATGGCAGTGGTTTCTTTCAGCATGGGCATACCTATATGGCCCATCCGTCTGCCTGTGCAGCGGCACTGGCGGTACAGCAGATCATTAAAGAAGATCAGCTGTTAGAAAACGTCAGAAACATGAGTGACTATCTGTTCACCGGGATGCGGGAACGTTTTGCTGAACATCCGTACGTGGGGGATATCCGTGGTCGTGGCCTGTTTATGGGCGTTGAACTGGTTGAAGACCGGGCGACCAAGCAACCATTTGCCCCGCAGACAGTCCTGAATGCAAAAGTAAAACAGGCGGCATTCGGGCACGGACTGATGTGTTATCCGATGGCCGGTACGATCGACGGAAAAAATGGCCATCACGTATTAATTGCACCGCCATTTATTCTGCAGCAGTCTCAGGCAGATGAGCTGATGGATAAGTTCACACTTGCGCTGGATGATACCTTTAAGGCACTGGGAGGCTAAGGCAGTGACACAGGCAATGATTCTTACGGTTGCACCGAACGGTGCTTATAAGCAAAAGCAGGATCACCGGGCACTGCCGGTAACCCCATCTGAAGTCGTAGAAGCGGCCCGTCAGGCAGTGCAGGCCGGGGCGACCATGATCCACACTCATGCCCGGGATGAGCAGGGCCGGCATTCACTGGATGCCAGCCTGAATAAACAGATATGGGAAATGCTGAAAACCGAAGTAGGCGATGATATTGCGGTACAGCTGACCACGGAGGCGGCAAGGATATATCAGCCCCCAGCCCAGATGGCGATGGTACGCGAAGTACAGCCCGAGGCCGTTTCGATAGCCGTGCGGGAGTTGCTGCCGGAAGATAATGACATTTATGGTGCACAGGGGTTCTTCCACTGGCTGGCGGAACAGGAAATCGTTTGTCAGTACATTCTGTACAGTGCTGAAGATGTTCAGCGTTACCACCGGCTGAAAGCTGCTGGCGTTATACCCTCGGTACCGCATCATCTGCTGTTCGTACTTGGCCGATATCATGCACAGCAACAGTCGTCGCCGGATGACCTGTTACCCTTCCTTGCCGCCCATCAGGATGAAACTCCCTGGATGGTGTGTGCCTTTGGTGCGGATGAGCACCGCTGTGCCCGTTTGGCGATGCAGAAAGGTGGCGACGTCCGGGTGGGTTTTGAAAATAACCTCTATGATCAGCACGGTGAACTGGCGGCGGATAACAGTGTACTTATCCGTCAGGTGGTTGCTGAAGCAAAAGAGCAGAACCGCCCTGTGATGACAGCAGCACAATGGCGCGAGCAGTTTGCATTCTGAAGAATATTTTTGTCCTGTTCTCTGTGTTTCCGGACCGGGGAACAGGGCAAAAAATTAAGTAAAATTAACCGTTTGTATCCGCCGTTTTTCAGCCGGTTTTGTCCCTCCCTGAAGATTCAAAAAAATATCTGAATTTCAAGTCTTACCTTTAAAAAAAGGATCTCTATAATACGCGATCTTTTTGCCCCATCGGCTGTTGATTTTGTGTACGGAGTCATCCTCTTTTGATCGTTTTTACCATCACCAATACGATTACTGAACAGATATATGTTGGTACCAGCCGTGAAGACCTTGACCGGCGTTGGGAAGTTATTCTTAAAGCCGCTGAAGCGGGCGTAGAAGCTCGTCTGTATGACGATATCCGTGACCACGGCATAGACAGTTTTGCGGTCAGCGAATGGGCGTTTGCGGAAGACACGGCCGAGTTACGTGAGCTGATGCAGGCCGCGCTGGAAGAAACAGGTGGTATCAGCCTGCAGGGGCTGAAGCTGAAAGCCCCTAAGGCGGCCCGCAGAGTCAAGCCAAAAGCAGTTGAAGAAGACCTGACCCGCGATGCGTTGCTGAGCCTTGAAGAGCAGGGTTCTGAGCTGGTGGATGAAATGCCGTTTATGGCGAAAGATTCAGTGGCAGAAACGTCTGATGAGACTGAAGCGTCATCTCCGGCTAAGCCTGTTGATAAGCCTGCTGATCAATCAGTGGAACCTGCTGAGAAACCACGCCTGTCGGATGCTGAGTGGGCCGCGAAACGCAAGGCAGACAAAGCAGCCTACGATGCCCGTCAGGATGAGCGCATCAAAGAAAAGATTGCCAAAGAGAAAGCCGCTGCCCGGGAGATGGCCCTGCTGATTGCCCGGATGGATGCCCGCGGCAAGAAACCTAAGAAAGCTGCAGCAAAGAAAACTGCTAAAGCAAAAGCACCTGCTAAAAGCCCGGCGGTTGCCTCCCAGAAGGCTGCCGAGGCTCTGCCGACCGGCCGGGTGAATTCCGCAGCTAAAGAGAAAAAGATCCGCGAAGCCATTGCCCAGGAAAAAGATGCCCGTATGGAAGAGCGGCAAGCTAAACAGCGAGCAGAAGCGGCTGAAATGGCGGCACTGATTGCACGGCTGGATTCCCGGGCGAAGAAACCCAAGAAAGCTGCGGCAAAAGCGAAGCCTGCTGCAAAAGCTAAAGCCACCGCGAAAGCTGAACCTGCACCGGTTCAGGCTGCACCTCAGCCTGTTGCAGCCTCTCCGGCTGCAACCAAGCCGGAAGCAGTCACTGCCCCGGTCGCTGTTCAGTCTGCAGAGCCTAAGCCGGTTGAAGCCGTTACGGCGGAAGCCCCGTTAACCGTACAGGCCGCACCGGAAATGCCGCCTCAGGCAGAGGTGGCGGAGCCTGCAGCAAACCGTGGCTGTTTTAATGCTAACGGTAAGCCTGTGGTGGTAAGCAAGCGTAAAACCCTGACGCTGAAACGCCGTCAGCGGGTTGCTGAGGCAGCTGAAGCGCAAAAAGTAACTGAGCCTCAGGCAACGGTTACAACACAGTCCGAGATGGCTCCGGTGGTAGCAGAAGTAGCTGTTACTCAGGCGCAGCCTGCGGTAACCGCTGCTGCGCAAAACGCACCTGCCCCTGTGAATGTTATCCGTGAGGCAGCTGAACCGCTACAAGCGCAGCCTGCTGCTCCGGCCCCTAAACCTGTTTCAGCAGCTGAACAGAAACTGCTGGATCAGTTGGCTAATCAGGATGCTGAAACAACGGAAATGGCCAAGCTGATTGCAAAGGTTGCTGCCCGTAAAGCATCACTGCAGGCCAGCCGTCGTGCCTCGGCGAAAAGCCAGTCGGCAAAAGCGGCGGTTTCTGCGGCGAACCCGGTGGGTAAAGAGCAGCGTTTAAAGCAGCTGATGGCTGAAGAAAAGGCAAAGCGGCAGGCAAAGAAAGCTAAATCAACCGGTGGGCAGAGCGATGAGATGGCCATGCTGATGGCGCGTCTGGAAGAAAAACGGGCTAAATGTCGCCGTTAATCTCATGTGGTTTGCAAAAAAGAACAGGCGCTGTAAACAGCGCCTGTTTTCGTTGGGGAACGAAACGAATTATTCAAACAGGCTGAGCAGTTCCGGATATCCGGCAGCGGCCAGCTGATCTTTTTCAATGAAGCGCATAGACGCTGAGTTGATGCAGTAGCGCAGGCCGGTAGGTGCCGGACCGTCTTTAAATACATGTCCCAGGTGGGAATCAGCATACTGGCTGCGTACTTCCGTACGGGTCATGAAGAAGCTGGTGTCCGTGTGCTCAACAATGGATGCCTGATAAATAGGCTTGGTAAAGCTTGGCCAGCCGGTACCGGATTTAAACTTATCCTTTGATGAGAACAGGGGTTCGCCGCTGACGATATCCACATAGATACCTTCGCGTTTGTTATCCCAGAATTCATTGTTGAACGGCCGCTCAGTGGCATCTTCCTGGGTGACTTCATATTGCAGCTCGGTGAGCATTTCACGCAGTTCTGCGTCGCTCGGTTTCACAAAGTCATTACGGTCCTGAGTGACCAGTTGCTGACCTTCGTCTTCACGGCCAAATTTGGTGAAGTCCGGGTTGAGGTCATCGCCCCAGGTTTTCTGTAAATACTGGTCCCGACCGGAATTAAAGCGGTAGAACTTGTAACGGATCGGGCTCTTTTTGTAGTAGTCCTGATGGTATTCTTCCGCCGGGTAGAAGGTTTCCAGCTGAGTCAGTTCTGTTGCCAGTGGCTGGCTGTAACGGCCTGAAGCGGCCAGTTCCAGCATGGACTGTTCTGCAATGCGGCGCTGGGTTTCATTATGGAAGAAAATACCCGGGCGGTACTGGCTGCCCCGGTCAACAAATGAGCCGGTGCCGTCAGTCGGGTCCATCTGACGCCACAGAGATTCCACCAGACCACGATAGGTAATCACTTCCGGGTCGTAAAAAACCTGCACAGCTTCAGTGTGGCCACTCACGCCGCCTGCAACTTCATTGTAGGTTGGGGTTGTATCATGACCGCCGGTATAGCCGGAAACAGCTTCCTTTACACCGGGCAGCTTTTCAAAGCCGGCTTCGGTACACCAGAAACAGCCACCGGCGAATGTTGCGATGGCCAGGCCGTCGCTGGTCATTGCGTTTTCGGCAATCGGTGCAGCGTTCTGGCTGGTCTGGCCACTGGCGGACCAGACCAGTGCACTGGCACCGGTCACAGCGACAGCCAGGACGGCTGGGATGGCTATTTTTTTGTTCATGGTGTGTCCCTCAGAATTGGGTGCTTGGATCATGTCATCCAGATTAATTCTGAGGAATGAAATAAAACTGAAAACCGGAAAGTTTTTTAACTTTCGGTTAAATGCTTATTCCGTATCGGTTATCAGCCGGATTTTTGCACTGCAGCCGACCGGATCGGTTACTTTACCAATGACGGCAGTATGGCTGTATCCGGCAGCCTGAAGGGCTGCCAGGCAGTCATCCAGTTTATCCGGGTGAATGGCGGCCAGCAGGCCACCGGCGGTTTGCGGATCGTAGAGCAGTTCCTGACGCCCGGCGGGAATGTCTTTTTCCACCGTTACCTGACTGCCATAACGCTGGTTATCAGGGTGCAGTGAGCTTTGCAGCCCGCTTTGCAGGCACAGTTCAGCGCCTTCAAGTACCGGCAGGCTGTTGCTCAACAGTTCAGCACTGAAGCCGCCGGGACTGAGCATTTCCAGCAGGTGGCCGGCCAGACCAAAGCCGGTAATGTCAGTGCAGGCTTTACAGTCAAAGTCGCCAAGGATCTGGCTGGCCCGGAAGTTGGAGTGTTGCATTTGTTGCAGGGCGGCACTGATCCAGCGGCCGTGGGCCTGACCGCGCATATCACTGGCAAAGAGAACTCCGGTACCCAGAGGTTTGGTCACCAGCAGGTAATCGCCGCTGCGGATGCCGCCTTTGGTCATCAGTTGCTGCGGGTCTGCAAAGCCGTTAATGGCAAAGCCCAGTGACAGCTCGCTACCTTCTGAGGTATGACCGCCCACCAGTGTGACGCCACATTCGGTAAAGATTTCCAAAGCACCTTTAAGCAGGTGCAGGAGCTGTTCTTCCAGTAATTCATCGCTGGCATGGGGCAGGGTAACCAGTGCCTGAGCGCTATGGGCGGTGGCTCCCATAGCAAAGACATCTCCCAGGGCATGCACGGCGGCTATTTTGCCGAACTGGTAGTCGTCGTTAATCAGCTGGCGGAAGCTGTCCACAGATTGCACCAGCAACTTGCCTTCAGGGACGGCGATGACGGCAGCGTCATCCGGGTGTTGCAGCCCGACGGGAATATCATCTTTATGACCGGAAGGCAGCTGGGCAAGCACCCGTTGTAATACGGTGTTGCCAACCTTTGCGCCACAGCCGCCGCAGCGCATGTCCGGGTTTTCAACTTTGACCGGTTTATTGCTGGTGGCATCCGGGAGCATGGTGGCTTCGCTGAAACGGCGCATGAACTTCTGATCGATACGGTTTTTCCAGTGCCAGATCAGGCGGCCAGCCAGTGACCAGTTGCTGCGTGATGCAACGGCATATTTGTCGCCGGTGCTGATCAGGCTGAGAAACTGTTTTTGTGGCTTGAAAGGCGTGAGTTTTTTGCCCGCCAGCATCGCCAGAATGTTTTTCAGTAAAGGTTTACCCTGGCGTACTGCGAATACACCGGCTTTTGGCCGGGGATGGTTGACCATGTCGGCAATATCGCCACAGGCAAAAATATTCGGGTGAGAGAGTGACTGCAGGCAGTCATTTACTTCAATACAGCCGGATGGGCCAGTCTGCAGTCCTGCCTGTGCGGGCCATTCAGCGCCGGTGGCGGCGGTTGCCCAGATAATGTAGTCCAGCTCGAGGGTGCGTTCATCGGCGGTATGCAGGCAACGTTCGGTAACCTGGCTGACGGTAAAACCGGTATGTACTTCCACCTGGCGCTTATTCAGTACGTTGCGGTAGCGGTTGCGCACCTTGTCGTTGTGGTTAGGCAGTATGTCATCAGGCCCGCTGATGACATGAAAGCTGACCTGATCTGCCAGTTGCGCCTGCTTAAGTTTATGCTGCATGGCCAGTATGACTTCAACAGCGCTGGCACCACCCCCGACTGCACCTATGCGGACAGATGCTTCCGGGGACTGGCTGATGTGTGTCTGAATCGCTTGCCAGTGCTCCAGAAAGCGGTCTACAGGCTTGACCGGGATTGTCCACTCCATAGCACCGGGTAGCTGATTGTGGCCGGGTACTGAGCCGGTGTCGATGCTGAGGACGTCGTAGCTGAAATCCGGATGGTTCCGGCAGTGCACGGTCTGATTATCCGGATCGATGCCGGTGACGTAATCTTCAATGAAGTTCACCCCTGCAAAGCGACATAACCGTCCCAGATCGATATGTGCTTCGTCAAAACTGTAGTGGCCGGCGATCAGTCCCGGCAGCATGCCGGAGTATGGGGTCTGAATGGCATTTGAAATCAGGGTGATTTTAACACCCTCCGGTTTCTTCATTGCCATCATCAGCAGGGCAAGAGCATGGGCGTGGCCGCCGCCTACAAATATCAGGTGTTTGGCTTTTGGAGTGAGATCCTGTTGCATGAAGAAAACCGGGCTGGTGGAAATGCGGCCTATAGTAGCTCAGGGTTGCTGCTATATACAGGTAGCCGGTGCTGATTTATGTCAGCAAAAGGTACGTCCGGGTGAGGTGTAAGAATATGTTGGGAAGCGCAGATAAAAAAACAGCGGGTGAGCACCCGCTGAAAAAATACTTATGACAAGAGCCTGTAAAGCTTGCGGGTAAGTTTGCAGGCGACGCTGGCCAAATCAACGTCGCCTGCGATGACAAAGTATCGGTGAGGTGAGTACTTTGCCGACCACTTACGAGCGGGATTGATACTAATGTAAATAATAATGATTATCAATAAATATTTTTTGAGATTCTGAAACTTTTTTAACAGAGGGGGCTGATCATTAACTGCCCGCTGACTGAAAGCCTCATGAACCGGAAGATCTGGCGGTTATGCAGATCTTTTTCCAAGGCTTATGCACAGAATATGTGGGTAACTTTATGCGGGATAGTCTGCGTGGGTGAGTATGGTAAAACCCTGTTTATATCCCAGACCACCGTTGCCATGTACGCCGGCAATCTGAGTTCGGCCTTCGGTAATTGCCCGGTAGCTGTCAATAAGGCTGCTCAGGGCGGGGTTGTTCCATGGGCCTTTGGCGAGGTTCATGCCGCCACTGATGGTAACCGGATACTCCGCAAGAAAATGGGGCAGGGCATCCGGTGAGCTGACAAATCCTGTCGTCAGCAGAAAGGCCATCGGCACCACCGGAAAGCAGGTATACAC
This sequence comes from Aliamphritea spongicola, assembly GCF_017051665.1. Classification (NCBI taxonomy): domain Bacteria; kingdom Pseudomonadati; phylum Pseudomonadota; class Gammaproteobacteria; order Oceanospirillales; family Oceanospirillaceae; genus Aliamphritea; species Aliamphritea spongicola. The sequence goes on from NZ_JAFIDL010000010.1 coordinate 91,138, forward strand.
ATCCAGAATAGCGTTGCTGTGGACAAAGGCTTCCCTGAAGTCGATGCCAGCTTGCTGGCAGGCTTGCTGGAAAGCGCTGTGCAGATGTCCGTAGCGAACAATCTCTGCGATGGCCGGTTTGCCATCTGCCGGGAGCGTTATGCAGCTGGCGCCCCTTACTGTGACTCTCTGCGCCTGAGGAATTTTCAGCGTAGCTGCGGTATCTGCACTGCAGAGGATCAGCTGGCCACTGAAGTCCTGCACAGGGTTGGCGCAATCGACTCCCCGGAACAGTTCACTCACCGGTTTAAACCAGGCGGCGCCCGGTTGTGGTGCGTCAGGGTGCTGTTCTGCAAAGGTATGCAGGTAGTTGTCGAACAATGCCTGAGCAAATTGCCGGAACTGTGATTCGCTGAAACCGTGCTGGCTGGCAAAGGCTTTGCTCAGCTCGGTGTAGGCATCAATCAGGGTGTAATCTTCACCGTAGATGGCCATACGTGCGGCCCGGTCCGTTTTTTCGTAACCGGTGCGTAACGGGTCAGTACCGCTTATGACGACGGCCGTTTGGGGCGTCTGCAGGATAGAGAGAGCCTCAGTCAGTGCTTCTACAGGTGCCGCGCCGCTGCGGAAATGGCCGGGTTCCAGCGGGCTGTGCCAGTCGGTGCTGAGAGGATCGATCGTCAGATGGTGGATACTGATGCCTGCATCTGACAGTCGGGTCTGCAGCGCCTGGCAATCTGAGAGCGTGTGACTGCCGCGGGCGGGTTGTCCATCGGTGGTTTTGGCGGCGGCAATAATGTAGGCAGACATCGGGCTCTCCTGAAGGGTTTGCCCGAGTCTATCAGGGTGCCGCGCAAAGCGGCACTGGACGTTTTACTGAGAGGCGTTATTTGGTGTTTAGGCGGATGCCACGTTCTTCAATCGTGATGCTGCGTTCTTTATACAGACGGCCAATGGCCAGTTTGAAGGCTTTCTTGCTGACGCCGAACAGTTTGTAGATAACATCCGGTGGGGTTTTGTCGTTGCAGGCAATAAAGCCGTCCTGTTCCTGCAGCATATGCATAATGCGTTTGCTGACATCGTCGGTTTTGCCATAACCCAGCTTCTGCAGGCTGAGATTGATTTTGCCGTCCGGGCGGATCTGCTTAATAAAGCCTTTCATCTTCTGGCCGTAACGCAGAGGCTTGAATACGTCATTATCATAAACAACGCCCCAGTGGGTGCCGTTGATGATTGCTTTGTAGCCGATGTTGGTATGATCTTCGATGATCAGATCTACCTGCTGGCCCTTTTTAAATGAGTGCGGGTAGTTATCCAGAAACTTGTTGAGTTTTGTTGAGCCGGCAATGCGGTCGGTTTCGTTATCCAGATAGGTATACACAATGTATTTTTTACCTTCTTCGACGGACTGCTTCTGCTCGCTGAACGGCACCAGCAGATCTTTTGGCAGGCCCCAGTCGAAGAATGCACCGATACGGTTAACCGAGACAGCCGTCAGGCAGGCAAACTCACCCACGGATGTTTTTGGCTCCAGCGTAGTAGCAATAAGGTAGTCGTCAGAATCCAGATAAATGAACACATCTAATACATCACCGATTTTGGTGTTCTCCGACACATAACGGACTGGCAGCAAAATGTCGCCAAGTTCTTCACCGTCCAGATAGACGCCGAACTTCACTTCCTTTACTACTTTTAATTGATTGCTTCTGCCAATAGTTGCCATGTATGTGTCCAGTTGGATTCTGTAAGGTTCTGCAGTGCTTATATGTACTGTAGCTGTGGCGGTATTATCCCAGTTATAAGGTGGGAAATTAAGGCCTGCAGGCAGTCATAAGTACCTTGTATATCATCAGCATAGTTGAGCGGGGATCTGTTCCGGAAAATTTTCTAAAAAGTTGAGGTTTTTTTAAAAGAGGGTGTTGACACAAAAGCAAAATCCTTTAATATACGCGGCCTCACAGGAGGGGTGGCTGAGTGGTTGAAAGCACCGGTCTTGAAAACCGGCGAGGGTTAATAGCCCTTCCAGGGTTCGAATCCCTGCTCCTCCGCCATTAATGTGAGAAACGTTGTTCCTCGATAGCTCAGTTGGTAGAGCAGTAGACTGTTAATCTATTGGTCGCTGGTTCGAGTCCAGCTCGAGGAGCCACTACGGGTCGTTAGCTCAGTTGGTAGAGCAGTTGGCTTTTAACCAATTGGTCATAGGTTCGAATCCTATACGACCCACCACTTTCTCTGAGTTCTTCAGAAAAGTGGTATGGGGAGAAGTAAAGCGTGGGTTGTTAGCTCAGTTGGTAGAGCAGTTGGCTTTTAACCAATTGGTCATAGGTTCGAATCCTATACAACCCACCACTTCTATTTCCCTTTTTTCTTTTTCTTTATTCTTTTGTTTATATTTTTTCTTTGTTGCAGTTTTTCTGTTGCTTCGCGCTGTCTTCGTGCCTATGAACTTTTGTCTGCATGATATTTGCGGCGCTTTGCTATGCTGTGAAAACCCGCTGTGGATAACGGCGGCAGGGGTAATTTAATACGCTTGACTGTTATGGTTCACACTGTTGAATCGGGGGTGAGCGGAAAGGGGGTTCGTACATTGTCCGGGCGGCTGTTCTGGTTGTCTGGTTCTATATTGCCGGGGCATGTGCTGACCCGGTATCTGATTCTGCTGTACCTTCTGATCAGCAGTACACTTATCCACAAAGAATTGCTGTGCCTGGGGGCGATTTTCCCTGGCGGGCAATTGGCAGGATCAATCTGGCTGGGCGCTGCTCAGGCTCGACAGGTCGCTTGGTGAGGTGTTGGGGTATGTGCCGTTGGCTACCGGTCAACGGGCATCCGTGGGGATGCCGGTGGTGCATGCCGGTTACCGCTATGACCGGCAGGAGGTGCTTACTGTTCAGCATGGGTGCTTTATTACCGGAATCTATGACCGTAAACGTTTGCTCAGAAGTAATTGCCAGAGCGGATATGGGGATTCCGGCGGGCCTTTGTTGTTGAAGCGTGATGGCCAGTGGTATGTGCTGAGGCTGCACAGTGTCAGGGCGGGGAAATCTGCCAGTTTTGCAGTTGCTGCGCGCGTCTATTCGGGGCTCTGGTCTGAGTTCTGACCCTGATTTCAATTACGCCTTTTACATCAATGGCTTGGTCGAGTTTTGGATAGCTGATTTGTACCTGTGGAATATATGTGAGGGAGACTTGAAGGGGGATTTCTTAAGCAATATAAATACTACCCAAGTTGGGTTTTGTTTTTGTGTTTTAGGTTGCAAAAAACAAAAAATATGATTTTTTGTTGATTTTTGAAAAAAAAACGGTAGTTTTGTCCGCAGAATTGATACGGCGTTCGTTTGAAACGATTTTTACGTGCTGCTGTACATATGGATTTGTTGTTGCTCAAAAGGAAAAGTCTGATGAAACTTTCTAAGTTCTCTTCTTCTCCCCTGTCTCGCCAGAAGGGTCAGGGTATGTCTGAATATATCATTATCACTGCGCTGATTGCTGTTGCTGCCATTGGGGTGTTTGCCTCTTTTGGTGACGTTATCGGTAACCAGACAGCGGCTATGGCTGAAGAAATGGCTGGTGGAGATGGCAGTGCCAATATCCAGCAGGCTGGTCAGAATGCGACTACTGCTACAAACCGCGGTAACGTTCAGGATACTCTCTCTACCTACAACGCTCAGAACTGATATTGGTTGCTGAGTCGCAATTTAACTGCGTTTTTACTGATCTTTGCAGCGGTTGAATAGTCCGCCTGGGTAGTCGGCTTAAAAAACTGATTATTGTTTTTGATTATGAATGGCTTGAATCATCGATTCACGGCAGGTGTTGCAGTGCGTGTATCAAAGAAAAATGCCGGACAAATTCTGCCGTTAATACTGTTCGTATTAACGGTTTCCAGTGTGCTGATGGTAGTGATGTTTAACACCGGCCAGAAGACGGTGGATAAAAGCATTGCGACCAATGCGGCCGATGCAGGTGCCTACAGTGCAGGGGTCTGGGTCTCCCGAAATCTTAATTACCTCGCTTATACCAACCGGGCTATGGTGGCTAATCATGTGGCCGTCGGACATTTGATTACCTACGTCAGCTGGATTCGTTATGTGGCTGATACTGTGGCAGAAATTCATAAAATTACCCGCTTTATTCCGTATGTGGGGCAAGTGACTGAAGCAATAGATAGAGCGGTAACTGAATATAAGGGTGTGACTGAGTTTACTGCAAACTTCACAGTTCCCGGAGTGGATGAGCTAAACCGGCTGATTTATGCCTCGCAACTGGCGGCGGTAACTGATTTAAGGCCCGGAGTGGTGAATCAGGTGATGGCGGATGTCGTGCGTACTTATGATCCGCAACTGGATGTGAATGAGCCTGACAGCCTTCGGGGGGCGGGGTCTGATTTTGTTCCTCTGGTACAGGCGGCATTGTTGTCACAGGGGGCTGCACTGGCGGGAGCTGCAACGGTGATGGATCCCGGTAAAGACAGCGGCAAGATGCACACTCTGGTGAGTATGAGCTATGCAGGCGCTGAAAACTGGCTCACTAACCGTGAATGGTCCCGGCGATTTTTCTTCTTCTTTAAATTGCGTAAAGACGCATCCACGACTCATACCGAAGGCAGTGATCTGAGTTCCTGGAGGGCTGAAGACTCTATGGAGTTCGGCCAGTACCGGTTCAGAAAAGGCCGCTGGAAATGGGTCTGGGACACCATCGGTGAAGGCAGTGCCAGCACCGGTGAGTTTGACGGAAGCTATCAGGGCGTCCATGGCTACAGCCAGTTTAACGGCGCTGCCTGGCAAACGGAGTCCGGTGCCCTGTATATGGATCTGGTTACCCTGACGACTAAATCAGACCGTTTAACCGTACCAAACCGCAGAATGAGCCTGGGGGCTAACGATACCAGTATCTCCGGTTTTGGCCGTGCCCGGGTGTATTTTGAAAAGCCTTCATCCGGTTTCAGTGGCCATGCCACCGAACATGCAAATTTGTTGAATCCTTTCTGGAAGGTCAAATTGGTGAGCCCATGGTGAAACATATTTTTGTGCAGGCCTTTCTGACGATGGGTTTCATCGGTCAGGTGCTGGCAGGCATAACAGATACATTAACTTGTCCTGTGGGATACGCCCCCGGCTACGTGATTAATTATAAAAATTTCTGGGGAGGAACTCCCGCCTTTCCTGTTTTGGGAGTAGATGGAGAGATAACCGTTTATGCAACTCAAAAAGTCCATAAAACGGTTATTACCGGATTTGAAATTCAGCCAAAAGCAGACATAGCAACAGGTTCGATTGTAGGTGTTAAGCAGAAGTATCTGCAGACTAAATGGATACCTGACAAAGGGATTTATACACAGGAACCGCTGAGAAACTATGCAGCTGTTCGCAGAGGAACGAATCCGGGGTCTGAGATACCTGCAAAATGGCTGAATCCGCCAGAGGAGCGTAAAGCGTTTGCCGGGCTTGATTGTGACTGGCAGTCATTACAGCTGGCTGGAGGGCAAATTCAAAGTGATTTTTGTCAGGTATGGTTATACGGTCGCCATACGACTCTCTATGCGAAGCATATGCTGTTGAAAGATGGCCGGGTATATCTCTCTAAAGTTGCTGACAGTGTTGAACATAAATGCCTTAAGGAAGATGAGGTGGCTGTGCCGGAAGGGGTTGTCTGGGAATGAATTATCCACAAAGGCAAAAAGGTGCAGCAACGCTTGAGCTGGTTGTCGGCTGTCTGGCAGCTATCCCGGTTTTTTTAGGCATTACTCTGCTGGGTAAATATGCGGATATGCAGCATAAAACCGTTGAGGCTGCCCGGTATGTTGCCTGGGAAAAGGTTATCTGGGCAGACAGCCGTCAAAAAAATGAAACTGATATTGCGCTGGAAACCACCGATCGCTTTATGGGGCACCGGCGGTCGGCTGTTGTGGATAAAGGATTGATTGATGCGCAGGGCGTTACAGAAGAAGCACTCTGGAGAGATTACCGCAGCCGTACCCTGATGGTGAGCGATGGCTCGACAATCCGGGTGAATGTCGCCAGATCTGATGCCGGGGGCGCTACACATAATGTGTTGGTTCGAAATGGGGCAGGCAATGGCGTAAGCGTATTGGGGATAGATTCTGGTAAGTCACTGGGTGTTGATCTGTCACCGATTACCGCTTATCGGGTCAGTATGCCGATCACTAACCGGGTGCGGGATCCTAAAGATAATAAAACATCCGGGCTGGCCAGTTTTTTCTCACCCCAGGCATTTGAGTTACCTGAACAACTTAATTTAACGGCAACTTCCGGGCTGCTGACTGACTCATGGTCTGCTTACTCAGAAGCAGACTTTTCCGACCGGGTAAAAGGGTTGGGGGTGGAATCTGAAATGTCCCTGATTGCTAAGCCCGGCAGTGATTTAATTGGCCAGTTTTTTCCGTTTCAGGAAGGACGTTATGCAGGTAATACGGACTTTGTACCTGATTCTTCCGTCGTGCTGGATGAGTACGTGCCATGAAGCATCTTACGTTTTTTCTGGTTTGCCTGATGATGGTTTCCGGGGCCCGTGCGGGCTTACCTCAGCCTGATTTACCCACCGGCATTAAAGGTTACTGGATCAGCGAAGACATGGTGTTTAACGGCTTCGCGTTCAACATGCGGGGGTTCCATGTACGGAGTAGCCTGCAGGAACAGACTGCTGTGTTCAAGGGGTACTTACAGCAATTCGGAAATCCGGTTGTTGTTTCCGAACGTGATGGCTGGACCCAGGTAGCGGTTAAAGGCAATGAGGCATTTTATGTGGCGCAGTTGGCTGCAGACCTTAAAGGGGTACAGGGCACTCTGAGCATTTCTGCTCTGGAAGGTGACGAAAGCTATCTGGAACAGGATCAATACCCTTTCGGCATCGTGAAAGTCTCAGAGCAGGTTTATAACGATCCGGGTTCACAGCGGGAAATGAATATTCTCATGTCGGGAAAGCATATGCCGGTCACGCGGGACAATCTCATTACATATTTCGAAGAAACCGGCTGGCAGGTTGTTAATCAGCCGGCAGAAAACCGGGTGTATTTCCGCAAAAACAGTCAGTCGATGCTGATGTTTTTACAAAAAAGAGAAGACCATCCCGGCACACTCATTTTGCTGAACAAGGAATTTGGCCGTGAATAATAAAGTCAGGAATAAAGGAAGTTCACTCGTGGAATATATTGTGATTGCCGCCGCATTTTCGGGGATATTTTTTGGTGTTTTGCCTGCCGTGGTAGATAACCTGACTGATCATCATGATCAGTACTCCAATACTTTGTCAGTCCCTAATTAAACCGCGAGATTCCAGATGAAAGGTAAAATGCTAACGTTCATCATGCTAGGCGGTGCTTTGCTGTCAGGAGCTATTGCCGTCTACCTGACGTATACCTATATCGACACTGAGATTGCCCGAAAAGAAGCGGCGATTGATCAGGAATATAAGCTGGTTGAAGTTGTCGTGGCTAAATATGACCTGAAGCCAGGGGATGTCATCAGTTCTGCTTCGGTGGCTTTGCGGAAAGTGCCCTCCGGTTTTGTGCATTCGGATTCAATCGGTAAAGATCAGTTTGGTTCTGTCAGTGGCTTTGCCCTGTCTTATGGCGTGAAGGCCGGCGAGACCATTCTGTTTACACATATCTCAAACCGCAAAGGCGGTAAGTTTGCTGCTCTGATTGAGAGTGGTACTCGGGCGGTAACGGTCAGTGTGGATAAGATTAACTCAGCGGCGGGTATGTTATCTCCCAATGATGAAGTGGACTTACTGCTGACCACCAAAAAGAATGATGAACTGACAACATTGCCGCTGTTATCCAATATCCGTGTTATTGCCACCGGGGTGGCGACTGCTGAAAACCTGACCGGGGAAGTTGTGCAGTACAGCACGGTTACCCTGGAGCTTAATCCTGAAAATGCCGCCAAAGTAACCCATGCACAGCGTATCGGGGAAATTTCCTTTGTCTTGCGGGGCATTGAAGAGCCGGGTGAGGCTTATGACGGCTTGGTGCAAGTGAAAGATTTGCTTGGTACCCGTAAGAAAGCAACCCGCCAGTACCGGCCTGTAGAAATCATTATCGGGGGCAATTAAGTGTCAGTTTTTAAATCATTCAAAGTGCTGATGGCAGCACTGTTGTCCTGTGTTGTTATTGCCGCTCAGGTGCAGGCCGCTGTGCAGGCTGATAAACCGGAGTTACACAGTATTACCGTGGGGCAAACCCTACTCCTGAAAACCAAAGGTGTAAGCAGAGTTGCACTGGGGAACGGTGAAATTGCTCAGGTGAAAGTGCTCAAGGATACACAGGAAGTATTGCTGATAGCCAAGCAGCAGGGCGTAACCGATTTACGTATCTGGAGCCGTAATAATCCACCGAAAATATATGTGGTTCAGGTGCACGGTGCAGTGCAGGGGCCGGAGCAGGGGGAGCTTGAGCGGCTGGTGGAAAACATGCCGGGAATCACCCTGGAAAAAGTGAATAACAGTTTCATTCTTCGCGGTGAAGCCAAGAAACAGCAGGATTTAGCGCAGGCTGAAAAGATCGCTGAAAGTTACGATAACGTACTTTCGCTGGTAAGCGCGCCGTTATTCGAACACCAGAAAACCGTACTGATCCATGCCCGTTTTATTGAAGTAAACCGAAATGCGTTACAGAAAATAGGCATTAACTGGTCTGATCTGATTAACGGACCTACCTTCTCATTTCTGGGGGACTATCAGGCAAACGGAGTATTCCGGGGAACGGGCCTGCCAGCCGGTGCTGCACTGGCGCCCGGCGCAACAGGGCTGCCGCTGAATGTTGGCTCCGGTAACAGCTACTTTGGGCTTTCCACATCGCTGACTTCGGTTATCGATATTCTCGATAACAACGGCGACGCGCGTTTACTGGCTGAACCGACGCTCTCAAGCATCAGTGGCGGGCAGGCAAAGTTTCTGGCCGGTGGTGAATTCCCGATTCCGGTAACCAGTGATAACGGTGTGACAAACGTCAGCTTTCGTGAGTACGGCATCAATCTGGAAGTATCACCGCTGGTGGATGACAGCGGTTATATCCAGACCCGGGTAGATGTGGGTGTCAGCTCTATCGACCAGTCGGTTACGGTATTGGGTGTCCCCGGGTTGTTGAAGCGTACAGCGGCAACAGAGATGAACGTTTACGACGGTGAAACCATGGTGATTGCCGGCCTGTTCAGCCAGGAAGATGCAAAAATTGTGGATAAAGTACCGGGCCTCGGAGACTTACCGATTCTGGGTGAGCTATTCAAATCCCGCGAATTCAGGAACAAAGAAACGGAACTGGTTGTGCTGGTGACCCCGACCATTATCAGAGGGGATGATGACACCGTTACCGCCAGCGAGAGCAAGTTCAACCGTTTATCCACTGAGAGCGAAGCTTTCAGAAAATTTGACTTAATGGACTAGTCGGATGCTACAGATTGAATTACAGGAAGCGGATGGCCGCTGTATTAACCGCGAACTTGATCTGGGCAAACATACGCTGGGGCGTTCTCTGTTTGCTGATGTACGGGTCAAAGACAAAGCGCTGGAGAAGCTACACCTGAGCATTGAAGTGATGACTGAAGAAGTGGTCATCACCGCACTCAAGGGCGCGGACTTCAGTGTGGCGGGAGAGTTACAGCAACGGTTAATTAATCCTTCGCCGCAAACCTTGCTGCGTTTGGGTAAGAGTGAAATCAAAATTATTGATACACCGGCTGCAGGAATAAATCCGTCAGTGGCCCCGGTTAAAACCGTTGCTTCCAAGCCTTTAATTCAAACGCCACGTGAAGCGAATGCACCTGTTCAGGCAGTGGCTGAAACAGCGGCACAGCCACAGCAGCCTAAGCCAGTGGCTGCTGTGCCTGAACTTGCCCGCCTTGATTCCCAGACAGCCGTTGCCCCGCATATCTGGACAGAGCTGAAAAAACAGTTACAGCAAAAAATCATGGAAAAGCTGGATCTGTACCAGCGTTCTCTGGTGGATAACTACTCTGATGCTGAACTGCGCGAAGAAGCCAGCCGGATGGCACGGCAAATTATCAGAGCCGGTGAAATTCAGTTGCCTGAAGACGCTGATCAGGCGTTGTTACTGAAAGAAACCGTGGCTGAATCAATTGGCCTGGGGTTGCTGGAACCGCTGCTGGAAGATGAAAGTGTGACCGAAATTATGGTCAACGGTCCGGATAAAGTATACATCGAGCGGTTTGGTCAGCTGCAAAAATCCACCGCCTGCTTTACCGGAAATGCTTCACTGATCAGTGTGATAGAACGTATTGTTGCGCCCCTGGGTCGCCGTATAGACGAAGGCTCCCCCATGGTGGATGCACGTTTGCCGGATGGCTCGCGGGTGAACGCCATTATACCGCCGTTGTCGCTGATCGGCCCGGTCATCACTATCCGTAAGTTCTCTAAGCAACGTTTTAATTTACAGCGATTGGTGGACTACAACTCGCTGAGCAGCGACATGGCTGCATTTCTGGAAATTTGCGTTCAGCACCGTAAGAACATTGTCGTCGCTGGTGGTACCGGCTCAGGTAAAACCACCTTTTTGAACGCCCTGTCGGACTGTATTCCTGACAGCGAGCGGATCGTCACCATTGAAGATGCCGCTGAACTGCAGCTGGCACAGGACCACGTTATCTCACTGGAAAGCCGGCCACCCAATGTTGAGCATCAGGGGGAAGTGAGTATTCGGGATCTGGTTAAAAACGCCCTGCGTATGCGCCCTGACCGTATCGTCGTCGGCGAGTGCCGGGGCAGTGAAGCGCTGGACATGCTGCAGGCAATGAATACGGGGCATGATGGCTCCCTGACAACCGCCCACGCTAACTCCCCCCGTGATTTGCTTTCCCGACTGGAAGTAATGGTACTGATGGCCGGTATGGATATGCCGGTTAAGGTTATCCGCGAACAGGTTGCCTCTGCGGTAGACATCATTGTGCATCAGAGCCGTTTTGCAGATGGCAAAAGACGGGTCACAGCCATTGTGGAAGTCGACGGACTGGAAGGGGATGTGGTGCTGATGCAGAAGATTTTTGAATTTAAGCAAACCGGCATTCTCACTGACGGCTCTATTCAGGGGCACCATCAAAGTATGGGAATTGCCCCGCGGTTTTATGACGAACTGAGAGACTCCGGTATCGACCTCGACCGGACAATGTTCAGCGAAGCCGCCATTTAATTACAGATATATACCTTTATTTGCTCATGGATGCGCAAACCGATGTTTAAAAAAATCTGCCGAACTCTGGCCACTGCTTTCCGGCAACGGGGAGCAATGGCGGTTGAATCCCTGATTGCTCTGCCGGTTGTTTCATTACTGATGATGGGCGGGGTTGAATGGGCCCGTGTCTATGAAGCAAAAACTGCCACTGATTATGCTGTCAGTGTGGCGGCCAGAGAGGCGTCTTTTGATTCGGCAAAAGTCAGTGCCTTACAGCGGGGATTGGTTAAAGGGATGGCGCCGTATTATTCCGGCGCGAATCTGACCCAGAGCCTTAACCGGGCGACCGCCGCCGTTGCCCAGAACACACAGGTACGCATTCTTAACCCCACCCAGGAAGCTTTCAGCGATTTTGGTGTTAATAAAAATGGTGGGCGCTACTTACCCAATGATGGCCTGCACCGCCTGAGTACTACCCCCGGTGCCAGCAGTGGCATCAATATTCAGGATGCCAACCTGCTAAAGGTTGAAGTCACGGTGGGTATTCCTATGCGGATGCCCATTGTCGGTGACCTGATTACCGCTTTTGGTGGCCGTTATCTGGCGGCTAACAACTTTGAACGCCAGCTTTACGCCCGGGGTATGCTGCCGGTTGTCAGCAGCAGCGTAACCCGTATGCACAGCGAGGCCATTCTGAATGACTCTATGGTGTCGCTGGCCGAACTGCAGGGGCTGACGCGCCAGAAAGGCGGTCCGAAAGAACAGCTTGCAGGCAACACCACTTCAGTACTGGATACATCACCTTCAGAAGGCTTTAAAGGAGGCAGTGAATACAACTGGGTTGGTGTCAGTGCACCAACGACTAACCCGGGCTCGACACTCACGACGGATAATATTGACCAGAGCAATAATTTTGCACCGGAAACTGGTTCCGGAGAGTCGAGTGTTGTAGATCCTCCTCCACCACCTACGGAGCCTGAGTTGTGCACAGAGGTAGAAGAGCAACCGCCGTCAGAAGATGAGGAAAGTGGATTTTTTGGTAGTCTCTGGAACGATCTGAAAGACCTGGCTGTTGCAGCTTATGATTTTGTTCGCGGTTTCTGGGAAGGTATTAAAACGCAGATTGCTGATATTTACAGCATCATTACTGATCCACTGGAGTTCGCTAAAGGTCTGTATTACCTGGGGAAATCCTTTGTTGAAGACCCGGAAGCCACCGCTAAGCTGGTCTTTGATGGTGTACTGGATGACTTCAATACAGTGCTTAAATGTGGTGCTTATGACCGTGGTCGCATTGTGGGTGAATATATCAGCCCGGTATTTATGCTTAAGATTGCCGCTAAGCTCAGTAAACTTGATAACTTTAAAGGCCCGGAGGACATTAAAAAAGCCAAGGATGAAGTCGCTGAGGACCTTGGTTGTCCGATTAGTTTTCCAAGGTCGAGCTTTGCCGCAGGTACACAGGTCTGGACACCGTCCGGGCAACAGCCAATTGAGAATATCAGGGTTGGCCAGTTGGTTGAATCCCGTCTCGATAAAGGTACTTATCCCCAGCAGTCACAGGCGGTAAAGCAGGTTTTTAGCAGAGTTGCTGATCATCATTACCTGTTACTGACCGAAGGCGACCGGATAAAGATTACTGCTGAACACCCGATCTGGATTCAGGGCAAGGGCTGGACGCCTGTCAGTAAGGTCGAACCCGGCGACGTGGTTGCAACCATTGATGGTGATGCCAATATCTATGCCGTCAACCGGATTGACCAGCCCCTGCAGGTATATAACTTCAGTGTTTCGCAAACCCCGAATTACTTTGTCGGCAACGAAGGGCTGTGGGTACATAATGCCGGTCCGGCGGACTGCAACCCAGTGCCGGTTAATGATCTGGATAATCTGAAAATCAGTGATATTGCAGCCTCAACTGCGAAGGGCATGATTGGTGAAGCGAAGGTTAATAAAATTCTCACCGTAAAAGGCTATCAACAGTTGGGCGATAATTATGTGGATCACACACAGTTAGGTACAAAAGCAGAGTTAGATGGTCAGTGGGCAAAGCATGTTGGCCAAACCGGCATTGACAGTGTGTTTAAAAAGACTGACGCCGACGGTAACGACGTCTACGTGATTATTGAGACAAAAACCTCCGGCTCCAAAGAAACCCAGAAAACCGGAGGGCTTGCCAAGACTAATGACGGTAAACAGATGAGTAAAGATTGGTTGCTTGAAGGAGAGCCTTCTCGGTTACAAAAAGCCGGTTTAGATAATGATGATATAGATAATATAGTGAATGGTTTAGAGGAAAATGATGGCAGTGTGGTACGTCTGTATGCTGCAGTTAATGCCAAGGGCGAAACTCGGTTTTTCGAGATAAAAGATAAACCTGGCTCGACAACGGATGTATCGGTGGACCGGGCTGGCAATGAATATGAGTTTTAGGAGTAACTGATGCTTTTACGTGCCAATAAATTTAAGCAGGAAGCTGACCTAACGAAAACTCTTGCTGACATTGAAAATATATATGCAAGGATTATGGATGAAGCTTATATGCAGGAGATATATGAACGGCATGCTGTAGACAATCCCAGGGCTGTGACTGGAAAGTATGCAAGCAGCTTGGCTGCTGCTGCTGATCTGATTACATTTCACTATCTGAGAGGAGATGAGTTGTCTGCAATGCAACCTTTACATGAACAGGTATTGGTTAGTGCAGAGCGTGTCGCAAATGTTGCAGAAGAATTTGCTTTCGATAGCGTGGTGGTGGGCCGGTTATTATATCCCTGTATTAACAGTCCATTTTTTCCGTTAGCAATAGTGCTGCAGGTTGATAGAACAGTTTTACAGCAGTTTGTTGCGCAATTACCTGCTTGTGTTGAAGGAAAAACTCGATTTCAAGATAGGTTGCTTCAAACGTTGATTCCTCAGCGGGCTTTAGCTGAGCATTATACGGGGCCAGATAGAAAACGCTGGGCAGCGATCATTGAAGCTCCTCCGGAAAAACGTCCGACGTTGGTGAAAAAAGCATTGGATAAATGGGGTGCCGACATTGAAAAACAGGTCACGGTGCATCTAGATGAAAGTCACTTACGGGATAATTGGCCTGGTTACTGGTGCTATCCGCTGGCCACTTTAGTGGCGCTGCTGAATGTGGATGACAGCAGCTTCATTGATCATGAATATTACCCCACCGACCTGATGCGGGCTTGGGGTAAATATCGTGGTGCACCTGTGGTACTGCCCCCCATTGATGGCCCAGCAGATGCCCTGCCGGCGGCACCGGAAAAAGCTCCTAAGCGGCAAAAGGCCGTGAAAAAACTGCAGCCATGGACAGATGTTTTTAATACAGTTACCGCGGTTCTGCCACCGGCATTACAGGATCGTTTATGGAACTGTCTGGTTCAATGGCTGAAGTCAGAAGATGCTGAAGAGCTGGCCCTGCAATGTCCGGAAGACTTTTTTTACAGCCTGTCAGAAGCGGAAAGCGAGATGGGCCTGTATGACACTTACCGTCGTAGCAGTGCACTGCAGGTGGACTGGAAAGATTCAGACAGTGCCCGTGAGTTTGCTGTCCGGTTAGCAAAAACAGCCGTCTTGCCGGATGCGGGAGAGTACGATATTGCCGCAGAAAACTGCACTACAGTGGTTGAGGTATTCAAGCACTTCGACAGCTGGCTGCGTCAGCGTAACTGGTGTTTTATCGCAGTGGCCAGTGATAACGACAGCTATCAGGGATTTATCGCGCCAGAGACAGAGGAACAAAATGTGATGGCTACTTTTGGTGCACTGAATATTGGTTTTTTGAAAGTGAATATTTAGTACCGGAGTGTTGTGCTGTCACTACATATAGCCAGGGAAAATATCGGAAAGGATGACGACTATGCAAATTTATAAAACAGTGAAAATGTTGTTGCAGTCTGCTTGCTGTATCGGCTTGGTTGTTTTGTCTGCAGGCAGTATGGCTGGCACGGATGTCCGTCCGATGGTTATTAATTCGGTGGGGCCGTTAGGCCTTAAGATTTGGACCGAAGCAGTACCCCGCTGGCCAAAGGAACTGACTGAGCACAGAGGCGTACAGGTATTTACGGCATGGGCACCTGATGACTATTATCCGCCGGCTCGTATGAGCTGGGCAGTGATGCCTTTCAAAGAAACCGGCGGTAAAGAGCAGCTGTTTTTGCAGGGTGTTTTACAGCAGGCGTTACAAAATTATCGTTCATCGCTACACCCGGAAGACATAGATTTGCAAGCGGCTGACTACGGCAATTTGTCGGGCTGGATGGCTGAGTTTGGTGGCTTTGATGAACAGCAGCCGGTAGATGTCCGTTTTTTTGTCGGGCGTGAGCTGGGCAAACCCTGGGTGGTCATGCAGGTATATACAGTTGCCGGAAAGTTGCCACATTTGAAATATCAGATAGAACGTAGCTGGGACAACTTAAGCTATCTGGATGACTGAGTGTGTTCAGTTTGTTTGGCTTTTAGTGACGGAAAGAAAGGGATGATGCTGCGAAAACTGCAGCATAAAAACAGGTTCAGAATGAAGTGTTTTTGGGTTTAGCGGAGTAAGTATGGATGCCTATATCGCCGGTATGTTAGCTGGTCGGCTGTTTTTGAGTTTTTTCATTGTCTATCTGGTATTGCTGGTAGTACATCGATTTAAAGTTAAATTGGCGTTACGGCGTAGCCTGCGGCCCTTACCACTCACGGCAACAGTCGTGCTGTTCTTGCTGGGGTTGGCTGCCGGTGTGCAGGCTGAAGAGCGTGTAGAATCTCCGGTTCTTCTGACGCCGGTTCCGGCGGCGGGGATTCAGCTTTATGTGCCCGCGCAGCCTGAGTGGATAATGGGAACATCACCGCGCAGTGATGCAGTGGCGGTGATTATGAGTACCCCGGTCAATTATTACCCGCCAACCGCGATTGAAATTACTTATCACCCGCGCTGGCTGATTCCTGAGGATGAGCCGTTACTGCAAGTTGCTGTGGGAACATTGAATAGCGTGCGGGAGAAACTGGGTGTGAAAGGGGATTCTGAGCCAGGTTTACGGGCGGTATCCTATGGTTCTCTGGAAGGATACGAAGAGCAACTGAGCGTGGTTTCTGAAGAAAAAGGGTATCAGCTACACAGTTTTTTTGGGCGTATGCCCTCAGGCCACCCTGTCACGGTGCTCACCATGACCGGTGAAGGGCAACTAACTCATATAAAACCCATGATTGATAAGATTATCCGGCATATTAAAATTATATGATTATTTTATGTTAATAATGATTATTAATGATGTGATTTATTAATAAAGATCCTTTGGTGATATGGGGTTTTATTTAATCGGAAGATGTATTTAGTAGCTCTAAGTTAGTTTAAAAAAGGTGTGTGATGAGCAGGGAAGAATATATAGAAGAGTATTGCCGACATCTGAAGGGACTAGGAATATCAAACAACATTATTGAAGACGTTGCAGAAGATAAGAATAGTTATACCCCTATTTTTGAGATGTCATGTTTCATGAAAGCATCATGGAATGATGTTGTCGATTTAGAAGATAGTTCAGGTTGGTTGTCGAATACACTTAATATGTTGCAGGGAAATGGTGTCGACAGGAACAAAATGGCTTTATCATTTTATGATGAAAGTGAAGATGAATGGCAGAAGTTACGCTCATCTGTTGAATCTTTAGTGGCTTCGAATGTTAATGAAAGTGATTTGTTAACATTAATACGTGCTTGTCAAAAAAACATCTTGGGGTCTATGTATCAGCATCTTGATGGAGGTTATGGAGGTGATTATAGCCTCTATGAAACCTGCTTTAGAGGCGGAGAGATGTATCCACTTCGTAGTTTTTCTGATATGGAAGATTATTTTATGGATTACGATCCTTTACGCGTTAAAAAATAATTTTTTGTATTTAACTTCCTGTATTTTTTAAAAGGATTTTGAAATGTATGTATGGATAAATATAGGTCAGGGTTTAGCTACATTGTTATTTGTTGAGCCGTTGTTTAGCCAAATGAGAAAAGTTTTACACGTATATATAACTCTATTGACGTGTTTGTTGGGTATGGTGAGTCAGGTTTATGCCGCTGAACGGGAAGTGCCTGAAGGGGGCATTGCGTTAACGGTACCGGCAAAACCGGCCTGGGATGTGATGGTTGAACCGCGGAAGAATACAGCGGCAGTGATGCTGACCACGCCGGCGGAATATTACCCGTTAATGACCATTGAAATTATCCGGGTGCCGGATTTTACGGTTACCGAAGCTGAGCTGGGTGAAGTGGCTCTGAGTACCCTGAACACTTACATTGAAGGGTTGGGTTTGCGTAAGGTGAAGTCGGTTAAACAGCTAAAGAAAGCCCGTTACGGCAACATTGAAGGGTACAGTAAAACCCTGACACTTCGTGCTGAAGGCCAGAGCTGGAGTGCCAAAGCCTTTATGGGCATTTTGCCCAGCGGTTATCCGTTAACGTTTTTTGCGGTAACCGGTGTCGGCCAGATAAAACAGGTGGAAGAGAAGCTTGAAGCGATAGTCGGCAGCGTCCGTGAACTTTGAGCAGGTCAGGTGACAGGGAGCGTTAATCATGAAAGCCATATTTTTTCTGCTCAGCTTTCTGCTGAGCGGCATGTCCCATGCATTTGATGATGCAGTTCTGGATAAAGCCAGCGGGTTTATTCATCCCTCAGAACCTTGCTATCTGCGTTTAAGAACACTTGCTATGTCGATGTCTACTTCCCGTTATACCCGGGCGTTTGCCTATGGGTATAACCCTGAAACAGACCGTTCTGCCTGTGGTTGGGCCCATCGGGTAAACAGTGATGAAATTGCTATGCAGAAGGCTGTACAGGAGTGTAACGAAGCAGGGCTGGAGGTTGATTGTCAGGTCATTGGTCTGAATGGCGAGTGGGTGGCTGATGAATCGCTGTTAACACCGCTGGTTGAAGTGTCCGGCAGTGTGCTTAGCCGCAGTGAAAAACAGCAGGTTCTGGATCAGGTGGAAAGCTTCTTGCTGGGTGACTGCAAACAGCAACTAAAAGGGTATTTGCAGGGCAATGGGTTAAAAGCATTCGCTTACAGTGTGGACCCGCTGGGGCGTTATGCCTGTGGTGTGGGGGCGGGGACTCGGAATAACGCTCAGAGTGGTGTAAAGGCATTAGCCGCCTGTGAAGAGGCACGGCAGGGGATGAAAGCATCGAAACAACCGGATGCAGCTTGTCAGGTTTTGCTGGCGGGTAATCAGCTGCAGCTGAGTGTGGCTGATTACGGTGTTGATTTTACCCCGCCGGCAGAATCATTGCTGACGGATGTCGGGCTGCTGGAGTTACAGCAAACGGCGGCGTATATGCTTGAGGGTTCATGTAATCGTAAGTTCCTCAGGTATCTGGAGAAACCCGGGCATAAGGTATTTGCCTATGCCGTGGAAGGTAAGAAAGCGGTTTGTGCTTCTGAAGATAAGGCTATCAGCCGTGCTGCTGCCGAGCATTATGCATTAAGTGCCTGTAACCGTGTTGCCGGGAAACGGCAGCTGAAAGCAACCTGCGATCTTTTTGCTGTGAATGATCAGTTACAGCGTACCGCCGAGGATTTTGGTTATGTCTATGGCAGCGAAGAAGATTATCTGCGGGTGCTGAGAAATGGTGATCTGGAGACCGTACGCCGCTATGTAGCTGATGGATATGATGTGAATATGCGTGCTGAAGGCGGATCACCGTTGTTGCTGGCGGCCGCAGTGGGTGACCAGGCCGCTTTTGATCATTTCCGTGCTGCCGGTGCGGATATGCAGGCTACCTTTCCACATGGCTCCAATGTGCTGCATACCTCGGTCATGGGGAAAAATGCTGAACTGGTCCGCTATCTGGCCGGCGAAGTGGATATTGACGCGAAAGGCGTGCGAGGTCTGACTGCTCTGAATATGGCCGCGATGACGGGTGACTTCTACCTGGCATACGTGTTGTTACAGGCAGGTGCTGATCCGGAAGTTGCAGATGCTGAAGGAAGCAGCGCCCGGCAAAAACTGGAAGGGCTGCTAGGCGAGCTGATGACGCTTGAAGACTTTATGAAAGAGTTTTCAGTGTTGGAAGAGGCGGTTAAATACGGTGATCACGAGCAGGTTTATCGCCTGCGCACTGAAGATATACCCGTGCAGACACTGAATGATTTGTTATTTGTGTCTGATAAACCGGCAGTGGTTCAGGCGTTGCTGGATGCCGGAGCTGATGTGGAGGCGGTCAGTGATACCCGCACCTTGCTGGCGTATCACGTTTCCAGGGGAAATTACGGAGTTATCAGCCTGTTGCTGGATTATGGCGCTGACCCTGAAGCAGAGGACAGCTTCGGCAAAGTGGCTGCGGATTACACCACCCGGCAGAGCATTAAAGATTTACTCTGAGGGCAGCGTTTCGGTGTGCAGTTGCTCAGTGGTGATATTCAGGATGATTTTTTGCCGCTTGTCATTGTGCTGGCAGTAGATGAAGTATTCATTACCGCCGCTGGCTTCATTGAGCCACCAGCCTTTCATACGGCTGAAATCGCTGATCAGGCAGGTGCCCTGTTTGTTCAGCAGCAGGCTTTTGGCTTCGAACAGTGCTTTATGCTGGTTGTAGTTGTCTGAGTGCTGCAACAGCGGGGTTAGCATGCTGAGCCGGAACCGGTCGGTTTGTTCCGGAGTCGGGGGCTGTTCGGAAAGATAATTTCCGGATACCCAGGCGGCTTTATCGGAGTGGATTTTAACCCACTCACCGGTGGTTTCGAAGGCGGTGACTTTTTCGCCGAAACGGAGTTTGCCGGTAACGTCTGACTGAACCGTCGGTGCGTTACGAACATTAAGTACATTGGTGATGACATAGTAGTCGGCACCGGAAACTGCTGAGGCGAAGCTGATTAGCAGGGCAATGAACGGAATGTGTTTTATATGCATTTCAGTCGGCAAGTGTAAATGGAGGTTTTCTTGAGTATCTATATGGCAGTGATTGTCGCAGCCGCTTTTATTACCGGTCTGGCGGCTTTCCGGTTAACGCATATCTATGGAACAACGCTGTTCAAAGTATATGAAAGCCGGGTGCTAAGCAACGTTGAGGATAACCTTAAACGAAGCTTTGTACATGCCTCGCCGAAGTTCTTGCTGGCGGTGTCTTTGCTGGGAACTTTGTTTGCGACGGTATTCTTTGCGTTGTTGATTGGGCCGGTAGGCGCGGTTGTCGGGCTGGTGCTTGGGTTGAGTGCGCCCTGGGTGTATCAGCTGATTTTACGAAAGCGCCGTTTAAAGATGTTCGTCTATCAGTTACCTGATGCCTTGTCGTCTCTGGCGGCAGCAATGCGCGCCGGTGGCAGCTTATCGAAAGGCATTGAGATGCTGGCTCAGCGGCAGCCGGAGCCATTGTCTCAGGAGTTTGCACTGGTGGTAGCAGAAAACCGGATTGGCCGGGAGTTGGAACAGTCACTTAAAGACATGCAGAAGCGGCTGGACTGTCAGGAGCTGGAGCTGCTGACGACCGCAATCGTCATTGCCCGGGGCGTTGGTGGCAACCTGGCGGATACCCTTGAATCGTTATCGGACACTTTACGCGAGAAGGCGCAGGTGGAAGGCAAGATTAATGCATTAACGGCCATGGGGCGGATGCAGGGCTGGGTAATCAGTCTGTTACCGGTGGGTGTCGGGGCGGTTATGTTTTCGCTTCAGCCGGACAAAATGTCTGTGTTGTATACCGAAGTATGGGGCTGGGTAGTGATGGGTGTAATGGTTGCCATGATGGCTCTGGCAGTCTGGATGATTCTGAAAATAGTGAATATCGATGTCTAGTGAATTTATATTGTTGTTAGTACTGCTGTTTGTCGGTTGCAGTATCGCTATGCTGGTGGCAATTCCCTGGGCGCTGAGTCAGCGGGCGGGAGAAGAGCAGAATGATAGCTGGCGTGATAGCACCGGTGGTTTAATTAAGCTGTTACGGCCGGTATTGCGGCTGTATTCCAGCCAGGTGTATGCGGGTATGTCGAAACCGAGATACAACGAGCTGGCGGGCAAACTGCAGATTTCCGGGTTGTCTTACGTGATAAGCCCGGAGGAGTTTGTGGTGCTCAAGCGCCTTTCTGTTCTGGGCTTTGCATTATTCAGTGCTTATGTCGTCTGGCTGTTAGGTTTGGGCCTTAAGCCTGCTTCGTTTTCGATTGTGTTTGGTTTGGTTGTGATTGGGTATTTCTACCCTGATATCTGGCTGAACGATAAAATTAAATATCGTAAACACATGATCGAAAAACAGTTTCCTTTTTTTCTGGATTTGCTGGTGCTGATCATGCGGGCAGGTTTGCCTTTTACCGGAGCAATTCAGCAAAGTACCAACAAAATGACTGATGGCCCATTGAAGGCAGAGCTGGCACGTTATCAGCGTGATATACGTACCGGCGTGGAAAAGCAACAGGCGCTGGAACAACTGGCAAAGAGAGTGGGGCTGGCATCCGTCACTAACTTTGTCGCCTCGATTATTCAGGCGGAGGAAAGCGGTGCGAGTATCACCAGCGTGTTACAAAACCAGTCAAAGCAGCGGCGTAAAGAGCGCTTTCTGAAGGCTGAAAAGTTGGCCAATGAAGCGCCGGTTAAAATGCTGCTGCCTCTGGTTGGCTTGCTGTTTCCCCTGACGTTTATTGTGATCGCGATCCCGATTGTTGTGCAGTTTATGGATTCAGGCCTGATTGGTAAGGGGTTCTAGAGCGTATGCGTATTATTCGGATGGAAACGTTCATGCGCAGGCTGCTGGGAGCCATGTATTTCTCCGTTGGTGACAATGAGGTAATGCTGTTCCGGCCCGGTGGCAGTATTCATACATTTTTTATGCGTATGGCCATTGATGTGGCGTTTCTGAATAAAGACGGAGAAGTCTTGGCGGTACATGAAAATGTGGTGCCATGGCGGATATTGCTTTGCCCAAGGGGTACAAAAATAACCCTTGAGGGGCGGGCGTTTACTTTTAGGAAACACAGCCTGATTAAAGGGTGTTGTCTGGATTTTAATGAAGGGAATTTAACATTTGTATGAATAAGAGCCGTATGAATAAACAGTTGTTGTGTGTTTTGCTGTTCAGTTTTTGGTTAGCGGGTTGTAGTACTGTGGCCAATCAGCCCACAGTGGCTGCACCCGTGGCTGACACCGAGGCATTAAAGGTTTCTGCTGCGCAGTTATATTCTCAGAAGCAGTGGAGTGCCAGCTACAGCAGCTATCTGGCGTTGGCGGAACAGCAGCCTGAGTCGGCAGAGACCTGGTTCAGGCTGGGCGTGTCGGCGTATCGGCTGGATAAACTGGCAGAAGCTGAAAGAAGTTTCGAGCGGGTCATCATTATTGACCGCCGACACCGTAAGGCCTTGTTTAACCTTGCGTTACTGAATCTGGGTAAGGGGACGCTGTATCTGGATAAGTACTTGCAATCGACCCCGCCTAAAAAACGTGATCCTGAGTTAGAAAAAATCCTTGATGATCTGCAGTCGTTTGCTCAGTAGTTATGTGCTGACTGCTGTTAGTACGGCGGGTTTTTTACTGACGACACCGTTGTTTAATCTCTGGCCGGGGGCTGTTATCGGTTATCTGGCCTGGGGGGGGTTATGTGTGTATTGCAGCCGGTTTGCTGCCGGGCTGGGCTCGCTGAGCATCGGCGGGCTGATTGGCTGTGTCGTCTTCTATGGGGTTGGTGACCTTTCGTTACCTATCTACCTTGCTCTGATTTTTGTGTTAGCTCTCTATTTTGGGGTTATCGGCTTTTGCAGTGCCTGGTTTGTGAAGTGTGGCAGTGTTTGGGGTGTACTCAACGCTGCAATGGTGTTTGCTGTTGCAGAGTTTGCATTAGGCGCAACAGGATTTCCGTTCAGTTTAGGGGCGGCCTGGGTGAACAGCCCGTTCAACGGTTTGATAAGCCCTTATCTGGGGAATGAATGGCAGACTGCGCTGTACTGGCTGCTTACGCTGGCCTTACTGTTGTGGGGATGGATCTGGAAAACAGTGTTGGTGAGCGGTTTCAGTGTGCTATGGCTTGTCTCCGGGTCAGAGACGGAGCATTCACAAACGTCTGTTAAGGTTGCTTTATTACAGACTAGCCTGACCAGTGATGTGATTAACTTCCCGGGTGTCCCCGGAAATCTGGAAGTGTGGCTTTCGCAGCTAAACTCATTACAACAGCAATTGACCAGCAGTGATGATCTGGATCTGGTGGTTTTTCCTGAGTCTGTTTTACCTGGTTTCAGTGGTGACTTTACGTCTCTTTCTGATGCAATTATCTCCCGGGTAGATGCGCCTTATGTGTTGTCTCATCAGTATCTTCTCAATGAACAGGGCAATGTGATCAGCAGTAATGTATTCAGGGATCGGGTGGTTGATACATTTATCAGCAATGATAAGGAGTATCCCGTGCCGGCCTTTGAAAGTTATTTGCAGGCAGGGACGTATCAGTCTGCAGTAAGCATTAAGGGGGTTTCTGCTGCTACCTTTGTTTGTTCAGAGTCTTTTTTTGTCAATTTGCTCAGGGAAAGGGCACGTACCGTCGATATGCTAATTGTGACGGTTAATGACCGTTTGCTGACAGGAAGTCTGTTACCTGAATATCATCTGCGTATGGAGCAGCTCAGAGCTGCTGAACTGGGCTTGCCCTTGTTGCGAGTCGCAAATTCCGGCCCCACGGCCATTATTAATCATCGGGGGGAGGTACAGCAAAAGTTGCCTGAGCAGGAGGCCGGTATTGTCAGGGGAGATATTGTTACTTCTCAGCGGTCGTTTTTTGCAGATTATTACCGGCAGGTTTTTGTAATCAGTCTGTTGGTTGTGTTGTTCTCGGTGGGATGTTTCCTTTACAGGTTTCGTCAGTATCCGGTTGGCGAGGCTACAGAGCGTTCAGGAAGTGTTGTTGTGAATGTTGTTGTCATTGCCGGGTTATCCGGTTTGGTGTCTTTCAGTCTGATCAGTCAGTTGGGTGAGCAACCTGATGATATGGTGCGAGCTCAGCACGGCAAAGGTGTGTCTGCATATGATTTTATTGTCAGACAGACAGGGGTAGCTGCGGCTGCTGATCAGAATATTATCCGTTCACGTTTTGCTGCCTTCGATGGTGATTTATCTGATGCAGAACAGTTGCTAAAAAAATGGACTTTTGCCGCTGTAGACACGATTTATGGCCAGTATCTGCTGCTGGATTACGAGAATGGTGTTTTTCTGGTGTATAAAGATGGCCGTGTAGTGAAATTGCAGGCTGAGAAACTAACGGATATTGCGACAGGCAAACCTGCATGGTTTCGTTTGAGGTTTTAACGGTTGGTTTTATATGTCGCTTAAAAGGTGAAGGGTGTTAGTGTTTTTTTATAAGACTGTGCAGCGGTTACTGTTTTTGCTGATTACCGGAATGTTGTTGGCAGGTAATGTTCTTGCTCAGGAGAGCAATGATAGAAGTGCGACTTCAGTCTTACATAAGAATTATCCGCAAGAACGTAAATGGGTGTCGAGCCAACAGTTTCCCTGGCGGGCAATTGGGCGGATCAATCTCGCGGGGTATGGACACTGTACGGCGACGCTGGTGGCGGAGGATGTTGTGCTCACCGCGGCGCACTGTTTGTGGAATCAGCGGGTGGGGCGCTGGTATCCGGCGAAGTATCTGACCTTTGTGGCGGGTGTTGAAAAGGAGTCTTTTCAGGGGATTGCCAAAGGTGTCTCAATGCAGATCGCCCCGGGTTACACATTTTCAAAGCACAATGAAATGAATAAGGTGAAGCGTGACTGGGCGTTGCTGAAGCTCAACCGTCCGCTGGGAAAAGAGTTGGGTTATCTGCCGTTACTGGATGGAAATGGAATGTTTCAGGGTAAGCTGCTGGTACAGGCGGGTTACCGGGGAGACCGGGCATTTGTGTTAACGGTTCAGACAGGTTGTACGGTTAAGGCTTTGCATGAAAGTAAGCGTTTACTGCAGAGTAATTGCCGTACCACCGGTGGTGATTCAGGCGGGCCGGTGTTGTCTGAAGAGAAAGATGGCTGGTATCTGGTAGGCTTGCATAGCGGGCGTTTGGATACCGATGAAAGTTTGGCGGTGACTGTGGAAAATTTCAGGCCGCAAATTGTGCCCTGGAAGTGGTAACTGAGCTTTAGCATGGTGGGTTTTAGCTGTGCTGCATAAAGAGGCTTCGTTACCCTTTTTCGAGGGTAAGTGTTGGAAAGCAAAATACTATTTATTGGTTTAGAGCATGCTCAGGTTACGGTTCTCTGTTAGGCTGTGTGGTGACCGGTGTGCGAAGGTAGCGTGAACTTTTAATCGGGCTGCCCGTCTTACAGAGACTCGTCTGATAGGAATATTTGTATGTTTAATTCTTTTTTCCCCAACCCGAGAATGTTCTTTTTATCGGTGGTGTTGTTTTCGGGCCTGAGTTGCGGGATATGGTACGGCTTTAATGATGAGATGGCGGCGCTTGTCGGTCTGGATATAACAGACGAACAGCCGGTTATCGGTTTGGGGCATTTCGTTACGGATTCATTTCTGCTGTTCTATGGTTACTACTTCCTTTGTACGGGGCTGTTTTCGCTTTTCTGGTTTAAGTATGCCAATCATAAGTGGCAGTGGTGGTCGATTGTCGGCTCTTCTGCGATTTTGTTTTCTACCTATTTTTCTGTTCAGGTGTCGGTGGCGATTAATAACTGGCGTCGGCCGTTTTTCGATTTAGTTCAGACGGCGCTGAAGCCTATTGATCCTGAGGGTGGAGACGCGGCCGCGGCGGCGGTAACGGATGAGAAGGTATCGTCTGTTTCGTCTGAGCTGTTTGATCTGATTGTGATCTTTTCTGAGATAGCCTTTCTGGCGATCTTTGTCTTTGTGGTGACGCGTTTCTTTGTCAGTCACTTTATTTTCCGCTGGCGTACGGCCATGAATGATTACTACACCGCTAAGTGGGAGCAGGTACGGCATATTGAGGGTGCCTCACAGCGGATACAGGAAGATACCATGCGGTTTGCTTCTATTATGGAGGGGCTGGGGGTGTCGATCATTGATTCTGTGATGACGCTGTTTGCCTTCCTGCCGGTGCTTTGGTCGTTATCCAGTTATGTATCTGAGTTGCCGATTGTCGGTGCAATTCCTCATCCGCTGTTCTATGCGGCGCTGGTGTGGGCGATTTTCGGTACCGGTTTGCTGGCGCTGGTGGGTATCAAGCTGCCGGGTCTGGAATTTAAAAATCAGCGGGTGGAAGCGGCTTTCCGTAAAGAGCTGGTGTACGGTGAGGATGATGAGGCCCGTGCTGAGCCGGTAACCCTGCGGGAACTGTTTGGTAATGTGCGGAAAAACTATTTCCGTCTCTACTTTCATTATATGTACTTCAATGTTGCCCGGATGATGTATCTGCAGGCGGACAATATTTTTGTATTTGTATTGCTGGTGCCGACCATTGCGGTAGGGGCGATCACCTTTGGTGTGTTACAGCAGATCCTGACCGCCTTTGGTCAAGTGAGTAATTCTTTCCAGTATCTGGTGAATTCATGGACAACCATTGTTGAGCTGTTGTCCGTGTATAAGCGTCTGGCTTCTTTTGAAGCGGTTATTCATCATCAGCCGTTACCTGAAATTGACAGTGAGGCAGTGGCTGAGCCGGGAACTGCGCAGTAATCAGCTCTCTGAGTAAATGAGAAAGCCCCGGGACGATAAGTCTGCGGGGCTTTTTTGTATCTGTAAAAAGGTTATTGTGGCTTGGTTTCAGTGAAGTTGGCGAGCAGGCCTGACAGACTTTCGCTGATTCTTTCAACTTTGCCGGCGTAGCGCTGGTTGTTATCCGACTCCCGGGCGGACCGGTCTGATTGTTCTACGGTGGTGCGAATGCCAAGGGCGATCTGGTCGGTCATGGCGGACTGCTGTTCTGCTGAGGCTGTAATCAGGCTGTTCATCTGGTTAATATCATTGATTGCATTGCGGATGTTGTCGATGCTTTGTTTTGCATCATCGGCCAGTGCGACGCTCTGCTGAACCAGTTCCTGCTGGTGTTCGATTCGTCCGGATGACTCATCAATAGCTGCATTGAGTTTAAGTATGATGCTGCTGATCTGCTCCGCGGCGGTGGTGGTGTTGCCGGCTAACCCCCGGACTTCGTCGGCAACCA
This sequence comes from Aliamphritea spongicola, assembly GCF_017051665.1. NCBI lineage: Bacteria > Pseudomonadati > Pseudomonadota > Gammaproteobacteria > Oceanospirillales > Oceanospirillaceae > Aliamphritea > Aliamphritea spongicola. The sequence continues at coordinate 118,342 of NZ_JAFIDL010000010.1, forward strand.
CTGCGAATCCTCTCCCCTGTTCGCCTGCTCTGGCGGCTTCAATCGCGGCATTTAGTGCCAGCAGGTTGGTCTGATCAGCCAGTTTCTGAATAACCGTTAATGCGTTACCGATATTTTTGCCGTCTTCTTTAAGTACCTGAAAGGTGTTGTGGGTTGTCTGAGTTTCCGTAACCAGGCTGAGGATGCTTTCCCGGGTGCGTTCCATCTGGTTGACGCCGTTCTGGCTGAGTGCCATGGCCTGTTGCGTTGAGTCTGATGTTTCTGTTGCGCTGCGGACTACTTCTGAATTGGATTCACTGAGCCGGCTGATTTCGTCAGCAATGATCTGGGTAGCTGATTGCTGGGCGGCGACGATTTCATCCAGTGAGCAGGCGCTGTTGCTGAGATCTCTGCCAAGTTTATTCAGGCTGCTGCTTTGCCGGTTCAGCTGGGTGATCAGCTGTTGCAGATAGTTGTTAAGTTGCTGGCTGGCGGAATTAAGTGTGCTGATTTCGGTGATGCGGCTTTTATCAGTGGTCTGTGATGACAGATTGCCACAGGCCAGCTGTTGGATGCTTTTGCTGGTGGCACGCAGGGTGTTACTCAGCAGTGTGCTGACTGCACTCATCAGCAGTGCAACCACAGTGATCATGGTGAGGCAGCTGATCAGCAGAATGTATACATTGTTTTCGGTGGTCCGGTATTGCTGATCTGCAGTATTTTTGAGTTTTTGCAGGGTGGTTTCCAGCGCTGTTATCAGTTGCAGGCTGTTGTTGCTGGCGCTGGTCTTGGCTGTGTAAATGTTTTCTATATTGCTGAGGTCTTTCAGGTAGCGGCGTAACAGGCTGGCCAGTTCTTCATTATATATATTACCAAGCTCTTCCCGGGCTGTTTCGTTATCCTCAGACTCCAGGCCGAGCAGGGATTGCAGGTCGTCTTCTTCGGTTTCGGTAAATATGTTCAGGCGGGGCAGTGCCTGTAAGGCTTCCTGTTGCCGATTTAGCTGGTTGAGGGCCTGTTGTATGTTGCTGCGGTCACGGGTGCTATTGCTGAAATAACGTTCACGGCTGTGGCTGAGTTCGGGGAGTTGTAATGACAGTTGCTGTATATGTTGCCGGTAGCGGCTGGCCAGTGTCTGTTGCTGTGGGTTGGCCTGCAGCGTGTAGTCATTCAGCTGGCTGAGGCTGGCCAGGATTTCATTTTCAGCGTTGATCAGCAGTGACTGCGGGTTTTTCAGCTTGCCGGCTTCACGTAGTTCAAACAGGGCAGTTGACTGAAGATCCTGCAGTTGCAGCTGCAGCTGTTGGCGGGCTTCATCGGGCAGGTTCTGCAGTGGCGAGGTGTTGCTATTCAGTGCGGTTATATTAGTGTCGATTTCACTTAGCAGGGTGGTGTCCGCCAGTCTCAGGTAGCTCAGTACCGGCCGGCTGATGGTGTGGGTAATGTGTTGCTGCAGGTCGGTGTAGTGACCGGTAGCGTTAAAACTCTGATTCAGTTTGGCCAGTGACCAGAACATAGCGACGGCCAGTATGCTGACGATGATCAGCAGGGCGGTGGTTGTCAGGCGGTTGATCGTGGATATTTTCATTATCTCGGTTTCCGGATGCAGTTGGGGTGCGAATTTCATCCTTAAAAATCGCCGCTATTAAATGCGCTGCAGATGACGGAACGATGACAGTGAATAAGGCTTTTCCTCAGAGTGGTGAATATACTTATGGATGGCAATTGCCGGTTAAGGTTATATGTTGCCCATAGACAGTTGCGGGGGAATGCACTAAAATACCGCCGTTTTGCATACAGTAAATGCGACAACCGGATTTTTTGAAAAAGCGAGATGGACTTTTGTTCTGTCTCGCTTTTTTGCAACTTATCGGTTGTTGATTCTAAGTTATTGATTCTGTTTAGATGCGCTCTAAGCGGGGAGGTTGATTTGACAAGACCAGCCATTCTGGCCCTTGAAGACGGAAGTATCTTCCGGGGAGTAGCTATTGGCGCGGATGGCCAGTCCTCTGGTGAGGTGGTGTTTAACACTTCTATGACTGGTTATCAGGAGATTCTGACGGACCCATCCTACTGCCGTCAGATTGTGACTCTTACATACCCGCACATTGGCAATGTGGGCACAACAAATGAAGATGAAGAGTCGGCTAAAACCTGGGTTGCCGGTCTTGTAATCCGGGATCTGCCATTGCTGGCCAGCAGCTGGCGTAATGAGCAAAGCCTGGATGACTACCTGAAAGCCAACAACATTGTTGGTATTGCTGATATCGATACCCGTCGCCTGACACGCATTCTGCGTGAAAAAGGTTCCCTGAGCGGTTGCGTGATGGCGGGTGAAGACCTGAGCGAAGCAGCTGCGCTGGCTGCAGCACAGGAGTTTCCTGGTCTGAAGGGTATGGATCTGGCGAAGGTTGTGACCACTGAAGAGTCTTACGAGTGGACGTCTTCTACCTGGGATCTGGTTGAGGGTCATCAGGAGCGTTCTGCAGAAGAACTGCCTTATCATGTTGTTGCCTACGATTACGGTGTGAAGCGTAACATTCTGCGTATGCTGGTTGAGCGTGGCTGCCGTCTGACGGTTGTGCCTGCACAGACACCTGCTGCTGAAGTACTGGCGCTGAATCCTGACGGTGTGTTTCTGTCTAATGGCCCGGGTGACCCGGAGCCTTGTGACTACGCGATTAAGGCGATCACTGAAATCTGTGAAACTGAGTTGCCGGTTTTCGGTATCTGCCTGGGCCATCAGTTACTGGCGCTGGCTTCCGGTGCTAACACAGTGAAGATGAAGTTCGGTCATCACGGTGCGAACCACCCGGTACAGGATCTGGATTCTTCTCAGGTGCTGATTACCAGCCAGAATCACGGCTTCGCAGTGGATGAGGATTCTCTGCCTGAAACGATCCGTGCAACCCATAAGTCACTGTTCGACGGTTCCCTGCAGGGGATTGAGCGGACTGACCGGGTGGCATTCAGCTTCCAGGGGCACCCTGAAGCGAGTCCGGGCCCCCATGATGTGGCCCCTCTGTTTGACCGCTTCATTGCGGCAATGGCAGAGCGTAAGGCGGGCTGATTTCCCGTCACAGCAATATTTTCCGCCCGGTATATCCGGGCGGATTTGAATTGAGAGAATTTTACCGGCTGGTAAAATTCCCGTTGAATCTTTTGAAGATCGGTTGATTACACATGCCTAAACGTACGGATATACAAAGTATTCTGATCCTCGGTGCGGGGCCTATCGTTATCGGTCAAGCCTGTGAGTTTGACTATTCAGGTGCTCAAGCCTGTAAAGCCCTTCGTGAAGAAGGCTATCGCGTTATTCTGGTGAACTCTAACCCAGCCACCATTATGACCGATCCAAGTATGGCTGACGCGACGTACATTGAGCCTATTCAGTGGCAGACCGTTGCGAAAATTATCGAGAAAGAGCGTCCGGATGCAGTGCTGCCAACAATGGGTGGTCAGACTGCACTGAACTGTGCGCTGGATCTTGAGCGCGAAGGTGTGCTGGAGAAATTCGGCGTAGAGATGGTTGGCGCAAACGCAGACACTATCGACAAAGCTGAAGACCGTGACCGTTTCGATAAGGCGATGAAAGACATCGGTCTGGAATGCCCGCGTGCTGCGATTGCTCACAGTATGGAAGAGGCGATCCAGGTTCAGGCGCAGCTGGGCTTCCCTTGTATTATCCGTCCGTCTTTCACCATGGGTGGTACCGGTGGCGGTATCGCATACAACAAAGAAGAATTTGTTGAGATCTGCGAACGCGGCCTGGATCTGTCACCAACCAGCGAGCTGCTGATTGATGAGTCCCTGATTGGCTGGAAAGAATACGAGATGGAAGTTGTCCGTGACAAAAACGACAACTGCATCATCATCTGTGCCATCGAAAACTTTGATGCCATGGGTGTACACACCGGTGACTCTATCACCGTTGCACCTGCACAGACCCTGACCGATAAAGAATATCAGATCATGCGTAATGCCTCCCTGGCAGTACTGCGTGAGATCGGCGTAGAAACCGGCGGTTCTAACGTACAGTTCGGTATGTGTCCGAAGACTGGCCGTATGGTGGTTATCGAGATGAACCCGCGGGTATCCCGTTCATCTGCACTGGCATCCAAAGCGACCGGTTTCCCGATTGCTAAAGTGGCTGCCAAGCTGGCCATTGGTTATACCCTGGATGAGCTGCAGAACGACATCACCGGCGGCGCGACCCCTGCGTCTTTTGAACCGGCGATTGACTACGTTGTTACTAAGATTCCGCGTTTCACTTTCGAGAAATTCCCGCAGGCGAATGACCGTCTGACTACTCAGATGAAGTCCGTGGGTGAGGTAATGGCGATTGGCCGTACTCAGCAGGAATCTCTGCAGAAAGCACTGCGCGGTCTGGAGGTCGGTGCAACAGGCCTGGATCCGATTGTGAATCTGGACGACGAAGATGTGCGTTCCGATATCATCCGTGAAATGAAGCAGCCGGGTGCTGAGCGTATCTGGTACCTGGCCGACGCCATGCGTCTGGGTATGAGCATGGAAGAGCTGTATGAGCTGTCCGGCATCGACCCATGGTTCCTGGTACAGATTGAAGACCTGATCAAAGAAGAGCAGCGTGTTTCTGAAATGGCGCTGTCTGAACTGGATAAGGACACGCTGTTCCGTCTGAAGCGTAAAGGTTTCTCTGATGCCCGTCTGGCGACACTGCTGGGTGTGAGCGAGAAGCAGGTGCGTAAGCAGCGTCACAGCCTGGATATCCGTCCGGTATTCAAACGTGTTGATACCTGCGCGGCTGAGTTCTCAACTGATACTGCTTACATGTACTCCACTTACGAAGAAGAGTGTGAGTCTAACCCGTCTGACCGTGACAAGATCATGGTTATCGGTGGCGGCCCTAACCGTATCGGTCAGGGTATTGAGTTTGATTACTGCTGTGTACACGCGGCACTGGCTGCCCGTGAAGACGGCTACGAAACCATCATGGTTAACTGTAACCCTGAAACGGTTTCTACCGATTATGATACATCTGACCGTCTCTACTTTGAGCCGATCACTCTGGAAGACGTACTGGAGATTGTCCACGTTGAACAGCCTAAGGGTGTGATCGTTCAGTACGGTGGTCAGACGCCTCTGAAACTGGCGCTGGCGCTGGAGCAGGCGGGTGTACCAATTATCGGTACGTCTCCTGAAGCGATTGACCGTGCGGAAGACCGTGAACAGTTCCAGCAAATGCTGAAGCGTCTGGGTCTGAAGCAGCCTGAAAACGCGACTGTGCGCAGTCAGGAAGAAGCCATCATTGAAGCGGCTAAGCTGGAGTACCCGCTGGTTGTGCGTCCATCCTACGTTCTGGGTGGCCGGGCGATGGAAATCGTTTACAACGAAGCTGAACTGCGTCAGTACATGAATACTGCTGTACAGGTATCTCATGACGCGCCGGTACTGCTGGATCACTTCCTGAATGCTGCTGTTGAAGTGGATATTGATGCTATCTGTGACGGCGAGATCGTTGTGATCGGTGCCATCATGCAGCACATTGAGCAAGCTGGTGTTCACTCCGGTGACTCTGCATGTTCTCTGCCGCCTTACAGTCTGCCTGCTGATGTGCAGGATCAGATGCGTGAGCAGGTGAAGAAGATGGCGCTTGAGCTGGGTGTAGTTGGTCTGATGAACGTTCAGCTGGCGTACCAGGATGGCGAAATCTATGTAATCGAAGTTAACCCGCGTGCGTCCCGTACAGTGCCGTTCGTGTCCAAGTGTATCGGTGTTTCCCTGGCGAAAATTGCCGCACTGGTTATGACCGGTAAGAAACTGAGCGAGCTGGGCTTCACTGAAGAAATCGTCCCTGAAATGTTTAACGTGAAAGAAGCTGTCTTCCCGTTCAACAAGTTCCAGGGTGTTGACCCTATTCTGAGCCCGGAGATGAAGTCTACTGGTGAAGTAATGGGTGTGGGTGAAACCTTCGGCGAAGCATTCATGAAAGCTGTTCGCGGTGCCGGTGATAAGATGCCTGCCAAAGGTAAGGCGTTTATCTCTGTACGTGATGTGGATAAGCAGGGTGCGCTGAAGCTGGCCCGTGATCTGATTGATCTTGGCTTTACGCTGGTTGCAACCAGCGGTACAGCTGCGCTGCTGACAGATGCCGGTATTGAAGTAGGTCTGGTGAACAAGGTAATGGAAGGTCGTCCGAACATTGTTGATATGTTGAAGAACGATGAAATTGCCTATGCCATCAACACCACTGAAGGCCGTAAGGCGATCGCTGATTCTGCTGAGATCCGTCGCACAGCACTGCAGCACAAAGTGCCTTATACCACTACGCTGGCTGGTGCTGAAGCAATGATCATGGCAATGCAGTATGGCGAAGAGAAAGAAGTGCGCCGTCTGCAGGATCTGCACTAAGAGTTATAAGAGAGACAGGATATGCAAAAATTTCCAATGACAGTGCACGGTGAAAAAGCACTTCGTGAAGAACTGGATGACCTGAAAACGGTTCAGCGTCCGACAGTCATCGCCGCGATTGCAGAAGCCCGTGAGCACGGTGATTTGAAAGAGAATGCTGAATACCATGCGGCACGTGAGCAGCAGGGTTTCATTGAAGGCCGGATTCAGGAGCTGGAAGGTAAGCTCGGTTCTGCTCAGGTTATCGATGTCACCCAGATTCCTCACAGCGGTAAAGTTATCTTCGGTACAACCGTGGATATCATCAATCTGGATACTGACGATACCGTCAGTTACCAGATTGTGGGTGAAGACGAAGCTGATATTAAAAATCGCAAGATTTCAGTGGGTTCACCGATTGCCCGTGCGCTGGTAGGTAAGGAAGAAGGTGATGTGGTTGTGGTTAACACGCCGGGTGGTGCTGTTGAGTACGAAATCGACCAGGTACATCACGTATAATTTCTGACTGTCAGAAACGAAGAAACCGCCAGCTGGCGGTTTCTTTTTATCTGCCTTATGTTTAATGCAGCAGATTCAGTTCTGTGTTGCCACACTGTTCAGCGTAACAGGTTAGACAGCTTAGGATTAGGGTTCTGCGCGGCGCGGTACAGCAGTGCAACGTTACCGATTTCCTGAACGATCTGGGCTTCAACGATCTGGCTCATTTCCTTGATCAGGGCTTTTTTAACGGTGCGGTCGCCGACAACGAACTTAACCTTGATCAGTTCGTGATCTTCCAGGGCGCGGTCTGCTTCAAGCAGAATGTTTTCGTTAAGACCATTGCCGGCAACGGTAATGATCGGGTTCAGACCGTGGCCTATGCTACGGAACTGCTTCTTTTGCGCTGTGGTTAAGCTCATACTAAAATACTTGGCCTTTAAAATAATGGGGATTGCAGGCGGTTTTACAGGTTGTCTTGTAAGTGCTGCAAAATTTAGCTGCGATTTTACCTCACTTCAGCCCGCCAGAGTAGCGTTGGCTGATATTCAATCGGTAGGTTAATTTGTCCAGATCAAAAAGCAGTGGTCGTTGGCTGCAGGAACATTTCGACGATCAGTACGTAAAGAAATCCAAAGAGGATGGTTATCGCTCCCGTGCCAGCTATAAGTTGTTGGAGCTGAACCAGAAAGATAAGCTGATCCGTCCGGGGATGACAGTCGTAGACCTTGGTGCAGCGCCGGGTGGCTGGTCGCAGGTGGCGGCAGAGCTGGTCGGTGATAATGGCCGGGTGGTGGCATCAGACATATTGCCGATGGACAATTTACCCGGTGTACAGTTTATTCAGGGGGACTTTACGGAAGAGTCTGTGCTGAATGAAATACTGCAAACTCTGGGAGATGATCTTTCAGACCTTGTAATTTCAGATATGGCCCCCAATATGAGTGGTATGTCTGCGATTGATCAGCCGGCTGCCATGTATCTTGTTGAGCTGGCGCTGGATCTGGCGCGGACAACGTTACGTCCCGGAGGCGATTTTATCGCCAAAGTGTTTCAGGGTGAGGGCTTTGATGCCTACATGCAGGACGTGAAAAGCAGTTTTACCAAGGTTTATACCCGTAAGCCGGACGCCTCCCGGGCCCGTTCCCGTGAAGTTTATATGGTTGGGCGTAATTTCCGGCCGTAAAGATGGTCAAAGCTTGTGAAGTACTGTAGTTTTTGCAGGCTTGGGTTTTACGACACAAAGATAAGTAGCAAACAGAGGGTCATCCTTTGAACGATATGGCGAAAAATTTAGTACTGTGGCTGGTAATCGCGGCAGTACTGCTGACAGTGTTTAATAACTTCAGCGGCGAAACCAGTTCGCAGTCGCTGAATTATTCTGAATTCATCACAGAGGTGAAGGATGATCGGGTCAGCAAGGTAATTATTGACGGTTATACCATCGAAGGTTTCCGTAAGAATGGTGAGCGCTTCCAGACGGTACGTCCGGCGCTGCAGGATCCTAAGCTGGTTGATGACCTGTACAACCACAATGTCATTATTGAAGGTAAACAGCCTGAGAAACAAAGTGTCTGGACACAGCTGCTGGTTGCCAGCTTCCCGATTCTGGTGATCATTGCTGTGTTCATGTTCTTCATGCGCCAGATGCAGGGCGGCGGTGGCGGCAAAGGCGGCCCGATGTCGTTTGGTAAGTCTAAAGCGCGGATGATGAGCGAAGACCAGATCAAGACTACGTTTGAAGATGTTGCCGGTGTTGAAGAAGCCAAAGAAGAAGTGAAAGAGCTGGTTGATTACCTGCGTGATCCTGGCAAATTCCAGCGTCTGGGTGGCCATATCCCCCGCGGCGTACTGATGGCGGGTAGTCCGGGTACCGGTAAAACGTTGCTGGCTAAAGCCATTGCCGGTGAAGCGAAAGTACCGTTCTTCACTATTTCCGGCTCAGACTTTGTTGAAATGTTCGTGGGTGTGGGTGCGTCCCGTGTCCGTGATATGTTCGATCAGGCGAAGAAAAATGCGCCATGTATCATCTTCATTGATGAGATTGATGCCGTAGGCCGTCACCGTGGTGTTGGCATGGGTGGTGGTAACGACGAGCGTGAGCAGACTCTTAACCAGCTGCTTGTTGAGATGGATGGTTTTGAAGGTACGGAAGGTATCATCGTAATTGCTGCAACTAACCGTCCGGACGTACTGGACCCTGCGCTGCTGCGTCCTGGCCGTTTTGACCGTCAGGTACATGTTGGCCTGCCGGATATCCGTGGTCGTGAGCAGATCCTGAAAGTACACATGCGTAAAGTCCCGCTGGGTGACGATGTGAAGCCTGAGCTGATTGCCCGTGGTACCCCCGGGTTCTCCGGTGCTGATCTGGCTAACCTGGTAAACGAGGCTGCGCTGTTTGCTGCCCGTGCCAGCAAGCGCACGGTTGGTATGGATCAGTTTGAAAAAGCAAAAGATAAAATCATGATGGGTGCTGAGCGTAAGTCGATGGTGATGTCTTACGAAGAGCGTCTGAATACCGCTTATCACGAATCCGGTCACGCGATTGTTGGTCGTCTGTTGCCGGATCATGATCCTGTTTACAAGGTCTCTATTATTCCGCGGGGCCGGGCACTGGGTGTGACCATGTTCCTGCCGGAAGAAGACCGCTACAGCCACAGCCGTAAAATGCTGCTGGCGAATATCTGCAGCCTGTACGGCGGCCGTATTGCAGAAGAAATGACGCTGGGTAAAGAAGGTGTTACCACCGGTGCGTCTAACGATATTCAGCGGGCAACCAGCATCGCACGGAATATGGTGACACGCTGGGGTCTGAGTGAAGAGCTGGGGCCACTGCTGTACGATGAGGAAGAGTCTGATCCGTTTAACCGTGGTTACGGTCAGGGCAGCAAGCCAATCTCTGAAGAGTTGCAGCAGAAGATTGATGCGACTACCCGTAAGATTATCGACGACTGTTACGCACAGGCTTACCAGATGCTGGAAGATAACCGTGACATTCTGGAGACCATGACCCAGGCGCTGATGAAGTACGAGACGATTGATTCTTCTCAGATTGATCAGCTGATGGCCCGTGAAGAAGTGTCTGAGCCTGAGGGCTGGAGTGACAGTGATTCTAAGAAGGATGGTCCTAAGTCTGATTCATCTGAGCCGGGTGAAAGTGCGTCTGACGCTGAGCAAAACAAAGCGTCTGATGATATGCCCCGTGATGATGACGAGCAGCGTGATCAGCCGGATGCGCCGGATCAGAACCTGCATTAATCAGTGTTGTTGAAATCTGAAAAAGGTCAGCACGTCCCTGTGCTGGCCTTTTTACGTTCTGAAATTAGGAACAGTAAGTAATGAGTGATTTAAGTCAGTTTCAGTTTGCTTCCCGTCGTTTAGATTTAACCCGTCCTCAGGTGATGGGAATCGTTAACGTGACGCCGGATTCCTTTTCTGATGGCGGAACACTTTACGCATCAGAAAAACTGTCGGTTCAGCGGGCAATTGACCGTGCTTTACAGATGGTTGAACAGGGCGCAGCGTTCATTGATATCGGCGGTGAATCAACCCGGCCGGGGGCGACGCCGGTTGGCCTGGATGAAGAGATGAACCGGGTTCTGCCGGTTGTCGAACGGCTTAACCGGGAAGTGGATGCGATCATTTCCGTGGATACCAGTTCGCCGGAAGTAATTACAGAAGCTGCTGCGCTTGGGGCGGGCCTGATTAATGATGTGCGTGCGCTGGGTAAGTCCGGAGCGATTGAGGCGGCAGCCGCAACCGGTTTGCCGGTTTGTCTGATGCACATGCAGGGCAGTCCTGCGACGATGCAGGATGCACCGGTCTATAACGATGTGATTGATGAAGTAGAAGGGTTTTTGGCGGCCAGAATAGCAGCCTGTGAAACCGCCGGGATTGACCGGCAGAAGATTATTCTTGATCCGGGGTTCGGTTTTGGCAAAACCCTGGAGCATAATTTACGGCTGTTGAATAAACTGGAGCAGTTGCACCGTCTTAAGTGCCCGTTGCTGCTGGGAACATCGCGTAAGAGTATGATTGATCATGTGCTGAATAAGTCGGTTGATCAGCGCTTGTCCGGTGGTCTGGCGACAGTGGCGCTGGGCGTTACTAAAGGCGCGGCAATCTTCCGTGTGCACGACGTTCAGGAAACGGTAGATGTGGTGCGTATGTGTGAAGCGGTGCTGGCGGAACGCAAGCCGGATTAACAGCAGGAGTGTGGCCGGGTAAATTGACCGGTTTGCAGGAGCAGAAAGGAAATAACATGACAAAACGATATTTTGGTACTGACGGTATTCGCGGCAAAGTAGGCACTGCGCCAATAACGCCGGATTTTATGCTGAAACTGGGCTGGGCTGCAGGCAAGGTATTCGCCCGTGAAGGCCGCAGTAAAATTATTATCGGCAAAGATACCCGTATTTCCGGCTATATGTTTGAGTCTGCGCTGGAGGCGGGCTTATCTGCGGCAGGTGTAGACGTGCTGTTGCTGGGGCCGATGCCGACGCCGGCAATTGCTTACCTGACCCGTACTTTTAATGCGAATGCAGGCATTGTAATCAGTGCATCACACAACCCTTACTACGATAACGGCATTAAGTTTTTCTCTGCACAGGGCACAAAGCTGCCAGATGATATTGAGCATGCTATCGAAGCACAGCTGGATCTTGCCCTGACTACCGTGGATGCGGCTGAGCTGGGTAAAGCGCGCCGTATTGATGATGCTGCCGGCCGGTATATTGAGTTTTGCAAAGGTACGGTAAATGCCGGATTCAGCCTGAAAGGGCTGAAAGTGGTGGTTGACTGTGCAAACGGTGCAACGTATCACGTAGCGCCTCAGGTGTTCAGTGAACTGGGCGCAGACGTGGTAACTATCGGTGCCGGCCCGGATGGTCTTAACATCAATAATGGTTGTGGGGCGACGTCTACACAGGCGCTACAGGAAGCGGTGACCGAACATCAGGCAGATCTGGGTATCGCACTGGATGGTGACGGTGACCGGGTGATTATGGCGGATCATAATGGTGTTCAGGTCGACGGTGATGAGTTGCTGTTTATTATGGCGATGCAGCTGCACCGGGAAGGACGCCTGAACGGCGGTGTGGTTGGTACGCTGATGTCGAATTTCGGCCTTGAGCAGGCATTACAGAAAGCAGAGATTCCGTTTATCCGTGCCAAGGTGGGTGACCGCTATGTTATGGAAGCGCTGGCGGAAAATGAATGGCTGCTGGGGGGTGAGTCTTCAGGGCATCTGGTTTGCCGTGATGTGACCACCACCGGTGATGGTATTGTTGCTGCGCTGCAGGTGTTGAAGGCAATGGTTGCCAACGGTAAGTCGCTGGCTGAGCTGAAAGGCGAAATGACCAAAATGCCGCAAACCATGATCAATGTGCGTCTGGCAGAGAAAATTGATGTAGTAGGTTTGCCTGAAGTGCAGGCGGCGGTGGCTGATGTGGAGGCGCGCCTGGGTGACCGTGGCCGTGTATTGCTGCGACCATCCGGTACCGAGCCTCTGGTACGGGTGATGGTGGAAGGTGATGATGCTGTATGGGTTGCAGAGCTGGCAGCAGAGCTGGCGGCGGCTGTAGAAGCGGCTATTGCTGCCTGATAAGCTTGATTCATAAGGTGTTTCGGCGGTGTAAATGTCTTTGTTGTGACTTATTCCGCCGCAGCATTGTTAAGATCTTGTAACTTATTTTGAAACTGGGTACTATGTGCGCCGCCTTACACAGAGGAAATCATATGCGTAAAACAATCGTTGCCGGTAACTGGAAAATGAACGGTACCCGTGAAGCAAACCGGGAGCTGCTAAGCCAGTTAGTTGCAGGGGTAGATGTTGCGCAGGGTGTAGAGGTGCTGGTGTGTCCTCCGGCGGTTTATCTTGATCAGGCGACTTCGCTGGTTAAGGATACTGCCATTAAGGTGGGAGCCCAAAATGTCAGTGATCAGCCTAAAGGCGCTTTCACTGGTGAGATTGCCTTGCCTATGCTGCAGGACCTGGGGTGCGAATATGTACTGCTGGGGCATTCAGAGCGCCGTACTTTGTTCGCAGAGAGCGATGCGCAGGTAGCAGATAAATTTGCTGCTGCACTGGATGCTGATATTGTGCCTGTTTTATGTGTAGGTGAAACGCTGGAACAGCGTGAAGCATCGCAAACACTGCCGGTTGTGGCTGCTCAGGTAGCAGCGGTTATTGATCGGGTAGGTATCAGTGCGATGGCGCAGACTGTGATTGCTTATGAGCCGGTCTGGGCAATTGGTACAGGCTTGACTGCAACACCTCAGCAAGCTCAGGAAGTGCACGCTGCTATTCGTGCACAACTGAAAAAACTGGATGCTGATGTCGCAGATTCTGTGTCAATTCTGTATGGTGGCAGCATGAATGCCGGCAACGCAGCAGAACTCCTGTCAGAACAGGATATCGATGGCGGTCTGGTTGGTGGTGCCTCTTTGAAGGCAGAAGATTTTTTGACGATCTGTGGTGCTGCCGCAGCGCGTCTGAAGTGAGTGAATAGTTAAATGGAAACTCTGGTTCTTGCGGTACATGTTTTATTAGCGGCGGCGATTATTGCTCTGGTTCTGTTGCAGCAGGGTAAAGGTGCTGAAGCCGGTGCTGCTTTCGGTAGCGGTGCATCTCAGACTGTATTCGGTAGTCAGGGTTCCGGTTCATTCCTGAGCCGTATGACAGGCGTACTGGCTGCCGGTCTGTTTGTAACCAGTTTTGTTCTGGCGATCTACGCCAAAGAACAGGCAGGTGCGGTAACTGATGCAGGTATTCCTTCTGCTGCAGTTGTTGAGCAGGTGCAGCAGGCTGATGAATTGCCAGCTCTGGAAGAAAGCGCAGCGCCAGCTGATGCGGACGTACCGCCGTCAGAATAACCTTTTATTTGCCGAAGTGGTGGAATTGGTAGACACGCCATCTTGAGGGGGTGGTGACCTAATGGTCGTGCGGGTTCAAGTCCCGCCTTCGGCACCAATTCATTGTTCAGTCACTGAGACTGAAACAGTCGGATAGCCAGTCATGTTTAACTGACTGGTCCTCTAAAGTCCTGTTATTGCTAAACAGGCGCGGTGAGATTATAATACCCACCGGTTTTTTTGATGCGGGGTGGAGCAGCCTGGTAGCTCGTCGGGCTCATAACCCGAAGGTCGTCAGTTCAAATCTGGCCCCCGCTACCAAAAAACAGCAGCTAAGGCTGCTGGTAGCCAAAAGATATCTGTTTTCATTAGATCTTTTTCTACCAGAAAGGCAGTGTGCTGTCGCTTCATGCGGGTTTGTGCATGAAGTGTTTTACTTAAGTAATGTTTATCTCAAGTAAAACGGAACCGGAGCGATTCGGTTCGCGCGGTGTTTAGCGTAATAAAATACTGTTTTATTACGCTAAGTACCGTTCAATTAGTACGCTGATTGGCCCCTTTTTAGGGGCTTTTTCGTACTTGTGGCTCAGGAAAGCCACGAAAGTAATGGGTCACTGACCCATTTTTTATTGGTTTAAACAAGTCAGTCTGAGGTTTTTGCGTGTCCGCAAAGATGAGTACTTTAGAAGCCCTGATCGAGCCGTCTGTTGTGGCGCTGGGTCTTGAGCTTTGGGGCATTGAGATGCTGTCGCAGGGTCGGCAAAGCATGCTGCGTGTCTATATCGATTCAGAGAATGGCGTAGGTGTGGATGACTGTGCAAATGTCAGTCGTCAGATCAGCGGTGTTCTGGATGTTGAAGATCCGATCAGCGGAGAATATACGCTGGAAGTATCCTCACCGGGGATGGATCGTCCGTTATTTAAACTGTCGCAGTATCAGGACTACATTGGTCATGTGGTTCAGCTGCGTTTACGGATGCCGTTTGATGGTCGCCGCAAATTTAAGGGCGTACTTAACGGTATCGAAGATGAAGATATCGTGCTGGTTGTTGACGCGGATGAATATTTATTGCCAATCGATCATATCGAAAAGGCGAATATCGTACCGCAGTTTAAATAACCCACGGGCAGGATTGGAATTTTAGGTAGGGGCAGTTGCATGAATAAAGAAATTCTCCTGGTTGCTGAAGCAGTTTCTAACGAAAAGGATGTTTCCAAAGAAGTTATCTTTGAGGCCATCGAGTTAGCGCTGGCAACCGCAACCAAGAAGCGTTACGACGAAGAAGCGGAAATCCGTGTTGTAATCGACCGCGAAACCGGTGATTACGAAACATTCCGTCGCTGGGATGTTGTGAGCAATGAAGCGGTACCGTTGCTGGGTACTGAGCTGACGATGGAAGAAGCGGAAGAAATCGACAGCAGCCTGCAGCCAGGTGATGTTCACGAAGAGCAGGTTGAATCTGTTAAGTTCGGCCGCATTGCTGCCCAGACTGCAAAACAGGTAATTGTACAGAAGGTCCGTGAAGCAGAGCGCGCTAAAGTAGTTGCACTGTACAGCGACCGTATCGGTGATCTGATTTCCGGTTCTGTTAAGAAAGTTACCCGTGACAACATCATTGTTGATCTGGGTAACAATGCTGAAGCGGTATTGCCGCGTGATCAGCTGTTGCCACGTGAAGCGTTCCGCATGGGCGACCGTATCCGTGCAGTATTGCATGAGATCCGCACTGAAGGCCGTGGTCCTCAGCTGGTGATGAGCCGTGTCAGCAATCAGATGCTGATCGAGCTGTTCCGCATTGAAGTGCCGGAAATCTCTGAAGAAGTTATCGAGATTCGTGCGGCATCCCGTGATCCGGGTTCCCGTGCCAAGATCGCAGTTAAAACCAATGATGGCCGTATTGACCCGGTTGGTGCCTGTGTCGGTATGCGTGGTGCACGTGTACAGGCTGTTTCGAACGAGCTGGGTGGTGAGCGTGTTGATATCATCCTGTGGGATGACAACCCGGCACAGCTGGTAATTAATGCGATGTCCCCTGCGGATGTGGCGTCCATCGTTGTTGATGAAGAAACCCGCTCAATGGATGTTGCGGTTGCTGAAGAAAATCTGGCAATGGCAATCGGTCGCAGCGGCCAGAACGTACGTCTGGCATCTGATCTGACTGAGTGGAAACTGAATGTAATGACCGAAGACGAAGCCGCTGAGAAGCAGCAGTCTGAAGTCGGTTCTATTTTAGAAACCTTTGCCAAGCATCTGGATGTTGATGATGACATCGCAGAAGTACTGATCGATGAAGGCTTCACTTCACTGGAAGAAGTGGCTTATGTACCGGTTGACGAGATGCTGGAAATTGATGGTTTCGACGAAGAAATCGTTGAAGAGCTGCGTAACCGCGCGAAAGATGCTCTGCTGAACCTAGCACTGGCAAGCGAAGAGAAGCTGGAAAGTGCTGAGCCGGCGGAAGACTTGCTGGAAATGGAAGGTATGGAGCGTCACCTGGCGTTTGTACTGGCCAGCAGAGGCATCGTCACCATGGAAGACCTGGCTGAACAGGCTGTTGAAGATCTGCTTGATATCGAAGAGCTGGATGAGGAAAAAGCAGCAGCACTGATCATGACTGCCCGGGCACCATGGTTTGCGGACGAAGAATAAGGTCAACGTAGGAGAGTAACGAATATGGCAGAAGTCACAGTAACACAACTTGCCGAGGTAGTTGGCGTTCCCGTTGATCGTTTGTTAACGCAAATGGGCGAAGCCGGCATTGCCGGTAAGAAGGAAGGCTCTAAAGTAAGTGAAGATGAGCGTCAGAAATTACTGGCTCACCTTAAGCGCAGTCACGGTGAAAAGTCTCAGGGCGAACCTAAGAAAATCACCCTGAAGCGTAAAACCACCAGTCAGCTGAAGGTTGCCGGCGCGTCCGGTAAAAAGACCATCAACGTAGAAGTACGTAAGAAGCGTACCTATGTTAAGCGTGATGAAGTGGAAGATACTGCAGCTAAAGAGCAGGAAGCAGCGGCCCGTGCAGCTGAAGAAGCAGAACGCGCTCGTCGTGATGCTGAACTGCAGGCGGCGCAGGAAAAGCAGCGTGAAGAAATGCGCAATAAGCAGGAAGCTGAAGCGAAAGCTAAAGCGGCTGCTGAAGCTCAGGCGAAGAGTGCTCAGGAAGCTGCGAGTCAGCGTGCTGCAGAGCCTGCTGCTGATACAGCCAAACCAGCGGCGAAGAAAGGCCGTGAAAAGCCTGCATTCCGTAACGAAAGCAAGCCTGCGGGCGGCAACAAAAATTCCGGTAACAAGCGTCTGTCCCGTAAAGGTGGCAATGCTGGCCGTAATGACCGTGATAACCGTCGCGGTGGTAAGCCGGTCCGTAAGGGTATGACCAGCGATAACGTTCAGGCGTTTGAGAAACCGACTGCACCGGTCATTCATGAAGTACACATTCCTGAATCTATCACCGTGGCTGAATTGGCGAAGAAAATGTCAATTAAAGCTGCTGAAGTGATCAAGGTAATGTTCAAGATGGGTGCGATGGCAACCATCAACCAGGTGATCGATCAGGACACTGCAACACTGGTTGTGGAAGAAATGGGTCACACTGCAATCCCGATGCAGGAAAACACCGTTGAAGATCAGCTGATCGAGAGTTCCAGCAATGAAGCTGTTGAAGGTGAGTCTCAGGAACGTGCGCCGGTTGTAACCGTAATGGGTCACGTTGACCACGGTAAAACATCCCTGCTGGATTACATTCGTGAAACCCGCGTAGCGGCAGGCGAATCCGGTGGTATTACCCAGCACATCGGTGCGTACCACGTTGAAACTGACAAAGGTATGGTCAGCTTCCTGGATACTCCGGGTCACGCGGCGTTTACCGCAATGCGTGCCCGCGGTGCACAGCTGACGGATATCGTTATCCTGGTTGTTGCTGCGGATGACGGTGTAATGCCTCAGACCGAAGAAGCGGTAAACCACGCCCGTGCGGCGGGTGTACCTCTGGTTATTGCGGTTAACAAGATTGATAAAGAAGAAGCCGATCCGGACCGTGTTAAGAACGAGCTGGCTCAGCGTGACGTACTGCCGGAAGACTGGGGCGGTGACGTTCAGTTTGTAAACGTGTCTGCGAAAACCGGACAGGGCATTGATGAGCTGCTGGATGCTGTTCTGCTGCAAGCGGAAATTCTGGAGCTGACCGCTGTGCCTGAAGCGCCGGGTCGCGGTGTGGTAGTTGAATCCCGTCTGGATAAGGGCCGTGGTCCTGTAGCAACTCTGCTGGTACAGAATGGTACTCTGAACCAGGGTGACATCGTACTGGCCGGCCTGCAGTATGGCCGTGTGCGTGCGATGTTGGATGAAAACGGCAAGCCGGTTAAATCTGCCGGTCCGTCTATTCCTGTTGAGATTCTGGGTCTTGACGGTACGCCGGGTGCAGGTGATGAATTCACCGTGGTTTCCAACGAGAAGAAAGCCCGTGAAGTTGCTCTGTTCCGTCAGGGTAAATACCGTGAAGTTAAACTGCAGCGTCAGCAGCAGGCTAAACTGGAGAACCTGTTTGCCAACATGCAGGCGGGTGAGCAGAAGTCTCTGAACGTTATCCTGAAGTCCGATGTACGGGGTTCTCTGGAAGCACTGACCGGTGCTCTGAACGACCTGAGCACAGAAGAAGTGAAGGTGAACATCGTATCCGGTGGTGTGGGTGGTATTGCTGAAACCGATGCTAACCTGGCGCTGGCTTCAAGCGCGATCATGATCGGCTTTAACGTCCGTGCAGATGCACAGGCCCGTGCGGTGATTGAGCGTGAAGAAATCGAACTGCGTTATTACAGCGTA
Organism: Aliamphritea spongicola; assembly: GCF_017051665.1. Classification (NCBI taxonomy): domain Bacteria; kingdom Pseudomonadati; phylum Pseudomonadota; class Gammaproteobacteria; order Oceanospirillales; family Oceanospirillaceae; genus Aliamphritea; species Aliamphritea spongicola. The sequence goes on from NZ_JAFIDL010000010.1 coordinate 136,859, forward strand.
ATCTACGACATCATTGATGACGTGAAGCAGGCGATGACCGGTCTTCTGGCACCTGAATTCCGCGAAGAAATCGTCGGTATTGCAGAAGTACGTGATGTCTTCCGTGCACCGAAGATCGGTGCGGTTGCCGGCTGTATGGTTACCGAAGGTTCCGTATACCGTAACAAGCGTATCCGTGTACTGCGTGAAAACGTTGTTATCTATGAAGGTGAGCTGGAGTCCCTGCGTCGCTTCAAGGATAACGTTTCTGAAGTACGTCAGGGTATGGAATGTGGTATCGGCGTTAAGAACTACAACGATGTTAAGGTTGGTGACCAGATCGAAGTATTCGATTCTGTTGAAATCCAGCGTACTCTGTAAGGCGTTATGGCAAGAGATTTTAGTCGTACACAACGAATCGCTGACCAGGTCCAGAAGGAACTGGCTCAGCTGATTCAGCGGGAAATTAAAGACCCGCGTCTGGGAATGGTAACCATCAGCTATGTAAAGGTCGCTAAGGACCTTGGCTATGCGGATGTTTATGTGACTGTGCTGCCGTTAGGCGGTAAAGATCATGATGAGGCCATTGCCGAGTCTCTGAAAGTGCTGAACCAGGCCTCAGGCTTCCTGAGAGGGCAGCTTGCACGGTTGGTTAAGTTGCGGGTCATGCCGCAACTGCGCTTCCATTTTGATGCCAGTGTTGATCGGGGTCGTCGTCTGAACGACCTGATTTTCCAGGCGCGCCGTTCAGATGCCGAATTGTTGGCAGATGATGCGCCGGAAAGCGATCAGCCAAACCCGGACACGAAAGGGGAGTAATCCATGGCCAGGCGGGCAAAAGGCCGGCCGGTGGATGGCATTTTCCTGCTGGATAAACCCGGCGGGATTTCCTCTAACCGTGCTCTGCAAATTGTTAAACGTCTCTATGGTGCTGCGAAAGCAGGTCATACCGGTGCGCTGGATCCTCTGGCCACCGGCATGTTGCCGCTGTGCTTTGGCGAAGCGACCAAGTTCTCTCAATTCCTGCTGGATGCGGATAAGCGTTATATCACCACGGCTAAATTAGGCCAGCGTACTGATACCAGTGATGCTGATGGTCAGGTTGTGGAAGAGCGTCCGTTACCGGCTGATCTGAGTTTTGAACGGATAGATGAACTGCTGCAGCAGGAATTCACCGGTCAGATCACTCAGGTACCTTCCATGTTCTCGGCGTTAAAGCACAACGGCCAGCCGTTATATAAGCTTGCCCGTCAGGGCATTGAAGTGGAAGTGAAGAGCCGTCAGGTGACGGTATACAGCATTGACGTGCTGGACTTCCGTGGCGATGAAGTGGATCTGGATATTCGCTGCAGTAAAGGCACTTATATTCGCTCAATCGTCCAGGATATGGGTGAAATGCTGGGCTGCGGTGCTCATGTTCAGATGCTGCGCCGGCTGGATTCCGGCCCGTATAAAGCGGCGGATATGATGCCGTTGGCTGAACTGGAAGCTTTAGTGGAAAAAATGACCCCTGAAGTTGACCTGGATGGCATACAAAAGCATCTGGATGGGTTATTATTGCCGCCCTGGAGTCCGGTAGCGGATACCCCTGAGGTTGTTCTTGATGAAAAGCAGGTTCTGGCACTGATTAGAGGCCAGAAAGTGCAGCTGGAATCCCCTGAGGCCAAGGCGCTGGTGCGGATTCTGACAGAGGATGACGAATTCCTCGGGATCGGTGAAGTAACCGAAGGTGGACGGCTGTTATCCCGCCGTTTGCTGAATACCCAGAACAAAGTTTAAATTTGTTCCGGCCCTGGCCGGAGCATTCTGACGATGGACTGAAAATATGCTCGGTGCATCGCGACTTTTAATCCGGCGGCTACGGCCGTGTGCATATTAAAAACTGGAGAAAGAAAAATGGCATTATCTGCTGAAAAGAAAGCTGAGATTGTTGCGGAATACGCGCGTTCTGAAGGCGACACTGGTTCCCCTGAAGTTCAGGTAGCTCTGCTGACTCACAACATCGTTGGTCTGCAGTCTCACTTCAAAGGCCACATCCACGATCACCACTCTCGTCGTGGTCTGATCCGCATGGTAAACCAGCGTCGTAAGCTGCTGGACTACCTGAAGGGTAAAGATGCTAGCCGTTACGTCGAGCTGATCGGTCGTTTAGGTCTGCGTCGCTAAGATAATGTTCCGGGGTCATCAATCGATGACCCCGGTGCTTTTTACGCCTGTTTAATTGTCGTTTATCAACCAGCCTGTACTCTGATAGGCCTTCTGTGAGGGGTTAACAGAGTACTGGCTAAAAGAGGCCTGATGACGCGATAAGCGGGCATTTGTTGGTTTAGCTTAAGGAAAATTATTGTGCCACAAGCAATTACTAAAACGTTTCAGTTCGGTGAACACCAGGTAACGCTGGAAACCGGACGTGTAGCACGTCAAGCAACAGGTGCCGTACTGGTAACCATGGCCGGCGTACAGGTACTGTGTACCGTTGTTGGTGCGAAGAGCGCCCGTGAAGGACAGGACTTCTTCCCACTGTCTGTTCACTATCAGGAAAAATACTACTCAGTTGGCCGTATCCCGGGTGGCTTCTTCAAGCGTGAAGCCCGTCCGTCTGAGAAAGAAACTCTGACCTCCCGTCTGATCGACCGTCCGATCCGTCCACTGTTCCCGAAAGGTTACATGAACGAAGTACAGGTTATCTGTACGGTTATGTCTGCAGACAAAGTTAACGATCCGGACATCGCTGCGATGCTGGGTACTTCAGCTGCACTGGCGATTTCCGGTATTCCTTTCCAGGGTCCTATCGGTGCTGCACGTGTTGGTTACACTGAAGAAGACGGTTACTCTCTGAACCCAAGCTACGAAGCACTGCAAAACTCCATGCTGGACATGGTTGTTGCCGGTACTTCTGATGCGGTTCTGATGGTTGAGTCTGAAGCTCAGGAACTGTCTGAAGACGAAATGCTGGGTGCGGTTGTATTCGCACACGAAGAAATGCAGGTTGCTATCAATGCAATCAACGAACTGGTTGCTGAAGCAGGTAAAGAAGCCTGGGTTTGGGAATCGGCTGCTAAGAACGAGACACTGATCGAACAGGTTCGCGGTGTTGCTGCTGCAGGTCTTGAAGCTGCTTACCAGACTGCTGACAAAATGCAGCGTCAGGCTGCGCTGGCAGAAGTACGCAAGCAGGCTGTTGAAGCACTGTGTGAAGGTGAAGACGGCGCGTCTGCCGGTGAAGTGGGCAGCATCATCAGCTCACTGGAAAAAGAAATCGTTCGTGGCCGCATTCTGGATGGTGCACCACGTATTGATGGTCGTGACACTAAGACTGTCCGCGACATCGAAGTTGAAATCGATGTGCTGACCGGTACTCACGGTTCTTCTCTGTTCACCCGTGGTGAAACTCAGTCTGTTGTTACCTGTACTCTGGGTACTGCCCGTGATCAGCAGATCATCGATGCGATCGAAGGCGAGCGTAAAGATCCGTTCATGCTGCACTACAACTTCCCTCCATACTCTGTAGGTGAAGCTGGCCGTATCGGTGCAACCGGCCGTCGTGAAATCGGTCACGGCCGTCTGGCACGTCGCGGTGTTGCTGCGGTACTGCCGACTCAGGAAGAATTCCCGTACACCATCCGTGTTGTATCTGAGATCACTGAATCTAACGGTTCAAGCTCTATGGCATCTGTATGTGGTGCGTCTCTGTCCATGATGGATGCGGGTGTACCTCTGAAAGCACCTGTTGCCGGTATTGCGATGGGTCTGGTTAAAGAAGGTGAGCGTTTCGCCGTACTGACCGACATCCTGGGTGACGAAGATCACCTGGGCGATATGGACTTTAAAGTTGCCGGTACTGAAGCCGGTGTTACCGCTCTGCAGATGGATATCAAGATCACCGGTATTACCGAAGAGATCATGGAAATCGCACTGGAACAGGCGTACGAAGCCCGTGCTCACATCCTGAAGGAAATGGGCAAGGTTATCGGTTACTCCCGTCCTGAATTGCCGGACAATGCTCCTGCAATGACCCTGATCGAGATCAACCCTGAGAAGATCCGTGACGTAATCGGTAAAGGCGGTGCAACTATCCGTGCTCTGACTGAAGAAACCGGTGCAACTATCGATATCGATGACAGCGGTACAGTCCGTATTTACGCAGCTGATAAAGCAGCAGCGAAGATGGCAACTGACCGTGTAATCGAAATCACTGCAGAAGCTGAAGTAGGTGCTGTCTACGAAGGTAAGGTTGTACGTATCGAAGAATTCGGTGCATTCGTCAACATCCTGCCGGGTAAAGATGGTCTGGTTCACATCTCTCAGATTGCTAACAAGCGTATCGAGAAAGTAACTGACTACATCAAGATGGATGACGTTCTGAAAGTTAAGGTTCTGGACGTTGATGCCCGTGGTCGTATCAAGCTGACCATGCGTGATCTGGAGCAGGATGAGTCTGTAGAATAAGGCTGATTGCTGCATAGAATAACCCGCTTCGGCGGGTTTTTTTGTGCCTGCTATTTATCGCTGTTTATCTCTGTTCTGATTGACGGCAATTTGTTTGAAGGCCAGTTCTGTCTGTGGTAGCACTAAGCTCTGCTTTTGGTATTAATTAAAGTTCCGGGAAGGATTTAATTACTTGTTATGATTGGTGTTTTTGTATTTTTGAAATTTTTTTAAGTTAATTTAGCTTTATTCAGAAGAGTGCTTATAACTTTATTGGCAGAAGCTTTGTGGGTAAATCAACGTAAATATGTTTGAAAAAGCGCAGTTTCTATTCTCATTATGGTGGATTCACCGATGGCCTGATAGAGCGATAAGCGTTTTTTTAACATAGAATTATGGCTGGTTGCTCATAGATGTTTGCAGGGGATCCGGCTGTAGGATTCAGAGGCTGGAATCCGGCTCAGGCATTTAACCGAAATGGCAGATGTAAGTTCGCAAAAGGAAGCAGAAAAAGAACCTATGAGTATTGTTTGTATTTGATTTCACGGGAGTCTGTGATGTTGAAGCAAAAGTTATGTACATGGTTTGCATGCTGTTTCTTTTCTGCTGCTGTGCTTGCGCAGGATGTTAATCTGGATGTGCCGCAGGGGAAGGTGCTGCTGACGCTCACCGGCAATATTACTGAGCATAATGCGGATAACACACTGCAGCTGGACCGTGAGCAGTTGTTACAGTTTCCACAACGGGTTATTCGTACAGAAACCCGGTGGACTGAAGGGGTTACCGAATTCAGTGGTCCCCTGGTAAGGGATGTGCTGGCAGCTGCCGGTGCCCGGGGCAGTGCAGTATCGGCACTTGCTGCGAATGAATATAAAATTGAAATTCCCACTGAAGACTTCCAATCCTTTGACGTGATTCTGGCTATTCAAAAGAATGGCGAGCAGCTGACTGTTCGGACTAAAGGGCCAGTCTGGGTGATTTATCCCTGGTCAGAAAATGCTGAGCTTGAAAACGGTACTTATTATTCACGTGCAATATGGCAACTGGTGCAGCTTGAAGTAAATGATTAAATCCAGTTCCAGAACTTCAATCATCATCGCCACGATGATGATTGTGGTTATTATGCTCAGTATGTTCAGTTCATTCTGGCTGTTCAGACAAATATCCAGTATGCAGGTCGGGCCTACCCGGTCTGAACTGGTATTTTTTATGCGTCAGTATGAATACGAACTGATGCGCACCGCTGCCCATTATGCTGAAGCCTATCCCACCCCTCGTTTCGCCGACAGCCAGGAGCGTTTTGATACCTGGTTTAATATTCTCTGGAGCCGCCTGGACAGTATCGAGTCCGGTCGTCTGGGTGGGGAAGCTGTAGCGGATGGTTTTGACTTCGAAAGGCTGCAGACTGCAATTATTTATATCGACAGTGTGCTTTACGGTTCAGAAGCACCTGATGCTGATACCGTCGACAATGTCCGCATGCTGTTTAAGCAACTGATCGAAGAATCCCATCAGTATCAGCAGGACCGGGACTTCCTTAACCGCGAAGTGGCTCTGGAACGACAAATGAAGTCCTACGAGTCATACCGCAACTCCTTAGTGTTTAGCGTCATTGCGCTGATTCTGGGGCTGATTGTCGCGGTATATCTGTATCGTAATAATAAACGTTTGCTGGATATGCAGGCAGGTCTCGAGGATCGGGTTGAACAGCGTACCCATGAACTGATGCTCAGTAACATCAGCCTGAAGAGTGAGATTCAGGAACGTTACAAAGTTGAAGAACAATTGCGTAACAGCCAGATGATTGCCGAAGAGGCCAAGGAACGGGTTGAGTATCAGGCCAACTTTGATTCACTGACCAAGCTGGCTAACCGGAATTTATTTGAAGACCGCTTTTCCCAGGCGATTGCCCGTGCCCGCCGGGACGGCAGTCAGGTTGCCCTGTTATTTCTGGATCTGGACCGCTTTAAGCACATTAACGATACTCTGGGCCACTCGGTGGGTGATGAGCTGCTTCGGGAAGCCTCCGGCCGGATACTGAATGTGTTGCGTGAAAGTGATACCGCATCCCGGTTTGGTGGAGATGAGTTTGCAGTGGTACTGCCGGATGTGCGGGACCCGCTTGTGATTGAACATATTGTAGGACGTATTCTCGATGAGCTTTCAATGCCGTATCGCCTGGACGGTAATGACGCCTTTGTCTCTGCCAGTATTGGCGTAACCATCTTTCCGGATGACGGTGACAGTACCGGTACTCTGCTGCGTAAGGCAGACAGTGCCATGTATAAGGCCAAAGAGCGGGGCCGGAATAACTTTCAGTTCTTTACACCACAGATGGATATCGAAGCCCATGACCGGCGTAAGCTGGAAGCGGCCCTGTATGATGCGCTGGAGCACAATGAGTTCATGCTGAACTATCAGCCGGTGTTTAACCCTCACACCGGCCGCCTGGTTGGCGCAGAGGCGCTGATCCGCTGGTACGATCATGAAAATGGCTTTGTGGCACCGGATGTATTTATCCCGCTGGCGGAAGAAATCGGTCTGATTGTTCCAATCGGCGAGTGGGTATTAAGAGAAGCCTGCCGGCAGGCGGTTCGCTGGAAGCAGACCAGCGGTTTGCCACTGCATCTGGCTGTGAATATGTCCTACCGGCAGTTTCAGAAACAGGATGTGGCAGCGATGGTTGCCGGGGTATTGAAAGATACCGGGCTTGAGCCTGAGCGGCTGGTGCTGGAAATAACTGAAGGTCTGATGATGGCTGATGATCAGGGCATCCATGATCAGCTGGATAATATTCGCCAGCAGGGTGTTAGTCTGGCCATTGATGACTTCGGTACCGGCTATTCTTCCCTGAGTTATCTGAAGAAATTCCCGATCAATATCCTCAAAATTGACCGTTCGTTCGTGAAAGACCTGACGGTTGATCCGGATGATGATGAGCTGGTGAAAGGTATTTTGTCGATGGCGCAAAGCCTTAAGCTGCAGGTGGTGGCTGAAGGGGTTGAGAACCGGGAACAGGAAGCGTTTCTGGTCAGTAATCAGTGCCTCTTTACTCAGGGCTATTACTACAGCCGGCCATTATCGCAACCGGACTTTGAACGTTATCTGATGCAGTCTGCAGAGGCCTACCGCAGCGCCTGATGAAGTGTTGCTGAGTGGTCGTTGTGTTGGCCGTGACACTTATAGGGTGGTTTGGCGGTGGTGAACAGGTGGCTGATCAGCTGTATTTCCTGTAAATAACAGACAAAAAAAGAGCGGCAGTGCCGCTCTTTTTTATTGGGTATTCATTGCAGCTTACTGAGCTGGCTGAATCTCTTCGTCGTCATCATCGAAGACACCGAAGGTCATAATGCTGAACCATGAACGGCCATTCTCGTCTTCTTCAGCGGCCTGAGGTTCAGGTTGCTGGTTAGCCGGTTCCTGATCGCCGTCACCGAACAGTCCAAAGGTTGCTGAGCTTAGCAGAGATTCTTTTTTCGCCCGTTTAATATTGGTCTGGAAACCCGGGAAGTTCGCGTCCAGAACTGCCTGGGCGTCTGCCGCCAGTTCCGGTAACTGTAGCTGGGTGTAACCCAGTACCATGATGCTCAGAGCTTCCGGTACCAGTGGCGTTTCCTGATAGTTCTCTACGACATAACGGCCACGGTTAGCGGCTGCCAGCCATGCTTCACGGCGTACGTAATAACGGGCAACATGAATTTCATACTGTGCCAGACGGTTTTTCAGGTACACCATACGTTTTTGCGAGTCCGGCGCGTACTGGCTGTTCGGAAAGCGCTTGATCAGGGTATCGAAGCTGTTGAATGAATCCAGCGCGTTACCCGGGTCACGAGTGCTTTCATCAATCGGCAGGTAATCTTCAAAGATCGACTTGTCCTGATTAAATGCGGTCAGACCTTTAAGGTACAGCGCGTAATCCAGGTTCGGATGGTTCGGGTGCAGACGGATGAAACGGTCGGCAGCGGCTTTTGCAGCTTCTGCTTCGCCATTCTTGTGGTATGCGAAGATCAGTTCCAGCTGGGCCTGCTCAGAATACTGGCCGAACGGATAGCGGGCTTCCAGCAGCTGCAGCTTTTCAATTGCCAGCGGGTAATTATCCGCCTTCAGGGCAGAGATCGCTTCGTCATAAATGGTTTGTTCCGGGGTATCCAGGTTATCGGTTTCTTCACCACCACCAAACCACGAACAACCGGCGGTCATGATACAAATCGATAGAATCGCGAACAGCTTAGCTAGGCGCATAAAAAAATATCCTGATAATTGTTGCCGGTGTCCTTGTAAGACAGCGGTTTAGGCCACTTTCAGTTATAATGGGCAAAATTTTACCGGGCTTATTTAACCATAACCCGATGTTAAGCCAAAGCATCAAACAGCCTTTGTGTGAGGAAACCGCATAAAGGACTCAAAAAGTGAAGAAAATATAGCATGACAGAGCAGGTGCAATTAAGTGCAACCGTCCCGGACGGGCTAATAGGTAAACGGTTAGATCAGGCTGTGGCAGATCTGTTCCCGGATTACTCCCGTTCACGACTACAAAACTGGATTAAAGACGGCAGCCTGACCGTAGACGGAAAAAGCTGGCGAATCCGGGATAAAGTATTTGGCGGTGAGGAAATTGTCATTGATGCACAGCTGGATGTTATCGACAGCTTTGTGCCCCGTGAGATGCCACTGGATATCATCTTTGAAGATGAGCACATTATGATCATCAACAAGCCTGCAGGCCTGGTGGTGCATCCGGCGGCCGGTCACTGGGACGATACCCTGCTGAATGGCTTGCTGCATTACAATCCGGAGATTGCACAGGTACCGCGGGCCGGTATTGTTCACCGGCTGGATATGGATACCACCGGCCTGATGGTCGTGGCCAAAACGATTCAGGCACAGACCGAGCTGGTCTCCCAGTTGCAGGAGCGCAGCATGGGCCGTGAATATGAAGCGGTGGTGAATAATGTGATGACCGGGGGCGGTACGGTAGATGAGCCGCTTGGCCGGCATTCCCGTAACCGCCAGATGATGGCGGTAGTGGGTCTGGGCAAAGAAGCCGTTACCCATTACCGGGTGCTGGATAAATTCCGGGCACACACCCATATTCGTCTGAAGCTGGAAACCGGCCGTACCCACCAGATCCGGGTACACATGGCGTATATCAATTACCCGCTGATCGGTGATCAGATGTACGGTGGTCGCTTCCGTCTGCCGAAAGGTATCTCTCCTGAGCTGCAGCAGAACCTGAGGGACTTTAAGCGTCAGGCGCTGCATGCCAAGCGCCTGGAACTGTTCCATCCGGCAACAGGCGAGTTGATGTCCTGGGAAGTCGACCTTCCGGAAGATATTCAGACCTTGCTGGCTAATCTGAAAGATGACACTCAGGCACACGAAGACGAACTATGAAACTGATTCGCCCGGACTGGCAGGCTCCTGCAAACATTCATGGTTTTACCACCACCCGTCTGGGAGGCTGCAGCGAGGGTGTGTATGCGGGGCTGAATCTGGGTGATCACGTGGCGGATGACCCGGCACGGGTGGCAGAAAACCGCCGTTTACTGGCCGGTGAACATGGCTGGCAGGCGGTACAGTGGTTACAACAGACGCACAGTACTATTGTGGTTGAAGCATCTGCTGAGGGTAATGTGCCTGAAGCTGATGCCTGCTGGACGGATAAGCCCGGTCAGGTGTGTATCGTCATGACCGCTGACTGCCTGCCGGTGTTTATCAGCAGTGCTGACGGTTCCCGGGTGGCGGTTGCTCATGCGGGCTGGCGTGGACTGGTGGACGGTGTGGTGGAAAATACTCTTCAGGTCTTTTCTGACCAGCAGGACGTTCACATCTGGCTTGGACCGGCGATCGGCCCGGATGCGTTCGAAGTGGGTGAAGAAGTGCGCCAGCAGTTCTGTGATTTCCTGCCTGCCTCTGAAACAGCATTTAAGCCGTCGGCAAATGCTGGCAAGTGGCTGGCGGATATCTATCAGTTGGCCCGTCTGCGGTTACAACACCTTGGCATTGAACGGATTTCTGGTGGTGAGCATTGCACCTTTACTCAGGCCGATGATTTTTATTCCTACCGCCGTGATGGCGTTACTGGCCGTATGGCCAGCGCAATCTGGATTGCAAACTGACGTATATCAGTTTTTGCTAATTTAATTTTATTTGCCGGCTTGAATTTTATTCAGCCAGTCCCTACTTAAGTTATTAACTCACCAGCCGTCCCGCGGGCCAGTTCAGAGCCCGGATATCATAACGGCCAGTGGTGCAGATAATTTTAAGGAGGGTTTCAATGCATCCCGAACGTTTTACCAGCAAATTGCAGTCAGCTCTGGCTGATGCCCAGTCACTGGCGATTGCCAAAGATCATAATTACATCGAACCGGTTCATATCCTGAAAGCGCTGCTTGATCAGCAGGGTGGTTCTATCCGGCCGTTATTATCGCAGGCGGGGGTGAATACCCAGCAGCTGAGTAATGCCGTCCAGCAGGAATACACTAACTTGCCACAGGTGACTGACAGTGACGGTGATATCCGCTTTTCCCCTAACGTTGGCAAGCTGTTCAACCTGACTGAAAAACTGGCCCGTGAGTGGCAGGACCAGTATATCGCCAGTGAAGTTTTTGTACTGGCAATGCTGGATGACAAGAGCGGCGTGGGCAAAATGCTTAAAGCGGCCGGAGCAGATAAACAGCGTCTGACCGCTGCGGTGCAGCAACTGCGTGGCGGTGAAGGTGTGGACTCGGCCAATGCCGAAGAAAATCGCCAGGCCCTGGATAAGTACACCATTGATCTTACCGCCCGGGCTGAAGCCGGTAAGCTGGACCCTGTGATTGGCCGTGATGACGAAATCCGCCGTACCGTTCAGGTGTTGCAGCGCCGTACCAAGAATAACCCTGTGCTGATCGGTGAGCCGGGTGTGGGTAAAACCGCCATTGTTGAAGGCCTGGCTCAGCGCATCGTTAATGGTGAAGTGCCGGAAGGGCTGAAGAACAAACAAGTATTGTCATTGGATATGGGCGCGCTGATTGCCGGTGCCAAGTTCCGCGGTGAGTTTGAGGAACGCCTTAAAGCGGTGCTGAACGAACTGTCGAAGCAGGAAGGGCAGATCATTCTGTTCATTGATGAGCTGCACACCATGGTTGGCGCCGGTAAGGGTGAAGGGGCCATGGATGCCGGTAATATGCTCAAGCCTGCGCTGGCCCGGGGCGAGTTGCACTGTGTCGGTGCCACAACGCTGGATGAGTATCGTCAGTATGTGGAGAAAGATGCCGCGTTAGAACGTCGTTTCCAGAAGGTCATTGTGGATGAGCCGAGCGAAGAAGATACCGTAGCAATTCTGCGGGGTCTTAAAGAACGCTATGAGATACACCACGGTGTGGATATCTCTGACTCAGCAATTATCGCCGCCGCCAAGTTATCCCAGCGCTATATCACTGACCGGCAGTTACCGGATAAAGCAATTGATCTGATCGATGAGGCCGGCAGCCGTATTCGTATGGAGATGGATTCCAAACCGGAAAGTATGGACCGGCTGGAGCGTCGCCTTATTCAGCTGAAGATGGAACGCGAAGCCCTGAAAAAGGAAAAAGATCAGGCGGCGAAGAAGCGCTTGCAGGAACTTGAAACGGCAATCAGTGATATCGAAAAAGAATTCGCGGATCTTGAAGAAATCTGGAATGCTGAAAAGCTTGCATTGCAGGGCTCTCAGCAGGTTAAAGAACAGCTGGATCAGGCCAGGATTGAGTTGGAGAAGGCCAGTCGTGCCGGTGATCTGAGTACGATGTCTGAACTGCAGTATGGCAAGATTCCGGAGCTGGAAAAGCAGCTGGCGGCGGCCTCCGAGGCTGAAGCAGAAGCAGATCATGCCGAACAGCAGAATAAGCTGTTACGTAATAAGGTCGGTGAGGAAGAAGTTGCCGAAGTTGTTTCCCGCTGGACCGGTATTCCGGTGTCGAAAATGCTGGAAGGTGAGCGAGACAAGTTACTTCGTATGGAAGATGCGCTGCATGAGCAGGTAATCGGTCAGGAAGAAGCGGTGCGGGCCGTATCCAATGCCGTACGCCGTGCCCGGGCAGGTCTGGCTGACCCGAACCGGCCAAACGGTTCTTTCCTGTTCCTGGGGCCAACCGGGGTGGGTAAAACTGAACTGTGTAAGGCGCTGGCTAACTTCCTCTTTGATACCACCGATGCCATGGTGCGCATCGATATGTCTGAGTTCATGGAAAAGCATTCTGTGGCGCGATTGATAGGCGCGCCCCCGGGCTATGTCGGTTATGAGGAAGGTGGGTACCTGACGGAAGCAGTACGCCGTAAACCTTACTCCGTGCTGTTACTGGATGAAGTGGAAAAAGCTCATCCGGATGTTTTTAATATTCTGCTGCAGGTGCTGGAAGACGGTCGCCTGACGGATGGACAGGGACGCACGGTGGATTTCCGCAATACCATTGTGGTGATGACCTCTAATCTGGGATCGGATCTGATTCAGAACTTCAGCAGTGATGATGACTACAGCCTGATGCGTAATGCTGTTATGGAGGTAGTAGGCACTCACTTCCGACCAGAGGTGATTAACCGGATCGATGAAGTGGTGGTATTCCATAGCCTGGGTAAAGAACAGGTCCGTGGGATTGCTGAGATACAGCTGCAGCGTCTGCGCAGCCGTCTGGCCGAAAGAGAACTCAGCCTGGTGCTGACCTCTACCGCGATGGATAAGCTGGTGGATGTGGGCTTCGAGCCTGTATATGGTGCGAGACCCCTGAAGCGGGCTATTCAGCAATGGATTGAAAATCCTTTGGCACAGCGCTTGCTGGCCGGTGACTTCAGCAGTGGCAGTGAAATTGCTGTAGATGTTGAAGCCGGAGAGTTTGTGTTCCGTTAACGGATAACCATTTTTTCCGCTGATGATGAACCCCGTGGTTATTGATAGCCATGGGGTTTTTATTTTTCAGACCAACAGGTAAGCGACAAATACCGCCAGACCGTGCTGTAATCCGGTAATGTTCTTCGGACTGTGAAAATAGAGGAGGCGTTATGCAGGACGTGCAGACAGATTCCCCTGAGCAGGGAACCGGCAGCTGCCTGTGTGGTGAAGTAACCTATCAGTTGGATGGTAATCTTGGCATCTTTCAATACTGTCATTGTTCCCGGTGCCGTAAGTTTACCGGCAGCGCCCATGCGGCGAATATTCTGGTTAAGCCTGAGCAGTTCAGCTGGCTCAGCGGCAGCCAGCAGATCGGTACGTTTATGCCTGAAGAGACAAAGCATTTTACGACGGCATTCTGTAAAAAATGTGGCTCTTCACTGCCGTGGCTGGCGAAGTCCGGCAAAGCGATGGTAATACCTGCCGGAACACTGGATAGCCATCCTGGTATTGAACCTCAGCAGAATGTATTCAGGGCCTCCGCAGCAGACTGGTATCAGCCCGCTAAAGACCTTCCTGAGTGGGATTGCCTGCCGGAAAAATAGCTTTCTGAATGAAGCTTGATTCAGGTCGGTGTTTCGCATGGGCAGTCAGAGTAGTGTATCCCGGTTACTGAAGAGGAGGTTGCTGGGTATGCATTACGATGTGGTGGTTATAGGAGCAGGGCCTGCGGGGTTAAGTTTTGCCCGTTCGCTGGGGAATTCTGATTTACGGGTGCTGGTGGTTGAAAAAGCCACTGAGGCCAGTTTACGTGAACCGGCTGAAGATGGCCGGGAAATTGCCCTGACCCATCAGTCGGTTGAACTGATGCAGCAAAGCGGTGCCTGGGGCCAGCTCAGAGAAGAAGATATTGCACCTATCTGTGCTGCCCGGGTGGTGGATGGCGACTCAGACTATTCTCTCGATTTTGATAATCAGCGTCAGGACCTTGAGGCCCTTGGTTATCTGGTTCCTAATCATGCGATTCGCCAGGCTTATTTTGAAGCCACCTTCGGAACGGATCAGCAGCACAGCATCACGTTAATGACAGAAACTTCGGTTACAGATGTGGGCAGTTGTGATGAACATGCCTGGGTGGTGCTGTCGGACGGTAGTCGGGTGCAATGCGATCTGCTGGTGTCCGCGGACAGCCGTTTTTCGGAAACCCGCCGTAAAATGGGCATTGCTGCGATGATGAATGATTTTTCCCGCAGTGCAATTGTGTGCCGGATGGACCATACCGGGGATCATGAGCAAACAGCCATAGAATGCTTCCATTATGGCCGTACGCTGGCATTGTTGCCGATGGCCGGCAACCGGTCTTCAATCGTGGTAACCGTGGGCAGTGATGAAGCGGAGGCGATTCAGAAAATGCCGGAAGCTGAGTTTGAAGCGGACATTGAGCAGCGGCTTAAAGGACAGTTGGGCAGTATGAAATTGTGTGGCCCGCGTCATCTCTATCCGCTGGTAGGCGTTCATGCCAAGCGCTTTGTTGCCCGGCGTTTTGCGGTGATCGGTGATGCTGCAGTGGGAATGCACCCTGTAACCGCCCATGGGTTTAACCTGGGACTGAAAAGTCAGGAAACCCTTTCGAAAGCGGTGCTGAAAGCGGCGGCTAAAAGTCAGGATATCGGTTCTTCAGGTTTACTGGAGGGATATCAGCGGTCACATATGCTGGCGACCCGGCCAATCTATCACGGGACGAATTTAGTCGTTGGTTTATTCACCGATGATCGTCTGCCTGCCAAGCTGGCCCGTAAGCTGACTATGCGACTGGCAAATAACTGTGCACCGCTGAAACAGCTGATAACCGCTAAACTGACAGAAAAAGGTTTGCCTTCACTCAGGGAACGTTTACCTGATTTGCCGGCTGCGCCGGCCTGGTTACCGCGGTTTTAAGTCGCGGGGCTTCGCGTTATGATCAGGTGATCTTCCAGCTGCCGGGATGTCATCTATGTCTGAAACGTACACACAGAAACGCGGAAAACATCAGCTGAAAACACTGTTGCTGCAGATTCGTGACAGTCCGCAGGTGAGGGAAGAGGAGTTGCAGAGCTTTGCTACTCTCAGCGGGCTGGCCCGCAGTCAGATTGATGTGCTGAATGTGTTTGATACACCGGACTTTCCTGCGACGGCTGCAGACGGATACGATGCGCTGTGGGTCGGCGGTGCCAGTGAAGCAAATGTCCTCAAGCCTGACGAGTTTACGTTTATTGATCCTTGCCTGCGGTTAATCCGGCACTGTGCAGATACTGGTTTGCCGGTATTTGCGTCCTGCTTCGGGTTTCAGCTGGCAGTACTGGCACTGGGGGGAGAGATACTCAATAAAGATGCTGATTTTGAAATGGGCAGCCTGCCCATTCTGCTGACACCTCACGCCAAAACAGATCCGCTATTCAGTGATATAGAGAATGAATTTCTGGCGATATCGGTACACCGTCAGTATGCGGCTGCTTTGCCGAAGAACTGTCAGTTACTGGCTTATACTGATCAGTGTATGCACAGCTTCAGGGTAGAAGGGCGCGATTTCTGGGCCTTTCAGTTTCATCCGGAAGTGGATCGTGACACTTTGGTCGAACGGCTGACATTCTATAAAGCCCACTATACCGACGGTGATGGCCAACTGGACCAGGTATTGAGTTCCGCCCGTGAAACCCCCGTCGCAAACGCCTTGCCCCGGCTTTTTGTTGAACGGGTTTTACTCGCCTGATGAGCCTGAAATCTATAGGATTCAGGCGCTTGTTTACCGTAAATTTACCGGAACTGTTGTAGAAATTAGCTTTCATACAGGCACGGCAGTAGAATGTGCCCACTTTCTTAATAATATGCGGTGAAAACATATCATGATCGATCAGCACGATAATCAACACGCTGAAGACAACGGTTCTGCTAACCCACCTGAAAGCCCCGAAAATCAACAGGAGAGTCCTAAGCCACGCAGCCGTGGTATCTACCTGTTACCTAACCTGTTTACAACTGGCGCATTGTTTTCCGGCTTCTATGCAGTTGTTGCCGGTATGAACGGTGATTTTGCCAGTGCATCTATTGCGATTTTTGTTGCCATGGTACTGGACGGGCTGGATGGCCGTGTCGCCCGGATGACCAATACTTCCAGTGCTTTCGGTGCAGAATATGATTCACTGTCTGATATGGTCTCTTTCGGTGTTGCGCCGGCGTTAGTCAGTTTTAGCTGGGTGCTCAGCTCAGCGGGTAAGTTTGGCTGGTTTGCTGCCTTTATTTATGTGGCGGGCGCGGCCCTGCGTCTGGCCCGGTTTAACACTCAGATCGGGTCTGTGGATAAGCGCTATTTTATCGGTTTGCCAAGCCCTGCTGCGGCAGCAGCGGTTGCCGGTCTGGTATGGGCCAGTGTGGAATTTGACCTGGACGTGACCGGCTATGCGTATTTAATTGCTGTTTACGTGGCACTTGTTGGCGTTTTGATGGTCAGTAATGTTCTGTATTACAGTTTTAAAGACGTTGATCCGAAAGGCAAAATCCCGTTTATGATTCTGCTGGCCATTGTGCTGGTGGTTGGGGTTATCTCGATCAGCCCACCGATTATTCTGTGGTTACTGATCCTCGGTTACAGCCTGTCTGGTCCGATATTATGGTTGGTGCGCAAGCGTAAAACGCGCGCGTAGAGAATAGTTCCCAAGGGGTGTTAAATGCTCATAAAAAAGCCTGATTCTATTAAGTCTTCGCAGATAACCCCCGAGTCGATTTACCGTAATCGTCGCCAGTTTATGAAAGCCGGTCTCGGCCTGGCGGCGGTATCATCTCTTGGTCTGCCATCCATCGCGCAGGCACTGGAATATGATATTCCTGCGGACTTACCGCAATACCCCGGCCCTGAGTGGATGCGTGCTCAACTGGCCGCAGCTGTCCGTAACGATGCCTTTTCCACATCGGAAGAACCGGCACCTTATTACAACGCGATTACGCACAATAACTTTTATGAGTTCGGTACCGATAAACGGGACCCGGTACGTAAAGCGCAGAATTTTAAAACCGACCCCTGGACGGTTGAAATTGCCGGTGAAGTGGCCAAGCCGGGTAAATACAATCTGGAAGATATTCTTAAACCCCATGCCCTTGAAGACCGGGTTTACCGGTTACGTTGTGTTGAAGCCTGGTCCATGGTTATTCCATGGTTAGGGTTCCCGCTGGCGGATCTGATCAAGCGTTTTGAGCCTACCTCTAAAGCGAAGTTTGTCCGTTTTGAAACCCTGGTTGATAAAGAACAGATGCCAGAACAGGACAGCATTTTCTCAACCATCGACTGGCCTTATGTGGAAGGTTTGCGGATGGATGAGGCAATGAATCCGCTGACGCTGATGGCGGTCGGGGTGTACGGGAACGCCTTACCTCCACAGAACGGTGCGCCGCTGCGGTTAGTGGTACCGTGGAAGTACGGTTTTAAATCCATTAAATCCATCGTTAAGATTGAGTTTGTGGAAGAAATGCCGGCCAGTAGCTGGAACATTATCGCCCCGGGTGAGTACGGCTTCTTTGCCAATGTAAATCCGGAAGTGGATCATCCCCGCTGGAGTCAGGCAACTGAGCGCCGTTTACCGTCTTCGCTGCTATCTCCTAATATTGTCGATACCCAGCCATACAACGGTTATGGCGAAGAAGTGGCACACATGTATAAGGGGATGGACCTTAAGAAATGGTATTAAGTCTGCCATTTTCACCGGTTATCCGAAATCGCCTGCGCTGGTGGTTATTCTTTTTGCTACCGCTGTTGCCACTGGCAAATCTGGTATGGCTGGGTGTCAGCAATGATCTGGGGACTGATCCGGCCAAGTTCATCGTTGATGAGATGGGCACCTGGGGCATTAACTTTCTGTGGATTACCCTGGCAATTACTCCTGCGCGGCAGGCGCTTGGCTGGAGCTGGGCGCTAAAGTTTCGCCGCATGATGGGGCTGTATGCCCTGTTTTATGCAATCTTGCACTTGCTGGCGTTCTGTACTTTTCTGATTGGCTGGCGGTCTGATCTGTTTTTCCGTGAACTGACTGAGCGTCCGTATATCATCGTCGGCGCACTGGCGTTGCTCATTCTTATTCCGATGGGCATTACCTCCACCAAATCTATGATGCGCCGGCTGGGCAAACGTTGGAAGTCGTTGCATCGCTGGATTTACCCTGCCAGCTTGCTGGTTATGCTGCATTTTATCTGGCAAATCCGGGCCAGCTTCTATGAGCAACTGATCTACGGACTGATACTGGCGGTATTACTGGGATATCGTCTATACCTTAAATATCAGCGCTGAACATCCGGTTCAGCGCGATAGCCTGCCAACAGTGATTTAACGAAGCAGAGTATTTAGCCTGATAAATGCCTGCTCTGGCTTTCCTTCCAATCAACATGTTGGCCGGGAGGTATTATGTTTAATTCAGATCCAGTGGCTGCAGTTTTGCTCAAATGTAAGCAATTAGCACTGCGCTGTTTCAAACTTCTGTTAGTTTTCCTGTCTGTTTCCCACCCTCATTCTGCAGGGAAGGGTAAAGAAAATCGCTTTCCTTTTGTCACTTTATTACTGACGGTATTGGCAAGTGCGGTGCTTATTGTCGTTATCATTGCAGCGCTTTATGGATTACTGAACGGGTTGCTCAGTTGAGTAAATACAGACTTTTTCGCAGAAGCGAATCCGATACTTTTTGTAACATAAAACTGATGGAGTTATGACTGATTTAAATCCTGTTTTTGGTGGCTTCTTGACCAGTTCCGGGATTTTTTTTCATGTTTTTTTCTGTTTTATGCCATTTGGCTGTGGCCCGTGTTTCATGCTGTCTCGGGCCCGGTTTGTATACCTGTTCTCATCGCCGGGTTCCCGGCTCACGCGGCTTCCTCACCTTGCCTCTGAATATCTGCTGCTATACTTCCTTCGACTAAGTTGTTAATTGCTGAAGAATAAAAAACAAGAAAGGCCCTGAGGCGAAACCGTTTAATTTTACCCGTTAACCGGTAGCAAGGAGACCTGTGTATGCGATGCAACCGATTGGCCCTGTTGCTGTCAGGGTTTGTCATTTCGCCAGCTGTTTTTGCGGAATGGGAAGTAAATCTGGTGAGGGGCGTGACGGAAATCAGTCACGCCATTTTTGATCTTCATATGATTATTTTTTACGTCTGCGTCGCTATCGCGGTAGTGGTGTTTGGCGTAATGCTGTGGGCGATTGTTTATCACCGCAAATCCCGGGGCGCTAAAGCTCAGCATTTTCATGAGCACCTCTGGGTGGAAATTCTATGGACGATTGTGCCGTTCGGCATTCTGGTCGCCATGGCGGTGCCTGCCACCCAAACCCTGATCAAGATGTATGACAAATCTGAAGCAGATATCAATATTCAGGTCACCGGGTATCAGTGGAAATGGCGCTATCAGTATCTGGGTCAGGATATTGATTTCTTCAGTAATCTTTCTACCCCTAAGGATCAGATCAATAACGAGGCAGCTAAGGGAGAGCATTATCTTCTTGAGGTGGACCGTCCGGTCGTGATTCCGGTGGGTAAGAAAGTCCGTTTCCTGATTACGGCTAATGATGTGATTCATTCCTGGTGGGTGCCGGAACTGGCGGTTAAGCAGGATGCGATTCCCGGTTTTATTAACGAAGCCTGGACGATTGTTGATGAGCCAGGCATCTATCGGGGGCAGTGCGCGGAGCTTTGTGGCCGGGACCATGGCTTTATGCCGGTGGTGGTGGATGCCCGCAGTGAGGCGGATTATCAACTGTGGTTAGCGTCCCAGACTCAGGCGCAGGAGGCTGCGCAGGCTGCAGCGGAACAGACCTGGACGAAGGAAGCGCTGATCAGCAAGGGTGAAGAAGTTTACAAAACCAGCTGTCTGGCATGCCATCAGGCAAATGGTCAGGGTATTCCGGGAGCTTTCCCTGGGTTGGTGAATACACCGCTGATGGCCAGCGACGGTCTTATGGAACATGCCCGGATTGTGGTGTTTGGCCGGACCGGTACGGCAATGCAGGCGTTCGGTGAGCAGTTAAGCGATGTGGATCTGGCAGCAGTTATTACCTATGAGCGTAATGCCTGGGGCAATGATGGCGGCATGATCACACCGCAGCAAATAAAACAGCTGAAAGAAGAGTAGGGGGTGGGTATGAGTACGCTTGAGCAAACTGCTTCAACGGGTCATCACCACGGCCCGTCTAAAGGCATTACCCGCTGGCTGTATACCACGAACCATAAAGATATCGGCACCATGTATCTGATTTTCAGCCTGGTGATGTTTATGGTGGGTGGCTGTATGGCGCTGACCATTCGGGCGGAGTTGTTTCAGCCGGGATTACAGTTGATTCAGCCTGATTTTTTCAATCAGATGACCACGATGCATGGTCTTATCATGGTGTTTGGTGCGGTGATGCCGGCATTTGTCGGGCTGGCTAACTGGATGATACCGATGATGGTCGGCGCACCGGATATGGCGCTCCCCCGGATGAACAACTGGAGTTTCTGGATTCTGCCGTTTGCCTTCAGCATGATGCTGATGACTCTGTTTATGGAAGGCGGCGGGCCAAACTTTGGCTGGACCTTTTATGCTCCGCTTTCAACCACCTATGCTCCTCCCAGTGTGACTTTCTTTATCTTCGCCGTTCATATGATGGGGATCAGTTCCATCATGGGGGCGATCAACATCATTGCTACCATCTTTAACCTGCGGGCTCCGGGCATGACGTTCATGAAAATGCCTCTGTTCGTATGGACCTGGCTGATCACAGCATTTCTGCTGATTGCTGTTATGCCGGTACTGGCCGGTGTGGTGACCATGATGCTGATGGATATTCACTTCGGTACCAGTTTCTTTAATGCCGCCGGTGGTGGTGATCCGGTGTTGTTCCAGCACGTGTTCTGGTTCTTCGGTCACCCTGAGGTGTACATCATGATCCTGCCGGCTTTCGGTATCGTGTCGGAGATCATTCCGACCTTCGCCCGGAAGAAATTATTTGGTTATACCTCAATGGTGTATGCCACCTCTTCGATTGCGATCCTGTCGTTTATTGTCTGGGCACACCACATGTTTACCGTGGGAATGCCGCTGATCGGTGAGTTGTTCTTTATGTTCACCACGATGCTGATTGCGGTACCGACCGGGGTAAAAGTCTTTAACTGGATCGCCACCATGTTCCGCGGCTCAATGACCTTCGAAACGCCGATGCTGTTTGCTGTGGCGTTTGTGGTGCTGTTTACCATTGGCGGTTTTTCCGGGCTGATGCTGGCGATTGCACCGGTGGACTTTCAGTATCACGATACCTATTTCGTGGTTGCTCATTTCCACTATGTGCTGGTGCCGGGGGCGGTATTCTCGATTATGGCGGCGACCTATTACTGGTTACCGAAATGGACCGGCAATATGTATAACGAGTCCATGGGCAAGCTGCATTTCTGGCTGTCATTCATCGGTGTGAATATTACTTTCTTCCCGATGCACTTTATTGGTCTGGCGGGCATGCCGCGCCGGATTCCGGATTACGCCTTACAGTTTGCTGATTTCAATATGGTGGCATCTGTCGGGGCGTTTATGTTCGGCTTTGCGCAGTTACTGTTTATTTACAATATTGTCTGTTGTGCCAGAGGTGGGGAAAAAGCAACTGACCGTGTCTGGGAAGGTTCTCACGGGCTGGAGTGGACGCTGTCTTCACCGCCGCCGTATCACAGTTTCAGCCAGCCGCCGAAGGTTGATTAAGGTGATCTTATGGCTGAGCAAAGAGCAACTCACCGCCGCCTGATTCTTCGCCTGACACTCAGTTGTGTGCTGATGTTTGGCTTTGGTTTTGCTCTGGTGCCTTTATACGATGTTTTCTGCCGGGTAACCGGCCTCAACGGCAAGGTGCTGAATACCGGTCCCCTTGAAGAAGCCGTGACCAGCGATGTTAGCCGCCGGATACAGGTACAACTGATTGCGGTGAATAATGCCGGAATGCCATGGAAATTCCGGCCGAGCGAATCCAGTATGGAAGTCTATATAGGTGAGATGAAACAAACCGCTTATATAGCCACCAATCCTACAAACCGCTACATGATTGCCCAGGCCGTACCCAGCGTGGCGCCGGCTGAAGCTGCGCAGTATTTGCGTAAAGTGAACTGTTTCTGTTTTGACCGCCAGCCACTGAATGCTAAGGAGCAGCGGGAAATGCCTCTGCTGTTTGTACTGGATGATGCCCTACCTGAGCACATTAAGACGGTCACCCTCTCTTATACCCTTTTCGATATTACACCTGAAGATACACTCGCCGCTGCGTCAGGCAGTGAGGAGGTTCAACTATGAGTCATGAAACCTACTACGTCCCCGAGGAAAGCCGCTGGCCGATTCTGGCATCTGTTGCGCTGTTTCTTATGGCGTTTGGTGCCGGCAGTCTGATTAACGCTTTATCGGCTGATGCCGGTGGTGGCGCGGGTCTGGTTACCTTACTGATTGGTGCCTTACTCCTTGGGCTGATTCTGGTGGGCTGGTTTGGCCATGTGATTAAGGAGAGTCAGGCTGGCCTGTATTCTGCGCAGATGGACCGGTCATTCCGCTGGGGGATGGGGTGGTTTATTTTCTCTGAGGTAATGTTTTTTGCAGCCTTCTTCGGTGCCCTGTTTTATGTACGTACACTCGCGGTTCCCTGGTTAGGTGGTGAAGGGGCAAAAGGTGCGGCGAATATGCTCTGGCCGGGGTTTGAAGCCACCTGGCCGTTATTAAATACCCCCGATATGGAATTGTTTCCGGGGGCGCAGGCGGTGATTGACCCCTGGCATGTACCGTTACTCAATACCGTCATACTGGTGACCTCAAGTATCACGGTTACTTTCGCGCACAACGCCCTGAAGAAGGATAACCGGGGAGGTATCAAGCTCTGGCTGCTTATTACGATTTTGCTGGGACTCGTTTTTGTTTACTTCCAGGCACTTGAGTATGCCGAAGCCTATAACGAACTGGGTCTGACGTTACATGCGGGTATCTACGGTGCCACCTTTTTCATTCTGACCGGATTCCACGGTATGCATGTGACGCTGGGAACCCTGATGCTGATTATTATCTGGCTACGGATTCTTAAAGGGCATTTCGACAGTGAGAAACACTTTGGTTTTGAGGCCGTTGCCTGGTACTGGCACTTTGTGGATGTGGTCTGGATCGGCTTGTTTCTGTTCGTATATGTCTTCTGATTATTCAGTAATCACAGGCACGGGGCTGCGTAGCATCAGCTCACCGGAATAGAAACCGTAAATAAGTAAGGCAAGCAGCAGGACAGTGAGAGTAATACGCACGGAGAGGGCATGTAAGGTGCGGTGGGAAGCACCCTGGTCGCGGACCAGATAGTAAAGCCCGGAGAACAGTGAATACAGTACCGCGGCAAGCACAATCAGAATGGCAGTTTTTATCAGCATGATCTGCAATCTCCGTGTCGGTAAAACTCAATCCGCTTTAGGGATACTGATATGAGTAAAGAACATAGCTGGGGTTGGCGCAAGCGGTTGGTTTTTGGACTGCTGGTGGTGCTTGTACCGGTTATGTCGGGATTAGGGGTTTGGCAGCTGGAGCGTGCAGAGCAAAAACAGCAAATTCTGGTGCGTTGGGAATCAACGGCTTCGGTGTTATCTGCATTACCTGTCCACAGTACTGATACAGCTGAGTACGATGGCCGGCAAATTGAGCTTCAAGGAAAGTTGCTGCAACAGAGAATTTTGTTTCTGGATAACCGTGTTTGGCAGGGGCAGGTGGGTTACGAAGTGCTGGTGATATTAGATGTGAAGGCGTCACCACAGTATGTGTTACTGAATCTGGGCTGGCTGCCCGCGGATCCTGACAGGAAGTATTTACCGGATGTTACTTTGCCTGTCGGGGACATAGATGCAACAGGACGCTTAATGACACCGGTGCGGGGTTTTACTTTAGGCCATACGGACTGGCAGGAAGGTTGGCCACAGCGGATTCAGCAGATTGATTTGCAGGCTATATCCGTTGCCCTGGATGTGGAGCTTTATCCGCAGGTAATAAGAATGAGCAAGCCTGTATTGCCGGATGTTCAGGTTGGATGGGTGCCTGTGAATATGCCGCCTGAACGGCATATAGGGTATGCCTTTCAGTGGTTCATGATGAGTATTGCATTAACCGTATGCCTGATTGTGTTTGGCTGGCGCCATTGGCGCAAAGATCTGCAAACAATAAAGCTTGTAGTTGAATAAGGGGGTAAATGATGACAAAAGTTTCCAGCCTCTGGTTAGTGATTGGTGTTGCCGTATTGCCTTTGTTCTTTGCCATGCTGAGCTACTTTGGTGGCTGGTGGCAACCTGCAGGAAAAGTGAATAACGGTGCACTGATTATCAGTGACAATGAGCAGATCCCGCTGCAACAGGGAGAGCAGGTGGTTGCGAATGGTCGCTGGCAACTGATCATGTTAAGTCCGCAGTGCCAGTCTGATTGCCAGGCGTGGATGCAGCGTCTGGATAAAATTAAGACCGCACTTGGGCGTGATTCAGACCGGGTAGAACCTCGGCTGGCAAATGTAACTGTCGGTGCCGGGCAGAGCATTGTGCTGGTGGACCCTCTGGGTAACCCGGTGCTCAGCTACCGGTTGGAGCAGTCTCCCAGAGATATTCTGGATGACCTGAAGCGTCTTCTTAAAGTATCCAAGATCGGGTGAGCCCTATGCATCTGAACAGCTCTGATCGTCAAAACTACTGGCCGGTGCGAATCTGTTTGCTGGCCATTCTCATGACGCTGGTTGTGGTGTCCATGGGGGCGTGGACCCGGCTGAATAATGCCGGGCTTGGCTGTCCGGACTGGCCCGGTTGTTACGGGCAGGTTGTCGTGCCAATGACACCGACAGAAATTGCGCTTGCTGAAGAGACATACGGCGGACAGGTAGACGTCAGCAAGGGCATGATCGAGATGGTACACCGCTATCTGGCTTCATCACTGGGTATGGTGATTATGCTGTTGGCCTGGTTCGCTTATCGCCATCGTAAGCAAGGGGATTATCCTGTGTATCTGTCATACGGACTCTTGTTGCTGGTGATAACACAGGGGCTATTCGGTATGTGGACGGTAACATTAAAGTTGTTACCGGTGGTGGTAACCCTGCACTTGTTGGGGGGCCTGCTGACACTGAGTTTACTGATCAGATTATATCAGCGGCTGAAGGACTCTCCGGCAAAAGAACAGCAAAGAAAAAGCCATCACTGGCTGGTGGGAGGTGCAGTAATACTGCTGTTTACTCAATTGGTGCTGGGAGGATGGACCAGTGCTAACTATGCAGGTTGGTCATGCCCTCACTGGTTGCAGTGTGCGGATGATCAGACAGTCCTGCTGGACTTTAAAACGGGTTTTGATGTTTCCGCACCGATCGGTCCGAATTACGAAGGCGGCATGTTATCGCTGGAAGCCAGAGCGGCGATCCAGATGACACACAGAGGGGTAGCGGTGTTGCTGTGTGCATATCTGTTAATAATGGCAGTAATACTGTTTCGCCGGCCGGCGCTGCGCAGCCCTTTGGTGTGTGTACTGCTGGTGGTCGCGGCTCAGATCGGGTTGGGCATTGGCAATATTATTTTCGGTTTACCGCTGGGGCTGGCAATGGCGCATCATTCAGGCGCGGTGTTATTGCTGGTCAGTTTACTTTGGCTATATCAGAGAGTCAGAACGGAGGTGCACTATGGCGCAGTCTAAATCCGTGAGAAGTCTTCAGCATGTACAGTGGCGGGACTATCTGGAACTGTGTAAACCCAGGGTTGTTGCTGTCATGTTATTGACGGCAATTGTCGGCATGTTTCTGGCGCGTACTGAGTTGCCACCCTGGCATCTGGTGCTGTGGGCCACGGTTGGTATCGGTCTGGCGTCCGGAGGCGCGGCGGCTGTTAATCATGTACTGGATAATAAAATTGATGAAAAAATGTACCGTACCCGTCGCCGGCCTTTACCTCAGGGAAGGCTTTCACAGCAACAGGCATTGATGTTTGCCTGTGTTATTTCTGTAACAGGTCTGACAATACTTGCATTGTTAGTGAATCCGTTAACGGCGGTACTGACACTGTTAGCTCTGTTGGGGTATGCGGTGGTCTATACGGTGTATCTGAAGAGAGCGACACCACAGAACATTGTTATCGGCGGTATTGCCGGTGCTGCGCCCCCGATGCTGGGGTGGGTGGCAATAACCGGCAGTATTGAAGCGAACAGTCTATTATTAGTACTGATAATATTTGCGTGGACGCCGCCGCACTTCTGGTCACTGTGTCTGGCCAGAAAAGCTGATTACCAGAATGCAGGTATTCCAATGTTGCCGGTGACACATGGTGAGACATATACAAAGATACAGATATTGCTATACAGCCTGTTAATGGTGGCCACAACAGCATTACCTTATTTAACAGGCATGAGCGGGCTGATCTATTTACTGGGGATCAGCGTACTGAACATAAGGTTCTTACACTGGGGCTGGAAAGTATTTACCGATGTATCCGGTAGCCAGATGGCCATGTTCAGATACAGCATCTACTACATAATGTGGCTGTTTGTGGTGTTGTTAATTGATCATTATTCAATGGAATTAGTATTCGGACTCTAGAGGAAAGATGAGTGTCTGATGGAGCGGCAACAGGTTACGGACCTAGCTGCGTAATTGGGGCGTGAGTACGCTTAATACCGAAAAATGGGAGTCGGTCATAGCCAACTGATACGCCTTAAATTCAAAATTAGGAGAAGTATCATGTTTATACATCATATGGTTGGCATGTTTCACCACCCGAAAGAAGAGTGGGGATCCATTCACAAAGAACGCTACAGTATTGCGCATGTCTTTATGGCGCAAATCAGTATCCTGGCAGCTATTCCTGCAGTGTGCATGTTTATCGGTACTACACAGATAGGCTGGAGTCTGACCGGTAATGATTTCGTTAAGCTTACGGTGGGAAGTGCATTATCAGCAGCGGTAGCGTTTTACTTTGCCTGCTGGGTTGCGGTAGCGTTTATTGCCTATTCTATTCACTGGATGGAAAAGACCTATGGCGGTCACGTGGATATGAATGAGTGTCTGATACTGACAACCTTTACAGCGACACCGTTGTTTATGTCCGGGTTGGCAGGGCTGTATCCAATGCTGTGGTTCAATGTGCTGGTCGGCTTGGCGGCGCTCTGTTATTCGGTCTACCTGTTATACGTGGGTGTGCCGGTCATAATGGAGATTCCTGAAGACCGTGCATTCTTCTTTTCTTCTTCAATACTGACAGTCGGCCTGTGTACGCTGGTGGGTATGATTGTTACCAGTGTGCTTTTATGGCAAACCGTTGTGCCGCTAAGCTATGTGTCATAACAAAATATAAATAAGGTTCAGGGTGGTGAACCCCGTCTGATAAGACGGGGTTTTTTATGTTCCTGATATACGTTAATGACTGCCTGAAAAGCTAATTTCAGTTTTATTCAAAAAGGCTGTTGACTCTTCGGTCAGCGTGCCTATAATACGCCCCCACATTGAGACACAGGGCCGCGACAACGCAGCAAAATGCACTTAATGAGAGTCAGAATAACCCGCTGAAAAACAACTTGTTTTAAAGTGTGAGATAACTGATTCGACCGGAACAAAAGGTTACTTTTCCGGTTTTGATAACTTCTTCGGAATTAATCAAAATCTTCTGAAAATAACCGTTGACTTCCACCGGGTGTTGAGTAGAATACGCACCTCGCTTGA
>NZ_JAFIDL010000096.1:0-289 GCF_017051665.1 Aliamphritea spongicola
GCCTGCGCCTGGACGGCGGCCGCTATGACCGCCTGGTCCGGCAGATGGGCAGGGCGACTCCGCTGACCGCCACCCTGGCTGAGGAGGACGCCACCATCGAGCCGGGCCACGTGTATTTCCTGCCGCCCGGACTGGACGTGGCCAGGGACAAGGGCCGGCTGTGTTTCATCCAGGACGGGGCCGCCGCGCAGAAGCTGCCGGGCGCGCTTCCGGCCGACGACAGCGCGGTCCTGTTCCTCAGCGGCGGCGATCCCGCGCTGGTGGACGAGGCGATGTCCAGGGCCGGGGC
>NZ_JAFIDL010000097.1:0-288 GCF_017051665.1 Aliamphritea spongicola
TCGGTGGTTCAAGTCCACTCAGGCCTACCAATTTTTCCTTACTCTTCGTTGAAACATTCCTCGCATAGCAGGCTATGCGTCGTCATGCTTCGCCTTGATTAAGCAAAAATCTGGCAGTGATGATCGAGATTTCGCTCAAGTTTAGAAAAGAGTTTTAAAAAATATTCACGCTTAAGTGACTATCTTTTAAAGCTTTTTGCTTTAAACGCTCTTTAACAATTTAAATCCTGTAACGAGAATTAAGTAAGACAAATGTACAAGCGCTAATCCGGCGTAAATGTATCGTTA
>NZ_JAFIDL010000098.1:0-288 GCF_017051665.1 Aliamphritea spongicola
ATCTCGTGGAGGACGGGCACTGCGGCCGGATCAGCGAACCCCGGCCTTGGCGAGCGCGGTGAACAGCTCCGCCCGGCGCGCCGGCGCGGGACCGGTGTACACGCGGCGGTTCCTGGCCTCACCACGCCGGTTCGCGCGGTACACCTCTACGAGACCCCCGATGGTGCGGGCGAGGTAGTGGCGTCCGCTGCGGCCGGTGATGAGGATGCCGTTGTCGGTGTGGGTGGCGGTGAAGTCGGCGGCGATAGCGGCGGTCATGGCGGTTCCTCCTGCTTCCCTCTCGATATT
>NZ_JAFIDL010000099.1:0-288 GCF_017051665.1 Aliamphritea spongicola
CTGGTCCTGCTCAACGACGACGACCTCACCTTCATCAAACTGCGGTTGGATGAGCAGAGCCTGCGCACGGTCGTGGAGAGCGCCGGCGAGATTGTTGAGTCGCTGCCGCGCGCGCTCGTCTTCGCCGCGGCGTGGGACATGACCCGCGACGGCGAGATGCCCGCGCGGGACTACGTCCGCCTCGTCAGCCGCAACCTGGCCGGGGTCCGCGACGTCGCGGTGGCCCAAACCCTGCAGCGGCAGGCCGTCTCCGCGCTGATCCACTACGTCTCCCCTGAATGGCAGGAG
>NZ_JAFIDL010000100.1:0-288 GCF_017051665.1 Aliamphritea spongicola
GGCGATGCAGGACGTGTTTCGCATCATCGGCCGGCTGTCACGTTCGTCGATCAGCGTGCTGATCAACGGCGAATCCGGCACAGGCAAGGAACTGGTGGCGCATGCGCTGCACCGCCACAGCCCGCGCGCCAAGTCGCCGTTCATCGCCCTGAACATGGCCGCTATTCCCAAGGATCTGATCGAGTCCGAGCTGTTCGGCCACGAGAAAGGCGCCTTCACCGGCGCGAACCAAATCCGTCAGGGACGCTTTGAACAGGCCGACGGCGGCACGCTGTTCCTCGACGAGAT
>NZ_JAFIDL010000101.1:0-288 GCF_017051665.1 Aliamphritea spongicola
CGCGCGAACGATAATATCGCCAGTGGCATCTATGTTTTGCCGCTCCTTTTGCAGCTCGTAGCGCTGCAGCTCCATCTGGTAAATCTGGTTGTCGAATTCGGCAGCCTGGATATGGATCTGGCTTTCCAGCGCGGTGATCTGCAGCGCATTCTGTTCGTTCTGGCCGGACAGGCCCAGCAGGTTGTTCTGCTGCTGGTAATACAGCGCCACCTGGTTGGTGAGCTGATCCTTATTGATCAGCCCTTTGGTCTGATAGTGCCGGTAGTTCTCCATGTTTTCCTTCATGAT
>NZ_JAFIDL010000102.1:0-288 GCF_017051665.1 Aliamphritea spongicola
GGCTTGGAAAGACAGAATCCCTCATGGGGAATATCCAGGCAAACCCAAAGCAACAATTATCCAGATCATCAAAGATCTTGGTGTTGATGACTTCCCAAAAGTCTTCAGGGAATTCAGAAACCGCATTCCTATCTACGGATATGGAGATGTTCAAGTAAAGCGGTTATATGATGAAATAAAAAAGGAAGCTGTCTAGTAGCTTCCTTCTCTTTTTACAATTCGGAGAGTAACTTCTCCGAAGCATCGATCATCTTTCTATATTTTCCCAATGCCCATCTACTGAATAAA
>NZ_JAFIDL010000103.1:0-288 GCF_017051665.1 Aliamphritea spongicola
GCTGTGGATCAACTTCCGTTATTACCTGGCGCCGCTGTTCTGGTTCGTGGTCTTTGGGCCGTACGGGCCGATCGCGCTGGCGGGATATGCCTTCCTGCGCGCCTATCAAACCTGGCTGGCGCGCCACAATACGCCGCTGGAGCGTTCGCAGTCGGGCATTGATCATCTGCTGAACTGGCTGGACTGGATCCCGGTGCGTTTGGCCGGGGTGGCCTATGCGTTGTTCGGCCACGGCGAGCGCGCGTTGCCGGCCTGGTTCGCCTCACTCGGCGATCGGCATTCGTCGTC
>NZ_JAFIDL010000104.1:0-287 GCF_017051665.1 Aliamphritea spongicola
GGCCCGCGACCCGGCCAATGGCTATCAGCTTTTCAATCAGACCGACCTGGAGCGGCTGCGCTTTATTCAGCGCGCCCGCACCCTGGGTTTCAGCGTAGCCGAGATCGGCGACATCCTGGCCCACGCCGACCAGGGCGATTCGCCCTGCCCGTTGGTGCGCGACTTGCTGGCCAGCCGGCTGCCGCAGATTCGCGCCCGCATTCAGGAGCTGGAAGCACTGGCCTCGCGCATGGAACAAGCCCTGGAGGCCTGGGCGGAAATGCCTGACGGCACCCCCGACGGCCACA
>NZ_JAFIDL010000105.1:0-286 GCF_017051665.1 Aliamphritea spongicola
TGGAGGCAGAGGTGGTGTTGTCGGCCCCGGCCAACAGCCGGGCGATGGCGGCCATGACGCTCTTGCCGCTGCCACCCGGGCCGGTCACTTCAAGGAACAATTGCCAGTCATAGCGGTTGGCCAGCACCATAAAGAGCGCCGCGAGGATGCGCTCCTGCTTGTCGTGATTGCCCCCGGCGGCCCGCGTCAGCCACTGCCAGAAGTGCGGCGCATGGTCGGCCAGGTTCTCCCCGGCACGCGGCGGCGTGTAGTCCACGCTGTTGACGGTGCGCAGCCAGTGTTCTTG
>NZ_JAFIDL010000011.1:0-64495 GCF_017051665.1 Aliamphritea spongicola
GATGCTGTATCAGAGCCGAATGAAAATATCATTGTAGATATTACCTCTATCACAGACAGCGGCGCGTTTGAGAACGTGGAAGAGCATGCTGATAATCAGGTAACAACACTGGTCATTGATGATGACGTTACTACTGTTAGTTTAGTAAGTAGTCCGACTGCACAGGAAGGTGATGCTCTAGACTTCAGTGTTACATTAAGTAATGAGAGCACGACAGCCACTGCAGTAACCATCAACCTGTCTGGTGTAACAGCCACATTAGGTACGGATACTGATACTCCGGTACTTATCAGCTTCAACGGTACTGATTTTACGCCTGTAACCCTTGATGGTTCAGGCAATGCAGTGATCAATGTGCCGGCTGGCGATACCGACTTTACTATACGGGTTCCGACGGTTGATGATGCGGATGATGCTGAAGGGCAGGAAACGTTAACTCTGTCAGCAGAAACTGCCCAGAACGCTTCACCTGTTCAGGGAATCGGTACGATAACCGAACCTGATGCTATAGATGACTATGGTCCGGGTGATCTGGTTGGTTTGCAGAGTGAGTACTACGGTTACGCGCAGGGTCCTGACGGCCCTAACCTGACCCGTATCGCTCAGATTCAAACGTTTATTGATGCCAATAATCCGGATGCAACCTTCCTTGCGAAGCAGGTTTATTACTCAGCGGGTAACGGTAATCTGGGCAACGGGACTAACCTGCAGAATTTCCTCGGTTCTGATGCGGCCACTTTGTCTGCTGATCCGGCTACAACGTCCGATGCCATCATTAAGATGCAGGGTAATATTCAGCTGGCTGCTGGTACCTATAACTTCAGAGTGAACGCGGATGATGGTTACCAGATAAAGATTGACGGTGAAATTGTAGCGATTGTTGATCAGATTCAGGCGCCAAGTAGCGATGTACATCCATCGTTTACCATTACGGAGAGCGGTTCGCATACCATTGAGATCATTTACTGGGATCAGGGCGGGCAGTATGTCTTTGAACCTGAGTTAAGCAGTGATGGCGGTTCTACATACCAGCAACTGAATACGTTCCAGTTGAGTAATGGATTTGGCACACCAGAAGATCAGCCGATAGATTTTACGGCTGCAACATTGCTGGCGAATGATACTGATCCTGAAAACGATACTCTGGTGATAACCGGTGTATCCAATCCTCAGAACGGTACGCTTCAGACGACAACGGATGGCAACGGTAATATCACCGGTATCACGTTTACACCTGATGCTGATTACTTCGGACCTGCGCAGTTTGATTACACTATTTCCGATGGTAATGGTGGTACAGACACTGCGACTGTATTCCTGACAGTTTATCCTGTCAGTGATCTGGCTGATGCGGCTGAGGTTGTTACTGTAGAGTCTAATCAAGCTGCAACCGGTAACCTGCTGGACAATGTAACAACGGATGATGGTCAGCAGTCTTCTGCCAGTGTTGTCAGTTTCACCGTGGCTGGTAGTTCAACTACACATGTTGCTAATGGCAACGTTGTGAATCTGGGGAACAGTATCGGTACAATTTCTGTTGAGTCTGATGGTGAGTATACGTTTACGCCTGTCAGTGGTTACAACGGTACCTTACCGACGATTACTTATGCTGTCACTGACGGTACAGGTACTGTTAATTCAACTCTGCAAATAACCGTTAATCCTAATCAGGCATCTACAAATCTGACGGGTACTACTGCAACCGTCTCTGAAGAAGGTCTGGCAGGCGGTATCAGTGATACCGTTGTCAACGGTGATACTTCACAGGCGCCGGGCGCAACTGATACAACCAACGATGTCTCAGCGACAGGCCAGCTTACTTTCACTGATGTGAATGCAACTGCTCAGCCAGGTAATCAGCCGTTTACATTTACTTTATCCGGACCTTCCGGCATCGAGTCTGACGGTAAGCCTGTTGTATGGACCTGGGATGCAGCCAGCAAAACTCTGACGGGATCTGTTGCTGCTTCCGGCGGCGATCCGGCATTCGATGTAGCAACTCTTGTAGTTGGTGATGTCAGCAGTACTGGTAATAATCATCAGGCGGACTATACAGTTACTTTGTTGGCGCCGATTGATCATGACTCCCAGAGCGTTGAAGATGTTCAGAGTCTGGACTTTGGTTTCACTGTAACAGAAGGCGGTGTGACATCCTCTGCCGGAACATTCTCTGTAGCAGTAGAAGATGATATGCCGGTTGCCGGTGACTTCACTCAGAATCTGGTGATTGATCAGCAGAATACTAACCTGATGTTTATCATTGATAAGTCAGGCAGTATGGGGTGGGGAGCTAATAATCCTAACCAGGCCATTTCAGCATCGAACCCTGAACGTATGGAAGTGTTGCTGAAATCCATCAAAGCAGTAATTGAAGCCCAGCAGGCAGCGGGTGATGTGATGGTTAAGTTTGTCACCTTCTCCAGCTCTGCGACTACACAGACCTGGATGACCGCTTCGGAAGCACTGGCGTTGATTGGTGATGGCAGTAGCGGCAGCCGTAGTAATATCTTCACACCAGGCGGCGGTACAGACTATCAGGATGCATATAATGCTGCCCGTGGTGCGAACGGCTTTACTCAGTCCGGTACACCGGGTGTTGATGGTGCACTGGTTGATGAGCCGGGTGTAGAGGTTAAGAACGTTTCTTACTTCTTATCAGATGGTGAGCCTAACGGTGGTAATGATAACCGTATTAACGGTAATGAGATCAGTACCTGGCGGAATTTCCTGAAGGATAACGAAATTGATTCTCATGCAGTTGGTTTTGCATCGAATATTGACCCTCAGTTCCTGGATCCACTGGCTTATGACGGTGAGTATGCAGCGGAGAACAACTCCCCTGTAAACAATACACTCAACGAAGTTCAGCCAGACCGTGGCGGTATTGTTGTTACCGATCCTGATCAGTTGGCAAATGAGCTGATCAGTACCTTGAGCGAACCGGTAACAGGTAATCTTCCGGGTAGCCTGAATAATGATAAGTTCGGTGCTGATGGTGGTTATCTGCAAAGCATAACCGTTGACGGACAGACATATTCGTATGATCCGGACGGCAATGGTGGCAGCGGTTCACTGACTTTCCCGCCGGGAATGGCGACGACAACCTCCAATCCGGCTGAGCTGATTATCACGACTGATCTTAACGGTTCGTTCCTGGTGAATTTTGCGACAGGTGAATATGTTTATACACCAAGTAGCAACCTTGCCCTGAATACAGAGGTTACAGAGAAGTTTGGGTATACCTTATCTGATGATGATGGTGATCAGACAACGGGTAACTTTGACCTGCAGATTGGCCGGGGTAAAGATAATAACAATGACGGTATTATCGACCATGTTACACCAGGCAATGAAACTGCATTCAGTGACCGTATTGTAGGCACTTCAGGAGCAGATACTATTAATGGTCAGGCAGGTAATGATGTCATTATTGGTGGAGCTGGCAATGATATTCTGACCGGCGGTGCTGATGATGATATCTTCGACTGGAATGCCGGTGATCAGGGTACAACAGCAGCGCCTGCGTTTGACCGTATTACTGACTTCGATGTTGCCAACGATAAGATTGATTTGTCTGACATGCTGGACGATATGGGCATTACTGACGGTACTGACTTATCAACCTATCTGGATTTCCAGGATTCGGTTGACGGTGTGGTACTGAATGTTTCCAATTCGTCCAATGAAGTTCAGCAACAAATCCGTTTTGATGGTCAGAGTCTGAGTGATTTGCAAAGCGCAACAGGCACTGCAAATGAGACAGAATTGCTCAATAAACTTGTGAACGATACTACTTTAATAGTTTAATACACGAAGGAGATAAGCCCCGCTGTTTTGTTTGAATGAAGCAGCGGGGATTTTACATGGATCAAAGTTTCGATGGAGTCTTTATAAAGTGACGCAGTTAGACGCTGACTGGGCAGTTGGTTCACAGCAGGAGCATTTTGTCGACCCTTTGCTTGATGCGCTAGTATCTTTATCCAGATATTACGGTATGCCGGCTTCCGCCGATTCTCTGACCAGTGGTTTGCCTCTTGTTGACGGCCAGTTAGATGTGGAACTCTTTCCTAGAGCTGCAGAACGTGCCGGTCTTGCTGCACGTCTTGCCCGACAAAATCTTTCTCAGATACATAACCTGTTATTACCCTGTGTCCTACTGCTCAAGGGAAGGCGCTGTTGTATTCTTCTTAAAGTGGATCACGAGAAAGGCGAAGCGCATATCCTTCAGCCTGAAGTGGGTGATGGTGAGATGATCCTGCCAATAGATGAGTTGGCAGACAGTTTTACCGGCAATGTATTTTACGTTAAGAAGAAATATCAGTTCGATCAGCGCAGCCCGGAAGTACTGGGTGATAAAAAACAACACTGGTTCTGGGGAACGGTCATGCAGGTCATGCCGATTTACCGGGATGTATTGGTTGCTTCATTGCTGATTAACTGTTTCGCTGTAGCATCACCTCTGTTTGTAATGAACGTTTATGACCGGATTGTTCCCAATCTGGCTTTTGATTCATTATGGGTGCTGGCAGTCGGGGTTTCACTGGTATTTCTGTTTGATTTTCTGTTACGAAAACTCCGCTATTACTTTATCGATGTTGCCAGTAAAAAACTGGATCTGCAGCTATCGGCGAAAATCTTTTCCCGGGTTATGGGTATTCGCCTGGAAGCCAGGCCGCTGTCTGTCGGGGCGTTTGCGAATAACCTGCAGTCTTTTGAAGCGATCAGGGAATTCATTACATCGGCGACGATCAGTGCGCTTGTGGATTTACCCTTTACGATTATTTTCTTACTGGTTATCTGGGCGGTAGGCGGACCTCTGGTTGTTATTCCTATCGTTGTGATTGTCATTCTGTTGGGCTATAGCATGTACTTGCAGAAGCCTCTGGCGCAGCAGATTGAGTTGACATCCAAGCTGTCTTCGCAAAAGCAGGCCACCCTGATTGAGGGCTTATATGGTATTGAAGCCATTAAGATTACTGATTCCCAAAGTAAGTATCAGGTGCTTTGGGAGCAGTCGATCAGTGAAATGGGTAAGCATGATATTAAAACCCGCCGGTTAACAAACAGTGCCTCAAGTCTGTCCAGTTTCTTACAGCAAATGATGACAGTGGCAGTGATTATTCTGGGTGTCTATCTGGTGGCAGCCGGTGAATTAACGATGGGTGGTATTATTGCCGCGGTGATGCTTGGTGGCCGGGCCGTTGGACCAATGGCACAGGTTTCATTACTGGCTACCCGATATAATCAGGCAAAGTCTTCTATGACCCTGATTAATCAGGTAATGGAAATGCCGCTTGAACAGGAGGAAGGACGTAAGTACGTCAGTCATTCCAAGCTGGACGGCAAGATTGAATTTGATAACGTGAGCTTTTCCTATCCGGGCTTTGAATCCACTGCACTTAACAATATCAGCTTTACAATTAATCCCGGTGAACGGGTTGCGCTGATCGGCAGTATTGGCGCAGGTAAAAGTACTCTGGAAAAACTGATTCTGGGACTGTATGTGCCGACGGAAGGGGATATCCGGATTGATGGTGTTAATATCCAGCAACTGCATCCTGCAGAATTACGCCGTAATATCGGCTGCATCACTCAGGATACTCAGCTTTTCTTTGGCAGTATCCGGGATAATATCGTGCTGGGTACGCCGTTTGCGACTGACCAGGCGTTGTTACGGGCTGCTGAGTGGGGCGGTGTAACTGAATTTACCAATCATGATCCTGACGGACTCGAGCGGCAGGTTGGTGAAGGCGGCCGTCAGTTGTCAGGTGGCCAGCGTCAGGCTGTTGCAGCGGCAAGGGCGATGATCATGGATCCGCCGATTTTTGTCCTCGATGAACCGACCAGCCAGCTGGACAGACGTTCGGAACAGCGGCTACTGGAACAGCTGAAGAAACTGGATGAGAGTAAAACAATTTTCCTCAGTACGCATAAATCAAGCATGCTGGATGTTGTAGACCGTATTATCGTGCTGGAAAAAGGCCGTCTGATTGCCGACGGACCGAAGCTGGAAGTGATCAACTGGCTGCGTGAAGGCGGCCCCCGAAGCGGCCAGGCGCAGCAGAGAGGATAAGGGTTGATGACAAAGCAACAGGACTATTCAGCAAACGTACAGTCGTCACTTGATAAAGATGTGGCCGGTATTCGTGATGCAGATGCTGAAGTTAATAAAAATGAAGCAGTTAACAGCATGAATGAAAAGCCGGAAGGCTCCGAAAGCAAAGCACCGGCAAGTGCGAAGCAGGTGTTGTCTGAAATGTCTCAGGCATCGAAGATAGCCAAAAAAGATAATGTCAGCGTAGATCCGGAACTGCATGAGTTTATCGATAGTGCAGCTGAAGCTGTGCTGTTGGATACGCCACGCAGTTCCCGTGTGTTACTGTGGGCGGTTTTTGCGTTTCTGATGGTGATTGTTGTCTGGGCGTATTATGCGGAACTGGATGAAATTACCCGTGGCGAAGGCAGTGTTATACCTTCGCAGCAACTTCAGGTTGTGCAGTATCTTGAAGGCGGAATAGTTGAAGAGATTTTTGTAAAAGAAGGTCAGGAAGTATCGCCGGGACAGCCTTTGGTTAGGGTGGATGATACCCGTTTTCTGTCAGACTTCAGGGAACGTGAACAGGAAGCTGCATTCCTGAAAGTATCGGTCTCCCGGTTACGTGCAGAACTGAAAAGTGTTGATATTAACGATGATGCTGCACCGGATGACTGGCAGGACAATGTAAAGGTCATAGCGTCTCCGCTTGAAATAGAAGACGAGATTCAGGAACAGTTTCCGTTGATGGTAGGCCGTGAGCAGGCACAGCTGGCTGAATATCAGCGTAATTTACGTAACCAGTTAAGTATTATCGGACGGCAGATAGATCAGAAGGTACAGGAGCAGCGGGAATTACAATCGCGCATCAGTCACCTTGAAAGGTCTTACAGTCTGAGTCTTGAAGAGCTGAAAATTACCAAGCCGCTGGCTGAACAGGGAGTAATCCCCAGAATCGAAGTTTTAAAGCTTGAGCGGGAACTGAATGGATTTAAGCAGGAACTGGAAGGTGCCAGGCTTGAAGCGCCAAAGATTAAATCAGGCATTCAGGAAGCTGTTGATAAGCGACGTGAAGTAGCATATGCCGCCCGCTCCGAAAGCTTGGGTAAGCTGAATGAAATGCTGGCCAAACTGAATCAGACCAAAGAAGCGCAGGTTGGCCTGAAGGACAGAGTTGAGCGAACCACAGTCGTTTCACCTGTTCAGGGAACGATTAAAACGTTGTTGGTCAATACGCTTGGTGGGGTTATTCAGCCGGGTATGGATCTCGTCGAAATTGTACCGACAGAAGACCAGCTGTTGATCGAAGCGA
This sequence comes from Aliamphritea spongicola, assembly GCF_017051665.1. NCBI lineage: Bacteria > Pseudomonadati > Pseudomonadota > Gammaproteobacteria > Oceanospirillales > Oceanospirillaceae > Aliamphritea > Aliamphritea spongicola. The sequence goes on from NZ_JAFIDL010000011.1 coordinate 7,347, forward strand.
AAATTGCACCGAAGGATATTGCATTCCTTCGGCCAGGACTGAAAGCCATTGTCAGGCTGACAGCCTATGATTTTGCCATTTATGGCGGGCTTGAAGGTAAGCTGGAACACATCAGTGCTGACAGTATTGAGGATGAAAAAGGTAACATTTACTATCTCATCAGAATTCGTACTGATAACAGCAGCTTAGCTAAGGGTAAAGATGACTTGCCAATCATTCCCGGAATGATGGCAACAGTCGATATAATGACGGGAAAAAAGAGCGTTTTAGATTATTTACTAAAACCGATTTTTAAAGCTCAACAACGAGCGCTGACGGAACGATGAAACTAACAGGGACCACAGTTCGGGGGGAAAAGGGGAATATGTTAAAACTATCTAGGTATGGCCTGGCAGTGATGTTAGCCTGCGGAGGTGCTGCTCAGGCACAGACTCTGATGGAAGCCGCTGCTTATACGATTGAGAGTTCACCGGATGTTGGCATTATCAAGAGCCAGTATCTGAGCAGGACTAAACAAATCGGTATATCAAAGGCAGGCTATCTGCCGACGGTTGATCTGGCGTTAGGCTACGGCCAGGAATGGACCGACAGTCCAAGCACACGTACGCCGGCAAATGGCCATGAAGATGTTGAACTGACCCGTAAAGAAGCCTCATTAACGCTTTCTCAGCTGTTATATGATGGTAGCCGTACCAACAATGAAGTAGACCGGGTAACCTCTGAAGCGACCGCTCACCGTTATCAGTTATGGTCTGCAGCGGAAAATATCACGCTTGATGTGGCTGATGCTTATCTGAATGTTGTTTTTGCTCAGAATGAACTGGGTCTGGCTGAGCAAAATCTAAATGACCACATTGAAATTCTGGAAGGCATTCGTGAGCGTTCCGAATCCGGTCTGAGCTCCGCATCAGATCTTTCGCAGGTTAAAGGCCGTCTGAGCCGGGCGCATGCTAATTACCTGTCTACAGAAAATAATTTGCTGGACGCCAAAGCGCGGTATTTCAAAATTGTCGGTCTGGAAGCTGAGGATTTACAGGCAGTAAACTCAGTTGATGACAACATGCCGGTTTCATATGAAGAAGCGCTTCAGCATGCTGGTAAGGTTCACCCGACGCTGCAGGCAGCCCGTTTCGATGTCGATGCTGCGGAAGCTCAGTTACGGGTTCAGGATGCAGCATTCCGTCCAGATGTCCGATTAGAACTGGGCGGTACCTGGAATGACGATCTGGATGGTACCGAAGGTCATAATAATGACCGTACCGCCATGATCCGTATGCGTTATAACCTGTTCAATGGTAATGCGGATACATACCGTGAGAAGCAGGCTTACTATCAGTTGATGGAAGCGACCGGAATCGAAGAACGGGCACAGCGTCAGGTTGCTGAAGGCCTCAGCCTTGCGTGGAACGCCTATCAGCTACTCGATAAGCAGATGAGCTTTCTGGCCCAGTATGTCGAAGAAAGCGATAAAACCCTGGTGGCCTATGAACAGCAGTTTGAGCTGAGCCGCCGTACGCTGGTTGACTTGCTGGATGCGGAAAACGAATTATTCGAATCCCGCCGTCAGCTGTTAGCCGCAGAACGTGATCTGACATTGGCAAAGTATCGTGTACTGAATGCGATGGGTGAGCTGTTAGCAGTGCTGAACATTGATCGTTCAAGTGTACTGTCTGCTGAAGAAGTTGAAGAAATCCAGTCACTGAACTGATTTCTGATATATCATATCAAGCACCTTTTCCTAGCGGATCAGGTGCTTTTTTATTGTCTTAAAAATAACTGATCTGTGTCTGCCCAGTTGCAAACTCTGTCTGGCAGAAGTACTGCTAACCACAGGGAATTGGGCTATAATCGCCGCTTTTTAAAATCAACGTGAAAGTAACACCATGAGCGAAGCGCTGGAAAAGGCAAATAAAACCCGTTTGAATAAGCTGCAGAAACGCCTGCGGCGGGAAATGGGGCGTGCCATTGAAGATTTCAATATGATTGAAGATGGCGATAAGGTCATGGTGTGTTTGTCTGGTGGTAAAGACTCATTTGCCATGCTGGACATCTTAATGAATCTGCAAAAAAGTGCGCCGATTCAGTTTGAAATTCTGGCGGTTAACCTTGATCAGAAACAGCCTGGTTTCCCTGAACATGTATTGCCTGAATACCTGTCTGAGGTGGGCGTACCATTTCATATTATCGAGCGTGACACCTATTCCGTAGTGAAAGAAGTAGTTCCTGAAGGGAAAACTACCTGTTCACTGTGTTCGCGGTTACGCCGCGGTACGCTGTATGGTTTTGCAGAAGAAGTGGGTGCTAACAAGATCGCACTGGGCCATCACCGTGATGATATTCTGGAAACCTTTTTCCTGAATATGTTCTACGGCGGTAAGCTTAAATCTATGCCACCGAAACTGGTCAGCGATGACGGAAAAAATATGGTTATTCGGCCATTGGCTTATGCCCGTGAGAAGGATATCGAAGCATATGCACAGTTGCGTGAGTTCCCGATTATTCCATGTAATCTCTGTGGTTCGCAGGATGGCTTACAACGCCAGGTTGTAAAAGACATGCTGCAAACCTGGGATAAAGAACATCCCGGGCGTATAGAAACCATGTTCCGTTCACTGCAAAATGTCGTGCCTTCTCATCTGGCAGATATTGAATTGTTTGACTTTAAAGGTCTGCAGCATGGTTACGCCCACGGTATTGCGTATCCGGAAGGTAAAGGTCTGAAACAGGCAACGCCTGCAGCTATGCCGGAAATGATCGATATCCTGGCGCTCTGATGACTGAACAGCCAATAGCACCTTTGACTGTCTGGGTTGATGCAGATGCATGCCCAAACGTGATTAAAGAAATATTATTCCGTGCGGCGGACCGTAAGCAGATACCCACGGTGCTTGTGGCTAATCAGTTTCTGCGTGTGCCGCAATCTGCCTATATCCGTTCAGTACAGGTAGCGTCTGGTTTTGATGTGGCAGATAACTATATTGCTGCACATTGTCAGGGGGATGATCTGGTCATCACTGCAGACATTCCGCTGGCTGCTGAAGTTGTCGAAAAAGGTGTGCTTGCGATTAATCCCCGTGGGGAGCTTTATACTGCTGAAAACATCCGCCAGCGTCTTAATATGCGGGACTTCATGGCTGAACTGCGAGACGCAGGTATGGTCAGTGGTGGCCCGCCAAAACTTGGCCAGCAGGAGCGGCAGCAATTCGCCAATCAACTGGACCGTTTGCTCACAAAACTGCTTCGTAAGCGTTAAATTCCCATATACATCTTTAGGTGTATTCCTTCGATTTTTACTGCCCGACCGGTATTGATTTGCTAGTTTCATAGCTTCTATTACAGATACGTGAGGAAGCTATGGAACAGTCACTGGTTACTCTTGAGCGTCAGGATGCTTTGGCGGTGTTACGTCTTAACCGCCCGCAGGCGTATAACTCCCTTTCATTAGAATTGCTGGAAGCAATGCAACAAGCGCTGACGACAGTTGCTGACGATGATGAAATTGGCGTTCTCATCATTGCCGGAAATGGCCGGGGTTTCTGTTCAGGCCATGATCTTAAAGAAATGAGCAGTGCTGACGACAGACATTTACACCAGCGAATCTTTGCGACCTGTTCAGCGGTAATGCAACAGATAGTTGCTTTACCCATACCAGTGATTGCACAGGTACACGGTATTGCGACCGCAGCCGGTTGTCAGCTTGTTGCCAGTTGTGATCTTGCTGTTGCAGCGAAAACTGCAAGGTTTGCTACGCCGGGGGTAAACATTGGTTTATTCTGCTCAACGCCCATGGTCGCGCTTAGCCGGGCAGTCCAGCCTAAACATGCAATGGAAATGCTATTGCTGGGGGAGATGATCAGTGCACAGCGGGCAGCAGAGATTGGCCTGATTAACTGGCATGTTGAAGAATCTGAGCTGGAAAACTTTACGTTTGAAGTTGCCGGCAAAATAGCAGCACATTCCAGAGCCGCAGTCAGGTTAGGAAAGAAAGGTTTTTATCATCAGATTAACCAGGCCTTACCCGACGCATATAACCATTGCAGCCAGTTAATGACTGACAATATGCAACTGGATGACTGTGCGGAAGGCATTGATGCTTTTATCCATAAACGTCATCCAAACTGGTCACACCGCTAAATCAGCACAAAAATTACGGTCTACATGCTTGTTAGCCGGTCAACGGGTCTGGTACATTTAGCCTTATGAAATTTTATAGCTAAAAATTGTTTATATATTCTTTTTGGTTATATTTTATTCTTATCAGCTATAAGTTTTCAGATCACGACCGCTAAAAGCCTCATCTTTTGCCCTGTTTCGTGAATGTAAAACAATAAAAACAGTATGCAGGTCTGGCGGATCAGAGTACCCCGTCGGGCTATTAATATGCACGACGGAGGGATTTCGATGCATAAGCAATACATCTCAATGTTTGTGGCAGGTGCCGTGTTATCCCTGGCTGGAAGTGTGCAGGCAGCAGCTTCAGATGCGCTGATAGAGCAGGGGCGGGATGTTTTCCTGAACAAATCCAAGGGTAACTGCATTTCCTGCCACCAGATCAATGATCCGGATGCCAAACTAGCCGGTAATCAGGGGCCACCTATGATTGCAATGGCACAGCGCTTTCCGGATAAGCGCAAGCTGCGTGCCCAGATCTGGGACGCGACGGTTAACAATCCTTTAACTATCATGCCACCGCTGGGCAAGCACTGGATTCTCTCAGAGGATCAGATTGATGCCGTGGTTGAGTATATTTATCAGTTTTAAGTGACGTTTTAAGACGTATTTGAGGACAGAATTATGACAATGCATCGTCGTACTGTGGTTAAAGCTATGCTTGCCTGCAGTGCTTTAGTGGGTTTAGGTGCGGTAATTCCCGGCGCAGCTTTTGCTGCCCGAAATAAGGACGCTTTCAGTTCAGATGATCAGGCAAAGGCAATGCAGGCATTGTTTGATGCTGAACCGGCTAACAGCACCGATATCGTGCTTAAAGCCCCGAGTATTGCGGAGAATGGCGCGGTTGTGCCGGTGACCGTCAGCACGGAAATGGCCAATGTAGAAAGCATCAGCATTTTTGTTGCGGATAATCCGACCCCTCTGGTCGCAGAATTCATGATTCCTGCCGGCACTCAGGCCAGTGTTGCGACACGTATCCGGATGGGCAAAACCTCAACCATAACAGCCGTTGTTAAAGCCGACGGCAAGTTATTCAGCACTGCCCGTGAAACCAAAGTCACCATCGGTGGCTGCGGCGGTTAAACGAATATAACGGAGAGTTTTCCCATGGCGGGTATTTTTAAAGTTAAAGCAAAAGCTAAAGACGGTATGACCAAGGTAAAGATGCTGGCAAAGCATGTAATGGAAACCGGTCAGCGTAAAGATAAGAAAACCGGAGAAGTGATTCCGGCCAAGTTTATTCAGGAAATTACCGTGCAGCACGGGGGCAACACAGTTTTTTCCGGACAGTTAGGGACTGCTGTGTCTAAAAACCCGTATTTTTCTTTTACCTTCGCCGGCGGTGCCAAAGGTGAAGAGCTGTCTATCAGCTGGATAGAGAATACCGGTACATCTGCAACTGAGACAGCCAAAATTAAGTAGGTCTGGTGTTGCGGATAAGCGCATATTGCGGAGAAGGATTATGAGAATAATAACAGGCTTAGTTACCGCCGGAATGCTGTCACTGGGATTGCCGCTGCAGGCTGCCGATAGCGGGTTTAACCTTGAAACTGTTAATCCCGAAGCAGATCGGCTGGCATTACAGGCGTTTTATCAGAAACGCTATCCCGGGGTAGCAATCGACGATTACGTTAACGGCATTTATGCACTGGATGCTGAATCCAGAGAGCAGTGGGAGGAAATTGAAGAATTTCCACCTTATGAGTTTTCCATTGAGGAAGGCGAGGAATTATTTAATACCCCATTCGCCAATGGTAAAAGCTATGCCGACTGCTTTGAAAACGGAGGTGTTGGTATCCGCCAGAATTTCCCTTACTGGGATAAAGAAGACGGAACCGTTAAAACGCTGGAATTTGCCATTAATGAATGCCGTGAGGATAACGGTGAAAAGCCGCTGAAATGGGGCAAGGGTGACATCGCCCGTATCTCCGCATATATGGCCTGGACCTCCAGAGATAACGTTTTCGACATTCAGATTCCTGAAGATGACAGCCGGGCTTTACAGGCGTATCTGGATGGTAAAAAGTTCTTTTATACCAAGCGTGGTCAGCTGAATCTTTCCTGTGCGAACTGCCATTTGCAGGGCTCAAATATCCGTATCCGTGCGGATCTGCCGGGGCCGATGCTTGGGCAGGTCACTCACTGGCCAGTGTTCCGTTCCAAGTGGGGTAACCTGGGTACTCTGCATCGCCGATATGCCGGTTGTCACCGTGATTCCCGTTCCAAGCCATTAAAGCCGCAGGCTGAAGGGTTCCGTAATCTGGAATACTTCCAAACCTATATGAGTAACGGTTTAGTGGTCAATGGCCCCGGTGCCCGTAAGTAAAGGCTGCAGGAGATAAACATGAAAAAAGTAATGATCTTATGCGCCGCAGTCTTATTCAGTCAGGCGGTAGCTGCTGAAACATACCAGGAGGCTTTCAATAAAGCCCGTGCGATGTACGGTAAAGGGCATGAGTTTCAGTGGCAGGGTAAAACCTATAAAACACTGCACGAAGAAGAAATTGAAGCCGATGTTGATGCGACTGAAGCTAATGCCAAAGCCTTGCTGGATAAAGCGATCGCCGCCAACAAGAAAGTTGCTGATGTAGGGTTTGAGTGGAAACTGACCGGTGGCTTGCTGAAAAAGTCAGCCCAGGCGATTGAGGCCGGGGACTACCGTAAAGCGCTGGATCTGGCTGCTCAGGCGAAATACCACGCCCGTATCGGGCTGGCACAGTATGAATATGCCGAAGCGAACTGGTATAAGGCTGTGCCGCAGTAACAGCATTTAAATACACTTTATAAACGCCCAAATCAGTTGGGCGTTTTTATTTCAGAGAGATACAAGCATGTCGATGACGCGACGGGAATTCGCGCAGTTACTGGGGCTGGCCGGCGCCGCAGGATTACTGCCGTTACAGGGATTTGCAGCAAAGAAGCAGCCTGCAGATATGTATGAACTGGCTAACTTTGGTAATGTCCGGCTGCTGCATATGACGGATTGCCATGCCCAGTTACAGCCGGTGTATTTCCGCGAGCCGAATGTAAATTTGGGCGTCGGGAACGCCTGGGGTAAAGCACCGCATCTGGTGGGGAATCATTTACTGGAGCATTTCTCAGTACGTCCGGGCACCATGGAAGCCCATGCATTCAGCTGTCTGAACTTCCAGAAGGATGCCGGCCGTTACGGGAAGGTCGGTGGATTTGCGCATATCCGTACTCTGGTGGAACGTTTACGGCAAAGCTATGGCAGTGAGCATACGCTGCTGCTGGATGGCGGTGATACCTGGCAAGGATCGGGTACGGCATATAAAACCCGCGGCATGGATATGGTGAAAGCCGCGAATTTGCTTGGGGTGGATGTGATGACCGGTCACTGGGAATTCACCTACCATCAGCAGGAAATACTGCAAAATATAGCTGCTTTCAACGGTGAGTTTCTGGCGCAGAATGTCTTTATTACAGAAGATGCGCTGTTTGAAGGGGCTGACGAATATGTCTTTGATGAAGACAGTGGCCGTGTATTCAAGCCCTATACGATCCGTGAAATGGGCGGTGCCCGTATAGCGGTGATCGGTCAGTGTTTTCCGCGCACTAAGATAGCCAATCCGGCCCGGTTTATTCCTGACTGGACCTTTGATATCTACGATGAAAATCTGCAGGCGCTGGTCGAAGAGGTTCGTCAGACAGAATCTGTAGACGCTGTCATTCTGCTCTCCCATAACGGCATGGATGTTGATCTGGAACTGGCCCGGCGGGTCAGTGGCATTGATGTCATTCTGGGCGGTCATACCCATGACGGTATGCCGGCTCCCTCACTGGTGAAGAACAGTGGCGGTACAACGCTGGTCTGTAATGTCGGTTCTAACGGAAAATTCATCGGTGTGATGGATCTGGATATCCGTAACGGTAAAGTTCAGGATTACCGCTACCGTCTGTTACCGGTGTTTTCTGAGCTGCTACCCGCTGATGCTGAAATGCAGCAACTGATTACAGATATCCGGGCACCGCATATTGACTGGTTGCAGGAAGAACTGGCGGTCGCTGACGAACTGATGTTCCGGCGCGGTAACTTTAATGGCACCTTTGATCAGTTGATCTGTGATGCGCTACGGGAGCGGCAGGATGCCCAGATATCCCTTTCTCCCGGATTCCGCTGGGGAACGACTGTCCTGCAGGGACAGATGGTGACGATGGAGCACGTACTCGATCAGACCTGTCTGACCTATCCGGAAACCTATGTTCGGGACATGACCGGTGAAGAACTGAAGCTGATTCTGGAAGATGTGGCAGATAACCTGTTTAACCCGGATCCGTATCTGCAATCCGGCGGAGACATGGTCAGAGTAGGCGGGTTTGATTACGTTTGTGATCCGTTGGCATCAATTGGTAACCGTGTATCACAGATGACATTGGATGACGGTACTCTGATCGAAGCCGGTAAAACGTATAAAGTGGCCGGCTGGGCAACGGTGGGAGCGCGTTCTGAAGGGGCTGATATCTGGGATGTGGTCGCTGATTATTTGCGGGACCATCAGACTGCCCGTGTCACGAAGCTGAATACGCCTAAGTTGCTCAATGTTAAAGGTAATCCGGGTATTACAGATTACGGCTAGTCACGGCTGAAGCTGATATAAATCAGGCCGGCTTATTGCCGGCCTGTTTGTTCCCGGACAGCGGTTGGCGGCGGCAGTCGAGTTGTTTAGAATGATCCGGCGTTACAGCATTTTTTTATTTTCCGGAGGCTTTATCTTTTATGAAGTATCAGCGTCTTTTAAGCGGTCTGGCTTTTGCCATGATACTGACTGGCTGTAACGGTGCGAATGTCCAGCCGGGTGCAACCGGGCAGGAGGGGGCGCCTGCTGGTACTGAATCCCTGGCCGGAACAGCGCAGGCTCCGCAGCCTGTTTCTCCTGCGAGAGTTTCACCTGTCCAGATGGAAGCGCTGGAAAATATTAACAGCCGCATAACTCTGCTACAGGAACAGGTGTTGCAGCTTAAAGTTCAGAACGGTGCGCTGGCTGAACGCAGTCAGTTGCTGCTGACACAGTTTCAGGTGCTGGCGCAGGACGTGAAGATGAATAACCGTGGTCAGAGCGGAATTTCAGCGGAACAACAGGCACAGCCTGCTCCCGGAACTGATCAGCTGATTCGTCGTCTGGACCAGCAGCTGATGGAGCTGGAGCAGTTGTCACCGGCTCTGGGGGGCGGAAATGCGTTTCGTCTGGCCACCACGTACACGGCCAAGCGGCAATGGATTCTGGTGCGTTATAACCGTTTAACCGGTGAAAGCTGGATTTCCGAAGGTGGCAGTTGGGTGCCTTTGGGGGATGATTATGAATTACCTATTTCCGAATATGAGATTCAGATCTCCAGTGCCGCTGCAGATGCAAAAGGCTATGTGGCCGCACGGATTGATAATAACACCGGTGATACCTGGTGGCTGAATGACCAGCAGTGGGTGTCGTACGAATAATGTCAGATATGAATGTACAAATGCCCGCTGCGACAGATCTTTCAGTGTTGCAGCAACTGCATGCACCGTCAGTTCCTCTGGATGATGACGTAGAGCGCCTGGTAGATGTTTTCAATCGCTGCTTTGCCGTCAGTCATAATACGATACTGGTGAGCGGCGACGACGAACCGGTCTATCTCCCGGCAGATGAAACATGTGAATATCACCGGATTATTTTTGCCCATGGTTTTTTTGCCAGTGCATTACATGAAATCAGTCACTGGTGTGTTGCAGGCCCTCAGCGCTGGTTGCTGGAAGATTTTGGTTACTGGTATAAACCGGATGGCCGCAGTGCAGAAGAGCAGGCGGAGTTCGAACGGGTTGAAGTGAAACCGCAGGCATACGAATGGTTGTTCAGCCATGCGGCCGGTCGTAAGTTTCATTTCAGTGCAGATAATCTGGCCAGTGATATCGGCGCCAGTGAAACCTTTAAAAACAATGTGGTTGCACAGATTCAAACGTTTTTGCAGCAAGGCCTGCCGTCACGGCCTGCAATGTTGATGGATACATTGCGCAAAGAGTTTGGCAGTGAATTGCCTCAGCCAGCAGATTTCTCACTGGCCTAAAAAAGGCCGATCCGGATTAACTGATCAGCCTTCAGCGGTTCTTTTTAAATCAGTGGGTGTGTTTTTTACCCATCGCAGACATCACCGTTTTAACCGGTACCGTCAGTTCCTGTTTGCTGCCATCATCAAATTCCAGTGTCAGGTCAATGGTGTCACCCTCGGCCAGTGCTTTTTTCAGGCCAATCAGCATGATGTGATGGCCACCAGGCTTCAGTACGACCCGTTCTTTAGCAAACATTGTGATTTGCGGGATCTGGCGCATCTGCATTTCACCGTTTTCCCCGTGCTTATGGGTATGCATTTCCACTGTTTCAGCAACAGAGCTGTCCGCTCTGATCAGCGCTACCTGTTTTTTACCAGTATTGTTCAGCTCCATGAATGCAGCACTGTTCATCTGCCCCGGTGGGACTGCACGGGCATACGGATGGTCAACTTCAATTTCGGCAAGTACTGAACCGCTGACGGTCAGCCCGCCTAACAGTAATCCGGTAGTTAACAGACGCTTTAATGACTGTGGAAATAGCTGGCGCATACGGGTTCCTTTTATGCAGTGTGTACTGATGCGGTTTATGTGCGGTAAATAATTAAATGTCAGCCGTTAGCCAGTAACTCGCGAATGGCGGCTACGACCCCGTCCGGCGGTGTGCCGTGGGGCAGGGCTTTACTGAACTGGCCCTGCTGGTCAATCAAATAGGTACGGGATGAATGATCCACGGCGTAGCCCATGGCAGAATCTCCCATATCGACAATCTTATAGAAGGCACCATAGCGTTTTACGATGTCGTCGATGGCGCTGCGTTCGCCAGTCAGGCCGACCATGGTCGGAAAGAAAAAGTTACTGTACTGGGCCAGTTTCTCCGGGGTATCCCGTTCAGGATCGACACTGATAAATACTGGCTGTACACCGGCAGCTTCTTCCGGATTCAGATTTTTAAGGGCCTGGGACATAATGGCTAAAGAGGTAGGGCATACATCCGGGCAGGATGCGTAACCAATGTACATGGCCACCACTTTGCCGCGGTAATCAGACAGCGACACAGGACCGGCTGCAGACTGCAAGGTAAAGTCGCCACCCAACTGATTCAGGCCGTTATTGCCGGACTTTTTGGGTGACATATATAGCGCGACAGCCAGTCCGGTCAGCAGACACAGCGTCAGAATTAGCAGGTTTCGCAGGGTAGAAAATGACGTCATTATTTTGCCTTAAATCCGAACCGTGTCGTTACTTTACCTTTAGGCGTATCCATCAGAACGGTCGCCTCCCATAACATCTCTCCGGTGGTACAGGCACCGAGTATTGCCTGGCCACGGAACAGGCCTGACTGGTTTTCAGCCGGTGAAAACAATGTCTGGTTCGGCCCCATAAACATATCAACACCCTGTAAATCCAGCAGGACATTACTGGATTCTATACCTTCTACCTTAACCTGCCAGTCGGTGGGTTGCAGGGAAGAGACTTGGCCGGATACCGGTTCCAGTGTAATGCTGAAGCCGTCGCCCTGTGCGGTACAGGCGGTCTGAGCAACATCACAATTGGCTGCGCTAAGTTCAATTTCTGCCGGTTCCAGCAGGTTAAACCGTTCGGCAAACAGCCATAAAACAGTCAGCGCTGCGATCAGCAGTAATATGCTGAGTAAAGACAACAGGGATTTCTTGCCGTGAGACAGGGTATTACTGGTCATGGGATTACATCTAATATTCAGAATATGCCTGTATTATCCTTATAAATCTGTCAGATAGCTATGTGGCAGATTGTCGCAAGGTTGCCACAGTTGCATTTGGCAGGTGACTTGGCTACCGTCAGAAAGACATCAGCACACCTGTACACAAGGAAATCATACATGGTTATGCAATGGGATCGGTTACTGACAACGAAACGGTACGGCCACGAACAGGTTACCCCGGAAGAGATAGGCAGAAGTCACTTTCATAAGGACCATGACCGTATCATTTTCTCCAGTGCATTCCGCCGGCTGGGGCGAAAAACCCAGGTGCATCCTCTGGCCCTGAATGATCATATCCATACCCGCCTTACTCACAGCATAGAAGTGGGCAGTGTTGGCCGCAGCCTGGGAATCCGTGTCGGTGAGCTGTTACAGGATCAGTTGCCGCACTGGGTTTCTGCATATGACCTGGGGACCATCGTACAGTCAGCCTGTCTGGCCCATGATATCGGTAATCCGCCGTTTGGCCATGCCGGTGAATATGCGATTCGGGACTGGTTCAAACATAAAGCCGGTGCTCAGTTGTTGGAGGGCGTAACTGAGTTACAGCGCAAAGATCTGGAAACCTTTGAAGGTAACGCGCAGGGTTTTCGGGTGGTAACCCGTATTGAGAACCATCTCTTTAACGGTGGCCTGCGTCTGACATTTCCTACGCTTGGCACCTTGCTCAAATATCCATGGACCGTTGAAAACGCCAGCCCTAAGGGTAAATTCAGCTGTTTTCTGACCGAGCTGGAAATTATGACCAGTCTGAGCAAAGAGCTCGGTCTGGTGCAGTTAGGTGATAATCATTGGTGCCGGCACCCCCTGACGTATCTGATGGAAGCAGCGGATGATATCTGTTACGCCATACTCGATCTGGAAGATGCCATAGAGCTGAATATACTGGGCTTCGACGATATCAAACCGATCCTGCTCCAGCTGTGTGGCGACCTTGAATATGATGATGCAATTTTTGCGACCCAGGCATCTGCCCGCCGTAAAATCTCTGCACTGCGGGGTAAAGCCATGGAGAACATGGTGGAATCAACCGTTAAGGCGTATATGGAAAATCTGCCGCTGATTATGAACGGTGAGTACCGGGGTGAATTACTCAGTGACGGCAGTACCGATGTTCGTGACGGATTGCAGAAAGCAAAAGCTATGGCCCGTAACCGGGTATTTCCGGATAACCGTAAAGCTGAGCTGGAAGTCGGTGCTTACAGTACACTGGGTACTTTGCTGGATGCATTTTGTGCGGCGGCCTATGAATTGCACTGCGGAGGACACGAAAACCTCAGCTATCGCAGTCAGAAAATCATCAGTCTGATGGGCATTCACAGTCCTCAGCCGGAATGGGATTTGTACCCATCCTATATGCGGGTACTCGATTTCATCGGCGGGATGACTGATAATTACGCCGCCTATCTGGCCCGGCAAATTGGTGGAATGGTCAATTCCCGTCCGGGCTGAGTTTTATAATTCTGGAGTATTGAACAGTGTCCATGCGTGATCAGTTAAGTGGCTTGGTATTTTCAACTGAGAAAGGGCAGATGTGTCCGGGCTGTCAGCAGGCGCTGGATGAGTGTGCCTGTGATGCCCTGGCTGAAGAACAGCGCCTTGAACAGCTGGACGGCATTGTGCGAATTCGCCGTGAAACAGCCGGCCGTAAAGGTAAGGGCGTTACCACGGTGACCGGCGTACCGCTGGCGGAAAAACCGCTGAAGCAACTGGCGAAAAAGTTAAAGCAGCAATGCGGTACCGGTGGTTCGGTAAAAGAAGGTGTTATTGAAATTCAGGGAGATCACCGGGGCACCTTAAAGCTGGCGCTGGAAAAACAGGGCTATACCGTCAAGCTGGCAGGCGGCTGAGCTTTTAACCGGGGAAGGATAGAGCATGAAGAAATCTAAACGTATTTGTACAACCTGCCTGATGTTGCGCTTCATGCTGGTGTTTCTGGCGTGTGTGGGTGTTTTTCTGCTGAACGGCGTTTATCAGTTTTGGGGATGATCTTCCGGTTTTCATGTTGTTATAAAAAAAACGCCCTGCAATTGCAGGGCGTTTTGTTTTCAGGCTGTATTTCATGATGCCTCAGGCAATGTTAGCCAGTGGTGGTGCATCAAAATCCTGCAAGTGCTGTTCAGCCAGGTTCAGTTCCAGAGTTGCCTTTAGTAACTTGAATAAACGGATGGTACCGTCGATTTCTTCTTTACGGTTTGTCAGGCTTTCAATGTTCAGCCCTAAGGGAATCTCCAGTTCTGCACAGGCATCAATAATCTGTTGCAGGTTATTCCGGCATACCCGGATGGATTCGGCCAGCGGGTTAGTTGCCCCGAGAATCCTGTTGCGGGTTGCCTCAGGCACGGAAATGCCCAGCCACTGCATAAAGTCCAGGGTCTTTTCACTGCCGCAGGGGCTGAAGGTCAGAATCAGGCGCTTAGGCTGTAAATTCTGGCGGCGGCATTCCGCGGCATAATCCTTACACAGCTGAATTGTCGCTTCAGGGTTGTACACCGCTTGAGTGATGAAATAGTCACAGCCCTGGCGGGTCTTTTCAATCAGCCGTAAATGTTCATTGGCTTTGTTGGCGTGCCGTTCCGCGATCGCCACGCCACCAAGGTGAAAATCCAGTGGGTGTTGTTTTAAAGCATCATAGGCTGCCGGCAGGGGGAAGTTACTGCTCTGACTGGTTGCCGGGCTACCGACGAGTACTAAATCCCGCACGCCGTTCGGGCTCCATGCCTTATCCAGCCACTGATCAAACTCCAGGCGATTTTCTTCAGCAGCGCTTTTATACGTGATGACCGGCAGGCCTGACGTCGTACGCAGCAGAGCTGAATATTCCCGGGAATCATGGGTGCGGCAGAAAGGAAATGGTCGGGGCTCAGGATTACGGGATGTCTCATCCTGAATGTCATAGACCACCAGACCGTCATACTCGATGTTTTCCAGGCGCTTAACCAGCTTAGCGGCAATGGTCTGCATCTCTGACATCGCAACCGTACGCTTGGGTGGCGTGGTGCCGATGAAGTAAACTCCACGGCCTGGATCGCTGAATTTTGTCTTAAGAGATGATTCGAACATGATAGTTTCCGCTATGCTTTATTTAACTGCGGACAAGTTTAACAATGAACTCAATTCATGTAATCGGAAAAACGCTTGAAATTATTTTGATTAAAAGTGAATGGCGTTAATGTAACTTGGCGAAAACTTAATATGCCTGCCTGAGCGCAGGGTTGTTTCAGGAAATACCCGTGGCTAAGAAGAAGTTAGATCTGGCAGAAGTCGCCGGTCAGTTAGAAGCACATAAAAAAACACGCTCACTCCCGCCGGTGCATCTGTGGAAGCCGGATTTCAGTGGCGATATTGATATGCAGATCCGTGCAGACGGTACCTGGTGGCACGAAGGCGGACAGATTAAACGTCCGGCGATGGTCACCATGTTTGCCAGTATTCTCTGGCACGAGAATGACGAATACTTTCTGGTTACCCCGGTGGAAAAAGTACGCATTCAGGTTGAAGACGCTCCCCTGTTTGTGACTGAACTGCAGGTGGAAGAAGAGAACGGCTTGCAGGTATTACAGTTTATAAGCAGCACAGAAGATGTAATTACCGCCGGTGTTGATCACCTTCTCAGGGTGGAAACCGATCCGGAAACCGAAGAACCGTCCCCTTACATCATGGTGCGTTACGGAATGGAAGCCCGTATAAACCGAAATGTTTTCTATCAATTGGCTGAGCTGGCTTATGAAGTTGAGATTAACGGCCAGCAACACCTGATGGTGGACAGTGCCGGCATGCAGTTCAGCTTAGGGACTTTTTGAAAGCAGGTTAGCTATATTTGTGAGCTTGCAAACTACTGACTGTTTGATGGGAGTTGTCAGTGAGGGAGAGATCTCTTGCTGCTAAATTAGATCAAAGGAATGTTATCGATGTTATCAAACATGATGTTCTCTTCTGCTGCTGTGAAAGTAAATCTGGCTTTTGCCGTTGCCTTTGTGTTTCCTGTATTTATGTATCTTCCGTATGGGAATTACATAGAAATTACGGGTTTAACACATATAGTAATCTCTTTTTTTTCTGTGTTAGCGACAACAGGAGCTTGCTGGTTCTCTTTGCATTGCCTGTCGAAGCGTGTTGACTACAGATTCTCAAATTTCTTTTTTTATTATTTTTTAATAGGAAATATTTTGGCGTCAATACATTTGCTAAAACAAACCTATGATGTGATTTTTCCAAAAGAGACGGAGTTTAGCTCTATGGAAAATATCATGGGAAGTATTGGTACAGAGACGCATACTATTGAAATTCTGATGAGTTCAGTATTACAGCATAGTAAGTCAATGCTGTTGCTGGGTTTGCTTTTCACTTTAATTCAAAACTGTTGGTACCTGGGTAAGAAATTGCGTGCTAGTTTTGTTAACTAAGTTCTTAAGGCATTTTTATTCTGCTTAATCGGATTTAGATTCATTTTTAAGGCACTCAGTTTTGAGTGCCTTTCTTGTTTTTGGTCAAGGCAACGTTTTATCCGCGCGTGAATAATAGGCGTATGAAAAGATTACTCCTACCTCTGTGTGTGTTGGCGCTGAACCTGCAGCTGGTGATGGCTGAAACCGTTCAGGTTGATATCGTAAAATTTAAGTTTTCTCCGCAGCAGTTAACAATCAACGCTGGTGATACCGTTGTCTGGACTAACAGGGAGAAGCGTCAGTATCACAATGTCTGGTTTCAGGATTTAGTCAGTGAAGAGCCGGATATCTTTTTTCCTGATGAAACCTACCAACGTACCTTTCCTGATGCAGGTACCTTCAATTATATCTGCGGGCCGCACCCTAAGATGACAGGCAGCATCATTGTTCAGAGTAATTCTAAGGAAGTTAGCAGTCATGAATAAATGTATCCGCGTGTTAGCAGCATCGTCTGCTGTAGCTGTCAGTCTGTTGCTCAGCGGTTGTGGACCTCACCCCAGCTCCGGTAGCTGGGTAAGTGAAAGCGCATCCGTAAACGAATCTGTTTTCAGTTCGGCTAAATTAGAGTTCGACGGGACGGGGAGTTTATTTCCGAACACAGCTGTTGCCGGGCAGGAAAACAGCACGGGATTGCGTTGTGTGTGGCAGGCAAAATCAGCAAATGCTGCGGACCTGGAGTGCCGCGGTGATACCGATGCCAGGATTCGATTTGAGCTTGTGGTTGCTGAAGATGGTGATCAGAACCAGGCCGATTTATTAAAGGACGGTAAGCGGATTGCACGTTTCGTTCGGGGCTAAGCTTTTAGGGCTAATCTTTTAAAGATTAATTTTCAGGAATAAGTTTTCAGGGAAATGAATTCAGACTGACCTGCCAGCTGGCCGCTGGCAGTTTTTATCTTGGCAGCACCAGTATCATTGCTGCACAAAAAATGACGAGTCCTATAAAGAAAGCCGGAAAGCTGATGCCTTTCCATTTTCTTTTCGCTGGGCGGATAGGGGATGTGCATTTAGGGCACATTTTTACGTCACTCTTTACCCGGGTCTGGCAATTTCCACAGATTTTTTCGTCGCTGTTTGCTTCAGTGTTCATCGTATTCAGGTTTTGTCACTGTTGTTCAGAATTACCTGAGCAGTCTGCCACAAATTATGTGTGAGAGGTGTGATAACCGCTGAAAAGCTGATGCGCATCAAGGGCATTTGTAATCGTAAAAAAGTATTGGTGAGCCGATTATATTCCTGATGGGTCGGGTAAAGGAGAGGACCTGTCATCCTCCCCTCTGAACGGGATAGATCAGTTTTCCGATTGATCTTGCAGGCTGACCAAAAGGTCGTGTATTTCAGCTTTCAACTCTTTGTCTTCAATTTTCTTTGAGCTGATTTTGGCGTCCTGCAGGTTTTTAATGGCCGCGTCAGTCTGGCCCAGTTCAGCCTGCATGCGTGCCATAGAGAAGGCAATGGAAGACATATGGTCTTTGGAATCGATGGCGATGGCTTTTTGCAGGGCTTTTTCGTAGCCGGCGATAGCATCTTCCAGTTCTTCGGTGAAATCAGCCAGGGTTTCCCACTGCTCCGGGTGGTCTTTATCGGTGCCCTCGTTGTCGGTGCAGATGGCTTTCAGCTCTGCGTAGAGTGCTTCGAAGGTGTCTCTGTCGTCATGGTTGGCTGCTTCCATCAGTTGCTCAGACAGGCTGTAAACGGCTTTGTAAATCTTGGTATTAATTTTCATGCTGTATGTCTTGTTGGCCCGGGGATAACACCGGTTATCTGCGGGCTGAATTATGTATGTTTACTCAGAACAGTTCGATGGCCGGGGCCTGCAGGGCTGCCAGCTGTTCCCGCAGTTCCAGAATGTGATCGCTCCAGTAACGTACCGTGTTAAACCACGGGAAGCTGTGAGGAAACGCTGGGTCTTCCCAACGGCGGGCAAGCCAGGCGCTGTAGTACATCATCCGCAGGGTACGCAGTGGTTCAATTAACGCCAGTTCCCGCGGATGAAAGTCATAGAATTCGTTATAGCCGTCGACAATTTCAGAGAGCTGCCGGCGCTGTCTGTCGGTGTCACCGGAGAGCAGCATCCAGATATCCTGAATGGCGGGTGCCATGCGGGAGTCGTCGAAATCAACGAAATGCGGTGCATCATCCCGCCATAGCAGGTTACCGCCGTGACAGTCGCCGTGTACCCGGATCGGGGTAATGTCTCCGGCATTGGCGAAGGCTTTGTCGATGAGGGGTAACAGATCAGCGGTGAGGCTGTCGTAGGCCGGTTTCAGTTCCGCCGGAATGAAGTGGTTGCTGATCAGTTCAACGCTGTCGTGGCCAAATGTCTGTGGGTTAATTGATGGGCGGTGCTGATAAGGTTTGCTGGCACCAATCAGATGCATACGGCCCAGCAGCCGGCCCATGGTGAATAGGTTGTCCAGATCGTCCAGCTCCGGGCCCCGTCCGCCTTTACGTTCAAATACTGACATCATGAACGGGCCATACTCGAACAGGCTGTCACCGTTGTCGTTGCGGGTGGGGGCTACCACCGGCAGTTCATGTTCAGCCAGTTCATAGCTGTAGCTGTGTTCTTCCAGTATCTGCTCACGGCTCCAGCGCTCCGGGCGGTAGAACTTGACGATAAGCGGTTGCTGGTCTTCGATGCCTACCTGATACACCCGGTTTTCATAACTGTTCAGGGCGAGGTTACGACCATCACACAGGTAGCCCAGGCTTTCCACCGCATCCATAATGAAGCTGGGGGTCAGGGTTTCGAACGGATGTGTATTGCTCATTGGCACTTACTCATAAATATTTCTCACAGTACAGACAGGCAGCGTTCCAGGGTTACCAATTGGAATAGGGGTGGCTGATCAGGCTTGAGTTGTAGTAACGGGGATCTCCCGTGACTTCTTCCCGGATCCAGTCCGGCAGAACAACGCTTTCGTCTTCGCTGTTCAGTTCAACTTCCGCAACGACCAGTCCCTGATTGTTGCCGCTGAAAATATCCACTTCCCAGGTATGGCCTGCGTGGTCAATCAGATAACGGACTTTATCCACTGACTGCCCATTACAGAGTTCTGCCAGCATGGCGTCGGCATCATCAACCGGAATCGGATATTCAAATTCGCTGCGTACGGCACCACGGTTCTCACCTTTAATGGTCAGAAAAGCCTGCTCCCCCTTAAGGCGGATGCGCACGGCTGTTTTTCCCTGAGTAGGAATATAGCCCTGCAGGATACGGATGCCCTGAGGTAACGGGCCGAGGCTGTTGAGGTCGATCAGAAATTTACGTTCTATTTCCTGTGCCATTTTATTTCCTGTGCTGGTCTGTAAAGACAAAAAAGGGCAACTCCCGTAAGAGGTGCCCTTATCAGTGTTAACCATTCAGGCCGGATTACATAATCCGCATGCCAGGCTGTGCGCCTTCATGGGGTTCCAGAATCCACAGATCCTTACCGCCCGGGCCTGCTGCCAGCACCATGCCTTCAGACATGCCGAACTTCATCTTACGCGGTGCGAGGTTAGCAACCATCACCGTCAGTTTACCTTCCAGATCTTCCGGAGCGTAGGCAGACTTGATGCCGGCAAACACGTTACGGGTTTCGCCGCCCAGATCCAGTGTCAGTTGCAACAGCTTGTCAGCACCTTTGACGTGTTCTGCCTTGGCGATCAGCGCTACACGCAGATCCACTTTGGCAAAATCATCAAAGGTGATTTCATCGGCAATTGGCGTTTCGGACAGCGGTGTCTTTTCTGCTTTTACCGCAGCAGGCTGTGCAGCGGCGGCAGCGGCCAGTGTTTGCTTGCTGTCTTCCAGCATCGCTGTCACCTGATCTTCTTCAACCCGCTGCATCAGCGGTTTGAATTTGTTGATCTTATGATCCAGCAGTGGGGTTTTAACGGAATCCCACGCCAGAGAGTCCAGATTCAGGAATTTAGCAGCTTCTTCCGCGACCTGAGGCAGTACCGGTGCCAGATAGGTAATGATGGCGCGGAACAGGTTAATACCCATGGTGCAGCAGTCCTGCACGTCCTGTTCTTTACCTTCCTGCTTAGCCAGTACCCATGGCTCAGCGGCGTCGATGTACTGGTTGGCTTTGTCAGCCAGCGCCATAATTTCACGCATCGCTTTGCCGTATTCACGAGCTTCGTAGGCTGCAGCGACAGTTTCGCCGGCTGCTACAGCAGTGTTATACAGTTCAGCTTCCACCAACTGGCTGCCTAACTGACCGTCAAACTTCTTCTTAATGAAGCCGGCACAGCGGGACGCGATGTTGATGACCTTGTTCACCAGATCGGCATTTACCCGCATGCGGAAATCGTCCATGTTCAGATCGATATCATCAATGCCGGAGCCCAGTTTGGCAGCGAAGTAATAGCGCAGGTATTCCGGGCGCAGGTGCTTCAGGTAAGTATCTGCCATGATGAAGGTGCCGCGGGATTTGGACATCTTCTGGCCGTTCACCGTCAGGAAGCCGTGACAGAATACGCCGTTTGGCTTACGGAAACCTGCGCCTTCCAGCATGGCCGGCCAGAACAAGGTGTGGAAGTAAGCGATGTCTTTACCGATGAAGTGATATAACTCAGCATCGGAATCGGCTTTCCAGTACTCGTCGAAGTCTACGCCGTTCTTGTCAGCCCAGTTTTTGAAGCTGGCCATGTAACCGATAGGTGCATCTAGCCATACGTAGAAGTATTTGCCCGGCGCATCGGGAATTTCAAAGCCCCAGTACGGTGCATCACGGGAGATATCCCAGTTTTGCAGACCTGACTCAAACCATTCGTTCAGCTTGTGAATCATCTGTTCCTGAACGTGGTTGTCTACCCAGTTGCGCAGGAAGTTTTCAAAATCACCCAGCTTGAAGAAGTAGTGCTCTGACTCTTTTTCAATCGGCTTGGCACCGGATACAGCAGAGTAGGCATTTTTCATTTCTACCGGGCTGTAGGTGGCACCGCATTTTTCACAGGAGTCGCCGTACTGATCTGGTTCGTTACATTTCGGGCAGTCGCCTTTTACGAAACGGTCCGGCAGGAACATTTCTTTTTCTGGGTCATATGCCTGAGTGATGGTTTTGCGGGCAATGTGGCCGGCATCACGCAGACGGGTGTACACTAGTGAGGAAAACGCTTTGTTTTCTTCTGAGTGGGTGGAGTAGTAGTTGTCGAAGCCAACCATGAAACCGGCGAAATCACGCTGATGTTCTTCGCTTACCTGATCAATCAGCTGTTGTGGGCTGATGCCCATCTGGTCTGCCTTGAGCATGATCGGGGTGCCGTGTGCATCGTCGGCGCAGACGTAAGTACAGTTGTTGCCGCGCTGGTTCTGAAAACGGACCCAGATATCGGTTTGAATATATTCCACCAGATGGCCAAGGTGGATCGGACCGTTCGCATAAGGCAAAGCGCTGGTCACAAGAATTTTGCGTTGTTTTTCGGTCATGGCTCTCAACTGATTCAAAGTTGGCAAATAAGCCGGCAATTTTACCTTTAAAGGCAGGTTAATGCAGCCTGATTTAAAGGGAATTCTGCTTAGCGGGGCATTTTCTGCGGGAATTCTGAAGGCTGTGAAGAGGGAATGATCAGATCCTGTGCGGTGAGTGGTCATGAGGATCGTTAATCCGGCGCTTCCGCAGATGGTCACTGGCCTGATCTGCTGGTAGAATGCGCGCCTCATTCATATCTATCTGTACTTCCCGTTGCCGAGGTAATCATGGCGCTGCCAAATGTCGATCCATCAATTTACGACGCCCAGTTAAGCGAAAAGCAGGCGCAGATTGCGCAGCAGTTTGCCGAATTTACCCTGCCTGAAATTGAGGTGTTCGAGTCGGCACGTACGGCATACCGTCAGCGGGCTGAGTTTCGTGTCTGGCATGAGGGTGATGATCTTTACTATGTGATGTTCACGCCGGGGAGCAAACATGAGCATCAGCGACTGACCAGTTGCCCGATGGTGTCTGAGCGTATTCAGGCAGTCATGTTTGAATTGCTGGAAGCTATTCGTCCTAACGAGTTATTGCGCCGGCGTTTATTCCAGGTGGATTTTCTCAGCACCCTTAGCGGCGAGCTGGTGGTCAGTATGCTGTACCACAAAGCGCTGGATGAAAGCTGGCTGGAAGAAGCCGCGTTCCTGCGGGAGAAGTTCAACATTAACCTGATTGGCCGCAGCCGCAAAACCAAGCTGGTGCTGGGCGATGATTTTGTTATCGAAAAGATGCAGGTTAATGACCGTGAGCTGCTTTATAAACAGGTAGAAAACAGCTTTACCCAGCCAAACGGCGGGGTGTGTCAGCACATGCTGGAGTGGGCAATCGATATCACCAAAGACGCCGGTGGTGATCTGGTGGAGCTGTACTGCGGTAACGGCAACTTCACGCTGGCGCTGGCGCAGAATTTCTGTTCGGTGGTGGCAACTGAGATTGCCAAGGTATCGGTGCGGGCTGCTGAATATAATATTGATGTGAATAATATTGATAATGTTCAGGTACTGCGGATGTCCAGCGAAGAGTTTTCTCAGGCGTTGCAGGGGGTACGTGAGTTCCGTCGCCTGAAGGAAAAGAATATTGACCTGAGCAGCTTTGATTTCAGTACAGTGCTGGTGGATCCGCCGCGCAGTGGCCTGGATGATGAAACCGTTAAACAGGTAACGGCTTACGATAATATTGTCTACGTCTCCTGTAACCCGGATACCCTGGTGGATAATCTGCATGAACTGACGAAAACACACCGTATTGATCGCTTCGCAATCTTTGATCAGTTCCCGTATACCCATCACTTAGAATGCGGCGTGTATCTGACCCGCATCTGATGTTGTATCTGTTCTGAAAAATGCCGCTGATAGCGGCATTTTTTGTGCCTGTCTGATAATTATTTTTAACGTCACACTTGCGTAATTAAACAGTGTTTACTAAACTCCTGAAAAATTAATTAAACAGTGTTTAATATAATTAGGAAATCATCATGGCCCGACGTAATGATCACTCCCGAGAGGAGCTTCACGAAATGGCGCTGAGTGCGGCACAGGCGCTGCTGGATGAGGAGGGAGTTGCTGCACTGAGTACCCGCAAGGTTGCAGCAGCAATCGGCTATTCAGTAGGCAGCCTGTATCAGCTTTTCAAAAATCTCGATGATCTGTGCTGGCAACTGAATGCCCGCACGCTGGATCAGTTTCAGGCTGAGCTGAATGCAATTTCAGCGCAGCAGCCCCGGGAGATCATTCTTGGCTATGGGCAGGCATATCTTGAATTTGCTCACCGCTGGCCACACCGCTGGCATTTACTGTTCGAGCATAAAAGCCAGGCCAGTGAAATTCCTGATGCGTTGCAGGGCAAGATAGCCGGCATGTTTGAGTATCTGGAAGCGGCGCTGGCGCAGTTATTCCCACAGTCTGACGCTGACAGTTTGCAACGTTCAGCGCGGACTTTGTGGGCGTCAGTACACGGCATTGCGGTTCTGGCATCGCTGGATAAGCTGTTTCTTAACCAACCGGCACTGGAACAGCAAATGTTGAATGAAGTGATCAGCCGCTATCTGAACGGCTGGCAGCAGGAGATAATGGTATGAAAGCGTTACTCAGTATCCGTGGCTTTCTGGCGTTTATCAGCGTGGCATTTATTAATGCTTTCGTCGATCTGGGCCATAAAATCATCATTCAGAATACCCTGTTCAAAAGTTATGACGGTGATTTACAGATCATTCTGACCGCTGTGATTAACGGTCTGATTCTGCTGCCGTTTATTATGTTGTTTACGCCGTCCGGTTTTGTGTCGGATAAGTTTCCCAAGCACCGGGTGATGCAGCTCTCGGCGGTGGCGGCTGTGGCAATCACTCTGCTGATTACTCTGAGTTACTATCAGGGCTGGTTTATTACCGCATTTGCCCTGACCTTTGTACTTGCGCTGCAGAGTGCATTTTATTCACCCTCAAAGTACGGCTATATCAAGGAGCTGGTAGGGGTTGATAACATCAGCGAAGGTAACGGCTGGATTCAGGCGGTAACCATGATCGCTATTCTGTCCGGCATTGTGGTGTTTTCACTGCTGTATGAAACCCGGGTAGCGGAGCTGGTAGCGATCACACCTGAGCTGAGCCTGACATCTGTCGCGCCGCTGGGATGGTTACTGGTGGCCGGATCGGTGATTGAACTTATACTGGCGATGCGTTTGCCTGAAACCCGAAAACTGGATGAGAATGCCCAGTTTGACTGGAAGGCTTACCGTACCGGCAAAACCCTGATGTCGAATCTTGGCCTGATTTACCGCAGCCGGACAATCTGGCTGTCGATCATCGGCATCGGTATTTTCTGGTCTATCTGTCAGATGATGCTGGCTGTGTTTCCAGCCTTTGCGGAAGACCGTCTGGGGCAGACTAATACCTTTGTCATTCAGGGCACCATGGCAATGTCCGGTATCGGTATTATGGTCGGTGCAATGCTGGCGGGCCGTTTGTCCAGTCATTACATCAACACCGGTCTGATCCCTCTGGGCGCCGCCGGTGTGACATTAGGGCTGTTTCTGTTACCTCAGCTGGATACGATGACGGCTCAGGCCATGGCCTTCTTCCTGATCGGTGTGTGTGGTTCTTTACTGAATGTGCCTCTGAACGCGCTGGTGCAGTTTCATGCCCGGATGGAAGATACCGGTAAGGTGCTGGCGGGCAATAATTTCATCCAAAATCTGATGATGCTGAGCTTTCTGGCCCTGACGGCGGTATTTGCATACCTGAGCCTGGATGCTATCTGGCTGATGTGGTTCCTGGTGATTCTGGCATTTGCCGGTGCGGTGTTTGCGATTACTACTTTGCCGGAAGCGCTGATTCGGGTGTTGGCGGCGATTCTTATGCGCCGTAAATACAATTTGCAGGTATTGGGCTTCGAGAACATGCCCCGTGCAGGCACCGGTGTACTGATGCTGGGTAACCATATCAGTTGGCTGGACTGGGCAATGATTCAGATGGCTTGTCCGCGCCATATTCATTTTGTGATGGAAAAAACGATTTATGAGCGCTGGTACCTTAAGTGGTTCCTGTCACTGTATAAGGTTGTGCCGATTTCTGCTGGCAGTAACCGCACGGCGCTGAACAAGGTACGGGATTTGCTGAATGATGGTCAGGTGGTGTGCCTGTTCCCTGAGGGTGCTATCAGCCATACCGGGCAGATCGGTGAGTTTAAGCGTGGTTTTGAACGGGCCTGTGAAGATGCAAATGGCGTGATCCTGCCGTTCTACCTGCGTGGCCTGTGGGGCAGCCGTTTTTCCCGCTCGACCGATAAGATGAAGAGCTTGCGTCGCAGTGGTCTGAAACGTGACGTGATTGTGGCTTACGGTAAGCCATTGCCGATTAACAGCACGGCTATTACAGTGAAAAAGAAGGTCACTGAGCTGTCTATTCATGCCTGGGATGAGCACACCAATGGCCTGGAAGCACTGCCACAGAGTTTTATCCGTACTGCTAAGCAGGGTATGTCTGATATGGCGATTGCTGATGTGCAGGGGGATCCGCTCAGCTACCGCCGGTTGCTAACCGCCTGTACGATTTTCAGCCGTCGGCTTAACCGGGCTGAAGGGCAGCGTCTGGGGATTCTGATGCCGACTTCCAGTGCTGGCGCTATTGCGAATATGGCGGCGCTGTTTGCCGGTAAAACCCTGGTGAACCTGAACTTCACTGCATCTGAACAGGCATTGCTGTCTGCGATGGAGCAGGCAGAAGTGAAAACTATTCTGACTGCCCACAAATTCATTACCAAGCTGAATGCCCGGGGAATTGATACCGCACCGCTGTTAGCCGGAAAAGACGTTATATACATGGAAGATGTAAAGGCCGGTGTGTCGAAAGCAGAAGGCTTGCTGACGATGCTGATGGTCAGTGTGTTGCCTGCGGGTATTTTAAGCCGCTGGTACGGTCGCCACAGCCGTTTGCATGATACGGCAGCTATTCTGTTCTCGTCCGGCAGTGAAGGTGCTCCGAAGGGGGTCATGCTGAGCCACCGGAATATTCTGGCAAACCTTAAGCAGATAGCAGACGTGCTGAATGTCAGGGATGAAGACTGCATCATGGCAACCTTGCCGCTGTTCCATGCGTTTGGTTTAACCGTGACCTGCTTTATGCCACTGCTGGAGGGCATTCCTGTTGTTTGTCATCCGGATCCGACAGATGCGCAGAATATCGGTAAAGGTGTCGCCCGGTATAAAGCCACAATGATGTGCGCCACTTCTACGTTCCTGCGCCTGTATACCCGCAATAAACGCCTGCATCCGCTGATGTTCAGCAGCCTGCGAATTGCAGTTGCCGGTGCTGAACGGCTGGACCCTAAAATCCAGCAGGATTTTGAACAGCGCTTTAAAGTGCCGATTGTGGAAGGTTATGGCTGTACTGAAACCACGCCGGTTGCCGGGGTAAACCTGCCTGATCATCTGTCGCCTGAAGGTTGGTTTGTTCAGGAAGGTACCCGCGCCGGTACCGTAGGGCTGGCGTTACCGGGCTCTACATTCCGTATCGTCGATCCGGTAAGCCTCGAGGAGTTGCCGACCGGTGAGGAAGGGCTGATTCTGATCGGAGGTACCCAGATAATGCAGGGCTACCTGAATAATCCGGAAAAAACCGCTGATGTAGTAGTCGAGATGGATGGCTTACGTTGGTACAAGAGTGGCGATAAGGGGCGGGTGGATGAAGATGGCTTCCTGACCATTGTCGATCGCTATTCACGTTTTGCCAAGCTGGGGGGCGAGATGGTCAGCCTGGGAGCGGTTGAAACGGAGATTCGTCAGATCATACAGCGGGATGAAGCCCATGATGATGTCCGGCTGGTGGCGGTTAATCTGCCGGATGAAAAGAAAGGAGAAAAGGTTGTCTTGCTGATTGAAGCTCTGGCCAACCTGACACCGGATCTGTTGCGTAACCTGCTGGTTGAAAGTGGACTACAGCCGCTGATGTTGCCCGCTAAGATCTTTACGGTTGACGAAGTGCCGGTGCTGGGAAGCGGTAAAACGGATTATCCGGCGGCCAAGATTCTGGCCGAAACCGCTGTTAGCTGATCTCTGTTCAGGCAGGGTACGGAGAAATCATCAATAATAAAGGTGATTTCTCCGTTATACAGCTTGGGGCAGAACAGGGATTAGCGATCATGCATACAGTACACGGAACCATACGTTTAAGTGTCGAAGGCCGAATATTAACCATTGAAGGTCAGGGACCATGGAATCTGGAATCCATTGATCTGAGTGTTGATTCTATCGGAGATGATTTGCGTGCGCTGTATGGTGCCCCCTGGGGAGCGCTGGTGCTGGTTGAAGGGGATTCTATTCTGGTGCCGGATGCGGAAGCCAGGCTCATAGAGGTGGTTCGCGATGACCGTGTTAAAGGGCGTCTGGCTACTGCGCTGGTGTTGGGGGAATGCTCAGTGCCCGGGCTGGTGACCCAGCATCTGCAGGAGGTCTATACCGCCGCCGGAGATGTTTTTCAGGCGTTCAGTAATGCAGATGATGCCCGGCGCTGGCTCAATGCGCAGATTAAAGCTGCAGGCCAGACCCACTTACAGTAACGTCCATTTCAGACCATAACTGCTTGCTAAGAGATGTCACCGGTCTCTGGCAGTTATCGGCAATCCAGCAGGCTAGTGCGCCAGCAACGTCGGGATATTTCTGGGCTGTAGGCGCAGGTTTATCCAGCCATGAATCAAATATATCCGCTGAGAAGGTTTCAAAACTGTCTGCCAGTTGAAGATGCTCCAGAATAGCGGCGTTGGAGCGTTGTTCAGGTTGACCGTTCAGCGGTTTTGTCAGCAGTTTCTTGCCGGTCTGTAAGACTTCACTGGCCAGCCCAAATCCACTGTTGGCGATAACTCCCGAGCTGCTTTGCATATCCAGAGGGAAGTGATCCCGGGAAAAGGGGCATAGCCGGATATGTTCACGTTGCTGTACCTGCGGTGTATCACAGTAAACATAGAAGCGGTGATTTTTCAGAGGCTGTAACCACTGCAGTATTTGCTCTAATGGCTCAAACGGAAGATACACCAGGATCTTATCCTGCTCGACAGGCTGGTTCGGTGGCGGAGGACTGATCAGCGGTGGCAGTATAGGTGCATCAAAGTGGTGCCAGTGTAAGCCTATAGCCTGACTGACCGGTGCGAACAGGCGGGTGCCGGGTAGCATTGCGTACTTAATATCAGGCCCCGGAAGGTTGTATTCGAAGGCATACTGATGGGCGATTCCGACAGAGGTTTTACCCTGTAGCCGGGCCGCCCAGGCTGTCACGGGTTCAAAATCGCTGATGATGAGGTCGTAGCCACTCAGATCCAGATTTCTGATGTCCCGGTAAAAGCGAGTAAGGTTGTTACTGAGGCAGGTTTTCAGTTTTCTGACCTGTCCCTGTTCGACGATGAATGTCAGCCCTTGTCTGACTTTGTATTCTCCGAAAGGCTGCATGTCGAAGAGTTTGTCTGCCGGTCGTCCAGAGAATAGATAGTCGACCTTAATACCGTGTTGTTGCAGTTTGCTGGCCATTACCCGGGCCCGGGTTATATGCCCGTTGCCGGTTGCCTGAACACCGTAGAGTATTTTCATGCTGTCACCTGCTGGTGGTGTGTCAGTAAATGTTTGCGTCACATCAGATAAAGGTTGTAGCCAAGCATTGCACTGGTAATGCCGAGTAGTGCACCGGCGAGAATGTCTGTTGGGTAATGAACCCCCAGTAATACCCGGGACAGGCCTATCAGCCCGGCGACAGCGAAGGCCGCCTCTGACAAGCCCGGGTAATAAATACTCAGCACCGAAGCAAACGCAAAGGCTGCTGCCGCATGACCGGAAGGGAAGCTGAAGCGATCTGCAGGCTGAATGGCAGGGGTAATATCACTGAGGTAATCACAGGGCCGGTTACGTTTGATCAGTTGCTTTAGAGACAGAAAAAGGGGGACTTCGATAGCAAAAGTGATCAGGCCGGCCTGAAGGAAATCCGGGCCACTGACCGGTTCGAGCCAGAATAACAGTAAGCCTGCGAGCAGGTAGGCCACACCGTCTCCCAGCCGGGATGTCCAGCGGCTGAGCCAGGCAATATGAGGCTGTTCATAACAGTTAAAAATCCAGAAATAGAGCCGGGTATCTAAGAGCTGAAGTTGTTGCAGCATATGATCGTCTCACTTGAGTGATTCAATATGTGCATTGTTGAAAGAAAGCGTGACAACGATGTGAAAGTGAAATGACAGTTAAGTGAAGCGGGGGATGGGGGGGGGGGGCAGCAGACCCAGAACAGGTCTGCTGCCGATGTTTTGCTATCGTTTTGCTATTTTTTTACTATGGACGGACCGCTTCGCCGCCAAATGCTTCCAGCAGCATCGGGATCAGGCGGGTCAGTTCCAGTGACATTGCGATAAATTCTGAATCGAACCGTTCCATTGCCTCTTCAGGGCTGTCCTGATCGAGTTTTTCTTTCAGTGAGTCTGACAGCTTCAGGCGTTTCAGACACAGGTCTTCCTGAATGATAAAGTTGAGGCTTTCCTGCCAGTCGACCGCCAGTTTGGCGATGCGTTTGCCTGCTTCAAGATGCTGGCGGATTTCATCGCTTTCCAGATCCTGACCTTTACAGCGAATCACGCCATTTTCAACACTGGTGTCACGCAGTTCACATTCATCAAGAATAACGAAGTCCTGCGGACGGGTATCAGCACTTTCCAGCCACTGAGACATAATGGCTGACGGTGAGTGGTTCACATCCGGCAGTACCACAGGCAGTGAGCCCAATTCAGTTCGCAGGTGACTAAGAAGTTCTTCTGCACGCTTGTGGCTGCTGGCATCAACGATGAGCAATCCTTGCTGCGGTGCAATCAGTGCGTGGGTAGTTTGAAATTTACTGAAAGCCCGGGGCAGCAGATCAATGACGATTTCATCTTTTAGCTGATCGCGTTCTTTACGGTAAACCTTGCGGGCCTGCTCGTGTTCAATCTGCTTAACTTTGGCTTCCAGCTTCTGCTTAATAACAGAGGAAGGCAGGATTTTTTCTTCCTTCTGGGCTGCAATCAGCATAAAGCCCTGGCCGGCATGGACTAACATGTCCGACAAGCCATGGCTGGGGCTGATCCAGCCAAAGCGGCTCAGTTCCTGGCTGCTGCAAGGGGTAAAGGCTTTGTCTTCCAGCTTGGCTTCCAGTGTTTCTACGGTGTGTTCGAAAGGTTGAGAGAAACGGTAAAAGATTGCGT
Source organism: Aliamphritea spongicola (assembly GCF_017051665.1). Classification (NCBI taxonomy): domain Bacteria; kingdom Pseudomonadati; phylum Pseudomonadota; class Gammaproteobacteria; order Oceanospirillales; family Oceanospirillaceae; genus Aliamphritea; species Aliamphritea spongicola. The sequence continues at coordinate 37,916 of NZ_JAFIDL010000011.1, forward strand.
TTTTAAACCACATAACTTGCCTTGATTTCTGAAACTGTAAATCGATAAAAAGCCCCCTTTACCCGTTTGTCAGGTAAAGGGGGCTGATGAAGTCGGACATTACCGGCGGGTGGCTTGCCGGGATTAATTGGATGCCAGTAACTTATAGCGTAATGCTTTACGTGCCTTGTTGACGGCTCTGTCTACATAGAATCCATACAGGTCAACGGTGTTGATGCCAACCATCTTGTCGGTCAGCACCTTACCGTCATTAGGGTCAACAAACAACAGGGTAGGTGTAAATGCTGAGTTGTAACGGCTAGCAAAAGCTGTCGCATCAACCGGATCGCCGTTAAAGTCGATAATGGTCTTGCTGCCGTCAAAAATAGTCAGTTTGCGGAACAGCAGCTTTTTGTCATATTTGCCGCTCAGTTGCATAGGCTGAAGAATTTCACGGGTGATGAGTTCGCAGTACTGGCAGTCAGGCTGGCTGACCAGAATGAGTGCGAAGCGGTCACCGGCGATCTGCGCATCCTGCTGCAGGTTAAGAAGTTCCGGCAGTGCATTTTCGGCTGTTGCTGTTGCTTCAGTGGACTGGCCGATTGGAGACAGGGCCAGTTTCTGGGCAGGCTGTGCCCAGCTAAGAAGGCTGATCATGGTGCCCGTCAACAGGGTAATAAGGGGTAGCAGTCTCAGTTTCATTTTTATTATTAACTCAAGGCTGTTTTGTCCATGCAGTGGTCTCTCGCATGGCGGATTCAGGTGCAGGCTGACAGTAAATTTTTGTGTTTTGTACCGTCAATGCACCAACGACGTTGACCGATTGTAAGCGATTTTTAAGACAGTTTGCTACGTTTCTGAGCAGAATGGTGAGAGTAACGGTTTTTGGGCGGTTAAGTTGTTGTTTTATCGGTGGGCATTTTTTAGGGGAGAAACAAAACAGCCCTGTAAAAACAGGGCTGTTGATTAAAGCAGAGTGCTCAGAGGCCTTCGTAAGACATCAGGCTGTAAACAGGGATGCCTGCTTCCTGAATCTTGCGGGAGCCCTGCAGGTCCGGCAGGTTAATCAGCGTGGCTACTTCAGCAACGCTGGCGCCGAGTTCTTTAACGATAGTGCTGGCGGCCAGCACGGTACCACCGGTGGCAATAAGGTCATCAAAGATCAGTACTTTGTCGCCTTCTGCTACTGCATCGGACTGCATTTCAACAGTGGCACTGCCATATTCCAGTTTGTATTCCTGTGACACGGTTTCCCCAGGCAGCTTGCCTTTTTTACGTACCAGTACCAGTGGGATGTTCAACTGGTAAGCCATGATGGAGCCGATCAGGAAGCCGCGGGCATCGATGCTGGCAATGTGCGTGATGTCTGAATCAATATAACGCTGAATGAAGGCGTCGCTGATCATACGCAGGGCTTTGGGATCTTTGAACAGCGGAGTGATGTCGCGGAACATAATACCCGGTTCCGGCCAGTCCGGAATCGTGCGCATAACTGATTTTATATAACATTCATCAAAAGACATGAAGAGTCCTTACAACGGGGTAATTCTAAAAAAGTGTACAGATACATATTGATTTCCCGACGGGGAAATTAGTCCATCTGGCTGGTGCTGATGCGATCGTCGTCTTCACCAACACAGTCACCGGACAGACGCTGAATTTCTTCCAGCTGAACCAGTTCTATTTCTTTGCCTTCAACTGTAATCAGACCGTTTTTCTGGAAACGGGTAAAGATACGGCTGACGGTTTCAACAGCCAGACCCAGGAAGTTACCGATCTCGTTACGGGACATAGATAAACGGAATTGGGTAGCGGAGTAACCACGTGCTTTATAACGGGAAGACAGCTTGAACAGGAAGGTCGCAATACGCTGCTCGGCATTTTTCTTGCTGAGTAACAGCATCATTTGCTGATCTTCACGTACTTCTTTACTCAGGGTACGCAGTACCTGCCGGCGCAGTTCCGGTAACTGCCCGGAAAGTTCGTCCAGTCGTGGAAACGGAATTTCACAAACAGTGGTTGTTTCCAGTACTTTGGCAGAAATCGGGTATTCATTGCCATCAAAGCCGCTGAAGCCGACCAGCTCGCCCGGGAAATAAAACCCGGTAATCTGTTCTTCGCCTTCGTTTGTCAGGCTGTAGCTCTTAATGCTGCCGGCACGGATTGCATAAATTGATGAAAACGAATCGCCCTGATGGAACAGGTGTTCACCTTTTTTCAGAGGACGGCTTTTCTCAATAATATTATCGAGACGATCCATCTCTGTCAGATTCAGTGATACCGGAAGGCACAGTGAACTCAGGCTACAGGTGCTGCAATGTACCTGAGATATACTGTGTACTTTGCGGTCGGTTGCCTTTGTGTCACTCATTATCAAGTCCTGTGATTAGTTCATATATCGGTGTAGATATTCGATTATGAAGTAATTTTAGTACGGGTTGAAGCAATTTAGACCGCAACACGTTACTTTTGTCGCACAAAGCCGCAAAAAGTAACTGTTTTGTTAAGTCTGTTGCTCGCTGCTGCTGTCCTGAGCGGTGATTTGCTCAGGACTTACAGTGTTACCGGTCAGATAATTCGGGAGAATCCCTGAGTGGCCGTTCGCTTTGGAATGTAGGCATCAAATGTCATGCAGATCCGGCGAATAAGCAGCCGGCCAGTGCCGGTTACCAGAAGCTCCCGCCCCTGTTTTTCGACGCTGACGAGACCGTCCTGAGCAAACTGACCAATTTCTTCGAGTTCATCGGCAAAGTAATCGTCAAAGACGATATCAAAGTCTGCTTCAATGCGGTCTTTGTCCAGTTCAAAGTGACAAATCAGCTGAGTGATAACTGCCCGGCGGATACGGTCATCACGGCTCAGGGTGACGCCCCGGTTAATCGCATGAACATCGCTTTCGACTGCATCTGTATAGAGACGCATGTCGTGCTGGTTCTGATAATAAACATCACCGATCTGGCTGATTGAGGAAACGCCCATTGCAACCAGGTCACATTCTTTATGAGTGGTATAGCCCTGGAAGTTACGGTGCAGCTGGTTATTGCGCTGGGCGATGGCGAGTTCGTCATCGGGCTTGGCAAAATGATCCATACCTATATACACGTAGCCTGCGTCGGTCAGTATGGCGATGGTCGTTTCAAGAATAGCCAGTTTGGTTTCCGGGCTTGGCAGGTCTTCAGCATGAATGTGTTTCTGGGAACGGAAACGGTCAGGCATATGCGCATAGTTAAATACGCTCAGGCGATCCGGACTCAGTTCAATGATTGTTGAGAGGGTTTTCTTGAAGCTCTCAAGTGTCTGATGAGGCAGCCCGTAGATCAGGTCCATATTGATGGAACGGAAACCAAGACGGCGTGCTTCGGTCAGAACTGCTGCCACTTCTTCAACCGGTTGTACCCGGTTAACGGCTTCCTGAACTTTCAGTTCAACGTCCTGCACACCCAGGCTTATACGGTTAAAACCGATGTTACGTAGTACCTGAAGGGTTTCGTTATCCACTTCGCGGGGGTCAATTTCAATCGAGTAATCGCCGCTGTCATCATCCAGCAGATTAAAGTTGTCACGCAGTGCCTGCATCAGCTCGGTCATTTGTTCATTGCTGATGAAGGTCGGGGTACCGCCGCCCCAGTGCAGTTGCTCAACGACCCGGTCTTTGGAATACCATTTAGAAAGCTGTGCCATTTCCTGATACAGGGTGTCGAGATAAGGCTGGGCTTTTTTGCGGTTACGGGTGATAACTTTGTTACAGGCGCAGTAATAGCACACGTGAGCACAGAACGGGATGTGCACGTAAAGCGATAGTGGTGTGCTGGTATCCGCGGTGTTTTGCCCACAGTCAACCAGGTCGCTGGCCTGCAGAGTAGGATCAAACTGGATGGCGGTAGGGTAAGAAGTGTAACGGGGGCCTGACAGATCGTAACGTCGGATCAGATCCAGATCCCATTCAATTAGATTTGGTTGAGTCACTGCGTAAGTCTCTTGCTAAAACTGTATAGGGGCCGGTCTGTGCCGACTTATTTTGGTATGAGGATATTTTATGCGTGCTATAGGGCAGTCGCATTGACCCTGGTCAAGCGCTGAAGAATTGCAGTAAACCGGAAGTTGGCAGGGTGTATATTCCAAAGCCGATAATGCACAGGCCGGCCATCGCCTGAGTGAGCTTATGTTGTAAGAATTCCTGTAGTTGCCGGGCCAGCAGTCCGGTGACCAACATGGCCGGGATCGTTCCAATGCCAAAGCCTGCCATTAGCATGGCGGATGTTTGCCAGTCAGCGGCACTGGCGCTCCAGATAAGGGTTGAGTAAACAAGCCCGCAGGGAAGCCAGCCCCACAAGCTGCCCAGCAACAGGGCGTTGGGCACTGAACTGACCGGCAGCAACTGTTTGCTGAATGGTTGTATATGTTTCCAGAGGTGCTTGCCCAGGCGTTCTATATAGGTGACTGCCTGCCACCATCTGGCGATATACAGGCCGAGCAGGATAAGCATCAGACCTGCGACAGTACGCATAATCAGGCCGGTAGTGGGGGATTCAATGAGCCATCCCAGTCCGCCGAGTATGCCACCGGCAAGTGCGTAGCTCAGGACTCGGCCAGTATTGAAGCTGAACAGGAGTAACAGAGGGTGATTATTCTGCCGGTTGATCCCCATCGCAATTGCGCTGGAAATGCCTCCGCACATACCGAGACAGTGAGCGCTGCCAAGCAGCCCCAGCAGCATGGCATAAAAGATACTGAGTTCAGTCATCCTGTTTATCAGCAGGTTTCTGTTTGGCGTCGTCGGGAATCAGATGCTCGTCGTCATCATAGAGGATACTGTGGGCTGGGGATTCCATATCGTCATACTGGCCGCTGTTAACGCACCAGAAAAATCCCCAGATACCCAGCCCCGCCAGGATCATCGCGATTGGGATTAGCAGGTAGATGATGTCCATTAGATATCCGTAGCCTGATTAACTTTGTGATTTGACTGCTGTCACATCTGGCGGTGAAACCGGTTGCCTGGCAGCTTTAAGGGGCTGTTTCAGGCGCGATAGCCGCAGGGCATTTCCTACAACCACCAGTGAGCTTGCAGACATGCCAATAGCAGCCATGTAAGGGGCAATTAGCCCGCTGGCAGCCAGCGGCAGGGCGATAATATTATACACCAGCGCCCAGGCCAAATTCTGGCGGATAATTCGCTGTGTTTTTTTCGCGTGGTTAAGTGCCTGTGGAAGGCGTTGCAGGTCACTGGAAATCAGCACCGCATCAGCGTTGGTCTTGGCAAGGTCTGTGGCTGCTCCCATGGCAATGGAAATCTGAGCGCCGGCCAGAACCGGGATATCGTTGATACCGTCACCGACCATGATGACCCGGGCACCGTCAGCCTGTAATTGCTGGACGTGCTGTAACTTTTCTTCCGGAGATACACCGGAGATGACCTGGTCGATATTCAGTTGCTGGGAGACGGCGCCGACAGCCGCGGAATTGTCACCTGTCAGCATGGTAACGGTCAGGCCTTGCTGTTGTAGCTTCTCAACAGACTGCGCAGCATATTTGCGAAGCGGATCGTTGAGACAGAACCATGCCAGCGGTGTCTGTTCAGTAACGAGCAGGAGCCACTGACCATTATTATCCGGTGCATCCTGATAACTCAGCACCTGTGGGCAGTGAGCACTGGCAAATTCTGGTTTACCAATTCTGTAAGTTACACCGTTGATATTACCTTCAAGGCCTTCGCCAATATGGTTCTGGAGGTCAGTGGCAGGAGTGATCTGAAATTCTTCCAGGTGACCATGGAAGGCTTTAGCGATCGGATGCTCGGAGTGAGCTTCCAGTGCTGCAGCAATATCAAGACATTCACTGTTATTCATCTCTCCCAGGCTGATGGTTTGCTGCAGGGACAGGTTCCCTTCAGTGAGCGTGCCGGTTTTATCAAACACTATATGGGTAGCGTTTGAGAGGCTTTCCAGAACATGCCCCCGGGTAATAAGGATACCGTTTTCCCGCAGGGCACCGGTGGCGGCTGTCAGCGCAGTAGGGGTCGCCAGTGACAGTGCACAGGGGCAGGTAACAACCAGTACTGAGAGGGTGATCCAGAGTGCGTGTTCCGGGGCAATGTTCCACCAGATCAGCGCTACAGTGATGGCCGTAATTAATACGGCAGCAACAAAGTAACCGGCGATCTTGTCAGCGGTTTTTGCCACGGCAGGTTTTTCCTGGTGGGCACGATCCAGCAACCGGACCACGGAAGACAGCTTAGATTCTGCGCCGACGTCAGTGACTTCTATTTCCAGTGGGTTTTCAACATTAATGGTACCGCCAACAACTTTATCACCGGGTTGTTTGTTCAGCGGCAGGTATTCACCGGTGAGGGCTGATTCATCGATGCTGCTGTTACCGGCAATAATAATGCCGTCGGCAGATACTGTATGTCCCGGTTTAACGATGACCCGGTCACCTGTTTTAAGGTCGGTGGCGGGAATCAGTATTTCCTGTCCGTTACGGATGACCGTTGCGCTTGCCGGCAGCAGGTTGAGCAACGAGTTGCCTGCACGGCCGGTGCGGTGGCGGGCTTTCATTTCGAGGTAGCGGCCAACCAGCAGGAAGAAGGTGAACATGCTTACCGAGTCAAAATATACTTCACCGGTGGCGGTGGCTGTTGCCCATACACTGGCAGTGTAAGCACCGCCTATCGCTATAGAGACCGGCACATCCATGGTTAGGCTGCGGGTTTTCAGATCCCGCCATGCAGCATCAAAGAAAGGTCTTGCGGCATAAAACACCACTGGCGTGGCAAGGACAAAGCTTGCCCAGCGAATGAAGGTGATAAATTGTTGTTCAAGCTGGTTGCTGCTGTCTGCATAAATGGCTGCGGCCAGCATCATGATTTGCATGGTGAAGATGCCGGCAACGCCCAGGCGCCGGGTGGCGCGGCGGGTTTCTGCTGCCAGCAGCTGTTCTTCTTTATTGGGGTGGTACGGGTGACCCTGATAGCCAATCGAGTATATTGCGCCGAGAATTTTACTCAGGTCAATCTGATCAGGATTCCAGCTGATCTGAGCCCGGTGGTTGGTCATGTTGACCGATGCCTGGGTAACCCCTTCCAGTGCGGAAAGGTGATGTTCCAGTAGCCATACACAGGCGGCGCAGGTAATGCCCTCAATGACCAGTGCCGCCTGTTTGCTGCCGTCACTTAGAGTATTGACGAAGCTTTGCTGGACTGAAGCTTCATCATATAGCTTTAGTTCCGCCAGGCGTTGCTGGGATTGGTTGCGGTCAGCAGTATTCGGTGACTGGGCATCACTGGTGCGGTGCTTGTAGTAGTTCTCAAGCCCGCCGGCAGCAATTGCTTCGGCAACTGCCTGACAACCCGGGCAGCACATAGGCTGTAACTTGCCGTTTATTTCAGCGGCGTATCCGGAGTTGGCAGGTACGTCCAGGCCGCAGTGGAAACACAGCTGCGGCTGGTTAGCAGAAGATCTTTCAGACATTAATTGGTCTTAAGCGGAATCAGTTCGAATGGGGTATCGTCATAAGGAGGGAATATGGACTGGCGAATCTGCCAGCTGCCGTCTTCTGGCTGCAGGATGACGTATTGTTTACCCAGAGGTTTGTGGTCGATACTGCCCAGATAGAGGCCATCACGGACCCGGCGCAGACTGACGGCAATGTCCCGGTCAGCCAGGGTTGCATGTACCAGATCCAGCGTCATGTTTTCTGGTTTCTGGGTGCCGCCGTCGCTGCTGAGTTCTACGCTGATATCACCCGTCAGAGAATCAATCTTAAGGATTGCTTTAACACCCAGGTCCGCTGCGGCCTGAATTTTGGAGTTGTCCTGTTTAATTTCTTTCGCATGTTTGACGTAGTCATCCCGTACCAGTGTGTCACGGGTAAAAATAGCGGCGGAAATATATACTGTGGAATACAGAAACGTTGCAATCAGAGGTGCAAGAATAAACCAAAGCCACGGCTGCTTATACCATGGGGCGGCAGAATTAGGTTGGGACATGATCTTCCTTCAAAAAGATAAAAGCCGTCTCGGGCGAAACGGCTATTTTAACTCACTCGGTGCTGTTAAGCATCGTTTTAGCGTCGATTGGTCGGTCCGATAAAGCGATTCTCTTCATCAACACTGATATCGGCATCGTCCAGCGCTTTAACATGGAACATAATGTTGTAGTTAGGGCGCTCCAGGTAGGCCGGTTTGATTTGTAGACGGACCGGGTGATCAAGAAGTTCCCCTGAACGGATATTCACTTCACTGTCACTGATCATTTTCAGACCGTCGATACCGGTGACTTCAATGCTGTAGCGGTGGTCTTGCTGTGACTTGTTAGCCAGTTTCAGCATGTAGGCGTTTTCGATGGTGCCGTTGGACGCTTCAATGTACAACTGGCCCCGGTCGCGGATGATATCGACTTCCAGCGGAACCCGGGCGTACAGGGTATAGCCGAAGGCAATGAACATTGCGCACATGGCGACAAAGTATCCCACCAGGCGAGGACGGAGGATGTGGGTTTTTCCGCCTTCAAGTGCGTGTTCAGTTGTGTAGCGAATCAGGCCGCGGTCATATCCCATGCGGTCCATAATGTCGTCACAGGCATCAACGCAGGCGCCACAGGCAACACATTCATATTGCAGGCCGTCACGGATATCGATGCCGACAGGGCAGACGTGAACGCAGTTACCGCAGTCAATACAGTCTCCCATGCCTGCCGCTTTGTAATCAAAGTTCTTTTTACGTTTGCCGCGGTTTTCACCCCGGGCTTCATCGTAGGATATAACCAGTGTGTCCTGATCGAACATTACACTCTGGAAACGGGCGTAAGGGCACATGTAGATGCATACCTGTTCCCGTAACCAGCCGGCATTGGCGTAAGTGGCAACGATGAAGAAACCAATCCACCAGGTTTCCCATGGGCCAAGGTTAAAGGCCAGTAAGTCAGGGATCAGTTCACGGATCGGCGAAAAATATCCAACAAAGGCGATACCTGTTGCCGCAGCGATGATCAGCCAGAGGCTGTGCTTGGCAGCTTTGCGGAAGAATTTTTCTGCGCCCATCGGCTGCTTGTCACGCCGCATCCGAACGTTGCGGTCGCCTTCTGTAATCCGCTCAGCCCAGATAAAGAACCAGGTCCAGACGAATTGAGGGCAGGCGTAGCCACACCAGAGCCGGCCTGCAAACACGGTTACGAAGAAGAGCACGAAAGCGAGAATAATTAATAGCCAGGACAGGAGGATGAAATCCTGGGGCCAGAAGGTGAAGTTAAATACGTGAAACTGACGGTTTGGCAGATCAAAGAGTACAGCCTGCTGGCCATTCCACTGTAACCATGAGAAACCGTAGAACATAGCCAGCATGATGAAGCCGGAAATGGTGCGGAAGTTCTTAAAAAAACCTTTGTAGTACTTTACATAGATATGGACCCGTTTGGCGTACAGGTCATATGTTTCTGGAGCGCCGTTGTTCTTGCTCTTTGGGGTAACATCTTTTACTGGTATTTGATTCATACCAATCCTCACCATTAGTCGTCGAATACAGGCTAACACATTGGAGCATAAAGAGTTTTGGCATTTTTGTGAGCGGGGGTAAAACAGAAAAGGCTGTGCTCACAGTCCGTGTATTAGCAAACGCGAATATTATACGCCCATTCCTCTGGCTGAAAACCTCAGGCAAAAAAAAAAGGCGATATGTAGTTTAACATATCGCCTTTTTATTGATCTAAGCCAGTCTTATTTATTTGACAGGCTGTACACGTAAGATGTGATCAGGTGGATCTTGTCGTCGCTCAGCAGGTCTTTATGAGCTGGCATTACGCCGCTGCGACCAACACGGATAGTGTGGCTGATCTGTTCGAAAGAACCGCCGTATAACCATACGTCGTCTGTCAGGTTAGGTGCACCCAGTGCCTGAACACCTTTAGCATCCTGGCCGTGACAAGCTGTACACAGAGCCTGGAACTGCTGTTCACCACGTGCAGCGGCTTCAGCATCAGCGTTCTTGCCGCTCAGTGACATTACGTAGTTAGTCATGTCACGTACACCTTCTTCACCCAGTACTTCGCCCCATGGAGGCATTGCACCGGTACGGCCTGCAGCAATAGTAGCCTTGATGGTGTCAGCGTCGCCGCCGTACAGCCAGTCAGCGTCAGTCAGGTTAGGGAAGCCGTGTGCGCCGGAACCTGTTGTGCCGTGGCACAGAGAACAGTTGTTGGCGAACATGCGCTGGCCCATTTTCAGACCTTCAGGCTGAGACTGCAGTTCTTCAACAGACATTGCAGAATACTTGGCGAAAACCGGACGGTATGTTTCTTCCGCGTAAGCTACTTCTTCTTCATACTGGGTAATCTGTGTCCAGCCGAAGAAGCCTTTGAAGTTACCCAGACCCGGGTACAACAGCAGGTAAGCTAAACCGAAGATGATAGTGGCAACAAACATCTGTAACCACCAGCCTGGCATTGGGTTGTCATACTCTTCGATACCATCGAATGTATGACCGGTTGTTTCTTCGGTCGCCCCTTTGTGGACTTCACTCTTGCGAGTAGACCAAAGCAGGGCAGCGCAACCGCCAATTACGCCCAGCGTAATTACACTTACCCAGATGCTCCAAAAATCACTCATTATTTGTTTCTCCCGTTACTGGCCCTTTCAGACTCATCACTTGCAGCTTTATCTTCATCGGCGAAGGGCAGTTGTGATGCATCATCAAACCTTTTTTTGTTGCCGGGCAGTAATACCCAGATAAAAAGGCCTATGAAGGTAATCAGCATGATTACCGGAATGAATGGGCCGTAAACTTCGTAGCTCACTGTAATTACCGCTTGTTGTTGTAGACGGAGTGAAGCTTGCCTAGCGACTGCAGATAAGCAACAACAGCTTCAATTTCAGTCTTACCTTTCACTTCTTCACCAGCATTAGCGATCTGCTCATCGGTGTAAGGTACGCCAAAACTCTTAAAGACTGTCAGCTTGGCTGAAGTGTCTTTTCCATCCAGCTTGTTTTCAAACAACCATGGGTAGGACGGCATTTTAGATTCAGGAACTACGTCACGCGGGTTGTACAGGTGAGCACGGTGCCAGTCATCACTGTAACGGCCGCCAACACGGGCCAGATCAGGACCGGTACGCTTGGAACCCCACAGGAATGGGTGCTCCCAAACGCCTTCGTTGGCTGTTGAGTAGTGACCGTAGCGCTCAGTTTCCGCACGGAAAGGACGAATCATCTGAGAGTGACAGGTGTTACAGCCTTCACGGATGTAGATGTCACGGCCTTCCATTTCAAGAGCGGTGTACGGGCGTAAGCCTTCAATTGGCTTAGTCGTAGATTTACTAAAGAACAGGGGGACGATTTCAGCAAGGCCACCACCGCTGATCACCAGGATGATCAGCAGAACCATTATGCCAATGTTCTTTTCAATCGTTTCGTGTTTGATCATTTCAATCTGCTCCTGAACTTACGCTGCTTGTGCTGACGCGTCGGCGGCTGGCGCCTTGCTGTCTTTACGCACTGTCTGCCAGACGTTGTATGCCATTAAGAACATACCGGTCAGGAAGAAAGCACCGCCAAGTGCACGTACGAAGTAGCCAGGGTGGCTTGCTTCCAGTGCTTCAACGAAGCTGTAGGTCAGAGTGCCGTCTTCGTTAACTGCACGCCACATCAGACCCTGCAGGATACCGTTAACCCACATCGCGCAGATGTACAGTACAGTACCGATAGTTGCCAGCCAGAAGTGGGTGTTGATCAGTCCAACACTGTACATCTGAGCCTTGCCCCAAAGGCGCGGAATCATGTGATAAACAGCACCGATAGAGATCATTGCTACCCAGCCCAGTGCACCGGCGTGTACGTGGCCTACAGTCCAGTCAGTGTAGTGAGACAGCGCGTTTACTGTCTTGATAGACATCATCGGACCTTCGAAGGTAGACATACCGTAGAAAGACAGAGATACAACCAGGAAGCGCAGTACCGGATCGGTGCGCAGCTTGTGCCATGCGCCGGACAGGGTCATCATACCGTTGATCATACCGCCCCAGGATGGTGCCAGCAGGATCAGGGACATAACCATTGCTACAGACTGAGTCCAGTCAGGCAGCGCTGTGTAGTGCAGGTGGTGACCACCGGCCCACATGTAAGTAGCGATCAGAGCCCAGAAGTGAACGATAGACAGACGGTAAGAGTAGATCGGACGTTCAGCCTGCTTAGGTACGAAGTAGTACATCATGCCCAGGAAGCCTGCAGTCAGGAAGAAGCCTACTGCGTTATGGCCGTACCACCACTGTACCATCGCATCAATCGCACCCGGGTAAACAGAGTAAGATTTGAAGCCGGACAGTGAAACCGGTACTGCAGCGCTGTTTACAATGTGTAATACCGCAACCGTAATAATGAAGGCCATGTAGAACCAGTTACCCACATAGATGTGGGAGGTCTTACGGATCTTAACAGTTCCAAGGAATACGATTGCATATGCAACCCATACAATGGTGATCAGGATATCGATCGGCCATTCCAGTTCAGCGTATTCTTTAGAAGACGTAATACCTAAAGGTAAGGTGATAGCAGCGGCAACGATAACTAACTGCCAGCCCCAGAATGTAAATGCGGCAAGTTTGTCTGAAATCAGACGAACCTGGCAGGTACGCTGTACCACGTAGTAAGAGGTGGCAAATAACGCGCAGCCTCCAAATGCAAAGATAACAGCATTGGTATGCAATGGACGTAAACGACCATAGGTTAACCAAGCAGTATCAAAGTTTAATGCAGGCCATACTAACTGGGAGGCAATTAAGACGCCCACGGCCATTCCAACAATGCCCCATACCACTGTCATGATGGCGAATTGACGCACCACCTTGTAATTGTAGGTTGGGTGTTCAGCTGCAGTGCTCATATCAGGCTCTCATCAACAAGCTATTAATAAGGTTTAGAAAGTAAAATTTCCGGGGGCTATTATCATGAAATAGCCCTAGTATTTCAATGCGTTTACAGGATTAGTTGCGACAGTTTGTCACATTAAATATGTCGTCTTTTACTTAGATTGAGCATTTGGTAAACAACTTTTTTGTTTTTTATCTGTTTGATTTTAAATGATATTTTTTGGTCTTGGGCGATGGGCGAACTGGTGTGTTTGCAGGATTGGCAATAGGCTTGCTGGGGTACCTTTTATACTTAACGGGGGCTTTCTTGATGTAGATCAAGTACATCATATGAGATTAAGTATTAGCCCAAAGTCTATAGTTCGAGTTTTCAGATGCTTACAGTGCTTTCTCGCGTGTAACCGGACTATTGCTATATAGGTACGGGAAATCAGGCTATAATCGCCGCTTTTTTGTGACAGGCAGTTTGATGTTAACTGATGGAAAAGCGGGGCGGGCGCGTATTTTGTTCGCCCATGGTGCCGGGGCACCGATGGACAGCGACTTTATGGCAGATGTGGCCCACCGTCTGGCAAGCGATGATATTGAAGTGATTCGTTTTGAGTTTCCCTATATGCAGAAGCGCCGTGAAGACGGTAAACGCCGTCCGCCGGACCGGCAGCCTAAATTGCTTGAGCATTTCCAGCAGCTGATCGCGACGTATTCACAGGATAACGTCCCGTTATATCTGGCCGGTAAATCTATGGGCGGGCGAATGGCGACGATGCTGGCAGATCTTCCGGAAGTATCCGGTTGCTTTGTTTTTGGCTATCCGTTTTATGCTCCCGGGAAGCAGGATAAGCTGAGGACTGAACATTTAGAGACCACAACAGGCTCTGTCAGTATCTTTCAGGGTACCCGTGATCCGATGGGCAAGCAGGAAGTCGTCAGTGATTACACGCTGGCTGACGGAATCAACGTCTATTGGCTGGAGGACGGCGATCATGATCTCAAGCCCCGTAAAGCCAGTGGTCTGACCCAGCAGCAACATCTCGAATACGCGGTTGCACAGTGTCAGCAGATTTGCCTCTCAACATCACTCTGAAATCAGTCAGGACTTTTATGAATCATTTATTACTTTATTGCCGCCCGGGTTTTGAGAAAGAGTGCGCGGCTGAAATACGGGATGTTGCTGAGGCAGAAGGTATCTACGGATATTGTAAGCTGGAAGATAACAGTGGTTATGTACTGTATGTCACCCACGAGTCGGGTGCCGCACTGCGCCTGGTTGATGAAGCTGATTTCAGCAAACTGATTTTTGCCCGTCAGTGGGTTGCCTGTTTACCTGTGGTTGATGAGATTTCTGCAGATGACCGTATCTCTCCGTTGCTTGAAAAGGTTGCAGAGCTGCCGCCTTGTCAGTCAGTAATGGTTGAGCCTGCAGATACAACTGACGGACGTGAAATGCAGCGTTTCTGTAACAGCTTCAGTTCTGCGTTCAGTCAAAAACTGCGCCGCAGTAAGTTACTGGCGGATGCTAACCCGTATCGGTTGCATATTTTTGCGCTGACCGGCACATGTTTCTATCTGGGGGTTGCCCCGGTTGAAAATTCTGCCCCCTGGCCAATGGGGATCATGCGGCTTAAGTTTCCGAATGCGGCACCGAGCCGTTCTACTCTGAAGTTAGAGGAAGCCTGGCACTGGTTTGTACCGCCCCATGAATGGCAGCATTACATCAGTGGTGGTCTGAAAGCGGCTGATTTAGGAGCTGCCCCGGGAGGCTGGACCTGGCAGTTGGTTAAACAAAATATGTTTGTGACGGCTGTGGATAATGGTCCGATGGCTGAGTCATTGATGGAAAGTGGTCAGGTGACCCATAAGCCTGAAGATGCTTTTACCTTTCAGCCGGCTAAGAATTTGGACTGGATGGTGTGCGATATTGTGGATAAGCCCGCCCGCGTGACAGATCTGATGATCCGGTGGCTGGTGAATGGCTGGTGTCGGGAAACCGTTTTTAATCTTAAATTGCCGATGAAACAGCGTTATACAGAGGTGCGCAGCTGTCTGGCAATGATTGAGACGGCGTTGGAGGAGGCTGGCTTTAAGTATCGTATGGCGGCCAAGCATCTTTATCATGACCGGGAAGAAATTACCTGTCACATCAGGATTCTTTAATTCTTCCCGGTGTGCAGGGATTTACTGTTCCAGGACGGTGATTTTCTCTTCCCGCTGAAGCATCGGTGAGATGGTTGCCATCATGCTCTGGCGTTCAGACGAGGAATACCAGCGCTGCCAGTCCTGCACTGAGCGGTAATTCGCCAGTACGATACGGTGATTGTGATCAAATGCATTACGCAGAGATTCGCCGGAGACAAAGCCGTGGGCCTGCATAGCCTGGGCCAGCGTGCTACGGGCTGCTTGTTCATAATGTTCTTCTAAGTCATCGGCAATGTGACGTTCGATGATAACGCGGATCATGTTAGGCTCCTTTTTTATAGTCCTGACTATAAGCGTAACATTTTCCGTGACCTGAATGGGTTTTGCTGGAACAAATTATTTGCGACAATAGCGACCTGTTAATATGAGGTTGTACATAGAATGGTTGAAGTGAAAGCAGACCACGTCATGGATGCCTGTGGCTTATATTGCCCGGAGCCCGTGATGCTGTTGCACAATAAAGTACGTGAGATGATCTCCGGTGAGGTGTTGCAGGTACTGGCAACAGATCCTTCGACGCAGCGGGATATTCCTAAGTTCTGTACCTTTCTGGGGCATGAGCTTATTGCGCAGGACGCGGATGACGAACGATTTTTTTATTATATTCGCAAAGGCGAATAACGACTTTATTTAAAATTTAACTGTACAGCTTCGCTGATGTACGTAATATCAGCTCTCTGTATGGTAATACCAAGTTTTAGTCCGGCAACAGCCCGGTAAGTAACGAGAGAACTCATTGTGACAGCTACTGATACAGCAGCAACATCTGCAGCACCGTCGAAGTCTAAGAACAAGAACCGTGCCGCGAACCAGGCCGCTCTGCAATTAATTTGCGAGTTGTACCCTCAGGTGTTTAACCGTAAAAATGTTCGCCCTCTGAAAATTGGTATTCAGGAAGATCTGATTGCTGATGAAAAACTGGCTAAGAATAAGATCAAGCGTGCGCTGGCGTCCTATGTTCGCTCGCCGCATTACTTCCGCAGTCTGCAGGAAGGTGCCGACCGTATTGATCTGTCCGGTGAATCAGCGGGTACTGTTACTGCATCAGAAGCAGAGCATGCAAAAGGGCAGTTGAAAGAAGCCAATAAGCGTCGTCAGCAAAACCAGCAGGCGCAGCGTGCCCAGGCCCGTGAAGACCGCATCAGCAACAAGCTGGAACAGCTGGTTACCAAGCACCGTTAAGGTTTGCGCTTTTAAAAAAACGCCGCTTTTCAGCGGCGTTTTTTTGTGTCTGGGAAAAGGTGTGGCGGATTAGTCTAATACCACCGGACGTCCATGTACCCAGCCCTGGCTACCATTAATTTCCAGCTCGGCGAGAACATTCAGTTGTTCGTTACGCTCTACGTGCTCAGCGTATGCCTGAATATCCAGGCTGTGAGCGACGGTTGACAGGCTGCGTACGAAGAAGCGGTCTTCAGCGTTATTATCAATTTCACGGATCAGTGAGCCGTCAATCTTAATATAATCAGGATGCAGGCTATAAAGGTAAGCGAAGCCCGCAGGATGTACGCCAAAGTTATCTACACCGAAGCCAATGCGTGAATCCTTAAGTTGCTGGCGGAAGCGCACAACCCGTTCCATGTTGTTCAGCACGGATGATTCGTTGATTTCGATCTGAAGTTGTTGTGGCACATTCAGGCCGCGTACAGCGTCAGCAAACCAGTTGTAGAAGCTGTCTTCCCGTAATGAGTCATTGCTGAGGTTGATACAGAAGGTGTTCTGGTCGCCTTTCTGTAACCGTTCGATTGCTTTTTTGATGACGGTTTTATCCAGTTCTGTCATCAGGTCGAGTTGTTTGATGACGCTGATAAATTCACCGGCCATGCAGGGCTCGTTTTCCTGGTTAAGTATCCGTGCGAACAGTTCCTGCTGCAGGTGCTTCTCTGTATTGCCCACGGCATATACCGGCTGGCTCTGCAGGAAGATATCGCCGCGGCTGACTTTGTCAGAAACATGCTGGTGCCAGCTGTTCTGTTGCTGCTGTTCCTGTTCTTCTGCCTGTATGCAGTGAACGTGGTTGTTATCGGCAACTGCCTGCTCGCTGGCAATCCGGGCGTTAGCGATTAACTGGCTGGCATTGCTGTCTTCCCTGAATGGAGTGGTACCGATATAGATTGGGGCCTGTGCATCTCTGCTGTCGTGTTGCAGCTGACGGTAATAGTCATGCAGGCTGCTGATCAGGGTATTGAGTTCACGCTGCAGGTGATCAGGGTTGGTCAGGTCTGCAAGCAGAACAAAATCTGAGCCTGTGAGACGTCCGATCACGGACTGTTCGCAGCAGGCAGCAACTTTTTCCATCTGTCCGGCGGTGGCTTTAATGAAATTGTTTGATTTCTCGACACCAAGTTTCTGGTTTAACCCCTGCAGGTCGGCAATGTGCAGGTAGATCATCGTGCCGTTACCGAAGTCTTTACGGTAATCCAGTCTTTCGACCAGTTGTGATTGTGTAGAGCGATAGTTCGCCAGCCCGGTCAGTTCGTCCTGATATGCAGTGCGGCGGATTTCTTCGATTTGTTTTGCCTGAGCATCGAACATCGCTTTTACACGCTGCACCATCATGTTCATGGCGATAACTACCCGGCGTAATTCCCGGCTTTTCGGAATGTTTTCCTGTTCTACGTAGCGGCGTTCAGACAGGGCGACGGCCTGATCTTCCACACCTTTTAACGGATTTAGAATGTAGCGCAGTAAGAAATGGATAAAGACAATGCTGAGCAGTGACAGCACTACAAACCAAAGGAAGGTTTGTTTGGTTCCGCGCCATAGCTGCTCATAAGCATAGCCTGCGCGGCTCTGCACAAATATCGAGCCGGCTTTATTCCAGGCGGAGGTGACTTCACGGGTCATTTCCGGCGGATCAATTTTAACAATGTCCACGAACCATTGTGGCACCTGTTCACTTATCTGTGGCGGTGTGCTTTTAGAAAACAGTTCCTGTCCCTGGTTGTTAACTACCTTTATTTGCTGGTAAAAGCCGCTGTCAAAAATCGCGTTGACCGTGGTTTCAATGGTGGCTTCGTCTTCCTGCAGCATGTAAGGCGCAAGGTAAAGCCCCAGGTGGGTAGCGGTGTCCTGGCCATGGGACTCAAGCTGGTTGAGTAACATTGCTTTGGAGCTATCCGACATCAGATAGACAGATCCGGATACCAGGCCTAGCAGGACGGCTAAAACTGCAGCCATTAACTGGTTTACGATAGACATGACTCTTCCTTTTCTCTACATCCGCTTATTGTACGTTAATGTCTTTATCCAGGTTCTGAATTCTTGATTTCAGTTTTACCCAGGGTTTCAGCTGATCTGATGTTCCAACAAGTGTGCTGCGGCGGCCTTTCTTTGTCAGCCATAAATTGTCGGCATTGAAACTGTATACGTGCAGCAGGTCCGGCCGGCGGTTTGCCGGTTTAATCCGTGAAATCAGGTTATCAAGAATCAGCGGGGTTGATGAAGGTTTTTCATAGTAGGTGAGCACCATATGTGCCTGGTTCAGTTCCAGGGCTTTAACATATGCGAGGCTCAGCTTTTCCACCGGCACGCCAACCTGGCGGAGGGTGTAATATTTGGCAATGGTGAAGTCTTCACAGTCACCACCGTTGGAAATCAGAAATTCAACGGGTGTCGCCCAGTAGTCTTTTTTGCCCCAGTGCTTAATATCATCAATAAAGCGAACCTGGTTGAAGAACTTATTTACTTTGCGCAGTTTGATATCTTCGGGGTCGGTACCGATTTCATCGATCAGTCTTTGCCAGGCAAGTAAGCGTTTTTTGGCCTGTTCGCCATACTGGCGTCCCAGTTTTTCGATTTGAGCCTGGCTCATGCGCACATCCATTTCAACCGCAGCCATGGATGTAAGTGCCAGAGTCAGCGTTAGCAGCAGCGCATAGACAGCAATAACCGGGCTGGTCATTTTGCCAGACTGATGTTTATTTGCTGCAACGGGTCGTGCGGTCATCCCTGCTCCTGACGACACCCTGACTGATCCACTAGGGTGTGAGACTGTAACGGTCATTAATTTGAGCTACTGATTTTAGAGTAATCATTTCTGCTAATCATCAGGTGTAGCAGTTATGCTCTGCATAATGGGTAATAGTATTTAACTGATTGTTTTACAGAGTTTTATGACTTGGGGTTACGGCCAGTGTTCCGCCGGTTTTACCCAAAATGAGGATGTTAGGATTCAGCGGGTGCCGTCCGGCATCATATCGCATTGGCCCAGAATATCCTGCCAGGCAGCGGTGTGACGCCGTAACGCCTGGCGGTATTGTTGCCATTGTCCTTTTTCGTTGGACCGGTCGAGGTAGTCTTTGCGGTACTCGCGCATGGCGTCGGGCAAAGTGTTCTGTAGTGGTGTCAGAATCGCTTCGTGGGCTGCAAGCCAGACTTCACCTTGTTGATGGATGTTGGCCAGATAGGGTTGAAGCTGGCCGGCGTAATACTTCTGAAAGACATTCATTAATATCTCGGCTTTTTGGTTGCGGTGGCCGCTGAAACAGAATGGTCTGGATTTTAGGCGCCGTTCTATCAGAATTGCACCCTGATTGAGTGTTGCCGTGGCGAGCACAAGAGAGCGCTGCCAGCGGCTGCCAAACCGGTTGCTGTAGAGGGTAAGGTAATCATCTTCTATATCGTCGATGAAGTCCGGCAGTGGCCAGTTATGGGGCTGTCCTGCAAGGCTGCTGAGTTGCTGAAAGTGTTGCAGGCTCAGTTTTACGCTGGCAAAGCGTGCCTGCTGTAAACGTTTTTCAGATATGTCTTCTGAGGGAAGATCCAGAGGCGGTTCTGACGCTGAGAAGTTAGCTTCCATCTCGTCAGTGTTATACAGGCTGTTCCAAAGTACCGCAGGCAGATTTGCCTGTTTGATTGCCCAGATGTTGAGTATCTGTTCCCGTACTTCCGGTTCCAGCTCCTGAGTGCTGATACGGTTAACACACTGGCGCATAAGCACAATGAATTTCAGTTCATAGACCAGTTTCTGTGAGGGCTTCATGACCCTTCCCAGTGAACTGTTGCGCCGGGCAATTAAAGGCAGCAGATCGCACTGCCGAAGTTCCAGTACTTCAAGCAGGCCCTGACGTACCGGTGTTTCTTCCAGAATACGCAGGCGTCGCCGCGGCAAGGGGGTGGGATGAATATCACTGAGGTCCAGTGAGGCGTCCAGATCAAGAACGTTTCCTAACCGGCTGATATAGTCTTCCAGCATATCTTCCGGGGTGCTGGGCTGGCAGCCGGACAGGATAAGGCATAAGCACAGGCTGCAGAAAAACCTGAGCCTGTTCAGAGTGATATTTATCGGGCTAAACGGAATAAACGCCATGGTAACAGTATAGCGGCTACGGTCAGTCCGATAACCAGGCCATACCAGAAGCCGGCGGCGCCCATGGCGGGTACCAGCAAGTCTGTCAATCCGAGTATGTAACCTGAAGGGAGGCCTATCAGCCAGTACGCAACGAAAACTACCAGCAGTGGCACGCTGGTGTCCTTGTAGCCCCGCAGTGCTCCGGCCGCAACTACCTGGATGGCATCCGAAAACTGAAAAATAGCCGCAATAACAATCAGGCTGCTGGCAAGTACAACCACATCCGTCAGTGGGGTGTACATTTGTGCGATGGGGGTAGCCATCAGATACATAAAGCTGCAGGAAACCACCGAAAAGCTGCCGGTGAGCAGCAGGCCTGAGGTCGCAGTGAATCTTGCTCCTTCACGGTTTTTTGCCCCCAGTTGCTGGCCAACCCGGATCGTAATCGCCATGGCAATACTCAGGGGGAGCATGAAAATCATCCCGGTGAAGCTGATGGTGATCTGATGGGCAGCAACAACCACCTCACCGAGTCGGGCAACCAGCAGGGCAATAACACTGAACATGCTAACTTCAATCAGCAGCGTAAAACCTATCGGAATGCCAAGGCGGAGTATTGATCCCAGTGGTTTGCGTTGTGGGTTTTGCCACTGGTTAAAGAGCTTAATGGGTTTGAACAGTTCGCTTTTGCTGATGTACAGGCTGCTTGCTATAGCCATTATCCACATGACAATCGCACTGGCCCAGCCGCAGCCGACCCCGCCCATCGCAGGTAATCCCAGTTTTCCGTAAATGAAAATGTAATTCAGCGGGATATTACAGAGCAGGGCAAGAATACCTATCTTCATGATTGGCCGGGTTTTGCCGAAGCCCTCGCAGTAGCTGCGAATAACCTGGTAAAACAGTATGGCGGGTACACCCCAGGACAAAGCTGATAAGTATGCCTGGGTTTTTGCCAGTAAGCTGCCGTGTATATCCATGTATTCCAGCAGTGCAGTGTTGTTGTTCAGTAAAATAATCGCGATAACCGTCAGGCACAGGGCAATCCATTG
This sequence comes from Aliamphritea spongicola, assembly GCF_017051665.1. NCBI lineage: Bacteria > Pseudomonadati > Pseudomonadota > Gammaproteobacteria > Oceanospirillales > Oceanospirillaceae > Aliamphritea > Aliamphritea spongicola. Next base: position 59,290 of record NZ_JAFIDL010000011.1, read on the forward strand.
TCCCTGCTGGAACTGAACCCGGGTCTCTTTTTCCTCGCCGGCACCGACGTGGTGGGCAACCAAAGGGGTAGTCGCCATTAATATTCCACCCATGCTCAGAAGGATGGGGAGCCAGAAGCTGGAGCCAAGCGCAACTGCAGCAAGATCTTCTGCACTGACCCGGGCGGCCATCAGGGTATCCACGAAACCAATGGCTGTCTGGGATAGCTGGGCAATAATGATTGGCAGGCCAAGTATCAGGATTGTTTTGATTTCTGACAGGCGCTTTGACAGGGGAGTTGGGTTCACAGGGTATCTTGCCGGAATAAAAGGCGCATGATACCGCTAAGTGACATGCTTAGAAACACAGCGTGTAAATATGAAGCTTAAAAAAACCGGGTTGCCCCGGTTTTTTAAAAGGATGTTGCAGACGGTGATTAATCTACACGCACACTGACATAGCGGCCTGGTGCCGGCTCGATTACCGGATGGCTTGCGTTGCCTGGTGTAGCTGGAGCATCAGTTTTTTTACCGGCTTTGGGTTTAATCCATTTATTCCAGTGGCTCCACCAGCTGCCTTCTTCCCGTTTGGCGCTTTCCAGCCAGTGATCCGCTCCTTTGCCCAGCTCACCGCTGCACCAGTAGTGGCGACGGTTTTTTGAAACCGGGTTGATTACCCCGGCAACATGACCGCTGGCGCCCAGCACAAATTCGATATTGCCCTGCATCAGTTCTGTACCGGCAAAGGTGCCTTTCCAGGGGGCGATGTGATCATCGATAGTGGACAGGAAGTACACCGGGATTTTGATGTCCCGCAGATCAATTTTTTCACCGCAGATAGTTAATCCGCCGGGTTCAACCAGTTTGTTGCCGATATACATATTGTTGATGTAGAAGTTGTACATGCTAGCAGGCAGGTTGGTTGAGTCGCTGTTCCAATACAGAATATCAAAAGGTGCCGGGTTCTGGCCCTTCAGGTAGTTGTTTACCACATAGGACCAAACCAGATCATTCGAACGCAGCATGTTAAAGGCAGTTGCCAGGCTGCGGCCTTTCAGTAAGCCGTCTTCATCAACTTTCTGGACAATTTGCTCAACCTGCTGTTCATCGATGAATACCCGAAGATCACCCGGGTCGGTGAAGTCTGTCAGGGTGGTCAGGAAGGTTGCAGAGGCAATCGAATCATCTTTACGTTTTGCCATGACGGCCAGTGTTGATGCCAGAATAGTCCCGCCGATACACCAGGATACGCAGTTGATTTTGTTGCTGTCGGTGATCTCTTTAATGGTGCTGACGGCTTTCAGAACGCCGTCTTCAACATAGTTATCCCAGTTCAGATCCCGTTGCTCAACGGTAGGGTTCAGCCAGGAAATCAGGAAGACAGTCTGTCCCTGATCAACACAGTATTTCACATACGAGTTATGTTCCTGCAGGTCCATTATGTAGAACTTGTTAATGCAGGGTGGAACAATCAGGGTCGGACGGGCGAAAACTTTTTCTGTGGTTGGCGCGTACTGGATGAGCTGCAGCATTTCGTTTTCAAACACGACGCTGCCTTTGGTCGTGGCAATGTTTTCACCCAGGGTGAATGCCGACTCATCCGTCATGCTGATACGGCCTTTTTCAAAGTCGCTCAGCAGGTTTTTAAGGCCATCAACCAGGCTCTGACCGTTAGTGTCCAGTGCCTGCTGCATCACTTCCGGATTGGTGACTGCAAAGTTAGTCGGTGACATGGCGTCAATATACTGCTGAGTATAAAACTCAAGCTTGCGCTGTTCGTTTTCACTGAGATTGGCATTCGAAGCCATTTCATTGAGCAGCTTGGAGCCAAGGAAGTAAGATTCCTTAATATAAGAAAATACCGGGTTTTTGCTCCATTCCTCGGCTGCAAAGCGGCGGTCAGACTTGGCATTTTCCTGTTCACTGCTTTTGCCGGATAGCAGGTTTTGCCACAGATTTAACTGTGCTTGCTGGTAGTCTGCAATGGCTTTTACCCAGGCGGTCGGGTCTTCAAAGGATTTCGCTGCCAGTTCAGTCCATGACTGGCTGAATTGTTTAAACATGTCTTCGCTGCCAGCAGAGGAATACATGGCCAGTACTTTCTGGCTTTCCTGGTTCAGGTAATTAATGAATTCCTGAGGGTTAGAGAAGAGATTGCTGTTGTTTTCCATAAAGCCGCCTTTAGGTAGTTTTCCCGGTTCCAGACTGAGTTACATCCCTGACAGGGTGCATCAATGCATCATGCGATCATTGAGAATAGACAATTTGATGCAGTGCAGCAAGAGATGTTTCGTGGAACTTTAGTGACAATGGATAAATGAGCTTTATATCAGTTCAGATGGAAGCTGATAGAAACTGATGCCCTGAGTTGGCTGTAGGTTGACGTTTTTAAGTTCAGACCGGACATCAACAGACATCTGCAAAGTGGAGAGAATGTGGAAAGAAAAAAATTTACGGTTTTCGCAAGTGCAGCACAGACTTAGATTCTTTATAAATTAGGTAAATAATTGCTGTCTATAGTATTTTTTTGATTTGAGACATTCTGTATATCACCATGACCTATGCACACTAATCAGAATTTTGTTTAGAGGAGTATTGAGAATTATTGTCTTTATATTCAGTGAGTTACGTGATTTATAAATTAAAACTATTATAAGTTGTATTGATTAAAGTAAAAGATAATTACAAATTGTTAATCATTATAACTTATTGAAAACTAAAAAAAGAATGTGCTACAGGCAGTATTTAAGTTCTCAGAACCTGATTCGTTCATTTGAGTTAAATATTTTTTTGTTGTTATACTTTTCCCCTGTCGATATTAATCAGAGGGATTACTGATATGAAACGACTAATTCTTTCTTTTCCATTATTACTTCTTCCTTCTATTGCAACAAGCTCTGATCAGAATGAGTTTTATGAGGCAAATTTCCAGCTTCAGATGTTATCTGCAAAGTCTAGAAATATCTCAGCTTCTGAAAGCTATAGTGATTTCAGGAAAAATGTTTATAAAGAACCATTCGAAAATGGTGTGTTTATTGTTAACGGTGATACTCCAATACCTAGCGAAGACATGCTAGAACGTTTTTATTATCAAGAAATAAAAGCTGGATGGCCAAGCTCTGACTATGGTGTAAAATTAATAGTACATTCACCTGGAGGAAATACAGCTAAGTGGAGTGACGCAATAAAACTAAATTTAACTTATTGTGTAAGTAAAGAGTTTAAAAGCAGGTATGAGGAAGTTGTTAATAAAATGGCTTTAGCAGCTAAAGAATGGCAAGAGTCTGCGGGAGTTATATTTATACATAAGCCGGAGCATGATTTAAATTGTACTGCTAGTAATAAATCCGTTCTTTTCGATGTTAGGCCAGTCGATGTAAATAGGCAGTACCTTGCTAGGGCGTTTTTTCCAAATTATTCTCGAGAATCGAGAAATCTATTAATAGATGAGTCATCATTTAATTTAGATAGTAATCAGAAATTAAATCTGGTTGGAATATTAAGACATGAGCTTGGCCACGTTTTAGGTTTCCGCCATGAGCATACTAGAGCAGAATCCGGTACCTGCTTTGAAGATTCTGAATGGACTCCGCTAACAAGCTACGATCCGTTTTCTGTTATGCATTATCCTCAATGTAATGGTCAAGGAGATTGGTCATTAAGTATCACAAAACAAGATGCAAAAGGAGCTTCTTGCTTATACGGTCCTCCTGTATCTTCACTTACTTCACTGACAGCTCAATCCACATTTAATCCAAATGATTGTATCTAATAGCTTATATTTAGGGAAAGAATATGAAAACAGTGTATATAAAAATAATAGCTGTACTTTCTTTGATTGTATTGACGGGATGTTCTGGAAAGTTATATACAAATCAAAATTTGTCGGAAGCTTGTATTAAAGATGAGAACAAGAAATGCATGGATAAATATGAAGGTGTTTTTGTATATCCTTGGAAGTCAGTGTTGACTACATATAAGCATGATAAAGTTCTTGATAATAAAGGTAATGTGATAATGTTCGCCGGAGGCCCTGATGGTAAAGCTTGTCTTCCTGTAGATATGCAAGAAACAGTTACTTATCCAGATTATGACTCTAAGTATTTGATTCAATATGACTCTGCTTTTTTTGAAAGTTCTAACCTTACTGTCAAATTAAACCCAAATGGTACTCTCAGTTCAGTTGGTGCTCAGAGTACACCTGGAGGTAAAAACCTTGTAGATAGTTTTACAGGGCTAGCTACAACAGTTAAAGCATTAAATCATGGAGCAATGATTAAAGGCTCAATGGTTAAGGCTGCTATTCCAACTTGCACTCACGGAAAAGCAGATCTAAAAATAATTAAACAGTAAGTTTTTAAAAATAGCCGGTGTTAATTACCGGCTTTTTTGCATAAAAGCTATACTAATTAAGATACTTTCGTTCTTAATCTTCTATCAATTAAACCATCCTCAATATACCGGATCAAATCAGAACGATTTAAACCTCTACTCCGAAAATACCCCATTAAATCAACATATAAGCCACTTCGCTTGAGGCACTTCAACGCATAGTGAGCGGGGAATTTGTTGCGTGCGTAGATCGATAGCAGGTTACCCAGGGCGATCGTGACATTCCGCTCATTGCCAACACCTGGCTTTTTGTATTCCCTACGGTATTCAAAACCTGTCTCGAACTGATCAAAACCGGCTTCCGTCATCAGCACAGTCCATGCAGGATGGATGAATCTTGAGTTGTAGTCGTAGCGGAAGTTATTCAGACCATAGGTCCATAAGCCCCCCAGGTGTTTAATCACGTCTTCATAGGTATTGATGGTGGTTTGGTTGGCCAGTGCGAACTGGTGGATTACTGAGTGTGAGAAGCGTACTTCTGCCCGCCAGACGGTTTCTTCCGGGTTGTAGAGCGGTTTCAGGAAGTCACTGGTTTTACTGTTCCAGCGGTCTTTGAAGTAATCCAGCTTGTCAGAGTAATGGGCTTCTTTGCTTTTGTTGTACAAGGCGAACTGGAGCGTTGAGGCAGCCCCGAATAGATAAGACTGGCCATGGCCGTAAACCGTGCAGATATCTGTGTCTAACTTGAGTTCACTGATGCCGGAGCGATCTGATACTCTACGCGACCTGCAGGTGATCTTCTCTACGAAGTGTTTTGGAGGTTCCCAGCCCTGATAGTCACACGCTAAGTGGATGGCGACACCTGCAGGGCTATATAAACTGTCCACAGAGACCA
>NZ_JAFIDL010000106.1:0-286 GCF_017051665.1 Aliamphritea spongicola
GGTGCGGTGCTCGCATCGTGCCTGGGCCCCGCCATTGACCGGCGTGAGCAGGCCGCGGCGGCCGCGCTCGCGTCGGGCGGCATTTCTAGTGGCGGGTTGATGCTGGGATCGACGGCGCGGGAGTGCGCGCAGTGGCAGCAGGCTTTGGTCCGCGTGTACGGGCAGGTGCTGCGTGGCGTGGTTGTGGAGAACGTGCGCGAGTGGCCCAACCGGTACGGAAAAGACGTTGACGTGCTGCTGCCCGCGAACGGAGTCACCTCCGATGCGCTGCGCCGTGGCCTGCCCG
>NZ_JAFIDL010000107.1:0-286 GCF_017051665.1 Aliamphritea spongicola
GGTGGTTTTGGCAGTACCGGCAAACACTAAAGGAGAGCCGCATGGGGCAGCACACAGCATGGTTACATAGCCGTAGTTGCTACGCGCTGCTAACACTCGCTGCCCTGCTATCTGGCTGCTCGCTGCTGCCTTCGCAGCCAGCGCCGCAGCCTGCCGAACCGGCGGTCACCCAGTCCATGCAGGAAGAAGCGCCCGTGCTGACGGCACGCACCGCCGCCGCCCGCACGGCCCTGACGCAAATGGTCAACCTGCAGGAACAGTTGTACCGCATTGCTGCCCCCATCCT
>NZ_JAFIDL010000108.1:0-286 GCF_017051665.1 Aliamphritea spongicola
CGGCATTACTGCTTAAAGGCAAAGAAGAAATACATCAAAATAATATTAAAACACCAGAGCTAGTCACACAAAATGTGCAACGCAATGCCGAAGGTGAGTTGGTTCAACTTCAGCCGTTAACGGTTGATGTTGAAACAGAAAAGCGTTTACTTGAACAACAACGTGTAGCACGTGAAAAATCGGTTGCTGAACAAGAAGCTCGTGCGGCCGAATTTTTAGCAATGCAACAGCAAGCCGAAGCAGATGCTGCGCGTAAAGCAGCGGAAGAATATGCCGCGTTGAATGC
>NZ_JAFIDL010000109.1:0-286 GCF_017051665.1 Aliamphritea spongicola
GCACCTGAAGTCGGCCGGCGAACGCGGGGTGAAAATCCGCTTTTTGCTGGAAGAGAAGGGCATTCGCCTCTCCACCGCCGAGACGCTGGAACGGCTGAAGGCGATCCCCAATCTGGAGCTGCGCATCATCCCATACCAGAAGCTGAGCGGCGGCATTCTGCATGCCAAGTATCTGCTGGTGGACGGCGAGCAGGCGTTCGTCGGTAGCCAGAACTTCGACTGGCGCGCGCTGGAACACATTCACGAAACCGGGCTGCGCATCAGCGACGCCAGGGTGGTAGGGCAG
>NZ_JAFIDL010000110.1:0-286 GCF_017051665.1 Aliamphritea spongicola
CGTCTCTTTCCCCTGTCCAGGTGCCAATCAAAACGATTTGCGCGGTGCTGCCCGGCTGCGGCTGCGGGGGAGCGGCCTGGGTGATCCAGGCCGGCAATAATAAAGACAGAAAGGAAAACTTGGCGATGCTGGGGAACGTTGCGTTTTTCATGGTCGGGCTCCTGGCGTGATTGACTGTGTTTTGTGACCGAGGCGAAACGGTGTACAGGGTTTATCGTCGTAGCGAGGCACCGCCCAGAATGAACAGGCAGACATAACCAAAATAGTGCAAAACGCCGGCGGGGCC
>NZ_JAFIDL010000111.1:0-286 GCF_017051665.1 Aliamphritea spongicola
ACGGGAAATTATCTTCGGGTTCAACTTTGAAGTGAATCGTAAACCGTTCAGGTTTATTTTGGAGAAAATAATTTAGAGGAACGGTAAATATTTCCTTTACTTCATCAGGATTAGGGTTAAGCGTTACACCGGGTGCGATCGTACCAACGAATGGATAGATGATCCGGCGTCCCAGAGGTTGCTTTATCTCATCCAGTGGTTTTACATGACTGATTGCTTGCTCTGAAATTCCTAATTCTTCGCTCGTTTCCCGGATGGCACAGGCTAGAGGGCTTGCATCAGACGG
>NZ_JAFIDL010000112.1:0-286 GCF_017051665.1 Aliamphritea spongicola
TCTTGAGATCTTCGGTGAAATCGGTCTGCGAGAAGGCGACGATGCCGTCATAGTGCGCCTTGGCGCCGCCCATCATGCCCTGCCGCCACCAGTTCCAGATAATGGCCTCCGACGGTTTGGCGCCCGGACGGTTATAGCCGTAGAACGGGCCGGCGGGCACGTCGTAATAGAATTGCGCCCGGTTGGCGGCCAGCTGCGCCTGGAAATCATCGAATACCGATTTTGGGGTGCCCTGCGGGTTACTGTCCGTTTTCACCATCAGCGGCGGCACCGCGCTGATCAGCAC
>NZ_JAFIDL010000113.1:0-286 GCF_017051665.1 Aliamphritea spongicola
AATCCTCCAATGAAATCAGCCGTGAACTAGGCATTCCTTCAGATATGGTAAGGCGCTGGAGTCGTGAATACAAGAATTCAGCAGAAGGTAGTTTCGCTGGTAACGGAAAGCCAGTGATGACTGCCGAGCAGCGGGAAATAGCCCAATTGAAGAAAGCTTTAAAGGAAGCAGAGACAGAAAGGGATATTTTAAAAAAGGCGGTAGGCATCTTCTCCAAGAGCGACAACAAATATTCCGGTTTATGAAAGACCACCAACAGGTATTTGCAGTCGGGAAGATGTGTCGT
>NZ_JAFIDL010000114.1:0-285 GCF_017051665.1 Aliamphritea spongicola
GTTCTATTTCACTCCCCTCGCCGGGGTTCTTTTCGCCTTTCCCTCACGGTACTGGTTCACTATCGGTCAGTCAGGAGTATTTAGCCTTGGAGGATGGTCCCCCCATATTCAGACAGGATGTCACGTGTCCCGCCCTACTCATCGAACTCACGACCTGTGCATTTTAGTGTACGGGGCTATCACCCTTTGCTGCGCGACTTTCCAGACGCTTCCACTAACACACAAGCCGATTCAGGTTCTGGGCTCCTCCCCGTTCGCTCGCCGCTACTGGGGGAATCTCGGTTG
>NZ_JAFIDL010000012.1:0-51260 GCF_017051665.1 Aliamphritea spongicola
GTTGATGAGTCGGTCAGGATGTATAACCAGCGGCGCCCTCACTTGTCACTGGAATATAAAACGCCCGATGAGGTGCATCGGGCGTTTGTATGAAATAAGTGTCAACCTATATCAGGACTAGACACTGGAATGCAGTGGCAGGGCGTTCCTGCCAGTTCGGGTTATTTATTCCGCTGCACTATTTGTTTCGTTGAACAATGCCCATCATCTTGTAGGTCAGCAGGGAGGCGGCAAAGTCGTATGCATGGAAGCCTTCGATCGGGGCGAATTCCATGATGTCGAAGCCGATGATTTTGCGCTGTTTGGCGACAGACTCGAACAGGTTCAGGGTCTGATACCAGCCCAGCCCGCCGGGTACCGGGGTGCCGGTGGACGGGAATACGGACGGGTCCATGCCGTCGATGTCCAGCGTGAAGAAAACCTGTTCAGGGAAGTCTTCCGGCAGTTCGATGCTCTGGATGTTTTGAGGTACCAGTTCATCGCCGTCCTGGAAGTAGACACCGTGCTGTTCGCGGATCTGCATTTCTTCTTCGCAGTAAGCGCGGATGCCTAACTGATACAGAGGAATGCCCATGTCCACAGCCCGTTTCATGACGGAGGCATGGCTCAGCGGATCGCCTTCGTAAGCTTCACGCAGGTCAGCGTGGGCGTCGATCTGGACGATGCCGAAGTTATCGTAACCTGCTTCGCGGAGGCCTTTAACTACGCCGTAGGTTACCGTGTGTTCGCCGCCGAAGACCACTGGCATGGCGCCGTTTTCGACGATCTTCTTTGTGGCCGCTGCAATGTTGTCGATCACCTGTTCAGGTGTCACTGTGCAGTCTACCGGTTCACAGGTGTAGATGCCTTCGCTGCAGGGTTTACTTTTCCCATCCCATTCTTCCAGCTGCCAGGAGGCTTTCAGGATTGAGGAAGGGCCTTCGTTGGTGCCGCCGCCATAGGAGACGGTTTTTTCATAGGGGACCGGCAATACGTGGAAGGCAGCCTGCTGAGGGTCAGGTTGCTCGATTTCTGATCCGAGGAATATCGGGTAGTCGTCCGGGTTGTAGTTCATGTCAGTTATCTCTTATACGTCAGCAGGATCAGGATAAGCGTTGCTTGAAGTCCTGATAGCCAAATGTCTTCACGGTTTTCAGTTCGTCTGTCTCAGAATTCCACAGGACCAGTGCCGGCAGTTTGGTGCCGTTAAAGGTGCTGGTTTTGACCATGGTGTAGTGTGACATATCTTCAAACAGCAGTCGCTGGCCCACTTCCAGGGGCGCGTCGAAGCTGTAGTCGTTGATGATGTCGCCGGCCAGGCAGGTCAGGCCACCCAGGCGATAGGTATGGGCTTTTTCGCCACTTTCACCGGCATGCATAATGTCTGGCCGGTAAGGCATTTCCAGGGTGTCGGGCATGTGGCAGGTGGCGGAAGTGTCCAACAGGGCCTGGTCGACCTGGTTATGAATGATGTCCAGTACTTCACAGCTGAGTACGCCGGTGCCAATGGCAACCGCTTCACCGGGCTCCAGGTAGACCTGTACGTCGTACTTGGTGGCGAATGCTTTGATGCGGCTGATCAGCGCTTCGGTGTTGTAACCTGGCGCAGTAATGTGATGACCGCCACCAAAGTTAATCCACTGCATTGTATGTAGCAGTTCACCAAAGCGGGCTTCTACCGCGTCCAGGGTGCGTGCCAGCGGTTCAAAGCCCTGTTCACACAGGGTATGAAAGTGCAGGCCGCTGATGTTGTTCAGCAGGTCTGGATTGGCCTCGATAGCGGCGTCCAGTTCGTCGCCAACGATGCCCAGCCGGGAGCCGGGGGCGCAGGGATCGTAAAGAGGAACGCTGCCTTCGGAGTGTTGTGGGTTGATACGCAGGCCGAACTGAATGTCCGGACGTTCTGCCAGTGCTGCCTGAGTCAGGGGCTGAAACCGTTGCCACTGTCCGGTGCTGTTAAACACCATGTGGTCTACAAAGGTGAGCAGTTCTTTTACATCGGCTTCGCTATAGGCGGCGCTGTAAACATGGACTTCGTTAGGGCGGCCGTCTGCCTGATATTCTTCATGGCCCAGCCGTGCTTCGTGCAGGCCGCTTGCGCAGGTGCCGTCCAGATAGCGGGCGGTCAGCGGGCCCAGTTCCCACATGGAGAAGGCTTTCAGAGCCGCCAGAATTTTTGCCCCGCTGGCGTCGGCGACTTCGCGGAGGATTTTCAGATTCCGTTCAATGGCGATCTGGTCAACCACAAACGCCGGTGAGGGCAGGCGGTTCAGATCCAGTTTGCTGAAATCGGTAAATTGCATAGTGTTACCAGCCGTAATTATGTCCGGGGCTGCTGCGAAAAAACCGCCGCAGCGTTAACTGCGACGGTTTTTTTCAGCGCGTATATTGCTGTGTGGATTACTGTTCCAGGCTGAATTCGTCCAGTTCAATAACCTTCCACGGCAGGCCGTACTTGTTCATGTCGTCCATGAATCCGTCCGGATCGAACTGTTCGATGTTCCATACACCCGGTTTCAGCCAGTTGCCTTCCAGCATTTGCTTCGCACCGATCATGGCCGGTACACCGGTGGTGTAAGACACCGCCTGAGAGTTTACTTCCTGGTAGCACTTCTGGTGGTCGCAGGTGTTGTAGCAGTAAACGATCTTTTCTTTGCCGTCTTTAATACCGCGAACCACTACGCCGATGCAGGTTCTGCCAACTGTGCGCGGGCCCAGGGTGGATGGATCCGGCAACAGGTGAGCCAGCAGCTGGATCGGTACAATTTCCTGACCGTTGAATTCGATTGCCTCGATACCGGTCATGCCGACGTTGCCCAGCACTTCAAGGTGCTTCAGGTAGCTGTCGCCGAAGCTCATCCAGAACTGCGCACGCTTCAGAGTAGGGTAGTGCTTGGTCAAAGATTCCAGCTCTTCGTGGTACAGACGGTAGATGTTGTAAGTACCCACTTCTTCCGGGCAGGTGAAGCTGGCTTTCTTAGACATTGCCGGTGTGGTGACGAACTCGCCGTTTTCCCAGTGGCGGCAGTCAGCGGTGACTTCACGGATGTTGATTTCCGGGTTGAAGTTGGTGGCGAACGGGTAGCCGTGGTCGCCGCCGTTGACGTCGATGATGTCCAGTTCGTGGATTTCATCAAAGTAATGTTTGGCAACGTAAGCGGTGAATACGTTGGTTGCACCCGGATCAAAGCCGCTGCCCAGCAGTGCAGTCAGGCCGGCTTTTTCAAATCGTTCCTGATAGGCCCACTGCCACTTGTATTCAAACTTGGCAGTGTCCAGTGGCTCGTAGTTAGCGGTGTCCATGTAGTGCACGCCGGCTTCCAGACAGGCGTCCATGATGGTCAGATCCTGATATGGCAAAGCAACGTTGATCACCAGTTCCGGTTTTTCAGCTTTCAGCAGGGCTGCCAGTTCCGGTACGTTGTCCGCATCAACCTGTGCAGTGCGGATGGTCTGGCCGGTTTTTTCTTTAACCTGTTCAGCAATGGTGACGCACTTGGATTCGGTACGGCTGGCCAGGATGATGTCGTCAAAGATTTCTGCTACCTGAGCACATTTCTGAGCAACAACACCGCCGACACCGCCGGCACCAATGATCATGACTTTTGACATATTTATGATCCTTTATTGTGAGTCCTGTCGGACGTTCTGCGCCGGGATCTGTCCGGCACTGTCAATGAATGTTCAGCAAGCTTTGTCGGCCGGCTGATTTTAATGTTGTTCGCGTTCGAAGTAGGTGTAGCCCTGCAGGCTTTCCCGGAACGCTTTTAGCATTTGCTGCCGCTGGGCAACGTTAATGCGTTTATCCCGCACCGCCTGCTCGGCGGTCCGGCGAAACTGTTCGAGCATATGTTTGGGGTCGTATTCAACATAGCTGAGCACGTCAGCAATGCTGTCGCCCTGGAATTCACGGGCAAAGTCGAAACTGCCGTCGCTGTTTATCTTCACGCTGACAACGTTAGTATCGCCAAACAGGTTATGCAAATCCCCGAGGGTTTCCTGATAGGCGCCCACCAGGAATATGCTCAGGTAGTATTCTTCGCCATCCCGCAGCGGGTGTAGCGGCAGGGTATTGCGAATGCCGTCGGGGGTAGTGAAGTTATCAATCTTGCCGTCACAGTCGCAGGTGATGTCTGCCAGAATCGCTTCCCGGGTTGGCTTTTCGTCCAGCCGGTGAATTGGCATGATCGGGAATACCTGATCAATGGCCCAGATATCCGGCAGGGACTGGAACAGGCTGAAGTTACCGTAGTAAATGTCAGATAGCAGTTCGGGCAGTTTTTCCAGTTCCGGCGGTACCCGGTCTACCTGGCTGAGCAGTTTTGCAATTTTTTCCAGTACGGCCAGGGTGATGTTTTCAGCCATCGCCCGGGCGCGCAGGTCGGTCTGGCCGCGGCGGAACAGTTCGCGGACTTCATCCCGGTAGTAGAGTGCATCGTTGTAGCACTCCTGAAATTTTTGTACGTCTACCGCTTGCAGAACCGCAAACAGGTTATGCAGCAGTTCGTGGGCATCTTCGGGCAGTTGTACAGGCAACGGCGACGGTTCGTGGTTACGTACATCCAGGATGTTGAACAGCAGCATGGATGAATAAGCAACAGTGGCCCGGCCGGATTCAGAGACGATGACCGGATGGTTGATATTCAGTGGGTCGAGGCTTTCGCGAATGGTTTCCACGATGTTGACGCAGTATTCATCCAGCTGATAGTTCATGCTGTGGGTGCTGTTAGTGCGGGCGCCTTCGTAATCTACTGCCAGGCCGCCACCCAGATCCAGATAGCCCATTGGCGCGCCTTCAGCGATCAGCCCGGAATAGAAACGGCAGGCTTCCAGTACGCCGCTGCGGATATTACGGATGTTAGGAATCTGAGAACCCAGATGACAGTGCAGTAACTGCAGGCAGTGGAGCATGTCAGCAGCTTTCAGTTCATCGATAACATCCAGCAGGCCGCCGGTGGATAAACCGAAAATAGATCGGTCGCCGCTGTCTTCGTTCCAGTGGCCTTCTACCACTACAGAGGATTTGATGCGCACACCGATCAGCGGATCAATATTCAGGGCTTTGCTGCGTTCCAGAATAATGGGCAGCTCGGTTGGGGTTTCCAGTACAAAGAAGCACGGAATGCCCATTTGTCGGGCATAGAGGCCCAGCTCAATAAACTCGGCATCTTTATAGCCGTTACAGATAATCAGGCTGCGGTGATCTTTGAGCTGTGACAGAGCAATGATCAGTTCTGCTTTACTGCCAGCTTCCAGTCCGTGGTGATAATGGCTGCCAAAGTCGGCAATTTCTTCAATCACGTGGCACTGCTGGTTGACCTTGATGGGAAACACGCCGCGGTATTCGTTGTTGTAACCGGCATCACTGATCGCCCGGGCAAAGGCTTCATTGAGTTCTTTTATCCGCTGGTCCAGCACGTTTTCTATACGCAGTACTGCCGGCATTTCCAGACCGCGTTCTTTCATGCCTTCTACAATGTCCAGCAGGGAAACTTCGGTACGCTTGCCGTTAGTGACAGTGACGACTGCTTCACCGTTAGCGGCAATGTCAAAATAGCCGGCACCCCAGTTGCGCACGCCATAGAGGTCCGCACTGTTATCGGTACTCCAGCGGTTTTCAGCATCGGCCGGTGTGGAGTCAGGTGTCGGGGAATAGGTAGAAGGTGTCGCCATAATTAATCTGCAAATACCTGAAGTGTGGCACATAAACGAGGTATTGAACGGAAGGGAATCACCCTGTTGTTCAAGCTGGCATTTTCTCCGTAATCAGCCCGGTGTCAAACTTTTTCTGAGGGATTTATTGCCGGAAAATATCCGCTAAAACAATAAGTTGAATAATGTTTCGGGTTGTTTTTTTGGAGAGGTTTCAGGATGTGCTGATTTTACAGTGAGTTATGACTGTGATGCTGAATTGTCAGGGCTGTTATGTGATTGGTAGGGGTTTTCACAGCAGACACGTCGTTATTCACCATGGCGAGATACAAAATGTGACAGCCAGTGGCCGTGATCTTTTGTATGCTTGTGGGTAGCCAGGGCAGAATTGGCCAGTATTTTTGCTTATTTGCGACTCGCTTTTACTGGCATGTTTTCAGCTGTTTAAGGCAGTTAGCAGCAGGTTAAAGCCTGATAAATACTGCTGGCATCATATTGCTCCAGCATCTGGTTCTAACTGATTTTACCGTGGTGCCATTAATTTATGGGGTATAGAGAAGCACTGTGCGATGTCGTTTTGAGTGCTTTGACACGTTGTACGCGGTAGTTTTACAGATTGCGTGGCGGGCCTGAGTATAACTTTACAGTCCGTCTGATCCGGCACTGCAGCAAACAAACAATAATAATGAGTTTCCTCAGAGGAGGTGAGCATGACCTTTAATGCTAATGAATTTGACGCCAAAGAAGTAGTAAGCAAAGACCGTAACAATGTATGGCACCACTTGTCACAGCATAAGCCTTATGAAGAAAGCGATCCGCTGATGATCGTTAAAGGCGAAGGTATGCGCGTCTGGGATGCGAAAGGTAATGAATACCTGGATGCAGTTTCCGGTGCAGTATGGACTGTAAACGTTGGCTATGGCCGTACTGAAATTGCTGATGCTGTTCGTGACCAGCTGGTTACTATGAACTACTTCGCACAGACTGCCGGTAACGTACCTGCAGCTCAGTTTGCTGAGAAGCTGCTGGAAAAAATGCCTGGCATGAGCCGTGTTTATTATTCTAACTCCGGTTCTGAAGCGAACGAGAAGTGCTTCAAGATGGTTCGCCAGATCGCTGAGAAGAAGTACGGCGGCAAGAAACACAAGATTCTGTTCCGTGAGCGTGATTACCACGGTACTACTATTACTGCACTGAGTGCGACTGGTCAGTTCGAGCGTAAGAACCAGTATGGTCCTTTCACTCCTGGTTTCGTTGAAGTACCACACTGCTGCGAATACCGCGCGCAGGAAGGTGCTGATCTGGAAAACTACGGCGTTTGGGCTGCTAACCAGATTGAAAAAGTTATCCTGGAAGAAGGTCCTGAAACTGTTGGTGCTCTGTGTCTGGAGCCAATCACTGCCGGTGGTGGTGTGATTGAGCCGCCTGCAGGCTACTGGGATCGCGTTCAGGAAATCTGCAAGAAGTACGACATCCTGCTGCACATTGATGAAGTAGTATGTGGCCTGGGCCGTACCGGTACATGGTTCGGTTACCAGCACTACGGCATCAAGCCAGACATGGTTACCATGGCGAAAGGTGTTGCTTCCGGTTACGCGGCGATCTCTTGTACTGTTACTACTGAAGAAGTATTTGAGATGTTCAAAGATCCTGAAGATCCACGTATGGATTACTTCCGTGACATCTCTACTTTCGGTGGCTGTACTGCGGGTCCTGCTGCAGCACTGGTTAACATGCAGATCATTGAAGATGAGAACCTGCTGGATAACGTTAAGATTCAGGGCGAATACCTGCTGGGCCGCCTGAATGAGCTGAAAGATAAGTACGACGTTATCGGTGATGTTCGCGGTAAAGGTCTGTTCTGTGGTTTTGAGCTGGTTAAAGACCGTGAAACCAAAGAGCCTGTTGATGAAAGCGTATCTACTGCTATCGGTGCACACTGCATGGCAAATGGCGTAATCATGGGCCGTACTAACCGTTCTTTCCGTGAATTCAACAACACTATCTGCATGAGCCCTGCGCTGATCGCTACTCAGGCTGATATTGATGTAATTGTTGAAGCACTGGATAACGCACTGGCTGAAGTAGCTCCTAACGCTTAATTCAGCTTATCCGCAGGGCCTTTCCGGGCCTTGCGGTCATATCCCGAAAATACCAGTCCGGTTTGGTCTTTCATTCCTTAGTCGTAGTTTGCTAAGTGTTTGATGATTAAGCAGGACTGGTATTTTGTCTTGAGAACCCCGCCTCTGTCTTAGCGAACTGAGTCAGGCGTGTTATGCTTCTCATATACGCTGTTTTTACAAAAAATATAAATTAAAGAATATCTTAGCGGCCAGACCGGAGAGCAACCAAGAAGTGCTCCGTGTTGTCTGGGCGGCAGGAAGATATTGCTCAGGCGTTCCGGTGCAGGTCCGTCGGGGATAACTTTCTGGCGGATAGCAAAAGAAGTGCATGTAATTGGCGAATATAAGGCAAGATGAATGTTTCAGCTTTTTCATTTGACTCCAGGTAAAGGCGGCAGTTTACAGCAGCAGTTACGGGAGCAGATTGCGACGGCGATACTTAACGGTAATATCCCGGTGGATTCACCGTTGCCGTCCAGTCGTAAACTGGCACAGCAGCTGAATGTCGCACGTAATACCGTGGTTCTGGCTTACGAACATTTGCTGGATGACGGTTATCTGCTGGCGCGTGAGCGTAGCGGGTATTATGTGAACCCAGACATCCTGAATGGTCAGGTTAAGCTTGATGTTCCGAGTCGTCAGGAAGTCGACATTCCGGCGACCCAGATTGACTGGGCGAACCGCTTTAAGCTTCGTCCCAGTGAGCAGAGTAATATTGTTAAACCCCGTGACTGGCAGAGTTACGATTATCCTTTTATTTACGGGCAGTTTGATACCTCGCTGTTTCCGACAGTTAACTGGCGTGAGTGTTGCCGGGATGCGGTTAGCGGACCGGCGATCGGTGACTGGGCTGCAGACCGGTTTGATAATGATGATCCTTTGCTGGTTGAGCAGATCCGCACCCGGTTATTGCCCCGC
The DNA here is from genome assembly GCF_017051665.1 of Aliamphritea spongicola. Lineage (NCBI taxonomy): Bacteria > Pseudomonadati > Pseudomonadota > Gammaproteobacteria > Oceanospirillales > Oceanospirillaceae > Aliamphritea > Aliamphritea spongicola. The sequence continues at coordinate 8,673 of NZ_JAFIDL010000012.1, forward strand.
AGAGGTGTCTGGGCATCGGCGGATCAGATTCTGGTAACGGTAGGTGCTCAGCAGGCGCTGTATATGCTGGCCAAGCTGTTACTGGATGAGAAGAGTGTCATTGGCCTTGAAGACCCGGGTTATGTGGATATCCGCAATATCGCCAGTCTGAATCCGTCTCAGGTACGGCCGATTCCGGTTGATAAAGACGGTATGCAGGTCGATGAGCATCTGACTGGCTGTGATCTGGTGTATACGACGCCGAGCCACCAGTGCCCAACAACGGTTACGATGCCGATTGAACGCCGCTATGAGTTACTGAGGCGGGCTGAAGAAGATAATTTCCTCATCATTGAGGATGATTATGAAAGCGAAACCAACTTTAAGTCGAATCCGATTCCGGCTCTGAAAAGCCTGGATAAAAATGACCGGGTGCTCTACATCGGCAGTTTGTCGAAGACGCTGGCACCGGGGCTGCGGGTTGGTTACATGGTGGGGCCTGCTGAGTTTATTGAAGAGGCCAGGGCATTACGCCGTTTAATGGTTCGCCATCCGGCAGCCAATAATCAGCGTTCAGTTGCGCTATTCCTTGAACGGGGTTACCACGATTCACTGATCATGAATATCATGCGTAATTATCAGACCCGCTGGCGGGCAATGGATGAGGCGCTGACAGAATATTTGCCGGAATCCCATGATCAGCCTACCTTTGGTGGCTCCTGTTACTGGGTAAGGGGGCCGGAAGGTCTGGATACCCTTGAGTTGCAGAAGCGGGCCATGGAAGAAGGGATTCTGATTGAGTCCGGCGCGATACATTTCCTCCGGGAGCCGATGCCAAAGAATTATTTCCGTCTGGCTTACTCGTCAATTTCGACAGATAAGATTGAGCCGGGAATTAAAAAACTGGCTGAACTGATCCATTCGATGGTTGAGTAAATTCAAAAAAAACCGCTCTGGACGAGCGGTTTTTTGTTTTTTGGCTCCATTATAACGTGTTGATTTGGCGGGTTTTTGTCTGGTTTTGGCTGCTGGCACCATGCTGGCGCAACTTGTAGCTTAAATCTGGTTCTACTGTGTTTTGCCCGTCGATCCTAATCTGTATTGCATCTTAGCTGTACTGGTAGAAAGACTTCTGCTCAGTCAGAACGAGCAAAGTCTACTACCTTGTAATGAATAAAAAGAGCTAACGGAAGGAGTGGTACGATGTTGATAGGTGTCCCGAAAGAGATTAAAAATCACGAATACCGCATCGGTATGGTACCTGCCAGTGTGCAGGAGCTGACCAGCCGCGGACATCAGGTTGTGGTGGAAACTCAGGGCGGTGCGGGTATCGGTTTTAGCGACGATGATTATCGTGCAGCCGGTGCAACCATCGCGAACAGCCCTGAAGAGATCTTCGCCAGCGCTGATATGATCGTGAAAGTGAAGGAGCCGCAAGCCGTTGAACGGAAAATGCTGCGTCCGGATCAGTTACTTTTTACTTATCTTCATCTTGCCCCGGATCCGGAGCAGACCGACGATTTGCAAGCCAGCGGGGCGACCTGCATTGCATATGAGACGGTTACCTCTGATCGCGGCGGTCTTCCGTTACTTGCACCAATGTCTGAAGTGGCCGGACGGATGTCTATCCAGGCCGGTGCTGCCTGCCTGGAGAAGTCCAAGCAGGGGCGTGGTGTTCTGCTCGGCGGTGTTCCGGGTGTAGAACCTGCAAAAGTGACTATTATTGGTGGTGGCGTTGTAGGTTCTAACGCGGCCCGTATGGCAGTCGGTATGGGTGCCCAGGTTGTGGTACTTGACCGTTCTGTTGATGTATTGCGCCGGATTGTGTCTGAATTTGGTACAACGGTGCAGACTGTGTATTCCAGCAAGGCAGCACTTGAAGAGCATGTGTTGTCTGCTGATCTGGTAATCGGCGGTGTGCTGATTCCGGGCGCGGCGGCGCCTAAGCTGGTAACAGCTGATATGGTGTCCCGCATGAAGCCGGGTTCTGCGGTTGTGGATGTTGCGATTGATCAGGGTGGCTGTTTTGAAACATCCCGTGCAACAACCCATCAGGACCCAACATATATTGTCGATGATGTGGTGCATTACTGTGTGGCAAATATGCCAGGCGCTGTTGCCCGTACATCGACTCTGGCTCTGAACAACGCCACTTTGCCATATATTGTGGCACTGGCGGATCTGGGCTGGCAGGAAGCCATTCGCCGGGACAAGCACCTGGCAAACGGCCTCAACGTTCATGCTGGTAAGATCACCAGTGAAGAAGTCGCAGTGGCGTTAGGGCGTGAATATTCGCCTTTCAGCGCTTAATTGTTAACTGATGTGGCGTTAATTCCGGTTAACGCCTTTTAATATAATAAGGAATTCTAATTATGGCTCGTATGACTCCTAGTGAAGCATTTGTAGAAACCCTTGTTGCCAACGGTGTTACTGACTGTTTTGGTATCATGGGTTCTGCATTTATGGATGCGATGGATATTTTCACCCCGGCAGGTATCCGTTTGATCCCTGTAGTGCATGAGCAAGGTGCTGGCCATATGGCTGACGGTTACGCTCGTGTATCTGGTCGTCACGGTGTTTGTATCGCTCAGAACGGTCCTGGTATTACTAACTTCGTTACTGCGATCGCTGCTGCATACTGGGCTCACTCTCCAGTTGTATGTATCACTCCTGAAACCGGTACTAACTCTCAGGGTCTGGGTGGTTTCCAGGAAGCTGAACAGCTGCCATTCTTCGAAACTATCACTAAGTACCAGGTAAGTGTTGTAAACAACACCCGTATGGCTGAACTGACTGCTCGCTGCTTCGACCGCGCGATGCTGGAAAACGGTCCTACTCAGCTGAACATCCCACGTGATAACTTCTACGGCGACATCGACTGTGAAATTCCACAGCCTATCCGTATCGAACGTTCTGCTGGTGGCCCTGAGTCCCTGAAAGAAGCCGCTGAACTGCTGGCTAACGCTGAATTCCCAGTAATGGTTGCTGGTGGCGGTGTTGTAATGGGCGATGCTTACGAGCAGGCTATTGCGATTGCTGAACAGCTGGAAATGCCAGTTGTAAGCAGCTACCTGCACAATGACTCTTTCCCTGCTTCTCACCGTCTGGGTACTGGTTCTCTGGGTTACCAGGGTTCTAAAGCAGCGATGCGCGTTATCTCTAAAGCTGACGTTGTACTGGCTCTGGGTACCCGTCTGGGACCATTCGGTACTCTGCCACAGCACGGCATGGACTACTGGCCGAAAGACGCTAAGATCATCCAGGTTGACTGCAACGCTAAGATGCTGGGTCTGGTTAAGAAGATCTCTGTTGGTATCCACGGCGACGCGAAAGCAACTGCTAACGCTCTGATGGACCTGCTGAAAGACAAGTCTCCTAAGTGTCTGGAAAACAAAGAAGAGCGTCTGAAGCTGGTTGCTGCTGAGAAAGAATCTTGGGAAACTGAGCTGACTGAGTGGATCCACGAGAAAGATGATTACTCTCTGGACATGATCGCTGAACAGGCTGAGGAAGAAGGTAACTACCTGCACCCACGTCAGGTTCTGCGTGCTCTGGAAGAAGCTATGCCTGCAGACGTAATGGTGTCTACTGATATCGGTAACATCAACTCTGTTGCTAACAGCTACCTGCGTTTCGAACGTCCACGTTCTTTCTTCGCACCAATGTCTTTCGGTAACTGTGGTTACGCACTGCCTACTATCATGGGTGCTAAAGTTGCTGCGCCAGAGCGTCCGGCTGTATCTTACGCTGGTGACGGTGCATGGGGCATGTCCATGATGGAAATCATGACTTGTGTACGTGAAGATATCCCTGTTACTGCTGTTGTATTCCACAACCGTCAGTGGGGTGCTGAGAAGAAGAACCAGGTTGAGTTCTACAACCGTCGTTTCGTTGCTGGCGAACTGGAAAACCAGAGCTTCGCAGGCATCGCTAAGGCTATGGGTTCTGAAGGCGTTGTTGTAGACAAGCTGGAAGACGTAGGTCCTGCTCTGAAAGAAGCTATCCGTAAGCAGATGGAAGAGCGTGTTACTACCGTAATCGAAATTATGTGTACTCGTGAACTGGGTGACCCGTTCCGCCGTGACGCGCTGGCTAAGCCAACTCGTTACCTGGATAAGTACAAAGACTTCGTATAAGTCTTAGTTTTATCGACAGCAAACCGAAGGCCTCTGGCCTTCGGTTTTTTTTTCCGGGTTGCTGGGTTTCAAGTGTTTACATCCTGTTTAAGACTTTTGTGAATAGCCCATCTTCAGGTGATATATTCACAGCAGTTTTTTATTAAGAATATGCGCAGATACCGCGGTTAGCGGGCGTCGGCGAGAAGGAGTCTTTTTTATGACCGCATTAGAGAAAATTTTTCAACGGGCGAGTGCTGATCCACGTTCGATCGTACTGGCTGAGGGTAATGACCCGCGTATTCTTGAAGCGGCTGTCAGTGCCACTGCACAGGGGATTGCCGATATTACTGTGCTGGGTAACGTTGATGAGGTGAAAGCGCTGGCGGTTGCCAACGAGCTGGATCTGACATCCATTGCCGTGCTGGACCCTAAAACGTCTGATGCCGCTGATCGTTATGCGCAGGCGTTGTTTGAGAAGCGTAAAGCGAAGGGGATGACCGAAGAAAAAGCTGCCGAGCTGATCCGTGATCCGCTGTATTACGCGCAGATGATGGTGCACCTGGGTGATGCGGACGGTTCGGTTGCCGGTGCCGTGTATACAACTGGTGATGTTGTGCGCGGTGCGATTCAGATCATCGGTATGTCTGAAAGCAGTTCTATGGTTTCCAGCTTCTTTCTGATGATGATGTCTCAGCCGCACCATGATATGCAGGGCGGGATTGTGTTCTCTGATTGTGGTTTGGTAATTGATCCGGATGCGCAGCAGTTATCCCAGATTGCAATGTCTGCTGCCGCCAGTGCGCAGACTATGCTCGGTGAAGAGCCGCGGGTGGCGATGTTATCGTTTTCCACCCATGGCAGTGCAAACCACCCGGCGGTAGATAAAGTGGCTGAAGCGACCCGTCTGGTTCGTGAACAGATGCCTGATCTTAAACTGGACGGTGAAGTGCAGTTTGATGCGGCCATTGTGCCGGCGATTGCGGAACGTAAAGTAAAAGATTCTCAGGTAAACGGCCAGGCCAACGTGCTGGTCTTCCCAAGCCTGGAGGCGGGCAATATCGGTTATAAGATTGCTGAGCGTATTGGTAAGGCTGAGGCGATTGGACCGGTCCTGCAGGGCCTGAAGAAGCCTGCCAATGATCTTTCCCGCGGTTGCAGCGCTAAAGATGTGGTAAACGTGATTGCAATTACTGTGTTGCAGGCGCAAAACCTATAATTGAAGGCAGCTGAAAACTTGTCTGAAAACGTCGTTGCGAGGGTGAACCTGCAACGGCGTTTTTGTTTGCGGTTCTGAAAAAGTGGTTTTCGGTCTTTGACCTTCGAATGAAAATTTTTTGTCTGTTTGTTCTTAATATTTTGTTATGTAAGTTATAACTTAATGTTTTAAAAGGATTTATTTGGTCTTGTTACTGGTTCTAAATTTTAAAAATTTTTGGCCCTAACTTAAAGTCTGAAACACGTTTCTAATAGCGTCATCCTGAGTCGTAGTTTGGCAATTGTTGATTTGACTTCAAGTTGAAAGCTTCAGACATGACTGGTCGAAAACAATAACAAAGGGGGTCGCAATGGCTTTACAGAAATATGGTTTCATCGTTAAAAGTGCTGACTTGGACATGTTCAAGCATCAGGGGCACATGGCGAGTGATAACTTTAATATGTCGATCGCTGGCGTACAGGACGCCGGGCAGGCCTGCTTTGTAGCACAAGAGATGCTTACTAAAGGTGTTCAGCTGATAGAGCTGTGTGGTGCGTTTTCCGGTGAGGAAGCACAGCAGATCCGTGATGCGCTCGAAGACAGAATTCCTGTGGGTTACGTTCAGTACACCACAGAAGAACGCGAACGCTTAACGCGCGAGCTGAGTTAAGTCAGAGTCCGGGCACGGTTAACAGTTGAAGCATAGAGGGCTGGCAGCCTACTGAATTAATAACGGGGTTTTTTACCAGGCATTATTCTGACTGCCAGTGCTTCAACTCGACTACCGAATCCGGGCGCAATCATCATAGGTGCCCATATGAAGATCATACTTGCTGATCGCTCGCCGCTGTTTCGTCTTGGTTTAGGTCTTGCGTTAGAGCAGGCCGGGATCATCGTTGATACGTTTGAAGTAAACAGTATTGAAACGATGGCCAGCCGCCTGAACAAAACCAGTGGTACTGTCGTGGTTATCGTTGATGCGCAGTTGCCGGGATTGCAAAGCCTTAATCAGCTTAAGGTTGCAGCCGGTAATGCGGATGCGCGTTTCCTGATTATGACCAATAATCTGGACATTGTTGTGTCCCGCTGGGCGGTGCTGAATGGCTTTCACGGAGTGATTGCCAAGACATCGGGTATGGAAGAGTTTGGTAATGCTATCCGCAATGTGCTGGAAGGCCAGATCTGGCGTTATGATGAAACAGCGGATCCTGATCAGCTGAGTGGACAGCAGACCCGAATCGGTTATGCATTGCGCCGTTTGTCTGAACAGGAAAACAACGTGCTGAGCCTGGTGCGCTGCGGTTTGCGTAATAAGCAGATTGCCCATCAGATGTCGCTCACCGAGCACACGATTAAATCACATATGTCGAATATTCTTCGCAAGCTGGAAATCGAGAACCGGACTCAGTTAGTGATTGCGGTGCAAAAAATCGATCTTAATCAGGCGCGTTTGTTAACGGCCTGATCACTTCAGACAGCTCCCCAGTAGTATTCAGGCAAACAATGGGGAGCTCTTCGTTTATCTATCCCGGATAGATTTCATTTTTCAGTAAATACGCATCGTGCCTGACGCGGGCAAATTCAGTGTCGCTCTGATTCAGCGGGCAGTGTGTGTCTCTGCTGTTCAGCAGGAGGCTGCGGGTATTCTTCCGCGAAGGAATCACGGTAATCTTATGCTGCTGTAACGGTTGGGATGGCTGCTTGTGATACATGCTGATGCTCCCCTTATCTGTCTCATCGTCGGTTGTCACAAAAACTTAATACAGCTAAAGCTCTGATACAGCATAGACGCTATTTATGACTTCGCTATGACAGTTTTACGGTGCCTTATAACTTTTTGTTAACACCGTCGAAGGGAAAGTGTGGCAGTCGTGGGGTGACGCAGAGTATGAGGGAGAGATGAGGGCCCGGAACGGGCCCTCATGGTGAGGCTTCAGACGCGTTTATTTAAGCAGTACGCTTAATTGTGCTTCAAGGGTCAGCTGATCTTTAGTGAAGTTGCGGATGCCCTCAGCAAGCTTCTCAGTGGCCATCGCATCTTCATTCATATTCCAGCGAAATGCTGCTTCACTGTTTTCAGCCAGATCGTCGGCGCTGACAGGGTTCTCTGCGAACAGTTTACGGTCAAGCGGTAACTGGGTATTGGCCAGTTCAGTGATCAGGGTAGGGCTGATTGTCAGGCGGTCACAGCCGGCCAGCTGACGGATTTCTTCAGCGTTACGGAAACTGGCACCCATGACGACCGTATTGAAGTTGTTCTGCTTGTAATAATTAAAGATGCGGCTGACAGATACGACGCCCGGATCATTTGCACCGGATAAGTCGGTACCTTCAGGGCTGTTCGCTTTGTACCAGTCAAGAATACGGCCAACGAAAGGCGAAATAAGGTACGCGCCGGCATCGGCACAGGCAACGGCCTGGGCAAAGCCAAACAGCAATGTCAGGTTACAGTTGATGCCTTCCTTTTCCAGTTGGCGTGCTGCTTCAATACCTTCCCAGGTGGATGCGATTTTGATCAGTACCCGGTCGTTAGCGATGCCTGCTTCGTTATAAAGCCCCATCAGTTTACGGGCTTTTTCCACGGTTGCCTGAGTATCAAAAGACAGGCGGGCGTCTACTTCGGTTGAGATGCGGCCCGGAATGTATTTCAGAATTTCGCAGCCAGCCAATACTGCCAGCTTATCGCTGGTGTTTGCCAGTAGTTCAGCAGAGCTTCCACCCTGGCTTAAGGCCCACTGACCTGCCTGCTGAATAAACGGACGATAACTTTCATCCTGGCTGGCTTTAAGTAGCAGGGAAGGGTTTGTGGTTGCGTCCTGCGGCTGTAATTGTTCAATCGCTTTGATATCACCGGTGTCTGCGACAATGGTGGTGAACTGTTTCAACTGATCCAGCTGGTTTTGCATATTAATAACTACCTGTCATTCTTATTGTGCTAAGGCGCGTTTACTTAACAAATTCCGCTGCCTGTTTAAGTACTTCTATGCCGGCACCACTGCGGTGGGCGTTTTCACTGATATGGCGACGGAACTGGCGGCCGCCTCGCTGACCATGAAATAAACCAAGAATATGGCGGGTCATATGACCCAGATAAGCACCCTGAGATAACTGTTCTTCAATGTATGGGTAAAGCTGCTCAAGAACCTCGGTGCGGCTTGGTACAGACGAGTCCTGACCATAACAGACTTGATCTACTTCAGCCATCATATAAGGGTTCTGATAGGCCTCCCTACCCAGCATGACACCGTCAACGTGCTGAAGATGCTCCTGGCTGGCCTCCAGAGTTTTTATACCGCCGTTAATCAGAATCTCCAGTTCCGGAAATGCTTGTTTGATCCGGTACACCCATTCGTATTTCAGTGGCGGGATATCTCGGTTTTCCTTTGGGCTCAGGCCCTGCAATATAGCTTTACGGGCATGGATGATGAAGGTATTGCAGCCTGACGCTTTAACGGTAGAAATGAAGTGGTGCAGCTCTTCATAACTGTCCATATCATCAATGCCTAAGCGGTGTTTTACCGTGACAGGAATTGAAACTGCGCTTTGCATGGTATGCAGGCACTCAGCAACCAATTCCGGATGTGCCATCAGGCAGGCACCGATCATATTGTTCTGTACCCGGTCACTCGGGCAGCCGACATTCAGGTTGACTTCATCATAACCAAAGTCTTCGGCCATTTTGCTGCACTGAGCCAGATCCTGAGGATTGCTGCCGCCCAGCTGTAACGCGACCGGATGTTCCTGCGGGCTGAATTTTAAGAAGCGTTCAGTATCACCATGAATCAGTGCGCCGGTGGTCACCATTTCTGTATACAGCACTGCCTGAGAAGAGATCAGTCGGTGAAAATACCGGCAATGCCGGTCAGTCCAGTCCATCATGGGGGCCACGGTGAAGGCTCGATTGACTGTATCCCGCGGGGTGTGGGGCTTCGGGGAAGATTTGGCTCGATTTTCTGACACGTAAAATTGCTCTATTTAGGCCCTGTTTTGCCCCTTTTTGCACTATTAGGGCTACGAAAATGCTACAAGAAATCTTTGTAGCAGCACTTCTCTTTAAGTGTTGAAGACGGCCTTATTAGAGGGCATGGATACCAAAAAAGCATCTTATTTCTGATCGTCGATACATAGAAAGAGAGGGCGTAATTTTACACTGTGTCGTAGAGCTATAGCAAAGTGCTGATTGTTAGATTGTCTGCGGAGATCTTGAGTTGTAGATAGATTTAAACAAGAGGAATTTCACTGAATTCAATTTTGTACTCAGTACTTGAAAGACTGCCTTGATAGACCTTACATTGCATATCGTTTTTTGCAATTGCTTTTAATATTCTTGATTTGGTCTCTTCAGTTGCTCTGGGGCCAAAGTATATTTTTTGGATGGCGTCTTTTGGTATTGGTGAAAGAAATACTCTGTTCCCAAATGTATCTGTTACTCCTGTATTGATTAGGTGGTCCTCCATCCGCGCTCTTACTATTCGGATTTCTTGTTCATAAGCCCAATCTAAAGGCTTGTTGTTCATAAGGTTTTTGTGCGCGTAGGTCGTTGTACTTGGGTTTTTAGGATTAAGGGTTGGGATTAATTCTGAGTAGATGACTGACATAGGGGATGTTTTCCCCCCTGCTTGGCTAGAGGCGTAGAAAAAGTCGTGGTTGTCTTCGAAGCCAATGATATAGCCAGTGTAGTCTTTGGCATAATGAGCCCACATTAACAGGTTTAGATTAGTTCTACTTAGAGATAACACTCCGTAGTTATCGCTAAGTAGCTCCCTGACTGTTTCTGAAGCAATAGATGGATCAAAGTTCTCTAAGATAGGTTCAATTGCTTCTGATCTGAGCCTTTCATATTCAGATGGATTGCTTTTAGCGGGGTGGTCTGTGGGAAGGGGAGTCAAGAATTTGTCATCGAATCGACGACAAAGATCTTCTTTCAATTCCTGGATATCAATTATTGAAGAAAATTCATATGGGTCATTTAGAGAAGTAAATGGGGTGAATCGAATAGCTAAGTTAGTGATGCAGTCTGTTCTTTCGGGTGGAAGGTATTTGAAAAACATCCGTTGTCATTCCTAATAGAATTATCGTAGCTATGCGCATTGTGCATTAGGCTCGGCTGTATTGGAATTCTTGTTTGGGAGCTGTCAATTTATATAAAAAGTTCACGGGCAGCAAAAAGTTATTGATTGTTGCCGTCTGTAGTTAGTTCTTAGAAGGAGTGTTATCGGTTTCTAGTTTGGTGTGGAGGATTTCGTAGCCGTTTAGCATTGCGTGTACATCTGAAGGTGGTAAGGAATTCAGCATTAATTGCTCTTGTTCTAAAAAGTTGCGGAAGCAGTACTCAATCTGGTCGTTGCTGAGGCCTGTAAACCATAAGCGAGTAAGGTTTCTTACTAGGTTAGCCATGAATTCAGTTTGTTTACATAGAGCTCGAAGCTCGAACTGTGAATGTGGCAGTTTTTGTATTAGGTGCGTTTCAGTGGCTTCTAACCCGGCTAAGCGACTTTTCAGAGCTAGCATGGCTCGTATCATGGAATCACCTACATTCTCTATGACCCTATGATTTCTTATTGCTTCAGTTAATACCGCAGAGTGAAGTTTGGTCGGATTGTATTGGCCGTGAGCGGCACTAATTTTTTTGCCAAGAATTGACAAGTTGTTTTCATTTTCAACATTACAAGCTTTCATCACTGCTTTGGCAATTGCTTGATCGTCTCTTTTATCTCTGCCTTTGGACAGATGAATAGCTAAGAAAACGCCATAGGCTGCCGCAACTAAATTACCAAAAAATGAAATAACACCTTTGGCTGCTTGGTCAAGTGTGTCTATCTTATCAGCATTCCACGTAAGGATTACAACAGCGATTACGGGAATGTTAATCAGCCAGATAGCGTGATCAAAAACAAAGTCTTTGAGTTTAGCTACTTTCTTCATAGATGCTTTCCCTGATCTAAGTGCTTTGATGGTTTATTTATATGATGATTTGGTTTAGTGGTGCTACGTTAGTGCTACGGGTTACAAATGGATTGTCGTAACTTATTGATTTATATGTGCTTATTGGCTTTGCGTATCCAGTCCATCATCGGTGCCACGGTAAAGCGGCGGTTGACGGTATCTGTGATGGTTGCTGGGCTGGGGCTTGAGTTCAGGGCGTTGTTCACTGTTGGTTCTACTATATCTTTAGGCATCAGAACTTCGTATTTGGGCTTCAGGTTTTTAGACTTTGCTCAGGGATCTGTGGTTGAGTTTGAGCAAGTCGCTCAGGTGGTTTTTCTGAGGTTTCGGCGATTATTAATGCCAGAGTTATGCTCTGAAAACCGGATACATTCATTACGGCGATTATAACCTGTGAGAGAAGCAGTTTCGATAAAAAGCGGTAGTTGAACTTACCTTAAAGAGAAGGGTGTTTGAAGACGGTGTGGGGGACACCACCACCGCCTTCTGGCTATCAACGGAGAGAAGAACTGCAGCCAACACATTGCGAGTGTGCGCTCACATTATAGGATTAATCGCCCGGGTGGACAATGCTGTTCATTTTTGCGGAAAAATATCTGTGTTGGGAGAGTGCAAAGACAGGAAATAAATAAAGCCGGGGATGTACCGCCGGCTTTAACTTGCTACTGGCTGGGCAGCCTTCAGAACAAGCGTTCGGATTATACGTCCAGCCGGTGAGCAGTTGCTACTTTGGTATTCACTATTTTGGTGAAAGACGGCCCGACTCGGGGGGGAACTGGGCCGCCTTTCAGGCAGCGCTCGTGGAGAGAGGATCTGCTGCCTACACTGATTTCGCAGTGCAACATCAGTATATGGATGTTTTTGGGTTGTTCAAGCAAACGATCGTTTTAATTTATTGATTTTTATATAAAAATCAGGGTGTTTACTTAGTCGTTTCTGTTGTCTTGCTTATTGAGGCAGCATTAGCAGGATTGGGAAGTTGTGGTTGGCAGTGCTGAAATGAAGATTGTGCAGACGCAGCTTACTGTCAATTTTGTGTTTTGCTTGCCAGTGACAGATAACATTGTATAAATGACCTGCCTTGTTGCTTCGGCAGGCCATGCGTAATTTTGATCCGCTTATTTAATGAATTTGTTATAGGCAAAGAGCAGGATTACAGCGCCGGCTGTTGCGGTAAGAATCGTGGCGATATTGAATCCGCTGACAGAGCCCAGGCCAATGAATGAGCCGATAAAGCCGCCGGCGAAAGCGCCCGCAATGCCCAGGACCATTGTCATAATCCAACCCATTTTATCTTCGCCTGGCATCAGCCAGCGTGCCAGTGCACCGGCGACTAATCCAAGAATTATCCAGCTTAAAATACCCATAAATATAGCCCTGATGAATGATTAATTTGTTGGCAATGATCTGTTTACTGTACTGAATCATTGCTTAATTATGGGGAGTTGCAAGGTACTGAGCACCAAAAGCTGATGATGAGTATGTATGGTTGAAAGGCTTTATTCGGAACGCTGCAGGTGCTCTGGTTGCTTGCTACGAAGCAGGTTTGATTGTGTCTTTTGGTGTGAAGAGTTTTAGCTTTTAATTAGAGTAAGCAGCGTTTTATCTTGCTTTTTTGTGGTGCTGATCCTTGGTTGGATAATGGTATTGGGGGCAGCTTCTTTCTTTGCCTGTTCAGAAGTAATTGCATAAGCCATAAAGTGTGGCTGCAGTTCGCCGTGTTCTTCCTGATAGCAGAATTCACTCAGCCGAAAATGGGTGAGCCCTTCTGCTCTTTTGGCGAGTTTTGGCAGATGGAGTATTTTGCCAACCTTAGGAAGGTGTCCGATACGTTTGGCAGATCCAATGAATGTATAACCTTCTGTAAAGAAGTTTATCGTGTATATCGTTTCCATGATGTCGTCCATACAGAGATCCTTTGTTGGACTGTTCAGTGACTGATCAGTCTATCGCGGGATTTTCCGGAAGATAATAATCATTCGTACATGTACTACCCAACCTGGGTAATATCTTACTCATTATGTGGATTTTTAAATAAACAGATTTTCCAAAAACTGGCGACACGCAGGGTGGCAGGTAAGTTTTTGAGACTTACTGTGCGCGGATAATGGAAAATAAATCCAGCTGATCTTCAGGTTGAAAGGCGGCTCGGGGGACGGTGAGCCGCCTTTCTGGCAATCTGCGGAGAGAACATCTGCCAGCACGTTACTGCTGTGCGAGGCGCATTATACGAAAGGATAATGCGTAATCAAGCAAACAGGCGTTTCAATTTGCTTAATCTTTATTCGTTATTGGGTATGCTGTGTATTAGATTAGCGACAAAATAGCCTGCTCTGATGGTTTCACGCTCAGTAAAGTGTGAAGTGACACTGCTTGTATTTCGGTTAATACCGGCCATATTGATAGAGCGGTCATGTTTTATATGACGACATTTTTTGACAGAAAACTGTCAGAAAGCCTGATTCAGATTGGTGAGGTGGGGCTGGTCAGGCGGGGAGAGGATGTGAGATTTATCAGTTTGTTTTTAATCGCAATTTTATCGGGTTGTGCGTCGGTGGATGGTGAAAAAGAAAAACTGGCGACGGCGGTGCCGGTTGATGATGTTGCAGCAGAAGAGCCTGTGGCGAAGGTGGATTCTTCGGTTGAATATATTCATCTGTTCGATGTTTTACAGAGGTATCCTAAGTCCGGTCTGGGTATTTTTGAGGACTGGGTGATTGTTAAAGTTAATACTGCTGATGAAAAGGCAATCTGGTCATTTCCACCCGTTTATCATCCCGCTTATCCTGCAGCTGTCAGACGCGAGATTATTAACAGTGATGGCAGCATCAGAATTCATACGCATATGAATTGTGCGGCAGCAGAGGCTTTGTGTGAGTTGCTATTCCGGGACTTTATTGCGATGAGTGAAAAAGTACTGGGCGGTTCTTAGAATTTCAAAAGTTCAGTATCGGGATGTGTCGCTTATTTGCACAGTGATACAGGGATTAGCATATAAGTTTTGTTGCGCGGTCCCGTATGAAGATGCCTGTTAAAAGAGCCGCAACAGGATTGCAGCTCTGCTTACCTAAGCGCCTGGGGGACATTCCTGACACTTAGTAATACAAGCGTTTGAATTATAAGGCGCTTATCAGGAGGATCGCAAGTCAGGAGAATCTCAGAGGATTGGTGAAAGGCAGCTCTTGGGGGACAGTGAGCTGCCTTTCTGGCTAATTCTATTAGGATCATCAGCCAACACGAAAGCTTCCGTGCCATCATATTATACGTGTTTGCTCAAATATTAATCAAGCAAGTGTCTTTTTAATCTCTTGATTTCGCTGGCTTATATAGCGGGGTTTATTGTCTGCCGGTTTTAGTTTCAGCGGGTATGCTTATTAAGCTGGCTGTTAGGTAAGAAGCTGTTTTTCGAGATTAAAAACTGATGGTTAGATACGAGTTTCAGGTTTTCAGAAGCAGACTATTTTTAAGTCGAATAATTAATGGAATGATAGTTAGTTTACCGTGCTTTAATACGCTGTTAGGCCCGGAAAAGCGTTAACTTTCCGGGTTAACGGTAATCACATTATTAGCATATATTTATTCGCTATAAGTTTAAAAAGAGAGATGCGTTAGCGTTTGGATATTTCCCGCATTAAACCGCTGAGATCCAGTCCCTGATGTGATGCAAGTTGTTCCAGGTCTGACTGGTTACGGGGCGGCACAGAGCTGAGCCGTTGAGCACGGGCTTTTTTCTCAGCTACTTTTTGCTCAATTTTTAGATGCAATTTATTCAATTGCTCGATGCTTAATGATGCGAGGCTTTCAAAAATGTCTTTCTTGTTCATGAAAAGGCAGTAAACCTGAAAATTTTCTGTGAGATTTCCTTACTGGCTTGGGACTCAAACGGCAAAGTCATGCTCCTTCCGTGTAGAAGGTTGCATTGCATAGAATTTTTTAAGCAACCTAAAACAAATTTTAGCACCAAATCTCAGACTGTTTAAGTTTTTGAGCTGATAAATTATTTTGCCTTGGTACTGCAGATTAAAATTTAGGCTGTAAGCTCAGGCTGATAAGCCTATAATTGCTGCTTAATAATCAGTGATATTCTTTCATCCATTTAATACAAGCTATACACATATGAAACCAAGCGAGAACAGTGGAATCCGACGTTTTTATTATGCAACTAAATACTCTATTCAGGGGTTCCGTGCTGCATATAAAGAAGAACAGGCATTTCGCTATGAGCTGGCGGCGATGTTGTTACTGGTACCGGCAGCGGTCTGGATCGCACAGAGTGGTGTCCAGCTTGCATTGTTGTGGGGGAGTTGTCTTCTGGTACTGGCATTTGAAATTGTGAATTCAGCAATAGAAGCAGTCGTTGATCGCTGGGGTTCTGAATATCATGAGCTGGCAGGGCGTGCCAAAGATATGGGGTCAGCAGGTGTCTTTCTGATGATCATTCTTACGGTTGTTGTGTGGGGCGGTGTGCTTTACGACAACGGGGTATTTGGCTGATTGCACGTAAGAGCAACTGTGCTTAGTTGCTTGGCTTGCAGGCAGGGGGGCTTTGAGTACGTCAAACTTCAGGCACAAAAAAACCAGCTTATGGCTGGTTAATTTGGGATCTGGTGATTAACTTCTTTGAAGTTGGTGGAGCCTAGCGGGATCGAACCGCTGACCTCAACACTGCCAGTGTTGCGCTCTCCCAGCTGAGCTAAGGCCCCTCACAAGATGGCGGCTATATTAATGACGACTCTGCAGACTGTCAAGCACTGCCGGGTACAAATCTTCAGAATTTTCCGGCAAAGGCCAAGTGTTTAATTTATAAATAAAAAAGCCCGGACAGTTTGCCCGGGCTTGGTGTCAGATCCTTTGGATATTAACCAAGGGATTTAGCCAGTTCGCGGTATTCTTTTTCCCAACGTTTAGCTTCTTTCTTAGATGGGCCACCGACGGTATTCAGTGCGTGACGGATACGGGCGCGGCTCATGTCTGGTCCCAGAATTTGCATAGAATCAACGACTGAAACACTGGCGCTGGTACCGGCGATCGCAATAAATAACGGGTAGAGGAAGTCACGAACCTTGAAGCTCATCGCGTCGCCCAGCGCTTTGCACTGGCTGAACAGGCGGTCCTTGTTCCACTGTTGTTCGGCGTCCAGCATCCAGGAAGCGTACTGGAGAATTTTGCGAACATCGTCACGTTCCAGTGACTTATGAGCGAAGCTTTCTTCAGTGATTGGCAACATGCCCGACATCAGGAAGCCGGCAACCGGTGCTACGTCGGTAAACTTTTCCACCCGTGGTTTAATCAGTGGAATAATCTGCATCAGGTATTCAGGATTGAGTGCCCATTGCTGGAATTGCTGGGCGAACTGTTCGTCGCTCAGGTCTTCACGGATCCACAGGCCATTCAGCCAGCTGAGTTTTTCCTGATCGAAGATCGGGCCGCCCAGTGATACCCGGCTGATATCAAAGTTGGCGATCATTTCTTCCAGATTGAATTTTTCACGCTCGTCCGGCATAGACCAGCCCATCCGGGCCAGATAGTTCAGAAGTGCGTCTGCCAGGTAACCCATACGCTGGTAGTAGATAATGCTGGTCGGGTTTTTACGCTTGGACAGCTTTGACTTATCCGGGTTACGCAGCAGTGGCATGTGGCAAAGTGCCGGCATATCCCAGCCAAAGTATTTATATAGCAGCTGGTGCTTAGGTGCAGAGCTGATCCATTCTTCACCCCGTAATACATGGGTGATTTCCATCAGATGGTCGTCGACAACGTTTGCCAGGTGGTAGGTTGGCATGCCGTCGGATTTCATCAGAATCTGACAGTCTACCTGCGACCATTCAACTTCGATGGTGCCGCGCAGCATGTCGTCGAAGACACAGACGCCTTCTTCAGGTACCTGCATACGAACCACATAAGGCGCATTTACCGCTTCACGGGCAGCAACTTCTTCAGCGGGCAGGGCCAGATCACTTTGTTTCAGGGCAGTTTGCAGACCCTGTTCGCGACGCTGATTGCGCAGTTCGTCCAGTTCTTCAGCAGTGCGGTAACATTTGAAGGCTTTACCTTCGTCCAGCAGTTGCTGAGTGTATTTCTGGTAGATTTCGCTTCGCTCACTCTGACGGTACGGGCCGTGCGGGCCAGGCTTGTCAGGACCTTCGTCCCAGTCCATTCCGAGCCAGCGCAGAGAATCAAGAATGGCCTGTTCGGATTCAGGGGTACTGCGGGTCTGGTCGGTATCTTCGATACGAAGAATAAACTCGCCGCCATGCTGACGGGCAAAAGCCAGATTGAATAAAGCAATATAGGCGGTACCAACGTGCGGATCGCCGGTAGGAGAAGGTGCAATACGGGTGCGAACAGTCATCAGAATCCTGCTAACAAAATCGGGTTAAGTAAAATTGCGCGCATTATACTCCGTTGCCGATGTGGGGTACATCATGTTGATGGCGGTTTGGCGCTGTCAGTCTGGGAACATACTGGTGCAAACAGGTGGGCGTTGCTTTATTCGGGGGCAGTATTTCGGCAATGAAAGGTAAGGTGTCAGTCTGTTAATGGCATCAGATTATTCAGGAAGATGGGGCATACAGGCGATATTCGCTGTGATTAATTTTGAATGAAGCACTGTTTTAACATCTTGGCATACTTCATGCTGTAGTAGAGGTACGGCTGTTGTTCAGCTGTGCTTTCTGTGGACTTTAGCGCCCGGTTTTCAGAGTTTTCTGAACCGGGCGTTTTTTTTATCTGAATAATAGGATATTTACAGGAGGTAACCTGTTCAGAGGTTGTTTTATTCAGCGTGCGGCTGCTGTATATAATGACGCCTTTCGCGCTGTACAGACGGTGCGTCTGATGCGATTGGATAAACAGAAAGGACGGAAAGTCATTTGCAATATAAAAATGCCTGGATGGTAAGGGCTAGTAAAGGAGGCCGCTTAGCTGAGCTTTTTGCAAGCCGGAGCTGTGTGGCACTGGGGTGGAATTGTCTGGGTAATCTTGCCGGTTATGCCGATATGGCAGAGCTGCACGGGGCTTACGTATCAGCCTACGGTGATGAGAAGCCCGCGAAAGTCAGTAACGCAGTGAGCATGCTGCATCGGTTTGCACAGCAGATCAGTGCCGGCGATCTGGTTATTACATATATGCCAGACCGAAGGGTGTATTTATTGGGTGAAGATCTGGGAGAGTACCGTCATGTTACTGAGGATGAGTGGGTTGACCGCTACGCTAACATTCGTCCTGTACGCTGGTTATCAGTTGTTTCCCGGGATGATCTGAGCAAGGCCGTTCAGAACAGTCTGGGGGCGACGCTGACACTGTTTTCGCTGAAGCACGAAGTGGTGTCTGAATTACAGAGTCATGCGCGACCTGTCGGTTCTGAATTGTTACCGGATGCCGGGAATGCTCAGTTAAGCCTTCCCGGTTGTCAGGTTTAATACTGGAAGAGTCTGAATTGTTTAAAGGTAACTTTATTTTTTGGCGGTTCCGGATTGCGTTTTTTCCAGTGTTTGGCTGCCAGCCGGATGAAAGCTTCACTTTGCAGGTTATGGACTAACACAGTACCGGAGCAAACCCAGGCTTTATTCAGGGCATCTCTGTAATATGAGCTGAATACCGGTCCGCGGCGGATCAGCCGCAGTGTGCCGGCGGGGGAATCATTACCACCGTAGCCCACATCGCGCCGGTATTTGTTGTACATGTTGACGGAACTGGCAACCCAGTCGTCAATTTTCAGTTCACCATTTTCCTGGCTGACACTGCCAATCTTGGTGAGGTTAAAGCTGTTATTCCACCCCGTCCGGAAGCCGTCATCTTCATCCCGTTCGCTGGATGCGTAAGGCGGTGCACCATGAACATCAAATGTCAGGTTAACTTTTTTACCGTTCAGGTTGTCGTTGCTGATGTTGAAGTAGCCCGGATCGATGCCGATGGCGGCCATTTCAAAGGTGGTTCCCTGATGGGGGAACGCGACATGAAAGTCCACCTGGGCATCAAAATCACCGTGATAGCAGTCACAGGTGACGGCCGCAGCACCTGAATATTCGCCGCCCTGTTTTATATCGATGTGTAACCCGTCTTCCTGATAAATCCGGGTGTCCTGGTTGGTATGGCTGTAACCGGCCGTCCAGAGGTTACGGTCAATCCGGTCGCCGTCAAAATTATCCTGCATTACCTGTGCCGGTGGCAGTAACTGCTCGCTGGTTGGCAGGGCGCCTTTGGCGATCAGTCCGGCAATATGAGGGGCGGCATATTTCAGGGCACTGATTGTTTCAGGAGTCGGGGCAAAAGGCTGCTGGGTGATCAGTAACCAGTTTTCGTTTTGAACGGGGCGGTTCCCGTTTAAAAAATAGCTGACGAATTCTTCTGCCCAGGCTAGCTGGTAATCGGTGTCGACGCAGCTGGCAGCATCAAGGGTAGCTGGGCTCAGCCCGTTCATCCGGGTAAGGTCTGCTGCCAGTTCTCCGTGATATCCCTGTTGGCGCATGAGCTGGCAGGTAGCAATTGGCGCAATGATGCAGGCCCGTTTTGCCAGGCCAAAGCGGTTTAGCAGCTCTGTCAGTAAAGTGGCCAGTTCGGACTGGTGTTCATATGTCAGATCATGCAGGCGAATCAGCAGCTGGGTACGGCGGCCAAAGATTCGAAGAACGTCTTCCAGTTTACTGAGCACTACTGGCCGCTGGCTGCTGGCGTCCCAGGGAGTATCTTCACCCTGTGCGCCGGTGGGCTGATAGTTGCTATCCAGTTCACTTGATCGCCAGGTTTTGCCTGCATCCAGTTTCCGGATAGCGTCCAGGTTCATGCTGTCAACCTGAGCAGGTACGCCGCAGCTATGTTCCAGGGAGGCGTTAGGGGTGCAGATAATCTGCTTATCCCGGGTTAGCAGTACATCCAGGCAAAGGCCGTTCGCACCACCTCCCAGTCCGGCCCACAGGCTTTCCATGGTGCTGGGAGGTGTTACCCAGCAGTCTCCGTTGTGGGCAAACAGAGTAATGTTTTTAATATCCATATGGGTCCCCACGATAAGTGCTGCTGTTGAATGGTGCGGTTATTCTTCCTGGAATTCAGGATGCATATCCCGGAACCACTGGATGACGGTTTCCACACGCCGTGGCTGGCTGATGTCCCGTCGGGTAGTGATGTAAATAGTATTCATCATCGGTGGCAAGTCGCCTTTGTCGTATTCAACCAGTTCACCGGTTTCCAGATAGGCTTCCACACAGTGACGGGGGAATACGCTGATACCTAAGCCGCCGATAACCATCTTAATTGCACCGACAATGTCGTTGATATCGCCGGTGTGATACAGCGAGCGGGCAGTCAGTGTTTTGGCTTCTGGCATAAAGTGTCTGGCCCACAGGTCAAAGCACACGTCCATTCCCGGATAGTTAATGAAGCGGTGGTCCATGACGGTTTCCGGCTGGAGTTCGTCAAGGGTGTTACGGGAACTTGAGACCAGTACGTATTCTTCTTCACAGAAAGGAATGTAGCGCAGTGAAGGGTGCTCAATACGTTCAGTAACGAAGCCAAAATCAAAACGGTCATCGATGACTGATTGGGTTACCGCTTCCGTCGGGCACAGTTCAACCTGAAGAGCGATACCGGGAAAGTCCAGGCGACGCTGTAACAGCATTGGGAAGTGCGGGCTTTGCAGGCATGAAGGTGGCATTGCATAGCGCACCATACCTTCCATGGATTCCTGTCCCTGATCGAGACCGTCATGGAATTCAGCGGTGACATCCATAATGCGGCGGATATATTGCTGCAGCATTTTGCCGGCACTGGTGAGTTTATAGGTGTCACTGACTTTTATGACGACATCATGCCCCAGTGTTTCGCGGATTTTGATCATGTGATCAGAAACCACAGAAGGGCTTTGGGCAGATTTCTTTGCGGCGGTAGCATATGAGCCATATTCAGCCACAGCCATAAAAGCTTTGAAGAGTTTGGGGTCTAGCTTGAGGTACTTCTGACTGGCGAAATTCATCTGTCGGATCCGTGATAACAGTTTTCTTCGTCACATCCCTTGCTGATTGTTATATTCCGATATAACAATGAAGAGCGATCCATGCCAAGAACTCGCAATTATATGCAAAAAAATTGTCTTTGCGTACTTATCTTATTGAAAGTTAAGTGTCCACGTCCATGTGGGTGGAGAGATCCGTCGAAGCTGTGGTCTATAGAACATGCGTTCCTTCGCTGGCTTTCAGGCTAAACAGGCTCCGCTGTTTGCCGTTCCGTGATGGCTTTGTTCTATAGAGGCCAAATCCGTTTTGGCGCTGTGCGTAGTATCATCCTTGTGGGCATCCGGGCCGCAATATTCGTTCCATGGTACGTCATATCCGTTTACGCACTTTGTAAAGCATTTATCCCTGATAATTCCGTTTTGTTTCAGTGCAGTCCCTGCTGTCTGAATCCTTTTAGACCTTTATAAATTTTTTTCCCTGGGAGGAAGTCCACTTCCCCAACAACCCATCCACTGTGCGTATCATCCTTTCAGCGCACTTCCCATTTCCATATGGGGTTATCTGTCCCTGCCTGTCCCTGGTGTTTTAAATCCTTTTACCCGCCAGCATCCCTGTGGCGTTATCTTTCCTGAAGTCCTGACCTAGAAGAATCTTTAAACCGGGCTGACCAGTAACTGCCGGAGCCGTGAAATTTCCAGCAGTTCTTCGTTGTTAATGACACGGTCGAAGACCGAGTCCAGCAAATCCACCATGCCCTGGTTGATCACTTTTGTTCCTTCAATGTTTGCTTCGAGCTTTACACCGTGTAGATAGTTATGCCGGATATCACCAAAATTGACGTCGCTGATTTGTCCCGGTTCCAGCTCAACGCTACGGGTTCCGTAGGGAGTCTGGGTAACATCACTGTTCGATCTGCCCGATACATACAGGGTGACCTGAATAGGATGTTCTGTGTCGTTACATATCGTCTTTACGCGCATCTTGTCTCGGTTTACTGCGGTTGCTCATTTAACGCTTCAAACTTTAGCGGCTCCCTTTAGTAAAGGCCAACCGTAAGTTCAGGATTGCCAATCCGGGAAATCCGGCTGGCATTAGTCTTTAGTATCGGCTATAAGAAATGTTGCTTATAAATCAGCTAGATAGGAGGTGGTGATGGATAAGGGTACAGCACCTGTCAGGCGGATACATCCTGCAGGGATACGTGTCTGGCAAGGATTTCGCATTGCCTCCATGGCGGCCGACTGGCAGAGATTCAGTGAGCAGTTGGGGAAAATTTTTATACCTGCAACTGTGCAGCAAATGCAGCCGTTAGGCTTGCAGGCATACTTTCCTCTGATTTTGCCCGATTCCGGATTTACCTTACCGGATGAGTTGGCATTAGTGATTTACTCGAGTCAGGACGTTTATAAAACCGCAACCCGTGAAACGGTTGCGGGGCGGGCCTATGGTACATTGCATGGGACTGTGTTTAATTTCAACCGGGAAGGGGACATTCCCAAGAGCCGGTCTTTTTTTCCGGTGGCCTGGTCCGGCAATCTGGAAGATTCCAAACCTGTCTATCTGAAGGATGCAGCAATTGACTGGCATTCAGGAGTGCTGCGTTGTCTGGTAATGAAAAGCCGTGATGAACACGGGATGTCGGATCAGTATGCGCAAATTTCTGCCATTGCGAATGACTGGCTTGAAGGAAGTAATGAAACCTCTGATAACGTAATTCTGCAGGTTGAAGAGGGTTATCTGCTTTGCTGGGAGCATTATGATAATGCAGTAACAAATGGCCTGACTGATCTATTGAAAACTCAGGTTCAGGGTGTGGTTGTCATTGATACCTGTGCCGAAAAAGTTATGGTCCAGCCGCTGTTTTCTGCACCGGATAACGGGGTTGAACCGGTAGCCGGTTTACTGATGGATGTACGTCTGGAAAGCGGTTGATTAAACCCTTTTTACTGACGGTGCTGTTCCCGTGCAAAAGTAGGGGCAGTACCAAAATAGTCTTTATAACAGTTGCTGAAGTGGCTGGAGCTGACAAAGCCGCAGGCCAGTGCAATATCAGTAATGCTGTGACTGGTTTGTAACAGCAGTCGCCGCGCCTGAGTAATCCGTAATTCCAGGTAGTATTTACTGGGTGATGTTTCCAGATGATTCTGGAAAAGACGTTCTGCCTGACGCCGCGACACACCGACAAAATTACACAGTTCTTCGACACTCAGAGGCTCTTCGATATTAGCGGTCATCAGCTGGATCAGTTCTCTGAGACTTTCAGGTAAGTTTGCTTTGTCTGATAATTGCGTCAGACGATTCTGGCTGTTCTCTGCCAGTTGATCGCAGCTGAGAATTTCCCGGATTGCCCGGACAATGTCTTTTCCCTGCAGGCGTTCAATGATTTTCAGCATCATCTCAAGCGCGCTGTTTGGGCCGGCACAGCTGATACGGTTGTTGTCCGTGACAAAAATCTGATCGCTGACGTGTACCTTGGGATACTTTTCCTTAATGAAGGCGTGATTCTCAGGGTGTATTGCACACTGAGTGTCATCCATCAGGCCTGCCTGAGCCAGCGCAATGGCACCATTCCACAGGCCGCCGTAAATAATTTGGGAGGTGTTCTGTGATTTCAGGTATTCCGTCAGTGCCGGATGAACATCAATGCTGCAGCGGTAGCCGCCACACACGATCAGCATGTCGTAATTATCTTTTGTATCTGTTTGCAGTTGCGACAGATGGGTGCCGGTGGAAATCTCAATTCCCAAATCGCTTTTTACCTGAGTGCTGTCCAGGCCGATGGTCTGATAGCTGAACAATGGTGCGGTGCGTACCAGGTTGGCGGTAACCAGCGCATCAACGGCTGCAGTAAAGGCCATCATAGAAAAATGCTCCAGCAGAACGAATGCGACGTGCAGCGGTTTTTCTGACGTGGTTTCACCCGGGAGGAAACGGCGGTTGGTTTCACGAAGCGGGGTACTGAACTGACGGGTATCTTTTGGTGCGCTCATTGGTTGCTGAGTTCTCACAGGTTAAGGCGCTTTTATAACAGTTTTCTCTGAAAAGTTGTAATTTTCCAGAGTACGTTTTTGGTTTGACTGTCATTTGATCAGTAAGTTACTGGTGGGGATGTTTGTGCAGCATGTTTATTTTGTAAACAGGCTGTAATTTTTTGTAAATGTATTGGTGGAAGTAATTGTTGGGTGTAACAGGGTATTTATATCATTTAGATAAATATAAATATAAAAACGATAAAACATGCGGTTAGCTAAGGTTTTTTACAAAGTGTTAATAATTCTTTGGTTAGACGTTTTTTGAGGCTGATTTTGGCAGGTTAGAAATATTATTTTTCTCTGTGTATAAACGTTTTAACTGTTTATTCGAAACACGCTGCAAGGTTGTAGTTGATGTAAATAGTTTTAGCTGTGCAGGTGAGTTTTTATCAGTTGCATATATATAAAAATAATATTTCCGGAGTTCCTCATGAGTAAAATGTCCAGCTTCAAATCCCTGATTGCCAGCAGCATGATGTTGGGTGCGGTTTTAACCACTTCTGCAGAGGCCGCGACTACATTGCGGATTGCCAGCCAGCATGCGCCTGATCAGTACGCATCTGAAGTGTTACGTCAGATTAAGGATGAGCTTGAGGGAGCAGGTGTCGATCTGAAAATTAAATTGTACCCGGCCGGTCAGCTGGGTTCAGGTGAGCAGCTTTTAGGTGAAGCTGCGCGCGGTACCATTGATATCGTCCATTCCTTTGTTTACAGCCATAAAGATCCGGTACTGGAGATTAACTCTCTGCCGTATCTGGTTTCGAACTATGACGAAATGGAAAAAGTCTTCAGCCCGGGTTCTAACTTCTACACTCTTTTTGATCAGCGTATGGATAAACTGAACCTTAAACTGTTGGGAATTACCGCTGAAGGTTTCATTGGTGTAATGGCTTCAACAGAGCCTGAAAACTACCGTACCACCGGTGCAAAAGGCCAGAACATCCGTGTCTGGAGTGCACAGTCTGCGAAGCTGGCCACTCAGGATATGGGCTATAACACGACCACAATTGACTGGGGTGACGCATTCCCAGCGATCCAGCAGGGTGTGGTTGATGGCATGATCGGTGCAACACCAGAAGCGACCTATACCACCTTTAAAGAAGCGATCAGCAACTATGTGCCGTATAACGCATTTGTTGAAAACTATGCTTACTACGCCAGTAAGAAAACCTGGGAAAAGAAGCTGAACGACGAACAGCGTAAGGTTATCGAAGATGTTTTCGCCCGTGCTGCTGCCAAGTTTGTGGACTGGAGCCGCGAGAATGATGCGGCCAATCTGAAAAAACTGGAAGAGTTCGGCGTAAAGGTTCTGCCAATTACCGATGCTGAGCGTGGTGCGATTGCTGATGAGATCCGTGCCAAGACATGGCCTAAGCTGGAAGAGCGTCTGGGTAAGGAAAACCTGGATAAAATCGTTGCAGATCTGTAACGGTTCCTTTGTCTGAAAAGATGGCTGTAGTGAAAATGTTATTAACTGCAGCCTTCTTTTGTTTTTAATTCTGAGTAAAAAAGGTGCTTTATGTATTTAGATATACCGCGCCCGCTCAGAAGTCTGGTTAATTTCTTGCTGCAAATAAAACAGTATTTTTTGGCGGCTGCCAGCCTGATTATGGCATTCGTGTTTTTCTTTGTGGTGATTCTGCGTTATTGGTTTCAAACAGACCTTTTTGCGTATGAAGAATGGGTATTGATGCTGGCTTTCTGGGTTTATTTTCTGGGCGGTGCAATGGGAAGTTATGAAAACACCCATGTCAAAGCCGACTTTTTATTATCAGTCATGGATGACCCGCGTAAAAAATGGCTGGTGGTTAACTTTACGATTTTTCTTGAAGTGCTGATCGGGCTGGTGCTGAGTTACTGGGGCTGGCTGATGGTTGAGGAAGAAGTGGTTGCTTATCCTGACTGGCAGCGTACCACCGGGCTGGAATTGCCTTTCTTTATTCCGAAACTGGGTATTTTCCTCGGATTTGTCTTCATGACCTTTTATACCGCTCTGCATCTCTATAGCGGATTGCGTTCCGGGCCGAGCGACGTCTGGGAAGATAACGAAACTCCACCACACATCTGACAGGCAGGCTTTATGTTAATTCTTCTGACACTATTAGTGATCTGTGTCGCCCTGCTGATCGGTATTCCGGTACCGTTCGCCTTTGGCCTGGCACTGATCTATATGTCGCTGACCGGTGATCATGATCCGGCTGGCTTTTTAACCTCAGGGCACTGGCGCATGAATGTGCTGGTTCTGCTGGCGATTCCTCTGTTCATTATTGCCGGTACGATTATGGAGCGGGGCAAGATTGCTCAGCCTCTGGTTGAGCTGGCAGAGTTATTTGTTGGCCGCTTTAAAGGCGGTATTGCATATACAGCTGTGGGAGCAAGTGCGGTATTCGGATCGATTGCCGGCAGTGCTACTGCAACCCTGACCTGTATCGGCAGTATTATGATGCCGCAGCTGCGTAAGGCGAATTATCCTGAAGGATTGTCTGCCGCCCTGATTACCAATGCTGCCCCACTGGGGTTGCTGATTCCCCCTAGTGCCATTCAGATTATCTATGCCTGGGTGACCCGTCAGTCGGTGCTGAAGTGCTTTCTGGCGACGATTGTACCGGGCCTGATTCTGGTTACGCTGCTGTGTATCGTTAACTTCTTTATGCTTCGCAAGCATAAAGGTATTAAAACCCTGCCGCCAAGTGATGATTTTGTTGGCGAAGTGACCCGCAAGAGCCGTTTTGCGTTACCGGCGCTGCTGATGCCATTCATGATTCTGGGTGGTATTTACGGCGGTATTATGACGCCGACTGAAGCGGCGGGTATTGCTGTGGTGTATGCCATTCCTGTGGGGTTCTTTATCTATAAAGGCCTGAATAAGGATAACTTCAAAGAAGCGCTGGTACAGTCTGCAACCACCACCGGTGTGGTCATGGTGATGTTCTTCATGGTGATGATTGTCAGCCGGCTGCTGATTTTTGAAGACATCCCGGGCCTTGCTCAGGAGCTGATTTTCTCTGTCTCTGAAAATCCAATTGTTGTGCTGATTATGATTAACGTTGTGATGATTCTGATCGGCATGCTGATGGACGATGTCAGTGGCGTGTTACTGGCCTCTCCGCTGTTATTCCCGATTGTGGTTGAACTGGGGGTTGATCCTATTCAGTTTGCAGCAATTGTGGGTGTAAACCTGGGGATGGGGAATATTACACCGCCAACGGCACCACTGCTGTATCTTGGTTCCCGGGTAACGAATGTACGTGTCAGTGCCATGCTGAAACCAACGCTGATCATGATTGCATTCGCCTGGATACCGACGCTGATTATCACGACGTATGTACCGCAGGTGTCTCTGTTCTTGCCAGAGTTATTAATGGGTTAACTGCCCGTGTAAAGATCACGGTTCAAAACCCCGGTTGTTTCGGCACCGGGGTTTTTTTTTATGTATCAGCGTAGGGGATGGGTATCGTGCTGAATGACTTCTGGTTTTACGATGGGGTTGCCCCGGGTATCAAAGAGTGGTGTAGGGTGGCTTAAGCCGCGAATTTTCCAGATCAGCAGCCGGAAAATGATCTTTATAGTGATGCTTAGGGGCATGCCGCTGTGTCTGGCAGCTTTGATCCGGGTGCCGGTTGCATGTTTGGCATGAATATAGCCCTTAACATCTCCCAGAATCTGCTGGCGCTCCTTGGCATCCAGCCGGATAAAACTGTGGATCAGGCCAATAAAGGGGACACCGGCTGTTAGCGTATTGCCTATGGGTGTAAAACAGCAGCGGGTATACCAGCGGAGCGTGCCTTTGGGGGAGAGTTTCAGGCATGCAATATGTTCGTGACCTTCGGTGATTTGTAAATGGGCCGGTGGCATCTGAAACACTTCAGTACCGCCGTCGGCATCCAGAACAGGCTGGTGGTCTTCGGCCTGCTGGTTTGATTTAAGGTATTGTGCAAATGCCTGACAGCTGCGGCAGTAACAAACTAGGCGGTTACCGCTGGTGGGTGAGGCATTTTTAGCGATGCCTTTCACCGCGCTGCAATGGCATTGCAGAGGTATGTCGGTCATGGTTGTTGTTCTTTAGCCGGCCGTACTGCCGATCCCTCGGGCCATTGTGACCGCCAGAAAAGGCATTAGTAGCAATAATAACAGTTCAGCCCGGATAATCCGGATAATTCGTCGGGGCACAGGAATTCTGCTGGTGTTTGCACGGCGATTTCGCAAGTAAAACCAGGTTGGAATTGTGGACAGAGTCGCAATTACCGCGAACAGCAGAAGTTTGGTGTGAAAGATAAAGTTACCGGAGTAAAAGGCTTCCGGTTTGCCGACAATAAACCATAGCAGTAAACCGCTGACCAGCATGAGCATAGCGCCTGCACCGTAAATGCCGTCGATAACGGCAATTTTCCGCAGGGCGGCCGGGGTCATGGTTTTACGTAGCAGCAGATGCTGACTGACCAGTGCCGCGGCCAGAATGATCAGGCCGGTGAAGTGCAGATATCTGACAAGAAGCTCTTCCATTGCAGGGTCCTGTTGCCGGTATTAGCGGCTCAGTGTAGACCGAAATGGTCAGCTGGGTATAGCGTTAGTCCTGGTTTCTTTGCTGCTCTGGCCAGTGTGAAGCAATTTTCCGGCTTGCTTCAATGGCAGAATGTAACTGTTGAAGCAGTGTTGGTAGGTCCGGGATTTTGGCATCTGCCAGTTGTTGTTCGGTATGCCGTAAAAGTGTTCCGGCGGCACGAAAGCCCAGGGTGTCGCAGGCACCGGCCAGTTTGTGCAGAAGCTGTTCGGCGTTGCTCAGGTCGTTTTCAGTCAGGCTTTGGCGGATAGCAGGCCAGAGTTCATCGCAGCTGTTAACAAATCCTGCCATGAGTTTTTGAACTTTCTCAGGGCCGAGCATTTCTTCATGCATGGATATCAGGCTGTTATCCAGTACAGGAAGGGGATCAGCAAATTCCGGTGATTCAACAGGGTTAGACAGGTTGGCGCTGTCGTCTGCAGAGTGAGAGATTGCACTGAACAGTTGGTTTCTGTCGACCGGTTTGGCAATAACCGTGTCGATGCCCAGCGTCCGGTAGGTGTGCAGATCTTCCTGGCGGACGCTGGCTGTCAGAGCAATGATTTGTGTGCTCTGATGCCGGAATTCCGGGTTATTACGGATTAACTTGCTTATTTCCAGTCCGCTGCGGCCGGGAAGGTGCATATCCATCAGAATCAGGTCGAAGCTTTGTTGTTTGCAAAGTGTCAGTGCCTGCTCACCGTCACTGGCAATGCTGATCCGGTGATTAAATGGTGCGAGCAGGCCCAGAACGACGTCCTGATTAATCTGTACATCTTCTACCAGTAGTATATTGAGTTCAGGCTGACTACCAGGTGGCGCTGATATGTCACTTGTCAGCTCAGGGTTTGACGCCGTGAGGTGGCTGTCACAAACAGGCAGCTTTACTTCCAGCCAGAAGCAGCTGCCCTGGCCGGCTTCACTTTGCAGGCCAATGTCAGCGTTAAGCTGCAAGGCCAGTTCTTTACAGATGGCGAGCCCAAGGCCGGTACCGCCGAAACGCCGTGTAATGCTCTCGTCAGCCTGAGTAAAACGTTCAAATATTTTTTCCTGAAGGGGCTGTGGAATGCCAACGCCGGTATCACGGATACTGAAGCGAAGTGTGTGACTTTCGGCTGTAGCTGTTAGTTGCGATACTGTCAGTGTGATTTCACCTTCATGGGTAAACTTGATGGCATTCGCCAACAGGTTATTCAGTATTTGTCGCAGGCTACTGTGTGCAGCGAAATAAGCTGGTGCCAGGCTGGGAGGATAATGCAGTTCAATTTTCAGGCCTTTGTCCCTTGCGCCGGGTTCAAACAGACTGATCAGATTTTCCAGCATTGCTTGCAGGGCAAAGGGTTTTTGTTCCACCTGATGTGCACCTTCTATCAGCCTGCCGTATTCCAGTACCTGATTAAAGGTTTCCAGAAGGGCGTCTGTTGCGTCATGGAGAACCTGTACCTGTTTATGCTGGCTGTTACTTAGCGGCGTGTTTTCAAGTAGCTGAATCATCCCCAGCATGCCGTTCATCGGGGTGCGAATTTCATGGCTGATGGTGGCCAGAAACCGGGTTTTGGCATCGTTAGCTTCTTCAGCGGCTTCTTTGGCGCGGCGCAGGCTTTCGGTTCGCTGTTCTACCATGGTTTGTAGCTGATCGCGGTTATAACGCAGCTCCTGTTGTTCCTGGTCCCGGCGCTGGCGGTCCTGCTGAATGGCCTGGCGCATGTCATTAAGGGCGCTGACCAACTGATCCAGTTCGTCCCGGTGCTGGGGCTTGTGCCGGTTCAGACGCAGGCTGTCTTCCAGTTGTCCGGCACCGATGTCCCGGCTGTAGGTGGCCATGGCCTCCAGATGACGGGTGATCTGGCGGTGGAATATTATCAGGATGACCAGCACGATAAGCAGTACCAGCAGTGTCTGGTTCAGCAAGATGGTGAACCCCTTAGCATAGATTCGGTTGTAGATCCCCTGAATATCAATGTGCACATCTAACTGCCCGAGGTTTCTTTGCTGACCACTGGCGGTGGTGTGGATAAGTTCGAACCGTTGCATGTTTTTATGGGGCTCGGGCAGAGGGTCCTGTGCTGCTGTTGTCGGGAGGCGCAGCTCAAGTTCACTGATATCCGGCAGGTTTTCGATACCCTGAAGCTGGAGTTCTATTTGTGCCTGATCGATGTCCCAGAGGCTTTTTGCCAGACTGGCCAGATAACTGTCGCGGATAACTTCCAGCTGCTGGTTCAGCGCCCGGAATTCCCGCTGGTAGTCCAGTGTCAGCTGAACGGCAGTGGACAGCAGGATAAATACAAAGCTGCAGGCGCTGACATACTGCATGATCCGGTAACCCAGAGGATGGTCCTTTGGATAACGAAGCAGTTGGCGGATCAGGTCAGGCAGGGCGTGCATGAGGCTATCTCTCAGAGAGGGTTGTGGAGGTATTCAAGGCTGTTACTGCGAATCATATTACGGATCCGGTTGCTTTTGTGCAGCTCCTGCAGGCGTTGATTAATATACGGCAGATGCTGGCTGAGGTTGCCTGCTTTACTCAGGGCCAGGTAATAATATTCACTGGCGATTTTTTCCCGCAGGGGCATGACGTGGTTCTCAAAGCCCAGTTTGCGTGTTTGCAGCATGCCGCTGCGCCAGCCGATAGGCATGTAATCAATACGCTGGTTAGCCAGTTTGCTGAAGTTTTGCTGATTTCTTGAAACGTATTCGATATGGCTGTTGGTTTGCAGAAAGGCATCAAAGCGGTCACCAAAACTGTCCCCCAGTAAGAGGCCAACTGTTTTACCCGGCAGGTCATCCATGCCGGTAATAGGGGAGTCAGCATCACTGTTTACGAAAATCCGGACTTCATCGGCAATGATGTACTGTTCACTGAATGCCAGATAGCTTTCCCGGCTGGCGATACGGTAGGCGGCGACAACAATATCGATATTGCCCAGTCGTGCTTCTAAGAGGCAACGTTTCCAGTTGGTGTCTGCGATGAGCTGTACATCATAGCCAAGTTCCGCGAAAAGCTGCCGGGTGAGTTGCGGGGCCAGGCCTTTTAACTGTCCTTCACTTACCCAGGATACCGGTGGGTAGAAGGGGTGTCCGCAGGCGGTGAGCACAGGCCGTGGGCTGTCTGCATTGGCCACTGTGGACAGTAACATGGAAGTCAGTAGACTGCAGGTCAGGAACAACCCGGTAAGAAAGCGGATCACGATAACTCGGCGGGTTTTGGGGTAAACAGGTAGCCGGCACCATGCACCGTAAGAATGGTTTTTGGTTGCGCGGGGTCATCTCCCAGTTTGCGTCGCAGGCGGCCGATCAGTACGTCGACAGTACGGTCACTGGGCACCCATTCCCGGTTACGGATTTGCTCCAGAATCTGTTCACGGCTCATGATCTGTCCGGCATGATTCATCAGTGTGCTAAGCAATTGGAATTCCCCTTCAGTAAGCTGGGTGGTTTGTTGCTGGTCATCCACCAGTTGACGGCGGTCCAGATTCAGCTTCCAGCGCTCGAAGGTTTTAAAGCTGTTGGGCAGTGCATCAGTGGGTTTGGCTTCTGTACAGTGCCGTACCCTGCGTACCAGGTTTTTGGTTCGGGCGAGGATTTCCCTTGGGTTAAAAGGTTTGGTGACGTATTCATCAGCGCCACATTCCAGACCAATTATACGGTCAACTTCGTCCTGTCGGCCTGTGACCAGAATAATACCTACTTCTGTATGAACGCGAAGTTCGCGGGTCAGGGTGAGGCCATCCTTTCCGGGCAGGCGTATATCCAGCAATACCACATCAATCGTGTGTTCGCTGAGGACTGATTCCGCCTGTTCAGCGGTTTCGGCTTCAAAGACCTGGAAGCCTTCGGTTTCAAAATAGCTTGTCAGGCATTCCCGGGTGACAGGTTCATCGTCGACCACCAGGATACGGGCGTCTGAGTTCATAGGTTACTTCGTTTATGCGGCGCAATAATGGCCGGATTTGTTGTTATTTTATTTCAACAGTAGTGCCTGAAGCTTAGCTCAGGCAAGGCTTGTTTACATTTCATTTACAAGGTTTTACAAGTTTATACGAATGCTCTGCTTTGCCCGGCTGGTTGCAGGTTAAAAAACGGCGTGCAGAAAAGGGCTTGAGTTTTAATTATAAACAGAATTATTATTCGGTTTGGTGCTGATTGTTCAGGTACCAAAGTCGCAAACATCACGACTCTAAACGTGGGACCGCCAACGGTGTTCTCCTGACGTCCGTAAGACAATCTATGATTCTTTTGCGAGAGCGCTTTTATATTCTTTATTAATAGGGAGCTGCTCGATGACCAATTCTGAGCTTTTGGGTATTGATTCGAATACCTATGCAAATATTTTTACTTTTATGGGGTTGCCGCTGTCCAGAACGCTGGATGACGATACTAATGTGTGCGTGATGGGAATTCCGTTCGATCTGGCAACGTCCGGACGATCGGGTACCCGTTTCGGGCCCAGTGGGGTGCGTCAGGCATCTGCACAGTTACGCTGGGAAGAGCGGCGCTGGCCCTGGCAGTTTGCCCTGAGTAAACGTTTGCAGGCGGTGGATTACGGGGATCTGGTATATGAAGACGGCAATGGCGACGATATGCTGCAAACCGTTGAGTTGCACGCTGGCAGGGTGTTGGCAGCTGATAAGACCTTACTGAGTATTGGCGGTGATCATTTTGTTACTTTGCCGTTATTGCGGGCGCATGCTGCGAAGTATGGGAAGTTGGCGTTGCTGCATTTTGATGCTCATACGGATACCGAAGAGAGCGATGCGGCCTATAACCACGGCTCTATGTTTTACCATGCGCCGCTGGAAGGACTGATTGATCCGGTCGCCAGTGTTCAGGTAGGGATCCGAACGGATTTCAATCAGAAAAATCATGGCTTTACTGTACTGGATGCCAGCTGGGTCAATAACCACAGTGTTGAAGACTGTATTGCCAGGATCAGGCAGGTACTGGGTGACCGGCCGGTGTATCTGAGTTTTGATATTGACTGCCTTGATCCAGCTTTTGCACCGGGTACAGGAACGCCGGTGAGTGGTGGCCTGACCTCAGACCGTGCCTTGCAGATTATCCGTGGTTTATCCGGGGTAAATATTGTCGGTATGGATGTGGTAGAGGTGGCGCCGGCTTATGATCATGCTGAGATAACTTCATTAGCGGCAGCGACCCTGGCCCTTGAAATGCTTTATCTGAAAGCAAGCCAGATGTGAATTGGGTATCGCGTGACGGGGTTTCCGTCACGCATTTCATATTTTAGCTGAATGTATATAACAGACTGTTATGCAGCAGCCTGTTGAAGTTCAGTCAATTTTTCTTTTACGCCTTCCAGCCCATTTCTGTTGTAAGCATTCAAAAAGGCGGAACCAATGATGGCGATATCGGCGTGACCGCGCAGTGCCTGAATATCTGCCGCAGCAGAAATGCCAAAGCCGACACCCAGCGGTAAGTCTGTATGCTGGCTGATCCGGCGGAGATATTCCCCCAATGCCTGATTTTTATCCGCAGACTCACCGGTAACGCCGGCGCGGCTAACACAGTAAAGCATACCGCTGGCTTGACTACAGATTGTCTGCAGACGGGATTCCTGGGTGTCCGGGGTAATTATCCATACGGGATCAATGCCGGTTTGTGTCAGCGGGGCAATCAGTTGCTGCTTTTCAATGGCGATATCCGGTACGATGATGCCGCTGATGCTTTGCTCCATCAGTGTGGCCAGTTGTGATGGGCCTGACTGCATCACAGGGTTCAGATAGCTCATCAGTAATACCCGGCTTTGTGGGAATTCACTGGCAAGCAGGCTGATATCCCGGATGCATTGCGTCAGTTGTGGCTTTTCTCCAAGTGCCTGATGGCAGGCATGGGTAATTGCCGGGCCGTCTGCTACCGGGTCTGAAAACGGAAACTGTACTTCGAGAATTTCAACGCCGTTTTCAAGTAACAGACGCATCATTGCCAGGCTGTCAGGAATGGTTGGGTAACCATATATAACGTGGGTCATCAGTAGCAGCTGTTTGTCCGTCCGTTGCTGACGAATGTATTGGGTCAGGTCGCTCATCAGCTGTTCTCCTGCGTCAGATAAGACTGGATAAAATCATTGAAAGGTTCGTCCTGCAGGGCTTTGGCGATGTTAAAAATGTCTTTGTCACCCCGGCCGGAAACGTTGATAACGATTTTTTGTGACGGATCCATCTCAGCCGCTTCCCGCAAACCAGCTGCGATAGCGTGAGATGATTCCAGCGCGGCGATGATGCCTTCATTACTGGCCAGTTGCTGGAAGGCCTGCATTACTTCAGTGTCTCTTGCCTGAGTCATACGGACTTTTCCCTGTTCTTCCAGATCGGCGAGAATCGGTGATACGCCAACGTAATCGAGCCCGGCAGAAATAGAGTGCGTTGGTTGTAGCTGTCCCTGTTCATCCTGCAGGAACTTGGTTGCGAATCCCTGGGCGATGCCAAAACGGGCCTGATCGGTATTAAACCGCATGGCGTGATCTCCCGGCGCATCGCTTCGCCCGCCGGCTTCAACACCGACCAGCTCAACGTCTTCATTCAGGAAGGGTAGGAAAATACCACAGGCATTGCTGCCACCGCCGACACAGGCATAGATTTTATCCGGCAGTGTGCCGAACTGGTTTATGGCCTGTTCTTTTACTTCCTCACCGATGACTGACTGAAAGCCGCTGACCATTTCCGGGTAAGGGGTGCAGCCACAGCTGGTGCCGATCAGGTAGTAGGTATCAGCGTAATTTGAAGACCAGTCTCGCAGGGCTTCGTCGAGTGCATCCTTCAGAGTGGCAGAGCCTTCTTTAACAGGTACGACGGTGGCGCCCAGCTGCTTCATCCAGAATACATTCGGATACTGACGTTCGATGTCATGGGCACCCATATAGATTGTGCAGTCCAGCCCCAGGCGTGCGGAAACTAATGCACTGGCGATGCCGTGTTGTCCGGCACCGGTTTCTGCGATAACCCTGCGCTTGCCCATGCGTTTGGCCAATAGACCCTGGCCAATAACATTATTCATCTTGTGAGCGCCACTGTGGTTCAGATCTTCCCGCTTAAGGTATATCTGGGCGCCGCCGATGGCTGCCGATAAGCGGCTGCAGTGTGTCAGCGGTGTTGGCCTGCCTGAATAGTGCTGGAGCTGATCTTTGACTTCTGCAATGAAGGCCGGATCAGCCATTGCATCCTGGTAGGCTTTCAGCAGTTCCTGCTGGCTGTTAAAAAGAATCTCGGGAATATAACTTCCCCCGTATTGACCGAATTGCCCGTCCTGATTCATCATTTTGTCGCTCTTTTGTGGCTGGTGTGCCGGAGGGTGATAAGCTACGGCATACAGAAATTAATTATTTAACTAAACGGTATGGTAAAAATAATAAATATTTTTACACCCGTCAATAGCCTGTGGACGTTTGTTGACCGGCTGATATGTGGAGTGTTTATGGCCCGAGGTCGTCCGTCCAAAAAACAGCAATTGCTGGATACCGCCCGCAGGGTGTTTGCTGAAAACGGTTATCAGGGGACATCGATTGACCTGATTGTTCAGGAGGCAGGGGTTTCCAAGCCAACTGTGTATAACAACTTTCCGACTAAACAGGCGTTGTTAATCGCTTTGCTGGAACAGTTAACTGCCGAGCTGGAAATGACCGGCTCAGAGCTATTGACCAGTGATCTTGATACATCTGAAGCGGTTATCAGGGTTTATCTGAACATCGCAACGCAGCCGGAATATCTGATGATCTACCGGATTTTATGTGGTGAGCACTATAAGTTGGATGAGCTTACCCGCAATCAGGTTCTGTCATTTGATCAGGGGCTTCAT
Source organism: Aliamphritea spongicola (assembly GCF_017051665.1). Lineage (NCBI taxonomy): Bacteria > Pseudomonadati > Pseudomonadota > Gammaproteobacteria > Oceanospirillales > Oceanospirillaceae > Aliamphritea > Aliamphritea spongicola. The sequence goes on from NZ_JAFIDL010000012.1 coordinate 45,242, forward strand.
CAGCGTTGTCTGGAAGCACTGCAGTCCGGTGGTATTACCCGCCCGGAATGGATTCTGATGTTTTGTCGGGATCAGATAATCAGCCAGGCGCTTAAAGCACTTCCTGATGCTGAATTGCCGGGTGCCGGTGAGCTTTTAGTTCGTCTGGAAGGCCTGTTAAGCGAAGGGTAAATGCTGACAGCTGTTATAAGTCAGCTTTATATAGCAGACATGTGAATGATGCATCGGGCGATAATTGCTTTCCATACAGATGAAGAGCTGCACTGGGTGGCTGAGCTGGCGTGTGGGCATAATCAGCATGTACGCCACAATCCTCCATGGGTTAACCGTCCGTGGGTGCTGACCGTTGCCGGGCGGGACCAGTTTATCGGGCATTTACTGGCCTGTAAAAAATGTGACCGGGGTGAGCCCCGGGATAATCCATACTGATTGGGAGATAAGAAAGGGTATAAAATTAATTTATGCAGTTTTGAAAAAAATATCATTGGCTGGAATCTTTGTTCTGCTGCCACAATGAACGGGCGACTTACGAGCAAATATAACAACAATAAGTAATGCCGGTTATTGAGGTGATGTCTGACCGGGGTTACATATACCAGGCATGATGATATGAGTCATAAAGATCCATTGCTCCAACCGTTTCAGCTGAAACACCTCACATTACGTAACCGTATTATTACTACCGCTCATGAACCTGCTTACCCGGAAGCAGGCATGCCGAAAGACCGTTACCGGGCTTATCATGTTGAACGTGCAAAGGCAGGTGTAGCGCTGACCATGACCGCCGGTTCTGCGACGGTATCTAAAGACAGTCCGCCAGTGTTTAACAACATTCTTGCCTATAAAGATGAGGTGGTTCCTTATCTGAAAGATCTGGTAGATGAGTGTCATGAGCATGGCACTGCAGTCATGATTCAGCTCACACACCTAGGGCGACGGACCGGCTGGTCGAAAGGTGACTGGCTACCGGTGGTGTCACCATCCCATGAACGAGAGGCATCCCACCGTGCATTTCCTAAACAGATGGAAGATTGGGATATCGAGCGCATCATCAAAGACTTTGCCGATGCTGCAGAAAGAATGCAGGCCGCGGGGATGGATGGCATTGAGATCGAAGCTTATGGCCATTTACATGATCAGTTCTGGTCGCCTCTGACGAATACGCTGGAAGGCCCTTATGGCGGCAGTTTACAGAATCGCGTGCGCTTCACGCTGGATGTGCTTGAAGCCATCCGTGCCAGGGTAGGTACTGAGTTTATTGTCGGCGTGCGTTTCACTGCAGATCAGGCTCAGAAAGGTGGCTTTGGTTTTGAAGAAGGTGTTGAAATAGCCAAGTTACTGAAGGCATCCGGCCATATTGATTTTCTGAATGTTATCAGAGGGCATATCGATACTGATCCCGGGCTGACGGATGTGATTCCGGTGATGGGTATGCGTAATTCTCCGCATTTGGATTTTGCCGGCGAATTCCGTTCATCAGTGGATATGCCGGTATTCCATGCTGCGAAGATTCCTGATGTAGCGACGGCTCGTCATGCGATAGCGGAAGGCAAGCTGGACATGGTGGGAATGACCCGTGCACATCTCGCTGATCCGCACATTGTCAGAAAGATCATTGAAGGAAGAGAAGAGCAGATCCGGCCCTGTGTTGGAGCGACTTATTGCCTTGACCGTATCTATCAGGCCGGGGATGCCTTCTGTATTCATAATGCGGCGACAGGCCGTGAACTGACAATGCCTCACGATATTCCTAAGGCAGATGTTAAGAAAAAAGTGGTGATTGTAGGTGCGGGGCCTGCTGGCATGGAGGCTGCCCGGGTGGCAGGTGAGCGTGGCCATGAAGTTATTGTATTAGAAGCGGCAGCACAGGCCGGAGGGCAGCTGCTACTGACGTCACAAAGCCCCCGTCGGCAGGAAATGATATCGATCATTGACTGGCGAATGGCTGAATGTGAAAGGCTTGGGGTTGAGTTTCGTTTCAATACCTGGGCTGAAGCCGCTGATGTGACCACTTTAAAACCGGATGCTGTGATTATTGCCACCGGAGGCTACCCACATACAGAAATTCTTGAGGCAGGAAATGAGCTGGTAGTATCTGCCTGGGATATTTTATCTGGCGATGTGAAGCCAAAAGGAAAGGTGCTGTTATTTGATGATGCAGGTGATCACGCCGCTATGCAGGCGGCGGAAGTGATCGCTGACAGCGGTGCAGAACTTGAAGTGATGACACCTGACCGGGCCTTTGCGCCGGAAGTGATGGCCATGAATCTGGTGCCGTATATGCGGGCAATGCAGCAGAAGGATGTGACATTTACGGTGACTTTCCGGTTGGAGAGTGTGCAGAAAGAAGGCGATGGGCTGGTGGCGCGCGTAGGCAGTGATTATGGCGGTGTTGAAAAGTACCGGCATGTGGATCAGGTGGTCATTAACCATGGTACCCGACCGCTGGATGACATCTACTTTGATCTGAAAGGTACTTCCAGTAACGCCGGTGAAGTGGTTTATGAAGATCTGATCGTCGGAACACCGCAAACCAAAGTTAATAATCCTGACGGAGCATTCCAGTTGTTCAGAATTGGTGATGCTGTGTCATCCAGAAATACTCACGCGGCGATCTACGATGCGCTGCGTCTGGTGAAAGATATCTAGTCTTAATAACAATAAAATCGATTACCCGCGCAGACCCTGTTTGCGTGGGTAATTGCACAGGTGAGGAAAGCCTAATGACAGATTTTGTATTCAGTTCATCTAACCGGAAGATAGACCCGACACGGCGCAGAGTCGGGCAATTTAAACCGGATGGATCGCCAAATGAGAATGATCGTGTAGAAATTGGCCCAACAGACCTGGCATTTAATGAATGGGATGAGCTGGGGCTGACAACACCTAATCTGACCCGCATGCGTGAATTTCGTTTACAGCGGATTGTTGATGCGCTGAATAAACAGGATCTGGCCGGTGTTCTGCTATTTGACCCGCTCAACATCCGTTACGCCACCGATACTACTAATATGCAGTTGTGGATTACGCATAACCATGCACGGGCATGCTTTGTGGCGGCCAGTGGGCATATGATTTTGTGGGATTTCCATAATTGCGAACATTTGTCTTCGTACTTGCCGTTGGTGAAAGAAGTCCGTGGCGGCGCCTCGTTCTTTTATTTTGAAACCGGCGACCGGACTCGGGAGCACGCGGCTCACTTCGCAAAGGAAATTGACTCCATCTTACGTGAGCATGGTGGCGAAAATCGCCGGCTGGCCGTTGATAAAATTGAAATTGCCGGGCTGCGTGAGCTGGATAAGTGCGGGATTGAAATCAGTGATGGTCAGGCATTGATGGAGCATGCCCGTGTTATTAAGGGCGAAGATGAAATCAATGCAATGCGCTGCTCGATTGCATCCACTGAAATTTCAATGCAGTTAATGAAGGAAGCGACGGTTCCGGGTGTAACTGAAAATGATATCTGGTCGGTGTTACATGCGGAGAATATTCGCCGTGGTGGTGAGTGGATCGAATGCAGGTTGCTTGCTTCCGGGCCACGCACCAACCCATGGTTTCAGGAGTGTGGTCCCCGGGTAGTGCAAAATGGCGAGCTGCTGGCTTTTGATACTGATCTTATCGGGCCCTATGGCATCTGTGCGGACCTGTCACGGACCTGGATGATTGGTGATGCAAAACCTACCGATCAGCAGAAACATCTTTATCAGGTTGCTTACGAACATATTCAGTACAACATGCAGTTACTGAAACCGGGAATGAGTTTCCGCGAAGTCACCGAAGCGGGTTTACGTTTGCCGCCTGAGTACCGGGATCTGCGTTATGGCGTGATGATGCATGGCGTGGGCTTGTGTGATGAGTATCCATCGATTCGCTATCCGGAAGATATAGAAGGGCACGGCTACGACGGTGTTCTTGAACCGGGTATGGCTTTGTGTGTAGAAGCTTATGTTGGAGCTGTTGGTGGTGGCGAAGGCGTTAAGCTGGAAGATCAGGTGATCATCACTGAAGATGGCTATGAAAACCTGACTAACTTTCCTTTCGAAGCTGACTTCCTCAGTTAAATCATGACGTGTATACCGGCTCCGGGATGTTGGTGGCCGGTATACTTCCTTCCCGGTTTGCGTATCTCTGCAAACTGTCTTTTCTCTGCTTGTTGTATCTCATCAATAAAAAAACGTAATAATTTCAGTGTATAAGCTGTTAAATACTTTTCTGGTTCTGCCGATAGTAAGCAAAGTATGAGGGACTTAATTGGCCTTTTTATCTGCAAAATGGGTAGCTGATTATTATCTGCGACTAATTGATTAGGTAGGCTTTCAGTTAAGCTTGAAATCATCTTTCTGGCATTAGAATGTCATCTTTTTGTTAGAAATTTGTTTGAAAACTGCAGTTCGAGCTGAATCCAGAATTAATGGGCGGGCTTTTTACCGTAGTTTTGACATGTTCATGCGTTGGGCCACTGTGAATGATTGGTACTGCGGTGTGTGCAGGTGTTTTTTTAAACGGCTTACTTTGTTAATATCGCATAATAAAACAAGAGCTTATTAGATTTATTCAAGCAAATTTGCTCTTTGGAATGAACAGTATGATCAAGTAATTGTTTGATTTTAAACGCGGCGGCGCATTCTCTTGCAGCCGAAAGTAAGAAAGATGTTTGTTGTAGCCTGCTATATGCGGGTTAGATTTGTTTAAACGGTAATGACTGAAAAATAATTTTTTTGTGCTTCAGGGTAGTGAAGCCAATGGACTTGGTTTGCGTTTAAGGATGAATGGCAAAAAACCTAGTTATGATTGCTCTGATTGGCCCGGGGGGGGCTTATGGATAAGACCAATAACGCAGTTGTAAATGTTGTTAGTGTTGAAGGTGATGTAGTTGTATTGGATACGGCAGGTAGTATGCGGGCCGTTCAGATTAATGATCAGCTACAGCCAGGTGAAAAGCTTATTACTTCAGGGGACAGTGAAGCTGTCGTTAGCCTTGGTGGTGAGACTGTAGAGCAATTACCATCGGACAGCGTTGCGCTGGTTGTGATTGATCCGGAAACCGGTGAAGTCTATCTGAATATCCAAACCCTGTTAGAGCAGAGCCAGGATGAAGAATCTGAACTGTCGGAGATTGAACAGTTAATTCTGGCGGGTGCCGACCCTACTGAGTTGTTGGAAGAAACCGCTGCCGGTGGTGAGGGGGGCGGTACTGCCCCTGCGAATGATGGTTTTACCGGCCTCGGAGAAGTATTGCGTACAGGCGAGTCAGTAATTGCTGAAGCTGGTTACGATACAGGTACCGACGATGATGGCCGGGATGGCGGCGATGACCAGCAGCCAGCGCCTGCCGAACTGGTTGTTCCATTAGTTACTCCAGTTGTAAATATTGTTGCTACAGATCCTTCTGCTATAGAAGGTGAAGTCGGTGATAGTGTTATTTTCACTGTTAGTCGTGATTTTGATAACGGTGCAAACAGCACTGTTATTTTTACTGTGAGTGGTGGAGATGCTTTTACTTCTCAAGATATAAGTCAGATCGTATTTGCTGATGCAACCGGCACGACTGTAATAAGTACACAGCAGGAAATTTCCAGCTTTTTGAGTGCTGGACAGACTCTCACGTTAGGAGGAAACGCCGCAGCTACGGTCACTTTTATTCCGGCTGACGATAGTTTATTCGAGGGAGCTGAAGTATTTAATGCCGGTTTGGTTGCCGGTAATAATGTTACTTTGGGTAGCGCTTCAGCATCCGGTGAGTTTCAGGATGAGGATGGTAATAATCCTGATAATCCCAAGGATGAGGTCATCGTCTCCCTGACCGGGCCGAGCGATGTGGTCGAAGGTGAAACCACCACTGACTACACCGTCAGCCTGAGCGAAGCGGTGCCGGCGGGTAAATCGGTTACCGTGGCGCTGACGTACAGCTACACCACGGCCTCCGGTACGGACATCACTGAAGTGGCCGATGTGACCATCACCGGTCCGGCGAGCAGTGCGACCTTCAACATTGCCACCATCGATGATGCGCTGGCCG
>NZ_JAFIDL010000115.1:0-285 GCF_017051665.1 Aliamphritea spongicola
ATCTATAACGTCAGCAATAAGACCATCGAAAACCGCATTTATAATATTTACCAGAAGGCCAACGTGCATACTCAGCAACAGTTTGAGGAGTATTGCAAATACGCCAACCTGGATAACTACATTCCCGATCGCCTGATAACCAAGGGCATTCAGTTTATTTGAACCGCAAGGAAGATCTCACCGTGATAAAGATCGAAGATTATCCGCTCACCCGGGTGCCTCAGGATAAAAGAGTCTCGTTTTTAAGCGTGGCCATCGTGCATATGGGCATGCTGACCGCGCTGG
>NZ_JAFIDL010000116.1:0-285 GCF_017051665.1 Aliamphritea spongicola
GCGTTGTCCCGCTCTGACCCCAGCGCCTACAACCCGTTCAATGGAGGGGATCCCGACAACTGGACCGGCGTGGACGGCACGCCGAATGACCCTGCCACGATCGCCAGCTTCACCGTCCCGGTGCGTCGCTACAGCACCTCAAGCCTGTTCCAGGTGGATACGCGTTTCGTGCACGACCACGTCTTTGCCCTGCCGGCGGGCGAAGTGGGCCTGGCCTTCGGTGCGGAATGGCGGCGGGAAACGCTGTCCGACGGGCGCGACCCCCGCCTCAACGGCGAAATCACC
>NZ_JAFIDL010000117.1:0-285 GCF_017051665.1 Aliamphritea spongicola
GGCTGATATCAAAATTTCGAAGAATCCTTGGTGCAAAACCCGGCACATTCTCCAGAAACATCGCCTGCCGCTGACCATTGCTCCCGATCACGAGATTGTGAAAAGATAGAGATAGCTCCACGATTGGATTGAATCCTGGAAATGAACCATATCTCGGCCACATTTCCTCTACCATGATTCTACTATGGCCCGATCCAAACAAATGGACCATTCTTCCTTTCAGGATCGAATCAGCAAAAAGCTTTGCAACTTCCTGAATAACCGGCTCCTGTGCTTGGACTTGCT
>NZ_JAFIDL010000118.1:0-284 GCF_017051665.1 Aliamphritea spongicola
TGCTACAATAGCTTTTGGATGTTTTTTCTTGAAATGGATCGCAGTCGATAGACCAACAAACCCTGATCCGACCACAATCAGGTCATAATTCAAAAAATTCTTTTGTTCCCAATAGCTAAACATTTTCTATTCTCTTTCGCTGAATGATAAAATGGATTTAGTAAATTAATTACTAAATCTAGTTGAATTAATCCCAAAATACCATGAGGAAAATAGATGCTTTGCTTTATGAGTATGGTTTAAGCCATCAAAACCAAACCAACAAGTTGATTCATTGGATTTGT
>NZ_JAFIDL010000119.1:0-284 GCF_017051665.1 Aliamphritea spongicola
CTGTGCGCCGGGAATAAACATAGAGGCGACCGTCACAGGATCCACCGCCCCGGCGGCAATACTGGCTAAGGTTCCTACGCCGCCAGCTTCAGACAGCACCCGACGGTCTTCATTCTCATCATCAATCTGCTGTTTGATCCACGCGGTTTCCTGCGGTGAATTCGCATCAGAAAACGCCGTCGCCCATTGTTCATAACCATGCAGCTCGGCTTTATCAGCATAAGGGTTATAACCCTCCACGGCCTCAAATTGCTTTGTCGGCTGGAACATGCCAGCCAAGACGT
>NZ_JAFIDL010000120.1:0-284 GCF_017051665.1 Aliamphritea spongicola
GGCGGCGCATCAGAATATCGACGATTTGTCGGATCTCTTCATCGCGGCCGGCCACCGGGTCGATCTCGCCGTTGCGCGCTCTGGCGGTCAGATCCTGGGCATACTGCTCCAGCACGCTTTCACCGCTGCGCGCCGCGCCGGGCAGGGGCTCGGCGCCGCTTTGCGCCGCCGCATCCTGGGCGTTTTCCGCCGAGTGAGCGGTAATGGCGGCGAACTGTTCCATCAGCAGATCGGCGTTGATGCGCTCGAACTGCGGGGAAATGGCCTTCAGCAGGTGGCGCAGG
>NZ_JAFIDL010000121.1:0-284 GCF_017051665.1 Aliamphritea spongicola
CGGAGAAAGTTGAGCTGCATGAAATAACAACCGCCCAGCGTGAACTCTGGCTGGGGGAAAACATCTCCAAAGATTTGTCGTTCAATATCTGGGGCTACGGACAGGTCGACGGGCCGCTCAACGTTAAACTGCTGCGGCAAGCCATCGACGCCATCGTCGAAGAAACGCCGGCTCTGCAAGCGCATTTTGTGGAAAAAGACGGTGAGCTTTATCAATACCGCGCGCCACGTACACATGAGCCGCTGTTCACGCTCGATCTCAGCAAGGAGCCCGATCCTCTGCAG
>NZ_JAFIDL010000122.1:0-284 GCF_017051665.1 Aliamphritea spongicola
CCCATTCTCGGCTTCTGGGGCACCAACGATCAGTTCAATCCGCCGGCCGGCGCATTCAAGGTGCTGGATAATGCACCCAATGCCCGCTTCATCATGCTCAACCGCTGCGGCCACTGGGTTCAGGTCGAACATCAAGCCCTGTTCAACCGGGAATGCATCGACTTCCTGTCCGCTGAATGAGTCATCCCGGGGCCATGCGGCCCCGGTTCCGAGGTTGCTTCCATGAACTACTCCCATTTGCTGGAGCCTGCCAGCATCGGCAGGCTCCAGCTGCGCAATCGCAT
>NZ_JAFIDL010000123.1:0-284 GCF_017051665.1 Aliamphritea spongicola
ACCGCGAATATTATCAGGGCAAATACCACCTCAACGATCAGCAGATGAGCGAGTACGAGGAAGAGCAGGTCGCCCTGTCCGCCCGCTGGGCCGCGCCGAACCGCGAGGCGATCGCCGCCCACTGCCGCGCGCGCCGCATCTCGCTGGCCAGCCATGACGACGCCACCGCCGCGCACGTGGCCGAATCCTGCGCGCTCGGCAGCGCCATTGCCGAGTTCCCCACCACCGAGGCGGCCGCCCGCGCTTCGCACCAGCAGGGCCTGCAGGTGCTGATGGGCGCGCCG
>NZ_JAFIDL010000124.1:0-284 GCF_017051665.1 Aliamphritea spongicola
CCGCTGCGTGGGGGGTGACCCCGAACGCCGTCACGTTCCTCAGCGCGGCGCTCACGGTCGCCGGCATCGCCGTGCTCGTGTTCGTCCCACTCAGCCTCGCTGTCGGCGTTGCCGCCGCGATCCTCCTGGCGGCCGGTTACGTCCTCGACTCGGCGGACGGGCAAGTCGCGCGCCTGACGAGATCCGCGGCACCGGCCGGCGAATGGCTCGATCACGTCGTCGATGCGTTCCGCACACCGCTGATCCACACGGGCGTCGCGATCGCGTACTACCTGCACCGCCCG
>NZ_JAFIDL010000013.1:0-45333 GCF_017051665.1 Aliamphritea spongicola
CGGATGCACCGGTGGTGACGCTGAAGGTCAGAGAGGCAGAGTCGTCAGCATCGGTGGCTGTCAGCTGGCCAGAAATTGCTGAATCGCCTTCGTTTACTGTAGCCGTCACATCCGCACCGGCCACCGGTGCGTCGTTGGTGCCGTTGACAGTAATCTTAATCTGCTGGGTATCAGTAGCACCGTTCTCGTCGGTCACTGTTACCGGGATGGTCAGGGTCTGAACATCGCCTGCATCTAAACCGTCGTAGGCAGCATCCTGTGGATCAAAACTATAGGAGCCATCCGCATTCAGGGTGAAACCGGCCGGTACGCTGGCACCGTTAGTTACACTGAAGCTCAGGCTTGCAAAATCATCAGCATCTGTCGCGGACAGTTGGCCAGAGATAGCGCTGTCGCCTTCGTTCAAGGAAGCCGTCACATCCGCACCGGCGACCGGCGCATCATTGGTACCGTTGACGGTAATCTGGATTTGCTGAGTATCAGTGGCGCCGTTCTCATCAGTTACGGTCACAGGAATGGTCAGGGTCTGAACATCACCCGCATCTAAGCCGTCGTAGGCAGCATCCTGTGGATTAAAGCTATAGCTGCCATCGCTATTCAGCGTAAAGCCTGCCGGCACAGAAGCACCGCTGGTTACATTGAAGCTTAAGCTGGCAGAGTCATCTGCATCCGTCGCGGACAGCTGGCCAGAGATAGTGCTATCGCCTTCATCAACAGATGCTGTTACATCCGCACCCGCTACTGGGGCATCATTGGTGCCGTTGACGGTAATCCGAATCTGCTGAGTATCAGTGGCACCGTTCTCATCAGTAACTGTTACCGGGATGGTCAAGGTCTGAACATCACCGGCATCCAAACTGTCGTAAGCGGCATCCTGAGGATTAAAGCTGTAAGAACCGTCGGCATTCAGCGTGAAGCCTGCCGGAACAGACGCACCGTTGGTTACGCTAAAGATCAGGGACGCAGAGTCGTCAGCATCGGTAGCAGAAAGTTGGCCGCTGATAGCGCTGTCACCTTCATTTACAGAAGCTGTCACATCCGCACCAGCCACTGGCGCATCGTTGGTGCCGTTAACAGTAATCTGGACCTGCTGGGTATCAGTAGCACCGTTCTCGTCGGTCACTGTTATCGGTATGGTCAGGGTCTGCACATCACCCACATCCAGGCTGTCGTAGGCTACATCCTGTGGATTAAAACTGTAGCTACCATCTGCATTCAGGGTGAAACCTGCTGGTACGCTGGCACCGTTGGTTACACTGAAGCTCAGGCTTGCAGAATCATCCGCATCGATGGCAGATAGCTGGCCAGAGATAGCGCTGTCACCTTCGTTCACATTGGCAGTGACATCCGCACCGGCTACCGGCGCATCATTGGTTCCGTTAACGGTGATCTGGATCTGCTGTGTATCAGTTGCACCGTTCTCGTCGGTCACAGTGACCGGGATGGTCAGAGTCTGGACATCACCCGCATCCAGGCTGTCATAAGCAGCATCCTGTGGATTAAAGCTGTAGGAACCATCCGCATTCAAGGTGAAACCTGCCGGCACAGATGCACCGTTGGTTACACTGAAGCTCAGGCTTGCAGAGTCATCGACATCCGTCGCTGACAGCTGGCCAGAAATCGCTGAGTCACCTTCATTCACACTGGCGGTGACATCCGCACCCGCTACCGGTGCATCGTTGGTGCCGTTCACCGTAATCTGTATCTGCTGGGTATCAGCGGCACCGTTTTCATCAGTTACGGTCACAGGAATGGTCAGGGTCTGCACGTCGCCTGCATCCAAACTGTCGTAAGCGGCATCCTGTGGATTAAAGCTGTAAGAACCATCCGCATTCAGGGTAAAGCCAGCCGGTACGCTAGCACCGTTGGTCACGCTGAAGGTCAGGCTGGCAGAGTCATCGGCATCTGTCGCTGACAGCTGGCCAGAAATTGCAGAATCGCCTTCATTCACACTGGCGGTGACATCCGCACCAGCCACCGGTGCATCATTGGTGCCGTTCACAGTGATCTGAATTTGCTGTGTATCGGTGGCACCGTTCTCGTCGGTCACAGTGACCGGGATGGTCAGAGTCTGCACATCGCCAGCATCCAGGCTGTCATAAGCAGCATCCTGTGGATTAAAGCTGTATGAGCCGTCGGCATTCAGCGTGAAGCCTGTCGGCACAGATGCACCATTGGTCACGCTGAAGCTTAAACTGGCAGAATTATCGGCATCGGTAGCAGACAGCAGACCTGAAATCGCAGAATCGCCTTCGTTCACGCTGGCGGTGACATCCGCACCGGCCACCGGCGTATCGTTGGTGCCGTTGACGGTGATCTGGATTTGCTGAGTATCGATGGCACCGTTTTCGTCGGTTACGGTAACTGGGACGGTCAGGGTCTGTACATCGCCTGCATCCAGGCTGTCGTACGCCGCATCCTGTGGATTAAAGCTGTATGAGCCGTCGGCACTCAGCGTGAAGCCTGCAGGCACAGATGCACCGTTGGTTACACTGAAGCTTAAGCTCGCAGAATCATCAGCATCTGTCGCTGACAACTGGCCAGAAATTGCTGAATCACCTTCGTTCACATTAGCTGTGACATCTGCACCAGCCACCGGTGCATCGTTTGTGCCGTTCACAGTAATCTGAATCTGCTGAGTATCCGTGGCACCGTTCTCATCAGTCACTGTCACCGGGATGGTCAGGGTCTGCACATCACCCGCATCCAGGCTGTCATAAGCAGCATCCTGTGGATTAAAGCTGTAGGAACCATCCGCATTCAGGGTGAAGCCTGCCGGTACGCTAGCGCCGTTAGTAACGCTGAAAGACAGGGACGCAGAGTCGTCAGCATCTGTCGCTGATAGCTGGCCAGAAATTGCTGAATCACCTTCGTTCACATTAGCTGTGACATCTGCACCAGCCACCGGTGCATCGTTTGTGCCGTTCACAGTAATCTGAATCTGCTGAGTATCCGTGGCACCGTTCTCATCAGTCACTGTCACCGGGATGGTCAGGGTCTGCACATCACCCGCATCCAGGCTGACATAAGCAGCATCCTGTGGATTAAAGCTGTAGGAACCATCCGCATTCAGGGTGAAGCCTGCCGGTACGCTAGCGCCGTTAGTAACGCTGAAAGACAGGGACGCAGAGTCGTCAGCATCTGTCGCTGATAGCTGGCCAGATATAGCAGAATCTCCTTCCAGCACAGTACTGTAAACATCCGCTCCAGCCACCGGCGCATCATTAGTACCGGTAACGGTAATCTGGATTTGCTGAACATCTGTAGCACCCAGTTCATCTGTCACCGTTACCGGAATTGTCAGTATCTGGCTGTCACCCACTGCCAGATGCTGGTATGCCCCGGCATCCGGCTCAAAGCTGTAGTTCCCGTCTGCATCCAACGTAAAACCTGCCGGTGTATCCGCCCCCGGTGATACTGCAAACGTCAGTATGCTGCCATCATCAACATCCGTTGCACTCAGTTGCCCGGAAATTACTGCATCACCTTCCTGCACAGAGGCAGTAATATCAGCACCGGCAACCGGTGCATCATTAGTGCCGTTAACCGTGATACGAACCTGCTGCGTATCTGTCGCACCATGCTCATCGGTAACTGTTACAGGCACAGTAATCACCTGTGAATCACCGGCTCCCAGACGCTGGTATGCATCATCCGCGGGATCAAAACTGTAGTTCCCCTCACTGTCCAGCGAGAAACCTGATGGCAATGAGGCTCCGTTAGCCACAGCAAAGGTTATAACTGCACCGTCATCAGCATCCGTCGCGGTTAACTGACCACTGATCGCAGTAGCCCCCTCATCCAGACTACTGACTATATCCGCACCGGCAACCGGTGCATCATTGGTACCCGAGATGGTGATTTTGATGAACGCTGTATCCTGCAAGCCACCGGAGTCAGTAACCCGGACAGGTATAGTGAGCTGCTGAGAATCTCCCACTCCCAGATGGTCGTATGCGCCACTGGTCGCATCAAAGCTGTAATCTCCGTTAGCCTGTAATGTAAAGCCAACCGGTAACTGATCAGGATCAACTGCTGTAAACGTCAGTTGATCACCGGCATCCTGGTCTTCAGCGACCAGACTTGCATTAATAATTCCCTGATCTTCAGCAACAGTCACTTCTGCCGCCTGCAATACAGGTGCTTCATTAACATCTGTCAGATTAACGGTAACCGTTTTGGTAAAGGTATTTCCGCTGGCATCAGTAACTGTAATTTCAACGGGATATTCAGAACGGGTTTCAAAATCCAACGTAACGCCAGTGCCTACAACTAGGGTATTACCGCTGACTTCAAAAATGTTGGCTCCTTCACCGGTGAGACTGAAACTGAGCTGATCTGCACCCTGATCATCGGTACCCAGAATTGTCGCGACGAAATCACCTGCAACAGCGCCTTCAGCAACATCTGAATCTGACAGGTTAATGTCACTTGGGGCATTATCTATAAACGCCTGTTCGTTCTGTAACGCTTCAGCCAGATCATCGAAATTAATTTCAACCGGAATCTGAGCAGTAAAATCACTGTTATTACTGTTAACCCGTATATCTATACCCAGTTGCTGGCCACGGACAGGTGTTAAGTCCACCAATGTAGATAAACGGTTACCTTCCAGCGCAAACTGCGTTGAATCCAGAGAAAAACTGAAGTCACCACCGGAAACGGGCAGTTCAAGGGTGGCCAGCTCGGTACCGGCAGGAATCGTGCCGCCATCAGGCAGTTGAGAAAATGAGTTTACGTCAGTAAAGCTGAAGCCGGTTGAGGAAAACTCTGGAGAATAATCCTGTTCGGAAGTAGCAGTGAGATCTTCCTGCTGTTCGTCTATTCTGCCCTGCAGGTTTTGCTTAAACAGCTCTTCATTATGTTGCTGTTCATCCCCAAGGTACTCTTCTTCCAGATCTCGCGCCCGGCGGCTGTTGCCCAAACCCTGATTGAACAGGTCTTCGGTTGCTTTATCCCTTGCGTTAACAACACTGCCGCCTTTGCTTTCCTCAGCCATGGTTTACTGCCTCTGGTTTTAAACTTTTGTAAAACTCTATCAATGCACGAACAATACGCTGTAGAGACAATCACTTACAGCAAAATCTTCTGTAATCACTTGTGTCTCAGCAGGATTAGTAGCAATATAAGTCGGCGTTATAAGAATGGAATTTATTGGATCTTATCCGATGCCCGAACAACCTATTTTCGGAATAATTGAACACAACTCATGAGTATAAAGACGTCACATGTGTTTTCCGTAAAACGGCTCAGGACTCCCGGAACCTGGAGTCAACCCAGCGTCCTGATGTCATCGCTGGCAATCAACATTCTTGCGCTCGCACTGCCTACCGTTATTCTTCAGGTCTATGATCGTATAATACCCAATCAGGCCATCGGTACTTTTATATTCCTCATTCTGGGTATGCTTGGCGTCGTCATTATTGATACCGCACTGCGTATATTTCGCTCCTCAATTCTCAGCTGGCACGGTGCAAAGTTTGATCACCGCGAAAGCCTCAAGGCAATGAACCGTATACTCGATGCTGACAACCAGGCATTTGAGGACAATACAGCCGGTTACTATCTCGATAAAATTCAGGCACTTGAGCAAATCCAGGAGTTCTATTCTGGCCAGTCAGTCCTGCTGATCATGGATCTGCCTTTCGTCATCCTCTTCCTGGGGCTGATCTGGCTGATCGCCGGACCACTGGTAGCGATTCCAATTGCTCTGCTGGTTGTTTTTCTGGTAGTTGCATTCGTCACCGGACGCAAGCTGAGAAAGGCGCTGGAAACCCGTTACACCATGGAAGATCGCCGTCAGAATTTCATTATCGAATCCCTTAAAGGCATTCACACCATTAAATCCATGGCGATGGAAGCACTGATGCTGCGTCGCTACGAAAAGCTTCAACACCAGTCTGCAGAAAGTGTTTATGAACTAAGCCGGGTTAACAGCATTGTCCAGGGCATTGGCGCGACATTCTCTCAACTGGCAGTGGTCATTTTTGTCGGTGTTGGCAGCCTGTTTGTTATTGAGGGCGACCTGACTGTAGGTGCGCTCGCGGCCGGCACTATGCTTTCAAGCCGGGTACTGCAACCAGGCCTTAAAGCCATGGGATTCTGGACACAATTTCAGTCACTTCAACTGGCACTGGAAAAAGTTAATCAGCTGTACGCCCTGCCTACAGAATCCAGTGGTGAACTTAAAACCGAACAGGGCCTGAGCGGTAAAATTGAACTGCGGGAAGTCAGCTTTAAATACCCTCATCAGGAAAATGACCTGCTTCACAATTTGTCTCTGACGGTTGAGCCCGGACAGGCAATCGGCATCACAGGCAACAACGGTACAGGCAAAAGCACCCTGATAAGCCTGTTATCCGGTTTTACCCAGCCAAATGAAGGGCAGATCCTTCTTGATGACCACCCCATGCTGAACTACAACACAGAATTCCTGCGCGCCGAAATCGGCATCATGCCGCAAAAAGGCGTTCTGTTTGAAGGCAGCATTCTGGAAAACATGACTCTGTACCGGGAAGGCGAAGCCCTTGAACAGGCACTGGAGCTATCTAAAATCCTTGGTCTGGAAGAAATTGTTGCCCGCCTGCCGGACGGCCTTGATACACAGATTGGCGGTGCTGCTGTCGATACACTCTCTGAAGGCGTACGCCAGAAAATCATCATGGTACGGTCACTGGTTGGCCACCCTAAAATCATCTTATTTGATGATGCCAACGCCAACTTCGATATTAAGAACGACAACCGGCTATTAAAGGTTATCGAGCAAATGAAAGGTAAACGCACTATGGTCATCGTGTCGCACCGCCCTTCTTTCCTGAGACTTTGCGACAAGCAATATCAGTTGGCGAACGGTCAGCTTGAACCTTATATTGATCCTTATCAGGCACAAATGGCTGCCCGGCAAAAACAGCAGACATCCCAGGCATGAACCAGATGACGACGCCCCCAGCTTTTGAACGCCCACCCATTGTATCCGAGCGACTGGCGGAAGCGCTGCGCACCGATAACAATGATGAATTCCACGATACTTCCCCTTACGCAGCCTGCCTGCTGCCACTTCTGCGGGAACTGGGCTGGAATAATTATGCCCGGGATCTGATTGAGGCTCTGCCGCACTTTTCTGAGCAGATAGACCTGATCGACCTGCGTAATATTCTCGTCACTCTGGGTTATGACAGCTCACCGCTGAAGACCGATATCCACTCTCTGCGGGATGAGCTTTACCCTGCCCTGTTTATCTCCAACGGCGGCAAGGTACTGTTACTGCAGGGTAAACGCGATGGCCTGATTTATTATTATGACGCCCAGACCAATCAGTATGAATCAACGCCTCAGCTACGTCTGAAAGGTACTGCGTACCTGTTCACTGACAGCAACGCCAGTTACGGCAATAACCCAACAGATGTACCGGGTGATGACTGGTTTGGCAATTTGCTGCAACGCTTCCAGAAAATGATTATCCACCTTCTGGGCATGACCTTTATTATCAACCTGGTCGCGCTTCTGGTGCCCATTTTTATTATGGTCATCTATGACAAGGTCATCGGAGCAAAATCTGCAGAGACCCTGCCATTCCTTATTTCAGGGGTTACCATACTGCTGATCACCGACCTGGGGTTACGCTTTCTCAGGGCTAAATTGCTGGGTATTACCGCCGGCAGGATGGACTACCTCATAGGCAATGAAACCTTTAAGCGCATGTTGTATTTGCCACCACTCTATACAGAACGCTCCACCGTTGCCGCTCAACTGTCCCGTTTGAAGCAGTTCGATTCTGTGCGTGATTTTTTCACCGGCCCAAGCGCAGCCGTTGCCCTGGAACTACCATTCGTTGCTATGTTCCTGATTGTAATTGGCATCCTTGGCGGCCCGCTGGCCCTGATTCCGCTGGGCATGGTTATGGCTTTTATTATTCTTGGCCTGATCTGGATTCCGGTTATAAACACCCGCATCCTTCGCGCCGGCAAAGCCCGTACGGATAAACAACGCATCATTATGCAGACCGTTGCCGGCCGCAAAGAGATCAAAGCCATTGGCGGCGAAACTGTCTGGTGGGAACGTTTCCGCGAAAATTCCGGCGAAGCGGTACTGGCAAACTATCAGACGTTTCTCTCCAACAACCTGATGAACAACCTGGCGCAAGGGTTGATGACCTTCTCAGGCGTTGCCGTACTGGCCATCGGTACAATGCAGGTAATCAACGGCGAAATTACGATAGGTGCACTGATCGCTATCATGGCACTGGTCTGGCGGGTACTGTCACCACTGCAAAGCGCTTTCTTGTCATTTTCTAAATTCCAGCAAGCCCTGAAAGCCATCAAGCAGATTAACCAGCTAATGCGTCTGCGCAACGAAAGAAAAGGCGGCAAATCAGGACTGGTACTTTCCAACCTGAAGGGCAACATCCGCATCGACAGAGTCAGCTTCCGCTACGGCCCTGACCGCGACCCTGCACTGCTAGGCGCATCATTTGAAGTTAAAGCCGGCGAAATGATCGCAATTACCGGCAACACCGGCTCCGGCAAATCCACGCTGATTAAAATGATTGCCGGTATGTACGCACCGCAGGCCGGCAGCATCAGCATGGACAACATGGACTTGCGACAACTGAATGCCATGGACCTTCGTCGCGCCGTAGCTTACGTCCCTCAGCAAACACACATGTTCCACGGCTCAATTGCACAAAACATCCGTCTGAATAACAGCCTGGCAACGGATGAAGATATTCGTGCCGCCGCGATGGAAGCAGGTGTACTGGAAGAAATTTTGGCCCTGCCTCAGGGCTTTGACACCCGTCTCGGGGACACTGTCATCGACCATATGCCTCCGGGCTTCCTGCGCTCACTGTCTATGTGCCGCGCCTTTGTCAGCCCGGCCAAAATCCTGTTACTGGACGAACCGGGAGCCTCACTGGATCTGGAATCAGATAATCGCTTTATAGAGCAGCTCAAACGCCTGAAAGGCAACCGCTCTATTGTCATGGTCAGCCATCGACCAAGCCATATTCGCCTGGCGGATAAAGCCGTATTAATGGAACAGGGCACAGTTATCCATATAGGCCCTCCACAAGAAGTTATCGCACTGACGCTGGAGAAGTCAGCATGAGTAAAAATAATAATGTGTTTTCTTCCCATGGCGGCGCCAGCCTGCCCCGCGCCCGAGCCCGCTTTCTGGCTCAGGCAATTCAGCTGGAAGAACACGAACCGGCCGGCATTATTAATGCGGCTATCTACTTCACCGCCTTTATTCTGGTGGCCGCAATTGTCTGGGCAACTCTGACTAAAGTTGACGAAGTCACTTCTACCCGCGGCGAAGTCGTGCCTGCCGGTCTGATCCATGATGTTCAGCACCTGGAAGGCGGTATCGTCAGTGAAATTCTGGTCCGCAACGGCGATCAGGTACAAAGCGGCGACTTATTACTGCGCTTTGCACCTCCTGCCAGCCAGTCTGAACTCCAGCAACTGGAAATTCGCCGGGCAGCCTTCATTCTCGAAAGCGAACGCCTGCAGGCCATTCTCGATGACCGGATTCCGTCTTTTGGTGAAATTGGCAACAGCTACCCAGCCCTTGCCGACAAACAAATGACAATCTACTCAGCACAACTGGCCAGCCAGAACAGTGAACTGAGCGTCATTGACTCGCAGATTCGTCAGCGGAATGAAGAAATCAAACAGCAGCGCAACAAGGCTAAATCTATCCGCAAGAAAGTAGAACTGCTTAAAGAACAGGTATCGATCCGTTCCAAGCTGGTTAAAAGTAATGTCGTTTCTAAAGCGGAACTTCTGACCAGCCAAACCAGCCTGGCCGATGCCCAGAGCGAAAGCCTGAGCATTGTTGACGGCATCCGGGTCGCAGAATCAGCTCTGACCGAAGCCGAACAACGCCGCATTGAACTCAGCGCCCGCTTCAAAAAAGACATCGAACTGGAAGCCGGTAATGTCGGCGAAGAACTGGCTGAAATAGAACAGTCACTGATCCGGGTTCGCGACAGAGTTAAACGACTGGACATCTACGCACCACTGACAGGCATCGTCCAGGATCTCTCTATTACCCGAATCAACGCAGTTGTAGATCCTGGTCAGGTTATTATGCAACTGGTACCAACTGATGATGAGGTCATCATTGAAGCACGCATACTGCCTAACGAGATCGGACACATAAGTGTCGGCCAGCGCGCAGAAATCAAAGTAGACAGTTACGACTCTGCTCGCTTCGGCACTGTTGACGGCGTCATCGAGCGACTCTCCGCAACAACTTACCTGGATGATAAAAAAGACCCTTACTTCAGGGCTGAGATAAGCCTGACAACCAACTGGGTGGGGGATAACACAAAGCTGACGCTGTCACCCGGCATGACTGTCACCGCGGACATCAAAACCGGCAACAAGTCTATTATGGACTATCTGCTAAAACCTATTTCCCGCGGACTCGACACCGCCTTCCGGGAACGCTGAGAACATAAGCCGCCTGCAACCACAGGCGGCTTTTTTAATGGCGTACGGTCTGATTCACTCTAACGCAGGCACACCGCCCGAGAGCCAGCCAGCTCTACTTCCCTATCAGCCTCCAGGCACAACTGACGACAAGCAGTAAAGTGCCTGGCAATAACCAGCCTCCCCCCCCCTCACAGCAAGGCAAGAAATCCCTCTGGAGACTTCATCACAATCAGCATAAACAACATGCATTTTTGAAATAAAATAAAGCCTCGACCAACATCAGCACTTCTCTGGATCCCTCATTGCTTCATCCCCGACACAATCAGCCCTGCATAGACTTCATACCCCTGCAGAATAAACCGCCATCCTAATCAGAAGCGCCATAATAACCCATAGCATAGACAGGGCTGAGAGCCCGCCTAAAGGCTATAAAAGCCAGAACACATACACGGTAAAAGACCGTATCAATTACAGCTCTCAGAGGAGCTCAGAGCATGAGAAAAAATATTGATAACTGAAAAGCTTAAGAGAAAAAGAAACGAATTGTTTAAAACAAAAAGAGAGGAGACAGTGGCGCGCCCGGCACGATTCGAACGTGCGACCGCCTGGTTCGTAGCCAGGTACTCTATCCAGCTGAGCTACGGGCGCTTAATCACTGCAAAACTGTCTCAGAAGTATCATAGGCAAAACATCAACTTTACAGCATTTACTCTGCTGTAAACTTTTTGCTCTACATTTGAAAAAACACAAAGACTTAAAACAGATACTCGGATTAGGATGGCGCGCCCGGCACGATTCGAACGTGCGACCGCCTGGTTCGTAGCCAGGTACTCTATCCAGCTGAGCTACGGGCGCTTAATCCAAGTTTTGTTGTTTATCCCACCATTTCACTCAATCCTAAGATTAAGTGGCGCGCCCGGCACGATTCGAACGTGCGACCGCCTGGTTCGTAGCCAGGTACTCTATCCAGCTGAGCTACGGGCGCTAAATGGCGGTGAGAGAGGGATTCGAACCCTCGATAGAGTTTCCCCTATACGCCCTTAGCAGGGGCGCGCCTTCAGCCACTCGGCCATCTCACCTCAACAACGGCGCGTATATTACAAGAATGATTTTCAAAAGAAAAGCATTAATTTCAGAAATTTACTCTTGATTGCCTTCTTGCTTTTCTTTCTGAATACGCTGATAAATTTCTTCACGATGCACAGACACATCTTTAGGTGCATTAACACCAATACGCACCTGATTACCCTTCACACCCAGGACAGTAACAGTGACGTCGTCACCAACCATTAGCGTTTCACCTACACGGCGAGTAAGAATTAACATTAAATAATCTCCTTATTTAAGCGCCAGAGCGTCCTAATCTGTAATAGTAACAACAGATTAACAGACCTCTGGCGTTAAACAAATAAAATGTGCAACAACAGCAACACAGAACTACTTAAACAGTGGCTGCTATTCACTAACTGTATCAACGGCATTCAGATCAAACGCTGAATGCAGACCCCGGACAGCTAACTCCAGGTACTTTTCAGCAATGACAACAGAGACCTTAATCTCTGAGGTAGAAATCATCTGAATGTTGATGTTTTCATTAGCCAGGGAATCAAACATCTTACTGGCCACACCTGCGTGCGAACGCATGCCTACACCAACAATTGATACTTTAGCTATCTTGTTATTACCAACAACTTCACGGGCACCCAGCTCTTCTTTAACCTTCACCAGAATCTCTTCTGCCTGGTTAAAATCATTGCGGTGCACAGTAAATGTAAAGTCTGTTGTGTTATCTGCCGACACATTTTGCAAAATCATATCGACTTCGATATTAGCACGACTGACTGGACCCAAAATCCGCGAAGCTACGCCTGGAATATCAGGGACACCCAGTATTGTCAGTTTTGCTTCGTCGCGGTTAAAGGCAATCCCTGAAATGACCGGTTTTTCCACTGTATCCTCTTCCTCTGTAGTTATAAGCGTTCCTGGTCCATCCTGAAAGCTGTGTAATACACGCAACGGCACATTATATTTGCCAGCGAATTCCACAGCCCGAATTTGCAGTACTTTTGAACCAAGGCTGGCCATTTCCAGCATTTCTTCAAAAGTAATCTCGTCGAGACGCTGAGCGCCTTCAACAACCCGCGGATCGGTTGTATACACACCATCCACGTCTGTATAAATCTGACATTCATCAGCCTTCAGCGCAGCAGCAAGCGCCACACCTGTAGTATCAGAGCCACCACGCCCAAGCGTAGTAATGTTACCCAGCTCATCTACCCCCTGGAAACCGGCAACCACAACAACGCGGCCCATATCCAGCTCAGCACGCATCTGGTCAACTTCAATATCCTGAATACGCGCCTTCATATGGCTGTCATCAGTCAGAATCTTAACCTGACTGCCGGTGAATGAGCGTGCGCTCACACCACGGGCCTCCAGTGCCATACATAATAGCGCAATGGTCACTTGCTCACCGGTAGAAACCAGCACATCCATCTCACGTGGAGAAGGCTGCTCCTGCATTTCCTTAGCCATTCCAATCAGACGATTGGTCTCGCCACTCATTGCAGAAACAACAACCACAACATCGTGACCAGCCTGACGAAAGCCTTTCACTTTATCGGCAACAGCCTGAATCCGCTCTACCGAGCCAACAGAGGTGCCACCATATTTCTGTACAAATAGGGCCATTTACCTATTTCCTTAATAGCCTTGCAGACTAAAAACTACGACAAATTGTTTTCCACCAGTCCGGCAACTTCTGCCAGAACAGCAGGCAACGCTGCTGCATCGGTACCACCACCCTGAGCAAAATCCGGACGTCCACCGCCCTTACCACCCAGCTTAGCTGTTAATTCGCGAACCAGGTCGCCAGCTTTTACTTTAGCAGTCAAATCTTTGCTGACACCGGCAGCAAGACTGACTTTACCGTCAGCTACTGTCGCCAGCACAACAACAGCACTGCCTAATTTATTCTTCAACTGATCAATTGTGTCACGCAGTGCTTTCGGCTCAATACCTTCAAGCACTTCCGCTAATACTTTTACGCCAGCAACATCCGCAGCAGCGCTGACCAGGTCAGCCCCTTTCGCTGCTGCCAGCTTCGCTTTCAGCTGCTCAAGCTCTTTTTCCAACTGACGGGTCTTACCCTGCTGATCTGTCAGCTTATCCTGTAACTGCGCGCTCACTCCGGCCATAAAGTCCAGAGCTGCCTTTCCGGTAACCGCTTCTACCCGGCGAACACCTGCAGCAATACCGCCTTCTGAAACAATCTTCAGCAAAGCGATATCACCTGTACGCTGCGCATGAGTACCACCACACAGCTCAACAGAGAAGTCTCCACCCATCGTTAAAACACGTACTTCATCATCGTACTTCTCACCAAACAGCGCCATTGCGCCTTTTTCTTTGGCGGAATCAATATCCATGATGTCAGTTTCAATCAGCGTGTTACGGCGAATTTCTTCATTCGCCATATCTTCTACTGCTTGCAGCTCTTCAGCCGTTACTGCTTCAAAGTGCGAAAAGTCAAAACGCAAACGTTCTGCATCATTCAGGGAGCCTTTTTGCTGAACATGTGAACCTAATACACGACGCAGCGCTTCGTGAAGAACGTGAGTCGCGGAATGGTTAACAGCAGTCTTCTGACGTCGTTCAGCATCAACTTCAGGGAAAAGAGTATCACCAACTTTAATAGTTCCCTGTTGCAGCTCACCGTGATGCAGGTGACTCTTACTTTCTTTAGTACAGTCAGCCACAGCGAAAACCAGGTCTTCTGCTTTAAGTAAACCGCTGTCACCTACCTGACCACCAGACTCGGCATAGAAAGGAGTCTCATCAAGTACAACAATCCCTTTATCACCGGCATTAAGAACATCTACAGCAGCACCGTTCGAGAACAAACCAACAACTTTGGCTGAACCCTGTAAATGCTCGTAACCAGTAAAGCTGGTTTCACCTTCCAGTGATAGTCCGTCGTTATAATCAACACTGAACTTACCTGCCGCACGCGCCTGTGTGCGCTGTTGCTCCATTGCCGTTTCAAAACCGGCCATATCAATGGTCAGTTCCTGCTCACGGGCAACATCTGCAGTCAGGTCAACCGGGAAACCATAGGTGTCGTAAAGTTTGAAAACTGTTTCACCGGGAATCTCTGTTCCTTCCAGCTTGGAAATAACAGTTTCAAGCAGCCCCATGCCATGCTCAAGCGTCTTGGCAAACTGCTCTTCTTCTTTCAGCAGGACTTTTGCAATCAGTTCTTGCTGAGTTGCAAGATCCGGATAAGCAGCACCCATTTCGGTAACCAGTGCAGCCACCAGCTTATGGAAAAACGCGCCCTGTGCACCCAGTTTCTTACCATGACGTACCGCACGGCGAATAATACGGCGCAAGACATAACCTGCACCTTCATTACTCGGAATAACACCATCAAGTATCAGGAATGAACATGAACGGATGTGGTCGGCGATAACCCGCAGGGATTTATTGTCCAGATCGTTGCTACCGACAGCAGCGGCAGCAGCCTTCAACAGGTTCTGGAACAAATCAATTTCATAGTTGGAATGTACGTTCTGCAGAACTGCAGCAATACGCTCAAGCCCCATACCGGTATCAACTGATGGTTTCGGTAATGGCGTCATTTCACCGTCAGCAGCACGGTTAAACTGCATGAATACCAGATTCCAGATTTCGATATAGCGATCACCATCTTCTTCAGGGCTGCCCGGAGGCCCACCCCAAACGTCCGCACCGTGATCGTAGAAGATTTCAGAACTAGGTCCGCAAGGCCCGGTATCACCCATAGACCAGAAGTTATCTTCATCCAGTTTTGAGAAGCGCTCCGGATCGATGCCTACTTCTTCCTTCCAGATTTTTTCCGCTTCATCATCGCTAATATGAACCGTAATCCACAGCTTTTCTTTCGGCAGCTGCAGTACTTCTGTCAGGAACGTCCATGCAAAATTAATCGCATCACGCTTGAAGTAATCACCAAAGCTGAAGTTACCCAGCATTTCAAAGAAAGTATGGTGGCGCGCTGTATAACCTACGTTATCCAGGTCGTTATGCTTACCGCCGGCACGCACACAGCGCTGCGAGGTAGTCGCACGGGTGTAAGGACGCTGATCACTTCCCAGGAACACATCCTTAAACTGAACCATACCCGCGTTAGTAAACATCAGGGTAGGGTCGTTGGCAGGGATCAGTGAACTACTTTCAACAATCTGATGGCCGTTGTTTTCAAAGTAGTTTAGAAATGCCTGTCGCAGTTCGGCACTTGTCATATTTTTCATACAGTTATCGCTCGCAACACCTAAAATAGCACCCTGATCGATTCATTTACCTACGCATTCAATCAAAAGCAACCGGAAAAAACAGTGTAAAAATGGCGATGTAGTATATAACGTGACAAAAAATTGTTCGAATATTTTTAGCAACTAAGGCTTATATTAATATTTCTCTTTGATTAACAGGATTTATTCTTCTTTTGCATCAATAGCATAGCGAGTCTGTTCTGCATCAAATCCCCTTTGCATCATGTAACGCATGCGTTTTGCGTACCCCTTCGCATCAAAACTTTCTTCGCTTCTGAATTTACGGCGATAGACATCCAGCGCCTGTGCAAACCAGTCAATTTCCTGCTCCTGCATTGCCAGATCAAGCATGTCTGAAGATATACCTTTATCTCTCATATCGAACTGAATTTTTTTAGGACCAAAACCCTGATATACCCTCTGGCGCAAAAAGCTCTCAACAAAACGCTGATCGCTGACATAGCCACTTTCCTGCAAACTGAATATGACATTATCCAGCATGTCCTCATCTGCACATCTCGCAACTAACTTCGTCATCAGCTCTTTCACTGAGTGCTCCCTGCGAGCTAACAAACCCAAGGCTGCATTTTTAATATCCGACTCAGTCTCGAGTGTTTTTCCGGTTTTTCCTGAACGGTTAAAACCCATAGAGTTTCCCCTTTTTAACAGACACAAAAAACCCCGCTAAAAGCAGGGTTTACAGTTCATCATTTCATTTACACCGAACGATGTTTGTTACAGATCCAGCTGAGGAGCCGCTTCTGCCTCTTCATCTTCTTCCTGAGTAACAGGCGTTGTCAGCAGCTTGGCACGGATAGCTGCTTCAATTTCAGAGGCTACATCTGAGTTCTCTTCCAGATAACGCGCCGCATTCGCTTTACCCTGACCAATCTTATCGCCCTTATACGCATACCATGCACCGGACTTATCGATCAGACCTTCTTTCACGCCCAGATCAATAACCTCACCCATGTGGTAGATACCCTGACCATAAAGGATCTGGAATTCAGCCTGACGGAACGGCGGAGCAACCTTGTTCTTAACTACTTTTACGCGGGTTTCGTTACCAACAATTTCATCGCCCTGCTTCACAGCACCGATCCGGCGAATATCCAGACGAACGGAAGAGTAGAATTTCAGAGCGTTACCGCCGGTTGTCGTTTCAGGACTACCGAACATCACACCGATCTTCATACGAATCTGGTTAATGAAGATAACCAGTGTATTGGCATTCTTGACATTCGCAGTCAGCTTACGCAATGCCTGAGACATCAGACGCGCCTGAAGACCTACATGGGAATCACCCATATCGCCTTCAATTTCGGCTTTAGGTGTCAGTGCAGCTACAGAGTCGATTACCAGTACATCTACAGCGCTGGAGCGCACCAGCATATCTGTAATTTCCAGCGCCTGCTCACCGGTATCTGGCTGAGACACCAGCATTTCATCAACATTTACACCCAGTTTTTCTGCGTATGTCGGATCCAGCGCATGCTCCGCATCAACGAATGCACATGTTTTACCAAGCTTCTGAGCTTCCGCAATAACCTGTAATGTCAGAGTTGTCTTACCGGATGATTCCGGACCGTAAATCTCAACAATCCGACCCATAGGCAAACCACCGATGCCTAACGCAATATCCAGCGTCAGGGAACCGGTCGACACAGCAGGAATAACTTCACGCGGCTGATCACCCATGCGCATAACCGCACCTTTACCAAACTGACGTTCGATCTGACCCAGGGCAGCATCAAGAGCTTTCTTTCTGTTGTCGTCCATATTAGAACCTATAAATCTGTGGAGAATTAAATACTGTACGTTTGCACAGCATTATTATCGGAGGTTAATCACATTGCAAGTAAAAATATGTTTTTTTATACAGTATTTTTATCCAGTAACTTTATCAGTCCGCTAAGTGCCTGTTCTATAGTCTGAAGTCGGACAGAATGCCGATCACCGGAAAACTGAAAAACCTGTGAAACTGACTTAGCAGGACTCTGCCAGGCGATCCATACAGTCCCGGCAGGCTTTAATTCACTACCACCACCGGGCCCAGCCACACCACTGACAGCTACACTCAACTGAGCCTGACTGTTGGCCACAGCACCTTTCGCCATGGCCAGCACCACCTCTTCACTGACTGCGCCATGAGCTTCAATAAGCTCTGAAGGAACATCCAGCATCTTATTTTTAGCCTGGTTACTGTAGGTGACAAACCCTGCGTCAAACCATGCCGAGCTACCTGCCAGCTCTGTGATTGCAGTCGCAATCCCTCCGCCGGTGCAGGATTCAGCTGTCGCAATCATCACTCCCATATCTTCTGATAGCTTTGCCAGCTTACGAACCTGTGTCTCAATAATATCTGTAGCCATATACTCACTTACTCAATAACTGGGGAGTTGTACATAGGATGTAGTCTGTCTGACCGCTATACAAGTTAAAGTAAAAGCAGATGGATCATTTGATCCAACAGCAAATACGAACAAATCAGGCTAATCAACAGCTATTGCTTCACCCCCTAAATGCCGCTGCCATATCCTGTCCAGAGTGCCATTTTCCAGCAGAACCTCATAAGCAGTATTAAAAGCGCCAATAAGGTACTCCGCATCCGGATGTTCTTTACTGATAATCAGATACTCTGAGATTGTACGAAAGGGTTCTTCAGCAGCCACTATGAATGACCTCATTTCCGCACTCAGCACTCTTTCTGCTGAACTCCGGCCAACCAAATCATTTGAAATAACAAAATTTACTCTCTTTGCCGATAACATTTCAAAGCAACCGTCCATATCACGTGCTTCAAAACGCTGTAAAACATTCTTCTCAATCATATTTTCCAGCTCGGGCTCAGTCTGGTAACCCAATGGCTGACAATAAGATAATCCTTTCAGATCATCAGGCCCAGTAAAGCTGAACCTGGTCTCCTGATGCATAAACACCCTGATATTTATCCGGTTCACCGGCCGTGAATAAAGAAACAGCTGAGCTCTTTCACGTCCCCAGGCATAAGGAAATGTCGCATCGCTCTGAACATTAAGTACCCGCTGATAAACACGGTTCCAAGGATAAAAAGATAGCTCTGTTTTATACCCTATTTCATCGAAAACTCGCGACACAACTTCTGAAACCACACCTCCCTCAGACAATTCCATACTCGCGTAGGGAGCATAATCCGGTCCCGTAACCAGATGAATGACACGCTTATCTGCAACCGCATAGCTCACGGTCATACAAAATGAAACAGCGATCAGGAGCACTCGCATTACAACAGACCTGAGAATCATGAATATTTACTCTGTTACAAATCATTCAAACATTCTTTTTGCGTTTACAGCCGGAATTTATAACAAAATTTTCTGAACACTGCAGAACTTAGTACTATGAAAACTCATAGGCTTAAACACATTCACACGATCAGAAGTACATCGCTGGTTAATCATTCAGATGTTCGTTGCAAAACACCTCTCAAAACATACACACCTGATTCTCGAAGCACTCAGACATAAGTGAAATAAAAAAGCCCTGACATGCAGGGCTAAAAGGTGAGAATACTCATTGAAAGGCTTGGCCAATAATACTAACCAAGCTCTTCCGTTACGCCATTCAGAACAAGATGTCAGGAGTCTCCAGATTAAGCCCTGAATGATTCTGATCTGTCGTATTCAATGCATAGAATGCATCATCAATTTGATCAGTACGGTTATCGACAGCCCCAGACTGAACAAGAGTTGTTGCATTCTCATCCACCAAGCTGCCAACCAAGGTGTCAAGCTCCTCTTCGCCATCCTCATCAAGCAAATCGGCAATGTCCAGACCCACAGAGTCATCCCGGCCAAAAACCTTCTCACCACCATCAGACAGACTTACAGCCGAAAATGCCTGCACTTCCAAGTCATCCATGATGAAGATAGGACCATCAATAGTAGTAGGACCATCAATAGTAGTAGGACCATCAATAGCAGTAGGTCCATCAAGAGTCGTAGGACCATCAGGAGCAGAAGCAGGGCGATCGATTATAATTTCCGGAGCTTCGTTGACGTCCCGGACATTAATATCAAACGCAGTATTCTCAACACTGCCATTACTGGCAGTCGCCTGCACCTGAACGGTATGGCTGTTTACTGCTTCATAATTCAACCCGCCAGCAACAGTAATCTCACCGGTTTCAGAATTAATTGCAAAACGGCCTTCCGCATCATCTGTTAAGGCGTAGCTAACAGTATCATCCGGACCTGCAACAGCGTTGGCAGTAATACCTACACTGGTGCCAACTGCACTGTTTTCATCTACAGCGTTATCTGCAGTGTCAAGATCTGAAATCTGGCTAAGCGGTGTAATTTCAGCAACATCAATAACACCAATTGTCAGTACTTGCTGATCTGAAAGCCCGCCGTCATCAGTCACTGTTACTGTTACTTTAACCGAGCTCTCAGTTTCATAATCAAGACTCTGGTCGGCCTTCAGCTTCAGAACACCATCAACAACTTCAAAACGATTGTCATCTACTGTGTAAGCTACAGCATCAGCGCTGTCTGGATCCAGCATCGCTAATGTCGCAACAGATGCTCCGAATACACCTTCCTGTACAGACAGGATTAACGGACGTCCCTGCGCATCCAGTTCCTGAACACTCAGGTTATCAATACCCCAGGACTCATTTTCAATAAACTCATCCAGAGTACTGCTTAGCTTCAAGTTAAGCTCACTGCCCGGATCGGCTATTTCCAGACGAACTTTATGAATCTGGTCCGTTCCCTCTACATACCAAGCTGATGTAAAACCTAAGTCAGCGCTTTCCCCCTGCGGCTCAAATGACCAGTTAACATTTCCCGAAGTACCCGACAGTTCAGCTTCATCACTATGTACAGATAGCGGAATACGAATCCCTTCACCTGCTACTTCGATAATAAACTCTTCATCATCCCAGGAATCTATCTCGTACAGATCAAACTCGATAACGGCCTTATCAGCATCTCCAGCAAGAGCAAAAGTCTTCTCAACAACATCATTACCCACAGGGCCACCAGACCAGATATTAGTACCAAGCTGGTTACCAAAACGCCCCAGGAAGGTCGTGAAGTTATCACCACCATCTGTTGTCTTGTTATTACTCCAGCCGGCTGCACCGTTTTCAAAGGTTTCTGTGACGCGCCCTCCCTGAGGAACTACAACCAGCGTTGGCGCTTCATTCACATCATTTACTGCAATGGTGAAGTTCTCTTCACTACTGGTGCCATTGCTTCCTGTCGCCAGAATTTTAACCGTATGACTACTGGCAGCTTCAAAATCCAGCTCGCCTGCTACAGTGATCTCACCGGATTCAGAATCGATTGCAAAACGGCCACCTGCGTCATCCATCAAACTATACGTCACAGTATCATCAGGACCCGCGGTAACACTCGCAGTGATACCAACACCAGTACCCACAGCGCTGTTTTCATCCACTGCATTTTCTGCAGTATCAGCATCTTCAATAGCGCTTACCGGCACCATTTCATCAACGTCAATTACACCGATTGTAAGCGTCTGCTGATCCGTTAAACCTCCAGCATCAGTGACCGTTACTGTAACCGTTACTGAGCTTTCAGTTTCATAGTCCAGACTCTGGTCTGCTTTGAGCTTCAGAACTCCGTCTACAATTTCAAAGCGATCATCATTAACAGCATAACTTACGTCACCTGCGCCATCTGAATCCTGCGCAGATAGAGTAGCAACAGCAGCACCTGCTACGCCTTCCGTAATTGACAATGTTAACGGATTACCTAATGTATCAACCCCCTGAACACTCAGGTTGTCGATTCCCCATGATTCATCCGCCACTCTCTGATCCAGAGTATCGCTCAGGGCTAGCGTAATGGTGGATTCAGGCTGATCAATTTCTAAACGTACCTTATGGATCTGATCACTATCACTCCAGGAAATCCCATGGGTACCTGCCAGTGCAGCGCCATCGCCCTGAGTAACCAGAGACCAGGTAACATTTCCGCTAACACCTTCAGTTGTTTCGTTATTCTCCGTCCAGTTCAAAGGAATTTCGATACGCTGACCAGCCACATCAATGCGGAACAGCTCACTATCCCAGGAATCAATTTCATACAAGTCAAACTCAATGAAGGCTTTATCAGCACCGGGGTCAATTGCAAATGTCTTCTCAACTGAACCACCGTTACCAAAACGTCCAAGGAAAGTGCTGAGATGCTCCCCGCCGTCTGTAGTGGTGTTATTCGTCCAGCCTTCAGCTCCGCTCTCAAACGTTTCGATAACAGCACCACCCTGACCGGTTACGACCAATTCCGGCGCCTCATTCACATCACTAACAGCAATCGTAAAATCTTCTTCACTGCTGGTGCCGTTACTGCCTGTCGCCAGCACCGTAATTGAATGACTACTGGCTGTTTCATAATCCAGCTCACCTGCAACGGTGACTTCTCCGGTTTCAGAGTCAATCGCGAAACGACCATCCGCGTCATCAGTCAAAGAATATGTAACCTTATCTCCTGAACCAGCATTAGCCTGAGCAGTAATACCTACTGCAGTTCCCGGCGCACTGTTCTCATCCACCGAGTTATCCGCTGCATTCGTATCAGTAACGGTCTCTACAGGTATTACTTCATCAACATCAATTACACCTATGTTCAGTGTTTGTTGATCAGTTAAACCTTCTTCATCCGTCACCGAAACCGTTACGGTCACTGAACGTTCAGCTTCATAATCCAGACTCTGATCAGCTTTCAGCTTTAGATTACCATCTACAACTTCAAAGCGATCATCATCAACGGCATAACTTACAGCACCAACACCGTCTGGATCTGTCACGGATAATGAAGCAACAGTGGCACCGGAAATACCTTCCGTAATTGACACAGTCAAAGGATTTCCTGATGCATCCACTCCCTGAACACTCAGGTTATCAATCCCCCAGGACTCATCTGCTACGCTCTGATTCAGCGTATCACTCAGTTTTAAAGTTAAAGATGACTCTGGCTCCATTATTTCCAGACGCACCTTATGGATCTGATCATTATCAAACCAGCTACGCCCTTCCTGACCGATCAATACATCATCTGCTTCCTGTGTAACCAAAGACCAGCTTACATTCCCAGACTCGCCAGATTCTGTTTCAGCTCCCCCTTTCCAATTCAAAGAGATGTCTATCTGCTGACCCATCACTTCAATGCGGAAGTTTTCACCATCCCAGGAATCGATTTCATATAAATCAAACTCAATAACTGCTTTTTCTGCGCCGGGATCTATATCAAACGTCTTCTCAACGGCACCACCACTGCCAAAACGCCCAAGGAAAGTACCAACGTTCTCGCCGCCATCAGTTGTTGTATTGTCACTCCAGCCTGTTGAACCGTTTTCAAAAGTCTCCGTTACAGAAACCTTCTGACCATTTACTAATAACGTCGGAGCTTCATTTACGTCATTCACTGCAATGGTGAAATTTTCTTCACTGCTGGTGCCATTATTACCTGTCGCCAACACTGAAATTGTATGACTACTGGCAGCTTCATAATCCAGCTCACCTGCAACGGTGACTTCTCCGGTTTGCGCGTCAATCGCAAAGCGACCTTCTGCGTCATCAGTCAAAGCATATGTAACCTCTGTACTTGTACCGGGATTTGCCTGAGCAGTGATACCTACGGTGGTTCCCAACGCACTGTTTTCATCCACTGAGTTATCTGCTGAATTGGTATCAGTAACATTATCCACTGGTGACACACCGGTGATATGTTCTTCAGTCATTACACCAAAGCTCAGCGTCTGCTGATCGCTCAGACCGCCTTCATCGGTCACCGTTACTGTAAGTGTTACAGACGGATCTTCTTCATAACTCAGCGCCTGATCTGACTTTAGCTTAAGTACGCCATTAACGACTTCAAAGCGATCATCATCAACACTGTAAGTGACATTCCCTGATGTATCGGGATCACTCACACCTAATGCTGCAATCTGATAACCTGGCAGGCCTTCCAAGACCGCCATTGTTAACGGATTACCCGCGCTGTCCTGGCTTTGAACGCTTAAGTTATCAATACCCCAGGATTCATTTTCAATACTTTCATCCAGAGTACTGCCAAAGGTTAAATCGAGATAATCTAAATACGCAGGAGCATCCATGAGAAGAACTCCACCCGGATTTTTCACTTCCAGGCGAACCTTATGAATCTGATCCTTTGTCCACTTCGAAGAAAAACCTAAATCAGCCCCGGGAGCTTGGGTTACCAGCGACCAACTAACATCTCCCTGAACACCTGAGCTACTTTCGTCATCACGGCGACCGGACAGCGGAATTTCTATCTCTTCACCCTGTACCTGAACGGTGAAGTTTTCGTTATCCCAGGAGTCAATTTCATATAAATCAAACTCAATAACCGCTTTATCCGCTCCGCGGACCACATCCAGTACAGTGCCAACTTCCTGATTACCATAGCGACCTAAGAAGTTGCTGAAGTTGGCACCGCCATCTGTAATGGCTTCATTCGTCCACCAAGTATTTGGGGTACCATTCTCGAAAGTTTCCACACCTGTATTGCGGAGACCTTCCATACCCACGATCAGGGTAGGCGCCTCATTGACGTCATTGACTGCAATAGTGAAATCTTCTTCACTGCTGGTGCCGTTGCTGCCTGTCGCCTGTACCGTAATTGTATGACTGTTGGCTGTTTCGTAATTCAGTTCACCTGCAACAGTGACTTCTCCGGTTTCAGAGTCAATGGCGAAACGACCATCCGCGTCATCAGTCAAAGAATATGTAACCTTACCTCCTGAACCAGCATTAGCCTGAGCAGTAATACCTACTGCAGTTCCCGGCGCACTGTTCTCATCCACTGAGTTATCGGCTGCGTTGATATCAGCAATGCTCTCTACGGGTATAACTTCATCAACATCAATTACACCTATGTTCAGTATCTGCTGATCAGTTAAACCTTCTTCATCCGTCACCGTCACCGTTACTGTCA
Organism: Aliamphritea spongicola; assembly: GCF_017051665.1. Lineage (NCBI taxonomy): Bacteria > Pseudomonadati > Pseudomonadota > Gammaproteobacteria > Oceanospirillales > Oceanospirillaceae > Aliamphritea > Aliamphritea spongicola. The sequence continues at coordinate 24,715 of NZ_JAFIDL010000013.1, forward strand.
CTGAACGCTCTGTTTCATAATCCAGGCTCTGATCAGCTTTCAGCTTTAAGGTGCCATCTACAACTTCGAAGCGATCATCATCAACGGTATAGCTCACAGCACCAACACTGTCTGGATCCGACACGGATAATGAAGCAACAGTGGCACCAGAAATTCCTTCCGTAATTGACACTGTCACAGGATTACCTGATGCATCCACTCCCTGAACGCTCAGGTTATCAATTCCCCAGGACTCATCTGCTACGCTCTGATTTAACGTATCACTCAGTTTTAAAGTTAAAGATGACTCTGGCTCCGTTATTTCCAGGCGCACCTTATGGATCTGATCATTATCAAACCAGCGACGCCCTTTTTGACCGATCAATACATCATCTGTTTCCTGTGTAACCAGAGACCAGCTTACATTCCCGGACTCACCAGACTCTGTTTCAGCTCCACCTTTCCAATTTAAAGAGATGTCTATCTGCTGCCCCATCACTTCAATGCGGAAGTTTTCACCGTCCCAGGAATCAATTTCATATAAATCAAACTCAATGACCGCTTTTTGTGCGCCGGGATCAATATCAAACGTCTTCTCAACGGCACCGCCGTTGCCAAAACGCCCAAGGAAAGTACCAACGTTCTCGCCACCATCGGTTGTTGTATTGTCACTCCAGCCTGTTGAGCCGTTTTCAAAAGTCTCTGTTACAGAAACCTTCTGACCATTTACTAATAACGTTGGGGCTTCATTCACGTCATTAATAGCTACCGTAAAGGTTTCTTCGCTTACCGTACCGTTACTGGCTGTCGCCTGTACACGTACGGTATGACTACCAGCAGCCTCATAGTCCAATACAGCGGCAGTTGAAATTTCTCCGGTTTTCGGATCTATGGCAAAACGCCCTTCAGCATCATCCACCAAACTATAAATAACTGAATCATCCTGCCCCGCTACAGCACTGGCAGTTATCCCTACGCGGGTGCCAATCGCACTGTTTTCATCCACGGCATTATCCCCGACATTACTATCAACAACCGAGCTGACCGGAACAATTTCGTCCAGATCTGAAACAGCAACCGTAAATTCTTCTTCGCTGGTCGTGCCATTACTGGCTGTTGCCAGCACTCTTACGGTATGGCTGTCAGCCGTTTCATAATCCAGCTTACCTGCTACGGAGACTTCACCTGTTTCAGGATCAATTGCGAAACGCCCACCGGCATCATCAATGAGGCTATAGGTAACTTTATCGTCCGGGCCCGCAGTAGCAGTGGCAGTAATACCAACGGTTGTTCCCACCGCACTGTTTTCTTCCACGGCATTATCCCCGGCATTACTATCAACAACCGAGCTGACCGGAACAATTTCATCCAGATCTGAAACAGTAACCGTAAATTCTTCTTCACTGGTCGTACCGTTACTGGCTGTTGCCAGCACTCTTACTGTATGACTCTCATATGCTTCATAATCCAGCGGTCCTGCCACGGTGATTTCACCTGTTTCAGGATCAATTGCAAAACGCCCACCGGCATCATCAAGAAGACTATAGGTAACTTTATCGTCCTGGCCCGCAGTAGCAGTGGCAGTAATACCAACTGCCGTACCTATGGCACTGTTCTCATCTACCGTATTTTCAGCAGTGTTGTTATCTTCAATTGCACTTACCGGCACCACCTCGTCAACATCACTGATAATGATGTTAAATTCGTTTTCAACTGAAGAACCATCTGCTGAAACGGCACGAACCAGCACAACATGGGAGCTGGCTGTTTCATAGTCCAGGGGGGCTGCCGCTGTCACTTCACCCGTTTCAGCGTCAATTGCAAATAATCCTCCTGCATCATCCACCAGCTCATATCGAACGGACTCGCCATCAGGATCAGTTGCTTTAACACGCAAACCAACGGGTTCACCTACAGCGATATCTTCCGGAACCGGGCCTGAAGAAGTTGAAACATTTGTCAGTTGCGGATCAATTGGCTCCCCTGCATTAAGCACGCCAACGGTGATGTTCATTTGGTTGGATAAGCCGCCTGAATCGGTCACGGTTACAACCAATGGCACTAAAGCGGCTTCTTCATAGTCCAGACTGAATTCATCTTTGAGCTTAAGTTCGGCACCAACAAACTCAAACCGTGCATCATCAACACTAAAGGTGTGAGTCTGACCATTGTCCTGATCATTCGCTCTAAACGTACCGATAGTCGCGCCAGATAAATTTTCAGCCACGGTAAAAGTAGGGGCGGGTGAAGTGACAGCCGATTGCTGTCCATTGATGCTTGATGAAGCCGGGGCAAATATGCCCTGAGCGTTATTGATATCTTTATTAGCCATGTCCATTCCTTGGTTATGTACGGCGCGACTGTTCACTGCACGGCAAGTGTGTATTCACTGCATCCTCTGGTTAACAAACTCAGAGGGGCTCTCCGGCAATCCATCGCCCAGCCTGAAAAACAAATTTAAAAGAGGAAAAGCCCCTCTTAAAGCAGAGTGCTAATCTAACTACAGGAGCTGAATTAAGCCTTAATTCCCGAACCAGCGAAGCAAGTAACTTTTTATACACAAGGAAAGGTTTCCTTCTGTAACATAAAGTAATAAAAATACTGAACACTGCTATCAGACTAAATGAGAGATAATTTCTGATTACAAAACAAGGCTATAAAGCATAAACAAGAACCGTATCTTACATAAATCCAGAATCTTTCCTTTTTAGACTGACATCTGAGCTGTTCAAAAAATACAGCGCTTAAAAATAATATTTTCGTGCTACAGCAAGGTTTAATATACGCCTGCACTTCCGACTTAACGTTAATCCTTCATAAATCTACTAATCGATATAAAACTTAATTTCCATTATCCTGTTGCAAACTTTCTGCCAAAAAGAGTAAATTATTTTAACGCCCATATAAAGCTGACTGACATTACAACAAAAATCACAAAGCTTTACTTATTGATAGACACAAAATAATGAAATCTAAGCACTTGATTCTAACGGCACTGATACTTATATCCCAGATACTGACATTACCGGTCAGTGCTTATGATTCAGTATGGACGTCATCCGAACACCCCGGAAGTATGCAAACATTTTTTCCCACATACACTCCCGATAACGGCAAAGTTGCTAACTGCAGTGACGTCATTCTGACTTCTCCCAATCAGATTAATATTTGTGAAAACGCCAACTGTACAGCTGTTGAAGTATCTTCAGTGCTGATACCCAAAACAGATAATACGTATCAGAGTCTGCCGTCTTATTTTTCACAACCTTCAATGCCAGATCAGTTTACGGATGCCTTTCTTTATCCCCCCTATCGCCCTCCTATAGTGCTTTAATATTTATTTTAAAAGTTCTGATCTAAATCACTGCATACCAAAATCATCAGGCCTTTTAATTATCAAAGAAAAGCGCTTATAAAGATTTACATTAAGAAAAGCCATATATCTGACGGATTATATTCAGACGCACAGGAACCAAATAAATATCATAATTTCAATGGTTTATTTGAATCTTTACGGTCGATAAACAATCTATATATCATGACACTTTAAGGAGTAAGGAGGCCCCATAAATGTCACGTACACATAAACAACTTTGCAAAGCTGCAGCACAAACACTACTTGTAGAACTGGAACATTCATACACTGCGCCGCAGAATCTTATGTCTCTCTCTAATAATGACCTGTTCTTTTTAGCCAATCTGACATACGGCCAACAAAAGTTTCTTACGGAAAAAGCGGAACAGTTCATGCAGGTACAGGTCGACCTGGATGGCCTTCGCTTAAAGATGAAAGAAATCAGAGAGCTCGAAGAGCTCAAGGAGCTTGAAGATAATTACCTTCTGCTGGGCGCCCCCTTATGTCTTATGCGACGGTTGTTCGGTCTGCACGCTGCAGAATTTTCACATCGTCGAAAACTGCTGAACATTGGGGGGACTTCAAATGGCCGCCCCCGGCAGTGTGACGAACCAACCGAACATATAATATGGATGAAATGGAACGAACTCAGAGACGTAAACGAACGTCATAAATTTCTGAGAGTTGCGAAAGAAACAGGCGTGGATTTACACCAGATCTGGTCCGCTCTCAAAGACCATCTTAGCTGACAATAAAATACTTCTGACACGGATAGAAAAAACCTTCAGGGAAGCATCAGCGATAAGCTGGTCTTCCCACCACAAACCTTTAAAAAAACTCCGAGCTATCTTTACCGGTCTGGCGTCTTTAACTGTTAGTGGTTTAGAGAGGCTTTTGATATGCTGTTTCACTTTTAAGATTATGTCTCAGAGAATGACTGTTGGCTGAAAAAATCTGAGAATACCGGTTAAACTCTGTCGTTGTTAAAACTACACGTTTAACCACATTATCGCCGACTGATAGCGGATATCACCAGACAGGTGATGCACACTCTGAACACTCAGTAAAACACTGATAAATTTAAGTTAAAAGCCTTTTAATGAGTAAACTCACAGAACATTCTGCCCCTTCCAAAACAACACATACTCCAATGATGCAACAGTACCTGAGCATCAAGGCAGAGCACCCAAACCAATTGGTGTTCTATCGTATGGGGGATTTTTATGAGTTGTTTTACGACGACGCGAAAAAAGCTTCGCAGCTGTTAGATATATCACTCACAGCCCGCGGGAAAAGTGGCGGCAACCCAATCCCTATGGCAGGTATCCCGTTTCATTCTGCCGATGGATACATTGCCAAGATCGTCCGCGCAGGCGAGTCTGTTGCAATCTGTGAGCAGGTAGGTGATCCGGCTACCAGCAAAGGTCCGGTTGAACGGAAAGTCATGCGTGTCGTTACACCCGGCACGATTAGTGATGAGGCACTGCTGGATGAACGTCGTGAAAGCCTGCTTGTGGCAATTAACCACCAGCAGTCCAGCTACGGTATCGCTATTGTTGATATTAGCAGTGGCCGCTTCAGCCTGTTGGAAATCACTGGCGATGAAGCCCTGCTCGGGGAACTGGAACGCCTGAAACCGGCCGAAATCCTTTATAACGATACGGTGACCCTGAGCGAACAACTTCAGGGATATAAAGGTTTACGCCCCCAGGCCCCGTGGCATTTTGAACTGGAAACCGCTGAACGTCTGTTATGCCAGCAGTTTCAGACACAGGATCTGACAGGCTTTGGCTGTGAACATGTACCATTGGCACTGGGTGCTGCCGGCTGCCTGCTGCAATACGCAAAAGATACCCAGCGTACCAGCCTGCCACACATCCGCCGTCTGATTCTGGAACAACGGGACGAAAGTGTCATCTTAGATGCCGCCACCCGTAAAAACCTTGAAATAGATATCAACCTTGCCGGCGGAAAAGAAAACACGCTGGCATCCGTCATTGATAAAACCGCAACACCTATGGGCAGCCGGATGCTGCGACGCTGGCTTAATCGCCCCCTGCGCTGCCGTAACACATTACTTGGCAGACAGGCCGCCATTCAGTGGCTGATGGATAACTACAGGTTTGAGCAACTTTCGCCTTTCCTAAAGCAGATTGGTGATATTGAACGGGTACTGGCACGCATCGCCCTTCGTTCTGCCCGCCCGCGTGACCTTGAACGTCTTAAAAATGCCTTTCAGACACTGCCGGATATTCAGCAGCTGCTGTCAGGCAATCTTCCGGCACGCCTGAGCGAACTATCAGACAGTGCCAGCGAATTCCCGGAACTCAGTACACTGTTGCAAAGCGCCATTATTGAAAACCCGCCGGTGGTTATCAGAGACGGTGGCGTCATTGCCAAGGGCTACGACAGCGAACTGGATGAATTACGCGGCTTAAGCGAAAACGCCGGCAGTTACCTGGTCGAACTTGAGCAGAGAGAACGGGAACGCACAGATATCTCCACCCTGAAAGTGGGCTATAACCGGGTACACGGATACTTCATTGAAGTCAGTAAATCCCAGGCAATCGATATGCCTGCGGAGTATATCCGTCGCCAAACACTTAAGAATGCCGAACGGTATATCACTCCCGAGCTGAAAGAGTTTGAAGATAAAGCTTTGAGCGCCAAGAGCCGCGCACTGACCCGTGAAAAAGCCCTTTATGAAGCGCTGGTTGAGCAACTGGCGGAACAGCTTGCTCCCCTGCAAGACAGCGCTCAGGCCCTTTCTGAACTTGATGTACTGAGCAACCTTGCCGAGCGGGCAGACAGCCTGGAGTTTATAGCCCCGACCCTGATCGACAAGCCGCTTATCGAGATACAGCAAGGGCGTCATCCTGTCGTGGAAAATGTACTGGATGAACCTTTCGTCGCTAATAATCTGACATTATCACCACAGCGGCAGATGCTGATTATCACCGGTCCGAACATGGGTGGTAAATCCACCTACATGCGCCAGACAGCCCTGATCACTCTGCTGGCTCATATCGGCAGCTACGTACCGGCAACAGCGGCAACTATTGGTCTGGTTGACCGGATCTTTACCCGCATGGGATCTTCTGATGACCTGGCGGGTGGGCGCTCCACCTTCATGGTTGAAATGACCGAAACCGCCAATATTCTGCACAACGCAACCGAACACAGCCTGGTACTGATGGATGAAGTAGGCCGTGGTACAAGTACCTTTGACGGCTTATCACTGGCCTGGGCTGCAGCAGAATATTTAGCGAACGAAGTCAAAGCCTTAACCTTGTTTGCGACCCATTATTTCGAGCTGACGGTATTACCGGAACTCAGCCAGGCAGTCTTTAATGTGCATTTAACAGCGATGGAACATAAAGACCATATCGTCTTCATGCACGAAGTACAGGAAGGGCCTGCCAGCCAGAGTTACGGTTTACAGGTAGCACAACTTGCCGGGGTACCTCAGCATGTTATTCGCCGGGCTAAGCAGAAACTGGTCCAGTTGGAAGATGATGCCGGTCACAGTGAACACAAGCGACAAACGCCACCAATGCAGGAAGATCTGTTCTTTGCACCGACACCTCATCCTGCCCTGACATCACTGCAGGAACTTAACCCGGATGACCTTTCCCCCAGAGAAGCGCTGGAGCAGCTATACGCCCTGAAGCAGGCTGCAATGCGTCAATAAGCAAGATTTCTGCTGAACATAAAAAAAGCTGCCATTGGCAGCTTTTTTTTGTGCAGAGGGTCATCATCTAAGCCGTGGCTATCGCGCCTTTACCCACTCCTTCAAACGCCTTCACCATCACATCACAGTCAGGATTAGCCTGCTTCACCTGCTCAGCCAGGTGACAGGCAATCTGTTCAACAGTGGTTTCAGTATCCATCAGATGGCAACGGCTGGCCGGCAGTTTAATTTCAAATTCCCCCTGCGGCGCATCGTACCGGTAATGATGCTCTTCACCTTCACCACTCTGCAGATGACTACGGGTACCGATATAGATATCACGCAGCGTTTCCGCCCAACGTGCCTCTTCTTCAGAAGCACGCTGACCATTCAGGAAAATCTCTATGCGCGAACGGTGGCCGTGTGCGATACGTTGACAGTTGCCGTCATGCTGCTGCAAGCCATGACTATAGTGATAATACGCACCCTGAATATTTTCAGGCACGAAGCTGATCTCCAGCCCCTGCACTTCATCCGGGAACAGTGCCAGCAACCGATCCTTACACCAACGCGCCAGGCTCTCAGGTGTCACACTGTCCAGCTCAACCAGAACAATCGCCTGGCGGGGTGAGCGGCAGTAGAACGTTTCGCCGCCCGGATATTTCCACGCAACTTCGGTTTGCTGTGCATCCTGCTGTAACACCAGATCATTCATTCCGGTCGGCACAACCAGCGCATGATCTATACAGTCATCAAACCAGCGCTTAACCGCTTTCTTAACGATTCCGAAGTCGCAAATCATCCCCTGTTCATTCAGGCTGCCATCCAGCACCAGCTGTACGAGCCAGGACTCGCCCAGCAAGCCCCGCCGGGCATCCAGATAGGAAAAATCAACATTGGTTAAATTATCAACAAACAGCTTCACGTCGCTTCACACAGAATCGGTTATTAAATGGGCCGCTATATTAGCTCAATCCGAAAGCTTTTGCATGATTCAGCCATACAACTGAGCCCCAAGACTGAGGTATAATCCCGCCTTTATCCATTACAGCGGTAACCATTCAGATAATGCGACTCGACAAATACCTCAGCCAGGCAACCGGCCTGCCCCGCAGCCAGGTCAAACGCCTCATCAAGAGTCAGAAGGTGCAAATCAATGATGCAGTCAATCAGGACCACGGTTTTCAGGTGAAATCCGGTGATCTTGTCCTGCTGGACGGCCGTGAAATTCCACCGCCGGGCCCCCGTTATCTGATGTTATATAAGCCTCAGGATACAATTTGCGCTACGGAAGATCCGGAACACCCAACGGTTATTGACCTGCTGGATCTGGACAACATTAAGAACCTCCATCCGGCAGGGCGTCTGGATATCGATACCACAGGCCTGGTGCTGATTACTGACGACGGTCAATGGTCCCACCGCGTAACGTCTCCGCGCCGCCACTGCGACAAAGTGTATCTTGTCACCACAGAAGATCCGATCAGCCCTGAAACAGCCCCTGCTTTTGCCGAAGGCATAATGCTACGCAACGAAGACCAGCCAACATTGCCGGCGACACTTGAACAGCTTGATGACTGTCATGCCCGGGTCACCCTGCAGGAAGGCCGTTATCACCAGGTGAAGCGCATGTTTGCAGCTATGGGGAACAAAGTAGTCGCCCTGCACCGGGAAAGCATTGGCAGTATCACACTTGATGAGGACCTGGAGCCGGGTGAATTCCGCTTCCTGACTGCGGAAGAGGTTGCAAGCATCTGATGAAAGACTTTGCATTTGATCTGCTGCGGCCTGAACTGATTCAGGCCACAGGAACAACCCTGTGGATTGCTGATGAAAACGCTCTTCAGCCGGAACTGGGAATTGCACCACGTACAAATATTATCGTCATCAGCAACCGCATTGACCTGACTGATACGCTTTCAGAACAGGGCTGGCAATGCCGCTTTACTGATTTTGACTTCTCCGGCTATCCGGACGGCAGCATCGATACGCTTATTTATCGTATCTCTAAAGAAAAACCGATTGTTCATCACGTGATTAATCAGGCCATCCGCCTGCTAAAGCCCGGCGGTCAGTTGTTTATTGCCGGATTAAAGAACGAAGGGATTAAAACCTATCTTGATAAAGCCAAGAAACGTTTTGATGGTCAGCTTCAGACGGCTAAATCCGATAAAAATACCTGGATGGGTATCCTGACACGGCCGGATGATTGCGACACGGAATTACTCGATGATCAGGATTACGCTCAGCTGCGTGAAATTGCCAGTGACGCAAATTATGCGTATTCAAGCAAACCCGGGGTATTTGGCTGGAACAAAATTGATAAGGGCAGTGAATTTCTGATCGAGCAACTGCCACTGTTTATGGAACGCCTAAAACAGCTACCAAACCGTGTACTGGACCTGGGATGCGGCTATGGTTATCTGGCTATGAACTGTGCCAGCGATGACTGCTTTGTCACCGCCACAGACAATAATGCAACCGCCCTGCAGGCCTGCCAGGACAACTTCACCCAACATAACATCAATGGTGAAGTTATCCCGGCTAACTGTGCAGAAGGCATTTCGGAGCGTTACCCAATGGTTATCTGTAACCCACCGTTTCATCAGGGTTTCAGTGTTGTCGGTGACCTCACTGATATCTTTTTGCGCGCAACCCGCCGCCGACTGGAAAATGACGGCATAGCGGCTTTTGTGGTGAATTTACATATACCACTGGAACGCAAAGCCAGCGCACATTTCGACCGGGTTGAAACAATTGCTGATAATGGTAGTTTCAAACTGGTATTACTGGCTAAACCTAAACGTTAATCACTCTTTTTATTTCAGGAATTAAGATGGCTTTTACCTATCTCAAGCAAACCTGGTTCTTCTTCAAAATGAATCTGACCGCCATCATGAAGATACAGTTGCCGTTTATTATCATACTTAACATTATCGGCACCATCGTGCTCAGTTCACTGGACGGCGAACAACAGGAAATAGACCCCTCAGTCATGATGCTGTCTCTGGTCAGCCTTCTGTTTCTGCCGCTGTACTGGGGTGCAACCATTGCCTATCTGGACTCTGTTGTTCAGGATCGTCCTCTGACCGCTTTCCAGGCACTTCAACTAAGCCTCTCCCGTTGGGGATCGCTGTTCCTTACGTACTTTATTTCCGGTGCGGGCATCGTATTAGGTCTGATGATGTTCATTATTCCGGGCCTGTATCTGACGGTACGCTGGTCCTTTGCCGACTACCACTGTATGCTGGAAAAATCATCGCCGCTGGAAGCAATGAAGGACAGCTGGGATACCACCCGTGATTACTTCTGGGACTTACTCACCGGGCTGGCCTGCCTCTTTGTGCTGATCACCGGTGCAAACGTAACGGTTAGCTGGTTATTCAGCACCATCGGCATTGATTCCCTGGCCGTGCGCTCACTGCAGGATATCTTTTTTGGCTTTTTGAACTGCCTGTTTATGATCTATGGCTTCCGGGTATTCTGTGTCATGCGGGAAAAGCAAAGCTGATCAGTACATATAAAAAAGGCCACTTTAAGTGGCCTTTTTTCTAGCTTTCCGCCAGCAGTCTGCGAATATCCGCTTCAATGGCATTTGCCTGGCCAGTATTGGCATGAGTTTCACCAATATACACTGAACGTACCTGTCCCTGTTTATCCAGAATATAAAATGCCGGCCAGTAACGGTTGCCCATTGCCCGCCAGTAAGCAAAATCATTATCCATCATAACCGGGTGATGCAGTTTAAACTCAGCGATTTTCTCAGCAACATTATCACGCACTTTCTCATGCTCAAACTCAGGGGTATGAATGCCCAGCACGATAAAGTCATCATCAGCAAAGGTTTCCTCAAGGCTGTTCAGCCAGGGAAAAGACCGGTAGCAGTTCCAGCAGTCAAAGGTCCAGAAGTCCAGCAGAACAACCTTACCCCTTAAATCTTCCAGACTTAACGGCGGGCTGTTTAACCATGCCAGGGGATCTGTCTGAGTCAGTGCCGGAGCCGGCACCGGTTGCTTTAACTGAGCAGCCTGGGCAACACTGCTTAACATCAGGACGCCAAACGCCAGCAGTGCCGTGCGTATCAGGTTCGTCATAGATTGTTCCTCTCGTCGACATAAGTCGGCTCACCCTCGCAGGGTTAATTCTCTGACTGTAGATCTCCAACTCAGTTCCAAAAAGGGACTTTCCGCTTGCATAAGAGCTTTATTTATAGATAATGAGAATTATTATCATTTAATTAAAGGAATGGATATGACTGTACTGGCCATTAATGCCTGGTTAAATACTGAACACCCCAGTATCAGCCTGACAAACTCAATTACCGGCCAGCTTATCGCCTGCTGGCAGGACCAGGCTGTTCAGCAACTCTTTGACGACGGTATCATTACTCTCACAGAATTACACAGTTCAGATCGTAGTACATTGTCACGACTGTCTCATGATTTGCTACTCATGGCCTGTGCCAGCAGCCTGTGCCAGCGTCAGAGTGACGGATGCTTCAACTGCATTACCGGTCGCCTGCTGCAAAGCTATATGCAGCACAACCGCACCTCTGTTAAGCAAACAGCGCATTACCAGCCGTTAACTCTTACCGGCTAATTCTGTCCGTTCTCAGACGGTGCAAGTAACTGTGCAATAACCGCCGGTGATTCAGGGGTACTGAAGTAATATCCCTGAATTTCATCGCAGCCCTTCTCCTGAAGGAAAAGTAACTGTTCTTTCGTTTCGACACCTTCAGCAATCACAGCAATGTTCAGATTATTTGCCATACCAATAATGGCTGTCACAATCTCAGAATCACTTTTGCCGTTAAACAGAGCCTGCACAAAGGAACGGTCGATCTTAAGCTTATCCACATCAAACAACTTCAGATAATTCAGTGATGAATACCCGGTACCAAAGTCATCAATGGCCAGACAAACCCCATGCTCGCGAATACTGTTCAGTATCTCAGTCGCTTTATCCACATTATCAATCAGCGATGTTTCTGTCAGTTCAAGCTCAATCCTGTCAGCAGCCACACCTGTAGAACTGATAATACTGAGAATTTCCTCATCGAGGCGGCCCAGCTTAAATTGCTTCCCGGATATATTCACCGCCATCTTAAGGCTCTGATCAAACCGCTGATGCCAGTCTTTCAGCTGTAAGCAGGCGGTCGTAAACACCCAACGGGTTAATATCGAGATCAGACCAGCATTTTCAGCAATCGGAATAAAAACTGCCGGCGAAATCCAGCCACGTAAAGGATGATACCAGCGTAACAGAACTTCAAATCCGGTAATCCGGTGATCCTGCGCACAGACCTGAGGCTGGTACACAACGGTCAGCTCCTGATTATCCAGCGCTTTACGTAAATCCCGTTCGATCAGCAGATGCTCCTGCAGTACCTTCCCCATCTGATCGGTATAAAACATGAAACTGTTCCGGCCGCTCTCTTTAGCTTTATACATGGCAATGTCTGCGTGCTGTAGCAGTGACTCTGCATTCTCACCATCCATCGGGAAAACGCTGATTCCGATACTTGCACTGACGTGTACTGCAGACTCTCCGCCAATATCAAAAGGCCTCTCCAGCGCCGCAACCATTTTTCCAGCGACTTTAGCCAAATGTTCAACAGCCTGAATGTCGGTAAACATAACCACAAATTCATCACCGGAAATCCTGGCAACCGTATCTGACTGCCTTACTTGCTGCCTCAGTGTTTCAGCAACCGCATTCAGCACCCGGTCTCCTGCTCTGTGGCCAAGGCTGTCATTTACCCGTTTGAAATGATCCAGATCGATAAACATGACCGCCAGCATGGCTTTATCACGACGGGCTTTTTCGATTGCCTGTCCAAGCCGGTCATATAACAGTACACGGTTTGCCAGCCCGGTCAGAGCATCATAATGCGCCATATGATGGAGACGCTTACGGGAATTGTCGTATGCACTGATATCTGAAAAAACACCGGCATAGTGACTCACCGATCCTTCATCATCCCGTATCACGTTTATGTTCAGCCATTCAGGGTAAACCTCCCCGTCTTTTCGACGGTTCCAGATCTCCCCCTGCCATTGGCCTGTATCCAGGATTGAATGCCACATTGCTTTATAAAACTGTGTATCGTGACGCTCAGAACTGAGCAGGCGTGGTGTCTGACCGATTGCTTCAGCAGCAGAATAACCCGTTGTATCTACGAATGATTTATTCACCTGAATAATCCGCAAATTGCTGTCAGTCACCATCACCGACATCGGTGTTTCAGCAATCAGCCGTTTACAGATTTCAGGTTCAAATACAGAATCAGAGCAGTTAATCATGTAACTCAGACACTCCGGTCGCGCATAGGGACACACTTTCATACCCTCAGCAGAAAATATTTCCCGTGAAATACAGAGCATTCAATTCCGCTCTGCCGGTAAAAGTATTATTCAGAATCTTCCTTCTGCTATCATTCTGCGCCAGTAAAAAGGCAACTTCTTTGCGTTGAATCAAACCAAAGCTTCACACATGCCGAAACCGGTGGAAAGTTATCTAAACACCTGTTCATAATGTACATTTTTTGCACAAAACAGCTGTTCAAATACGTAAATGAAGCGCTTTAGAATGCGACTTTAGACTGTCAACATGGGTAGCCAAAGGCTTTATCCTGAGTATCCGGAATGATACAAATGTGCTTCAGCCCAGAAGTAGCAGAGCGATCCGTTCCCCAATGAAAAGAAAGATCCCTATCAGCCTTCCTCCCCGTCCGGAAGCACTTGTAACCATCGCTAAAGCACTTAAATCTGATGATGTGAATCTTGACCACGTTTACCGGGTGCTTCGCTCTGATGTAGCCCTGTTTTCCTCAGTCATATCCACGGTTAACAGCCCCGCAATCGGTGCCGCCACTAAGATCAAGTCAATAGAACATGCGGTCAACATGCTGGGGCTGAAAAAAGTCTACTCTGTGGTCCAGATTGCTGCACTTAAGAACAGCTTTCCGGCCCATATTCGCCTGGAACGCTTCTGGGATACGGCAACAGAAGTTGCACAGATTGCGGTTATGCTAGCCCGTCGTTATAAAATGATTACCACCGACGACGCCTACACGCTGGGTATGCTGCACGACTGTGGCATTCCACTGATGCTAACCTATAAGAATGACTTTCTGGATGTTATGCGCAAGCTCAACGGCAGCGACCTGCAGGAAATTCATCAAGCTCAGCTACGGCTCTATAGCGTCAGTCACTTCCAGGTAGGCGCCGCTCTGGCACGCAACTGGTTTATCCCAGAGGATACCCATTTAGCCATCGCTGCTCAGGCAAATTATCTGGATGTGCTCAAACAAAAAAATGATGAGCACGAAGATATGCGAAAACAGTTGTGCACACTATTGCTGGCCAAAGAAATCAGCGCCGCTTACCGCATGTACTGGCGACTTAACGATACCGAAGAAACATTATTTGAGCTCAAACCGGTTCTGGCCTTTCTCGGCCTTTGCGATCTGGACTTTCTGGATCTTAAGGAAGAAATCATGCCACTGCTGGATGAGCTGGCCGCTTGCTGACTCTTGCGACCCCGACATAAACACAAAAACCGCCACTGGCGGTTTTTTTTCGCCAGTAACACTGACAGCGATCGCTAACACTTATTTTCAGACAAAAAAAACCCGCCATAGGCGGGTTTTTCTTAGCTTACTCAGAATTACTTCTTAGCAGCTTTCTTTTCTTTTTCAGCTTCGATCACTGCTTCAGCAACAGAGTTCGGGCAAGGCATGTAGTGTGAGAACTCCATAGAGAACTGACCACGGCCTGAAGTGATAGTACGCAGGTGACCGATGTAACCGAACATCTCAGCCAGAGGAACGTCAGCCTTAATACGTACACCAGTTGCACCAGCTTCCTGATCCTTGATCATACCGCGACGACGGTTCAGGTCACCGATAACGTCACCAACGTGATCGTCCGGAGTGAATACGTCAACCTTCATGATAGGTTCGATCAGCTGAGGACCGGCCTTAGGCATAGACTGACGGAATGCACCTTTCGCTGCGATTTCGAATGCTACTGCAGAGGAGTCAACCGCGTGGAAACCACCGTCGAACAGTTCGATTTCAACGTCCAGAACAGGGAAGCCAGCCAGAGGACCTTCATCCATCATGCCCTTGAAGCCCTTCTCGATAGCCGGGAAGAATTCCTTAGGAACGTTACCACCAACAACGGTAGATTCGAACTTGAAGCCAGAGCCAACTTCACCTGGCTTGATTCGGTAGTCAACCTTACCGAACTGACCAGAACCACCAGACTGCTTCTTGTGCGTGTAGCTGTCTTCGATTGCCTGAGTGATAGTCTCACGGTAAGCAACCTGTGGCTGACCTACTTCCAGCTCAACGCCGTAAGTACGCTTCAGGATGTCTACTTTGATATCCAGGTGCAGTTCGCCCATACCTTTCAGGATGGTTTCACCGGAATCTTCGTCAGTTTCAACAACGAAAGACGGATCTTCTGCAACCATCTTACCGATAGCAACACCCATCTTCTCAGTAGAACCTTTATCTTTAGGTGCTACAGCGATAGAGATTACCGGCTCAGGGAAGATCATCGGTTCCAGAGTACACGGAGCTTTAGGATCACACAGAGTGTGACCAGTCTGAACGTTCTTCATACCAACAACCGCCAGGATGTCACCCGCCTGAGCAGAGTTCAGTTCGGTACGCTCATCAGCGTGCATCTCAACCATACGGCCGATACGTTCAGTTTTACCAGTGTAAGAGTTCAGGATGGTATCACCCTTGTTCAGTACACCGGAGTAAATACGGATAAAGGTCAGGGCGCCGAAACGGTCGTCCATGATCTTGAATGCCAGTGCACGCAGAGGCTCATCAACAGATACCAGAGCGTGTTCGCCAGTCTCGTCACCGTTCTCATCAGTCAGTGGCTGAGGATCAACTTCAGTCGGGCTTGGCAGGTAGTCAACAACAGCATCCAGTACCAGCTGAACACCTTTGTTCTTGAACGCAGAACCACAGTAAGTTGGGAAGAAGTCCAGAGCGATAGTACCCTTACGGATGCAACGCTTGATGTCTTCGATAGAAGGCTCTTCACCGTCCATGTAAGCCATCATCAGATCGTCGTCCTGCTCAACAGCAGTCTCGATCAGCTTCTCACGGTACATCTCAACGTCATCAACCATGTCCGCTGGGATATCAACGATTTCGAAGTTTTCTGGCAGGCCAGAATCATCCCATACGAATGCCTGACGGGACAGCAGATCAACCAGACCGATGAAACCGTCTTCACGGCCGATTGGCAGAGTCATAACCAGTGGGTTAGCACCCAGTACGTTTTCAACCTGATCAACTACACGCAGGAAGTCTGCACCGATACGGTCCAGCTTGTTTACGAAGATGATACGGGCAACTTCAGATTCGTTCGCGTAGCGCCAGTTAGTTTCAGACTGTGGCTCAACACCGCCTGAACCACAGAATACACCTACACCACCATCCAGTACTTTCAGGGAACGGTATACTTCAACTGTGAAGTCAACGTGACCCGGAGTATCGATGATGTTGAAACGGTGATCTTTCCAGTAGCAGGTAGTCGCTGCTGACTGAATGGTAATACCACGCTCAGCTTCCTGTTCCATGAAGTCGGTGGTAGATTCACCGTCGTGTACTTCACCAGTCTTGTGGATCTTACCGGTCAGTTTCAGGATACGTTCAGTCGTGGTAGTTTTACCCGCGTCTACGTGGGCGAAAATACCGATATTACGATAGTGTGATAAGTCTGCCATTGCTTCACTCAATTCTATGTGGGCGTAAATTGCGCGACATTATACAGAACTTTGTGTCTATTTGGATAAGTTTTAAGCAGGACGCAAAGTTTTTTTCAAAAAAAATTCATTTAGCCCGGCCATGAACAGCAAAAAATATGAAAACCGTGCAGCTTTATCGAAAGATACGTGAATTTCGCTGCCATTTATCCACCAAAAAGTGTTTATTTTTCCAAAAGGTAAAACACTTAATCAGTACCTACTATCATAAAAAAAGGCAGTTAAAAACTGCCTAAATTCCGGTCGGTGAGGCTTCCGAAATACTAAGATGTAATTAGCCCGCGGCGAGCCATAATCGTCTCGATTTCAGGCAAGCTTGCAGGATCATCAATAGTCGATGGAATAGAGTAATCCTGCTTATCTGCTATCTGACGTAACAGTTTACGCAAGATCTTACCTGAACGGGTCTTAGGCAAACGCTGCACGACAACTGCTTTCTTAAAGCAGGCAACGGCCCCGATCTGCTTACGGACCATCGCAATAAGCTCTGCTTCCAATTCAGCCTCATCAAGCTCAATACCATTTTTCAGCAACACAAGGCCGATAGGCTGTTGCCCTTTCAAACTGTCATTAATACCGATAACAGCACACTCAGCAACAGCTGGGTGACCGGCTACAACTTCTTCCATTTCACCGGTTGATAAACGGTGGCCAGCAACATTAATAACGTCATCTGTACGGCCCATGATGAAAACATATCCGTCTTCATCCTTATACCCACCGTCACCGGAGCTGTAATAACCCGGATACTCAGACAGGTAACCTTCTTTGAACCGGTTAAAATCACCCCATACTGTTGGCAGACAACTTGGCGGTAACGGTAATTTTATTGCGATACTGCCCTGCTCACCTCTGGGTAACTCATTCCCCTCGGCATCCAGGATCTGCACGTTAAAACCGGGAACCGGGACTGTCGACGAACCCGCCTTGGGCGGAAGATGCTCTACACCTGTCAGGTTACCGCAAATTGCCCAGCCCGTTTCAGTCTGCCACCAGTGATCAACAACAGGCTTACCCAGTGTATTAGTTGTCCACTCATAGGTTGGCGGATCAAGACGTTCTCCAGCCATGAATACTGTTTCCAGCGCACTCAGATCATAAGCCGCCAGACAGGCAGAATCCGGATCTTCTTTCTTGATTGCCCGGAAAGCAGTGGGCGCTGCAAATAATGCTTTAACCTTATACTCTGCGCATACCCGCCAGAATGCACCGGCATCCGGGGTTTTGATCGGCTTACCTTCATACACAACGGTCGTGCAACCGGCCAGCAACGGGCCGTAAACAATGTATGAATGACCTACCACCCAGCCAACATCAGACGCCGCCCAGAATACTTCACCAGGCTCCATATTATAGATAGCCTTCATACTGTACTTGAGCGCAACAGCATGACCACCGTTATCACGCACAACCCCTTTTGGCTTACCGGTTGTGCCAGAGGTATAAAGAATGTAGAGCGGATCAGTTGCCTTAACAGGTACACAATCAGCCGGCTCAGCCAACTCCATTGCCTGATGCCAGTCTGTATCCCGCCCTTCTATCATCGTTGCTTCAGCCTGAGGGCGCTGCAAAATCACACAGGCATCAGGTTTATGACGGGACCGTTCAATGGCTTCATCAAGTAAGGGCTTGTACTGGATAATCTTGCTTATCTCGATCCCACAGGAACATGAGACGATTACTTTAGGTGCCGCGTCTTCAATACGCACGGCAAGCTCTTTTGGTGCAAAGCCACCGAACACAACTGAATGAATCGCACCAAGACGCGCAATTGCCAGCATGGTAATAACGGCTTCGGCAACCATCGGCATATAAACAACCACCCGGTCACCTTTGCCGACACCCTTCTCCTTCAGAACGCCTGCAAACTTAGCAACTTCATCCCGTAGCTCTGCATACGTGTATTGCTGCTTATGACCGGTAACTGGTGAATCAAAGATCAGAGCGGTCTGCTCACCGCGACCGTTCTCAACGTGATAGTCCAGTGCCAGATAAGACGTATTCAGCTCACCATCTGCAAACCAGCGATCAATACCATTACTGTCTTTACTCAGGATCATTTCCGGCTGCCGGTACCAGGCAAGATCTGCCGCTTTTTCAGCCCAGAAAAGCTCCGGGGTCTCAATGGATTTGGAATACTCTGCAATATACGTCATGACAGCAGCCTCATTAGTTTTGTTATGGCCTGACAGTTTCTGGCTCGGGAAACTGCTTGCTCAGGCTAAGGTATCTGTTTAAAAAACACTCTAACCGACTAAAGGCATAAAGAAACTAAGACATAAGGCTAAATTGTCGACGATAACTAGAAAAAACGAGGCATATCAATACATAAATGACAACAAAAAACACAATTGTCGACAATAAGGAGAGTTGCAATCATAATTTAGGCATTAAAAAACGGGACAAATGCCCCGTTTTTATACGTCAGATAAGCACAGAAAATTACATCATGGCAGGGTTAGGCACGTCCTGAGATCCCACACGCAGCGCATCTTCAAGTGAAACCGAACCGTTAAATAATGCTCTGCCGACGATTGCACCGGCAATATTAGGAAGAAGCTGCAGTCTGGAAATATCATCAAGTGTTTTTACTGTACCACTTGAAATAACCGGAATTCGTAATTCGCTGGCCATTTCAGTCGTTGTTGCCAATGTTGCTTCGGCATGATCAATATCATAATTAATATCGGTATAAATCAGTGCACATATACCCGAATCCTGCAAAGCATGTCCTACCTCAAGAGGTGTAAAGGCCGTAGACTCACGCCAGCCGTTAACCATGACATGATCATCTTTAGCATCAATACTTGCGACTACCCGGCCCGGATAATGCGAACAGACTTCCTGCAGGAAATGCCGGTCCATAACCGCTGCAGTTCCCAATACAATTCTTTTAGCTCCGTGATCAAACCACCATTGGGCAGATGTCATTGTGCGTATACCGCCACCTACCTGAACGGGCACGCCAGCTTTATCGATAATTTCACAGATAACTTCAGCATTATGCTTACCACCCTGGACAACACCATCCAGGTCAACCAGGTGTAAATTGGTAGCGCCTTGCTCTACAAATTTCAGAGCAGTTTCTACAGGGTCAACATCGTAATGAATCGGACTTTCTAAATGACCATGATGTAAATTGACACACTTACCGTCCATTAACTCAATATCAGGAAAAATAATCATTCCCTACCTCCACGTATGTTTACACTCAATAAAACATACTTAAGCATAGACACAAATTATGGATTCCCCAGAAAACGATGTCGGTAACAGGTCATTTCGTGCAAAAAAAAGCAAAATAAATCAATAATTTCCAAGTAAATCTAAATGAGATTTTTTCAACAGCCATAACTAAGCACTAAACATCCAGTAAGACTGACTGTCTGCACTGACGACAGGAGCATTTTTACAGATGAAATAAACCCGCTACAGCGTAGCGGCCAGTTTCTTAAAGAGAGTCTTAATCAGGTGCTTAGTGATGACCTACTCTCGGCCAAGAGCTTGGCGATTGAGCCGCTTTCCTGCAGACGAAAACAACCCTGCTACAACGTAGCGGCCAGTTTCTTAAAGAGAGTCTTAATTAGGTGCTTAGTGATGATCTACTCTCAGCCCAGAGCTTGGGAGCTTGAGAGCCTAGCGACAGAGTCACTTTCCTGCAGACGAAAAAAAACCCGCTACAGTGTAGCGGGTTTTCTTAATTAGGTGCTTGGCGATGACCTACTCTCACATGGGGAAGCCCCACACTACCATCGGCGCTAAGACGTTTCACTTCCGAGTTCGGTAAGGGATCGGGTGGTTCCATCTCGCTATGGTCGCC
>NZ_JAFIDL010000125.1:0-283 GCF_017051665.1 Aliamphritea spongicola
GCCGGCATTTTGCCCGGCTCCCCGCCGACCTGGTTTATGGCCGGCGAGATCGCCCCGGCGCAGATCGCCGCCATTCGCTTCGGCGACGAAGGCCAGCGCTGGCGGATGATGCCGGTGGCGCAGTTTATTGAGCATCCGCAGGGCATCGAGCATCTGCGCCGCCGGGTGGCGGAGTATTGGCGGCGGCGCGGTTGATGACGGTATTTCAGCGCGTCGCCAGTTGATTGATCTGCGGCGGCTCCAGGATGCGCAAGGCCGTTTCCCGGCGCGCCACCGCCAGCAT
>NZ_JAFIDL010000126.1:0-283 GCF_017051665.1 Aliamphritea spongicola
GGTGACCTAAAGCCGTAGCTCCACCATAAATGTTCACTTTGTCATGGGGAATGTTGAGTTCTTTCATAGCCGCCATAGTGACCACAGCGAAGGCTTCATTGATCTCGAATAGATCCACGTCTTCTACGGACCAATCGAGGTTTTTAAGTAGTTTTTGGATAGCGCCTACGGGAGCAGTGGTAAACCATTCGGGCTCATGGGCATGCTGGGTGTGACCCACAATTTTTGCAATAGGTTTGAGATTTTTTTCCTCAGCAACAGATTGCAAAGTAATGACTAAAGC
>NZ_JAFIDL010000127.1:0-282 GCF_017051665.1 Aliamphritea spongicola
GCTTTACGAATTTGAAAGTAGCTCAGAGGTAAATACCGAGGCTTTTGAGAAATCTACGCAAGAGGGAAATATGTCTGGATGGGCTGACCAATGCCAGGTCGGCAATCTACTAATGATAAGCAAAGGGGAAAAGGCCTGCGCCACCCTAAAAGACATAGATGCATAACCAAGCGCAGCACTACACAGCCTTCGGCTGTCGGACGCTCGTAAGCTCGCGCCGGTGTGCTCGGCGTTAGGCTAAAAAGAGAACAAAAGTGGATATAAGCATTTACTTAATATTTC
>NZ_JAFIDL010000128.1:0-282 GCF_017051665.1 Aliamphritea spongicola
GGAAATAAAAAAGGCGCCCGCAGGCGCCTTTTCACAGCAGAGAATCGCTTACTGCAGCACGGAGATATCCGCCACCTGCAGGAACAGCTCACGCAGTTTGCTCAGCAGCGTCAGGCGGTTTACGCGCACTTCCGCATCGTCCGCCATTACCATCACGTTGTCGAAGAACGCATCCACCGGCTCACGCAGCGCGGCCAGTTCCACCAGCGCTTCCTGGTAGTTGCCCGCCGCGAAGTACGGCTGCAGCTTGTCGCGCAGCACCACCAGGTGAGTCGCCAGCTG
>NZ_JAFIDL010000129.1:0-282 GCF_017051665.1 Aliamphritea spongicola
GTTTCCGACATGGCATAGGTTTCGAAGATCTTTCGCGCACCGGTGAAGCGCAGCACCTCCTCGCGCCAGCCCTCAGGCTGAACCACGCCCTTGGCGCCACCGGTGGTGGCAATGAACGAATCGGGGTGGAACACCCCTTCCAGCCCCCGCTCCAGCCCCGCCTTGGCCATGTTGTGCAACAGGTTCCAGGTGCCGCCGATGTAGACCACCTTGCCCTTGAGGCGGGCGGTCATGTCGGCGAAGAAGTCCGCCAGGTAGCTGGGCATGTCGGCCTGCAACTGG
>NZ_JAFIDL010000130.1:0-281 GCF_017051665.1 Aliamphritea spongicola
CGGCCTGCGGCGCGGCGTGGGCCATCGCTGCAGCCAACAAGACAGCGATGAACGCACTGGGCAATCTTCGGAACTTCCCGACCATGGAATTTGATATTCTTGAGGTAGCTGGTGGAATCCTATCCGGATTGCACGTGTTCGGCGAGCAAGGGGGAGAAAGGTAGGGATCGGCATGCCGCCCGAGGTCAAGTCCGAGGTCAAAGTTCTGGTCGTCGAAGACGAGCCACTGTTTCGCGACATGCTGAGGATAACGCTTTCTACAGACCCTGACATCCACGTGG
>NZ_JAFIDL010000131.1:0-281 GCF_017051665.1 Aliamphritea spongicola
CGATCATCGTCCAGCGCAGATCGTCGGCGACACCGTAAAGGCGAATGCGGTCGAAAATCTCGTCCTCGTCCGGTAGATCGAAGCGCGGCGCGGCACGCGAGAAGGCCGCGCGAGCAGGCGGCTCGAAGGCGCACATTTCGACAAGCGCGCTGCCTAGCTCTTCACAGGGGCTGCCCATGCCGGCGCGGTCATAATCGACGAGCCGGATCTCGCCGGAGGAATGGAAGAGCACGTTGGATATGTTGCCGTCACCGTGGATTGGAACGGGGGTGCCTTTGCCC
>NZ_JAFIDL010000132.1:0-281 GCF_017051665.1 Aliamphritea spongicola
CCCTAATGCTAATAAATCGCTAAAATGCTGACGCATCACATCTCTTACTGCTATGTTCTGTTGATCAATTTCTACCATACACTCTTTATTTAATAATCCTAAATCAATGAGCAATTGAAATTTTTCGGCATGGCCATGATAGCGAACGGTTTTATATTCTAACGTATCGATTTGTGCGAAAGTCTCAGGTAGTGTCGATGTTCCGCCAGATGTATGGAATGCCTCAAACGAACCAAGTTGCTCAAATATCACTTCCTCGACTTCTGACAAAGAAGGCAATG
>NZ_JAFIDL010000133.1:0-281 GCF_017051665.1 Aliamphritea spongicola
CCACCACTTTACGCAGTCTTCGAACGTCAGATTGTATTTCGCCAGCTTCTCGCCGCGGATCAGCGCGCGGTGGGCCACCCAGCCGCTGTAGGTCGGCGCTTCAGCGCCCAGCAGGTGCTCACGAATGCGCGAATTGATGCCGTCGGCGCCGATCACGATGTCGGTGTGGGCCGAGGTGCCGTCGACGAAGTTCAGCACCACCTCGTCACCGCGATCTTCAATTTTTCTCAGGCATTTGCCGAAGTGCAGGGTGCCGGGCTGCAGCGCGGAGAGCTGCAACG
>NZ_JAFIDL010000014.1:0-34983 GCF_017051665.1 Aliamphritea spongicola
TGATCATGTTTTTAACATAATCGGCGTGACCCGGGCAGTCTACGTGCGCGTAGTGACGGTCGTTAGAATCGTATTCAACGTGAGAAGTTGCGATAGTAATACCACGCTCACGCTCTTCTGGTGCATTGTCGATACCGTCAAACGCTACCGCTTCACCACCAAATACTTCTGCACATACGCGGGTCAGTGCCGCTGTCAGAGTTGTTTTACCGTGGTCAACGTGGCCGATTGTACCAACGTTAACGTGCGGCTTACTACGTTCAAATGCTTGCTTAGCCATGTCTGTTTATTCCCAGTAAAAGGTCATAATGCTGTGTGTATAACTACCACGTCGCCACATACAACAAAGGGTAGATATATTGCTATATCTACCCTCTGTAAATTCTGGAGCTCATGGGCGGATTTGAACCGCCGACCTCACCCTTACCAAGGGTGTGCTCTACCCCTGAGCTACATGAGCACAACATAAGTGGAGCGGGTAGCGGGAATCGAACCCGCCTCATCAGCTTGGAAGGCTGATGTAATACCACTATACCATACCCGCTTCTCTAGCCTGTATGGCTTTAAATGGTGGTGGGAGGTGGATTCGAACCACCGAAGCTTGCGCGTCAGATTTACAGTCTGATCCCTTTGGCCACTCGGGAACCCCACCTTACCATACTTCGCCATTGCTAAATGGTGCCGGCACCAAGAGTCGAACTCGGGACCTACTGATTACAAGTCAGTTGCTCTACCAACTGAGCTATACCGGCATCAGCAGCGAAGTGGCGCACATATTACTCACGAGACTGGGTGCTTGCAACCCCTTTACACAACTTTTTTTCAATTTTTAACAATAAACCCAGCCGGGCCGCTATCAGCTTGATTTTACTGACGGTTTCTTCTCCGTCATACAGACTGACCCAAACCTCAAAGCCACCGGTTTTACGCTCAAGCGCTGATATTTCAGCCTCTATTTCCGGCGCTAGTCTGACCCGCACATCTCTGGCTGCGCTAAAGGCAACAAATTGCGCCACCATTTGCTGATTAAACTGACGTAACGTAAAACCCTCAGCCTGCAAACGCTCCGTTTGCAGAACTGTTAACGGCAAGCTGACAGCAACCTCATAACCCAGCACCTCATCCTTGCGCTTATCCCTAAGCACTCCTTCAAGCTGATAGCCCTGCAGAGCTTCAAAGAACTGGTTGGCTTCCTGATCCGTATACAGCCCCCCGATGACTGCACAGGTTAATTCTTTTGACTCAACAGACGGCGGCGAGGAAGCCTGCTCATTGCGACGCAACAGATTGGTTGCATCCACCTCTGCCAGCAACTGCACAGGCCCTTTATCCTCTTCCTGCCCAACCTGTACTTCTGGCCCACTCTGAGAATACCAGGCAAACATAATCACATTGGCTAACAGCAACAAAACAATCGCCCAGCGCATGTTATCCCAGCACCTCTGCCAACCCATCCAACACAAGCTCCGGCAAATACTGACAATCACCGTGATGCTCACCCATCAACCGAGTAAACAACTCACCGTCACCTCCGGTCACATACACCGGAGCCGCTACTTCACGGGCCAACTGATGCGCCATCGACCGGAAAACCCAGTTCAATCCCTGTTGCACAGCTGAACTGGTATCTGTTCCCGGCGCATATTCAAATGCATCAATTGAACGGTCGACGATTATCTCAGCCGTATTAGATAAAAGGTTCTTACCCATAAGCGGCAAACCCGGCACAATATAACCACCCAGGTGCACTCCGTCCTCTGACAGCTGTTCCACGGTAATAGCACTGCCACAATCAACCACCCAGCATGCACCCTGCTGATGTTTGTATGCCGCAACCATTGCCAGCCAGCGATCGACCCCCATTCTTGAAGGATCTACATAACTGTTAGTCACACCTGAAGCTTTTTTGCCGGTGACAGCAAACTCAGCTTCCAGCCCCAACTGCTCCCGCCCCCAAAGCTGCAAGGCACTGTTCACAGCGGTACCAGCAACAGAGGCGACTCTGATTCGCTCAACACCGGCAAGCAATCGACCACTAAAAACCTGAGGATAATCCGTCACCAGACAGCGGCCACTTTGACGCTGACCACTTTCGTCCACTAAACGCCATTTCAGAAAGCTGTTACCGATATCAATATCCAGAACGCTCATGATGCTCTCAGACTGACCTCACCACCATGGAATGCTTCCGTGCCACTGCCGGTTTCAAGCAACAGCGCACCGGTTTCGTTTACACCGCGACATACACCCTGAATACTGTGCTGAGCGGTCTGCAAAACAACAGGCTGATCCTGAAAACCGTTCGCCGCCTGCCATTCATCCCGAAGACCGCTAAATCCTTCTTTAACAAACTCTTCAAGGGTTGGGACCAGAGCATTAATCATTGCACTCAAAACTTCAGTCCGCGAAGGCACCTTGCCCATAATTTCAGTCAGATCCACCCATGGCTGATCAACATCATTCATTTCCTGGCGTGGCATATTCACATTCAGCCCCACACCGATTACAACATTACAGTCGCCTGATGCATCGCCAGCCATTTCCAGCAACACACCCGCAAGCTTACGGTTGCGCCACAATAAATCATTCGGCCACTTCACCGAGACATCATTCACGCCCAGCTGGCGAAGCCCCCTGAGAAGTGCAACACCCACCACCAGACTCAAGCCCTCGAGCGCAGCCACACCATTCGTGAACTGCCAGGTGAGTGAAAAATACAGATTGGCTGCAAACGGGCTAACCCACTGACGCCCCCGGCGACCACGTCCGGCCGTTTGTTGCTCAGCCACATATAACCGACAGCCAGCGGAAAGATCTGCAAACCCAGCCAGCGCCGCAGCATTGGTAGAAGGCATGCTGTATTCAACAGGCTGCAGTTCAATTTTACCTGCAACACCCGGATCAAATCCGGCCACCAGTTTCTCAGCATCAAGCAGGTCAATCCCACCGGGAACCCGGTAACCTCGTCCCTTAACACTGTACACTTCCAGCCCCAGCGCCTGGACCAGCTGCATCTGTTTCCATACAGCACTGCGACTGACACCCAGCGCATTTCCTAAATCCTGGCCAGAATGAAACTTACCGTCAGCCAGTAAAGCCAGAAGGACTGATAGCATGGTTATGCCGCCCCGCTAATACGCTGCAATACAATAAAGCTGTACGCATAAGGATTTGTCTCATCAGGCTGATAGGTTTCACGTCCCGACTCGGCCCACTCTCCCGGATGGAACTCAGGAAAGAAGGCATCTCCGTCAACACTGGCATGTACCTGCGTTAAATACAGGGTATCTGCGTCCGCCAGTGCCTGGTTATAAATCTCAGCCCCACCGATAATCATCGCTTCATCCCGCCCGTCCACCAGACAGATACTTTCCGCCAACTCACGGGCTTCTGTCAGACTGTGAACAACCTTAATACCGTCATGCTTATATTCAGCATCCCGGGTAATTACGATGTTAGCTCTGCCAGGTAAAGGCCGACCGATAGACTCGAACGTTTTCCGGCCCATGATAATCGGCTTACCCATTGTTACCTGTTTGAAGTAACGCAGATCTTCCGGCAAATGCCACGGCAGATTATTGTTAATACCTATAACGCGGTTTTCGGCCTGAGCCACAATAATAGCGAGTTTCATGAATATCCTGTCAGGTAAGAGCAGCCAGCCAGACGGGCAGGCCTGCCATAAATATGCGCCTAATAATAAGGCATGTTGCCAAAGCTCTTCAAAATAAAAAAGCAGCCACAGAATAACCTGCAGCTGCCTGTATACAACAACCTCTACTTATCCACAGCCAGCACTGACTGCGTTAGACAGCAATCGGCGCACCGATATGCGCATCTGCTTCATATCCAACTATTTCAAAGTCATCAAACTCATAGTCAAAAATCGAAGCAGGACGGCGTTTAATACGAAGTTGCGGCAACGCTTTAGGTGTACGCTGCAGCTGAGTTTCCACCTGTTCGAAATGGTTTGCATAAATATGCGCATCCCCCAGACTCAGCACAATATCACCCACGTCCAGATCACACTGCTGAGCCAGCATATGCGTCAGCAGCGCCAGCGAAGCAGTATTGTAAGGATGCCCCAGAAACAGATCATTACTGCGAATATACAGGGAAGCACTCAGCTTATTATCAGCAACATAAAACTGATACAGAGCATGGCAGGGAGGCAAAGCCATCAGGCCATCCGCTGCGTTCTCCTGCGGGCTTTTAGACTCATCCGGCAACAGTGCCACGTTCCAGCCATTGATAATATGCCGCCGGGAATTCGGGTTATTCTTGAGCCCGTCTACCAGCGCCTGCACCTGATCATAAAACTGCCCGTCAGCCCCCTGCCAGTTACGCCACTGCGCACCATACACAGGACCAAGTTCGCCGTTTTCCAGCGCCCACTCATCCCAGATACTGACACCGTTTTCTTTCAGATAGCGAATATTGGTATCACCCCGCAGGAACCAGAGCAGCTCAACTGCGATCGATTTAAAATGCAGCTTCTTAGTGGTCAGCAGAGGAAAACCTTCTGCAAGGTCATAACGAATTTGCCGGCCAAATACAGAACGCGTACCCGTACCGGTACGATCCCCTTTATCAGTACCCGTGTTCATTACATCTGCTAATAAATCCAGATAAGCCTGCATACTATCGGTCTCCGGTATTCTGAAGATAATGCCTTATACCCGGGCATTACCTGCGACACGCTTGTGTGCCATCAATAAAAAAAGTGCACCGATAACAATCATCGGTAAAGATAACAGCTGCCCCATTGTCAGCCAGTCCAGGGCCACAAAACCAATATGCCCGTCCGGCTCACGGAACAGCTCAACAAAGGAACGGAACAGACCGTACATCAGCAAAAACAAGCCGGATGCAGCCATTGGCGGACGGGGTTTACGGGTATACAGCCAAAGCACCGCAAACATCACCACACCTTCAAGCACCATTTCATAAAGCTGTGAAGGATGCCGCCCCAACTGATCACCGGCGCGGGGGAAAATCACTCCCCAGGTCTGGTCGGTTGCCCGCCCCCAGAGCTCACCACCAATGAAGTTACCTAAACGCCCGGCCCCCAGGCCGATAGGAATCAGAGGTGCTACAAAGTCAGCAATCTCAAAAAAGCCCTTCTTGTACTTCCAGGCAAATACTGCGATAGCAGTAATCACCCCCAGCAGGCCACCATGGAAAGACATCCCCCCTTCCCAGATCGCAAACAGCCAGAGCGGGTCATCAAGAAACTGCGGGAAATTATAAAACAGCACATAGCCAAACCGGCCACCGAGCACTACACCCATGGCGCCCCAGAATATCAGATCGGAAACCTGCTGAGCATTCCAGCCCGAACCCGGCTGTGCCGCACGGTAATTACCCAGATACCAGGCAGACGCAAAGCCGATCAGATACATCAGACCATACCAGTGAATCTGCAGCATACCCAGATCAACCGCAATCGGGTTGATATCATGTACCCACATAGAAATCCTTTAATTTAAATTCAGTCATCGCCAAATAAAGACAGGCCAGAAAATCATCCGTTCAATGGATGCTCATATTAATATCAGACGCGGGGATTATACAGAGGCTTACAAGATTATGCCTGCAGGAGTGATTCAGCCAGCGCCCGGATCACTCCTACCGGAAAACTCATATATTCGAAAGGATAAACTTACCGGCAACCAGTAACAGAAATACTGAAAACGCCCGGCGCAACATGGTTGGTGACATAGAATGCGCCAGCTTCGCACCGAATTTAGCAAAACCGTAACTGGTCAGACTGATCCCAACTAAAGCGGGCAGATAAATATAGCCCAGACTCCACTCATCCAGATTGGCGTTCCCCTGCCCCATCAAGGCATTCGTTACCGCACCGGCCACAGCGATTGGGAAACCGCAGGCTGCCGAAGTGGCTACCGCCTCCTGCATATTGACCTGTTTCCAGTTAAGGTATGGCACCGTTAGTGTGCCACCCCCGATACCAAAAATAGCCGATACCCAGCCAATGAATCCACCGGACACCACCAACCCTGGCCGGGAAGGTTTACCGCCACCTTTTGGCACAACATCCAGCCCCATCATTACAGCCACATACAGGGCAAACACCCCAATCGCTAACTGGATAACCTTACCTTCAAGCTCAATCGCAGTAACAACACCCAGCGCCGATCCAAAGGCAACACCCAACCCGATGAACCGGAACAAACGCCAGCGCACCGCCCCTCGTTTATGGTGGGCAGAAATTGAACTGATAGAGGTAATCACGATGGTCGCCAGCGATGTCGCTACGGCGACATGGGTGAGCACCTCCGGCGCCATTCCCTGAAGCTGAAACGTCACCACCAGCACCGGCACAATCACCAGCCCGCCACCGACACCAAACAAACCCGCCAGTATACCGGCGAACGCCCCCAGCACCAGGTATCCCAAGAACAGTAGCAACATCACTTTTTTCCCGATAAGGTTGACTGAATCCAACAGAGAGATAACCAATGTGCCTGATTGTTTTTGCCTACCGGCAACACCCGACATACAACCTGATACTGGTTGCTAACCGTGACGAGCAATACGCAAGGCACACACGGTCACTTCATCTCTGGGACTCTCCGGCTGGCATCATTGCCGGCCGGGACTCACTGCATAGCGGCACCTGGCTGGGTATTGCCAGAAACGGCCACTTCAGCGCCATAACAAACCACCGGAACGGTTTACACACTGCGTCTTCCAACAAGTCCCGGGGCTTACTTACGACAGAATTTCTGAGCTCTTCCATAAGCGCGCATCGTTATGCATCAGACGTGATTCAAACAACCGTTCCATACGATGGTTTTAACCTTATGGTAGCGGATTCGTCCGGTCTATTCTATGCCTCAAATGTGAGTAACAAGTGCCAGCAACTTTCAGCCGGAATTTTCGGTATCAGCAACGCTCAGCTGGATACAGACTGGCCTAAAACCACTCACCAAAAGCAGCGCCTGACAGATATCATTCAGGCGCAAGATCCTGATCCACAAACACTTATCCGGATGATGGCCGATCCACAGCGCTATCCCGACCATTTGCTTCCCGACACCCAGGTAGGCTTAGAAATCGAAAGAGCACTGTCCAGCAGCTTTATAAAACTCGAACATTACGGCACCCGGGCGACAACAGTCGTCCTGCAGGATTATCAGGGCAGAACCCGCATCATCGAACAGAATTACGATGCAACAGGTGCAACCGAACAGATTGAATTTGAATTAGAGATTCCGCCTTTCGGCAGTTCAGATAGCAAATAAGAACCGGCAACAGACAGCACCGGAAAGACTCCGACACCCTGAAAGCAGGATATCGGAGGTAAATATCAGTCGGGAATTGTCGGCCGGGTAAACTGCCCCAGCCCCCACTTCTTCAGGGTATCGCGAATCAGCAGGTGAATTTTATCGGCATCATCCATCGAAAGAATGGTGGATAACAAACCACTGGCCTGCTCGATCGTCACATGGCGGATAGTATATTTCACCCGTGGCAGATTCGTGGCGTTCATCGATAACATATCGTACCCCATTGCCATCAGCAGCACGGCACCGCCAGGATCAGCAGCCATCTCACCACAGATACTGACAGTCACTTCTTCCTTATGTGCTTCCTGCACAATGAACTGTAACGCCCGTAATACCGCCGGGTGATACGACATATACAGATTCGCCACCCGCGGGTTATTCCGGTCAACCGCCAGCAGATACTGGGTCAAGTCGTTAGAACCCACCGAAATAAAGTCTACCCGCCGGGCAAAACGCCGCACCTGATACACCGCCGCCGGCACTTCAACCATTACCCCAATCTGCGGCTGAACAACCTTAACCCCTTCCTCACGCAGCTCACTGACCGCCTGACTGATCAGAGACTTCGCTTCATCCACCTCATGAACGCTTGTCACCATCGGCAACATAATACGCAGGTTATCCAGCCCTTCCGCCGCTCTCAGCATGGCCCGGATCTGCACCAGAAATATTTCCGGGTGATCCAGTGTAATACGGATACCCCGCCAACCCAGAAACGGATTCTCTTCTTCAATCGGGAAGTATGGCAGAGGCTTATCCCCACCCACATCCAATGTCCGCATTGTCACCGGCCGGGGCGCAAAGGCCTCCAACTGACGCCGGTAAGTTTCTGTCTGATCCTGTTCGCTGGGGAAGAAGTCACGGATCATGAACGGAATTTCGGTCCGGTACAGGCCGATACCTTCCGCCCCCCGATCAAGGGAACGGGCAACATCTGTCACCAGACCGGTATTCACCCATAAGGGCATCCGGTAACCGTCTTTGGTTTCTGCCGGTAATTCTTTGAGGCCTTCCAGATCAGCATTAACCTGGCGCTCTTCATCAATAATATCCTGGTAGCACTGCAACAGATCATCAGACGGATTAACAAAAACCCGCCCGGAAAAGCCATCCAGAATAATCTGCATGCCTTCAATACGGGTATAAGGCAGGTCGACCGCCCCCATCACCGTCGGAATCCCCATTGAACGGGCAAGAATTGCAGCATGAGAATTACCGGAACCGTTTACCGACAACAAACCTACCAGCTTATCAGTCGGCACCTCACCCAGCATTGCCGGTGTTAGCTCGTCAGCAACCAAAATCGCGTTTTCAGGAAAATCAATTTCAGCAAGAGACGGCGCAGAAGACTGCAGCCAGGTCAGTATCCGGCGACCAAGATCCCGGATATCACTGGCACGCTCGCGCAGGTAGGGATCTTCCATCAGGGAAAACTGACGGACATGTTCCTCAACAACCTTACGCAATGCACCCTGCGCCCAGTTACCGTTTTCAATCTGCGCAACCACTTCGCCGGCCAGCGCATTGTCATCCAGCATACGCAGGTAGACATCAAACAGCTCCCGCTCTTCTGAGCGCAGCCGCTTGGATAAACTGCGGGCAACCTTCTTGATATCTTTGCGGACGGATGCCAGCGCGTTCTGGAATTTCTCTTTTTCCAGCTCAATATCTTTGGCCTGCCGGTCCGGCACACCGTTCAGGTCCGCCAGAGGCGTCATGACCACAGCCTGACCAATGGCCACACCCACACAGCCGGACACACCTTCAAACTTACGGTCAGTTTTACCTTTATTCTTTACGTCATCCAGCTTACCGATAGAACCGGTTGCCTCTGCGTGCGCAATCACACCGGCCAGCTGAGCCGACATGGTTACCATGAAGGCTTCTTCGGTCTCATCAAAGCGACGGATAGCTTCCTGCTGAACAACTAATACACCCAGCAGTTCACGGTGGTGGATGATCGGCACACCAAGAAAAGCGTGAAACTTCTCTTCGCCAGTTTCCTGAATGTAACTGTAAGCCTGGTGTTTCGAAGCATCTTCGAGGTTAATGGGTTCGGCACGCTCACCCACCAGCCCGACAATACCCTCAGAACGGGAAAGACTGGCCTGCCCCACGGACTTCTTATTCAGCCCCTGGGTTGCCTTCAGAATGAAACGCTGGGTTGCCGGATCAAGCAGATAGATTGAGCAAACATCAGTACGCACTGCACGCTGTACGCGTCGAACGATAACCCGTAGCACTGACTCCAGGTCCGGTGCTGAGTTAACTTCTTGTACTATTTTCCGCAGTGCTTCTAGCATGCTGTCGCTCTCCCAGGCGTTGTTATTATTAATCGAAGCTCAGGCCAGACATTATCAGATAGCGGCCTGACCGGCATAACACCGGATGACCGGTATCATACCCTTAATTTTATCCTCTGCTGGTAAGTTACAGCCAACCGTCCAGTACTAACCGGGTCAGCTTAGGAGACAGTTCGCGCATTGCCTTACGATAAACATCACGCTTAAAGGCAACTACCTGTCCCAGCGGATACCAGTAGCTTACCCAGCGCCAGCCATCGAACTCAGGCGTCTCTGTTTCATTGATACTGACAGCGCTGTCTTCACTCAGCATCCGCAGTAAAAACCATTTCTGTTTCTGGCCGACACACACCGGATGTGAGTGGTGCCGAATCATTCTCTTGGGTAGTCTGTACCTTAGCCAACCACGGGTCACAGCAACAATTTCAACATCTTCCGGCGACAGTCCGATCTCTTCTTTGAGTTCCCGGTACATCGCCTGCTCAGGTGTTTCTGAGCGATCAATCCCCCCCTGGGGGAACTGCCATGCATCTTGTCCAATTCGTCTTGCCCAAAGTACCTGACCCATCGAGTTTGCCAGAATGATACCGACATTCGGTCTGAACCCGTCTGAATCAATCACGGTAATTCCTTATAAATCTTTTGCCCTATTGTTCCATAATTCCGCGCGCTGGCGCAAACCGCAAAGCCGCCGGCAGCAAGGATCATTTGCGAGGATCGTGCCAAGTCACTATGCTAGCGCCTTTAGAAGCATTTTCAGACGGCAGGTTCCGTTATACCTGCTGCATTTTCAGGAGAGCAGTAGCGTGGCACTGGCAATTTTTGATCTTGATAACACCCTGTTAAACGGCGACAGCGATCACGCCTGGGGGGAATTTCTCTGCGAAAAAGGCATCGTTGATACAGACGCCTACCGTCAGGCTAACGACTATTTCTTTGATCAGTACGTCGCAGGCACGCTGGATATTGAAGAGTTCCTTGAGTTTGCGCTGAAACCTCTGGCAGAGCTTGAACCTGAACAACTGCAAAGCCTGCATCAGCAATTCATGACTGAAAAAGTGGCAACCATGATGCTGCCTAAAGCCGCTGCACTGCTGCAGAAACATAAAGATCAGGGCGACTACACACTGATTATCACTGCCACTAACCGTTTTGTAACCGGGCCAATTGCCGCAAA
Source organism: Aliamphritea spongicola (assembly GCF_017051665.1). NCBI lineage: Bacteria > Pseudomonadati > Pseudomonadota > Gammaproteobacteria > Oceanospirillales > Oceanospirillaceae > Aliamphritea > Aliamphritea spongicola. The sequence goes on from NZ_JAFIDL010000014.1 coordinate 10,794, forward strand.
ACTCGGTGTCGATGAAATCATTGCCACCGATCCGGAAATGATCGACGGCCGTTACACAGGCAAAGTCGCCGGCACGCCCTGCTTCCAGGCAGGCAAAGTTACCCGTCTGAACAGCTGGCTGAAAGATAACCCTTACAGCCTTGAAGGCAGCTATTTTTACAGTGACTCGAATAACGACCTGCCATTATTAAAGCTGGTCGATCATCCGGTGGCTGTTGATGCTGACGAAACCCTGACCGCAACAGCCAAAGCCAACAACTGGGAAATCATCAGCTTACGCTGATCTCGACAAAACTTAAGGAGCGCCCCATGTCAGAAAAAACAGTTTTGATCACCGGGGCGAGCCGCGGCATTGGCGCCGCTACTGCCCGCTTACTGGCCAGCCAGAACTATAATGTTTGCCTGAATTACCACCGGCAAACGCAATGCGCCGAAGAGCTCAGCACCGAGCTGCGCCAGCAGGGCTGTAATACTTTGCTTCTGCAGGCCGACGTCAGCCAGGAAGCACAAGTTAAAGAGATGTTCCAAACCATTGATGATACCTTTGGGCCACTGACCCATCTGGTCAACAATGCCGGTATCCTCAAGCCTCAGATGCGCCTGCAGGATATGACCGCAGACCGCATTAATGAAATCCTCACAACCAATGTCACCGGCTACTTCCTGTGCTGCAGAGAAGCCATCATGCGCATGTCCGTAAACCACGGAGGACAAGGCGGCGCCATCGTCAATGTTTCCTCAGTTGCTGCCCGCACAGGTTCTCCCGGGGAATACATCGACTATGCCGCCTCCAAAGGCGCGATCGATACTCTGACGACAGGCCTCGCCACTGAACTGGCCGCAGAAGATATTCGGGTAAACGGTGTGCGTCCAGGCTTTATTTATACAGATATGCACCGCGACGGTGGTGAACCCGAACGTATCGAACGCTTAAAACCGGCTATTCCTATGCAGCGGGGCGGACAACCGGAAGAAGTAGCTGAAGCCATCGCCTGGCTGCTCTCTGATAAAGCCTCCTATACCACCGGAAGCTTCATCGACCTTGCCGGTGGAAAGTAATCCGGCTCAGCACCACCCGCCACCAACAAAAAAGCCGGCATCCAAAGACACCGGCTTTTTTAGGTCTTACTGACGATTAAGAACGTGGCTTACCGTTCTCTGGATCGTACAGGGCACCGTAACCAACGGCTTCTACTGCTATCTTGTAGCTGCCGCTGCCGAAAGTAAGCTCGATTTCCAGCTCGCGCACACTGAAGGTACAAACAAAAAAGCCGGTATCCAAAGACACCGGCTTTTTGATTATTACATCTGATGATTAAGAACGTGGCTTACCGTTCTCAGGATCGTACAGCGCACCGTAACCAACGGCTTCTACAGTTACCTTGCCGTTGTCACTGCCGAAAGTAAGCTCGATTTCCAGCTCGCGCACACTGAAGGTACAAACAAAAAAGCCGGCATCCAAAGACACCGGCTTTTTGATTATTACAGCTAACGATTAAGAACGTGGCTTACCGTTCTCAGGATCGTACAGCGCACCGTAACCAACGGCTTCTACAGTTACCTTGTAGTTGTCACCGAAGTATTCGATTTCCAGCTCGCGGCCTTTTTCGCAATACTCGTATGGCAGGTAACCCAGAGCAATGTTCTTACCAATGCTTGGACCGTAAACGATACTGGTGGTGTAAGAACGACGACCTTCAGAGTCGATCAGCGCTTCACCGGTAGCCGGATCCAGAATTGGGCAGTTACCCACCGGGTAACGTGCAACACCGTTAGAATCAACGTTTTCCTGCATAACCAGAGTACACAGGTATGCTGGCTGATGCTCACGCTCACGCTGAGCCAGCAGCGCATCCTTACCGAAGAACTCAGCTGCCTTAACCTTAGGACGGGCCAGGTCAACTTCCAGCAGGTTGTATTCAGTCAGGATATCAGCGTTCTGCAGACGCAGACTCTTCTCAAGACGACGGCTGTTCGCGTAAGTCTCGATACCTACAGGGGTAACACCCTGCGCGTATACCGCATCCCACAGTGCCAGACCATCTTCCATCTTGAAGTGGATCTCCCAGCCCTGCTCACCTACGTAAGAAATACGGAAGAAGGTGTAGTCAACGCCACCGATCTTGATGTCTTTAACTGCTGCAAACGGGTAGTTTTCAGTGCTGATAGACGCCGGGTCATCAACTACTTTTTCCAGAACTGCACGGGCGTTAGGACCCCATACACCCAGACAGCCGTAGTTTTGAGTCTCGTTGGTTACCTGAGCGTCAAAGCCTTTGTCCTGAGCCATACGCTTCAGCCATACCAGGTCACGGTGACCCGCATCACCACCGTCAATTACACGATAGTGCTGCTCACCCAGACGCAGAACAGTCAGGTCGGCACGCACACCACCTACGTGATCCAGGAAGTGAGTGTATACACCCTTACCGATTGGAGTGTCGCCACCTACTTTAGCGACACAGGTGTATTCCATCAGCTTCTCAGCGTCCGGACCGGTAACATCGATGATTGCGAAGTGAGACAGGTTGATCATGCCCACATCTTCAGACATCTTCAGATGCTCAGCGTTAGATACGCGGAAGAAGTGACGGCTGTCCCATTCTGCTTTACGTACAGGCACTTTGTCGCCGTACTCTTCCAGCAGGTGTTCGTTGCTCGCATAACCGTGAGCACGTTCCCAACCAGCGATTTCCATGAAGTAACCGCCCAGCTCGTTTTCACGCTCCCAGAACGGGCTGCGGAACTTACCACGGGCAGCAGTGTATGGCTCACGGTTGTGTACAGGTGGGTTGTAGATCTTGAATGCAGACTCGTAGCAACGGTCGTGGATGTACTTCTCTTCACACTGGAATGGGTAAGCACGTGCTACATCGATGCTGCTGTGGTCGAATTCAGTACGGCCGTCAGTCATCCAGTCAGCGATAACCTTACCGGTACCCGGGCCATCTTTAACCCATACAGAAACGCCGTACCACAGGCCACGTACGTTAGAAGACTCACCGATAGACGGACCACCATCTGCAGTTACCTGCAGCAGACCGTTGAAAGAGTACTTCTCGTCGTAACCCAGTTCAGCCAGTACAGGAGTCAGTTCCATCGCGCGCTCAAGCGGCTCGATAACTTCTTCCAGTTCCAGGTCACGCTGGGACGGAGACAGACGCGCTTCTTCTTTTTCCAGAATGTCACGTGGGTGACACATACGAGGTTCTTTCTCTTCGTAGTAACCCCATTCCAGCTGACCGCCTTCAGAAGACTTCGGGTCACCTGTGTCACGCAGGTAAGCAGAGTTACCCTGGTCACGCAGCAGTGGGTAACCGATTTCTTTACCGGTACCTTCAAACTCGTTGAATGGCTTGAAGAAAGTCAGTGGGTGGTCAACCGGCATAACAGGCAGATCTTCGCCCGCCATTTCAGCGATCAGACGGCCCCACAGGCCAGCACATACAACAACGTATTCTGCTTCGATGTAACCACGCTCGGTTTCTACACCTTTAATGCGGCCATCTTCAATTTTCAGACCAGTACATGCAGTGTTCGCAAACGTCTTCAGCTTGCCTGTTTTTTCAGCAGCTTCAACCAGCTCACCGGCAACAGTCTGAGAACGTGGTACAACCAGACCTGCATCCGGATCCCACAGGGCACCCTGGATTACGTCTTCTTCCAGAAGCGGGAATTTTTCTTTCGCTTCTGCAGTGCTCATCATGCGAACGCGGTTACCGAAAGCCTTACCGGAAGTAACACGGCGCTTCAGCTCGTCCATACGCTCGTCGTCGCCCTTACGTGCAACTTCGATACCACCGATACGCTCATAACGACCCATCTTCTCGAAGAAATCGATAGAGTACTTAGTCGTGAAGATAGTCATCTGATCGTGCGCAGTGTTAAAGCAGAAGTCAGATGCGTGAGCAGTAGAACCGATATCAGTTGGGATGGCAGACTTATCGATACCAACGATATCGTCCCAACCACGTTCGATCAGGTGATGAACGACGGACGCGCCGACAATACCACCCTGGCCGATGATAACGACCTTGGCTTTACTCGGAAATTTAGACATGTAGATTACGCCTCCAAGCTGTCAGCTTCGCGAACAGCAAGACTAATAATTGTTATGGGATACCTCAGTAGGTATTCAACATACTGATTAGGTGAGATGTTAATTTATAGCGTAAGCGACAACTTATCCATTCACGCCATCCTTTTACGTCAACATGTCGGACTTTGACTCCGGGGCTGTTATTTCAAAGCTGAATCACGTATAAGGCTGCGCCTTTTTCCGCTATTACTGTTCAGTAAATAACCTGCCAAAACATAGCCCCGGCAACAAACAAGGCGATTACGGTGTAAATCACCTGTTACTCTCCTGCCCATAAACAGACTGACACTGAATACGACCCGTCCAGGCACCACTGGCAGAAAAATACCGACACATAATTCCCGCCTGCCAGAATAGCCCTGATATTTTAACAATACACACGCTTAAGACTTCTCAGTAGATATACAGGCTCACTACGTCTCTGACCTTTTGCAGCGCCTGCGGCAAGTCTTCCAGCGCCACAGATCCCAACGCCAGACGTAACGCATGGGGCACATGCTCAGTGGTGGCATACGGCTCTGCAGTAGACACCGATATATTGGCAGCCAGTAACTCAGTCACAATCTGATCGGCTCTGGCTTCTTCCGGCAAAGGCAACCAGATCAGATACGATGCGGGATGGCTGATATAGTCAACACCCTGCAATATCTGCTTGGCGACCTGTTGCCGCTGCATGGCATCATTGCGCTTTTCAGCCTCCAGCTGAGCGACGGTTCCATCCGTAATCCACTGACAGGCCATTCGGGTAACCAGTGCCGGCGTATTCCAGGTGGTTGCTCTGATAACCCGCTCAATGGCTGCCACTTTCTGCGGGGGCGCCACCACAAAGCCAAAACGTAATCCGGTCGCGACACTTTTTGATAATCCGGAAACATAGACAGTCCGCTCCGGTGCCAGACTCGCCAAGGGAGGCGGGGCATCTTCAACATGCAAGGCATACGCAGCGTCTTCAATAATCAGCAAATCATACTGGCGGGCAATCTTCACCAGACGTTCCCGCCAGGCCAGATCCAGCACCCAGCCCATAGGATTGTGCAGAGTTGGCATAGCATATACAGCCCGGACTTTACGCCGCTGACACACAGCCTCCAGCGTATCCAGATCAGGGCAGTCACGCCCCAATGCAAGCGGCGTCAGCTCAAGGCGATGAGTCTCCGACACCACCTTAAACCCCGGATAAATCAGCGCATCAGCTGCCACTACATCCCCCGGATTGAGCAACCCCATGACCGTACAGGCCAACCCGTGCTGAGCACCGCTGACAATCAACACCTGCTCAGCGTCTGCCTGTAGCCCCCGGCATTTCAGAAACTCTGCCACAATGGCCCGCTCATGGCGCCGCCCGGCATGGGGCTGATAGTGCAGTAAAGCTTCCAGATCACCCGCCAGACTCAATTCTCTTAGACTGTTGCGCAGCAACTGTGTCTGGCTTGGCAGTGACGGTGAATTGAAATTCAGATCCAGCATCCCGTCGGCAACTGGCTGCTGATCAACACCGTGCCCGGCAGGCACCAACATATCCCGCACAAAGGTCCCCCGCCCCGTCTCGCCACTCACCAGCCCCATTTTTTCAAGCTCGGCATACACCCTTGATGCCGTGACCAGCGCCATATTGTGTTCTTTCGCTAACTGCCGGTGAGTCGGCAGCCGGGTACCCGGTTCCAGCTGACCGGCCTGTATCCGGGCAGCAAACTGATCCACCAGCTGTTTATAACGGGATGCAGACATCAACAATGTATCCATGACAATAATTTTATTGTCATGATACTAAGCAATACACTGAGGCCTCACAAGTTATTACAGCGCTGCAATACCCACACAGAACCAAAACAAGGACTGATGCCTCATGCATATTTCAATTCTCAGCTTCGATGCATTTAATGAGCTCGACTCACTGATTGCCCTGGGTATTCTTAACCGAATAAAAACATCTAACTGGCGGGTGACCATTGCGGCCCCTACTGAGCAAGTCACATCAATGAACGGGGTAACAATGCACCGTCACGTATCCCTTAGCGAAGCTAGCCAGGCTAACGCAGTGATCATTGGCAGCGGTATGAAAACCCGCGACATCATTCAGGCCCCTGAAATAATATCGCAACTCCAGCTTGATCCATCACGCCAGCTCATCGGCGCTCAGTGTTCCGGTGCTCTGGTACTTGCCAAACTGGGCTTACTCAGCAACATCCCCGCCTGTACAGACCTGACCACTAAACCCTGGGTGCAGGAAGCCGGCGTTGAAGTACTCAATCAGGCATTTTTTGCGAAAGACAATATCGCCACCGCCGGCGGATGTCTGGCATCGCAATACCTGGCCTTCTGGCTGATTGCCCGGTTACAGGGAACAGAAGCTGCCTGCGAAGCGATGCATTATGTTGCGCCGGTCGGTGAAAAAGAGACATACGTACAAAGGGCAATGAACAACATTGCTAACTACTTACCGGACAACACTGATAACTAATACCGGAGCAGAAAAAGTAAGTTAAACGCGAGCAAGGGGCCGGAAATAAACATCCACACCCCAAAACGAAAACAAACCTTGCCGGTTGCTTAAAGGGGAAGAAAGCACCGGGAAGGTTTGTAGTAACAGGGATCAGTTATAGGTTCAGTCCGTCCCTGAAAGACTCCGTTTAGCTATGATAGGTTGCCACGATGTTTTGCGAACGGCGTGCTTTCCAGGCAACAACCAGTGACAGGGCTATCATGCCGGCAAATGCCACACCTACAACAGCCAGTCCTAAAGTGGCAAATCCCACCAGCGCCAGACTGCCAATAATCACTGAGGCAATCATAACCAGAATCTTGTTAACAGTTTTCATACAGGTCTCCAGTTTACAGTTAACTCGTCGGGTAATTCCCTTTCGATGAACCCAGTATGTAACTGCAAACTGACGCTTACCTGCCACGAAGTTTACATTTTTGTAAACTTTCCGTTTATCACGGCTCGGCTGCCGGAAATTCCAGCTGAATTTTAAGCCCTTCCGGACTCTTATCAGATCCGGTATCAGTGAGTACCAACTTTGCCTGATGCAGCTGTGAAATCGTACTTACCAGAGATAATCCCAGGCCACTGCCCGACGTGCTACGGCTTTTTTCAAGCCGGTACATCGGTTCCAGTACCCGCGTTCTTTCATGCGCAGGTATACCGGGGCCGTTATCTTCGATTGTCAGTACTCTGCCATGACAGGTAAGCCAGATGACACTGTCCGGCGGTGTATGACGGATAGCATTCTCAATAAGATTTGCCAGCAACTGAATCAGCAGCTCACGAGAACACATCACCGCTGCACTCCCCTTCACATCCAGAATAAGCTGTCGTCCTGAGTCCTCTACCACAGGGCTGTAAATATCAGCGGTTTCGCGAACAATATCTGCCAGCGGCAACGGCTGAAAACGTGCCCGGTACTCCCCTGAATTCAGATAAGCAATTCGCAAAATTGCCTCAAAAGTGGCAATCATTTTATCTATCTGCTCAAGTGCAGCTTCAAGTGTTACGGCATTATCTTCCGCTTCCGGGCTGATAAGAGCGGACTCAAGCCGGGCACGTAAACGCGCCATCGGCGTCTTCAGATCATGGGCTATATTGGCTGAAAGGTCCTGAGTCTGTTTCACCAGACTTTCCAGCCGGACGGTGGTCAGGTCAATGCGCTGCGCCACCAGATCCAGGTCATCCCGGGCCTTCGTTTGATTGATCCGGGCTGAAAGATCACCCGCTGCAATGGTATCCAGCGTCTGGCTGATTCGGCTATACCGGCGCTGGTTATATAAACCAATCATCAGGCCCACCACCAGTGTTACAACACTGACAATAATACTGACAACAAGATAAGACTGGCCGATACGCTCTAATACGTCGTAGCGGTGATCCAGGTTAATCGCCACCACCAACTGACCACCGGCGGCGGGGGCATTATAAATTCGCCAGCGGCTCTCCTCGTCGGAGTGGGTATCCTCAAATTCGATTTCAGACAGCCCGGCACGGCGATATAACTTCTTTGAATCGGCGCCAAAAACCTGCTGACGGGCATCAGTAAAACTGGCAAACATCACTGAGCTGTTAGGTAACAGGCTGCCTGGCGACGGCTGATCTTTTAACTGCCGGGAAAGCGCCTCATGCCGCAGCTTCAGCTCATCATTAATGCCGCTGTCCAGCTCCCGGCTTATCCACTGCGCGCTGAACCATCCGGCAATCATCAGTACCGCCAGAAAGACCAGTGTCAGGAAAGCTGCCTGACGCAACGCCGTCATTTTTTTCAGACGGCGTAACGCATTCAGATTAACGGGTAAGGTCGACAACATAACCGGCCCCCCGGACTGTCCTGATCAGCGTCTCATCAAAAGGCTTATCAACCTTGGCGCGCAACCGGCTGATATGGGTTTCCACAACACTGGTGGTTGGATCAAAACGCAAATCCCAGACCTTTTCCAGAAGCATTGCCTTGGTCTGAATCCGCCCTGGATTACGCAATAAAATTTCCAGCAACAAAAACTCTTTGGTATTCAGCTCAATATTCCTGCCCTGTCGGGTACACTGACGTTTCAGCAGATCAAGTTCCAGATCGCCTGCTGTCAGTACCTGCACAACTTCCTGAGTTCCCGCCTGAGAACGTCGGCCCAGTGCATTAATACGCGCCAGTAACTCCGTAAAGGCGAACGGCTTGGCCAGATAATCGTCACTGCCCGCATCCAGCCCCTGAACCCTGCACTCCACATCCCCCAGCGCCGAAAGAATCAGCACCGGTACATTATTCTTGGCTGCACGCATCGCCTTCAGCACCGACAGGCCATCCAGCCCCGGGGTCATTCTGTCGAGAAGTACTACGTCATATTCCTGCGTTGTTGCTGCAGCCAGTGCATGGCGGCCATCTTCCAGCCAGTCGACCACGTGACCAGCATCCGTAAGACCGCTCTGTATCCAACTGCCCAGCTCGGAGTCATCTTCAAGTACGAGAATACGCATTTATCTGCCCTTTTATATATCGGCTAATCCGGTGCATACATACAGACATTAACCTGTGAGGCACCGATGGTAGGTTTATAGCACTGCGGAAGTCAAAATCTTCATGGTAAACCCTGTATTCCGGGGCGCGCTTCCGCCACAGCGATATCAGCATTTTCTTCAGAGAAGCGGGACCACAGATATACAAATCCGCCTTCCACCAGCACTCAGGCATACTGTTCAGACTAGCGGCATTCAGACGCTGACCGGACGTAAACACATGCAGGGTGAATTGCGGTAGCCGTTCTTCATGGGCTCTCAGCTCATGCAGTAAGGAAGCATCACTCCGGGCATCACAACAATACAGCAGATCAATGTTAGCGCCGCTATCAGCGGACATCGCATCAAGGCTAGCCAGAAACGGCGTAATTCCCACTCCCGCAGCGGCCCACACCTGAGCCTGCCTATCTGCGCCGGTTTTCGGCTGGAACCGGCCGGCAACCTCTTTAAGCAATACCTTGTCACCCAGAGAGAGGTCTTTATGTAATTGCCGGGTAAAATCACCTGCAGCATTAATAATGAAGCGCGCCGTGCCTTTTCCCTTAGCAGAAGCAAAGCTGAACGGGTGATACTCATCCAGGCCCGGCCGTTTTACCGCAAGGTTCACAAACTGCCCCGGCTTCCAACCGAAGTCCGCTGGCACCTGCAGGGTTACATCTGTACGCCCTGATGTTTTGTTCAGCGCCACCACCGTTGCCTCCACTTTACTTCCGGAACGTCTCAGTAAGGTTGCCAGCCAGCCAACCGTACCCAACAGACTTACCCCCAGCATAGCCAGCCACGCATGACTGTCCGCACTGAAAGGCAAGGCGGAGAATAAACTGTGAAAAACCGTTATCAGATACACCGGCCCCATTAAGAAATGGCTTTTCTTCCACCAGTGATAAGGCACCAGTTTCAGCGCAGAAACCGCTGCAAGCGTCAGCAGGGAAATCGCTGCGAATTCACCTGACTCGCCTGCAACATCTGCCAGTATTGGCACTGCACCTTCCAATCCATCTTCTGCCAATGGCCAGTGAAGTACTGTACCGGTTAAAGCTCCGTACCCCAGCCAGCGGTGCACCCGGTAAGACCGGTCCGGACCACCACAAAGCGCATCAAGCCATCGCCACCGTGCTGCCAGACAGACACTCAGCGCCATACAGCTCAGAGCAATACTTCCCGTCAGCGCAGCCAACAGATTTTCAGCAGGTACGCTGTGATACAACACGCCCAGATGCAGGCCAATAAAGCCAACGACAAACAAAGATCGTTTTAGCATTTTTTAATCCTCAGAAATTTCCCTGAAGATTAAGTGGCTCAACTTTATAAAGGCTGTCGTAAAACTTACAAAAATGTCAGGTTAAGAAACAGCAGACAATACACACCCAACACAGCTGCCAGCTCAACAACACTCCAGACTTCAGACATAAACCGGACACCCGAAGCTCAAAAAACGGCAAAGCAAACACTGGAACATGAGGAAAAGTAGCAGAATGGACGAGGCTCTAATCCAAGACTTACTGATTACCAGCAGGATTATTTCAGTCCTGCGTCACAGACAGCCAGTGAAGAGCCGTTACGTTAATGACTACCCTATACTATAAACAGACGGTGCTTGATGGAAAAAACACGGTGAAGATCATCGCCCACGGGGGAAGCGGGCAACTATATCCGGCCGGGTAATATAATCTTATGAATACTGCTCAACATAAGTCACAAACTACAGACGCCAGCCATATACTCAATGCAGCATTAGAGCTGGCGCAGGAGCAGGGTAACTGGTACGACCTCAGCCTTGTGGAGTTAGCGGACCACTGCGACACATCAATACACGAAATTCACAGCCACTTTGCCGATACCAACGCAATCGCTGATGCCTGGTTTACACAGGCACTCGAAGCCATGCTGGCACCGGGTCTAGATGATATTAATCACCTATCCGCCACTGCCCGCCTGGAGCTGATCATCTGGCGCTGGTTTGAAGCGCTCGCACCTTACCACAATGTGACAGCTCAGATGTTAAAATCGAAGCTGCATCTGCCACACATTCATCACTGGGTGCCCATGATTTTTGATCTTTCACGCCTGGTCCAGCTGTGGCGTGATATGGCTGGACTGCGCGCGGGTGGGCGACGCAGACAGACGGAGGAAATCGTACTGACCGGTATATTCCTGGTTACATTAAGCGCCTGGTGCAGAGATAACAGCTGGCAACAATCTGAAGCCCATTCCCGACTGTTGAGTCTCCTGGAAAGAGCCGAGAAACTCGGCCAGTTCTGACTCATTGAAAAAACATCTCAGAACACTGCCTGAACAGCACATAACATAGCGGCTACTGTATATAAGGCGACATCAGTGCACCTATATCTACCTGTGCACGCAAACGGGCACACAGCAAATAGGTACCGGCAAATTTACGGTGCAGAAAGAGCACATCACTGGACGGCAGATGCATGTAACGCTGATGCAGCCGTAAAGATATTGCCTGCTCAGCAACCCGCTGCGACAGGTCCGAGCGGCCAAAATCAAAGATCTCCTGACCCCGCAGAGGTTCAGTCACGGTATAGATCATCCTGCATAGCCCCTGGCGGTATAGCTTTGTTTCATCCCCGCGCAAATAACCAAGTTCTGCGGCATGAGTTTCGATAGCAGAAAAATCATCCCTGCTTGCAGCGTTCATCAATTGATTCAGCGTCGCAATAAAATCTGCGTGATAGCGCCGTGTTGCTCCAAAATCCAGAAGACCAATACGCCCCTGACCCGGCTGATAACGGTAATTACTGAAATTGGCGTCGGTCTGTACCAGCCCCCATTCGAATACTTCTCTTAACGGCAAAGCCAGCAGACGTGTGGCGATTTGATTGCGGACCGACTCCGGCTCTGTGATAAGCGATTCAATCGGAACACCCGGGACAAACGACATGCTAAGAACATCCGCGGTACTTCGTGACCGATCCACGACAGGCAGTTCAAAATTAACATCATCCCCCAAATAACGCTGATATTCTGCAATATTGCCTGCTTCAGCAAAGTAATCTGCTTCCTGATGCAGTTGCTGCTTAGCTTCTTCCAATAAAGGGGTTAGATCATAATGCTTAGGCACCAACCGCAGGATTTTCAGAAGGCTTGCAACATTATTAACGTCACTGTCGATACTGTCGCGAATCCCGGGATACTGGATTTTTATGGCAAGGTGTTGACCACCTTTGCTTCTGGCTTCATGTACCTGGCCTATAGATGCCGCTGCAAGAGGGGTAAAACAGAACTGCTCGAAATCATTCTCCCACCCCTGGCCCCAGGCATCTTGCAGAACCTTTACCAGCTGCTCCCGGGGCATTGAATAAGCACTCTCACGCAGCCTTGCCAGAATATCGGTCAGTTCAGCGGGAAGATAATCACCAGCCTCCATAGAAAGCAGCTGTCCAACTTTCATCGCGGCACCGCGCATCTCAGACAGCCTTTCGGTCAACTGCCTGGCATTCGCCGGCGTCAGAAGAAGATCTAAAGCCCTGGGCTGCTTCCCGGCCACCAACTGACTTGTACCTTCATAGAGCATTTCGCCGGCAATCCCGCCAACAAGACGGCCAAGCTTTAATAAACGGCCCGTTCTGCCTGCCGATAACGTTCTCTCTTTGGCCAAAACAAATCACCCTTCCAACTGTTAGGGAATCCGCCAGAAACACGCAGGTAACAAGATGCAATAACGTACTGCTCGTCAACAGATCCCGTGCACAGTATAGGAAAGCATACCGGAACCATGTAGGAGTCTTCTTAAGACAGCCCATGAATAATCAACGGCCGGAATGCCCCTGATTCAGAAAACCCAGGTTCTTAGGAGCTATGGCGGTAAAGAGCAGATACCCGTACTCCAACTGAGCAGGACAACAAATGCCGGAAAACAAAAAGCCCCGCACTCTTAAATTGAGATATGCGAGGCTTAAAGTGGCGGAACGGACGGGACTCGAACCCGCGACCCCCTGCGTGACAGGCAGGTATTCTTTATAAACCTAAAAAAAAGTGGCGGAACGGACGGGACTCGAACCCGCGACCCGCTGACCTGAACAGATGACAGGCAGGTATTCTTTATAAACCTAAAAAAGTGGCGGAACGGACGGGACTCGAACCCACGACCCGTTGACCTGAACAGATGACAGGCAGGTATTCTTTATAAACCTAAAAAAAGTGGCGGAACGGACGGGACTCGAACCCGCGACCCCCTGCGTGACAGGCAGGTATTCTAACCAACTGAACTACCGCTCCGCAGCGGTCTGCCCTGAGACTTCAGAAGCAGAAATGGTGCCGGCACCAAGAGTCGAACTCGGGACCTACTGATTACAAGTCAGTTGCTCTACCAGCTGAGCTATACCGGCTAAGGTTTCACATTACGTGAATAATTGGCGCGCCCGGAGGGATTCGAACCCCCGACCAACAGGATCGGAACCTGCTACTCTATCCAGCTGAGCTACGGGCGCATCAATGCGGCTTTCGACGCGGGCTGTATATTACCGATGATGCTCAGGGCTGTCTATCCATTATCGGGATATTCTTCAGCAAAAAATCACAAAAAACAGATTTTTGCCCGGTGACCGGTTCCTGACTAGGCTTAAAGGTATTCTGTAGTCATTAAAAAATCATGGAGAGAATTGCAGGTGAGCTCCACAAGGAATCGACAGACGGGCCTGACAACCGTTGAATATACGCTGATTGCCGCCCTGCTGGCGGCAGGTGTTATCGGCAGCTTTACCCAGCTTGGAAATTCCGTAGGCAACTCTATCGGCGATCTGGCTGCTGTTGTTGATTCGGGCTCCGGCTCTGGAGGATCTGGCTCTGGAGGATCAGGCGGAACAGGTTCCAGTGGTTCAGGCTCTGGTGGCTTCGGTTCCGGTAGTTCAGGTTCCGGTGGTTCGGGCTCTGGAGGATCTGGCGGCTCAGGCTCTGGTGGATCAGGCGGTTCAGGTTCAGGAGGAGCCGGCTCCGGTAGCTCAGGCTCCGGTAGCTCAAGCTCTGGCAATTCAGGCTTAGGTAGTTCTGCTTCAGGTAGCCCAGATTCTGGTTCAGGTAAGTCCGGCTCTGACTATAACCCAACAGCCTATGCCAGTTCAGGAAGCTCTGGATACTCTGGCTCTGGCAGCTCCGGTTCCGGTGGATCTCGCTCCGGCGAATCTGGTTCTGGTGGCTCAGACTCAGGAAACAATACTGCCGGCACCGCAAGTCCGGATTACTTAGCCTATGCAAGCTCAGAACAGAGAAACATAGCCACCAGCTACTCAAGCTTCCCGGACACAAACTCCAGCAGTAAACAGTTAACCCGCCCACACGACATCAGTGATGAAACCATCCCTACATCAGAACCCCATACACAAAAAGACACTGTATGGATCTGGGGCATGCTTGCGCCACTATTACTGCTACTGCTCGCCGTTATTTACTTTATAAGGCGGCTTATTAGTGGCAAATCTGAAGAAAGGGCAGACGAAGCGAACTCTCGCTGAAACTGAGTCAACCGTATAAAAGCCTTAGTATTTAAGCTAAATTAAGAGGCTTGCTCCTCTCCAATATGTAAAAGTAAACGCTCGCTTCCACCGAAATACTCTGATCCAAAACAAACTGATAGTTTATAAAGCCTGCAAACTACCCGAAATCACTCAACACAATCCAACATGCTGGAGCAATCGCTTTGAAGGCGTATACCCATTCCTGCGAAGATGTCAGACTTTTTACCCTACTATCGACTAAATAATTGACTCACCGTGTAAAGTCCCCATTTTCGTTGTAGGCTTTTACCGCTATAATCCACGCCGACAAGATTTATACGCAACTGTTGCCAAACACTGGCCGGCTCCAAAACCGGCATCAAAGAACAGTTGTCAGACTTTAAAAATTAAGCGATGAATGAGGTCGTGACTGTGAGTAATATTGCTGCCAAAGCTGTTTCTGCCCTGTTTGCCCTGGTTGTGGGCTTCCTGGCAACCACTACACTAGCAAACACCGATGACAATGCTGCGATTGCTGATCGCCTGAAGCCTGTAGGCAATGTATGTATCGAAGGTGAAGAGTGTGCAACTGCAAGCCCTGTAGCATCTGCTTCCAGCGGTGGCGGTGCCCGTTCTGTTGAAGACATCTACAACACTAAGTGTGCAGCATGTCACGGCACAGGTGTTTTAAGCGCACCTAAATTCGGTACTGCCGACTGGGCTGACCGTGCAAACAAAGGCATGGAAACGCTGCTGGCTAACGCGATCAACGGCATCAACGCAATGCCACCTAACGGTACCTGTTCAGACTGTTCCGAGCAGGAAATGCAAGACACTATCCAGTACATGATCGACAGCGCTAACTAAGCCAACTGATCAGCGAGCTGATAAAAGAAAACCGCTGCCTGGTAACAGACAGCGGTTTTTTTATTCCCGTAATAATCAGTTCTTAAAGATCATCCAGCAAATCCCGTAAACCGGAAAGGGTCGCCCGTCCACGGGCTTTATTCGTGGTTTCACAAACATCTCCCTTACCTTCATAAACCAGATCATCCTGCGGAATCTCTTCGATGAACCGGCTCGGCGCACAATCGACTTTTTCACCGTACTGTTTGCGCTGCCTTGCCAGTGTCAGAGTCAGCTCCTGTTTAGCCCGGGTAATGCCCACATAGGCCAGCCGCCGCTCTTCTTCAATATCACCGTTTTCAATGCTGTTACGGTGAGGCAGTAACTCTTCTTCCATCCCGATCAGATATACATACGGAAATTCCAATCCTTTCGAGGCATGCAGGGTCATCAGCTGCACCTTATCCGAATCATCCTCTTCTTCCTGGCGTTCCATAATATCCAGCAGAATCAGACGGGCGATGGTTTCCCGGATACCCGCATCAGGATCATCTTCCTGTAAACGTTCCAGCGTACTGCGCAGTGAATCCACCAGAAACCAGACATTCTGCATACGCTTTTCACCGACAATATCACTGGAGCTGTTCTGCATAATCCAGCCGGTGTAATCGATATCATCGATCATCTTGGTGATCCCTTCGATAGGATCACCCCGCTCACACTGCTCCAGAATACCCTGTAACCAGTTATTAAAACGGCGCAACCGTTCTACCGCTGCTGGCGGCAACACTTGCTCAAGCCCAAGCTCGTCGCAAGCGTTAAACAGACTGATATGACGGGAGTTGGCATATTCACCCAGTTTTAGCAGGGTCGTCGGACCGATCTCCCGGCGGGGTAAATTAATGATCCGCAGGAAAGCGTTATCATCATCCGGATTCACCAGCACCTTCATATAGGACATGATGTCTTTAATTTCAGCACGGGCAAAAAAGGAAGTTCCGCCATTCAGCTTGTAAGGAATCTGATAGCTCTGCAGCTTCATTTCCAGCAGACGGGCCTGATGGTTACCACGGTAAAGAATGGCAAAATCCTTGAACGGCCGGCGCACCCGTAAGTGCTGATCCAGAATCTCAGTAGCTACCCGTTCGCATTCAGCATCTTCATCAGAGTTAAATACCACCCGGATCGGCTCACCATAGCCCATATCACTCCAGAGGGTTTTATCGAACACGTGCGGGTTATTCGAAATAACGCAGTTAGCTGCTTTCAGAATACGGCCGGTCGAGCGATAATTTTGCTCAAGCTTAACCACCTTCAGGCTGGGAAAATCGGTTTGCAACTGATTCAGATTCTCTGGCCGTGCGCCCCGCCATGAATAGATAGACTGATCGTCATCCCCCACCACGGTTAATGCCCCACGTATACCAACCAGCATCTTAACCAGCAGGTACTGACTGGTATTGGTATCCTGATATTCATCCACTAACAGATAACGGATCTTATTTTGCCAACGTTCCAGCACTTCCGGATGATTCAGGAATAACTGGGCAGGCAATAAAATCAGATCATCAAAATCCACCGCATTATATGCCCTGAGGCTCTGCGAATAAGCATCATATGCTCTGGCAGCCAAAATATCTGCAGGTCCCTGCGCCTGAACAAGCGCTTGCTCAGGGCTGACCATTTCGTTTTTCCAGTTCGAAATAGTATTTTGTACCGCATCGACCTGATCTACATCTTCATTGTTGTGCAGCATCAGGCTTTTCAGCAGTGACTTGGTATCCTGATCATCAAATAACGAAAAGCCTTTCTTAAAGCCGAGGGTTTTGTGCTCTTTCCGGATGATATTCAGTCCCAGATTATGAAACGTAGAGACCGTCAACCCGCGAGTGGCAGAGCCTTTCACCAGCGTACCTACCCGCTCTTTCATTTCCCGGGAAGCTTTATTCGTAAAGGTAACCGCGGCTATGTTATGAGCCTTAATGCCACACGTCTCAATCAGATAAGCGATCTTCCGGGTAATTACACTGGTTTTGCCTGAGCCTGCACCGGCCAGAACCAGCAGCGGCCCACTGATGTAATCAACCGCTTCTTGCTGGCGAGGATTAAGTTTTGCCATAAAAACCTGAAAAAATAGCTAAAGTTATTGCCCGATGATGCCGATAAACTATTGTTGCTTTAAAAACAAACCCCACAAAAACATGTAAGATCTTATTTTTAAAACACTTTTTGTGACAGAAAATATTTGATCACAGCTATCGCCATGTTACTCTTGAATGAATAAGGCGTATGGATTTTTAGAAATAAGTATCTTTGCAAACTTCTAGTCAACCTGCTCAGTTACTGAGCTGAGGCTGTAAAACCTCAGGTTGCAATTATGTCACGGAATGGCATCGCTTAGAATTGCAAAACGATGGTAAACAGTTACAGGACGTTTTCAACAGCTTTGTTTTGAGATGTCTTATGACTTCTGTTCAACCCACATGCATACAATCCGGTGTTGATTGTCTACTGATTGGCACCGATGACGATACCCGGCGACTGGCAGAGCTGCTCGCTGAAGAACCCCTGTTTGCATGTCGCCAGTCATCCCCTGAACATCTTAATGCAATACTGACACCCCGACCGGATGTCATTTTTCTGCAAACACGCTTACCTGGCCATTACCCGATTCTGCTTCTGCAGCAACTTTGCCAGCAATATCCCGACATTCCTGTCATTGCCTTCGAACACACCTTCAGCCGGTTTCGTAACCAGAGCTTTATTGCCGCAGGCGCAAGAGAATACCTGGTTGCTTCAGACCTTACTGCTGACCGGCTGAAACGGATTATCCGCTACTCCGTTAAACCAGCTCCGCAATTGCAGGCCTATCCGTCTGAGCCATTATATTCAACACCGCAAAATGACCTCTTAACCGGACTGCAGAACCGCCACTATTTCTATACCCGGTTATGCGACACCCTGAACAGCAGCCAGCAAAGCATTGCGCTGCTCAATATCGACCTGGACGGCTTCAGCCGCTTTAACCATCTTAACGGCAGTCAGGCAGGCGACCGGATTGTTCAGATTCTGGCGCAGCGGATCGCAAACATTTTTGACTGCGATATAGCACGCATGGGGGCTGATGAATTCAGCCTCTTCTATTTGCCGGAACAAAACCGTGATACCGAAACCGACCTGAAGCCGGTCTGTGAAGCCTTACTTGCATCCCTGAGTGAACCTTATCAGCTGAATAATCAGGAATTCACTCTGCCCTGCAGTGTCGGCATCAGCATCTCAAGACAACAACAGGATGCTGACAGCATTATCTTTCAGGCCCATCAGGCAAGACTACAGGCTAAACAGCGCAGTGAATGCAGCTACAACTTTTTTGCCAGCAGCCTGCCGGACACCGAAGGTGAATATAATGACCTTGAACCGGACCTGATACTTGCCCTCCAGAAAGAACAGTTCGAACTGTTTTATCAGCCTCGGGTAGACATTCGCACCGGCACTATTATTGGTGCTGAAGCCCTCATCCGCTGGCGACACCCTGAGCGTGGCCTGATCGCACCTGGCGAATTTATCGAACTGGCAGAGCGCACCGGCCTCATCGTACCGATCGGCTATTGGGTTATTTATCGCGCAGGCATGGATATGCAGGCAATTAAGCGGGCCCAGCTGGATATCGGTAGAATCGGCGTCAACCTTTCATTCCGCCAGTTTGAAGACCGCTATCTGAGCCGGACAATTCAAAGGCTGATTGAAAAATACCGGATCGATACTTCTGTGCTGGAATTCGAACTGACCGAATCAGCCCTGTTCAGCAACGAAGCCCATGTTCGCCAGGGCATTGAAGAACTTAATCAGCTGGGTATTACCTTCTCACTGGATGATTTTGGTACCGGCTATTCATCGTTCACCCTGCTACAGAAACTGCCGATAAACAGTCTGAAAATTGACCGCTCATTTACCAGTGGCGTCATTGAGCAGCAGGATGACCGGGAAATTGTAAAAGCTATAATCAATCTGTCCCGCAGCCTGAACATTGAAGTCATCGCTGAAGGCGTTGAAACCCGCCTCCAGCACGACTTCCTGATAGAACACGGCTGTTACCAGGCTCAGGGCTTTCTTTACAGCCGCCCAATGCCCTTCCAGGACTTTTTTAACATGCTGCAAAACAGCCAGCTTTCCGCGGCTAACCAAAAGCAGACCGGCCGCTAATCCATCTCCTTACCGCTAAACCTGAAACCTAGCGCCTCCAGCAAAGCAGCCTCCCCAATTACATCCGTCTGATTTAAATCAGCAATCGTCCTGGCGACTTTCAGAACACGGTGCGCTGCCCGGGCAGATAACTTCAAGCGCTTCACCGCATTAATCAACATAGTCTGCTCAGGTACACCCAACGCACAATACACCTCAAGATCATTGGCAGACAGCTCAGCATTCCTGCAGCCCTGCCGTTGTAACTGCCTCTCATATGCCAGCATCACACGCTCCTGAATAGCAGCGCTGCTCTCACCACGCTCTTTGGCTAACAGCTGCTCAGCAGGCAGCCCTGCCACCCAGGCAAATAAATCGATCCGATCCATCAATGGGCCGGATATTTTATGCTGATAACGCCTGACCTGATCCGGTGTACAACGGCATCGCCCGTCCGGATCCCCCATAAAGCCACAGGGGCACGGATTCATTGCCGCAACCAACTGAAAACGGGCAGGAAAACTCAGTTGTTGAGCCACCCGGGAAACCTCAACCTTGCCGGACTCCAGCGGTTCACGTAAAACTTCCAAAACCGAGCGGGGAAATTCCGGCAATTCATCCAGAAACAAAACGCCCTGATGGGCCAGCGAAATCTCCCCTGGCCGGGGCCTGCTGCCACCGCCCACCAGGGCGACTGAAGACGCCGTATGATGAGGTGCACGAAACGGCCTGATACCGGCCAGCAACTTACTGGGATCAAGACCTGCGACAGAATATATCGCTGCGGTTTCCAAAAGGTTATGGCGGGATAACGCCGGCAAAATACCGGGCAGACGGGACGCGAGCATACTCTTACCGCTACCGGGAGGCCCCGCAAACAGAATATTATGACCGCCCGCAGCCGCTACCTCCAGAGCACGGCGGGCCTGATGCTGACCTTTTACATCCGCCATATCGGCTATTTCAGCAGGCTGCACACAGATATTCTCTGCGATAGCAGGTAAACATTTCTGTTCATCCGCTAAACGGTTACAGACACTGAGTAAATCAGCCGCGCTGTAAACCGCCAGATCATCCACCAGAGAGGCTTCCGCAACATTTTCCTGTGCTACCCAGCATCCTTTACCCGTTCGCTGACAGGCCAGCGCAGCAGGCAATACTCCCCGGACCGGGCGTAACTCACCTCCCAGCCCCAGCTCAGCCATGAACTCAAACGTCTGATGACGGTTAACCTTGATCTGATCACTGGCCAGTAAAATGCCTAATGCAATGGCCAGGTCATACCGCCCGCCCTCTTTAGGTAAATCTGCCGGGGCTAAATTGACGGTAATCCGTCGTGCAGGAAAATCGAAACCGGAATTAAGTAATGCACTGCGCACCCTTTCCCGGCTTTCTCTCACAGCCGCTTCAGGTAATCCAACAATTGCAAAACAGGGTAATCCGCCGGACAAATGTATTTCCACACTGACCGGTGGTGCACTGACACCTAACTGTGCCCGGGTATTAAGTACTGCGAGCGCCATATAACCTTCCCTGGTAAACGCTTAAAGAAATGAATTGTGACGACAACACCTGTGTTATCAGGTGTCTGATTTACTCATGCGGGATTCAATATCCGCCAGTTGCTGCTCCAGAGCTTCCAGCTTTTCACGGGTTCGGGCCAGCACAGCAGACTGCGCATCAAACTCTTCCCGGTTCACCAGATCCATCTTACTGAACGCGCCCTGTAATACTCCCTGAATCTGACTCTGCAGATTCGCACTGCCGCCCGGCGCCTTATTCATTAACTGGCCAAGCTGCTCACTTAGCCCCTGTAAAAATGCCTGATTGATCATAAACCCTCTGATATCCGACTATGCCGGCTTCTTTCATCTTAATGTTGCAAATATATCAAGCCCCTCTTCTTTTAACACCTATATCCGTTGCGAACATGCGCACCAAAAAAGTGCAAGGCTGAATATATCACGCGCCAAAACAGCCCCGCTCTTAAAACCAGCAACCAGTGCAACAGAAAATGAATCAGCCCAAAAACACATAACCGCTTGTTATTTATAGATAAAAAATTAGTGGCACATTTTCTGCCATAGAACACATAACAATGATCACTAAAGAATCAGCAATTAACTGGAGGATATGATGGAAAATCAGATATTTGCCCTACAGTACGCTTTGGATACCTTTTATTTCCTGGTATGCGGCGCACTGGTTATGTGGATGGCAGCAGGCTTCGCGATGTTAGAGGCAGGGCTGGTAAGATCCAAAAACACCACAGAAATACTTACCAAGAACGTCGCGTTATACGCAATCTCATGTTTTATGTATCTGCTGTGCGGCTATCAGATCATGTATGGCGGAGGTATATTCCTCGACGGC
The DNA here is from genome assembly GCF_017051665.1 of Aliamphritea spongicola. Taxonomy (NCBI): domain Bacteria; kingdom Pseudomonadati; phylum Pseudomonadota; class Gammaproteobacteria; order Oceanospirillales; family Oceanospirillaceae; genus Aliamphritea; species Aliamphritea spongicola. The sequence goes on from NZ_JAFIDL010000014.1 coordinate 32,749, forward strand.
ATCGGTGATCTGGACATCAGTCAGGTTCAGTCAGATTCAGCCAGTAACGGATTTGACGGCGATGCTGTGTACTCCCCTGCATCTGACTTTTTCTTTCAGGTAGTATTTGTAGCCACTGCCATGTCGATTGTATCCGGCGCAGTTGCTGAACGTATGAAATTGTGGGCATTCCTGAGTTTTGCCGTCGTTATGACCGGTGTAATCTACCCGTTAGAAGGCGCCTGGACATGGAACGGTGATGACGTGTTCGGCCTTTATAATCTAGGCGACCTTGGATTCTCTGACTTTGCCGGCTCAGGCATTGTTCACATGGCCGGTGCCAGTGCAGCGCTGGCAGCTGTTCTGCTGCTCGGCCCCCGCCACGGTAAATACAAGGGCAATACAGTAAAAGCTATTCCCGGTGCAAACCTGCCTCTGGCAACTCTTGGTACCTTCATCCTGTGGATGGGCTGGTTCGGCTTTAACGGTGGCTCAGTACTGAAGCTGGGCGATATTAACAGCGCTCACAGCGTTGCTATGGTATTCCTTAACACCAATGCAGCAGCGGCGACCGGTGGAATCTGTGCACTCTTAACCGCACGGGCTTTGTTTGGTAAAGCAGACTTAACCATGCTGCTGAACGGCGCGCTGGCAGGCCTGGTAACCATCACCGCAGAACCATCCACACCAACACCTCTGCAGGCCAGCCTGTTCGGTGCTGTAGGCGGCGTTCTGGTGGTCTTTGCCATCTTATCTCTGGATAAGCTGCGCATTGATGACCCGGTAGGTGCCATTTCAGTGCATGGCGTATGCGGTCTGCTGGGCCTTCTGCTGGTACCGGTAACCAATGATGGCTCCACCTTTAGCGGCCAGATTATCGGCGCAGCAACAATCTTCATCTGGGTATTCACCACCAGTTTGGTCATCTGGGCCATCCTGAAAAAGGTCATGGGCATCCGGGTCAGTGCGGAAGAAGAATATCAGGGTGTCGACCTGGCCGAATGCGGTATGGAAGCCTACCCGGAATTTGGTAACAAAAGTTAATTAATCAGGTTTTCAACAGTGCAGCAGCGACACATACTGACCCGTTCCTCCACTGCTGCTGCACCGTTGATTTATTAAACAGCCAAAGCTGGGTATAATTGCCTCCCAGATTTTAGGCTTAAACTCCAATTGTCTGAAGCGCTTATAAAGCGCACAAAAGCAGACCCAAGTGAGGATACAATGATGAAACTGGTAAGCGCGGTGATTAAACCGTTCAAACTGGATGACGTACGTGAAGCTCTGTCAGAAATCGGCATTCAGGGCATCACCGTGACTGAAGTAAAAGGCTTCGGTCGCCAAAAAGGTCATACCGAACTCTACCGTGGCGCCGAATACGTGGTGGATTTTCTGCCTAAGGTGAAAATTGAAGCTGCGATCGATGAGAACATGCTTGATCAGGTTATCGAAGCCATCAGCAAAACAGCCAATACCGGTAAAATCGGAGACGGTAAAATCTTCGTCACACCTCTGGAACAAGCTATTCGTATCCGTACAGGTGAAACCGACGTAGACGCGCTCTGATACCGGTGTCCTGACACAAACTCAATCTCTGCGGCCTTAGCCCTGAGATTGAGTTCCTCCTCTCTCATTTGAACTCACTTCTCTGGTTCCAGCCTCTGCTCTCTTAGTAACAGCAAAACATCACCATCTAACCTAAAACATATCATAGCCTCCTCCCAAATCGGCACTGCCACACTGATCGTTTACAAGAAACGCGTATCGGATACCCGACGGTAATCTCAGCGTAATACTATAAATCTGCAAGCTTTAATCAACACCGAGCATCTAAGGATCAGTAGCAAAATCACTACTCCTTTCGATTCAAAAACCTGCTACAACCTAGCGCTGAAATCTCATAGGAAGTCTGGGAGTTTTTAATCAAGCGCCTAGTGAAGAACACCCAGTCGAACAGGCGATTACCTTCAGATAAAAAAAACCGCTATTGCGTAGCGGCCAGTTGCTTAAAGAGAGTCTTAATCAGGTGCTTAGTGATGATCTACTCAGCCCAGAGCTTGGGAGCTTGGGAGCTTGGGAGCTTGGGAGCTTGGGAGCTTGGGAGCTTGGTAGCCTGGCGACAGAACAACTTCCTGCAGACGAAAAAAAACCCTGCTACAACGTAGCAGGGCTTTCTTAATTAGGTGCTTGGCGATGACCTACTCTCACATGGGGAAGCCCCACACTACCATCGGCGCTAAGACGTTTCACTTCCGA
>NZ_JAFIDL010000134.1:0-281 GCF_017051665.1 Aliamphritea spongicola
GCGCCGCCTGGAAGTGATCCTCGACGCCGCCGGCCAGAAGGGCACGGGCAAGTGGACGGTGATCTCCTCGATGGAGGTGGCCCAGCCCACGACCCTCGTCGCCGAGGCGGTGTACGCCCGGATCGTGTCGGCCTTGAAGGAGGCCCGGGTCCGCGCCGCCGGGGTGCTGGCCGGTCCCGGCGGACGCATCGAAGACGTCGACGGCTTCGTCGACGACATCGAGCAGGCCCTGTACGCCTCGAAGATCGTCTCCTACGCCCAGGGCTTCATGCTGATGAAGG
>NZ_JAFIDL010000135.1:0-280 GCF_017051665.1 Aliamphritea spongicola
TCCGGCATTTCCTTACACCGCCTTCAGCAAAATGACCGATGGCGACATGCAGGCGCTGTACGCTTATCTGATGTCGCAACCGGCGGTGCGCCAGAGCAATCCGGCCAATCAGATGCGTTTCCCGTTTAACCTGCGGCCGCTGATGGCCGGCTGGAACGCGCTGTTCCTGCGCCAGGGAGAATATCAACCCGATCCGCAACAAAGCGCGCAGTGGAACCGCGGCGCCTATCTGGTCAACGGGCTCGGCCACTGCGCCGCCTGCCATTCGCCGCGCAATGTG
>NZ_JAFIDL010000136.1:0-280 GCF_017051665.1 Aliamphritea spongicola
CGCCGGTTGGATGAAATGGCAGGTTGTCACGTTGGGTGAACGGCTGGAAAGCGCCCGGCAGGAGAACGGCCGGATTGCGGCGGCGCTGACCGATACCCGCGCGGCGATCGACACGTTGCAGGCGGCGGTAGGTGTGCTGGCGCAGGAAGAGGAAAAGTTAAGGGGCGACCTAAACGCCGCGCACCGGCTGGCGCTGACGCGTGAGCAGAAAATACAGAGGTTACTCAATGAAAATCAGCAATTACGGGACTGGTTTAACACTGCTTTGCCTGCTGACGTT
>NZ_JAFIDL010000137.1:0-280 GCF_017051665.1 Aliamphritea spongicola
CTGGATATGCGCATGCTGCGTGAGCTGATGCCGCCGCATCAGGGCGACGTGGCGCAAATTTCTCGCGTGAAAGAGGCGCGGCGCGAGCTGGAAGAGCTCTTCCATCGCGAAATGCAAAAAGAAAGTCGCCAGTTTGACGGCTGGGATGAATACGAATAAGCGGGAGCATAACGATGTCTGCAACACGTAAGAGATTTATCGCCGGAGCGGTGTGCCCGAGCTGTAGCGCCATGGATACGCTGGCGGTATGGCGGGAGGATCAGGTGGAAGTGGTGGAGTG
>NZ_JAFIDL010000138.1:0-280 GCF_017051665.1 Aliamphritea spongicola
ATCAACTGACTGTGCCATCGAGTTCTCCAACCGCCAAGGCGATCAATTACACTCTGAAGCGTTGGCCAGCTTTAAGCCGCTATCTGGATGATGGCAATCTACCGATTTGCAATAACTGGGTGGAAAACCAGATGCGCCCCTGGGCGTTGGGACGTAAGAACTGGTTATTTGCAGGTTCGCTGCGCAGCGGTCAGCGAGCAGCCAATATTATGACATTAATCCAGTCAGCAAAGCTGAATGGGCTGGATCCCTATGCCTATTTAAGTGATGTGCTGAAAAG
>NZ_JAFIDL010000139.1:0-280 GCF_017051665.1 Aliamphritea spongicola
ATTTATGAAGACGATAACCCATATGGTTCAGATGGTCATGGGGTTTGGGTTACATCTTGTATGGCTGTAAATAAACCTGGAGTGTATGTTGGTACTGCACCGGAGGCAAATTATTGGCTTTTTAGAACGGAAGACCAGTCTTCAGAACAACTCATTGAACAAGATTATTGGGTGAGCGCAGCTGAGTATGCTGATAGTGTAGGAGTTGATCTTATCAATTCATCACTATATTATGGAACGGGATATGGTAGCCCTCCAGAAATGTATAGATTTGAAACAT
>NZ_JAFIDL010000140.1:0-280 GCF_017051665.1 Aliamphritea spongicola
GCGCTGGTGGTGTTCCCGGTCGCGGTGCTGCTGGCGTTCCTCGCGCTGGCGGCGCTGTATGAAAGCTGGACGCTGCCGCTGGCGGTGATCCTGATCGTGCCGATGACCATGCTGTCGGCGCTGTTCGGCGTGTGGTTGACCGGCGGCGACAACAACGTGTTCGTGCAGGTCGGGTTGGTCGTTCTGATGGGGCTGGCCTGCAAGAACGCTATTCTGATCGTCGAGTTCGCCCGCGAGCTGGAAATGCAGGGCAAAGGCATCGTCGAGGCAGCGCTGGAAG
>NZ_JAFIDL010000141.1:0-279 GCF_017051665.1 Aliamphritea spongicola
TGCGGCGCCGGGAAGCGAGTGTGCGCGCCGTCGAACGGCGCATCCTGCGGGTGCCAGCCGAGGGCTTTCCACACCAGCCCGATCGCTTCCTGCATGCGGCGGCGGAAGATCTCCCGCTCTGGCTTCGGCATCGCCGACGGCAGCGTCAGGATGATGGCGCGTAAACGGCGCGGGGCGGCGGCGTTCGGCATGCGGCTGCGCTGGGCGATGCTGTTGATCTGCATCAGCGCCTGCGCCAACAGCTCGCTCAGCATCAGGCTCATCACCGCGCTGCGGCTG
>NZ_JAFIDL010000142.1:0-279 GCF_017051665.1 Aliamphritea spongicola
CGTCATCGAGATGGGTCTCGAACTTCAGACCAAATTCCACCGAGGGATCGACGAAGGTGGTTATCGCATCGAAGGGCACATAGAGCGGCTCGGGCTGGTTGCCGAAATTCAGCGTGATAGAAAACCCGTCCTCGCCCACCTCCAGATTGTCGAACCAGTGCTGGACGACGATGGTGATTTCTTCGGGATAGCGCGCGTGCAGCCATTCGGCCATCTCGATGCCGGTATAGCGGGTGTTGAGCGTGATGAAGAAGTGATGCCCTCCGGGAAGCCCCGAAT
>NZ_JAFIDL010000143.1:0-279 GCF_017051665.1 Aliamphritea spongicola
GTTAGCGCTGATGCCGCGCACGCAGGCGATGCGCAGCCCGTGGATATTGTCACGGATACGCCCGCGCAGCTCCTCGGTGGCGGCCTCGGTAAAGGTCACCACCAGGATTTCTTCGACCGTCAACGGGCGGGGAAACGCCGCTTCCCCCCCCAATCCCAGCAGCAAGCGCAGATACAGCGCGCCGATGGTAAAAGTTTTACCGGTGCCCGCCGACGCCTCGATCAGGCGTTCGCCAAACAGCGGCAGCGTCAGCGGTTCTAGCCTCTGCGGGGCGACTTC
>NZ_JAFIDL010000015.1:0-16216 GCF_017051665.1 Aliamphritea spongicola
CTGATGCTGATGAGTCTGCCAGCTTAAGCTTCAGCGTAAGTAATGGCGCCTCCGTGCCGGCGGGTTTCACTCTGAGTTCAGACGGCTCTTACAGCTTTGATCCCCAGAATGCTGCTTATGATGGTTTGAGTGCTGGTGAGATCCAGACCCTGGCAATACCTGTCACCGTAACCGATCAGGAAGGGGATACAGATACTCAGCTGATCAATATTACAGTCAACGGCACGAATGATGCTCCGGTCGCTAATACTGAAACCATCAGTGGTCTGGAAGATAAAGCCGTTGTGTTTACGGCCAGTGACTTACTGGGTAATGACTCCGATGTTGATGGCGGTACCCTGAGTATTGACAGCTTTCAGCAGCCGGATAATGGCAGTCTGGCCTTTGATGCTGTTACCAATACATTCACGTTTACGCCGGATGAAAACTGGAGTGGTAATACCGACTTCCAGTATAGCGTTGCGGATGGTCAGGGTGGTCTGACTAACGCCAGCAGCACGATTGCGGTTGCCGGTGTCGCTGATGAGCCGAGTCTGTCAGTACAGGTTGGCGAAGCGGTTGACGGAACAGTGGAAAGAACGATCAGTTTTGATAACAGCAGCAATGATTACAATCCGGAAAAAGATGGCTTCCAGTTTAAGAACATGTATGCGCATAACGATCAGGGGCTGGCAAGCACCGGTTATAGCGGTACGGTTCCACCGGAGTTTCAGGAGTCTGATGGTAATACTTTCGCACTGAAAACACTGGTTATTTCGTCAAACGGTAATCCTCATGCGGATACTAACCGGAACTCAGAAAGCAAAGAGGTCACGTTTAAAGCGTACGATGAGGATGGCAATGTTGTCGGTACTCATACTGTAACGACGATTGCCCAGGATAATGCAACGACTGTAGTGAATTTCACTGGAGTACCAGGCTTTGATGATGTGTTCAGAGTCGCTATGGAATTTGACGGTAGCGGTGACCGGTACATTAATATCGATGATGTTGTTGTTGATGTCCATGAAGGTAATTCAATTCCTCTGAAGATATCCAGCAGTCTGGGGGTTGATACTGATGGTTCTGAGTCATTATCCGGGGTCGTTCTGTCAGGAGTCCCGGCAGACGCGACGTTGTCTGCAGGAACGAAAAATGCGGACGGTGACTGGGTTGTTCCTCAGTCTGATCTGGATGGCCTGTCGGTAAAAGTATCCTCAGAAACAACACGGTTTACCCTCGAAGCCAGTGTGACTTCGACGGAAAGTGACAGCGGTGATACATCCGTTAAAACGGTTACTGTCCCTGTGAATAATTCAGCACCGGTAGCAGCAGAACATACCGGCTCAGCTGTTGAGGACGGCGGTGAAGTAAGTGGCACGCTGGCTGCCACAGATGCAGATAATGATTCTTTATCCTATAGCCTGGCAGAAGGTGGGCAGCCGGAGGAAGGAAGCGTCACCATCAATGATGATGGTTCGTATAGCTTTGATCCGGGCAGTGATTTCCAGGACCTTGGCGCAGGGCAAACCCGGGAAGTCAGCTTTAGCTACCAGGTAAGTGATGGCTATGGCGGTTCAGTTACCGGGATAGCTAAAGTCGTCGTGACAGGCACTAATGACGGGCCTGTCGCTGGGCAGGATGTATCTTTCAATCTGTTTGAGGGAGCAGCGCCGGCAACCGGGCAGTTATCAGCAACGGATATTGATAACGGTTCTGTGCTTACTTTCAGTGTGAGTGATGGTGTGACTGCTCCGGCGGGCTTTACTTTGAATGCAGATGGTAGCTTTATCTTTAACCCTCAGCACGGGGCTTATGACGGTCTGGATCAGGGAGATGTTCAAATCCTGACAATCCCTGTCACTGTCACAGATGATCAGGGAGCCACTGATACGCAGCAGATCAGAGTTACGGTCACCGGGCAGAATGATGCCCCTGTTGCCGGTGCTGATGTTGTATCGACAGTTGATGAAGGTGCTGCTTCTGTTACCGGTCAGCTCAGTGCGACGGATTCGGATAGCTCATCAGATCTGACATATAGCGTGACCGGCGGAGCAACTGTACCTGAAGGCTTTACGCTGAATACAGATGGTTCATACAGCTTTGACCCACAAGACGCTGCATATAATAGTCTCAATATTAGTGATGCTCAGACCCTGACGATTCCTGTAACGGTAACCGATGAGCATGGTGCGACGGATACACAGCAGATCCAGATCACCGTGAACGGCACCAACGATGCGCCGGTTGCGGGTGTGGATGTCACCGCCAATGTGAATGAAGGTGACAGTGCCATCAGTGGCCAGCTGTCAGCGACGGATGCAGATGACTCAGCGTCTCTGACCTTCAGTGTGACCAACGGAGCGTCTATTCCTGCTGGCTTCACTCTGAATAGCGACGGTTCATATAGCTTTAATCCACAGGATGCCGCCTACGATAACCTGGATACAGGCGACGTGCAGACCCTGACGATTCCGGTGACGGTGACCGACGAGAATGGGGCTTCCGATACCCAGCAGATACAAATTACTGTTAACGGCACCAACGACGCCCCGGTTGCAGGCGCTGATGTGACGGCTTCTGTGAACGAAGGTGATTCAGCTATTTCTGGCCAGTTGTCTGCCACTGATGCCGATGACTCTGCCAGCTTAAGCTTTAGTGTGACTAATGGTGCATCTGTACCTGCCGGCTTCACATTAAATAGTGATGGCAGCTATAGCTTTGATCCACAGGATACGGCTTACGACGGTTTAGATGCCGGTGATGTTCAGATTCTGACCATTCCTGTGACGGTGACCGACGAGAATGGGGCTTCCGATACCCAGCAGATACAAATTACTGTTAACGGCACCAACGATGCCCCGGTAGCGGGTGCGGATGTCATCGCCAGTGTTAACGAAGGTGATTCTGCCATTTCTGGCCAGCTGTCCGCGACGGATGCAGATGACTCAGCGTCTTTAACCTTCAGTGTGACCAACGGTGCATCTGTGCCTGCAGGCTTCACCCTTAATAGCGATGGCTCATACAGCTTTGATCCACAGGATGCTGCCTACGATAGTTTAGATGCTGGCGATGTTCAGACCCTGACCATTCCAGTAACAGTGACTGACGAGAACGGTGCGACTGACACTCAGCAAATCCAGATTACCGTTAACGGTACCAACGATGCACCGGTGGCCGGTGCTGATGTTACTGCCAGTGTAAACGAAGGTGACAGCGCCATTTCTGGCCAGTTGTCAGCGACCGATGTCGATGATTCTGCAAGCCTGAGCTTCAGTGTAACCAACGGGGCTAGCTTACCAGCAGGCTTTACTCTGAATGCGGATGGTAGTTACAGCTTTGATCCACAGGATGCCGCGTATGACGGTTTAGATGCGGGTGATGTACAGACTCTGACCGTTCCGGTTACAGTGACCGATGAGAATGGGGCCACCGATACTCAGCAAATTCAGATCACTGTTAACGGCACCAACGATGCGCCGGTAGCGGGTGCAGATGTTACTGCCAGTGTAAACGAAGGTGATAGCGCCATCAGCGGCCAACTGTCTGCTACCGATGCCGATGATTCTGCGAGCTTAAGCTTCAGCGTGACTAACGGTGCGTCGATTCCAGCAGGCTTCACATTAAACAGCGATGGCAGCTACAGCTTTGATCCACAGAATGCGGCCTACGACGGTTTAGATGCCGGTGATGTACAGACTCTGACCGTTCCGGTTACAGTGACCGATGAGAATGGGGCCACCGATACTCAGCAAATTCAGATCACTGTAAACGGCACCAACGATGCGCCGGTAGCGGGTGCGGATATTACTGCCAGTGTAAACGAAGGTGACAGCGCCATTTCTGGCCAGCTGTCAGCGACAGATGCTGACGACTCTGCGTCTCTGACCTTTAGCGTTACTAATGGTGCTAGCGTACCAGCAGGCTTTACCCTGAATAGCGATGGCTCATACAGCTTTAATCCACAGGATGCTGCTTATGACAGCCTGGATGCGGGTGATGTTCAGACTCTGACCATCCCGGTAACAGTGACTGACGAGAACGGTGCCACTGATACTCAGCAAATTCAGATCACCGTGAATGGCACTAACGATGCCCCAGTTGCCGGTGCCGATGTTACCGCCAATGTGAATGAAGGCGATAGCACTATCTCTGGTCAGCTGTCCGCGACGGATGCCGATGACTCAGCGTCTTTAACCTTCAGTGTGACCAACGGCGCGTCTGTTCCTGCAGGCTTCACCCTGAATAGCGATGGTTCTTACAGTTTTAATCCACAGGATACTGCCTACGACGGCCTGGATGCTGGTGATGTTCAGACCCTGACCATTCCTGTGACCGTAACTGACGAAAACGGCGCCACGGATACGCAACAAATCCAGATTACCGTGAACGGCACCAACGATGCGCCAGTGGCGGGGGCTGATGCTAAGGCTTCCGTGAACGAGGGCGATTCAGCGATTTCTGGCCAGCTGTCTGCGACAGATGCAGATGACTCTGCAAGCCTGAGCTTTAGTGTGATGGATGGCGCCTCCGTGCCTGCAGGTTTTGCACTGAACAGTGATGGCAGTTACAGCTTTGATCCTCAGGACCCGGCATACGATACAATGGCTGCTGGCGATGTTCTGGCGCTGGCAATACCGGTAACGGTTACTGATGAGCACGGTGCAAGTGATACTCAGTGGGTTGCAATTAAAGTAAGTGGCACCAACGATGCGCCGGTAGCGGATGTGGATGTGAGCGCAACGGTTCAGGAGGGCGATTCAGCAATCAGCGGCCAGTTGTCAGCAACGGATGTGGATGACTTTGTATCTCTGAGCTTTAGTGTGACTAACGGTGCCTCCGTACCGGCTGGTTTCATATTAAACAGCGATGGCAGCTACAGCTTCGACCCTCAGGATTCTGCCTACGACAGCCTGGATGTGGGGGATGTACAGACCCTGACCATTCCGGTCACCGTCACTGATGAAAACGGCGCTACCGATACCCAGCAGATTCAGATCACTGTCAACGGCACCAACGATACGCCGGTTGCAGGTGTGGATGTCACTGCTAATGTGAATGAAGGTGACAGCGCAATCGGCGGGCAGCTGTCTGCTACTGATGCTGATGACTCAGCTACACTGACCTTCAGCACTACGGTTAACATTGCAGGCTTTACCCTGAATACCGATGGTTCGTACAGCTTTGATCCTCAGGACTCCGCTTATGAGCAGATGGATGTGGGAGATGTGCTGACCTTGGGGATTCCGGTGACTGTTACTGATGAACATGGTGCAACCGATACCCAGCGAATTGAAATACGGATCAGTGGCACGAATGACACACCGGTAGCGAATGCTGATGTGAGTGCTACTGTCAGTGAAGGTGATAGCGCTATCAGTGGTCAGTTGTCAGCCAGTGATGCAGATTATTCAGCGTCATTAAGCTTCAGTGTTACCAGCGGAGCATCTGTTCCTGCAGGCTTCACATTAAACAGCGATGGTTCATATAGCTTTAATCCACAGGATGCAGCCTACGACAGCCTGGATGCAGGTGATGTACAGACCCTGACCATCCCGGTAACGGTGACTGATGAGCACGGTGCCACCGATACTCAACAGATCCAGATTACCGTAAACGGCACCAACGATACTCCTGTAGCGGGCGTTGATGTGACTGCCAATGTCAGTGAAGGTGATAGCGCCATCAGTGGGCAGCTGTCCGCGTCGGATGTGGATGATTCTGCATCCCTGACCTTCAGTGTGACCACCGGTGCTTCCGTGCCAGCGGGTTTCACTCTGAATGCAGATGGTTCATACAGTTTTAATCCGCAGGATACGGCGTACAACAGCCTGGATGCTGGTGATGTACAGACCCTGACGATTCCGGTGACGGTGACCGACGAACACGGCGCCACCGATGCTCAGCAGATTCAGATTACTGTTAATGGCACCAATGATACGCCGGTAGCAGGTGCGGATATCAGCAGAAATGTTGCAGAGGATGCGCCTCAGTTAACCGGTTCTTTCAGTGCCACTGACGCAGATGACTCTGCTTCTCTGAGCTACTCTCTGGCAGGCAGTGCCCCGGCCGGATTTAATCTGAGCGCGGATGGTACCTATACTTTTGACCCTGCCGATGACTCATATCAGCATCTTGCCGCCGGTGATACCCAGACACTGACGATTCCTGTAACAGTCACTGACGAAAATGGTGCGACGGATACCCAGCAGTTACAAATCGTGCTGTCCGGTACCAACGATGCGCCGGTAATGTCGGTTGTTCAGCCTGTATCTGTGGATGTACCGCAGGCATCAGTCGCTAATACGACTACCTTGTTCAGTACCACGTTTGAAAGTGCTGGCAGTGGCTTTGTTCAGAACGCTGATGGTTGGGGAACTGATTCAGAGGCAATTGAGATATGGTCGTCAGCTTCAGGGCATACCGGTGATGGTAAATTCATTGAGCTCAATGATGATAAGCTTGATAACTATGATGACGCTGATCAGATCAGTCGTACTGTTGATACAGTAGAAGGGGCAACCTATACGCTGGACTTCGACTTTGCTGGCCGTGCCGGATTCGGAGCCAATGTTAACAACATGCAGGTGAAGGTAAACGGTCAGGTTATCGACACCTTTACCGATGATGGTACCGGGCAGAGTGATCAGAGCTGGAATGATGGCCAGATTACGTTTACGGGTACCGGTCAGCCGATGACGATTGAATTTGTTTCCATTGGCGAGGCACAGAATTACGGTCGTGGTATGCGACTGGATAATATTGAGCTGACCCAAACTGTCATGGAGACACCTGATGCCACCATTACCGGCCAGCTTCAGGCAACGGATATTGATGATAACAGTAATGTAACCTTTGCAGTTCAGGAAGGCACTGCTGCACCGGCAGGGTTTACGCTCAATGCTGATGGTAGCTACAGCTTTAATCCGGACAATGCCGCGTATGAAAATATCCCTGACGGTACCAGCCAGGTGCTGACGATTCCTGTTGTTGCTTCTGATGGCCAGGGTGGAACTGCCGTTCAGAATCTTCAGATTACGGTGAACGGTACTAGTGAAGGGGCACCGGCTGCTTCGGTTGTGGCGAATGATGACAATTTTGCTGAAATAAACGCGGCGGTTGTGAAAACCGGCAGTAACATTTCTAACTTGGGGAATATGGGGCAGGGCTCAGTAAACGGTGTTGCTGAGTCTGATACTGAAACCCGTACCTTTGACTTTGGTGCTGAGAATGCGGGCAAGACGGTTACCCTGTCTTTCGATTCCCGGGCAACCGGTGGCTGGGAAGATGGCACCAGTGGCAGTGAAACCCGGGATACATTTACTGTTCGGGTAAACGGCCAGCAGATTGATCAGCGCAGTTATGATGAACATGACGATGCTGATAATACCTGGAATGCAACTCACTCTTATCAGGTAACACTGGATTCAAATGGCCAGGCGGTTGTTGAGTTTGATGTGGCCAGTACCGCAAGTGATGAAGTTGTTTCGATCAGTAACCTGCAGATGGAAAAAGCTGCAGCCTATGCCACAGATGAAGACACTGCGGTCATTCTGAATGTGCTGGGTAACGATACCGGCAGTAGTGGAAATAACCTGAGTATCAGCAGTTTTGATAATCAGGTCTCCATGAGCGGTATGATTGTCGGCACTGTGGAAAAAGTCGTTGTCGGCGGAATTGATCAGTTAAAGTTTACGCCGAATGACAATCTGGACAGCCTTAATGCCGGCGAATCTGCAACCCTTTCATTTGATTATACCCTGACAGGTGCCCAGGGCGGTTCCGATACCGCAACGGTTACTTTCAAGGTTCAGGGTACCGATGATGCCTATGTATTTGATACCAGCAATGTTGGGAATGAGAATACAGATACGTCAGGCCTGAACCGTATTGACGGTACCGGCAGCAAAGACAACATCAGCGGTACCAGCAACGATGATTACATTCTGGGTGTCAACGGTGATGACAAGCTGGAAGGCAAGGATGGTAATGACGTACTGGATGGCGGTGACGGTCAGGATGATCTGAAAGGCGGTGATGGTCAGGATACTCTTTACGGCCGGGATGGCGATGACAAACTGAAAGGCGAAGATGGTAATGATTACCTGGATGGTGGCGATGGTAATGATGACCTGAAAGGCGGTGACGGTAATGATCAGATTCTCGGCGGTGAAGGCGACGATAAACTGAAAGGCGAGAAAGGCGACGACTTACTGCTTGGCGGTGCCGGAAATGATGACATTAAGGGCGGAGATGGCGATGACGTTCTGTCTGGCGGTAAAGGAGATGATACCGTTAAGGGAGAGGCGGGTAACGATACCTATGTGTATAACCCGTTTGATGGCAACGATACCTTCTCCGGCGGTAATGGCGGTGGCTGGACTGACATTATTCAGCTTACTCAGGATGGCACTAACGATCCGGAAAACCCCTGGACGATTACTGTTGATGGTCAGGAATTGGAATATGATCTGGCTGCTCAGGCACTGGAGCTGAATCCTGATACTTCCGGTGTGGTCACTATGGCCGACGGCAGTGAGCTGACGTTCGAGGGTGTTGAAAAAATAGAGTGGTAACAACATCGGTAGGATAGTTAAAAAGGGCCCCTGGGCCCTTTTTATTTATTTGGGCAATTTGGTTACTTCTTTTCAGTATGACTCTTACCTGCCTTGATCTGAGCTGATACACTCGGCCGGAATGTACATTTTTTAATCATTGTGTCACGTGCCTCTTAACACTGGAAATGGCTGATTTATAAGCGTTTATGTGCCGGCGTACCCTTGATAATCTGTTGTATGAAATGGAATTAGTGCTGTATGGCGACGCCTTTACTGATTTGTGATGATTCTTCGCTGGCGCGAAAACAGATCGCCAGATCATTACCCGATAACCTTGCTGTTGAAGTCAGCTTCGCGACCCATGGAGGCGAGGCGCTGGATGCTATTCGTGCCGGTAAAGGTGATGTGCTTTTACTTGACCTGAATATGCCTGTGATGGACGGCTATCAGGTGCTGGAGGCTATCCAGCGTGAAGACTTGCCGACAATGGTTATTGTTATCTCCGGGGATATTCAGCCCTCAGCCTATCAGCGGGTTAAACAGTTGGGCGCGCTGGATTTTATTAAAAAACCCGTCGACCAGAATACCCTCAACCACGTATTGCTGCAGTATGGTGTCTTTAGCGACAGTGACTTTGTTGAAACGCCTGTCGCTGAGGTATCTGTCACCGAAAACTCTTCTGATCCTCAGCCTCAGAATGCTCCAGATGAGTTGTCTGCACGCCTGCGGGATTGCTATCAGGAAGTGGCGAATGTTGCCATGGGCCGGGCTGGGGATCTGCTTGCGCGGCTGTTGAATGTGTTTGTGATGCTGCCGGTTCCGAATGTGAATTATATTGCCGTCAGTGAAGTTAGCATGGCGCTGAGCGCGATTGAAGCGGACGAGCGTATTTCGGGTGTTTGTCAGGGCTTTATTGGTGGTGGTATTTCCGGTGAAGCCTTGCTGATTCTGAATGATTCCAGTTTTCTGGATCTGGCAGCGTTGATGAATTACAGCGAAGGTGTGGACGAACAGGCTGAGCTGGAACTGCTGATGGACGTTGCTAACGTTTTGATCGGTGCCTGTCTGGGGGGCATATCTGAACAGTTGGATTTCAAATTCAGCCAGGGACACCCGGTTGTGCTTGGGCAACACTGTCATATATCTGATCTGATGGATGACAATATTAAAACCCTGCAAAAAACCCTTGCGATTGAAATCAGTTATGGGATCGAAGGCCATGCCATTAAGTGTGACTTATTGCTGCTATTTACTGAAAAATCAATGCAAAAACTGAACGAAAAAGTATCGCATCTGCTGGATTGATTATGGCCCTGGAACAACATCAGATAGACAAACTTTACTCACTGATGGAAATACTCCGCAATATTGATGTGGGGCTGGTGGTCATTGATAAGGAACTGAAAATTCAGTTCTGGAACGATTTCATGGAAAACCACAGTGGCAGTGCATCCGCTGAGGTTAAACATCAGGTTATTACCGATCTCTTTACTGATGTTCCAAATGACTGGTTCAGGAAAAAAGTTGATTCAGTTTTTCTGTTACAGAATAAAGCCTTCATGATTTGGGAGCAGCGTCCCTATCTTTTTCGGTTTGATAATTACCGCCCGGTGACCGGTGGGGCGGAGTTTATGTATCAGAACGTAACGTTCATTCCGTTGTTTGCCGCAGACGGTGAAGTGACGCATATCTGTATGATTGTGTATGACGTCACAGACACCGCCGTACATAAACAAGGCTTACAAAAAGCGAATCAGGAACTGGCCGTTCTCAGTCAGACAGATGGTCTGACCAAGCTTTACAACCGGGCACACTGGGAAGATTGTCTTGAGCGGGAATATAAGCGTTGGCAAAGGGTGAAGCAACGTGCTTGCCTGCTGATGCTCGACATTGATCACTTTAAGAGCATTAATGACAATTACGGGCATCCGGTGGGTGATGACGTCATACGGCATCTGGCACAGCTGATTCAGCATAATGCCCGTGAAATAGATGTATCCGGGCGTTATGGCGGGGAAGAGTTTGCCATTATTCTCGGAGATACCTCATTGCAGGATGCCGCTTTGCTGGCTGAACGGTTGCGTAAAGCTGTGGAAGGTTCAGTAGTCAGTTCTGACGGGCAGTCGCTTAAATATACTATCAGCCTTGGTATTGCTGCTCTGGATGTAGGGGTTCAGTCCAGCCAGGAATGGATTGCCTGTGCAGATAAAGCGCTGTATTCATCCAAGGAAAATGGCCGTAACCGGGTCAGTTTGTATTCTCCGCAGTCTTAATCTACCTTTCTCTCAGTTTTACGGGCTGTTCTGCCGGTATTTTGTTCAAAATATAGGCGGCTATGTATAATAGCCGCCCTCATTTCTAATCCACATGTAAAAAGCCATTATGAAGTTTATCGTTAAGCTATTTCCAGAAATCACTATTAAGAGCAAACCTGTCCGTAAGCGTTTTATTCAGCGCTTACAGTCCAATATGCAGATTACTCTGAAACGCCTCAGCGATGACATCAAAGTGCGCGCCCTGTGGGACAAAATCGAAGTTGAAGTGGACAGTTCAGATGCTCAGTTGCGGGAGCAAATGATTGAAGTGATGCAGGCCACTCCTGGTGTGCTGCATTTTCTTGAAGTGGACCAGCATCCGCTTGGGGACTTCGACAATGTTTTCCAGCTGACCCGTGAAGCCTATAGTGAAATTATCCGCGGCAAAACTTTTGTTGTTCGGGTAAAGCGTGCCGGTAAGCACGATTTTAAATCCGGAGATCTGGAGCGTTATGTTGGTGGTGGACTGCTTCAGCACTGTGAATCTAACGGTGTTGATCTGCATGCCCCTGAAGTGAAGGTAAAACTGGAAATCCGTGACCAGAACCTGTTCATCATCTCCAACAAGTTTAAAGGCCTGGGTGGATATCCTCTGGGCAGTCAGGAAGCAGTATTGTCCCTGATTTCCGGTGGCTTTGATTCAGTGGTTGCCAGCTATATGACCATGCGCCGGGGCTGTAAAACCCATTTCCTGTTTTTTAATCTGGGCGGTAAGGCTCATGAAATCGGTGTGAAGCAGGTTGCACTGTCGCTGTGGCAGAAATACGGATCAGCTGCGCGGGTTAAGTTCGTGACAGTACCTTTCGAAGAAGTGGTTGGTGAGATTCTTCAGAATGTTCATCACACCCAGATGGGGGTTGTGCTCAAGCGTATGATGATGCGGGCAGGTGAACGGGTTGCTAACCGTATGAAGCTGCATGCCCTTGTGACCGGTGAAAGTGTTGCTCAGGTTTCCAGTCAGACGTTGCCTAATCTGGCGCTGATCGATGGGTCAACCAGTAAGCTGGTACTGCGACCGCTGATTACTATGGATAAGCAGGACATTATCGATATCACCAAGCAGATTGGCGCGTATGACATGGCCAAGAGCATTCCGGAATACTGTGGTGTTATATCTGACCGTCCGACCACCAATGCGCAGATTGAGCGTATTGAGGAAGAAGAAGCAAACTTTGATTATGCTGTACTGGATGAAGCGCTTGAAAATGCGCAGGTTCTGGCGATCGATAAAATTGTCGAGGATCTGGGGGCAGAGGCTTCAATCGAAGCGCTAACGCGTGTCGCTGAGGGGCAAGTGATTATCGATGTGCGACATCAGCATGAACAGGAGCGTAAGCCCCTGAATATGCCTAAGTGTGAAGTGCTGAAAATTCCTTTCTTTGAGCTGGAGTCCAGCTTTGCAGATTTAGATATGACCAAGGAATACCTGCTGTACTGCGATAAAGGAGTGATGAGCCAGATGCACGCACAGAGTCTGCAGGATAAAGGTTACAGTAATGTGAAGGTGTATCGGCCGGGTGAATAACCGCTTTCTTGAGAGCGACATTTTGGCTGCATGATTTTGGAAAATAGCGTTTTTTGTAGTTTTTTTACAAGATTTTAAAAGCAACTTTTTGTCGCTAAAGTGCGGGGAACTTGTTGCCTGCAGGGCGGTTTTCGGGTTTAATTATTGCCCGTTTATTAACAATTCAGCCAATCTGCAGGTGACACCGATTTTTTTTACTACAAGAAAAATTGTCGTTTGCAGAGAACTTAAAGTTCAGGCGGGATTTGGTTCCGGAACACTTTCGGGTGTTGCGGGATTTTTGATGAAACAGAGGAGCGCCCGTTAGATGGAAAATCTAATGTCCGAAGGCATTAACCTGATGGTTTTTGGTATGGGATTCGTATTCGTATTCCTGACCTTGCTGGTGTTTGCTACTAATGGCATGTCTGCCGTGTTAAGCAAAATTGCACCGGACCCGGAACCTAAGGCTAAGCGAAAAGCCCCTGCAGCCGCACCTGCTGCCGCTGCTAATAATAACGATGAGTTGGTTGCAGTTATGACTGCCGCGGTTCATCAACATCGTTCTCGCTAATACCCGGCGAAAGTAACGACTTTATTTTAAGAGCAATAATCGACAAAAGGCCTATACCCATGTCTGATAAAAAACCTCTTGGCATTACCGACGTAGTACTGCGTGACGCACATCAGTCGCTGTTTGCTACGCGTATGCGCCTGGATGACATGCTGCCGATCGCTGAAAAACTGGACAAAGTTGGTTTCTGGTCCCTGGAAAGCTGGGGCGGAGCAACATTTGATTCATGTATCCGCTTTATCGGTGAAGATCCCTGGGAGCGTATTCGCGAGCTGAAGAAGGCTATGCCGAATACTAAACAGCAAATGCTGCTGCGCGGTCAGAACCTGCTGGGCTACCGTCACTATGCTGATGACGTTGTAGAGAAGTTTGTAGAGCGTGCTGCTGAAAACGGTGTGGATGTTTTCCGTATCTTTGATGCGATGAACGATCCCCGTAACCTGGCAACCGCTATTAAAGCGGTTAAAGCAACAGGTAAGCATGCTCAGGGCACCATCTCTTATACCAAGAGTGAAGTACACACGACTGACATGTGGGTTGAGTTTGCCAAGACTCTGGAAGACCTGGGTGCAGAGTCTATTGCGATTAAAGATATGTCAGGCATCCTGACGCCTTATGACGCTTTTGATCTGGTATCCCGCCTGAAGGCGCAGACTCAGTTGGAAGTTCAGCTGCACGCACACGCGACTTCCGGTCTGTCTGATATGACAATCCTGAAATCTGTTGAAGCCGGTATTGACCGTGTTGATACAGCGATTTCTTCTATGTCGATGACTTACGGCCACACTTCTACTGAGTCAGTGGTAGCTGCACTGGCAGGTACTGACCGTGATACAGGTCTGGATCTGAATCAGCTGGAAGAAATTGCGGCTTACTTCCGTGAAGTACGGAAGAAATACGCTAAGTTTGAAGGTTCTCTGCGTGGTACGGATTCCCGTATCCTGGTTGCTCAGGTGCCAGGCGGCATGCTGACCAACATGGAAAACCAGCTGCGTGAGCAGGGTGCTTCCGACAAGTTTGATGATGTATTGCAGGAAATTCCACGGGTTCGTAAAGACCTGGGTATGATTCCTCTGGTAACCCCTACTTCACAGATCGTGGGTACTCAGGCGGTTATCAACGTATTGATGGGCGAGCGTTACAAGACCATCTCTAAAGAAGTTCAGGGCATCCTGAAAGGTGAGTACGGTGCAGCACCGGCGGCGTATGACGCTGACCTGCAGGCACGTGTACTGGATGGCGGTGAGGCAATCACCTGTCGTCCGGCAGACCTGCTGGAACCTGAGCTGGATAAGCTGAAAGCTGAACTGGAACAGCTGGCAACAGAGAAAGATCTGAGCCTGTCTGATAACCAGATCGATGACGTGCTGACTTACGCACTGTTCCCGCAAATCGGTCTGAAATTCCTGGAAAACCGAAACAATCCGGATGCCTTCGAACCGGCACCAACTTTAGAGGACGCACAAGCAATGGCTGCACCTAAAAACACTGGTCCACAGACTTACACTATTAACGTTAATGGTCAGAGCTACGTTGTTCAGGTTTCTGAGGGCGGCGACATTACTGCAGCTGCACCTGCGGCGCCTGCAGCGGCAGCGCCTGCTGCAGCTCCGGCGGCTGGTCCTGCTGAGTCTGTTCCTGCTCCACTTGCCGGTAACATCTGGAAAGTAGAAGTATCTGCCGGTCAGGCAGTACAGGAAGGTGACGTTCTGGTCATTCTGGAAGCAATGAAGATGGAAACTGAAGTACGTGCTGCACGTGCTGGTACTGTTTCCAGCGTTGACGTGAAAGAAGGCGACACTGTTCAAGTGGGCGATAGCCTGATCACCTTGGCATAAGGGTTGGTTCGATGGAAAACCTTCTGAATTTATGGCACGCCTCCGGGATATACAATATCACCGGTGGGCAGGTTGTGATGATCCTTGTCGGTCTGTTGCTCCTGTTCCTTGCTATCCGCAAGAACTTTGAGCCACTGTTGCTGGTACCGATAGGCTTTGGCGGCATTATGGCTAACATCCCGGAAGCGGGTCTGGCTTATGCGGCTGTAGAAAATGCGCTTAACCTGGGCGGTCCTGAAGTTATTCAGTCAATTGCTGCTGCGCTGAATGTTAACTCTACTGACATTTATGAGCTGAAGAGCGCTTATGCATCTTCATCGGCTGCTGAGCATACTGCTGCTGTTTATGCAGCTCAGGATGCCGGTTTCAGCAACGGTATGATGTATAACTTCTACAATGTTGCGATTGCTTCCGGTGTAGCACCGCTGCTGATCTTCATGGGTGTAGGTGCCATGACAGACTTCGGCCCGCTGCTGGCGAATCCAAAGACTCTGTTCCTGGGCGCTGCGGCACAGTTCGGTATTTTTGCAACCGTACTGGGCGCGGTAGGTCTGACGACTCTGGGTCTGATGGACTTCAGCATCCAGGATGCAGCTGCGATCGGTATCATCGGTGGTGCTGATGGCCCGACAGCGATTTATGTTGCCAGCCTGCTGGCACCGGATCTGCTGGGTGCGATTGCTGTAGCAGCATACTCATACATGGCGCTGGTACCTATGATTCAGCCGCCGATTATGCGTGCACTGACGTCTGAAGCTGAGCGTAAAATCTCTATGGTACAGCTGCGTCCGGTTAACAAATCTGAAAAGATCATGTTCCCTATCGTGTTGCTGATTCTGGTTGCTATGTTGCTGCCGGATGCTGCACCTCTGCTGGGTATGTTCTGCTTCGGTAACCTGATGCGTGAATGTGGCGTAGTAGACCGTCTGAGTGATACTGCACAGAATGCACTGATCAACATCGTAACTATCTTCTTGGGTCTGTCTGTAGGTTCTAAGCTGTCTGCTGATAAGTTCCTGGATGTGGAAACGCTGGGTATCCTGCTGCTGGGTGTTGTTGCATTCGGTATCGGTACTGCCTGTGGTGTTCTGATGGCTAAGATCATGAACAAGATGGCCGGTGGTAATGCGATTAACCCGCTGATCGGTTCTGCAGGTGTATCTGCTGTACCAATGGCAGCGCGTGTATCTAACAAGCTGGGTCTGGAGGCTAACTCTCAGAACTTCCTGCTGATGCACGCAATGGGTCCAAACGTAGCCGGTGTAATCGGTTCTGCGGTTGCTGCCGGTGTGATGATCAAGTTTGTTGGCTAAGATTAACAAGTGTCTAGTCCTGATATAGGTTGACACTTATTTCATACAAACGCCCGATGCACCTCATCGGGCGTTTTATATTCCAGTGACAAGTGAGGGCGCCGCTGGTTATACATCCTGACCGACTCATCAACC
>NZ_JAFIDL010000144.1:0-279 GCF_017051665.1 Aliamphritea spongicola
GGCGGCGGTCAGGGTATCGGTGAAGATCTGCGCCATGTCGAAGCCGTCGCCCTGTTTTGACGCCTGATGAAACTTCAGGTGCAGCGCCACGTCGAACAGCATCACTTTGCCGTCCACCAACTCGATGTATTGTTGCAGCGCGCTGAGATCGTGCGACCAGTATTCGGCGACGATAAACAGATCGCGCTGCGCGCTGTCGCGCACGTGATCCGCCCACTCTTTGAAGAACCAGGCGGGAATGTGTTTGGCGGCGTCGAGGCGGAAGCCGTCGCACGGCAG
>NZ_JAFIDL010000145.1:0-279 GCF_017051665.1 Aliamphritea spongicola
GATGAGCTTCCGACGTTCGGTTTTGACGGCGGCGATACCGAGGTTCAAGGCACATGGTCGAATGCTACCTTCCGCGAGGTCGTAACCGAAGCTCCGGCGGATTACGTGACCTTCAACGCGCTTCAGTTCGACGAGCAGGTGCTTGGACTGTACTACGGTGTGGAGGACACCACGCCTGGTGATGAGATTTTCGAGGTTCAGAACGCCCCGATCTCGACCGTTCCGCGTGCTCTGCTCGTGGTGATTGTTGACGGTCCTCGTAGGGTCGCATTCCATGCT
>NZ_JAFIDL010000146.1:0-279 GCF_017051665.1 Aliamphritea spongicola
ACCCCGCCGCGTCTTGTTGATGCGTATATTAGCAAGCTCTGAAAAAAAAACAATAGTGCTTTCATTCATATGCGCATAAAAACAGCATATAGCGAAAAATATTTAAAATTATCATGTATTATGTGCAAAATTGATTCATATCAACACTTGGAGATGTGCCGTGGCATTAGTTTTAGATGGTCGTGCATTGGCAAAACAAATTGAAGCTGACTTGTTAACTCGCGTTGAAGCGCTCAAAGCAAAATCAGGTCGTACCCCAATTCTTGCGACTATTTTGGT
>NZ_JAFIDL010000147.1:0-279 GCF_017051665.1 Aliamphritea spongicola
GAAACAACACAATGTATACAAGTATGGACTAATAAGACAAAGGATATAGGGCTAAGGGGATAGGATCACCTTGAACAGGTTAATCTTCGTGATCTAACAGGAACTGCAACATGTTGAACAGATTAACCTGGTATATAGGACATAGTTTGAACCATCAAAAAATTTGGATATGTGTATAGTTTCATATAAATGTCGTGATCTGACAGGAACTACAGTTTCATTTAAAGGGAAACCATGAATTTTGAGGCCAGGTAGATATATTTTTAGACAAAACCCTAG
>NZ_JAFIDL010000148.1:0-279 GCF_017051665.1 Aliamphritea spongicola
GCGCCTCCTTGCAGGAACTGCTCCGGCTCCTGCTGCAGCAGGCCAAGCACGTTCGCCAGCTTGCGCAGTTCCGCCGCCATGCCGCTGGCCGCCGCCATGTCTTCCCCCTTCAGGCGGTTAACCTCGCGCGCCAGATCGAACAACGCCGAGTAGGCTTCCGGGGTGTTGAAGTCGTCGTCCATCGCTTCGCGGAAGCGAGCTTCGAACGCTTCGCCGCCGGCCGGCGCGGCATTGGCGTCGGTGCCACGCAGCGCGGTATAGAGGCGCTCCAGCGCGGTG
>NZ_JAFIDL010000149.1:0-278 GCF_017051665.1 Aliamphritea spongicola
ACCGGTAATTCCGGCGGCCAGGTCTGACATCAGAAACGCTGCCGTATTACCAACATCTTCAATCGTGATGTTGCGTCGCAGTGGTGCGGTTTCAGCCACGTATTTCAGAATCACCTGAAAATCCTTGATGCCGGCAGCGGCCAGCGTTTTGATGGGGCCGGCTGAAATGGCATTGGCCCGTATTCCCATAGGCCCCAGGTTGGCGGCCAGATATCGGACGCTGGCTTCCAGGGATGCCTTGGCCAGTCCCATGGTGTTGTAATGGGGAATGACTTTTT
>NZ_JAFIDL010000150.1:0-278 GCF_017051665.1 Aliamphritea spongicola
GACTCACGAATGGCGGTGTGCAGATCGTAATGGAAACGCGCCGCCTGTTCGCCATCAAAAAAGGCGGCGAGCGTGCGCTCCAACTGCTGGGCGCGCGCGGTTTCCCCGCTGGCGGCGAAGTTGCGGTAGCGGCCGCCGAACATGCGGTTCATGTCGCTGTGCAGATAGCGCTTGCCCGCCCGCATCGCCGCCGGGTTGCCCAGCACCACCAACAGCCGCACCGCCAGCGGCAAGCGGCCGCTCAACAGATCGCCGATTAACTGATTGAGCAGTTCAAT
>NZ_JAFIDL010000151.1:0-278 GCF_017051665.1 Aliamphritea spongicola
CACCGGTGGCCAGACGTTCACCGTCGACATCGATACCCAGCCGATGGCCAACGACAACGGCTCGATGAGCCGCTACACCCTGACCGACACACGCAACCCGCAGCACCGCTATACAGTGGAAGTCCCCGTCGCCACCTACTGACGTGCCCTACTGATCGGGGTCGTCATCGTCCGGTTCGGGCGCCGCTTCGCTCCACGGGCGCTTGAGCACGCTGTTCCAGACCTTCTCCAGGTGTTCGCGCAGCACCGGCGGTGCGTCCTTGAGGGTGGGGCCGTCT
>NZ_JAFIDL010000152.1:0-267 GCF_017051665.1 Aliamphritea spongicola
GTCCCCTGAAGAGCCGTTCAAGACCAGGACGTTGATAGGCTGGGTGTGTAAGCGTTGTGAGGCGTTGAGCTAACCAGTACTAATTGCTCGTGAGGCTTGACCATATAACGCCAAAAGCGTTTGGTTGTGCACATAAGAGGCGCAACACGGATCAAGAACTGAAGATACATAGAGCTTGCTGAAAAGCGAGACGGATTAGAGTTTGTACAGTGTTACCTAAGACTCAGCCTGAATAAGGCATACAGGATTTAGATTGTTACCTTTTTT
>NZ_JAFIDL010000153.1:0-267 GCF_017051665.1 Aliamphritea spongicola
AAGGCGAATGTCGGGAGTTCGAGCCTCTCCACGCCCACCACTAAACGGAGCGGTAGTTCAGTTGGTTAGAATACCTGCCTGTCACGCAGGGGGTCGCGGGTTCGAGTCCCGTCCGTTCCGCCACTTCCTTTGAAGCGGCAACTCCTGAAGGGGAGTCTAAAGCCTTCAACTTTGTTTAGTGGGCGTGTAGCTCAGTTGGGAGAGCGTCGCCCTTACAAGGCGAATGTCGGGAGTTCGAGCCTCTCCACGCCCACCACTAAACGGAGC
>NZ_JAFIDL010000016.1:0-15723 GCF_017051665.1 Aliamphritea spongicola
TCACCACCAAATACTTCTGCACATACGCGGGTCAGTGCCGCTGTCAGAGTTGTTTTACCGTGGTCAACGTGGCCGATTGTACCAACGTTAACGTGCGGCTTACTACGTTCAAATGCTTGCTTAGCCACGATCAATACCTCTTAAATAATTAGGTAATTTATTTTGCGTTGATTACCGCATCGGCAACCGCTTTCGGCGCTTCAGCGTAATCAGAAAATTCCATAGAATAGGTAGCACGACCCTGTGTAGCGGAGCGCAGATCGGTCGCATAACCGAACATCTCGCCTAAAGGTACCTGGGCATTAATGATTTTGCCCGAGCTACTGTCTTCCATGCCTTGCACAATACCACGACGACGGTTCAGGTCTCCCATCACATCGCCCATGTAGTCTTCCGGCGTTACTACTTCTACCTTCATCATCGGCTCAAGCAGGCAAGGATCAGCTTCCTGTGCATACTTTTTAAGCGCCTGAGATGCGGCAATTTTAAACGCCATCTCGTTAGAGTCAACATCATGGAAAGAACCGTCAAACAGACGCGCCTTCAGGCCGATCAGCGGATAACCGCCAATGACACCGTTCTTCATCTGCTCTTCTATCCCTTTCTGTACCGCAGGGATATATTCTTTCGGTATCGCACCACCAACAATCTCGTTAATGAACTCCAGACCTTCATCTTCAGACGGACTGAACTCCACGACAACGTGACCATACTGACCACGACCACCGGACTGACGAACAAACTTATGATTCGCTTCAACCGGCTGACGGATCTTTTCACGGTAAGCCACCTGAGGCTTACCTATATTCGCTTCGACACTGAATTCACGGCGCATACGATCAACCAGGATATCCAGGTGTAATTCACCCATACCCGAGATGATGGTCTGACCGGTTTCTTCGTCGGTTTCAACGCGGAATGACGGATCTTCCTGAGCAAGTTTGCCCAGTGCGATACCCATCTTTTCCTGGTCTGCCTTGGTTTTCGGTTCAACAGCAACCGAAATAACCGGCTCAGGAAACTCCATCCGCTCCAGAACAATCTTCTGGTTCGGATCACAAAGGGTGTCACCGGTGGTTACATCCTTCATACCGATCAGAGCAGCGATATCGCCTGCGCGAACTTCTTTAATCTCATCACGGTTATTGGAGTGCATCTGAACCATACGGCCGACACGCTCTTTTTTACCCTTAACAGAGTTTACAACACTGTCACCGGAAGCCAGAACGCCGGAATACACCCGTACGAAAGTCAGTGTACCTACAAAAGGATCGGTTGCGATCTTAAACGCTAACGCAGCAAACGGTGCATTGTCATCCGCCTCACGGGTTTCAAACACTTCACCGTCTTCGTCTACAGCACCTTCAATCGCTTTAACTTCGATCGGAGATGGCATGTATTCGATGACTGCGTCCAGCATTGCCTGCACGCCTTTGTTCTTGAACGCCGAACCGCACTGCATCAGCACGATATCGTTATCCAGTGTACGGGCACGCAGACCAGCTTTGATTTCTTCGTCAGACAAGTCACCTTCTTCAAGGTACTTATCCATCAGCTCTTCTGATGCTTCAGCGGCCGCTTCGATCATCTGCTCACGCAGCTCTTCAGCTTTCGCCTGCAAGTCTGCAGGAATGTCAGCAAGATCATAGGTCATGCCCTGATCACTTTCATTCCACAGAATTGCTTTCATACGAATCAGGTCGACAACGCCCTTGAAATC
Source organism: Aliamphritea spongicola (assembly GCF_017051665.1). NCBI lineage: Bacteria > Pseudomonadati > Pseudomonadota > Gammaproteobacteria > Oceanospirillales > Oceanospirillaceae > Aliamphritea > Aliamphritea spongicola. The sequence continues at coordinate 1,721 of NZ_JAFIDL010000016.1, forward strand.
GTCTTCAGCACCAATTGGCATATTGATCGGTACAGCGTTTGCACCGAGACGTTCTTTCAGCTGATCAACAACCATATAGAAGTTAGCACCGACACGGTCCATCTTATTGACGAATACCATGCGGGGTACTTCATACTTGTTAGCCTGACGCCATACTGTTTCAGTCTGAGGCTGCACACCAGAGGACGCACACAGCACCACAACAGCACCATCAAGAACACGCAGGGAACGCTCAACTTCAATTGTGAAGTCAACGTGCCCCGGTGTATCGATGATATTAATGCGGTGGTCTTCGAACTGCTGGTTCATGCCCTTCCAGAAACAGGTAGTCGCCGCAGAAGTGATGGTAATACCACGCTCCTGCTCTTGCTCCATCCAGTCCATGGTTGCCGCACCATCGTGTACTTCACCGATCTTATGAGAAAGACCAGTGTAGAACAGCACCCGCTCAGTAGTCGTGGTTTTACCCGCGTCTACGTGTGCGCAGATACCGATGTTACGGTAACGTTTGATAGGCGTTTTACGAGCCACAACACAATCCTCAGATATTTAGAAGCGGTAGTGAGCGAATGCTTTGTTAGCTTCAGCCATGCGGTGAACGTCTTCACGCTTCTTAACCGCTGCGCCACGACCTTCAACTGCATCACCGACTTCACCAGCCAGACGCAGAGCCATGGACTTTTCACCACGCTTACGGGAAGCGTCAACTAACCAACGCATCGCCAGGGCGTTACGACGGGAAGGACGTACTTCTACAGGCACCTGGTAAGTAGCACCACCCACACGGCGAGACTTAACCTCTACCATTGGCTGGATTGCTTCCAGTGCTTTGTTGAATACTTCGATTGGATCTTCGTTAGTGCGCTCTGCAATTTTATCCAGAGCACCGTATACGATTTTTTCTGCTACGGATTTCTTACCGCTGATCATCAGGTGGTTGATGAATTTAGCCAGGGTTGTGTTTCCGAATTTAGGATCCGGCAGAATCTCACGTTTTGCCGCAACTCTTCTTCTTGGCATGATAAGCCCCTTATCAGGTCTTCAGGTTATTTCAGGAATGGATACCTGACCTTACTCTTATGTGTTTGCGATCTAGCTAAGTAGTTTGCACCCTAAAAGGGTTTGACTGGCTTTGCTGTCCCGAAAAAACTATTAAGACTTAGGACGCTTGGTACCGTACTTAGAACGACCCTGTTTACGGTCGTTAACGCCACTGGTATCCAGTGCGCCACGTACTGTGTGGTAACGAACACCCGGCAAATCTTTTACACGGCCGCCGCGGATCAGTACTACAGAGTGTTCCTGCAGGTTGTGACCTTCACCACCGATGTAGGAAGTCACTTCAAATCCGTTAGTCAGACGAACACGGCAAACTTTACGTAATGCTGAGTTCGGTTTCTTAGGGGTCGTTGTATAGACACGGGTACAAACGCCACGACGCTGTGGACAAGCCTGCAGAGCAGGAACGTCACTTTTAGCCGCCTTGCGCTTGCGTGGCTGTCGTACCAACTGGTTAATAGTTGCCATTAAGCAAACTCCACGCTTTAAAAAAGCACCAATAGAACGATGGAATTTTATTATCCCATCACGAAAGGGCCGAGATTGTACTCAATCTCGGCCCACCAGGTCAATAATCGACCAGATTTTTACTCAGAATCTGGCATCGCTGCCTGATTCAGCGCTTCGGTCAGCGCCTGTTGAACGTCTTCTGCACTTACAGTAACGCTGTCTTCAACCTGCATTGACTTCCGCTTACGCTCTTTGTGATACGCCAGACCGGTACCAGCCGGAATCAGACGTCCCACTACAACGTTCTCTTTCAGACCACGTAAGTAGTCTTTCTTACCGCTTACTGCACCTTCGGTCAGTACGCGGGTTGTTTCCTGGAAGGATGCAGCAGAGATGAAGGACTCAGTTGCCAGCGATGCTTTGGTAATACCCAGCAATACGCGGTCAAACTTAGCCGTAATCTTATCCTGCGCTTCCAGACGCTTGTTCTCTTCCACAACCTGGTGGAATTCAACCTGCTCACCGGTGATAAAGCTGCTGTCACCGCCAGCGGTGATTTCAACTTTTCGCAGCATCTGACGCACGATTACTTCAATGTGCTTGTCGTTGATGCCTACACCCTGCAGACGGTATACATCCTGTACTTCTGTATTGATGTATTTCGCCAGCTCGGTAACACCCTTGATGCGCAGAATGTCGTGTGGGTTAGACGGACCGTCAGAGATCACCTCACCCTTCTCAACATGCTCACCTTCAAAGATGTTCAGGTTACGCCACTTAGGAATCATGATTTCGATCGGATCTGCATCCGCCGGGCTGATTACCAGACGCTTCTTACCCTTGGTTTCTTTACCGAAGGTAACCGTACCGGAAATCTCAGCCAGAATTGCAGAGTCCTTAGGCTTACGCGCTTCGAACAGGTCAGCAACCCGTGGCAGACCACCGGTGATGTCCTTGTTCACAGAACCTTCCTGCGGGATACGTGCCAGTACATCACCAACACCTACGTCTGCACCGTTAGTCAGGTTCAGAATCGCATTGGCTGGCAGCAGGTACTGTGCAGGCTGATCTGTACCCGGGTGGCACAGTTCATTGCCGCTGGCATCCATCAGCTTGATCATCGGACGGATATCTTTACCCGCTGCTGGACGTGCTGCAGGATCCAGAACCTCGATGGTAGACAGACCTGTCAGTTCATCAGTCTGCTGCTTAACGGTAATACCGTCTTCCATACCCACGAACTCAACCTTACCGGCAATTTCCGAGATGATTGGGTGGGTGTGCGGATCCCAGTTCGCAACGATTGCGCCGGCATCAACGCTGGCACCGTCCTGAACTTTAATCAACGCACCGTATGGCAGTTTGTAACGCTCACGCTCACGTCCGTGCTCGTCGGTTACACCGATCTCACCGGAACGGGAAGTGGTTACCAGCGTGCCGTCAGCTTTCTCTACAGACTTCAGGTTGTGCAGACGGATTTCACCGGCATTCTTAACCTGAACACTGTCAACAGCTGCTGCCCGCGATGCCGCACCACCGATGTGGAACGTACGCATGGTCAGCTGTGTACCCGGCTCACCGATTGACTGTGCAGCGATAACACCGACTGCCTCACCCGGGTTAACCAGGTGACCACGACCCAGATCACGGCCGTAACACTTAGCACACAGACCGTAACTGGTTTCACAGCTGATAGCACTGCGTACAACAATCTCATCGATAGAAGAGTAACGCTCGTTGTCGCTCAGGCGTTTAACCCAGGCTTCATCCATCAGCGTGCCTTTCTCGATCAGCACGTTCTCGCCGCTCGGGTCCATCACGTCCTTAGCCACAACACGGCCCAGTACGCGGTCACCCAGACCAACTACAACGTCGCCGCCTTCGATCAGCGCCTGCATTGTCAGACCGGTTTCAGTACCACAGTCTTCTTCTGTGATAACCAGATCCTGCGCAACGTCTACCAGACGACGGGTCAGGTAACCGGAGTTCGCCGTTTTCAGTGCAGTATCGGCCAGACCTTTACGGGCACCGTGTGTAGAGATGAAGTACTGCAGTACGTTCAGACCTTCACGGAAGTTTGCCACGATCGGCGTTTCGATGATCGAACCGTCCGGTTTCGCCATCAGACCACGCATACCTGCCAGCTGACGAATCTGAGCCGCACTACCCCGTGCGCCTGAGTCGGCCATCATGTATACAGAGTTGAAGGAATCCTGATCTACCAGGTTACCGTCACGGTCAACAACCTCTTCTTTCTTCAGGTTGTCCATCATCTTCTTAGCAAGGATTTCGTTGGCACGGGACCAGATATCGATAACCTTGTTGTATTTCTCACCCTGAGTTACCAGACCGTCTGCGTACTGCAGTTCGATCTCTTTCACTTCAGCATCTGCTTCAGTGATGATGTTTACTTTCTCATCAGGGATTACGAAGTCATTCACACCGATAGAAGAACCGGACTTAGTCGCCTGACCGAAGCCCATGTACATCAGTTGGTCAGCAAAGATAACGGTATCCTTCAGACCCACGTTACGGTAGCAAACGTTGATCAGACGGGAGATCGCCTTCTTAGTCATCGCCTGGTTAACCAGAGAGAACGGCAGGCCACTTGGTACGATATCAAACAGCATCGCACGGCCGACAGTAGTATCAACAATGGATACTTTCTCTTCTTCGTTACCTTCGATGTCGCGGATAACTTCTTTAACACGTACTTTCACTTTCGCCTGCAGGTCAACCTGGTGAGCACCGTGAGCACGTTTAACTTCTTCGATGTCCGCGAATACAGAACCTTCGCCCTTGGCGTTGATCCGGTCACGGGTCATCCAGTACAGACCCAGTACCACGTCCTGGGACGGTACGATGATTGGCTCACCGTTGGCTGGAGACAGTACGTTGTTGGTAGACATCATCAGCGCACGTGCTTCAAGCTGAGCTTCAATTGTCAGCGGCACGTGTACAGCCATCTGGTCACCGTCAAAGTCAGCGTTGTATGCCGCACATACCAGTGGGTGCAGCTGAATCGCTTTACCTTCGATCAGTACCGGCTCAAACGCCTGGATACCCAGACGGTGAAGTGTCGGCGCACGGTTCAGCATGATCGGATGTTCACGGATTACTTCATCCAGAATATCCCATACTAACGGCTCTTCACGCTCAACCATCTTCTTGGCAGCTTTGATCGTCGTTGCGTGGCCACGCAGCTCCAGCTTGGAGAAGATAAATGGCTTGAACAGCTCAAGTGCCATCTTCTTAGGCAGACCACACTGGTGCAGACGCAGGTACGGACCTACTACGATTACAGAACGGCCAGAGTAATCAACACGCTTACCCAGCAGGTTCTGACGGAAACGACCCTGCTTACCCTTGATCATGTCAGCCAGGGATTTCAGAGGACGCTTGTTAGAACCGGTAATCGCACGGCCGCGACGGCCGTTATCCAGCAGCGCATCAACGGATTCCTGCAGCATACGCTTTTCGTTACGTACAATGATATCCGGTGCACTCAGGTCTAACAGACGCTTCAGACGGTTGTTACGGTTAATTACACGACGGTACAGATCGTTCAGATCAGAAGTCGCGAAACGACCACCATCCAGCGGTACCAGAGGACGCAGATCTGGCGGCAGAACCGGCAGAACATTCAGAATCATCCACTCTGGCTTGTTGCCAGACTGGTGGAAGCCTTCCAGCAACTTCAGTCGCTTGGACATTTTCTTGATCTTGGTCTCAGAGTTTGTCTGTGGCAGCTCTTCACGCAGGACTTCAATCTCTTCCTGCAGGTCGATTGCTTTCAGCAACTCCTGAACAGCTTCTGCACCCATACGGGCGTCGAAGTCATCACCGAACTCTTCCAGTGCTTCGAAGTACTGTTCGTCGTTCATCAGCTGACCACGTTCCAGGGTAGTCATACCCGGATCGATTACCACGAATGATTCGAAGTACAGAACACGTTCGATATCACGCAGGGTCATGTCCATCATCAGGCCGATACGGGACGGCAGTGACTTCAGGAACCAGATGTGTGCTACCGGAGAGGCCAGCTCAATGTGACCCATACGCTCACGACGTACTTTAGCCAGTGCAACTTCAACGCCACACTTCTCACAGATAACACCACGGTGCTTGAGACGCTTGTACTTACCGCACAAACATTCGTAATCCTTTACCGGACCAAAGATCTTGGCACAAAACAGACCATCACGTTCTGGCTTGAAGGTACGGTAGTTAATGGTCTCTGGCTTTTTAACTTCACCAAAAGACCAGGAACGAATCATCTCAGGGGAGGCCAGGCCGATACGGATCGAATCGAACTCTTCCTGTTGTCCCTGGGATTTAAGCAGATTTAATAAATCTTTCATTTTCTTCGGCTCCTCGGGGGAGTATGCCGCCGAACATATTTGTCGGCGGCAAACTATCCGTTAACGGCTTATTCGGCTTCCAGTTCGATGTCGATACCCAACGAACGGATCTCTTTGACCAACACGTTGAAGGACTCAGGCATGCCTGGCTCCATACGGTGATCACCATCAACGATGTTTTTATACATCTTGGTACGGCCGTTTACGTCATCGGACTTAACCGTCAACATTTCTTGTAGCGTATAAGCTGCACCGTACGCTTCCAGGGCCCACACTTCCATCTCACCGAAGCGCTGACCACCGAACTGAGCCTTACCACCCAGCGGCTGCTGAGTTACCAGGCTGTACGAACCGGTAGAACGGGCGTGCATCTTATCGTCAACCAGGTGGTTAAGCTTCAGCATATACATGTAACCTACAGTTACGTGACGGCTGAACTCATCACCGGTGCGACCATCAAACAGCTTGAACTGTCCGGTGTCGCTCAGATCTGCCATACGCAGCAGTTCCTTGACTTCAACTTCCTTGGCACCGTCGAATACTGCTGTGGCCAGTGGTACACCGCCCTTCAGGTTCTTCGCCAGCTCCAGTACTTCGTCGTCGCTCAGGCTGTCGATATCTTCGTGACGGCCAGACTTGAAGCCACCCAGTTCGCTGTTATACACGCGACCCAGGAATTCACGGATCTCTTTAACCTTCTCGATACGGTCACGTTCAGCTTCCAGCATGGCATTGATCTTACGACCCAGACCTTTGGCAGCCATACCCATGTGGGTTTCCAGTACCTGACCTACGTTCATACGGGACGGTACACCCAGCGGGTTCAGAACGATATCAACAGGCTCACCGTTCTCGTCATAAGGCATATCTTCAACCGGCATGATTACCGAGATAACACCCTTGTTACCGTGACGACCCGCCATCTTGTCACCCGGCTGGATGCGACGCTTGGTTGCTACGTAAACTTTAACGATCTTCTGTACGCCCGGCGCCATATCGTCGCCAGTCTGCAGCTTGCTCTTCTTGTCTTCGAACTTGTTATCCAGTTCTACACGACGCTCTTCAAGCTGCTGCTGAGCCAGTTCAAGCTGTTCCTGTACTGCTTCATCAGCAACACGGATCTTGAACCATTCAGTTTTCTTCAGCTCATTCAGGAATGCAGCTGTAATTTCTTCGCCTTTCTTCAGGCCAGCACCACCTTCGGCCTTCAGACCTGTCAGCGCACGCTCAAGACGCTCGAAGGTAGCCTGCTCAACAATGCGCAGCTCTTCGTTAAGGTCTTTACGGATGCGATCCAGTTCTGCAGTCTCGATAGACAGAGCACGCTCGTCCTTCTGAACACCGTCACGGGTGAATACCTGTACGTCGATAACTTTACCAACAGTACCGGTCTTAACACGCAGAGAGGTGTCTTTAACGTCAGACGCTTTCTCACCGAAGATTGCACGCAGCAGTTTTTCTTCCGGTGTCAGCTGGGTTTCACCCTTAGGCGTTACCTTACCAACCAGAATGTCACCCGGGCCTACTTCAGCACCGATGTGAACGATACCTGCTTCATCCAGCTTGGCCAGTGCAGATTCACCAACGTTCGGGATATCAGAGGTAATCTCTTCCGCACCCAATTTGGTGTCACGTGCCACACAGGTCAGTTCCTGAATGTGAATCGTAGTGAAACGGTCTTCCTGAACAACACGCTCAGAAATCAGGATGGAATCCTCGAAGTTGTAACCGTTCCAAGGCATGAATGCGATACGCATATTCTGACCCAGCGCCAGCTCACCCAGGTCAACGGACGGGCCGTCAGCCATGATGTCACCGCGTTCAACAGTTTCGCCCTGACGAACGATAGAACGCTGGTTGATACAGGTGTTCTGGTTAGAACGGGTGTACTTGGTCAGGTTGTAGATATCCACACCTGCATCACCCGCTTCAGTCTCTGCATCATTTACACGTACAACAATACGCGCCGCATCAACTGACTCGATCACACCGCCACGCTGAGCGGTTACACATACACCGGAGTCACGGGCAACATAACGCTCCATGCCGGTACCAACCAGCGGCTTGTCAGCACGCAGAGTAGGTACAGCCTGACGCTGCATGTTAGAACCCATCAATGCACGGTTAGCATCATCGTGTTCCAGGAACGGAATCAGCGCGGCTGCAACGGATACTACCTGACGTGGAGAAACGCCCATGTAGGTAACTTTTTCCGGAGCCATTACGGTGAATTCGTTCTGATGACGTACCGCTACCAGTTCATCGGTCAGGCGGTTGTTATCGTCCATACCGGCAGATGCCTGTGCGATAACGTGACGGCCTTCTTCGATGGCAGACAGGTATTCAATTTCATCAGTTACCAGACCGTCCACAACCTTACGGTATGGGCTTTCCAGGAAACCGAAATCGTTAGTACGCGCATAAGTAGACAGCGAGTTGATCAGACCGATGTTTGGACCTTCAGGGGTCTCGATCGGACATACACGGCCGTAGTGAGTCGGGTGTACGTCTCGTACCTCAAAGCCTGCTCGCTCACGGGTCAGACCACCCGGTCCTAATGCGGATACACGACGCTTGTGGGTAACTTCCGACAGCGGGTTGTTCTGATCCATAAACTGGGACAGCTGGCTGGAACCGAAGAATTCCTTAACAGCTGCAGCAACTGGTTTAGCGTTGATCAGATCCTGAGGCATCAGGTTATCAGACTCAGCCATGCTCAGACGTTCACGTACTGCACGCTCAACACGTACCAGACCTACGCGGAACTGGTTCTCGGCCATTTCGCCCACAGAACGGATACGACGGTTACCCAGGTGATCGATATCATCAACCACGCCTTTACCGTTACGAATGTCGATCAGTGTCTTCATTACATCCAGGATATCTTCTTTATCCAGGATGCCTGCACCGGTCTCATCTTCACGGGCCAGACGGCGGTTGAACTTCATCCGGCCAACAGCAGACAGGTCATAACGGTCGTCGCTGAAGAACAGGTTCTCGAACAGACTTTCCGCAGACTCTTTGGTTGGTGGCTCACCAGGACGCATCATACGGTAGATTTCTACCAGAGCTTCCAGTTGGTTACGGGTAGTATCAACACGCAGCGTGTCAGAGATGAATGAACCACAGTCCAGCTCGTTGGTGTACAGGGTTTCAAACTCAGTAATACCAGCAGCACGCAGCTGTTCCAGCAGATCTTCTGTAATCTCAGCGTTGCCTTCACACAGCAGTTCACCGGTAGACGCATCAACGATGTCGCGCGCCATTACCTTGCCCAGCAGATATTCAGAAGGAACATCCAGCTGCGTCATGCCTTCTTTTTCCAGCTGACGAATGTGGCGAGGTGTAATACGGCGACCAGACTCAACAATGACATTGCCACTGGAATCTTTGATGTCGAATGTAGCGGTTTCACCACGCAGACGCGCAGGCACCAGGGTCATCAGGCAGCTTTCACCGCTCAGCGTCCAGCTGGTGTTGTCGAAGAAGGTTTCGAGGATCTCTTCAGCGGTATAACCCAGCGCACGCAGCAGAATAGTTGCTGGCAGTTTACGACGACGGTCGATACGCACAAACAGGTTATCTTTAGGATCAAACTCGAAATCCAGCCATGAACCACGGTATGGAATTACACGTGCAGAGTACAGCAGCTTACCGGAGGAGTGCGTCTTACCTTTATCGTGGTCGAAGAACACACCCGGTGAACGGTGCAGCTGAGATACAATTACACGCTCAGTACCGTTCACAACGAAGGTACCGTTATCTGTCATCAGGGGCATTTCGCCCATGTAGACTTCTTGTTCTTTAATGTCTTTGATCGCTTTATTCGAAGACTCGCGATCATAAATCACCAAACGTACTTTTACGCGCAGCGGTGCCGCATAGGTGATACCACGCATCTGACATTCTTTAACGTCAAACACTGGCTCGCCTAGACGATAACCTACATATTCCAGCGCGGCGTTTCCTGAATAGGAAACAATTGGGAATACGGAACTGAAAGCCGCATGTAGCCCGGCATCTTTTCGCTCTGCGGGATTAGCATCCAGTTGTAGGAATTTCAAATATGAATCCAACTGAATCGCCAGCAGATAAGGCACATCCATCGCTTCGGGTAATTTACCGAAGTCCTTACGGATGCGTTTCTTTTCAGTATATGAGTAAGCCATCTAAGTTCCCCAGCATCTGCACCTGAAAGATTCGTCCAGACCGAAGGTTAATTCTCGATCTGTGAACCGCTATTATTATTCTGACTAATAACGGAAAAAGGCCGGTGACATTTTGTCACCAGCCGTATGCGTATCAGCTATTAACTAGCGTGACACAAGGCATAAAAGCCCTTACTTAACTTCAACAGACGCGCCAGCTTCTTCCAGAGCAGCTTTCAGCTCTTCAGCTTCTTCTTTGCTAACGCCTTCTTTAACTGCTGCTGGAGCGCCGTCTACCATACCTTTAGCTTCTTTCAAGCCCAGGCCAGTAGCTGCACGAACAGCCTTGATTACGTTAACTTTCTTGTCGCCAGCAGCAGTCAGAATTACGTCGAATTCAGTCTGTTCTTCAGCAGCACCGCCAGCGTCGCCGCCAGCAGCAACAGCTACAGCAGCAGCTGCAGATACGCCGAATTTTTCTTCCATTGCTTCAACCAGCTCAACAACATCCATTACAGACATTTCAGCGATTGCATTCAAGATATCATCTTTAGACAAAGACATGGTTCAATTCCTAAAATAGGGAGCTCAGTAAGCTCGTATAATCTATTTAAAAAGCGCTTTAAAATTAAGCTGCTTCTTGTTCTTTCTGTTCGCGAAGGGCCGCCAGAGTGCGGACCAGCTTGCCTGCTGCAGCTTCTTTCATAGTGCTCATCAGCTTGGCAATAGCTTCGTCGTAAGTTGGCAGAGAAGCCAACATGTCTACAGCAACTACTTGGCCTTCAAACACAGCGGTTTTCAGCTCAAACTTGTCATTGCTCTTAGCGAAATCCTTCAGAATCCGCGCACCGGCACCTGGGTGCTCAGTGGAGAATGCAATTAGAGTAGGGCCTACGAATGATTCATTCAGACATTCGTAATCAGTACCTTCTACTGCACGGCGAGCCAGGGTGTTACGTACGACTTTCAGCCATACACCCGCTTCACGTGCCTGCTTACGCAGTTCAGTCATTGTCTCAACGGAAACACCGCGTGAGTCAGCAACAACAGCAGAAAGAGCACCTTTAGCAGCTTCCTGGACTTCAGCGACGATCGCTTTTTTGTCTTCGAGTCCTAATGCCACGATTTACTCCTGGGTTAGTCTTAATCGACTGTTTACCAATCGTTTTATCCACACGTGGATAAAACGCCGAGTACGGTGGTTGAATTGATCCTGTTAAGGGGATCACACCGTCTGCGCAGGCCGGAAACCATTAAGATCAGCAACTAAGCCAACCACCTGCGGTCTTTGACGGCCCCTGCAATAAATTGCAGAGACCCTCAATTTTTTACTGGCTTAGAATGACAGTGAAGACTGATCAATCGCCAGACCCGGTCCCATAGTAGTGGACAGGGTTACTTTCTTAACGTATACGCCTTTCGCAGAAGACGGCTTCAGCTTCTTCAGCTCAGCCATCAGTGCTTCAACGTTGCCTTTGATCGCAGCAGCGTCAAAATCAACCTTACCAACACCTGCGTGGATGATACCGTTCTTGTCAGTACGGAAACGCACCTGACCAGACTTAGCGTTGTTAACAGCAGTTACAACGTCTGGAGTTACAGTACCAACTTTAGGGTTAGGCATCAGGCCACGTGGACCCAGAACCTGACCCAGCTGACCAACAACGCGCATTGCATCCGGAGTTGCAATCACAACGTCAAAGTTCAGGTCACCGCCTTTGATCTGCTCTGCCAGGTCTTCGAAACCTACAACATCAGCACCGGCTTCTTTTGCTTTATCAGCATTTTCGCCCTGAGCAAAAACAGCAACACGTACTTCTTTACCAGTACCGTGAGGCAGTACGCTTGAGCCACGAACGTTCTGATCAGATTTACGTGGGTCAACACCCAGGTTAACTGCAACGTCTACAGACTCTTTGAACTTAACAGCAGATACTTCAGACAGTACTGCTACAGCTTCTTCAACTGAGTATTGCTTACCAGGCTGAACCTTCTCAGCAATCGCCTTCTGGCGCTTAGTCAACTTAGCCATTATTCAACACCTTCTACGTTCAGACCCATGCTACGTGCACTACCGGCGATAGTACGAACAGCTGCATCCATATCAGCAGCAGTCAGATCAGCCATCTTAGTCGTTGCAATCTCTTCCAGCTGTTCACGGTTAACCGTACCAACTTTCTCAGTGTTCGGACGACCAGAACCGCTCTTCAGGCCTGCAGCCTTCTTCAGCAGTACAGATGCTGGCGGGGTCTTGGTGATGAAGGTAAAGCTACGGTCTGCGTATACAGTGATAACAACAGGAATCGGCATACCGCTTTCCATGCTCTGAGTCTGAGCATTGAACGCTTTACAGAATTCCATGATATTTACACCGTGCTGACCCAGTGCAGGACCAACTGGTGGACTTGGGTTTGCAGCACCGGCAGCAACCTGCAGCTTAATGTAAGCTTCGATTTTCTTAGCCATGTTTAACTCCTAATGGGTACAAGCGCCTTTCAGCTCCCCGCTTTCAAATACGGAAAAACCCCAGCGCCCACAAAGGACCGCCGAGGTTATAACCACACATTTTTTATCAGGCTTTTTCGACCTGACCAAATTCCAGCTCAACCGGAGTCGAGCGACCGAAGATCAGCACTGCAACCTGCAGGCGGTTCTTCTCATAATTCACTTCTTCAACAACGCCGTTAAAGTCAGCAAACGGACCATCAGTAACACGAACCATTTCACCCGGTTCGAAGACAGTCTTAGGACGCGGCTTATCAGCACCACTCTCAACACGCTGCAAAATAGCATCCGCTTCACGCTCAGTGATCGGCGCTGGCTTATCAGCAGTACCACCGATAAAGCCCATTACACGTGGAGTATCTTTAACCAGGTGCCAGGTCTCGTCATCCATATCCATCTGAACCAATACATAGCCCGGATAGAACTTACGCTCTGACTTACGCTTCTTACCTTCTTTGATTTCGACAACTTCTTCAGTCGGAACCAAAATATCGCCGAAGCGATCTTCCATACCGGCCAGTTCAACGCGCTCCTTCAGGGAGTTCATTACGCGTTTTTCGTAACCGGAATACGCATGTACAACGTACCATCGCATAGCCATGCTCTTTTCCTCTTTAACCGATTACGCCGGATACAAGCCAGCTCAGCGAAGAATCAAGACCCCACAGCAGCAAACCCACGATCAGAACAGCAACTGTTACGATCAGAGTTGTTTGCGCAGTCTCCTGACGGCTCGGCCAAACTACTTTTCGAATTTCTGCTTTAGCTTCTTTAAACAACGTAAAGAAAGCCGCACCCTTCTCTGTTTGCAACGCAACAAAACCAGCCACCAGAGCTAATACAATAAGCGCCAGCACACGGTACAGAAGAGACTCTTCAGAATAAACCGAATTACCAACCACACCTGCAACAACAAGCACAGCCACTACAAGCCATTTAAGCCCGTCTAATTTTGAACCTTCGGAAGTCGCTTTAGAATTCACGTTCAGCCTCGGTATCTGAAGAATTGCTTGATTTCATTGTGATGCCAACCCTGAAAAGGATTGGCAGGCCAGGAGGGACTCGAACCCCCAACCTGCGGTTTTGGAGACCGCTGCTCTGCCAATTGAGCCACTGGCCTACTGCAATAGGGAGGCAAATAATACACGCCTCCCTGAGTAGTAGCAAGCTTTAACTTGCTAAAAATTCAAAGATTATTCAATAATCTTTGCAACAACGCCCGCACCTACTGTACGACCGCCCTCACGGATCGCAAAGCGCAGACCTTCTTCCATCGCGATTGGGTTGATCAGGGTAACATCCATCTTGATGTTATCGCCTGGCATTACCATTTCTACGCCTTCTGGAAGCTCGCAAGCACCGGTGATGTCAGTTGTACGGAAGTAGAACTGCGGACGGTAGCCTTTGAAGAATGGAGTGTGACGACCACCTTCATCTTTGCTCAGTACGTATACTTCACCTTCGAAACGAGTGTGAGGAG
>NZ_JAFIDL010000154.1:0-255 GCF_017051665.1 Aliamphritea spongicola
CGCCGGCCGGTACTGTAATAGGCTGATCATTTTCATCAACCAGGGTAACTGTATAGGTTACCTGACCACCGTCTTCACCAATGCTGTCGACGTTCTGCGTTAACCGCACATATACCGTGTCTTCTGTGCCCGGTGGGTTGTCGCTGCCGGTCTGGTCCGTGATGGTGGTTTCGACACTGTTGTTGGTGCCCGCCACAATCGCTTCGAACGCGTCATTGGTGTCTGTGATGGTTCCCAGGCTGACGGTGAAGTCTT
>NZ_JAFIDL010000155.1:0-255 GCF_017051665.1 Aliamphritea spongicola
TGTTGAAGGTCGCACTGCTCGCCGGACCGGTGATGGTCACATCGGCCACTTCAGTGATGTCCGTACCGGAGGCCGTGGTGTAGCTGTACGTCAGCGCCACGGTGACCGATTTACCCGCCGGCACCGCGTCGCTCAGGCTGACGGTGTAGTCGGTGGTGGTTTCACCTTCAACCACATCGCTCGGGCCAGTCAGGGAGACGATGACGGTGTCTTCTGTACCCGGTGGGTTGTCACTGCCGGTCTGGTCCGTGATGG
>NZ_JAFIDL010000156.1:0-255 GCF_017051665.1 Aliamphritea spongicola
TGGCGGCATCGGTGACCGTATAAGTGAAACTGTCCGAACCGTTGAAGTTCGCATTTGGCGTGTAGGTGTAGGTGCCATCGGTGTTGAACACCAGTGTACCGTTGCTCACGCCAGTCGCCACGGCATAGGTCAGTGTGCCGCCACTGGTAGTGGAGTCGTTGCCCGCGACGGTGCCATTTACCGCAGTGTCTTCGTCAGTGGTCGCGGTGTCATCGGCAGCGGTCAGGTCGGTCACCGGGTTAACCGTGATCATGA
>NZ_JAFIDL010000157.1:0-255 GCF_017051665.1 Aliamphritea spongicola
TGATCATGTTTTTAACATAATCGGCGTGACCCGGGCAGTCTACGTGCGCGTAGTGACGGTCGTTAGAATCGTATTCAACGTGAGAAGTTGCGATAGTAATACCACGCTCACGCTCTTCTGGTGCATTATCGATACCGTCAAACGCTACCGCTTCACCACCAAATACTTCTGCACATACGCGGGTCAGTGCCGCTGTCAGAGTTGTTTTACCGTGGTCAACGTGGCCGATTGTACCAACGTTAACGTGCGGCTTAC
>NZ_JAFIDL010000158.1:0-255 GCF_017051665.1 Aliamphritea spongicola
TGTTGAAGGTCGCACTGCTCGCCGGACCGGTGATGGTCACATCGGCCACTTCAGTGATGTCCGTGCCGGAGGCCGTGGTGTAGCTGTACGTCAGCGCCACAGTGACCGATTTACCCGCCGGCACCGCGTCGCTCAGGCTGACGGTGTAGTCGGTGGTGGTTTCACCTTCGACCACATCGCTCGGCCCGGTCAGGGAGACGATGACGGTGTCTTCTGTACCCGGTGGGTTGTCACTGCCGGTCTGGTCCGTGATGG
>NZ_JAFIDL010000159.1:0-255 GCF_017051665.1 Aliamphritea spongicola
GGGGGGGGGGGGGGGGGGGGGGGGGGGGGGGGGGGGGGGGGGGGGGGGGGGGGGGGGGGGGGGGGGGGGGGGGGGGGGGGGGGGGGGGGGGGGGGGGGGGGGGGGGGGGGGGGGGGGGGGGGGGGGGGGGGGGGGGGGGGGGGGGGGGGGGGGGGGGGGGGGGGGGGGGGGGGGGGGGGGGGGGGGGGGGGGGGGGGGGGGGGGGGGGGGGGGGGGGGGGGGGGGGGGGGGGGGGGGGGGGGGGGGGGGGGGGGG
>NZ_JAFIDL010000160.1:0-248 GCF_017051665.1 Aliamphritea spongicola
AGGTGCTTGGCGATGACCTACTCTCACATGGGGAAGCCCCACACTACCATCGGCGCTAAGACGTTTCACTTCCGAGTTCGGTAAGGGATCGGGTGGTTCCATCTCGCTATGGTCGCCAAGCAAAAAAGGTAACAATCTAAATCCTGTATGCCTTATTCAGGCTGAGTCTTAGGTAACACTGTACAAACTCTAATCCGTCTCGCTTTTCAGCAAGCTCTATGTATCTTCAGTTCTTGATCCGTGTTGCG
>NZ_JAFIDL010000161.1:0-247 GCF_017051665.1 Aliamphritea spongicola
GTCAGGGAGACGATGACGGTGTCTTCTGTACCCGGTGGGTTGTCACTGCCGGTCTGGTCCGTGATGGTGGTTTCGACACTGTTGTTGGTGCCCGCCACGATCGCTTCGAACGCGTCATTAGTGTCTGTGATGGTTCCCAGGCTGACGGTGAAGTCTTCCGCCCCTTCGGCCAGCGCATCATCGATGGTGGCAATGTTGAAGGTCGCACTGCTCGCCGGACCGGTGATGGTCACATCGGCCACTTCAG
>NZ_JAFIDL010000162.1:0-243 GCF_017051665.1 Aliamphritea spongicola
CGCCGGCCGGTACTGTAATAGGCTGATCATTTTCATCAACCAGGGTAACTGTATAGGTTACCTGACCACCGTCTTCACCAATGCTGTCGACGTTCTGCGTTAACCGCACATATACCGTGTCTTCTGTACCCGGTGGGTTGTCACTGCCGGTCTGGTCCGTGATGGTGGTTTCGACACTGTTGTTGGTGCCCGCCACGATCGCTTCGAACGCGTCATTGGTGTCTGTGATGGTTCCCAGGCTGA
>NZ_JAFIDL010000163.1:0-219 GCF_017051665.1 Aliamphritea spongicola
TGACTGGCCCGAGCGATGTGGTCGAAGGTGAAACCACCACCGACTACACCGTCAGCCTGAGCGAAGCGGTGCCGGCGGGTAAATCGGTCACCGTGGCGCTGACGTACAGCTACACCACGGCCTCCGGCACGGACATCACTGAAGTGGCCGATGTGACCATCACCGGTCCGGCGAGCAGTGCGACCTTCAACATTGCCACCATCGATGATGCGCTGGCCG
>NZ_JAFIDL010000017.1:0-3076 GCF_017051665.1 Aliamphritea spongicola
CAACCAAACGCTTTTGGCGTTATATGGTCAAGCCTCACGAGCAATTAGTACTGGTTAGCTCAACGCCTCACAACGCTTACACACCCAGCCTATCAACGTCCTGGTCTTGAACGGCTCTTCAGGGGACTCAAGGTCCCAGTGAGATCTCATCTTGAAGGGGGCTTCCCGCTTAGATGCTTTCAGCGGTTATCCTGTCCGAACATAGCTACCGGGCAATGCCATTGGCATGACAACCCGAACACCAGAGGTTCGTTCACTCCGGTCCTCTCGTACTAGGAGCAACTCTTCTCAAATCTCAAACGTCCACGGCAGATAGGGACCGAACTGTCTCACGACGTTCTAAACCCAGCTCGCGTACCACTTTAAATGGCGAACAGCCATACCCTTGGGACCGGCTTCAGCCCCAGGATGTGATGAGCCGACATCGAGGTGCCAAACACCGCCGTCGATGTGAACTCTTGGGCGGTATCAGCCTGTTATCCCCGGAGTACCTTTTATCCGTTGAGCGATGGCCCTTCCATACAGAACCACCGGATCACTAAGACCTACTTTCGTACCTGCTCGACGTGTCTGTCTCGCAGTCAAGCGCGCTTATGCCTTTATACTCGATGCATGATTTCCGACCATGCTGAGCGCACCTTCGTACTCCTCCGTTACTCTTTGGGAGGAGACCGCCCCAGTCAAACTACCCACCACACAATGTCCGCGATCCCGATAAGGGACCTGCGTTAGAACCTCAATAGTACCAGGCTGGTATTTCAAGATTGGCTCCACTCGAACTGGCGTCCAAGTTTCAAAGCCTCCCAGCTATCCTACACAAGTAATATCAAAGTCCACTGCGAAGCTATAGTAAAGGTTCACGGGGTCTTTCCGTCTAGCCGCGGATATACGGCATCTTAACCGCAATTTCAATTTCACTGAGTCTCGGGTGGAGACAGTGTGGCCATCGTTACGCCATTCGTGCAGGTCGGAACTTACCCGACAAGGAATTTCGCTACCTTAGGACCGTTATAGTTACGGCCGCCGTTTACTTGGGCTTCGATCAAGAGCTTCGCCGGAGCTAACCCCATCAATTAACCTTCAAGCACCGGGCAGGCGTCACACCCTATACGTCCACTTTCGTGTTTGCAGAGTGCTGTGTTTTTAATAAACAGTCGCAGCCACCTAGTATCTTCGACCCCCAACAGCTTAGAGAGCAAGTCTCATCACCGTCAGGGGCGTACCTTCTCCCGAAGTTACGGTACCATTTTGCCTAGTTCCTTCACCCGAGTTCTCTCAAGCGCCTTGGTATTCTCTACCTGACCACCTGTGTCGGTTTGGGGTACGATTTCTTGTTATCTGAAGCTTAGAAGTTTTTCCTGGAAGCATGGCATCAACCACTTCGTCCAAAAGAGGACTCGTCATCAACTCTCAGCCTTAGGGAACCGGATTTTCCTAATTCCCCAGCCTACAGCCTTAAACACGGACAACCAACGCCGTGATGGCCTAGCCTTCTCCGTCACTCCATCGCAATAACAAGAAGTACAGGAATATTAACCTGTTTCCCATCGACTACGCCTTTCGGCCTCGCCTTAGGGGTCGACTCACCCTACCCTGATTAGCATTGGATAGGAACCCTTGGTCTTCCGGCGGGGAGGTTTTTCACCCCCCTTATCGTTACTCATGTCAGCATTCGCACTTCTGATACCTCCAGGATGCCTTACAGCTTTCCCTTCAACGGCTTACAGAACGCTCCTCTACCACGCAAACAAGTTGCGTCCGTAGCTTCGGTGTATGGTTTGAGCCCCGTTATATCTTCCGCGCAGGCCGACTCGACTAGTGAGCTATTACGCTTTCTTTAAAGGGTGGCTGCTTCTAAGCCAACCTCCTAGCTGTCTAAGCCTTCCCACATCGTTTCCCACTTAACCATAACTTTGGGACCTTAGCTGACGGTCTGGGTTGTTTCCCTTTCCACGACGGACGTTAGCACCCGCCGTGTGTCTCCCATGATTGCACTCTACGGTATTCGGAGTTTGCATCGGGTTGGTAAGTCGGGATGACCCCCTAGCCGAAACAGTGCTCTACCCCCGTAGGTGAGACATGAGGCGCTACCTAAATAGCTTTCGAGGAGAACCAGCTATCTCCGAGCTTGATTAGCCTTTCACTCCGATCCACAAGTCATCCGCTGGCTTTTCAACGACAGTCGGTTCGGTCCTCCAGTTGATGTTACTCAACCTTCAACCTGCCCATGGATAGATCGCTCGGTTTCGGGTCTAATCCCAGCAACTATACGCCCTATTAAGACTCGGTTTCCCTACGGCTCCCCTAAACGGTTAACCTTGCTACTGAAATTAAGTCGCTGACCCATTATACAAAAGGTACGCAGTCACGGAACAAGTCCGCTCCCACTGCTTGTACGTACACGGTTTCAGGTTCTATTTCACTCCCCTCACAGGGGTTCTTTTCGCCTTTCCCTCACGGTACTGGTTCACTATCGGTCAGTCAGGAGTATTTAGCCTTGGAGGATGGTCCCCCCATATTCAAACAGGATATCACGTGTCCCGTCTTACTCGATTTCACTTAAAATAGGCTTTCATATACGGGGCTATCACCCACTACGGCCGCACTTTCCAGAGCGTTCTATTAACCACATTTAAGCTTAAGGGCTGGTCCCCGTTCGCTCGCCGCTACTAGGGGAATCTCGGTTGATTTCTTTTCCTCCGGGTACTTAGATGTTTCAGTTCCCCGGGTTCGCCTCTCAAGAGCTATGTATTCACTCAAGAGATACCCAGCTTATACTGGGTGGGTTTCCCCATTCGGAAATGTCCGGATCAAAGTCTGTTTACCGACTCCCCGAACCTTATCGCAGGTTACCACGTCCTTCATCGCCTCTGACTGCCAAGGCATCCACCGTGCACGCTTAGTCACTTGACCATATAACCCAAAAGGGTCTGATTCAAAGTAACTGATTAAACTTCATAGCCAACTGTTAAACAGTTAACGCTGAAGTAACGATACATTTACGCCGGATTAGCGCTTGTACATTTGTCTTACTTAATTCTCGTTACAGGATTTAAATTGTTAAAGAGCGTTTTGT
>NZ_JAFIDL010000017.1:3167-5078 GCF_017051665.1 Aliamphritea spongicola
TACATACTGATCAGATAATTCGTGTGAACGCTTGCTGAGAATCCGCTATCGTTTAAGGAGGTGATCCAGCCCCAGGTTCCCCTAGGGCTACCTTGTTACGACTTCACCCCAGTCATGAACCACACCGTGGTAACCGCCCTCCCGAAGGTTAAGCTAGCTACTTCTGGTGCAATCCACTCCCATGGTGTGACGGGCGGTGTGTACAAGGCCCGGGAACGTATTCACCGTGACATTCTGATTCACGATTACTAGCGATTCCGACTTCATGGAGTCGAGTTGCAGACTCCAATCCGGACTACGACCGGTTTTGTGAGATTAGCTCCCCCTCGCAGGATTGCAGCCCTCTGTACCGGCCATTGTAGCACGTGTGTAGCCCTACTCGTAAGGGCCATGATGACTTGACGTCGTCCCCACCTTCCTCCGGTTTGTCACCGGCAGTCTCCTTAGAGTTCCCACCCGAAGTGCTGGCAAATAAGGACAAGGGTTGCGCTCGTTACGGGACTTAACCCAACATTTCACAACACGAGCTGACGACAGCCATGCAGCACCTGTCACTGCGTTCCCGAAGGCACATCAGAATCTCTTCCGACTTCGCAGGATTTCAAGAGTAGGTAAGGTTCTTCGCGTTGCGTCGAATTAAACCACATGCTCCACCGCTTGTGCGGGCCCCCGTCAATTCATTTGAGTTTTAACCTTGCGGCCGTACTCCCCAGGCGGTCTACTTAGTGCGTTAGCTGCGCCACTAAGATATCAAGTATCCCAACGGCTAGTAGACATCGTTTACGGCGTGGACTACCAGGGTATCTAATCCTGTTTGCTCCCCACGCTTTCGCACCTCAGCGTCAGTATCAGACCAGGTGGTCGCCTTCGCCACTGGTGTTCCTTCCTATATCTACGCATTTCACCGCTACACAGGAAATTCCACCACCCTCTTCTGTACTCTAGTTATCCAGTATCAGGTGCAGTTCCCAGGTTGAGCCCGGGGCTTTCACATCTGACTTAAATAACCGCCTACGCGCGCTTTACGCCCAGTAATTCCGATTAACGCTCGGACCCTCCGTATTACCGCGGCTGCTGGCACGGAGTTAGCCGGTCCTTCTTCTGCAGTTAACGTCACAGATGCAAGGTATTAACTTACACCCTTTCCTCACTGCTGAAAGTGCTTTACAACCCTAAGGCCTTCTTCACACACGCGGCATGGCTGCATCAGGCTTGCGCCCATTGTGCAATATTCCCCACTGCTGCCTCCCGTAGGAGTCTGGGCCGTGTCTCAGTCCCAGTGTGGCTGATCATCCTCTCAGACCAGCTACGGATCGTCGCCTTGGTAGGCCATTACCCCACCAACTAGCTAATCCGACGCAGACTCATCTGATAGCGCAAGGCCCGAAGGTCCCCTGCTTTCCCCCGTAGGGCGTATGCGGTATTAATCCAAATTTCTCTGGGCTATCCCCCACTACCAGGCAGATTTCTACGCGTTACTCACCCGTCCGCCGCTCGTCATCTTCTAGCAAGCTAGAAATGTTACCGCTCGACTTGCATGTGTTAAGCCTGCCGCCAGCGTTCAATCTGAGCCATGATCAAACTCTTCAGTTTAATTTTTTCGACACCGGAATGTGGTGTCTTAAATCTAGCTCAAAGCATTAAACAACTTTGCATAAAAACATCTAAATGAATTCACTTAGGTTGCTTATCTTTGATAAAGCTTTTGTGCTTCATCTCAACAAGCGCCCACACGAATTATCTGATCAAATTGTTAAAGAGCGATGCTTAAAACCGTTTCGGCAACCGGCGTAACCGTCGTTGCTGTCGTCTCAAGCGAGGTGCGTATTCTACTCAACACCCGGTGGAAGTCAACGGTTATTTTCAGAAGATTTTGATTAATTCCGAAGAAGTTATCAAAACCGGAAAAGT
>NZ_JAFIDL010000164.1:0-213 GCF_017051665.1 Aliamphritea spongicola
CGGCCACTTCAGTGATGTCCGTACCGGAGGCCGTGGTGTAGCTGTACGTCAGCGCCACGGTGACCGATTTACCCGCCGGCACCGCTTCGCTCAGGCTGACGGTGTAGTCGGTGGTGGTTTCACCTTCAACCACATCGCTCGGGCCAGTCAGGGAGACGATGACGGTGTCTTCTGTACCCGGTGGGTTGTCACTGCCGGTCTGGTCCGTGATGG
>NZ_JAFIDL010000165.1:0-205 GCF_017051665.1 Aliamphritea spongicola
CGCAACACGGATCAAGAACTGAAGATACATAGAGCTTGCTGAAAAGCGAGACGGATTAGAGTTTGTACAGTGTTACCTAAGACTCAGCCTGAATAAGGCATACAGGATTTAGATTGTTACCTTTTTTTGCTTGGCGACCATAGCGAGATGGAACCACCCGATCCCTTACCGAACTCGGAAGTGAAACGTCTTAGCGCCGATGGTA
>NZ_JAFIDL010000166.1:0-201 GCF_017051665.1 Aliamphritea spongicola
TGTAGCTGTACGTCAGCGCCACGGTAACCGATTTACCCGCCGGCACCGCTTCGCTCAGGCTGACGGTGTAGTCAGTGGTGGTTTCACCTTCGACCACATCGCTCGGCCCGGTCAGGGAGACGATGACGGTGTCTTCTGTACCCGGTGGGTTGTCACTGCCGGTCTGGTCCGTGATGGTGGTTTCGACACTGTTGTTGGTGC
>NZ_JAFIDL010000167.1:0-201 GCF_017051665.1 Aliamphritea spongicola
ATGACGCGTTCGAAGCGATCGTGGCGGGCACCAACAACAGTGTCGAAACCACCATCACGGACCAGACCGGCAGTGACAACCCACCGGGTACAGAAGACACCGTCATCGTCTCCCTGACTGGCCCGAGTGATGTGGTCGAAGGTGAAACCACCACCGACTACACCGTCAGCCTGAGCGAAGCGGTGCCGGCGGGTAAATCGG
>NZ_JAFIDL010000018.1:0-4896 GCF_017051665.1 Aliamphritea spongicola
TGCCATTTACCGCAGTGTCTTCGTCAGTGGTCGCGGTGTCATCGGCAGCGGTCAGGTCGGTCACCGGGTTAACCGTGATCATGACAGTTTGTGTAGAACTCTCGCCGCTCGCCGCGTCGGTCACGGTGTAGGTAAAGCTGTCCGAACCGTTGAAGTTGGCGTTCGGTGTGTAGGTGTAGGTGCCATCGGTGTTAAACACCAATGTGCCATTGCTCACACCAGTTGCCACTGCATAGGTCAGCATACCCCCACTGGTGGTGGAGTCGTTACCCGCGACGGTGCCATTTACAGCCGTATCTTCGTCGCTGGTTGCCGTATCATCCGCAGCCGTTAAGTCAGTCACCGGATTGACGGTGATCGTAACGGTCTGGGTGGCAGTTTCGCCGCTGGCCGCATCGGTTACCGTATAAGTGAAGCTGTCGCTGCCATTGAAGTTCGCATCCGGTGTGTAGGTGTAGGTGCCATCGGTGTTAAACACCAATGTGCCATTGCTCACACCAGTTGCCACTGCATAGGTCAGCGCGCCGCCACTGGTGGTGGAGTCGTTGCTGGCTACCGTGCCGTTTACCGCAGTATCTTCATCTGTGGTCGCGCTATCGTCTGCAGCGGTGAGATCCGTGACCGGGTTCACCGTGATGGCGACGGTTTGCGTGGAGCTTTCGCCGCTGGCCGCGTCGGTCACCGTGTAGGTGAAGCTGTCAGAACCGTTGAAGTTGGCGTTCGGTGTGTAGGTGTAGGTGCCATCGGTGTTGAACACCAGAGTGCCGTTCGCTACACCAGTCGCTACCGCATAGGTCAGTGTGCCACCACTGGTGGTGGAGTCATTGCTGGCAACGGTGCCGTTCACTGCCGTATCTTCGTCGGTAGTTGCCGTATCGTCTGCAGCCGTTAAGTCCGTCACCGGATTCACAGTGATCGTGACAGTTTGCGTAGAGCTTTCACCGCTGACCGCATCCGTTACTGTGTAGTTGAAGCTGTCACTGCCGTTGAAGTTAGCATTAGGCGTGTAGGTATAGGTACCGTCGGTGTTGAACACCAGAGTGCCGTTCGCTACACCAGTCGCTACCGCATAGGTCAGTGTGCCACCACTGGTGGTGGAGTCATTGCTGGCAACGGTGCCGTTCACTGCCGTATCTTCGTCGGTAGTTGCCGTATCGTCTGCAGCCGTTAAGTCCGTCACCGGATTCACAGTGATCGTGACAGTTTGCGTAGAGCTTTCACCGCTGACCGCATCCGTTACTGTGTAGTTGAAGCTGTCACTGCCGTTGAAGTTCGCATCCGGGGTGTAGGTATAGGTGCCATCGGTGTTGAACACCAGGGTACCGTTGCTCACGCCAGTCGCTACTGCATAGGTCAGCGTGCCACCACTGGTGGTGGAGTCATTGCCCGCTACCGTGCCGTTTACTGCTGTGTCTTCGTCGGTGGTTGCCGTGTCATCAGCCGCAGTCAGGTCGGTCACCGGATTCACGGTAATCGTAACTGTTTGCGTAGAACTTTCGCCGCTGGTGGCATCGGTCACCGTGTAGGTGAAGCTATCAGAACCATTGAAGTTCGCATCCGGTGTGTAGGTATAGGTGCCATCGGTGTTGAACACCAGGGTGCCGTTCGCTACACCGGTGGCCACTGCATAGGTCAGTGTGCCGCCACTGGTGGTGCTGTCGTTGCCTGCAACGGTGCCATTAACGGCAGTATCTTCGTCGGTAGTCGCCGAGTCGTCTGCAGCCGTCAGATCGGTCACGGGGTTAACCGTGATGGTAACGGTCTGGGTGGCAGTTTCGCCGCTAGCTACGTCAGTCACGGTGTAGGTGAAGCTATCCGAACCATTAAAGTTCGCATCCGGGGTGTAGGTGTAGGTGCCGTCAGTGTTGAACACTAGGGTACCGTTCGCTACACCGCTCGCCACGGCATAAGTCAGAGTTCCGCCACTGGTAGTGCTGTCGTTACCCGCGACAGTGCCATTTACGGCCGTATCTTCATCGGTGGTCGCGGTGTCATCGGCAGCGGTTAAATCAGTCACCGGATTCACGGTGATGGTGACTGTTTGCGTAGAGCTTTCACCGCTGGCCGCGTCGGTTACCGTGTAGGTGAAGCTGTCACTGCCATTGAAGTTGGCATCTGGTGTATAGGTATAGGTACCGTCCGCATTAAAGACTAACGTACCGTTCGCTACACCGCTCGCAACCGTATAGGTCAGGACTCCGCCACTGGTGGTGGAGTCATTGCCCGCAACGGTGCCGTTCACCGCGGTGTCTTCGTCAGTGGTTGCCGTATCGTCTGCAGCTGTTAAGTCTGTTACCGGATTGACGGTGATCGTTACCGTCTGGGTTGCGGTTTCGCCGCTGGCTGCGTCAGTTACCGTGTAGGTAAAACTGTCGGAACCGTTGAAGTTGGCGTTAGGTGTGTAAGTGTAGGTGCCGTCGGTGTTGAACAACAGAGTGCCATTGCTCACGCCAGTCGCAACTGCGTAGGTCAGCGTGCCGTCACTGGTGGTGGAGTCGTTACCTGCAACGGAGCCATTGACAGCGGTGTCTTCATCGGTAGTTGCCGTATCGTCGGCCGCGGTCAGGTCAGTGACCGGGTTTACGGTGATCGTCACTGTCTGCGTAGAATTTTCACCGCTGGCCGCATCGGTCACGGTGTAGGTGAAACTGTCACTGCCATTAAAGTTCGCATCTGGCGTGTAGGTATACGTACCGTCGCTGTTGAACACCAAAGTGCCATTACTCACACCAGTTGCCACCGCATAGGTCAACGCACCGCCACTGGTGGTGGAGTCATTGCTGGCTACCGTGCCATTCACTGCGGTGTCTTCGTCGGTGGTTGCCGTGTCATCCGCAGCGGTCAGATCTGTTACCGGGTTTACTGTGATCGTTACCGTCTGAGTTGCCGTTTCACCGCTGGCCGCGTCAGTCACGGTGTAGGTGAAGCTATCAGAACCATTGAAGTTGGCGTTCGGCGTGTAGGTATACGTGCCGTCGGTGTTGAAGACCAAAGTACCGTTCGAGACGTTGCTCGCTACCGCATAGGTCAGCGCGCCGCCACTGGTAGTGGAATCGTTGCTGGCTACCGTGCCATTCACTGCAGTGTCTTCGTCGGTAGTTGCCACATCATCTGCAGCGGTCAGATCCGTTACCGGGTTTACTGTGATCGTTACCGTCTGAGTTGCCGTTTCACCGCTGGCCGCGTCAGTCACGGTGTAGGTGAAGCTATCAGAACCATTGAAGTTGGCATCCGGCGTGTAGGTATACGTGCCATCGGTGTTGAACACCAAAGTGCCATTACTCACACCAGTTGCCACCGCATAGGTCAACGCACCGCCACTGGTGGTGGAGTCATTGCTGGCTACCGTGCCATTCACTGCGGTGTCTTCGTCGGTGGTTGCCGTGTCATCCGCAGCTGTTAAGTCCCCTGCCGGATCAACAGTAATCGTGACGGTTCGTGTCAGGCTTTCACCACTGGTTAGGTCACTGACGGTATAGGTGAAGCTGTCCGATCCATTGAAGTTAGCATCTGGCGTGTAGGTATACGTACCATCGGTGTTAAACACCAGAGTGCCATTGCTCACGCCAGTCGCAACTGCATAGGTCAGTGTGCCACCACTGGTGGTGGAATCGTTACCTGCAACGGTGCCGTTTACTGCCGTGTCTTCGTCAGTGGTCGCGGTATCGTCCCCGGCAGTTAAGTCCCCTGCCGGATCAACAGTAATCGTAACGGTCTGAGTGGCAATTTCGCCGCTGGCCGCATCGGTTACCGTGTAGGTGAAGCTGTCACTGCCGTTGAAGTTGGCATCTGGCGTGTAGGTATACGTACCGTCGGTGTTGAATACCAGGGTGCCATTGCTCACGCCGCTTGCCACAGCATAGGTCAGCGCACCGCCACTGGTGGTGGAGTCATTGCTGGCGACTGTACCGTTTACAGCGGTGTCTTCATCGGTGGTTGCCGTGTCATCGGCAGCCGTTAAGTCAGTTACCGGGTTAACCGTGATCGTAACGGTTTGCGTGGAGCTTTCGCCGCTGGCCGCATCAGTTACCGTGTAGGTGAAGCTGTCGCTGCCGTTGAAGTTGGCATCAGGGGTGTAGGTATAAGTACCATCAGCATTAAAAACTAAGGTGCCGTTACTTACACCGGTTGCTACCGCATAGGTCAAGGTGCCACCACTGGTGGTGGAGTCGTTGCCCGCAACCGTGCCATTCACTGCCGTATCTTCGTCAGTAGTGGCGGTATCGTCGGCAGCGGTCAGATCCGTCACCGGATTAACCGTGATGTTCACAGTCTGAGTCAGGCTTTCACCGCTGGCCGCGTCGGTCACGGTGTAGGTAAAGCTGTCCGAACCATTGAAGTTCGCATCTGGCGTATAGGTATAGGTGCCGTCGGTGTTGAACACCAGGGTGCCGTTCGCTACGCCACTCGCCACGGCATAGGTCAGGGCTCCGCCACTGGTGGTGGAGTCATTGCTGGCTACCGTGCCGTTTACGACGGTATCTTCGTCGGTAGTCGCGGTGTCGTCTGCAGCCGTTAGGTCTGTCACCGGGTTCACGGTGATAGTAACAGTCTGAGTTGCCGTTTCACCGCTGGCGGCATCAGTTACCGTGTAGGTGAAGCTATCAGAACCATTGAAGTTCGCGTTCGGCGTGTAGGTATAAGTGCCATCGGTGTTGAACACCAGGGTGCCGTTCGCTACGCCATTCGCCACGGCATAGGTCAGGGCTCCACCACTGGTGGTGGAGTCATTGCTGGCCACCGTGCCGTTTACTGCGGTGTCTTCGTCAGTGGTCGCCGTGTCATCGGCAGCCGTTAAGTCAGTCACAGGGTTGACCGTGATCGTTACCGTCTGAGTTGCGGTTTCGCCGCTGGCCGCATCGGTCACTGTATAGGTGAAGCTGTCCGAGCCGTTAA
>NZ_JAFIDL010000019.1:0-1908 GCF_017051665.1 Aliamphritea spongicola
CTGATGCTGATGAGTCTGCCAGCTTAAGCTTCAGCGTAAGTAATGGCGCCTCCGTGCCGGCGGGTTTCACTCTGAGTTCAGACGGCTCTTACAGCTTTGATCCCCAGAATGCTGCTTATGATGGTTTAGATGCCGGTGATGTTCAGACTCTGACCATTCCGGTCACTGTGACCGACGAAAACGGCGCGACTGATACCCAGCAGATTCAGATAACAGTGAACGGCACCAACGATGCGCCGGTGGCTGGTGCGGATGTCACCGCATCTGTTGATGAGGGCGACAGCGCCATCAGCGGCCAACTTTCTGCTACCGACGCAGATGATTCTGCGTCTCTAACCTTCAGCGTTACTAACGGTGCTTCAGTACCGGCAGGCTTCACATTAAACAGCGATGGTTCATATAGCTTTAATCCACAGGATGCAGCCTACGACAGCCTGGATGCAGGCGACGTGCAGACTTTGACCATTCCGGTCACTGTGACTGACGAGAACGGTGCGACTGATACCCAGCAAATCCAGATCACCGTTAACGGCACCAACGATGCGCCGGTGGCCGGTGCGGATGTCACTGCTTCCGTAAATGAAGGTGATTCAGCAATTTCTGGCCAACTGTCTGCTACGGATGCCGATGATTCTGCTAGCTTAACTTTCGGTGTGACCAACGGTGCAAGCGTACCAGCCGGGTTTACATTAAACGACGATGGTAGCTACAGCTTTAATCCACAGGATGCAGCCTACGACAGCCTGGATGCGGGTGATGTGCAGACCCTGACCATTCCTGTGACCGTAATTGACGAAAACGGCGCCACGGATACGCAACAAATCCAGATTACAGTCAACGGCACCAACGATGCCCCGGTAGCGGGTGCAGATGTCACTGCTTCCGTAAATGAAAGTGATTCAGCAATTTCTGGCCAGTTGTCAGCGACGGATGCTGATGATTCTGCGTCTCTGATCTTTAGCGTCACTAACGGTGCCAGCGTACCAGCAGGTTTCACCCTGAATGCGGATGGCTCTTACAGCTTTAATCCACAGGATGCCGCTTACGACAGCCTGGATGCGGGCGATATCCAGACGCTGACTATTCCTGTGACCGTCACTGATGAAAACGGTGCCACTGACACCCAGCAGATCCAGATCACCGTCAACGGTACCAACGATGCGCCGGTGGCCGGTGCGGATGTGACGGCTACAGTAAACGAAGGCGATTCAGCAATTTCTGGCCAGCTGACAGCCACCGATGCTGACGACTCTGCCTCTCTGACCTTCAGCGTCACCACCGGTGCCAGCGTACCAGCAGGTTTCACCCTGAATGCGGATGGTAGCTACAGTTTTGATCCACAGGATGCAGCCTACGACAGCCTGGATGCTGGCGATGTGCAGACCCTGACTATTCCAGTGACGGTAACCGACGAGAACGGTGCCACCGATACTCAGCAGATCCAGATTACTGTGAACGGCACCAACGATGCCCCTGTGGCTGGTGCGGATGTGACAGCTTCCGTGAACGAAGGTGACAGCGCCATCAATGGCCAGCTGTCAGCGACGGATGCCGATGACTCTGCGAGTCTGAGCTTCAGTGTAACCAACGGTGCCAGCGTACCAGCAGGTTTCACTCTGGATGCGGATGGTAGCTACAGCTTTAATCCACAAGATGCTGCCTACGACGGTTTAGATGCCGGCGATGTGCAGACCCTGACAATTCCTGTGACGGTGACTGATGAGAACGGTGCCACCGATACTCAACAGATTCAGATAACCGTGAACGGCACCAACGATGCGCCGGTGGCCGGTGCGGATGTGACGGCTACAGTAAACGAAGGCGATTCAGCAATTTCTGGCCAGCTGACAGCCACCGATGCTGACGACTCTGCCTCTCTGACCTTCAGCGTCACCACCGGTGCATCCG
>NZ_JAFIDL010000002.1:0-575024 GCF_017051665.1 Aliamphritea spongicola
ACCGGCGTAACCGTCGTTGCTGTCGTCTCAAGCGAGGTGCGTATTCTACTCAACACCCGGTGGAAGTCAACGGTTATTTTCAGAAGATTTTGATTAATTCCGAAGAAAAAACCAAAACCGGAAAAGTCACCTTTCGTTCCGGTCGAATCAGTTATCTCACACTTTAAAACAAGTTGTTTTTCAGCGGGTTATTCTGACTCTCATCAAGTGCATTTTGCTGCGTTGCCGCGGCCCTGCGTCTCAATGTGGGGGCGTATTATAGGCACGCTGACCGAAGAGTCAACAGGCTTTTTGAATAAAGCTGAAATTAGTTTTTGCGCTGCAACAAGCACCCTTTCCAACACTGTTTTATATCGCTAAACAGCAGGCATAAAAAAACGCAGCCTTCGGCTGCGTTTATATAAAAAGTAAACAGTCAGATACTATGTTCAGGAAGCGTTATTCTCTTCTTCCTGCCGCATAGCTTCATCGAGATCTTTGTCCTGATCATCACTGCTGCGCGGAACAATCACTGACAAGATGATGCCCAGTTCAAACAGTAACCACATAGGTACCGCTAACAGTGTCTGCGAAATAACATCCGGTGGTGTCAGCAACATACCCAGGACGAAACAGCCAACAATTACATAGGCACGTTTAGAGCGAAGACTTTCAACATCACTAATACCTGCCCACACAATCAACAAAGTTGCGATTGGAATTTCAAAAACGATACCGAATGCGAAGAAGATCTTCAGAACGAAGTTCAGATAGCTGCTGATATCGGTCATAACAGCTACGTTTTCCGGCCCAACACTGGTAAAGAAGCTGAAAATCAGCGGGAAGACAACAAAATACGCAAATGCAACGCCACAGTAGAACAGCAGAATACTGGATGCCAGTAACGGCACTGCCAGGCGCTTTTCGTGCTTATAAAGACCCGGTGCAATAAAGCCCCAGATCTGATGCAGAATAAACGGCATTGCGGCAAAGATTGCCGCTACCAGCGTCAGCTTAAATGGTGCAAAGAATGGCGAGGTAACATCCGTCGCAATCATGCTGGTGCCTTCCGGCAGCAAACCGGTCAGCGGCTCAGAAATCAGCGTGTAGAGATCATTCGCAAAATAGAATAGCCCCAGGAAGAACACCAGTATCACCAGCAAGGCACGCAGCAGACGCGTGCGCAACTCGACCAGGTGAGATACAAAGGTTTGTTCTTGCTCGACTTCCGGCTGGTTAGGATCGATCATTACTGACTGGCTTATCTTCGCTGTTTACAGTCTCAGCCTTTTCCGGTTCTGAGACGGGCATTTTGTCGAGTTCGTCGTGCGCGGCGTTGATCTCTTTCTGTAAATCAACATTGGCCTGATCAAACGGCTGACGCATTTCGTTCAGCTCCTGATCAAGTTCATCTTTTTGCATAGCAACCTGACGGCGCATTTCATCCAGACGAAGCTCTTCATTAATTTCTGACTGAATACCACCGATCGTACGACGGGCTTTCCCCACCCAGAGGCCAACCGTGCGCGCTGCGACCGGGAGTTTATCCGGACCCAGCACTATCAGGCCAACCACACCGATAATCAGCAGTTCGGCAAAACCGATATCAAACATTCAGGACTACCTGATTACTTGTCAGACTTTGGTTCTTCAGTTGCTTCTTTTGCTGCTGGCTTATCGCCTTCTGCAAAATCAGCGTCAGCAGGAATCTGCTTTTTCTCTTCTTCAGCGCCGCCGTCGTTCATAGCTTTCTTGAAGCCTTTAACCGCACCGCCAAGGTCGCCGCCAATGTTGCGCAGTTTTTTAGTGCCGAACAGCAGAATGATAATCACCAGTACGATTGCCAGCTGCCAAAGACTAATACCACCTAACATAATTTCTACTCCGTTATTGCATTGCAGGTATGCCACCTGCCATCAAATGAAAATGCATGTGCCAGACCTCTTGTCCGCCGCCATGTCCGGTATTGGTTATTGTCCGGAAGCCGGCGTCCAGGCCCTGTTGTTTTGCGATTTTGGGAATGGTGAGCATCAGATGTGCCATCAGTTGCTGATCATCCTTCCCAAGATCATATAAATTTTCGATATGCTTTCGGGGTATCACCAGCAGGTGTACCGCCGCTTTCGGCTGAATATCCCGGAACGCCATTATCTGTTCGTCCTGATAAACAACATCAGCCGCCGCTTCACCACTGGCAATGCGGCAAAAAATACAGTCAGCCATTATCTTTGTTGGGACGGCTGGCCTTTTCTTCAAGGCCTGACATATCAAAACGACGTGCCAGCTCGTTCACCACCGCTTCGGGGCGCTCTCCCAGATGCGACAAAGCAACCAGTGAGTGGAACCATAAATCGGCCACTTCATAGATGACGTCTTTATTATCACCGCTGGTCTGTGCATCCTTAGCCGCCAGAATTGTTTCAGTGGCTTCTTCACCCACTTTTTCCAGAATCTTATTCAGCCCTTTCGCGTGCAGACTCGCCACATACGACGTATCAGCCGCTGCATTTTTACGTGCTTCTAAGATATCACCTAATTGTGTCAATACGTCGTTCATTGCACAGCCTTATTTGTCATAAATCACGTTCGGATCTTTTAATACCGGTTCAGCGGCAACCCACTCACCGTTTTTGAGGCTTTTATAGAAGCAATGCTCACGGCCGGTGTGGCAGGCAATGCCGCCCAGCTGTTCTACCTGCATGAGAATAACATCACTGTCACAGTCCAGACGCAGATCATGCAACTGCTGTACATGGCCGGATTCTTCGCCCTTGCGCCACAGTTTCTGACGGGAGCGGGACCAGTATATCGCCCGCTGCTCAGTCACTGTCAGTTGCAGCGCTTCTGCATTCATCCAGGCAACCATCAGCACCTTACCGGTTTTATGATCCTGGGCGATGGCCGGAATCAGGCCGTCCTGATTCCATTTAATTTCTTCAAGCCAGCTTGCTTGCTGACCATTCTGCTCTGCAGCTTGTTCACACATCTTCTACTACCTGTTTACGACAGCCGCCAAGCATACCCCATCAACCAGAGGGGTGCTATCCCTCTTCAAGGGCGCATCTCAGCCGCGAATAATCAACGCCAGCCCCGCCCCGGTAAGCAGCCAGCCCAGAGGTGGCAGGTTCGCCACAACAGCCAACGGCTCCAGCAATGTTAAGCCTGCACCGGCAAGCATAAGAATACCTAATAGTTTAGGCCAGCAACGCTGAGCCTTACTTGCACGGTTTTCACTAAGCTGCTGTATTTCACGCTGCCGGTTGGCATCCATCTGGCGGACTTGCTGCAGCGCTTCATAGGTAAGTTGTGGTAACTGTGGCATTTTTTCCAGCCAGTCCGGTGCCTGCTGACGAATATTCTTCCAGACAGCTTTTGGCCCCATACGCTCTTTCATCCAGCGCTCAAGGAATGGCTGTGCGGTTTGCCAAAGGTCCAGATCCGGGTAGAGCTGACGCCCTAAGCCTTCTATATTCAGTAAGGTTTTCTGCAGTAATACCAGCTGCGGCTGCACTTCCATATTAAAGCGCCGGGCTGTCTGGAAAAGCCCCATCAGCACCAGACCAAAAGAGATATCTTTCAGAGGCTTTTCAAAGATAGGCTCACAGACACTGCGAATTGCAGTTTCAAAAGCAACCACATTGGTGTCAGCCGGAACCCAGCCGGATTCAATGTGCAATTGGGCAACCATCCGGTAATCCCGCTTAAAAAATGCCAGGAAATTACGGGCCAGATAGCTCTGGTCTTCACTGCTCAGCGAGCCGACGATGCCAAAATCAATAGCAATGTACTGCGGAGAAGACGGGTTATCACGGGAAACAAAAATATTGCCCGGGTGCATATCCGCATGGAAGAAACTGTCGCGGAATACCTGGGTAAAGAAGATCTCCACCCCCTGCTCCGCAAGCTTCTTCATGTCTGTATTCTGGGCATTCAACTGATCAACATCCGCCACAGGAATACCATGAATACGCTCCATGACCAGCACATTCTGGCGGGTCAGATCCCAGTAAATCTCAGGCACATAGAGTATCGGTGAGTCTTCAAAATTACGGCGGATCTGGGAGCAGTTCGCCGCCTCTTTGCGCAAGTCCAGCTCATCAAAGATGGTGTTCTCATAGTCCGCGACCACTTCAACCAACCGCAGACGCTTTCCTTCAGCCCACAACCGCTCAATCAGATGCGCCAGACTGAACAGCAGATCAACATCTTTACGTATAATCTTGTCGATGCCCGGACGGACAACCTTAACTATCACTTCATCGCCACTGTACAGCAGTGCCTGATGCACCTGTGCAACCGATGCTGAAGCCATTGGCTCAGCTGAGAATTCGGCAAACAGGTTTTCAACGTTGTCTCCCAGGGCCTGCTCGATGATACGGCGGGCTTTATCACCGCCGAATGGCGGCACCTGGTCCTGCAGACGTTTGAGTTCGAGTGCCAGATTATCCGGTAACAGATCCCGGCGGGTTGAAAGCATCTGGCCAAATTTAATGAAGATCGGCCCCAGCTCTTCCAGGGCAAGACGCAACCGTTCACCTTCACTGCGCTTACCGACCGGAATAATATACCGCCACAGCATCAGCCAGAGGGCAAGACGCACATACCAGCGCAGGGGAAGATTCTCAAAGAAGGTATCCAGGCGGTATTTAGCAAACACCCGGGCAATTTTAAGCAGTCGCAGTAATTGTCTCACTGAGGGGCCATCAATATTCAGCTACAGAACGGGACGCCATATTGCACCCTAGACCGGGGAAGGTAAAGCAAAACCCATGAGCCGCGTCAAAGTCAGGCGACTTCGACACGGTTTCGGCCATTTTTCTTCGCGGTATACAGTGCTTTATCGGCCCGTTCAAACAGTGATTCAATGGTGTCCGCATCATCAATTTCAGCAACACCGAATGACATGGTGATGGTGACCGACTTACCGTGGAAATTAAACGGACTGTTCTCAATGCTGTGACGGATTTTATCCACCGCCTGAGCAGCTTCAGCCGACGTTGTTGACGGCATCAGAATCACAAATTCTTCACCGCCAAAACGGGTCACAAAATCTGTTGAGCGGCATTTATTTGTGAGGATATTCGCCACCAGACGCAGGACTTTATCCCCCGCCAGGTGACCGTAGGTATCATTAACCTTTTTAAAGAAGTCCAGATCACAGACCACAACGGAGAAGAACTGCTGATAACGTTTCCAGCGCTCAAACTCTGCGGCAATTTTCTCATCGTAGGCAGCACGGTTCGGCAGCATGGTCAGCGGATCGGTCATCGCTTTGGTCCGCTCCGCTTCAATCCGCGCACGTACCTGCATACTTTCCGTTTCCATTTGCTGCAGCCGGTCATTCATAGCCACATAACGTTCTTCCAGCGCCTTTTCACGGGCCTCTTCATGGGAACGGAAATCATCCATGGATTTAACAATGCTTTTCAGCTGCGACGATACCTGCAGCTTAAGCTGATTAATGTCACTGCTGTCGGTAACCGCCTGATGGATCGCTTTCACGTCACGACGTATAAGAGTATTCAGCTGGTCGGTTTCTTTACCATTGGCCACTTCATCTTTATGGCTTTCGGTCAGGAAGATCTGCACTTCTGATAACTGGGAATTCAGATTCACCAGATAGTCTTCGAAGTCACTGCTGCTGCGGCTGGCAACGCTGACAATCAGCTGAGTCAGGTTCTGGAAGATATCTGACAGCCCCTTCAGGCTAACCCCTGAACGGATCTGTTTAATCAGTGCTTTGGCATCCGGCTGATCAGACTTGGGAATGTAAAGACTCTTAATCAGCGTAACCAGTTCCATTTCCACCTGTTTATACAGGTCATTTAACTCTTCACTGTCTTCGGTCGACTGCTGCGGCGCTGCAGATTCGGCCACCTCATCAACACTCTTCAACAGAGGCTTCTGCAGTTCTAACAGGTCCTGCATAATGCCCGGCAGTGCAGCCTTACGCTCCACTGCCTGTGGAATCATTTCACCAATATTATCCAGCTGGGCGTTATTCTGATCCGCAGCAAGATTATCGTTAATCTGCCGTAACCATTCGCGCAGAATCTTCAGCAGATCACCGTCGGTTTTCTGCTGCGCCTGATCAACACCGCGCAGCTCTTTATCAACCGCATCAAGTGCCACCTGATAGCTTTCGGTTTGCTGATTAGCCTTCAGTTCTTCTGTCAGTTGCAGTAACGCAGTATCCAGTTTCGGCGTGACGCCGGTCAGATGCACCGCCATCTGTGTTGTCAGACGACTCAGGGAACGGTCTTCCAACTGCGCCTGCAACTCATCCATTTCCAGGGCGAGTTCTTTGTACTTATCTTTCCACTCATTCTGTTTGTTTGACATCCGACTACCTATCAGCACCGATCAGTAGTCGCTATGGTATACCCTCACTTCTACCGCCGCCAGCGATTGTCACTCGCTTTGGGAGGCATAAATATAAAAAACCCCGCACAGGGCGGGGTTTAAATAAGCGTTTGAAACAGAAGCCGCTAAGCGTTTAACCGCCCTGAGCTGCACGCTCCTTTTCGACCAGGTATTCAGCCACTTTCAGCATGTTCGCATGGCTACCGGCAGTACCTGTGGTAATACGGTACTTGCCATTCACAATCAGCGTCGGAACACCTTCAATACCGTAACCGGCAAGCTTGGATGCACCGATGTTCAGCTTCATGTTAGTGGCAAATGAATCATACATATCTTTGAACTTCTCAGGGTCAACGCCCAGGCCGGCATAAAATTCTGCCAGGTCATCAGCGTTTCTGAAACGGCGACGCTCCTGGTGAATACCGTTAAACGTAGCCTGATGGGTTTTATCCAGCGTCTTCAGCAACTCAGAAGAATAGTACGCACGGGCCATTGGCTCCCATGAACGGCTGAATACAACCGGGATACGGACAAAGTTCACATCGGCTGGCTGACGCTCAACCCATGGTTCAAGAATAGGTTCGAAGTTATTACAGTGCGGACACAGATAACCGAATGCCTCTACAACCTCTATACGCTTGGCATCCGTCGTTTTAACCGGGGCATCCAGCTTCTGGTAATGCACACCTTCAGTAAATTCTGCGGCATGCGAAATTAACGGGCTAACCGCCAACAGCACTACGGCACAGATTTTCTTCCACATGATTAACTCTCCAAGTAACGCCCTGAAAGGCATAAACATTTATCTTCGTTTCTGGGACTCAGATAACGTTCCCAAGTTCCCCTGTAACACAAAAAAAGGTAGCCGAAGCTACCTTTTTTATATTTCTCAGGCTGTCATCAGCATGCTGCTTAATGCAGACCCTGAATGTAGCTGGAAACCGCTTTGATTTCGTCTTCGCTCAGCTTAGATGCGATATCCTGCATCATACCGGAAGGATCGTTAGTACGCGCACCGCTGGCAAACGCTTTCAGCTGCTTAGCTGTGTAATCTGCGTGCTGACCACCTAGTTGCGGGAAACCTGCAGATGCATTACCGCTTCCGGTTGGCAGGTGACAAGCTGTACAAGCTGCAACACCCTTGGACTGAACACCTGCACGGTAAATATCACGGCCGGCATCTACCAGCTCAGGAGAGGCGCTGCCTACCTGAACACCTTTTGAGGCGAAGAATGCCGCGATATCTTCCAGATCCTGATCGCTCAGGTTTGTCAGCATACCGGTCATTTCAACTACCGGACGGGTACCCGCTTTAATATCCTGCATCTGCTTCAGCAGGTAGCGCTCATTCTGGCCAGCCAGTTTTGGGAAATTGGCAACGGCACTGTTACCGTCAGCACCGTGACAAGCGGCACATACTGCAGTTTTGGCTTGGCCTGCAGCAGCATCGCCTGCTGCCTGTGCAACACCCGTGATACCTACACTTACCAGTAAGGCGATCAGTAGTTTATTCATCAACCTAGACTCTTGCTATTATTTGCTAACGGCGTCCGCCATGTCCCTCACACAGACATAACTGAGCTACCTCACCAATCCCGGACTAGAGTTATCCCCCGGCCACAGGTAGAATTTCGGCGGCATTATAACCTAATATCCACACAAACTGGAACGATTTAGCCGGACATTTAGTCGAAGGCCACGCATTCGCCGGCAGAAGCAGGTAAAATCCCGCATAATAATGACTTAACGCAAGATTCCAGCAGCGTTTAATTCCGATTTAAGGCAACCCCATGTCACAAGCACAAATCCACTATCACCTGACGCAATTTAACACCAGCGCCAGTAAGCTCAGCCAGTGTCCGGAAGACAATGGCGCTGAAGTTGCCTTTGCCGGCCGTTCCAACGCGGGTAAATCCAGCGCCCTGAACGCCCTGACGAATGCCAAACTGGCCCGCACCAGTAAAACCCCGGGCCGTACGCAGCTGATCAACTTCTTCGACACCAATGTTGAAAATGTACGCCTGGTAGATTTACCCGGCTACGGCTACGCCAAGGTACCGGTGGCAATGAAAGAGCACTGGCAGAAGCATCTGGATGACTATCTGCAGTCCCGGGATTGCCTGCGCGGTGTCGTCTTATTAGTAGATGTGCGTCATCCACTGAAAGAATTTGACCAGATGATGATCGACTGGTGCCAGAGCGCCCAGATGCCATTACATATCCTGCTGACCAAAGCCGATAAGCTTAAGCGTGGTCCGGCGCAAAACACACTGCTTCAGCTGAAACGTGATCTGGACGTTAAAAATGACCCGCTGATCACCATTCAGCTGTTTTCAGCACTGAAGAAAACCGGTGTGGATCAGTTACGGGAACGGCTCAGCAACCTATTGCTGGCTGAAGAAGATTAAGCGCCGCACAGCGCTTGTCTGATTACGTAGAGAAGCTCTCAAAAACACAAAGGGGAACGTTCGTTCTTGAGAGCTTCAATGCGCGTTGTCTACGCTCAAGGCCTAACAGAAAAAAACATTCAGGCCTCATATAAAGACTAGTTGAAACACAGAATTTACCCAAATTTTTTGTATGATTTTTGATCAGCAAAAATTTGGGCTCACCCCTCTTACAATCAGTGCGCCTCGTCCCAGTTATCACCGGTTCCGGCTTCCACCAGTAACGGTACATCCAGCTCCGCAGCCCCCTGCATCAGCTCAACCAGCGTCGTACTGACTTCAGCAACTTTCGCTTCAGGCACTTCCAGAATCAGTTCATCGTGCACCTGCATGATCATACGGGCACCGCTGTCACTGCTAAGCAGCCAGTCATCCACCTTCACCATGGCCCGTTTAATAATATCTGCGGCGGTGCCCTGCATAGGTGCGTTGATCGCGGTCCGCTCCGCTGCCTGACGGCGCATACCGTTGCTGGCTTTGATTTCCGGCAGATACAAACGCCGCCCAAACAGGGTTTCAACATAGCCATTTTCAGCAGCCTTCATACGGATATCATCCATATAGTGCTGCACTCCCGGATAAGTGGCGAAGTAATGGTCGATATACTTCTGCGCTTCATTCCGGCCCACACCCAGCTGCTTGCCCAGACCAAACGCAGACATGCCGTAAATCAGGCCAAAGTTAATCGCTTTGGCGCTGCGACGCTGCTCAGTGCTGACCTGATCAAGCCCCACACCGAATACTTCGGCAGCCGTCGCCTTGTGGATATCTTCACCGTGGGCAAAGGCATTCAGCAAACCTTTATCCTGAGAAAGGTGCGCCATAATGCGCAATTCAATCTGTGAGTAATCCGCCGCCACCAGCTTGTAGCCTTCAGGGGCCACAAATGCCTGACGGATACGGCGGCCTTCCTGGCTACGGATCGGAATGTTCTGCAGGTTAGGATCCGTTGACGATAAACGCCCAGTGGCGGTAACCGCCTGATGGTAAGAGGTATGGATACGTTTAGTCGCCGGATCAACCATCAGTGGCAGCTTATCGGTATAAGTGCTCTTAAGCTTACTCAGGCCACGGTGCTCAATGATCAGTTTTGGCAGTGGGTAATCCAGTGCCAATTCCTGTAAGACTTCTTCCGCAGTAGACGGTGCACCTTTCGGGGTCTTTTTAATCACCGGCAGCTTTTGCTGTTCAAACAGAATTTCCTGCAGCTGCTTGGTCGAGCTCAGGTTGAACGGTGCGCCAGCCAGCTCATGGGCTTGGGTTTCCAGTTCCTGCAGGCGCTTGCCATGATCCATACTCTGCTGCGCTAACTGCCCCACATCCACCAGTGCGCCCTGCCGTTCCATTCGGGACAGCACCGGCACCAGCGGCAGTTCAATATCAGTAAATACTTTTTCCAGCGAGGCTTCACGCTCCAGCTGTGATACCAGCGTCTGGTGCAGACGCAGGGTAATATCCGCATCTTCCGCCGCATAGGGGGCTGCCTGCTCCAGCTCAATCTGATTAAAGGTCAGCTGTTTTTTACCCTTACCGGCAATGTCTTCAAACTTAACGGTTTTAACACCCAGATAGGTATCGGCCATGCTGTCCATGTTATGCCGGGTGGCGGTGGAATTCAGGGCGTAGGACTCAAGCATGGTATCAAAGGCTACACCGCGTAATTCAATGTCGTAGCGGGCCAGCACGTTCATGTCATATTTCAGGTGCTGACCAACCTTTTTATGTTCGTCGCTTTCCAGCAGCGGCTTCATTTGCGCCAGCACCGCATCCCGGTCCAGTTGCACCGGCACGCCCATATAATCGTGGGCCAGCGGTACATAGGCAGCTTTACCCGGCTCAACCGCAAAGGACAGCCCCACCAGATTCGCCTGCATATAGTTCAGGCTGTCGGTTTCGGTATCAAAGGCAAACAGTTCCGCTTCTTCCAGGGTTTTCATCCAGCTGTCCAGCTGCGCCTGTTCAAGCACGGTTTCGTAAACCACTTCTGCCGGTGCGGCAATCGCATCCGCCGCCGCGGCAGACACATCAGCCCCTTCAGCACCGTTTTCCAGCTCCAGAATCCAGGACTTAAACTCGCAGGCTTTGAACAGCTCCAGCAGCGCGTCTTTATCCGTCACCGGCACCGGAATATCCGCGATTGCAGTATCCAGTTCCAGATCCGTTTTGATGGTCGCCAGCAGGTAAGACAGATCCGCAGATTCTTTATGTTGCTCCAACTTGGCAGCCATACTCTTGGAACCGCGGAAGCCCAGATCAGCAATTTTATCCAGATTGGCATACAAGTCAGCAATGCTGCCGATGCCCTGCAGCAGAGCCAGTGCGGTTTTCTCGCCGACACCCGGCACACCCGGAATGTTGTCGACCTTATCCCCCATCAGCGCCAGATAGTCGATGATCAGCTCCGGCGGAATGCCGAACTTTTCTTCTACCCCCGCCCGATCCATATAGGTATCTGTCATGGTGTTAATCAGGGCAACATGCTCATCCACCAGCTGGGCCATGTCTTTATCGCCAGTGGAGATAATGGTGGCCTGCTGCTGGGCACTGGCCTGACGTGCCAGCGTACCGATGACATCATCTGCTTCAACACCCGGCACCGCCAGCAACGGAAACCCCATCGCCCGGACAATGTTATGAATCGGTTCGATCTGTGCCCGCAGATCATCCGGCATCGACGGCCGCTGAGCCTTGTATTCCGGATAGATTTCATCCCGGAAAGTCTTTCCCTTGGCATCGAATACCACCGCAACCGGGCTGTCCGGATACTGCTTGATCAGACTGCGCAGCATACTGGTCACCAGACGCACCGCACCGGTAGGCTCGCCCTGAGAATTTCGCATATCTGCTTGCTGGGAGGCAAAGAATGCACGGTATAGATAGGATGAACCATCAACGAGGATCAGCGGTTTAGTATTGGCCATAGTACTCAGACTTAATCTTCAAACTGTCGATTAGAAAGGAAAAACCGGATCAGACACCGGCCAGCCCTCATGAAAAATGCTTATTCAGCGGGAATGCCACATCATATGTCATCTGTCCGGGGTACCCAAGCCATAAGCCCGCCGATCAGCGGAATTTTCATAACACCCCTCATCCGCCACATGAAATATAGTTGTCGCCACCGCGGTGAAGCCTTACTATGCAGCCCACTAAAAATGAGTAAGAACCTTTCTGTCTATGGCCGTTTACACTTCTGTCAGCCACGCTGAACTTGATACATTCCTTTCCGATTTTGATCTGGGCACGCTGGTCAGCCACCAGGGCATCGACGGCGGTATTGAAAATACCAACTACTTCGTCACCCTGAAGACAGATCAGGGGGAAACAGCAGAGTATGTACTTACTTTATTTGAAGAACTGACGATGGATGAAATGCCCTATTTCGTCGAACTGACCACCTGGCTGGCAGAGCGTGGCATTGCAGTACCCCACCCAATGCAGGACCGTAACGGCATCGCTCTGAAGTCGTTAAAGCAACGTCCGACGCTGATTCAGCCCCGCTTTACCGGTGGCCATCTGGCACAACTCACACCGGACCACTGCGCCCAGATCGGCCAGGCACTTGCCCGCTTCCATAACGCCGGTAATGACTTTTACATGCAGCGTCAGGCCCACCGTGGGGTATTCTGGTGGCGGCGCGAATCCGCAGTCATCGCCAGCCAGTTACCTCCGGAAGACGCTGAGTTACTGCGCAATGAAGTGGCGCTGTTCGACACCTTGCGGGAAGAGGCAAGCGATTTGCCGATGGGGGCGATTCACGGCGATCTGTTCTTCGACAACGCCCTGTTTGACGGCGACACCCTAAGCGCCATCATCGACCTGTATAACGCCTGTACCGGTTACTTGCTCTATGACCTGGCCATTGTTGCCAACGACTGGTGTGTTAATCCTGACGGCAGCATTGATTCAGAACGGGAAGACGCCCTGCTGCAGGCATATGCCGCAGAACGGCCTTTCACGGGCGGTGAGCATAAAGCCTGGGCACAACTG
Organism: Aliamphritea spongicola; assembly: GCF_017051665.1. Classification (NCBI taxonomy): domain Bacteria; kingdom Pseudomonadati; phylum Pseudomonadota; class Gammaproteobacteria; order Oceanospirillales; family Oceanospirillaceae; genus Aliamphritea; species Aliamphritea spongicola. The sequence continues at coordinate 12,780 of NZ_JAFIDL010000002.1, forward strand.
ACCCGCACCGCCGCCATGCGTTTCTGGCTGTCCCGTCTGATCCCCTGGCTGGATGAAAACAGCACGCAAAAGCTGAAAGACCCGGATGAACTGAAGCAGATCCTGTTACAGCGTATTCAACACCCCAGACAGTTACCCGCGTAGCGAATACCCTGCAAAAAAAGGCCGTTCAGTGAACGGCCTTTTTTACATCAGTCTTCCAGCGCATCCGCCAGTGCTTCCAGCTCGTCCAGCACCCCGATAAAGCGCTCACCGAAAGCAGTGACTTCATACTCCACCCGGGGTGGCACCTCCGGATAACTGATCCGCTTCAGAATACCGAAATCCACATTCTTACGCAGACACTCATTCAGCACCTTGGTTGTCAGCCCTTCCACGCTGCGAACCATTTCCCCCGGACGATTAATGCCATGGGCCAGCAACTGATAGACCGTCAGTGACCACTTGCAGCCATAAATCGTTTCTACCATCCGGGCACTGCGCGCCGGAGCGGATTTCTGTGAAAAAATTTTCTCGTTAGATTTCATCAAACTGTACCGAAAAGTACCTATAGCACCACTTTGTACTTACTTTTTCCCGACGCCCCGATCCATACACTGGATGCCATACAGGGCGGATTATGACGCCGTCTTAATGACCATCATTAATCATGGGAAACCGATAAAATGCAAGCCACAACACCAGTAACAGCACTCATCCTCGGCGGTTCCAGCGGTATGGGCCTGACCATCGCAAAACGGCTTATGGCACAGGGCATCAGCACCTGTATCGTCGGCCGCTCTGCAGCTAAACTCAACCAGATCAGTGCAGAACATCAGAGCAACGGCTTACTCTCAACCTACCGTGCCGACCTCTACGAGCCTCAGGATGTCGATGATCTGATCAGTCATATCGCCACTCAGCCTCAGGGAATCCGGTACTTCGTCAATGCTGCCGGCTATTTCAATCCAAAAGCATTTACTGACCATACCCCGGAAGATTATGACCTGTATATGCAACTCAACCGCGCCAGCTTCTTCATCTCCCAGGCAGTTGCCCGCAACATGCAACAGCACGGCGGTGGCAACATCGTGCACATCGGTTCTATGTGGGCGAAGCAGGCTGTGAAAGCAACACCGTCATCGGCCTATTCAATGGCCAAAGCCGGCCTGCACTCACTGACCCAGCATATGGCAATGGAACTGGCGGATGACAACATCCGGGTCAACGCCGTATCACCGGCCGTCGTCGCCACACCTATTTACGAAGCCTTTATTCCCCAACAGGAAGTCCCGCAGGCACTGGCAGGTTTTAACGGCTTCCATCCGATAGGACGTATCGGCCAGCCTGAAGACGTTGCCGCAACCGTTGCCTTCCTGCTCAGCGAAGAAAGCAGCTGGGTAACCGGCGCAATCTGGGATGTGGACGGCGGCGTGATGGCCGGCCGCAACTGATCAGCAGGCACAAAAAAACCGCCGGTGCGGCTGCACGGGCGGTTTTATGTATGTTTACTGATTATTCATCACAAAACAGGAAGTTACGGATCAGCTCCTTGCCACCTTCCGTCGCAAAGGACTCCGGATGGAACTGAATGCCATAAATCGGATATTCCTTATGCTGCAGCCCCATAATTTCATACCTGGCTGACGGGTCTGCCACCAGCGTCGCCAGATCTGCTTCCGACATTTCACCGGCATCCGCCTGATTCACCACGGCCGTTAGCCGCAAGCAGTCAGGGAAACTGCTCACCTCAGCAATCAGAGAGTGGTAACGCATAATTTCCAGAAAGTTCGGAATGCCGCGGAAGACAGAGCTGCCATCATGCACAATCGGGCTGATCTTACCGTGCATTGGCAAAGCAGCCTTCACCACCTTGCCGCCAAACTGATGCACAATCCCCTGCATGCCCAGACACACGCCCAGCAGCGGAATGGTTTTGCCCAACTCCTGAATCACCTGAGCACAAATACCAAAGTAGCTTTCGTCTTCAGGGGTACCCGGGCCCGGTGACACGATGATCCGATCCGGCGCAGCGGCTTTTATATCTTCCAGCGTCACTTCATCATTACGCTTCACCACCAGTTGGAAGTTTTCCAGCCGGCCCTGATGCTGTTCCGCACTGAGAATTTCACCAATGTACTGATACAGGTTGTACGTAAAGGAATCGTAATTATCGATAATATAAACTTTCATGCCTGCGCCCCTTACTGTGCGGTGTCTTTAACAAACTGATCCAGCACTTTCTTGGTACCGGCAAATTTACGCTGAATTTCCTGATACTCATCTTCAGGATTAGAGTCATAGACGTTACCGCCACAGGTTTGCACATAGGCTTCTTCGCCGTTGGCAAACACCGTCCGGATCGGAATCGCAAAAGCACAGTCACCGTTAAAGGAGAAGTGCCCCACTGCACCGCCATAAGGGCCACGGCCGTCTGATTCCAGATCATCAATGATCTTCATGGCTTCAATCTTCGGCGCGCCGGTTAACGTACCTGCCGGGAAGTTACTCGCCAGTGCCGAGAACATGTCCTGATCCTGGGCGATAATGCCAACAATCTCACTGGAAATGTGCTGTACATGGCTGAAGCGCTTAATGTCCATCAGGCTGCGGACTTTTACCGTACCGAACTGCGCCACGCGGCCAATATCATTCCGGTGCAGGTCGACAATCATATTGTGTTCGGCAATTTCCTTCGGATCATTCAGCAGCTTGCGGGCCAGCTCACGGTCCTCGGCTTCGGTTGCGCCACGCTGCGCAGTACCGGCCAGAGGGAAGGTTTCCATCTCGCCCTGACGCAAGCGGAACAACAGCTCAGGGCTGGCACCGATCAGCTTCTGCTCGCCGAATTTAAGGTAATACATTTGCGGAGACGGATTCACTTCCCGCAGCTGCTCATAAATATTGATGGTGTCGCCCTTCAGGGTGAAGCGCTTCTTGAAGCCCACCTCCGTCTGGAAGATTTTGCCGTCAATAATATCCTGCTTAACCTTCATGACCGCCGCCGCATGCTCTTCACGGCTCATGGTCTCCTCGCCCACCAGAATTTCCAGCTCACCGTTGCCCGGGTACTCCGCATCAATCAGCTGCTGCACCAGATCCATACGGTTATCGTCGTAGTAGAAGTAGAAAACCTCACCGGTCATTTTGTCGAGGATCAGGCCGTCCTTATACAAGCCAAACTTGAACGCATTGAACATCTCACTGCTTTGCAGGTTCAGCGTCGGCTCAAAGTAGTTCATGCTGTCATAACCCAGATAACCGGTCAGACCACCGGCATACTTACGGGAAATCACATCCTGAGGAATCAGATCCCGCAGCAGGTAATAGGGGTTATCACTCGGATATTCCTCGGTGCTGCCATCACGTTCCTGAATAAACAGGCTCTTACCTTCCGCCCAGATAATTTTTTCCGGATCAAAACCGATAATTGAGTGGCGGGAGATATAACTTTCTTCCCCCAGCGACTCGAGCATGAAACAAATATCAAACTGCTTATCGAGCTTTTTAAACAGTTCGAAGAAATCAAAGCCGGCCCCCATCGGGACATACTGTGGTTTTCTGGGTAAATTGATCGGATCAGGCTTACGGGACATAACATTCTCTGGATTCAGCCGCTACCTCTGGATAACCGGCAACGGGATTAAATTCGGTAAACAGCTTTTACTGGCTGTCTTTTAACGCTCTGGAGCCGCGGGTAACGGTGGCAATCCCCACCCCCAGGGTTTCTGCAATCTGTCGTTGCGGCACACCCTGCTCCAGCATCTTAAAAATCTGCAGACGCTTGGTCACCTCAACAAACTCATTGGGTGTCAGCAAATCACGTAACGCCGACTCCATTGCATCCGGGCTATCAATGTCTAACAAATGACGTGTTAATGCGGCGATATATTCTTTTTCAGTGCTCATCATAAACAACTTAGCATGTACTAGCGAACTAGTATGCTAGTACATTGATATTTTCAGTCAAGCATTATTTCTTCAGGCCTGACAATTCGGTTAACACACCATCCAGCCCCGTCATAAAAATGAACAGAACATAAACAAAAATGAAACAAATACCCGTCAGCCAAATACATCACACATCCGCCTGAAACATTGATATACATCAATATTTGAAATCTTTTTGAAAAATAAAAATCATCAAAATTCAAACAAAATCACCTTTTAGGAATTATTCCTATATCTTCTGACACGCAATTCTCAATAATAGAATAGCAAGAGCAGGACGCTCCCGGTTATCAGGAAGATAACCCGCTGAAAGGAAGCTCAGAGACCTGTCAGGTGCAGGGATAGCGCCACTTAATGACAGACTCATCCGGAGTAAAGGACATTCCGGAAATATCTGCCAGAGCAGAAACAAAGGCTAAGGAAGCCGACAACTGCAGGAAGCAGAAATCAAACAAATACTCTTCTTTGAATGAAAGTTGTTTGAATGAGCAGGAAGCTCAAAACCCGAAACGGTCAGGTTATCAGGATGATAACTTGCTACAGGGAAGTGAAAAGGCCTGTCAGGTGTATGGAGAGCACCGTTCAATGACAGACTCATCCAGAGTAAAGGATATTCCGGAAATATCTGCCAGCGCAGAACCAAAGGCTAAGGAAGCCGACACTTGCAGGGAGCAGACAAACACTCTTCTTTAAGTGAAAGTCGTTTAAATGAAGGCTGTTTGAATGAGCAGGAAGCTCAAAACCCGAAACAGTCAGGTTATCAGGAAGATACCTGCTGTAGGGAAACACAGTGATCTTGTCAGGTGCACGGATAGCGCTATTCAATGACTGATCCGGCCGGAGTAAAGGACACTCCGGTAGTCTGCTCAGGCAGAAAAGAGGCCAGGGAGGCCATCGGTTGCAGGAAGCAACCTTAATGAATCAGGGATGCATTCACGGTAAACAGGACGTTTTCCGTTACAACAGGGAGGATCACGCTGCAGGGACAGGCAGCACAAGGTCAGCAGGAGCAACGACCGCCCCGAAAGGTTCATGATGAATCACCGGGTTTCAGGGACGCACTTTTAAGCAAAGGGAATAGCACCGGCCCATGGCCGGAAATCTGTAAGGCAAGTAAAGGAGGCGAAGCCGCACAGACACCATTTCAAGAAAGCATTCAGTGACGATTGAGTGCTTTTTTTCTTTCTGCCCTTCTTTTATACCCACCGTTCAGATAACACTCGCGCCCGGACATGGGTCTGCTATAATCCGCTACTGATTATTTATACAGCAAATTCTGCATCAGCATAGACCCGGGCACTTATGGACGTATCTCACCTGCTTGACTCACTCAACGAAGCGCAGCGCGACGCAGTTTCCGCGCCACTTGGTAACCTGCTGGTACTGGCCGGTGCAGGCTCAGGCAAAACCCGGGTACTGGTTCACCGGATTGCCTGGCTGATCCAGACAGAAGGCCTGTCACCGTATTCAATTATGGCGGTAACCTTCACCAATAAAGCCGCCAAAGAAATGCGCGGCCGGATCGAAGAACTGCTGGGGCTGAATCCCAGCGGAATGTGGGTAGGCACCTTCCACGGTCTGGCACACCGTATTTTGCGGGCACACTGGCGCGATGCGGGCCTGACTGAAAACTTCCAGATCATGGATTCTGATGATCAGTTGCGATTGGTTAAACGGCTCAGCAAAGAAATGAATCTGGACGACAGCCGCTGGCCTGCCAAACAGTTTCAGTGGTATATCAACGCCCAGAAAGATGACGGCCTGCGTGCCGCCCATATTGATCCCGGCGGCGATCCCTATGCACAGATGATGGTCACCATGTACAGCGCCTATGAAGAAGCCTGTGAACGTGGCGGCATGGTGGACTTTGGTGAACTGATCCTGCGGTCACTGGAATTACTGCGCGACCGCAACCCTTCCCTGCTGAAACACTATCAGGACCGCTTCCGCTATATTCTCGTAGACGAATTTCAGGATACCAACACCATCCAGTATGCCTGGCTGAAACTGCTGTGCAGCGAAATGGACCCGCGCCAACCCCAGCCGGAAAAACTGATGGCGGTAGGCGATGACGACCAGTCCATCTACGGCTGGCGTGGTGCAAAAATCGAAAACATCCAGCGTTTTAAAGACGACTACAACGATACAACCGTGGTGCGTCTGGAACAAAACTACCGTTCCACCCGGAATATTCTCAGCGCAGCCAACGCCGTTATCGTCAATAACCAGGGCCGTCTGGGTAAAGAACTATGGACCGAAGGCACCGATGGCGAACCTATTTCCGTTTATGCCGCTTTTAATGAACAGGATGAGTCCCGCTTCATCGTTGATCAGATCGAAAGCTGGGTACGGGACGGCAACCTGCGCAGTGAATCTGCCATTCTGTACCGTTCCAATGCCCAGTCCCGGGTACTTGAGGAAGCCCTGATCCGTGCTGGTATGCCATACCGTATCTACGGCGGCCAGCGCTTCTATGACCGGCTCGAAATCAAAAATGCCCTTGCCTACATGCGCCTGCTCAGCAATCGCGAAGACGATACCGCTATGGAACGGGTCATTAACGTGCCCACCCGCGGTATCGGCGGCAAAACCATTGAAGAAGTCCGCCTGCACGCCCGTACAGAAGGCGTCTCCATGTGGCGGGCTGCCAATGAAGTGGTGGAACTGAATAAACTGTCTGCCCGGGCGGCCAATGCCCTGCAGGCATTCATTGACCTGATCAACGATCTTGACCAGAACACCCAACATGCTGAGCTGAACGAGCAGACAGAACACGTGGTGCAGTACTCCGGTCTGATTGAGCATCACCTCAAAGAAAAGGGTGAAAAAGGTCAGGCACGGGTGGAAAACCTTGAAGAACTGGTCAGTGCTGCCCGTCAGTATCTGTCGACCTGGGAACCGGACAAAGAAGAAAACGTTAACACCACGCCGCTTGCTTCCTTCCTTGATCAGGCTGCACTGGATGCCGGCGACACCCAGGCAGATGAACATCAGGACAGCGTCCAGCTAATGACCCTGCACTCTGCCAAGGGTCTGGAATTCCCTCTGGTGTTTTTGGCCGGCATGGAAGAAGGCCTGTTCCCGCATAACATGTCGATTGAAGAACCCGGACGTCTGGAAGAAGAACGGCGCCTTTGCTATGTCGGTATCACCCGTGCCATGCAACAGCTGTATCTGACCTATGCCGAATCACGCCGCTTGCATGGCAATGAAACCTTTAACCGGCCATCCCGATTTATCCGCGAGATTCCGGAAGAGCATCTGCAGGAAGTGCGCCTGAATGCCAGCATTCGCCGCCCGGTAACCGCCCAACGGGCACCTCAGCAGCCATCATATGCTCAGGCACAGGCCGGTCAGGATGTACCGTCTATCGTACTGGGTCAGCGGGTTTCCCATCCGATCTTCGGTGACGGCGTCGTCGTTAACTATGAAGGTCAGGGACCGAAAGCCCGGGTGCAGATTAACTTCGACTACGAAGGCACCAAATGGCTCGTTGTTGGTTACGCCAACCTGCAACCGCTTTAAATCCTGTCTGACAGCCGGCAAATCTGCCGGCTGTTTTATACATATTTTCCCTTATCAGCCATTAGTCGTAGTTTTTTTGCCTTAACCCCTTTCTTTTCTGTGGTTAATCAGGCAAAAATAGATGTACTGAAACTGAATGACGGCAAAGGGAACATGGCCTTTTTATTCCGTGAATGCACATATCCAACCACCGTACTGGCCGGATTCCACTGGTCGGTACTGCTGTGTATCTACAGCATACTGGTATGCCCCTTTTTAGCCGGAATGCCCGCCCATACTCTGCTGGGCCTCTATGCAACGTCAGTTATTCTGACCGCCCTTTGCATTCAAAAAGCCAATCAGCAAACAACCAGCCACACCCATCAGGACTCCCCTGCAATTTCTTTCTGCATTCAGGTGCTTATCTGGACCATGCTGGGCTGTGCCATTGCTACATTTAACGCCCTGACGTTTGACTTCCCTCCCGGCAGCGCTGAAAAAGTGATCATTGGCTTTGGCTTTCTGGGCATTTATAACGCCGTCAGCGGCCTGCTCCGGCAACAACACAAACAGCTCAAACCCAGACAGCTTCAGGCATTACATTTCTGGTTACGCTACGGAGTCATCACACTGCCGGTGGTGATTGCCGTCATGACTATTTGGATCATCAATGTTCAGCTTGCCACCTACTGGGCAGACTATCAGTTACCGGCCCGGTCTCCGGAACAGATCGTTCTGGCCAGCACCCTGTTTATGCTGCTGATTGCCATCCTGATCAGTCAGAACCTGCTGCGCAGTGGTTTCAGAATACTCAACAGCCAGGCCCGGCAGCTGCTACTCAGCATCGACCGTCGCGCCAATACACTGAACCCTTCACACCACTGTGAGTTTAAAAGTGTGCGTCAGCCAGACACTCAGATACTCAACAACCCTGTTTATCAGCGAAAGATTATTCACCGCCTGAGAGCACTTAAATATCTGGATCCGGTTACCGGCACGCACAATGCCCGCTTTATTGAAGACTTTCTCAAGAACCGCCAGCAGAAAGAGCCTGATCTGCAGCTGCATTTTTTATTGATCCAGATCAAAGAGAAGCCCGTAGAAAACGTCCTACACTACGAAGAGGATTCTGATGCGTTACAGGCAAAAGCGGCCCAGCGCATTCATCAGTTTCTGATGGCGGAAGATATTTTAGCCCGGCTGGATAACAACTGCTTTGCGGTCATTCCTGCCAATCCGGAACGGCTGGATGAAAGTAATTTCAGCCAGTGTCTGACACAGAATCTGCAACAGCAGCCACTGACACTCAACGGACGTTCAGCTTACGTTAAGTGCAAAATCAGTAGGCAAAACGTCCTTATGCACAGTGCAAAAGCTGGGGCTGACTACGCCTTTCAGCATTAAAAAAGCACTGTAATCCCCATTTTATGTACATTTAAAAATCGTTTTAATTTTTAAATTAAACATAGATTTCCCATACGGTAAAAACACATCAACTGTTTAAGTAATATTTAAAACAAGTGTTTTTCACTGAAAAATATGAGGTTTTTCTGGCACGCGGGTTTCATTCTTCAGAAATCACGGTGTAAGGTTGTTTTGCTGTTTGAAACAAGTTCCCCCAGCCGAATAATTTGAGGAGTATATTCGTGTTTTCCTCCCTGCGTATTTCATCACGAATCTATCTGTTTGCCGGTATTCAGCTACTGCTGTTACTGATACTGGGCGGTGTCGCCCTGACACAAATGCAGAAAATCGGTATCGAACTGATCGATATCGCCGAAGAAGATATCCCGATTACCAACGGGTTAACCCACATTACTGAGTATCAGCTCGAACAGGCCATTATGTTCGAACGTTCTCTGGCACAGGGCCTCGCCATTGCCAACGGAATCGACCAGAAAGCCGAACTGCAAAAATCGGTGAGCACATTCATCAAACTGGCTGATAAAGCCGAGAAAGAGTTTGTTGAACTCGAACACATGATTGAAGAGGCCATTCAGAACACCCATACTGAAAAAGCCCGTCAGAAATTCACCACCCTGCTGGCAGCTCTGAAAAAAATCGATGCTGAACACCTGCAGTACGACAATGCGGCAAAGAGAATTCTTAAGCAGGTATCCAGCGGTGATGCCGTAGCGGCTTTCAGCAACGCAAGCAGCGTCATTGCACTGGAAGAAAAAATTGACCATGCGCTGATTGAAATGCTGGAAGACGTGCAGCAATTCACGCTTAACGCAGCCCTGCAGGCCGAGCATGATGAAATTGTGGGTCAGCAACTGATTACGACTATTTTCATCGCCAGCATTATTATCGCCGTCATTTTCTCATTCCTGATCAGCCGTTCAATTGTCTCGCCGATTATCAATATGCGTGATCGTCTGCGTGCCCTGTCCGAGGCCGATGCGGATCTGAGTATCGAATTGCCGGTACGCAACACTGAAACCGGTGAAGCTGCAGCCGCCTTTAACAAGCTGATGGCCAAACTCAGAACCATGGTCATCACCATTTCTGATACTTCCAATGAACTGTGCGAACACTCCCGCGCCACCATTGAAGTCATGGCTAACGCCCAGAGCAGCATTGAATCACAACAGCAACAAACTGAACTGGTAGCCACCGCCGTAGAAGAAATGGCCGCCTCAATTCAGGAAGTGTCCGGCAGTACTAACCGTGCCGCTGAGCTGGGTGAAATCGTTAAGGAAAAAGTGGCCACCGGTATGAATGTTGCGCAGGAAAGCCAGACGATTATTAAGCGTCTGAGCGACAACGTCGCAACAGCTGCCACAGACATTCAGTCTCTGGCCACCGAAACAGACCGTATCGGCGAAGTACTGGGCAGCATCCGGGGCATTGCCGAACAGACTAACTTGCTGGCACTGAACGCAGCCATTGAAGCCGCCCGGGCCGGTGAATCCGGACGGGGCTTTGCCGTGGTAGCCGATGAAGTACGGGCCCTGGCGCAGCGCACCCAAACCTCTACCCAGGATATTCAGTCCCTGCTGGAACGTTTGCAACAGGAAGTGGCCAGCGCCGTTGCAACCATGCAGACCGGTCAGGAAAATGCTGACATCTGTCTGACAAAAGCTGCTGAAACCGCCAGTTCACTGGATGAAGCCACCAGTGCCGTTCTGGATATTGCCGCACTGAATACTCAGATCGCGACAGCCACCGACGAACAGACAACAGTGGTTCAGGAAGTGAATCAGAACCTGCATATCATTTCTGAAAGCTCTTATGAAACCACTGAAGGTGCCCGGGCAACGACTAAAGCCAGCCAGGAAATCACTGAAGAACTGATCGAACTGCATGGCTTTGTAAACCAGCTGAAAACCTGATCAGTTTTCTGCAGGCATTAAAAAAGGGCTTCTAATGAAGCCCTTTTTTATTTGAAATCATCTGCTCAGCGACCGAAATCCAGTGCCCGGATATGGCCGTGACCGTCAATTGCCACCTGAACGCACTCAGTTTCGCTGACCTTACGCATTTCACGGGTATCCGGAGACACGCCCCACACTTCCACTTTAATGCGCAGCGAACTGGTACCCTGCTCAAGTACCTGAGTGTAGAACCCCAGAACTGTTCCCTGTAATACCGGCGCCATAAAAGACATCGCACCAATGGAAACCGTCGCCATACGTCCTTCAGCCACCTCAGCGGCACGAATCTCTGATGCCAGAACGGCTTTAGAAGCAACCCATCCGCCATAGATATCACCAAACATGTTGGTTGCAGTGGCATCTGCCGGACAGCGAAGGCTTAATTCGCCTTCAGGCTTAAGCACCTGGTCTTCTGCTGTAATCATGAACTAAATCCGCACTCAAAAATTGATGTTATTTTGGTCGCTATTCTACCAACCAAGCCTGCCGCGTCCAGTCACCCGGGCGAATAATTATCCCCGGCGGAGAAAACGCGACAATCCGGGACGCTGATACCAAACATTCTTACTATTAAGCATATACCCTGTGAGCCAGCTTGCTAGATACTGAGCATTTTTCATACAGCTTATAACCGGAAAAAAAAGATTACTTTCTGTCATATTAGTGTCACACAGCCGCTCTATAGTTCGCATCATCGAAATATAAATCAGCCACTCTGGCTTAAACGAATAAGACTCTCACTCTTTACGGAGCTAGTTATGAAACCGATGAAAAAGCTTTTTGCTGCTGTTGCTATGACCGCCACCTGCATGACTGCAAGTGCCAGCGACCTGCTTGATCCAAACCTGCCTGTTTACCAAAAGGCAGCCGGTGTTTCCGGTAACCTGTCCAGTGTTGGTTCTGACACTCTGGCGAACCTGATGACCCTGTGGGCTGAAGAATTCAAGCGTAGCTACCCGAACGTAAACGTGCAGATTCAGGCTGCAGGTTCTTCTACTGCACCACCGGCACTGACCGAAGGTACATCTAACATCGGTCCTATGAGCCGTAAGATGAAGGACAAAGAACTGGAAGCATTCGAAAAGAAATTCGGTTACAAGCCAACTCCGGTTGCTGTAGCTATCGACGCGCTGGCAGTTTACGTACACAAAGACAACAACGTTACCGGCCTGACCATTCCACAGGTTGACGCTATCTTCTCTGCAACCCGTAAGTGTGGTCTGCCAAGCGAAGTAAACAACTGGGGTGATGCCGGTGCAGAAGGTACTCTGGCCAGCCAGGGTTTCCAGATCTTCGGCCGTAACTCAGTATCCGGTACTTACGGTTACTTCAAGAAGAAAGCACTGTGTAAAGGTGACTTCCGCAACAATGTGAACGAGCAGCCAGGTTCTGCATCTGTTGTTCAGTCTGTATCTACTTCTCTGAACGGCATCGGTTACTCCGGTATCGGTTACAAGACTTCTTCTGTACGTGCCCTGCCACTGGCGAAGAAAGACGGTCAGCCATTCGTAGACGCAACACCTGAAAGCGCTCTGAACGGTACTTACCCTCTGGCCCGTGCTCTGTACGTATACGTGAACAAGAAGCCTGGTCAGGCACTGCCTCCAATGGAGCGTGAATTCCTGAAAATGGTTATGTCCCGCGTAGGTCAGGAAGTTGTTGTGAAGGATGGTTACATCCCGCTGCCAGCCAAAATGGTTGAAAAGCAAATGAAGAGCCTGCAGCTGAACTGATTGCAGCCTACTTAAGACCTCAGGGTCAGCACATAAAAAAGGAGTCTCAGGACTCCTTTTTTTGTCCCTGAACCGCCGGAAAATATGCCAGCAAAGTGAAATTTTTTCGCTGGACCTTATATGTAACAGTTTTATGACAGCTCTGTAACATTACTGTAATAGAGCTGGTATATCTTAGCCGCCATTAATTCCGATAGTGCTGATAGAACCATGACTACAGATAATAGTTCTGCGATTCCAGACCTTGATTTCAATACGGCCTCCGCTAAGCGAAGCCGTAAATTTCGTGCGCTCAAAGACAAGATGGCAAGCAGCCTTATTGGCTTTGGCGGCGTCAGTGTAATCATTGCCATTCTGCTGATCTTCTTTTACCTGCTGTATGAAGTACAGCCATTGTTCAACTCTGCCAAAATTCACCAGTGGCAGGATAATGAACAGGTAATTGAAGCTTATCCCGCCCCCGGTGAAGGCGAAACTCTCTATCTGACCATGGAAGAACAGGCTGAAATCGGCCTGCGGGTTACCGATCAGGGACAACTGAACTTCTTCAACAGCCGTACCGGCGACATAATGAAGCAAGTTCAGGCCGACATCCCGGCCGGCGCCAGTGTTACCAGCTTTGCCCTGGCCTCAGAAAGCAGCCGCATTTTTGCGCTGGGTCTGAGCAACGGTCAGGCACTGGTATTCAAGCACGAATACAAATCCGAATATCCGGATGGCGAACGGGTCATTACACCGTCCGTCAGCTACCCACTGGGCGAAGCACCGATCGACGTTGCCGATACCTCCCTGGACTTACTGGCCATTAACGGTGAAGAAAGCGAATTCCTGCTGGTTGGTGGTGGTAAGAACTACCTGAATGCAGCCGCGCTAAGCCTGTCTGAAAGCCTGTTCGGTGATGAAGTTGAGATCGAAATCGACAACCAGCACCTGCCGGAACTGAACATCGACGCAACCAAAGTACTGCTGATGCCAGACCGTCGCTGGGTTCTGATTGCCGGTAATAACGGTAAGGTTGCGGTACTGGACCTGCGCAATGGCGAAGGCCCGGCTGTCAGCCAGTTGCTGGATGCCACCGATGGCAACATCACTACCTTTGATCTGCTGCTGGGCGGTAACGCACTGCTGCTGGGTAATGACCTGGGTATGGTATCCCAGTGGTTCCTGGTCCGCGACGAACAGAACCTGTGGCAACTGACCAAAATCCGTGAGTTCGAAGGCGCAGATGCTGCCCTGGTTGATCTGACCACCGAACACCGCCGTAAAGGCTTCGCCACGGTTGATACCGACAACACCCTGCGGATTTACAACTCTACGGCACACCGTACCGCTCTGAGTGAAAAACTGTCTGATAAGCCAATCGACATGATTGCCTTTGCTCCGCGGGCAAATGCCCTGCTGACCGAGCAGGACAAGGTTCTGACCCTGTATAAGATTGAAAACGAGCACCCGGACGTATCCTGGAGCGCCCTGTGGGAAGAAGTCTGGTACGAAGGTTACGACGAACCTAAGTACATCTGGCAATCCTCTGCAGCGAACAACGACTTCGAGCCAAAGTACAGCCTGATGCCACTGGCATTCGGTACCCTGAAAGCGGCCTTCTATGCCATGTTGCTGGCCACTCCGCTGGCGATTTGCGGCGCGATCTATACCGCTTACTTCATGGTGCCGACCCTGCGCCGTAAGGTGAAGCCGTTCATCGAGCTGATGGAAGCACTGCCGACTGTAATCCTGGGCTTCCTGGCCGGTCTGTGGCTGGCACCGTTTATGGAAGATAACCTGCCGGGTATCTTCACCTGTCTGATCATTGTTCCGCTGGCGATCGTTGCTTTCGGTTTCTGCTGGGCACAACTGCCGCAGAAAATACGCTTCATGATTCCGGATGGCTGGGATGCGCTGTTACTGATCCCTGTCGTTATCCTGACCACCCTGTTTGGTTTATCCATCAGCAGTGGCGTGGAAGGGGCTCTGTTCGGCGGCGATATGCGCGCCTGGATCACCGATGACCTGGGCATTAGCTACGACCAGCGTAACGCTCTGGTAGTGGGTATTGCGATGGGCTTTGCGGTTATCCCGACCATCTTCTCCATTACTGAAGACGCGATCTTTGCTGTGCCTAAGCACCTGAGCTACGGCTCACTGGCACTGGGCGCGACCCCATGGCAAACCCTGACCCGTGTAGTACTGCCAACCGCCAGCCCGGGTATCTTCTCGGCAGTGATGATCGGTATGGGCCGTGCAGTCGGTGAGACCATGATCGTACTGATGGCCACCGGTAACACACCAATCATGGATATGAACATCTTTGAAGGTATGCGCACCCTGGCAGCCAACATCGCTGTGGAAATGCCAGAATCCGAAGTGGGCAGCTCCCACTACCGCATTCTGTTCCTGGCAGCCTTTGTACTCTTCCTGTTTACCTTCGTGGTAAACACCCTTGCAGAGCTGGTTCGCCAGAGCCTGCGTAAAAAATACGGTTCACTGTAACCCGAGTGTGACTGAGGATTTGAAGAAAAATGAACATCTCCTTTCGTGAATGGACAAAATCCGGCTCACCATGGGTATGGTTAAATGCCGGTGCAGTGGCCATCAGCATCATCATGGTTGTGGGTCTGCTGGCACTGATCGCCGTCCGTGGTCTGAGCCACTTCTGGCCTGCCGACATTATGCAGGCCAACAGCACCGTTAACGGTTCAACCACCCAGATGATCGGTGAAGTGGTTCAGTCTGAAGACGTACCGACGATTCAGTTACGTGAAGCCGGTAACGACCTGCCAGGCGACGAAGAATTCATGGTTCGCAGCCTGATCAAGATCGGTAACCGTGACGTCAACCGTGCTGACTTCACCTGGTCAATCGACTACTACCTGTCAGACCGTGAATACCCGGAAATGCTGTTCGCTGCAGAACGCCGCGAATGGGGTAACTTCTACGGTTACCTGCGCGCCCTGAAAGAAAACGGCGAAGTTGTCGGCAGCTACGACGGCTACGACAAAACCCCTGAATACGAAGCACTGTGGAACGACTTCGAAAACCGTGTTGAACGGGCGCTGGATATTCAGGACGACATCTACCAGATCGAAAAACACCGTATCGGTGCCATTAACTACGAACTGGAACGTCTGCGTCTGAAAGGCCGCGCACTGGAACTGGACGGCGTTACCGACCAGTCACAATACGATGTACTGGAAAAGCGTCGCAACGAGCTGAACGCTGAGTACGAAGGTCTGCAGCAGGAACTGCTGGATCTGTACACCCTGTTCAACCGCGACAGCTACGTGGCTGAAGTGGCAAACGGCCAGCAAGTTGAAGTATCCCTGTCAAAAGTGGTGCGGATCTTCCGCCCGAACAACATGGGATTTGTTGAGAAAGTCGGCCATTACTTTGCCAAACTGTGGGAATTCGTCAGCGAAGATCCCCGTGAAGCAAACACCGAAGGCGGCATCTTCCCGGCGATCTTCGGTACCGTGATGATGGTTATCCTGATGTCCATTCTGGTAACCCCTTTCGGTGTTGTTGCTGCTGTCTACCTGCGTGAATATGCCAAGCAGGGCTTTGTGACCCGCCTGATCCGCATCGCGGTAAACAACCTGGCAGGTGTACCGTCCATCGTATACGGTGTATTCGGTCTGGGCTTCTTCGTATACTTCCTGGGGGGCAACATTGATGACCTGTTCTTCCCGGAAGCCAAGCCATCTCCGACATTTGGTACCCCGGGTCTGATGTGGGCGTCCCTGACGCTGGCTCTGCTGACAGTACCGGTGGTAATTGTTGCCACTGAAGAAGGCCTGAGCCGCATTCCGCGGGCGGTCCGGGAAGGCAGCCTGGCACTGGGCGCAACCAAGTTTGAAACCCTGTGGCGTGTAGTACTGCCAATGGCCAGCCCGGCAATGATGACCGGTGTCATTCTGGCGATTGCCCGTGCTGCCGGTGAAGTTGCACCACTGATGCTGGTAGGTGTTGTTAAACTGGCACCGAGCCTGCCGCTGGACGGTAACTACCCGTACATCCACCTGGATCAGAAATTTATGCACCTGGGCTTCCACATCTATGATGTAGGTTTCCAAAGCCCGAACGTTGAAGCGGCCCGTCCGCTGGTATACGCAACTGCTCTGCTGCTGGTTGCAGTGATTGCCCTGCTGAACCTGTCAGCCATCGCGATCCGCAATCATCTACGCGAAAAATACAAAGCGCTTGAAATGTAAGCCGAACAGAGAATATTGACTATGACTACTGAAGTAAAAACCCACTCGATCGATATTTCGGCTATGCAGCGTCAGAATCAGACTCTGCGTCTGGAAGACGAAACCGTTGCCCTGACAGTCAACGATCTGGAACTGTACTACGGTGATAAACGCGCCCTGCACGGCGTGAACATGACCATCCCTAAAAACCGGGTAACTGCCTTCATCGGCCCGTCCGGTTGCGGTAAATCAACCCTGCTGCGTTGTTTCAACCGTATGAATGATCTGGTAGACAGCTGCCAGATCAACGGTGAGATCATTCTGGATAACCAGAACATCTACGAGCGTGCCGTTGATGTGGCAGAACTGCGTCGCCGGGTGGGCATGGTATTCCAGAAGCCAAACCCGTTCCCGAAAAGCATTTATGAAAACGTTGCTTACGGCCTGCGTATTCAGGGTGTTACCAAGAAACGTGTCATCGATGAGACCGTTGAATGGGCACTGAAATCCGCCGCCCTGTGGGACGAAGTAAAAGACCGTCTGCACGAAAGCGCACTGGGCATGTCCGGTGGTCAGCAGCAGCGTCTGGTTATTGCCCGCACCATCGCTGTAAAACCTGAAGTTCTGCTGCTGGATGAGCCGGCATCGGCACTGGATCCGATCTCCACACTGAAGATCGAAGAACTGATCCACGAACTGAAAAAGGACTTCACCATTGTTATCGTGACACACAACATGCAGCAGGCTGCCCGTGTATCCGATTACACCGCGTTCATGTATATGGGCGATTTGATCGAGTTTGGTGTCACAGATACCCTGTTCACCAATCCGGAAAAGAAACAGACTGAAGACTACATCACCGGTCGTTACGGATAACCGAGGAAATTTCCATGACATACGAACAGGATCACCACAGCACGCATATTTCCCAGCAGTTCAACGACGAACTGGAACAGGTCCGTACCGAACTGCTGACCATGGGTGGCATTGTTGAGCGTCAGGTAAACGACGCCATTGAAGCCCTGATTGAAGGCGATGCAGAGCAGGCCGAACAGGCCCGTAAAAATGACCAGATCATCAACGATATGGAGCTGATGATTGATGAACAGTGCACCCGTATCATCGCCCGCCGCCAGCCGGCTGCCGCTGACTTACGTCTGATCATCGCAATCAGCAAAACCATCAGCGACCTGGAACGCATGGGTGACGAAGCAAGCCGTATCTGCCGTCACGCCATCGAACTGGCGGAAGATAACGGTAAAGGCCGTGGTTATCAGGAAGTACGCCACATCGGTAATCTGGTCCGCCAGATGCTGCAGGACTGCCTGACCGCGTTTGCCCGCAGCGACGCTGAAATGGCCTATAAGGTAGCGAAGAAAGACAAGTCTGTAGACCAGGAATACCGCACAGCGATGCGTACGCTGGTCACCTTCATGATGGAAGACCCACGTTCCATTTCCAACGTCATGAACGTTATCTGGGTACTGCGAAGCCTGGAACGGATCGGTGATCACACCCGCAACATGGCTGAGCACCTGATTTATCTGGTAAGCGGTACAGACGTACGCCACAGCAGCCTCAGCGATATCAAGAAGACCGTGCGTCAGCACGAGTCGGATGATGCTTAAGGCGGAATAGCCGCCACAAAAAAAGGCAGCCACTGGCTGCCTTTTTTGTATCTGTCCGGTACTTAACTTTTTTCAATCTGTAACAGGATACGGCCATTATTCTTCGGTTCAGCCCGCATAATATAGCCCTCTGCCTGATAGTGTCCGTAATTTTTCAGACCCTGCATAACATCTTCCGGAACCGAGCCGCCACACCAGCCCTGCACCATGGCTTTCATATAGCCAAGAAATAATGCATCCAGCTCCCAAAGATCGCCCTGCATATCACAGGTGGCAATGCCTTTCTTATCTGTCGCTCTCCGGTTCTGTTTACCGGTTGCCTTCCCTCTGCGTTCGATCAGCACAGTCTTTTTCCTTCCCCTGTTTAATTGTCAGTCAGGTACAACTCACATCCTGCTCTCCGGCATTCCCACGCCGGGTCTGTGTGCAAAAATTAATTCTAGCTCAATACTTCCGCATCTTGTAGTACGTTTATATTGATAAACAAAAATAGGCTTGCAGACACCTTAAAAGGCGTTTTCAGAATATGATTCAGAGTCACCGGATAGCATTAAGTCTGTGAAAAAGCTGGATTTTCTGCCGCGCAGCCGATATAGAATACTATTGAGTACCTTTAGTGGTATTCCAGGGACGGCAATCTATCAATCTGAATGGCAGGAATTACCATGGCTGACTATATCGTTTACGGCGACTTAAATTGCCCCTTCAGCTATGCATTACATGAGTTACTCAGCAGTCATAATTTGCTGAATAAGGTGGAATGGCGCCTGGTCGAACATACTGCTGATGTCAGCAGCTATGCCAGCGCAACGGAAAGTATGTCGGAAATTGCCAGCGACATTTTTGATATCCGTAACCGCATCCCTGACATATCCATCACCCTGCCCCCCAACCGTAGCGACAGTTATTTCCCCAGCCTCTGTGTGATCGCAGTGAGCAAAACAGCCCCGGGCAGCATTTCCTGTTTTCGTCAGGCCCTGTACCGTAATCTGTGGATCGAAGGTAAAGATATATCTGACACACCGGTTATCTTCAACGCACTGGAAAGCTGTGATCTGACCACCGAAATAGAAGCTGACGAAGCCTGTGAGGCGATCCTTCAGGACTGGCAAACACAGTGGGAATCCGGCAATTTTGGTATGCGCACCCCGGCCATACAAAGCAGTGACGGCCGGCGGATGGTCGGGCTGCAAAACTATAAGAATATCATTGAGTTTTTTCAGGGCCAAACCGTCAACAGCCCGGAGAACCAGCCAACATCCCGTCAAAAGGAGCGTCAGACAATCGCTGTGTTCGGCGAAGATGCCTGCCACAAACTCTGGAATGTGCTCTCCATGCTGCGGGACAATTACAACCTGCTGTTACCCCAGTCCTGGCCGGCACTTAAAGAGCAACTGGTATCCCCGGAACAGTGCCCGGATCTGGTCCTGATTCATCAGCCGGTGAAAGACAATAATCTCGCAGAGCGGTGTCTGGAGCTGAATCACTTCCTGCGGGAAAAACAAATTCCGCTGGCCTGTATCGGTCCGGAACTAGACGATACCCTGGAAGCCTCACTGTACGATGCAGGCACCGCTGATTACCTGCTTGAGCACCGCAACCCGGCGATCATTCAGGCCCGTATCGGCATTCTGCTGCAGCTGAAACGCTCCCACGATCTGCTGGCCCGCGCCGCCAGCATCGACAACCTGACTCAGGTCTACAACCGTCGTGAGTTCGAGCGCACCCTGGAAATGGAATGGCGCCGCAGCCAGCGTTCCAAGCAGAGCCTGTCGTTAATCCTGCTGGATATTGATTACTTCAAAGCTTACAACGACCACTACGGCCACCTGAACGGCGATAACTGCCTGCGTCAGGTCGCCAAAGCCATTAAAGATTCCGCCCGGCGGGTTCAGGATATTGTCAGCCGGTATGGCGGTGAGGAGTTTTGCATTCTGCTGCCGGAAACCGATCTGGCCGGCGCACAGAAACTGGCAGAAAATATTCGCGATAACATCAACCGGCTGGAAATCCCCCATACCGGAGAACTGGCTGACAAAGTCACCGCCAGCCTGGGAATATCCACTCTGATTCCCGCCAACGGCAGCTCACCGCGGGCGCTCATCGAGCAAGCGGATCAGGCCCTGTATAAAGCGAAATCCGCAGGCCGTAATCAGGTGATGATCTTTAATCAGCGCCGCTGATTTACAATTGCTGCTGCACCATTGCTCTGATCTTATGGGCCTTTTCAAAGTGATCCAGCTGATGCTGTTCGATCCACCAGGTCGCCGCTTCCATCAGCATTTCCGGGTCATCATTTTTATTGGCAAAAAAGGCATAAAATGACAGCCCCACATCCGGCCCTTTCGCCGCGATTTTCTTATCACACACGGCGATTATTTTTTCCCGTAGCTCCGGCCGCATTGCTTGTCTCTTCCCTGTTCAGCTACCCGTTAGTTGTCCGCATAATCCGCAAACGGCGGAAAACGTTTAATCAGCCCCTCACGGCCCAGCTTTTCCAGCCGCTGAATATTCCGCTCCGGGATTTCTTCAGGATTCTTAAAATGGGCTAATGCCCGGCTCATTTGGGCCTCACGGATAATATGAAACGTGGGGTATGGTGCCCGGTTCGTCCAGTGGCTGATATCATCCGCCGGTACGCCGCCGAACAGGTAACCCGGATGAAAACTGGCCAGTTGCAGCACGCCTTCCAGCTCAGCCCTTTCCAGCAAGATTTCGAACTCAGTCAGCATGTCCAGATAATCGTAAAAATCTGCCAGCATATAAGGCGCTATCAGCAGCGTCGTGGAAATATCTTTTTCATCGGCCTGCATCAGCTTATCCAGCTCCTGCAGGTAGTCCGCTGTCAGGGCTTTTTCATCCTTTGCACCAGAGACAAAAAAACGCAGGCTCTGATCCTTCAGGACAGGCGCAGCAAACGGGCATAAGTTCAGCCCCACCACCATACTGCGAACCCAGTCTTCGGTCAGTTGGCGTACCTCTTCAGGCGAGGTATTAAGATTCGTTGTATTCATGCCACACATGTTACCCAAAGGGGCTGACAAGCCCAATCCCCGGGGCTTAAAATCCTGCGCCAGCGCAACGAAAAACTCGGGTTTCAGTGATCAAGTCTATGATTCCCCGGGGTAAGTGATACCATAGCGGCTGTTTTAAAAGTGCGTGATCGCCTGACGCCTGTGGGACAACCCCTTTGAGATTTTGCCGTGCCGATACCTTCAGCCCTGAATGACAACAGCTTCGATGTTCGCTGGTACACCCTGCGTCGTCCTGCCAGCACCGATGCTCCGTTATGCTGGCGTAAATGGCTGCTGGATCCGGGTTCATTAACCCAGCGGCTGATCAGTGCCAGCCAGGGCGACTTCCGGGTCGAAGTGATCCGTCAGGGTTGGCATCATCCCACCCGCTCAGAAGCCAAGGCGCTGGGGATGCGTCCCCGCCAGTTAGCGGTCATCCGGGAAGTACAGCTGATCGGCAACGGTCAGCCCTGGGTATTCGCCCGCTCTGTCATCCCGGCCACAACACTCACCGGCAAACAACGGGAACTGAACTTCGTGGGCAGCCGCTCACTGGGCAGCATCCTGTTCCGTGATCCGACGATGCGACGGGGGCCGCTACAGATCAGCCGTCTGAAAATCCGCGATGGCGGATCTGCATGGGCGCGCCGTTCACTGTTTTACCTGAGCGAAAAACCCCTGCTGGTATCAGAAGTCTTTCTGCCCGCGTTACTGGATGCCAAAAATCAGACACCACAGAACTGAACCTTATGAGCAAACAATTTTTCAGCAAAGACCGCCTTCAGGCTTACGGACAGCTGATGCGGATGGAAAAGCCCATCGGTACTTATCTGCTGCTGTGGCCGGCACTCTGGGCACTGTGGATCGCCGCTGAAGGCGTACCGACGTTTCATTTGCTGTTTATTTTCTGCCTGGGTACCTTCCTGATGCGTTCCGCAGGCTGTGTGATCAATGACTTTGCTGACCGTAAGGTTGACGGTCACGTGAAAAGGACTGCCCTGCGGCCAATCCCGGCCGGAAGGGCCACCGCCAAAGAAGCACTGGTATTGTTTTTCGTACTGATCAGTCTGGCCTTTATCCTGGTGCTGTTTACCAATACACAAACCGTCCTGCTGTCGTTTGGCGGTGCTTTTCTCGCTGCCTGCTACCCCTTTATGAAGCGCTATACCCACCTGCCCCAAATCGTACTGGGCATGGCCTTTGCCTGGGCAGTACCGCTCGCCTTCAGTGCGACCAGTGAAACAGTACCGGCCTATGCCTGGCTGATTTACACCGCAACGGTTCTCTGGACCACCGCCTACGACACCAAATACGCCATGGTTGACCGGGATGACGACCTGAAAATCGGCATCAAATCCACCGCGATTCTGTTCGGCGATGCTGACAAACTGATTATCGGTATTCTGCAGGCCCTGACGATTTTTACCTTCATTTTGCTGGGTAATCAGCTGGAGATGGGTAAGTACTTTTATCTCAGCCTGCTGGTCATGACAGGATGCTTCATCTGGCAGCAGTGGCTGATCCGTCATCGCCGTCGCGAAGATTGCTTCCGTGCCTTCCTGAACAATAATTACGCAGGTATGGCGCTGTTTATCGGAATCGCCCTGGATTATTGGCTGATCCCCTGACAATTACTGCAACATACGCATAATTTGTCATATTTCTGTAACAGTTTAATAATCTAATATGCTCGTCTAAAGAATTGTCTAAAAAAGGTGATCGAGCATGTCATCCAATAAACGAATTCTGATCGTCGACGATGAAGCCCCAATCAGGGAAATGATTGCGGTTGCATTAGAAATGGCCGGTTACGAATGTATGGAAGCAGAATCTGCCCAGGCAGCCCACAGCATTGTTCTGGACGAAAAGCCGGACATGGTACTGCTGGACTGGATGATGCCCGGTATGAGCGGAGTGGAGTTTGCCCGCCGGCTGCGTAAAGATGAAGTGACTGCCGACATCCCGATCATTATGCTGACCGCTAAAGGTGATGAAGACCACAAAATCAAAGGTCTGGAATCCGGCATTGATGATTACATCACCAAGCCATTCTCCCCCCGTGAACTGGTTGCCCGGCTGAAAACTGTATTGCGCCGTGCCACACCAAAAGGCATCGAAGAACCGATTACCGTCGATGACCTGACACTGGACCCTGTTTCTCACCGGGTCAGCGCCGAACTGAAGCCACTGGAACTGGGGCCAACGGAATTTCGCCTGTTACAGTTTTTCATGACCCATCAGGACCGTGCTTACTCGCGCAGCCAGTTACTGGACATGGTCTGGGGCGGCAACGTATACGTTGAAGAACGTACCGTAGACGTTCATATCCGGCGGTTACGTAAAGCGCTGGGCGCACGCCACGAATATCTGATTCAGACAGTTCGCGGCACCGGTTACCGGTTCTCATCGCAAGTTGCTTAAGCCGAAGTTTCCGCGCTAAGCTGCCATCAGACATCACCCGGATCCGACAGAATGTACAACAGTAACCATTCCATATCTGGCAGTTTATCTTTAACCGCACTGGCCGGCATCGTCGTTGGGCTGGTGATTGGTTATCCCGGCTGGACCCTGGCCGTGTTTCTGCTCGGCTGGTCGGTGCTGCAGGTCCGGGAATTCACCCGCCTGCAGGAATGGCTCACCAAAGGTGACCGTTCCGACGTACCGGAAAGCAAAGGCCACTGGGGTGAACTGTTTGACGAACTGGCCCGGGACCAGAAACGCAACCAGTCCAGAAATCAGTCTCTGCGTAACATCATTACCCGCTTTCAGCAGTCCTCAGCGGCGCTGGGAGACGGCATTGTTATCATCGACCGGGACAATAACCTTGAATGGTGGAACCGTTCTGCGGACCGTCTGCTGGGCTTAAAGGTACAGACTGACCGTGGCCGTTCCGTGATGAACCTGCTGCGTGACCCGCGTTTTATCCGCTATTACCGCAAAGAAAATTACGACGAACCACTACAGCTGCCATCCCCGGTGGACAGCCTCGTGGCACTGGAATACCAGCTCACTAAGTTTGGCTACGGTGACCGGATACTGGTCGCCCGGGACATTACCCGGATTAACCAGCTGGAACAGACCCGGCAGGATTTTGTTGCCAACGCCTCCCATGAGCTGCGTACCCCGTTAACCGTAATTCGCGGTTATCTGGAAACCTATCTGGATCAGGACTTACCGGCACCGTTGCGCCGTGGCCTGAACCAGATGGCCAAGCAGTCAAAACGCATGGAAAACCTGGTGTCCGGTCTGCTACTGCTGTCACGCCTGGAAGCCAGCCCGCATATCTCCGATGAGCTGCCGGTACCGGTACAGTCAATGATTACCCGGATAGCCGATGATGCCCGGAGCCTGGGCAAAGATAAGAATCATGAGATCAAACTGGATGTCGACCCGGATTTCAGCCTGCTGGGGCAGGAATCAGAGATTTACAGCGCATTTTCCAATCTGGTCTTTAACGCCGTCCGTTACACACCGGCGGAAGGCAAGATAACGATTCGCTGGTGGGTCGATAAAAACGGCGCCCACTTTGCCGTCAAGGACA
The DNA here is from genome assembly GCF_017051665.1 of Aliamphritea spongicola. Lineage (NCBI taxonomy): Bacteria > Pseudomonadati > Pseudomonadota > Gammaproteobacteria > Oceanospirillales > Oceanospirillaceae > Aliamphritea > Aliamphritea spongicola. The sequence goes on from NZ_JAFIDL010000002.1 coordinate 37,691, forward strand.
ACGGGCCAGGCATCGACAGTATCCACATCGACCGGCTGTCCGAACGCTTTTACCGGGTAGACGAAAGCCGCTCCTCAGACAGCGGCGGCACCGGACTGGGGCTGGCCATCGTTAAGCACGTTCTGAACCGTCACGGTGGTAAACTGGCCATCAAGAGTACCCTGGGCAAAGGCAGTACCTTCAGCTGTCACTTCCCTAAAGAACTGATCAACAAGGTGAAACACCCGGCCGTTGAAGAACTGGATGAGCTGGACGACGACTGACATACCAGCCTGAGAAGCATAAAAAAACCTGCCAGTGGCAGGTTTTTTTATGCTCAGAACCTCTTACTGGGGTTTAGGCAGTAACGCGAATAACTCACCGCTTTGCTTCATATGGCCCGCCAGCTGTTTCGCCCGCTCACCCCGGCCAAAAAACACATCCGCCCGCACCGGGCCTTTAATCGCTCCGCCGGTATCCTGCGCCAGCACCAGACGCTGATAGGTAGAATCATCAAACAGGGTAGTATTAAGCCACAGTGGCGTCCCCAGTGGGATGATCTTACGGTCAACCGCGACACTGCGCTCGTTGGTCAGCGGCACATTCAGTGAACCCCGCGGGCCACTCTCAACCGTATCTGACAGATAAAAGAACACATAGCTGGGATTCTGATTCTTCAGCCAGTCAGCCCGCTCAGGGTGTGCCTCAAGCCAGCGGTTAATAGAATCCAGTGAGATATTCTCTTTAGCAATCTCACCAGTTTCAATCAGTACCCGGCCAATCGGCTTGTAAGCGTGTCCATTCTGATCTTTATACCCGACAGCCACCAGTTCACCGGTATCCAGCTGCACGACCCCGGACCCCTGAATATGCAGGAAGAAAGCCGCATTGGGGTCATCCACCCACAGCAATTCCTGACCCGCCAGGGGCTGATCCGGACCGTCGATCTCCGCCCGGCTGTAATACGGCATCACCTGATCACCGATCACCCGCCCACGGCAACGGGCCGCGCGGTCTGCGCAGCTTTGCACCTGAATGCCCAGCATATCCGCCGGCTTGCGATACAGAGGATATGAATAACGTTCTGAGCGTTGCAGGCTGCCATGTAACAGCGGTGTGTAATACCCGGTAATCAGGCCATCTTTACGGCCTTCCGTACCATTGATCCGGTACACCTGAAAATGGGTTTCAAAAAACGCCCGGGCCTGTTGGTGATCCGGCGTCCCCAACTGATCAGCGGCGCTACAGATCCGCTGCCAGTCCGCAGACTTTTTACGCAACTTCTGGCACTGAGCCAGTAACCCCGGCCAGACATCCGCCTGTTGATCCTGTTGCCAGCCGTCCAGCGAATTCCAGCTGACTGCCTCGCCGATACCAGCCTCTTTCGGCGCAAAACTGCACCCGGCCAGCGCTGTTAATGTCACCACAGTTGTGAGGCGGATGCCCTGTTTAATACGGCTTGCCCAACCAACGCTTACTGCCATCGGTATTACCTTTAAAAATTAGTCTCGGGTCAGACGCGGCCCTGCGTCTGAGGAAATGTTGCCACTCAGCTCAACTGACTCACCAGCATACTCTTCCACCCAGTAAATCGTCGCACCAATGACCGCAGCGGGCATGATCAGAAGATTCACCAGCGGAATCATCATGCCGACAGAAACCAGCCCGCCAAACCCCATGGATGTCAGACGTTTCTGTTTCAGCGCAATACGCATATCGGTAAAGCTGATCTTATTGTTGTCCATCGGGTAATCACAGTACTGAATGGCCATCATCCAGCAACCGAACAGGAACCAAAGCACCGGCGCAGCCAGTCCAACCACCGGAATCAGCGCAATCACAAAGATCAGCAGGAAGCGCGGCAGGTAATACACCAGCTTGGAAATTTCCCGGCCGACCGCCTGAGGCACCATCGCAACCATTTCCTTCCAGCCGGTATCAGTCACGGTTGCACCTCTTAACCGCATTTCAACCTTCTCCGACAAGATGCCGTTAAATGGAGCAGCGATGATATTAGCCACCACGCTGAAACTGAAATACACAATCACCAGCACAGAGCCGGCCACCAGTGGCCAGAGCAGATAACGCAGAAAGTCCAGCCATGCCCAGTCGGGCAACATGCTGGAAAGCAGATAATCAATCCAGACACTCATCTGATCGAACAGCAGCCAGATGGCCCCTGCAAACAGAAAAATGTTGATCAGTAACGGTACCAGCACAAAATGCCGGATACCTTTTTCGGGTAACATACTTAAACCACGCAGAAAATAACCTGCGCCACGGAAAGGATTGCCCTTCATTCATCTGCCTCTGATTGGATCGGTCATGCCATGAAATAGTTGTAGAAGCGTACCAAGACCGCCGCCACCATCATAGATAAACCGATCCGGTTTATAATAAATTCCCGCTTACTGAATTCGATTGTCGCCTGCCAGAACACCAGTATCGACTTAAAATCGCCACTGCGCAGCACATACATGCCAAGCGACACCAGAAATACCACGATACCTGCCAGCATCAATATCTGTTCAGCAATTACCAGATACATTAAGACCTCCACGGCACCCGGCCGTTCCTGTTTTGATGAAATTAAGTGAGGAAATTTCTCCGCCCACCCGAGTATATCTGATGGCTGAGCGGGGCTAACTTAACCAAACGTCTTGGTTCTCTCCTTTCACCAACGGAATCCCTGAAGCGGTCACTGGTCTAAACTGTATGTTTATGGAACGATATGTTTACAGAGCAGTTTATGGGACTATCCTGTTCATTCAACTCAGACGCCCACGGAGCACATTATGCAGGCATTTGTTATTCATCAGTTCGGCGGTCCGGAAGTATTACAGTACCAGCCCTTACCGGTACCTGAACTCAAACCCGGTGAAGTACTGGTAAAAACAGCCGCAGCAGGGATCAATCCGATTGACTGGAAAACTTGCTCAGGCGGCGGCGCAAGCGCATTTATCGGTGATTTACCCTTCGTGCCGGGCTGGGAATTCTCCGGCACCATTGTTAATGGCAACGGCACCCAGTGGCAGGCAGACGACCGGGTCTTCGGTATGATCCGCTTCCCTGAACCCGCCGGATGCTATGCCGAATACATTGCCGTACCGGCCGACCAGATTGCCCGGGTACCTGATATTGTAGAACTCGAAGAAGCCGGTGGTCTGGCCACCGCCAGCCTGACCGCCTGGCAGGCACTGTTTGATAAAGGTCAGCTGAAAGCAGGCCAGTGTGTACTGATCCTCGGCGCTGCAGGGGGCGTAGGCCATTTAGCCGTACAGATAGCGAAATGGGCCGGTGCCCATGTGCTGGGTACTGCCTCCATGCATAACCATGAATTTCTCGGCGACTTAGGCGTTGACCGGGTCATCGATTACCAGCATAAGCGGGTACCGGAACACGCCAAAGACATCGACCTGATCATTGACTGTGTCGGCGGTGAAAGCGGCATTGAAGCACTGGAGTGTCTGAAGCCGGACGGACGGCTGGTCACCCTGCCATCCGTCACAAAAGACATCGTCATCGCGGCCGGCCAGGCCCAAAACCGCCATGTAGAAGCCATCCGGGTTATGCCGGATGCCGCCCAGCTGGAACAGATCGTAGCGCTGTACGCCGATGACATTCTGCGTCTGCAAATCAACGGCAGCTATCAGCCAGATCAGTTGGAAGAAGCCTTCGAACTGAGCGCGACCGGCCATGTCTGCGGGAAGCTGATTCTCAGTTTCGCCTGAATATCAGGCATAAAAAAACCGCGCCCGGCGCGGTTTTTTTTGTTTCAGTAAATTTATTTAGCCGTTTAACTGCTGCACAACTGCTGCTTCTGACGCATTAACAGACGACAACCGGAACCGTTAATACCCGCTTCAAAACAACTGTCTTTCATCCAGGCTTTATCATCTTCACTGGGATCTTCAGCAAACGCCGGTACGTTTTCACAGAACCCTTCACTTGGCAGGCTCTTCTGCCAGCAGGCTTTCAGCAAAATACCGTTATTCACGGTGCACTTATATTCTGAATCCTGACACTGATCGAAAGATGCCAGCGCAGCTTCAAAACAGCCCTGCTGATCAGTACTGCTTCCCAGAGCAGCGCCTTTTTGCTGAAACGCCAGCTGCTCCTGCTGACTTTCCCGGTTCCATTCTTCCAGCCACTGTGGCCCGGCCAGCCAGGCCCACAACAGTCCGGCTATGCTCACCAGCAATATTCCCAGCCAGATTTTCTTAGCCATTAACTATCCTTTCCGTTGCACAATCCCTTAACGGGCCCGCACATAAAGACCATATAAACAGCAAGCAAGCCCTAACACTGACAGCAACATGACCGAATTCACCAACACCGGGTTACGCTGCCCAAACGGCACAAATGCCTGCTCAGTTTCACTGCATGACTGCGCATAAGGGTCAAATGACAGCCCTTGCGCCTGACACTCCCGCATGACACTCAGGTCCTGCCAGAACAGTGCCATCAGTACCACACCGGGTAAAATCAGTAACGCCAGCCCCAGTTTCAGCATCAGTCGTCGCTCACACCGATATTACTGACACCTTCGTTAGACGCCAGTTCACGCAGTTCAGACAGGAATTTAGCATTTGGCTGTTTCACACTGTTCAGGCGGCGCACCACCTCTTCCTGAAATGCTTCTTCCTGCAACATCATGTCGTGATTGCTGATCAGCCGCAGCACTTCTTCATCAGACAATTGCGCTTCAGCAGTCACTTCCACAAAAGTTGCCACACATTCCAGTGACAGATTGCCGATATTTGCCGCTTCTGCACGGCTGTTGTCCAGCAAACAGCTGACACAGGAGAACAGTGCCACCATGGCATCCAGCGCCGGCGATGCACCGTACATATCAAACTCATCCAGATCCGGCATATTGTCTTCAATATTGCTCAGCTGAACTTCAAAGTTCATTTTTGCACCGGTGTTCCCCAGCTGATTCCAGACACCGTCGAGAATCTGCCGTACCTGATGCCGGTCACCGAATTCCAGCAACCGGGAAAACAGTGCAAAATTCGGATACATACGTTCAGTCAGCGCAACCGAAAAGGCCGTCAGTTGCCACCCTTCCAGGGCCTTGATCTCTTTTTCCAGCATCCACTGTGACATAGCAGAATTCTCTTTGGTTTAAAGTGCCCTATTGTACGGGTATTGGTAGATTTTGCAGCTTTTCAGCAGCAAAACTGTGACTTTTCCCGCCCCTTAAAGGGAAATTTACCCGCCAGCGCCAAACTGCTGTTTTAATAACCAAGATGCTTAATATTATTCAGTTTTTTCTTGTTATACTGACCGGTAAATTTTCTAACAGACGCGCCCCCTATGAATAGTAACGTCATGGTTAAAGCCATTAACTGTCTCGACGGTCTGAGTGAATGTATCGGCCGCACAATTTCCTGGCTGACACTGGCAATGGTGATTGTCACCTTCATTGTCGTTGTCATGCGGTATGTCTTCGAAGTCGGCAACATTCAGTTGCAGGAATCTGTCATATACATGCACAGTTTTGTCTTCCTCCTCGCCGCCGGATACACCCTGAAACATGACGGCCACGTCCGGGTAGATATTTTTTACCGGCCGCTGGGGGAACGCGGCAAAGCCATTATCAACATCATCGGTACCCTGTTTCTGTTATTCCCGGTTGCCGGGTTTATTCTGTGGATCTCCTGGGATTATGTCGCCTTCTCCTGGAAAAATCTGGAAGGTTCACAGGAAGCCGGGGGTATCGAAGCACTCTTTATTCTCAAAACCTGTCTGGTTGTAATGCCCATACTGATGCTCCTGCAGGGGCTGGCAGAACTGATGCGGAATCTGTTGGTACTGACCGGCGACGGTCACCTGTTAAAAAATGATGATCTGGAGCACCCGTTATGATCACTGAATTACTGCCATTGCTGTTATTTCTGGGGGCAATCATTGTCCTGCTGCTGGGTTATTCAGTGGCCTTTTCTCTGGCGGGTACCGGTCTGATCTTTGCTGCCATCGGCATCATGACAGGCACCTTTGAACCACAGTTTCTTGAAGCCGTACCCAACCGTATTTTCGGCATTATGAACAACACGGTACTCATTGCCGTGCCCCTGTTTGTCTTCATGGGCGTGATGCTGGAACGTTCCAAAATTGCCGAAGAACTGCTGGATACCATGGCGGCTCTGTTCGGCCCGCTGCGGGGCGGCCTGGGCATTTCCGTGACGGTGGTAGGCATGTTACTGGCCGCCAGTACCGGCATTGTCGGCGCAACGGTAGTCACCATGGGTCTGTTATCCCTGCCGACCATGCTGCGCCGGGGCTATGACCCGGGTGTTGCCACCGGCACCATCTGCGCATCCGGTACGCTGGGGCAGATCATACCGCCATCCATCGTGCTGGTATTACTGGGGGATGTGATTTCATCCGCTTATCAGCAATCCCAGCTGGACCGCGGCATTTTCTCACCGGAAACCGTTACCGTCGGCGACCTGTTTCTGGGGGCACTGATTCCCGGCCTGATGCTGGTAGGTGCCTATATCCTGTACCTGGTGGGCAAAGCCATTTTCCAGCCAGACACCGTACCGGCCATTCCGAAAGAAGAACGTTCCGCTATGGATAACATGTTCCGCCGGGTATGTTCAGCACTGTTACCGCCGGTTTTACTGGTCGGGCTGGTGCTGGGCTCAATTCTGGCGGGCTGGGCAACACCGACTGAGGCAGCATCCGTCGGTGCAGTGGGCGCCATTCTGCTGGCCCTGATGCGCCGCTGTCTGACTCTGGGCATTCTGAAAGAAGTCATGCAGACCACGACTCAGGTCAGCTCCATGGTATTCATTATTCTGGTGGGCGCGTCGATCTTCTCACTGGTATTCCGCGGCTACGGCGGTGATGATCTGGTACGGGAATTTCTGACCGATCTGCCCGGTGGTGTATTCGGTGCAGTACTGCTGGTTATGCTGGTCATTTTCCTGCTGGGCTTCTTCCTGGACTTCATTGAAATCACCTTCGTGGTAGTGCCGATTGTCGCGCCAATACTGCTGTCGATGGGCCTCGATCCGATCTGGCTGGGCATCATGATCGCCATCAACCTTCAAACGTCGTTCCTGACGCCGCCGTTTGGCTTCGCCCTGTTCTATTTGCGCGGCGTAGCGCCGGCCAGTATTACGACCATGCAGATTTACCGGGGTGTTATCCCGTTTATACTGATTCAGTTACTGGCACTGATCGCCATCGCACAGTGGCCGGCACTGGCCACCTGGTTACCGACACTGGTTTACGGATAAAAAGCACCTGAAGGAGAAGGCATGACTGCTAAAGCAACCGGAATTTGCATACTTGCCAGTCTGTGTATCAGTCTGGCAGCTCACGGATCGGATACCGACGCCTGCTTAAGCAGTTTTGAAGCCGGCCAGCTGGAACAGGCCCGGCAACAGTGCGAGCCACTGGCCAACCAGGGTTTTCCTGAAGCCAACTTCATCATGGCGCGCATTGTTACCAATACGCCGCCGGTTGATTACCCCAAAGCCATCTACTGGCTGCAACGGGCCACTGAACTGGATCATGCCGAGGCGGCTTACAACCTCGGCATTGCCTATCAGACCGGTACCGGCATCAGTAAAGACCTGCCTCAGGCCATTAAGACCTACCAGCGTTCTGCTGAACTGGGCAATGCAAAAGCCCAGCGAAACTTAGGGCTGATGTACAGCGCCGGTATCGGCACCGAACAGAACTACCCGAAAGCTTTCGAGTATTTCACCGCCTCGGCCAGGGCCGGTGAAGCCACCAGCCAGTACAACCTGGGCATTATGTATCTGCAGGGCACCGGCACCGAACGTGATCCGGAACTGGCGCAGGAATGGCTGACCCGCGCCGCCAGCAATGGCGACAGCAACGCCCAGATGACCCTTGGCGTGCTGTTACAGGACTCGGACCTGAATGCCAGCCTGCTGTGGTATAACCGGGCAGCAGAACAGAACAACCCCTATGCCCTGTATAACCTGGCCATTCTGTACTGGAAAGGTGAACGGTTAGCAAAAAATCCGGAACGGGCTGCTTACTTTGCCCGGCGGGCTGAAGAGCAGGGCCACAGCAAAAGTGCGGAATTACTGGCTCAGATCAACCGCCAGACAGCGCTTAATCCCCAACCCGTTACACCTGTGATCACGTCACCATCCACACCTGTTGTAACGGCTTCCGCGAATAACCAGGGCCTGCGTGATACCGACTGGATCATGCAACAGCCTAAACGGGAATACTTTGCCCAGCTGACTCAGCTGAAAACACTGCAGGAAGTGGAACCCTATCTGCGCCAGCATAATCTCACCGGGAAGGTCGATTATTTCCCGGCGAAAACGAAGTTAGGCGAGGTTTACATTATCATTTTCCGGGGTGGCTTCGACGGCGTTGTCAGTACCCGGACAGGCATGGAAGGGGTTGTTCCTGATAAAATCAGTAAAAATGCCTGGATACGTACCTTTGAATCACTACAAAACGGCATAAAACAATAAACACCGACTATTTGCCGGGGTATAATGCCCCGGTAACTAATCTGCCGGGACGCAACCTAGTTCATACCCTGCAGCATTCTCCCCTGACTGCTTTCTCTGCAGGCCCAATACACCGGTTTCTGGAGTAGCACGCTGATGCGTCTGATTACATCTGTCATAGCTGCAATTACCCTGCTGCCGGCGCTGTGCCTGGCGGCTGCGCAGCCTGCTCAGGACGCCTGCCGGGAAGCATTTCAGACCAACATGGTTGAAGCAGCACTGGCTGCCTGTGAGCCACTGGCTGAACAGGGAGATGGCGAAGCGGCCTTCCTTGCTGCACGAACCTATAGCCTCCATTTTGATGATTTCCAGAGTCAGGCTAACGCCCTCAAATGGCTGAAAGTTGCCCGTCAGGCCGGACTGGCTGAAGCCGGCTATTATCTGGGACTGGCTTACCAGCACGGCCAGGGAACCTATATCGATCTGGACAAGGCCATCGATGCATACCGGTTTTCAGCCAACAGAAATAACCCCCACGCCCAGCGGAATCTGGGCATGCTGTACAAAGAGGGGAACGGTGTCCCGCGGGACGGCGCCAAAGCCTTTGAACTGATCAGCCGCTCTGCCAAAGCCGGTATTATCGACAGCCAGCTCACCGCCGGCGTCATGCTACTGCGTGGTGAAGGGGTCGAAAAGGATGAACGCCTGGGCCACAGCTGGATTAAGCAGGCCGCCGTCGCCGGCAATCAGGATGCTCAGTTGGCGCTGGGTATCATGTATTCCGATCTGGATATTGAAGCCAGCATTAACTGGTATGAACAGGCTGCCGCTCAGGATAATCCCTATGCCCTGTACCATCTGGCCATCCTTTACCTGAAAGGCCTGCGGGTACCACAGGACCTGCAGAAAGCCCGGGAATATGCCCGCCATTCTGCTGAACTGGGGCACTTATCCAGCTCCACCCTGCTGCAATCCATTGATGAACGGCTGGCACAGATTTCACCGGAAGAACGGGCCGCCAAAGCGGAAGCTGAAGCAGCCAAACCGGTGCTGACCGACAAACTGAAATCAGAACTGATTCCACAGCCTAAACACACCCCAAAGACAAAAGTCGTTATCAAAACCACAACGCCGCCTAAACCGGCAAAACCTGCAGCAGCGCCTAAACCACCTAAACCGGCAAAACCTGCCAAGCCAGCTAAGCCGGCTACCCCGCCCAAGGTTACTGTCGCTGTTGCCAGCCCGCCAGTGGAAAAAACACAGGAAAAAGCCGCTAAAAAAGCACCGGAGGCAACCGCAAAGGTTTCCACCAAAAACCTGACTTCCGGCAAGCGTCTCACCAGCATCAGCAAACCGGCACCCGTAGCGGCTCCACAAACGGTTTCCGGGCTGCAAAGTCTGGAATGGATCCTGTTACAGCCGGGTAAGGAATATCTTACCCAGCTGGTGCAGTTGGCCACCCTTGAACAGGTGGATGCTTACATACGCCAGCATAAACTGGCCGGCAAAGTCATCTACTTCCCGGCCCGTACACAACTGGGCGATGTCTACATCGTCCTGTTCAGAACCGGTGTGACCCGCATTAAAAAGGCCCGCATTATCAGCCGGAAAGCCTTACCGGCCAGCCTGGTAGACAGCGCCTGGATCCGGCCATTCAATTCGTTACAGAAGGCTGTCGGACCGGCTCAGTAAACTTCTGCACAGGGAGCGTCTATGCAATACGGATTATTACTGCTCGCCATCGCTGCCGGCTTTATGCTGCCCATCCAGGGCGCGCTCAATGCCCGGCTCGGTGGTTTAATGGAACATCCGATGCAGGCGACACTGATCTCTTATATCGGTGGTCTGATCGCCTGTTTGCTGGTGCTGTTTTTCGTCCAGCGCAGCGTACCTGAAATCCGTAAACTCACAGAGATTAACTGGTATCTGTACTGTGGAGGTTTTCTCGGTGCCGTGTTTGTCAGCTCCATGCTTTACCTGATGCCCAAGATTGGCATCGCCAACATGCTCGCCGCTGCCATTGTCGGTCAGCTTATTATGTCCACCGTGCTGGACCATTTTGGCGCGCTGGGTAACCCGCAGATTCCGGTAAACAGCTCCCGGATTATCGGCATTGTTTTGCTGTTACTGGGCCTGTATTTCATTCAGCGATCACGCTCAGTTATCTGAATACCAGCCACAAAAAAGGCCGCAAATGCGGCCTTTTTTATCTGTACAAAACACTTACAGAGAACGGGCGTTAAGGTAAGCCTGTTCAGACACAGCGTGCCACTTCTTCGCCTGATCGCGGAACTTAACGAAAGAATCGAACACTTTCTTCGACATTGGATCTTTCGCCGCTTCTTCAGAAACAACCTGATCAGACAGTTCTTTCATCTGCATCAGTACTTCATCCGGGAACTTGCGCAGTTCAACATTGTGCTCATTCACCAGCTGTTCCAGTGCGTGGTTGTTCTTCGCGGTGAAGTCAGCCAGCATATCCTGGTTTGCAACACGGATCGCGTTACGGACGATAGACTGCAGGTCAGCCGGCAGTTTCTCAAACGCTTCCTTGTTGATGAACGTTTCCAGCGTGGTACCTGGCTCATGCCAGCCCGGGTAGTAGTAATATTTCGCCGCTTTATGCAGACCGAACGCCAGATCGTTATACGGACCTACCCACTCAGTTGCATCAATCGCACCGGACTGCAGTGACGGGAAGATTTCGCCGCCCGGCAGCAGTACAGGGGTACCACCGGCACGCTTCAGCACTTCACCGCCCAGGCCCGGAATACGCATTTTCAGACCTTTCAGGTCTTCAACGCTGTTGATTTCACGGTTGAACCAGCCACCCATCTGAACACCGGTGTTACCTGCTGCGCCCGGAATCAGACCGAACTCAGCATAAACTTCTTCCCACAGCTCCATACCGCCGCCGTGGTACAGCCAGGAGTTCATTTCCTGTGCTGTCAGACCGAAAGGTACCGCTGCGAAGAACTGTGCCGCCGTAGATTTACCCTTCCAGTAGTATGAAGCGCCGTGCCCCAGTTCAGCAGTACCGCGGGATACCGCATCGAAAATTTCCAGTGCGCCAACCAGCTCTTTTGCACCGTATACTTTAACGGTGATACGGCCGCCGGACATTTCACCGATCAGCTCCGCCAGTTTATTAGCGCCGGTGCCCAGACCCGGGAAGTTCTTCGGCCAGGTGGTTACCATTTTCCATTCAATCGGTGCAGGCTTTTCAGGTGCAGCCGGTGCGGGTGCCGCTTCCGGTTTACAGTCAGCAACCGGTGCTTTTTCTTCCGTACAAGCAGCCAGACCGACCGCAGCCGCCCCCAGACCGAGGACTTTAACTATCTCACGACGTTTCACGTTGTTCTCCCTTTCTATGCCAGTCTGCAAAGCGGATTACATACACCAATCACACCGCAGCAGGCGGACAAAATTATGCAGTTATTATTATTCACTCAGGGAAAATAGCACGCAGCCATATTTGCTGCAATTTCAATCAGTAACCAAAGTACCAACAGACCTTCTGGGGTTTTCTGCGGATAGATTATAGAATGGCGATTTTATTGATATACTCCCTGAACACCCATCATCCTGAAGAGGTCGGACGTTGCAGTCTCTGAATCTTTTAAAATCGATTGCTGATGCAAAAAGCAACCTGCGTAAATCAGAACAGAAAGTTGCTGATTACGTACTGGAAAACCCTTCAGAGGTGATCCATATGCGCATTGTCGATCTGGCTTCAGAAGCAAACGTCAGTGAACCAACGGTAGTCCGTTTCTGCCGGGCGCTGAACTATGACGGCTTTCAGGATTTCAAACTCACCCTGGCCCAGGGTCTGGCCAGCAATGCCAACTTTGAACAGTTCTCCCTGAACAGCAAAGATACGGTCAGTGAGTTTAAGCAGAAAATTTTCGACTCGACCGTCGGCAATATGATGCGGGTCCGTGAGGAGCTGGATTCAGACACTCTGGAGTCAGCCATCAACGCCATTGCCAAAGCTGGCCGTGTCGAACTGTACGGCTTCGGTGCATCCGCCCCGGTGTGTGACGACGCCCAGCATAAATTCCACCGTCTGAAAATTTCTGCATCCGCGTATTCTGATCCGCACATGCAGATGATCTCCGCCACCACCCTGAGCAATGATGATGTGGTCATCGCCATTTCCCAGACCGGCCGGACCAAAGATTTGCTGCACGCCATTAAACTGGTGAAAGCGGCAGGCGCAACAGTGATATCCCTGTGTCCGAGCAACACACCGCTGTCGGCACTGGCCAACATCTCTATCCATATCGATCTGGAAGAAGATAAAGATCTCAGCACCCTGATGTCTTCCCGGGTAGTTCACCTGGTGGTCATCGATGTACTGGCGGTGGGCGTTGCCATGAAGCTGGGACCGGGTCTGCTGGATCACCTGAAAACCATCAAACGCAGCCTCAAAAGCCTGCGTCAGAACGACAAACGCTTGCCTATTCGCAAACCCGGGCTGTAATTTTTCAGCCATCTTCCTGTCATTGTTGCGTCACCTGCCCCTGCTAATCTGCCGGTCGCTGATCAATAGCCGTGCTCCCTTATTCTGTGGACCGGTGTTTGAAAATTGTACAAAAATCGTATTAAACTATTGCGGTGCATTTCAGCAGCCGCTCTCTGGTATCTGATCTATACAATCAAACCAGAGGGCCAGATTGCTTAGAGAAAGAGTATAGGAGCGAGTGCTATGCAGCTACGTAAAAATCAGGATCTCAACGAACTGCAAACGGAAATCTTCGATCTCATGGTAGGCATCGAAGAGGAAGAGCAACAGGCGCGACAGAAAGTCGCCAGCAAACGGTCACTTCTCGCGCGACGCGCAATCGAAAATCATCGCGAACAAAAAGCTTTAGTCAGCGAAATCGATGATGAACACTGGTTCGATGATCTTTAATCTGGTCTGCGGTAACTGAACCAATTCCTTCTGACAGCCCCGTCAGGGGCTGCAGACAATACCATCAGGCTGAGCCATCACCGTCCGGTGCAAACATCGCGATTACTTCCGCTTCCGTCATACACTTGGTGTCGTTGGCAAACGCATAATAGTCCGGCTTGTGGTCGATAAAGATCTGGTGATCCAGCACGAACCCTTCCGTATCCGTAAATAACCCCGCCGGCATAATATACTGGCCGGTCTGCCGCATCCGCCAGAACAGATGGGTACCACAGCGCTGACAAAAGCCCCGCTCGGCCCATTCGGATGATGCAAAGGTTGCCAGGCTGTCACCGTCCAGTTGCACACCGGTACCGCAATCCACCGCCAGCAACGGCCCGCCGCCCCATTTACGGCACATACCGCAATGGCAGACGCCCACCTGAGCATCCAGCTGTTCGACCTTTACACTTACACCGCCACACAAACAACTGCCCTGCTGATCAGCTAACTTTGTCATAACCTTCTCCCTGTTAACGGCCCGGTTCAGTGTTCAGGGTAAAGAATATTCAGCGGTACTGAACGGCCCCCTTCTAACACCACAGCAGCATGTTCCCGCTTTAATTCCCGGGGTTCCGAAACCCCGCAGGAATGGGCGATCATGGCTACCTGATGGACCAGGTTGTCATGGTAATTGCGTACCCGTACCGCTTTATCTGTCGGTACCAGCCCGCGTTGCAGATCTTTATTATGGGTGGTAATCCCAGTTGGGCAACTGTTCTTGTTACACTGCAGCGCCTGAATACAGCCCAGCGCGAACATAAAGCCCCGGGCGCCGACCACAAAATCCGCCCCCAGACACAGTGCCGCGCCCACATCCGTCGGGTTAATACATTTACCGGACGCCACGATTCTGATCCGCTCCCGCAAGCCATGCATGACCAGCTTATTCACCAACAACGGCAGACTTTCTTTTAACGGCAGGCCAACGCTGTCCATCAGGGGCATCGGTGCTGCACCGGTGCCGCCGTCACTACTGTCAATGGTAATGAAGTCCGGTGCCTGCTCGATGCCTCTGGCGATTACCGCTTCACAGAACTCATCCAGCCAGGTGGTCGAACCCAACACCAGCTTGAAGCCTACCGGCTTGCCGGTTACATCCCGGATGTGATTGACCATATCCAGCAAGTCATCAATGGAAGCAATGTCCGGATGGCGGTTCGGACTGATAGACGGCTCCCCTTCAGGAATCCCCCGAATCGCTGCAATTTCAGCGCTGACCTTTTCACCTGGCAACATACCGCCCTTACCGGGCTTTGCTCCCTGGCTGAGCTTAATCTCAAACATCCGCACCTGTTCGATCGCCGCTTTCTCACGGAGCTTTTCATCACTCAACCGGCCTTCCAGATCCCGCACACCGTACTTAGCGGTGCCGATCTGGCAGACAATGTCGCAGCCACCTTCCAGATGGTAAGGTGAAATCCCACCTTCACCGGTATTCATCCAGCAACCGGCTTCCCGGGCACCGTTTGCCAGCGCCAGTACCGCCGGTTTGGACAGCGCCCCGAAGCTCATACCGGAGATATTAAAAAAGGATTTAGCGTCATAAGGTGTCGCACAGTGCGGACCGATCCGTAACGGCCGGGTTGTTACCGCATCTTCTGTCAGGGTGGGGAAAGGGCAATTCAGGAAATAATAGGTGCCGGGAATCCGCAAATCACGGGTGGAACCAAAGGCGATGGTATCTTCAACATTCTTTGCAGCCCGGTACACCCAGCTGCGCTGCGCCCGGTTAAAGGGCATTTCTTCCCGGTCCTGCGCAAAGAAATACTGACGGAAAAACTCTCCCAAGTGCTCGAACACATAGCGGAAACGGCCAAACAGAGGATAGTTGCGGCGAATGGTCTGGGTCGTCTGATGTTTATCTATCTGATAAATCACCACACAGGCAAGCAGACCTGCCACGAAAATAAACAACAGGATACCACCCAGAATTGCGACAAAGTTGATCGCAAAGCTACTTATCGGATCAAGCATAATGAGTCCTCACCTTATTATTTTTCTAAACCGGCGTTTTATTTTTACCCCACATAAGAGATGCGTCACAAGGGTTATCAGCCACTTATGCCTCCCATGCTGTGTAAATCATTCTCTCCTCTCTTCCGGAAACCAGGCTGAAAATGTCTCCTGAAACACGTCAGTCTTTTCAAGATTCCTGATGGTAAACACAGATCTGCTGCAGTTCGGCACTGTTCAGCGCTTCATTAGTCAGACCGCAATAATGCCCTCCGTTATTCGTGCATAAATGCCGGCAGCTGTGGCAAGCGCCGAATACCTTATAGTCGTTGGCCTGCTGAAGCTGGCGCAACAACACATCCAGCGCCTGACGCACTTGCTCATTCTGCGCGTCATCCAACAAGCCCTGCCCGGCCTGCCAGAGGCCCGTTTGCCGGGCGGCCGCCTGCACGCCGGTTTCGGTCAGCTGTAAATGGCTTTTACGCTTATCAACCGGATCAGGCTGCTTGATCAGATAGCCTTTCTTAACCAGCAACGCCACAGACGTGGATACCGTGCCCTTGGTCTGGCCAAGGAACTCCGTCAGCACCAGCAGTGAATCGCTGTAGCGGTTACACCGCTCCAGATAATAAAGAATTTGCAGATGAATCTGCTGTAAACCCAGCTCTGACGCGAGCTTACGCTGCTCCCCGCGATGAATATTAAACAATGCTTCCAGATAATCGGTAATGTCGTGATGAATCATAAAATACATGCTCCGGCACGCCTGAACGCCCGTCTGATACCCCTTTGAACAACTGAAAACATGGTAATGGCATTGCTTTTGACGGGCAACGAAAATAGTTCTTTATCGAAACATTATTGACAGGCATGGATAATTCTCAATATTATAGTTTCGATTCGAAACTTAATTGATAGGAATTTTGCCATGAAACTACAATTCATCACTCCCACCCTGCACGGTGTTCTCGACTATGCCGCCGCCATTGTGCTGATTCTGGCGCCCAGATTGCTGAACCTGCAGGAAGACTCGGTACTGGTTTACTGGTTTTCAACGATCGCTGGCGCAGGACTGATCCTGTACAGCCTGTTCACGGACTACGCCCTCAGCTTCAAAGGGCTCATTTCCTACCGGGGACACCTGATACTGGACTCAGCCGCCAGCGCCAGCTTTATACTGCTGGCGCTTATCCATGAAGGCACGACCCTGAGTATGCTGTATTGCCTGGTGATGGGAGCAGGAGTAATTGGGGTTATTGCACTGTCCGGCCCGGAAGAAGCAACACCGGCAGAGGTATCAGCGGAATAAGCGGAGCATTCTTCAGAGTAAAAGCAGACACAAAAAAGCCCTGATAAACAGGGCTTTTTCATCGGTAGCGATATTAACGGTCAATCACCGGCAGGGTTGGCCAGGCCCGTTTATGTAACATCTCGCAGCCATTCGCCGTAATCAGAATGTTCTCTTCATGCACCATCATTTTACCCGGAGCAAACGTCATACCCGGCTCAAGCGTGAGGATCATGCCTTCTTTCAGCACCACATCGCCGCCCTCAACATTAGAAGGCCACTCAGTCAGCTGCATGCCAAGGCCGTGCCCCATACGGCCCACATCGTTACCCAGCGCACCGGCCCCTTCCAGCACATTCCACATGGCCTGCCAGACATCACCGGTGGTCCGGCCCGGGGCAGCTGTCCGCAGCCCTGCTTCGGTTGACTCATACACCGCTTCATACGCCATGTGCGTTGCCTGATCCACCTGACCGAAAGCAAAGTTACGGTCATAATCGCTGAAATAACCATCGAAGTTGGCGCCGGTATCGATGATCAGCACATCGCCCCGCTCCAGAACACGGTCGGTCGGCCCCATGATGATATTGTCGTAGCCACCCTGCCCGGACGCTGATATCAGATACGGACAGGCATCCGTACCCAGCCGCAGCATTTCAATGTGCATGGCTTTACAGGCTTCACGCTCCGTCATACCCGCTTTCAGGTTGGCATACAGGTAATCAAAACCAGCAGCAGTTACTTCACAGGCAAAGCGGGTTTTAGCAATCTCAGCGGCAGATTTAACACTGCGAACTTCCCGTATCAGCGTCGCCACATCCACCATTTCATGCTGGCTGAGCATATCCTGCAACATTTGGAAGTTGGCTGCCGGCATCCGCAGATGGGTTTCCGGGCCCAGCATGGCACCAATTTTCATATGCCGTTTGGACACATCTTTCAGGGCACCGGCTAACTGGCTGATACCGTCATCTTCCGGCCGGGGTGCCGGCCAGCTGCGGACATCTTCCACCCAGGTATCGTCAAACCCGGCGACGCCGATTTCCGGTACCACGGCAATGGGCAAACCTTCGGCCGGTACGACTAAAAACCATGGCCGGGTCGGACTTTCCCAGAACTGGGATTTAAACCCACTGAAATAACGAAACTCAGGTTCAGTGGACAGGAATACCGCATCAATGCCCTGCGCATTCATTAACGCTTGCAGCTTAGCGGTACGGTTTTCAAACTCACTGCGCTCAAACCCGCGGGGCGGAGCAATTAACGTGTTGGTCATAAAGGTCTTCTCTCAATACCTGCCGAATCAGTCGCCAAATGCCAGGTCACGCAGTAACAGGGCAATTTCCGGGAAGAAAATCAGCAATGCAGACATCAAAAACAAAATCAGAATAAAGGGCAAGGTGCCACGGATTACTTCCAGATACGGCTTATTAAAAATAGCAATTGCCGTAAAAATGTCGCAGCCAAACGGCGGCGTCGCTGAGCCGATGGCCATTTGCAGGGTAATCATCACACCGACTAAAACCGGGTCCAGGCCAACATCACCGATAATCGGCACGAAGATCGGCGTCAGGATCACCAGCACCACCAGTGAATCCACAAACATACAGCCCACAAAGAACGCCAGCGCGATAACAAAGAGCACATATTCTTTGGACGCGTCTTCCAGATTCAGCGGTGCCAGCAGCTCCTGAGGGATCTGTTCAAATGAAATATACCAGGAGAATGCCTGCCCCATACCCACCAGAATGAATACCACTGCAGTAATCAGACCGGTGCTCAGCGCCGCATCAATCACATCTCTGTGGTCCAGTTCACGGTAGATGACACATTCCACGATGATCGCATACAGCACTGAGAAGGACGCCGCTTCTGTCGGCGTCACCGCTCCGGAATAGATACCACCGACAATCAGCGCCGGGAAACCCAGTGGCAACAAGGCTTTTTTAATCGACTGAAGCTTTTCACTCCAGCTGGTTTTCTCCACCAGGGCAATGCTGTCCGCGTGATAGACGCTGTATACATAGCAGTAAGCAGAAAACAGCAGCGCCAGTACGATTCCCGGACCGATACCGGCAATGAACAGCTCACCCACACTGGTGTTGGCCAGCGTACCGTAAAGAATCAGGCCAATACTCGGGGGAATCAGAAAGGCAATATCACTGGCGTTGATGATCAGCGCCATCACAAAGCTGTCTTTGTAACCGGCCTGCAGCAGCTTCGGCCGCATAATCTGTCCGACGGAAACCACCGTCGCCTGGGTTGAGCCGGATACCGATCCAAACAACGTACAGCTGATACAGGTAGTGATCGGCAATCCGCCACGGCGGTGCCCTACAAAAGCTTCAATCAGCCCCAGCAGGTTATGGGCGGTATGGCCCCGGGTCATAATGTCCGCCGCCAGAATAAACATCGGCACGGCAATCAGGGCATTCGGTGAAATACCGGTCACCATTTGCTGGATGATTACACCGGTATCAATGCCGGAGAAATGCACCAGCCCGATCAGTGCACCTACCGCCAGCGGTACCACCATCGGAAAACTCAGAAATAACAGGATTACCATGGCCGAAACCAGCGCAAAGGTCACCACATAGATGTCCAGCTCACCGGCTATCACATCAGAAAAAAACTCAAACAACCCACTCATATCATTCACCTGGCCTGTAGATACAACGCTTAAATTCAAAAAACCGCAGTGATCAGTTATCCATCACTTCATGCGACAGATAGATCTCTTCATGGGTCAGGTTCATAAAAAAGGCGATCAGATACTGGATACCCGCAATGCTCAGGCCCAGCGGGATAACCGCGTAAATGATGTATACCGGGAATTGCAGTGCCGGGCTTAAACGGTTGATATCCTTGAGTTCCTGCACATAAAACACCGCTTTATAGGCCAGGTAGAACATCAGGGCTGCCGTCGCCACTGAAATCACAATAATCAGTGCTTTCTTCGCCTTAAAGCCCAGCGAATCATACAGGGCGGTCATACGGATATTGCGGCCTTTGCGCACCGCATAGGCAAAGCCGATAAAGGTGATGGCCACAATCAGAAACTGGTTAAGCTCTTCAGAAAAGAACAGGCTCTTACCAAAAAAATATCGACCGATAGCATTGGAGACAGAGTTCACCATCATCAGCAAAATGGCTCCGCTGACAACCCACTTCTCTATCGATTCAGTCAGAACACTGACGTTATGAAATATCTTTTTCATAAGAACATACCCCTGGAACGGTGCGGCGCTCCCTGCCTCTGCACATCTTTAAACGCATCCCGCCGGCATAACATCTACACCGGCGGGCAAGAGAGTCACTGATTAAGAAGCGTCTTTCACTTCCTGAATCAGGTTTTGCAGAATCTTCTTCGCACCTTCGCGGGCAGAAGCCTTATCTGCATCGTCATAGGCGTTTTCTACAACGTCATAGTAAGTTTCGTGCAGAGACGTGCTCAGTTCCTTGAAGCGGCTACGCTCTTCAGGGGTCAGGGTCACAACCTTGATATCAGGACGTTCCGCCATGATCTTGTCCATGTTTTCCTGGTTGATCTTCAGCTGGTATTCGTGGGCAGCCTGTTCAGCAGCGGCAATGGCTTTACGTACCATTTCCTGCTTCTCAGCAGACAAACCGTTGAACCATTCGCTGTTAGTGGAAACCGTGCCGACGTATGGCTGCTGGCCCGGGAACATCAGGTAATCCTGAACTTCATGCCACTTAGCGTTGTAGATGAAGTAAATCGGGTTAACCATGCCGTCAACGGTTTTCAGCTGCAGTGAACCGTATACTTCACCCCAGGACAGCGGGGTCGGTGTGGCGCCGAAAGTCTTGTAGGTTTCTACCGGAATGGTTGAAGTGAAAGTACGGATCTTCTGGCCGGCAAAATCTTCCGGGCTGCGGATTGCTTTGTTAGCACCCCATACCATCTCACCTTCAGAAATCATGGTTAACAGCTTCAGGTTTACGTTTTCAAAACGATCTGCCAGATCGTTATAGATGGTCTTGCTGCCAGTCAGTACCTTACGTACAACGTCAGTGTCGGTACCCATTACGTACGGTACGCTGATCGCCTGTACTTCAGGTACGTAAGAGCCCAGGTGACCGGTACCCACAGATACAAACTGCACAGTCCCCTTGGCAGTCAGCTCAACGATATCGTTTTCGGTGCCCAGCTGGCCGTAGTAATAAATCTTAACGCGGATGTCGCCGTCAGATTCTTTCTTGATGGTGTCAGCAAAGGTTTGCGCGAAAATATCCTGAACGTCTTTTTTGTCTTCTTCAGACGCAAACTTCCAGGTTTCTGCACTGACACCAAAGCTGATGCCCAGCGCTAACAGAGCCGTTAACAATTTTTTCATGCTTATATCCTCAAATTTTATTCTTAGAGTTAAGGTAAGGTTGAGAAGAAAGAGTTATTTCAGACGGTCTTTCACCAGCTGGATCCAGTACTGTGCTCCGTCCCCGAGAATACGGTCGTTAAAATCGTATTCCGGGTTATGCAGAGCACAGCCGCCCACTGAGTCCACGCCATTGCCCATCAGCGCGTAACAGCCGGGTTTCACCCGAAGCATGCTGGAAAAATCTTCTGAAATAGTCAGGGGTAAACAGTCCGTCTCAACATTTTCAGCGCCCAGCACCGTGCGGGCAGCCTGAATGGCAAACTGAGTGTGTTCAGGGCTGTTTACAGTGGGATAAAAAGTATTGATCAGTTCGAATTTGTAGCTGGCACCTGCCGCCTGGCAGATACCGGCGACGATACGCTCCATGCTCTGCTCAATACGCTTAAGGGTATCTTCGGTAAAACAGCGGCAATCACCTTTGATCACCACCTGTGAAGGAATCACGTTCACCGTACCGTTGGTGACAAACTCCGTTGCAGACACCACCGCGGTTTCTTCAATGGCACTGAGGTTACGGGAAACGATGGTCTGTAAACCCAGAATCACCTGCGAACCCACCACGATCGGGTCAACACCGCGGTGTGGCATCGCCGCATGGCCACCCACACCGTCAATCACAATCTCAAAGCTGCTTTCACTGGCCATCAGGGAACCCGGACGGACCGTAAAGGTGCCTTCCGCCAAGCCCGGCATGTTGTGCAGGCCATACACTTCATCAATCTGGAAACGCTCAAACAGTCCGTCATCAATCATGGCCTGAGCGCCACGGCCATGCTCTTCATCCGGCTGGAAAATAAAATGGACAGTACCGTTAAAATCCCGGTGTTCCGCCAGATAACAGGCAGCCCCCAGCAGCATGGCGGAGTGACCATCGTGACCGCAGGCGTGCATCTGTCCGTCATGCCGGGAACGGTGTTCAAACTGGTTCTCTTCATGAATGAACAGCGCATCCATATCCGCCCGTAAACCGATGCTGTTTGCACCATCACCGCATTTCAGAACACCAACAATGCCCTGCTGACCAATATTACGGGTCACTTCAATGCCAAACTCTGTCAGCCTCTCAGCAATAAAGTCGGCAGTTAACGGCAGATCAAAGCCGCACTCCGGAAAACGGTGCAGGTGCTGACGCCATTCGGTCATCCGGCTTATCAGGTTCTGATCTAAAGACATCTTACAAACTCCAAAAACAGTCACGCTTTTCAGCAAATTTTTATTTCAGATGGGCGTTCATTAAACGGCCAAATCCCGCGACAGGCGCACTGTGTCCGGCCAGCTTCAGGCTGTGCCAGGCCAGTGCCTGATTACTGCTGACCACCGGAATATCCAGCGCCTGCTCAACCTGATCCAGCACCAGCGAAGCCCGCAGCGCGGTGCAGGAAATGAACATCAGATCCGCAGCAGGGTCGCAGTTTTCAATCGCCGCCTCAGCAATATCCTGCGGGGTGATGTAGGTCATCGCGGTGTCATCTTCAAAACCGAAACCGGCAATGTTCAGCACTTCAATTCCCTGAGATTCAAAAAAGGCAGCCACCTCGGCGTTTACCGCTTCGGTATAGGGGGTAAGGATGGAAATACGTTTGGCCGAGAAACATTCAAACGCTGCCAGCGCAGCGGTAACCGGATTCGTCACCGGCACCCCCGGGCGGGTTTCATGTACCAGCCGGGTAATTTCATCGACACCGATGGCAACCGTGCCGGAAGTGCAGGCATAGATGATGGCATCCAGATCGGTTCCCGGCAGAATCTGATCGGCCGCCGCGCTGATGCCCGGGGCCATAGTACGTAAGTTTTCGATGGTCAGTGGATTAACATTGCGGACCCGGGTAGTGAAGAACCCCACATCCTGCGGATACATACGTTGCAAGTCCGCTTCGATATTGAAATCAGTCGCCAGTGAAATCACGCCGATACGTCCGGTCGGATAAAGGATTTCCAATGGCTGTCGCGGGCTGACCCGGGTTGATTTAAGCATCTTGTTACCACAGCTTCGGATCAGGCAGTTTTGCCTTTTCCGGGTTATTTTTATTGTTCAGGCTATAACTCCATATTACGGGGCGCGGCTGCATAAATTCCTGTAATAGCCGTGCTGCAATGAAGCTTCACCGCAAAATCTGCAAAATATTGCTGAAATTCACCACTTTGCTTAATCCGTCATTTTCGCTTCTTTCCCCAAGTCTGTATCCTTAGGGAGAACGTACAGTCAGTGGAAACACGATATGACCAAATCAGCGCCCACCAGCAACATCGACAGCTTCGACCGTAAAATTCTGGAGATCATTCAGGTCTCGAACCGCACCACCTCAGATCAGATTGCCGAACAGGTAGGCCTCTCTCCCGCCGCCGTTCAGCGCCGCATGAAACGGATGCGCGAGCAAAACATCATTAAGGCGGACATCGCCGTGATTAACCCGAAAGCCGTGGGCCGCGGGGTTACATTACTGGTACAGGTGACACTGGAACGGGAACGGGCCGACCTGCTGGACGCCTTTAAAAAAGAAATGAAAGTGAACCCAGCGGTACAACAGTGCTACTACGTCACCGGCAGTGCCGACTTCATTCTGGTGATTACTGCGGTGGACATGGAAGATTACGAAGCCTTTACCCGGGAAGTATTCTTCGACAACCACAACATCCGTAACTTCCACACCAATGTGGTGATGGACTCAGTCAAAACCGGCCTGTCGGTGCCTATGTTCGAAGAATAAAAACCTGAAGAATAAGGAGAGAAGGATAGCCTTTAGCGCTTCAGCTAAGGGCTGACTAGTTCATTCAAAAATTCTATCGTAATTACCCAAAAGAAAATCCCACCCTTCTTTCATCTTTTCAGTAACCTCACCCGCTACCGAAGGATATTGATAAAGAGCACAAAAATTATAGTGCCTTACCTGCGAAGCCTGCACCATCATTACTACGAAGTTCCAGATTTTCCCTTCCGTGCTGCCGAGCATTGCAGTCATTGAATGATCAGTGTTGCAAACTGTCTGAAGGAGCAAAGCGACTGAGTTTTTGCGACACCATTCAATGATGAAACGCACAGGGAATCCGGCAAAGCCGGACAAACGGGGGGCCGCGTTTAGATTTTTAAGACCTTTGCGCGGTTCCAAAGGTCTTGAATCGCGTAAGCGAAAAAGATCATCTCAGCCTGAGATTAAAAATAACAGTTAAGAAAAACACCAATCCATCAAAATACTTAAACCATCAGCAAAGCAGCAGATTAGAAAAAGAAAGTATCCTGCCAACAAAAAAGCCCCACGAACCTAATCGCAGGGCTTCAAAAAGCAAAAGTAAAACTTAAAAATTAGCCAACCAACTGCTGATACAGCTCAGGATCAGTTGCCCCTTCGGTACCGATCACCAACACCTTACTCTGTGCATCCAGCCCCAGTGCCGCAGCCATTTCCGGCTGCTGACGGGCAATCACCGCCGTTGCCAGACCCGGTACCGCAGACTCACCCGCTTCAATCGCCGGATCAGTTTCGTACCCCTTCGCCAGCAAACGCATGGTTTCAGCAACGGCTTCTTCACTCAGGGTCATGAAATCATCGGCACCGTTAGACAGAATTTCCCAGCCCAGCGCAGATACTTCACCACAGGCCAGACCTGCCATCAGCGTATCCAGATCACCGTCAACCACCACCGGCTCACCGGCTTTGGCACTCAGCTGCAGGCAGTTCGCCTGCTCCGGCTCCACAATGATGAAACGCGGACGGCGCTCACCCCACAGATCCCAGAAATAACCGGCAACGGCTGATGCCAGACCACCGACACCGCCCTGTACGAAAACATGGGTCGGGATATCGCCGTTCAGTTGCTCAACAATTTCAGACAACATGACGGTATAACCCAGCGCCACATCCTTAGGAATCTCCATGTAACCTTCGTAGCTGGTGTCAGACACAATGATCCGGCCATTCGCTTTGGCATCACTGTCGGCCTGGCGAACGGACTCATCATAGTTACCGGTAATACGGATCACTTCAGCACCGAAGGCTTCCATCGCCTGTTTACGACCTTCTGAAACATCCCGGTGAATATAAATAATGCAGCGGCAACCGAACATCTGAGAGCCCCAGGCAACCGAACGGCCGTGGTTCCCGTCGGTAGCACAGCTGACAACAATTTCAGCCAGCTCATCTTTCAGGTGACCACCCAGCAGATCGCTGATCGTCGGACGCTTACCCAAGCGGTCTTCCAGTACATTCTGCAGCTGACGGGCGACCGCATACGCGCCGCCCAGCGCTTTAAAACTCTTCAGGCCAAAACGCTGAGACTCATCTTTATACCAGACAGACTCAACACCGATTGCCGCCGCCATTGCGTTTAAAGCATGCAGAGGGGTTTCCGCGTAAGCAGGCCAGGTTTTAATGTCAGCGCTTGCCTCATCCGCACGGGCAACGCTGATAACATCACGCTGCGCAGCCGAATAAACATTTTCGCGGCTCGCTGCCGGGTTAGAGAAATGGCTCAGGGTACCGTTGAGTTGTAACATAATCGTCGCTGCCTTTTCGGTGCAGTCACCTGACTAAAAAGTAAAACTCATTACTTTCAAGAGGTTACTGCTGATCTTATTGTTTACCGGCTGTACCGGGTGACACATTCACCCGCACATCAGATCCTCGCTCTGTAAACAACCGGTACGGGAAATTGATTATGAAAATTCTACGGGACTGCCGTGCGGGTATTCCTACCATTCAACAGCCAAAGAGAAGAAATTCAGCGCAATACAGAAAATAGTGAGGTGAAACCTCATCAACTGGGAAAGGCCACCGACACGCTCAGCGTACCGGTGACTCATGGAGAAGTAGTTTTTTACGCGGGTGCTAAGGGCACATAAATATCGGTTAACAGCTCCGCCGGCGCAACTTCTCTGGGATTATTCAGATACTCTTCAAAGCAGGGCTGGTCGGCTGGTAAACGGCCGGACTGGGGCAGCCAGACACCGTACAGCCACTGATACGCGCTGGCCAGATCAGCATACGGACCTTTATGGCGCAGCACCGCATACTCACCTCCCATCAGTGTTTGCCGGGAAAAACCCTCCGGCAATTCCACATCTGCCAGACAACTCATGCAGGCCATTGAACGTAAATCCGCTTCCGCGACACTGGCGGGATCATCATAGTAGATGGCCAGCATCCGAACCGGCATGCGGTCAGCATGCTGCATAAAAAACCAGCCAAACAGCTTCTCAAAAGCATTCCCGATATTCATATACGACCCGCGATGATTCAGGCCGGTCACCACCAGCGGTTCCTGGTGAGTAATTTTTACATCGTGCATATTCATTGCATCGGACTCCATTGCGATACCTGCCGCCGCCTGTACAGCGGCAACAAAAGCCGTATGGCTGCCTTCCTGCCGATAACGGGCCGGAGGCATGCCATACATCTCGCTGAAGGCACGGTTGAATGAAGCTAAACCAGCATAACCGGACCCGGCGGCAATTTTCTCCAAACTGCGTGCCGTATTCACCAGCTCACCGGCTGCACGGTGCAACCGTAAACGTTTAACCGTTACAGCCAGGGTTTCACCATAGACACTCTGATACAGCCGGTGCCAGTGGTAAGGCGATACGCAGGCAACATCCGCCAGCTGATACAAATCCAGTGGCTCATCCAGATGGGCGTAGATGTAATCAAATACTCTGGCAAAACGTTGCTGGTAAAGTGCATTGCGGCACGGTTTCATGAATATAACTCCCCCGTTTTTGAGACCACAGGATATGGCCTGTAACTGTCCTTCAGCGACCCAGCCAATCTAGCACCACCGGGTTTTGCAATTCTTGCGGTTCTGAAGGACGCGTTACTCCGGGCGCTTTTCTGAAGCTTCCGGTTCAGCATCATCAGACGTCTGCGCCGCTGCCTGATCAGCCCCGTCAGCAACGGTCTCCTCAGGCACCGGCTGAGACTCCGCCTGTACCGCCCGGTACAGCTCACCGGAGGTATAGTAAGAACCCGGGCGGGGTACGAACTGTGGCTTGGCCCGTTTACGCTTATAATGCTGCGCTGATACACGTCCCAGTGTGAACAGTGACAGCACGCCTGCGGCAACCGCCATAAAGCCAAATAACCCTTGTGGGCCAAACCAGCTGATGCCGTTACTGCTCAGCAGCGGGCCGGCGATTGCACCGATACTGTAACCCACCATCAGCGCACCGGCGGTTTGCATCCGCCGCTCCGGTTTTGCCCAGTCATTGGCATGGGCCGCTGCCAGTGAGTAAATGGTAAATGCCAGACTGCCATATAAGAAACTGCTCGCCAGCAACAGCTCGGGCCGCAGATAGAACTCAACCTGCAGGGCGATTGCCGCACAGATCAGCACCACCAGCCCGGCAACCACCGCAATTACCTTGCGCCGCTCGATCCGGTCCGAGAGTTTGCCAATGGGCGTTTGCAGCACCAGCCCGCCACAGATTCCCAACGCCATAAACCAGGAAATCTGCTCCGCACTCAGCTCTACCTGCAGGGCAAATAACGGCCCCATGGTGTTAAAAGATGCGCTGAGAAAACCGGCACAGGCAGCGCCAAGAAAGCCCACCGGCGTGGTCCGCAGGGTCGGCATTATTTTCAGAGGCTCCGGCGGATCCGGCTGCGGCTCGGCGGTCCGGGTCAGGGCTACCGGCACCAGACAAAACGAAAAGCAGATGGAGGCCATGACAAACAGCTGATAGCCGCTTGGATCCTGCAGCAACAAGAACAGCTGGGCACCGCCAGCCCCCAGATAGTTAACGATCATATAGATCGCCAGCAGGCCGCCCCGGTGCTGGTTACTGACCCCGGCGTTCAGCCAGCTTTCGGTGACCATCAGCAAACCGGCCATGGCAAAGCCGGATACCAGCCGCAGGCCGAACCAGAATACCGGATCGGTCCAGAGCATATGCGCCAGAGGGATCATTGAAATAATGGAAGCAAAGACACTGAAGGTCCGGATATAACCCACCCGATCCACCAGATAACCGGTATATCTCGCGCCAAAGAACAGCCCGATGAAATAGCCACTCATGATGATACCGGTCAGCTCAGTGGAGAAACCTTCCAGATTACTGCGCAGGCTCAGCAGGGTCATGAACAGACCGTTGCCAATCAGCAAACAGCCGTGACTTAGCAGTAGTGCAGAAACACGCTTGAGTAACGCGCCCATGGTGGCCTCAGTTTAATCGCTGGGAAATCATCCGGTGATCCGGCTATTCTGGCTGAGCCCCCGGGGTTTCGCCAGTATTTTCAACGCAAATTTACAACCAGCCGACCGGCCTGTCGCAGCCGGGTAAAAACCACCGGATAATCCGCCTGAGACTGCTCCTGCAAGACACGCTGTTCAGAAAGTCATTTCAAATTAACTTTTCAAAAAGGCCTTTCAGAAAGTCTTCTCAAAAAACGAGCGGAATCGACTGTTCTTCCGCACGCAGGGTATAGCCGGCACAGGCTTCATCATGGGGGATCACCTGTACCAGCTCCGCTTTATGCAACCCGGCCTTGCGGCAAATGTCATAGGCCTGGGTGATATTCTGACAGGTCAGGATATCGCCCTGATCATTTTGCAGTAATGCCTTCATCGGCACATGATTATCATCACCGGGGTATTCATACTGACACTCGATGACCAGCGGGCTGCAGCCTGACTCAAAGAACCGCATATTGGTCACCGCACCGGCATGGGCCAGTTGGGTAAATTGGGATATCTGCATACTAACCTCCTGCCGGCAGAATCGCTGCAGAGGTTATTGAAGGGAACGGTCAGCGCAAATCCTTACAGGCAATTTGCTGTAAAGCATCACGGTTGATGATTTCAAAAACCCCGGCATGCTGCTCCACCAGACTGTCGTCTTCCAGTTCACCAAGGGCAATACTCGCCGTTGGCCGGGACATACCTGTCAGTTTAGCCAAATCTGCGTGGGTCAGTTTCAATAAGTTCACCGCGGCTGTTTCCCGGGCAGCGGCTGCCCGGTTTTTTTCATCCAGTTCCAGCAGCTTACGGGCCAGCCGGCTGCGAGCATCTTTAAACACCAGATCTTCAATGCTGAAGCGGGCACGGTCAGAACGTTTCTCCACCTGCTGACTGACCTCCAGGCTGAATTCCCCGGAACGGTGCATCACATCCAGAAAGACATCTCTGGACACTTTGAGCACCAGCCCCGCCTCAACCACTTCGGCAAAGCTGCGTCGCTGGCGATCACCCAAAACAGCCAGTTCACCGAAGATTTCCCCCGGCTTAATAAAACCAAAGGTAAATTCACCGCCGTTTGAAGAGGTTCTGAAAATCCGCACCAGACCTTTTTCCAGTAGAAACACCGCGTCTGCTTCAAGGTTTGGGGTGAACACCATCTCACGGGGCGCAAACTCCATCACTCGCGAGGCACAGCGTAAAGCCTCCTGATCATCCGCCGACAGACGGTCCAGCCAGTTCAGTGATTCCAGATGCCAGTGACTCAAATTCAGTTCTCCGTGTTAGCTATCTAACAGATTGCAGGATGACGCCCGCCTAGGATAGCGCCTCAGGCATCTGAAAGTGAATATACCCGGTGCCATTCAATGTAATAACACGATATGGAAAGAGTGAAACTGTCATGAACCTGAAGAAAATTGCCGCCCCCTTGACCGCTGTGCTGCTGAGCACCGGTGCGACTGCTGTAATGGCCGGAGCAGATGAAACCGTCACGGTTGTGGATACCTACACCTGCGAACAGCTGGTTGCGCTGGACTATGAAAACGTACCGACAGCGGTTTACTACATTGAAGGCTTTTCGGATGCCGACGGTATGCCTGAAGAAGTGACCGAAGAAGACTTTGTCTCCGTACCGGTAGAGCGGGTTTACAACTACTGCTACGCCAATCCTGAAGTGGTTGTCAGCGACGTTATCGACCAGTTCGACGACGAAGCCTGATCCCTTCTGACCCTGTTTGCCTGTCAGGCGCGATCCCCCGGATACAGGGGAAGTGTATCCGGAGCCTCTTCACCCCGAGTGCGTTCTGACAGGCACCTCTTACATACAAGAATCCCATGCCGGCACTCAGAAAACTCCTGCTAATTTCCGGCCTGAGCCTTACTGCACTACCGTTCAGTATATTTATGCAAGATAAAAACCTTTGTAGCCTGTGCCGGTGGACCTGAACGGATACTCGACCATGCAAACATTTTCCCGTCTTCCCTTTGAATTGCTGGCCACACCGCTGGCATCTATCTTCGGCAGCGGCTTTCTGGTCATCGTGCCAGTACTGGCACAAAGCGCCGGCCCCTACATGACAGTTGCCATGGCAGCGGTGTGTTTGCTGGCGTATCTGGTGGGCAGCATCATCCGGCATAACATCCGGGTCGCAGAGCCCCTGTTAGCGGATGGCCAGGACTCTACCCTGAACTTTCTTGAACGCAGCGCCGACATCAGCATTGTCGTCGCCTATGTGATCTCCATTACCCTCTACCTGCATATACTGGCTTCATTTGTGCTCTCCGGCATTGGCCAGGATACTCCGCTGTATAACAACCTGCTGACCTCTGCGGTCATCATTATCATCGCCGGTGTGGGCATCTGGCGCGGGCTGGGGGTGCTGGGCTTTATGGAAAAATGGGCACTGTACGTTACCTTCATACTGATCGCCCTGGTACTGGCAGGCTTTGGCCTGTTCGATTTTCAGGCCTGGCAACAGAACGCCCTGCAGATGCCTGCTGCACAGTTTAACGACCTGTGGCAGACCTGCAGCATCATTGCCGGCACCCTGATTGTAGTGCAGGGCTTTGAAACACCCCGCTATCTGGGCGAACAGTACACAGCAGATTTACGCATTCAGGCCTCCCGGCAATCACAGCTGATTTCCGCCAGTATCTATATTCTGTTTGTATTGCTGGCCATGCCACTGGTGCCATCCCTGAACGGGGTATTCGATGATCACAGCCTGATTACACTGGCAGGCCTCTCGGCCTTTGGCTTCCTGCCAGCGGCCGTTATTTTTGCGGCGGTACTGAGCCAGTTTTCCGCGGCGGTTGCCGATACACTGGCCGCCAGCGGTAACCTCAGTGAGATTTCTGCCAAACGGATCAGCACTCCGGTCAGCTACCTGCTGATCGCCGGCTTTGCCCTGCTGCTCACCTGGAGTGCCGATACCTTTGAAATTCTGGCGCTGGCCTCCCGGGCTTTCGCTGCCTACTATGCGCTGCAGTGTCTGGTCGCCTGGCGGGCAACCGACTCCGCACGGGTGAAAAGCAGCAGCCTGATACTCACCGCGATCATGCTGTATATTGTGATTTTTGCGGTACCTGTGGGTTAATAAAAAAGAGAATAAAACATGGAAAACATAGCGTTACATGCTGCAACCGTATTCATGGGCTTTTTCGCCATCATGAATCCAATCGCCAATGTGCCGGTCTTTCTGGGCCTCACCAGTCAGGACGACAGCCAGACCACCCGGGCCATTGCCTTTCGTTCGCTGCTGATTGCCTTTATCGTCATTGCGGTATTCTCGGTAGCCGGCAAATACATTTTTCAGCTGTTTGGCCTGAGCCTGCCAGCCTTCCGGATTACCGGCGGTATTCTGGTCTTTCTGATCGGATTTCATATGCTGCAGGGCAATCAGTCCAAAGTACAGCAACCCCACGGTTGTGACCCGGCCAAAGCCAAAGAAGCGGCACTGGGTGTCGCTGTATCACCACTGGCCATGCCGATTCTCGCAGGCCCCGGCACCATCGCCACCGCTATGAACTTCGCCTCCGGTGGCGGCTTCACTGAGCTGGTAACCACCGTCAGCATGTTCGCAGTACTCTGTATCATCACCTATGTGTTTTTTGTCTCCGGCGAACGTTTAGTACGCTTTATCGGCGAAAATGCCCTGCAGGTAATCACCCGGATGATGGGCCTGATTCTGGCGGTCATCGGTACCCAGATGGCCATTGAAGGTATTCAGGGTGCATTTAAGCTAACCTGATCTTCAGTGCTTTCAGCATTACCACCACAAACAAAAATGCCGGCGAGAACGCCGGCATTTTTTATGACTGCAAAACAGTATCGGTTACTCAACCGTTACGGATTTCGCCAGATTTCGTGGCTGATCCACATCGGTGCCTTTCAGCACAGCCACGTAGTAAGACAGCAACTGCAGCGGGATGGAATACACGATCGGCGCCATATCTTTACAGACATCCGGAATATTCAGCAGATAACAGCTGTCGTCACCTTCTTCAATCTGAATACGGCTGTCAGCAAACAGGAACAGCTGACCGCCACGGGCGCGGACTTCTTCCAGATTCGCCTGCAGCTTTTCCAGCAATGAGTTATTCGGCGCAACCGCAACGATCGGCATGTTATCATCCACCAGCGCCAGCGGGCCGTGCTTCAGCTCACCGGCCGGATAAGCTTCCGCATGAATGTAGGAGATCTCTTTCAGCTTCAGGGCGCCTTCCACAGCCACCGGGAACATCGTACCGCGGCCCAGGAACAGGGTGTGGTTTTTATCCACGAAGCGTTCAGCCATCAGCTGAATATCCGCATCCATCTTCAGCACTTCATCACACAGCGCAGACAGACCTTCCAGCTTGGCCACCATATCCGCTTCAGCTTCTTCGCCGAAGCCAGTCCGGCGGGCCAGAATCAGGGTGGTCAGCATCAGGGCAACTAACTGGCTGGTGAAAGCCTTGGTGGAAGCCACGCCGATTTCCGGCCCGGCATTGGTCATCAGGCACAGATCCGATTCCCGCACCAGCGAACTGCCCGGCACGTTACAGATCGTCAGTGATGCCAGATACCCCTGGGTCTTGGCGTCACGCAGGGCCGCCAGAGTATCCGCCGTTTCACCGGACTGTGAAATGGTCACAAACAGGGTGCCCGGCAAACAAACGGTGCGGCGGTAACGGAATTCACTGGCCACATCCACCATGCATGGGATACCCGCATGACGTTCGATCCAGTACTTCGCCACCATACCGGCATTAAAGCTGGTACCGCAGGCAACGATCTGGACACACTTAACCTGATCAAACAGTTCACCGGCCTCGGTGCCGAATACCTGCTCCAGCACCTTGCCCTTGCTGATGCGGCCTTCCAGCACGGCATCAATCACCTTCGGCTGTTCGTAAATCTCTTTCAGCATGTAGTGGCGGTATTCACCCTTATCAGCTACATCATGGCCGTGCTCAAACTGCAGCACTTCACGCTCTGTCTGCTGGCCACTGGCATCTTCAACCTGCACATCATGCTGGCTGATGATCGCCAGATCACCTTCTTCAAGATAGATGAAACGGTCAGTCACCTGCAGCAAAGCGAGCGGATCGGAGGCAATGAAGTTTTCTTCCACACCGACACCGATGACCAGCGGGCTGCCCATCCGGGTAGCAATCAGGCGATCCGGCTGTTGCCGGTCAATTACCGCCAGCGCATAAGCACCGTGCAGGCGTTTCACCGTCGCTTTAACCGCATCATCCAGCTGAGCACCGGCAGTCACTGCCCGGTGAATCAGGTGGGTAACCACTTCGGTATCTGTATCAGACAGGAAACTGTAGCCTTCGGCCTGCAGTTCAGCCCGCAGCTCAGCATGGTTTTCAATAATACCGTTGTGCACGATGGCAATACGATCACCGGACAGATGCGGGTGCGCATTACGCTGTTCCGGCTTACCGTGGGTTGCCCAGCGGGTGTGGGCGATCCCCAGCGCACCGGGCAGAGACTGTTCTTCCAGGGCATTCGCCAGCTCGGCGACCTTACCCAGACGCTTCAGCGCCGCCAGGCTGCTGTCAGCCCCGTTATAGACGGCCATACCGGCTGAGTCATAGCCACGGTACTCAAGACGTTTCAGGCCTTCCAGCAGGATAGCCGCGATATTTCGGCTGGCAATTGCACCAACGATTCCACACATAACTGTTCTTCCTTCTGATGCAGTGCTTACTGGTCTTTAGCGGCTTTCTGGTCCACCGGACGCTGCCAGCCTTTGATATTGGTCTGCCGCGCCCGGCTCACGGCCAGCTCTGCATCATTAACATTTTTACTGACGGTTGAACCGGCACCCACGGTGGCGTTTTCACCGATTTTCACCGGGGCAACAAGGGCACTGTTCGAGCCGATAAATGCGCCGGCACCGATCTCCGTCTTAAACTTATTTACACCGTCGTAGTTACAGGTAATGGTACCGGCACCAATGTTAGCGCCCGGGCCAACTTCAGCATCACCGACGTAGCTCAGGTGATTCACCTTACTGCCTGCACCGATGTTCGCTTTCTTGGTTTCAACAAAGTTACCCACCTTGGCACCCAGCGCCAGACGGCTGCCAGGACGCAGACGGGCAAACGGACCAATATCCGAATCACCGGCCAGCTCCGCCTGCTCCAGTACAGAGTTGGCTTTAATGTGGCAGCCATCGCCAATCACCGAGTCTTCGATTACACAGTTCGGCTCAATGGTGACGTTATTACCCAGTACAACCTTACCTTTGAACACCACATTGATATCAATGCTGACATCCGTACCAACTGTCAGATCACCACGGACATCCAGCCGGGCCGGATCTGCCAGGGTAACACCCTGCTCCATCAGTGAGCGGGCCTGTTGCTGCTGAAACCAGCGCTCCAGCTCAGCCTGCTGCATACGGTTGTTAATGCCCTGTACTTCCTGTTCGGTATCCGGCTGCATGGTGGTGATTGTCATGCCGGAAGACGCCGCCATGGCGATGACATCCGTCAGGTAATATTCACCCTGCGCGTTATCGGAAGACAGCTGTGGCAACCATTCATGCAGTTTGCTGGCGGCAACCGCCAGAATACCGGTGTTCACTTCAGTAATGGCTAACTGATCTGCGGTGGCATCTTTATGTTCAACAATGGCACTGACCCGGGCCTGTTCGTCCCGCACAATACGGCCGTAGCCGGTCGGGTCATCCAGTTTCACCGTCAGCAGGGCAAAGTCACCCTGTTCAGCAATTTCCACCAGACGTGCCATGGTTTCAGCTTTGGTCAGCGGCACATCGCCGTACAGCACCAGTGCAATGGAATCTTCGGCAATATTTGGCATCGCCTGCGCCACCGCATGGCCGGTACCTAACTGTTCAGCCTGTACTGCAAATGTCAGTGGCTGGCCGGACAACGCTTCCTTAAGGTGATCCGCCCCGTGACCAATAACAACATGGGCGTTATTCGCCGGTAACTGGCTGGCAGCATCAATGACCCACTGTACCATCGGCTTGCCGGCAATTTTATGCAGCACTTTGGGTAATGAGGATTTCATACGGCTGCCCTGGCCGGCAGCAAGAATTATCGTATTAAGAGTTGTCACAACAGAGGCTTCCCTGAAAGAATTTTTTGTCCGGGTCAGGTCAATTCCAATTGACATAACCTTATGAATGGTTGCACTTTAAGCGATACAGGTACAGATGCAATACAAATTGTCACAAAAAAAATGACAAATAATACGACGTAAATCACCCGCTATGAATGAACAGATTTTTGAACTGCTCGACCTTTCCAAACGGGAGGTCAAAATCTACCGTGCTCTGCTGGCATTAGGGCCCAGTTCGATCCGGGTCATTGCTGAAAAATCCGGCATCAACCGGGGCACCACCTACGAATGCCTTAAGGCATTACAGAGTAAGGGCGTTATCAGCTATCTGCCCAAGGGCAAACGGCGGCTGTTCTCCCCCCGCGAGCCAGACGTCCTTCTCCAGCTGGCCCAGGACAAACAGCGTAACCTGGATCAGGCCATTGAACAGCTAAAGACCCGGGTAATCCCTGACATGCATCATCTGATGCCGGATTTTAATGCCGCTAACGTCAGCTATTACGAAGGGGACGCCGGTATTGAATGGGTATTACGGGACATTCTCAGTACCGTTTCAGCACAGGAGAAAAAGGAATATTCGATCTTTTCCTCCAAGCCAATCCGGGCACACCTGTACCGGCCCTTCCCAAACTTTACTTTGCAGCGGATTCAGCGGGGCATTGAAGTAAAGGTAATCGCCATCGGTGACGGCGGTGAAGATGCAGAACTGAGTGAACGTAAATGGATTAAAACCGACGGCCCGGTGGATGCTGCCTATATCGCAATCTACCCGCCTAAATGTGCGATTATTTCACTGGCATCTCACAATTATCCCACCGCAGTGGTCATCGATTCAAAAGAAGTTGCCGCCGCCCAGCAGATTATTTTTCAGACATTATGGGGACTTTTGTAAGGAAAATTTTTCAGATTCAGCCGCCGGTGAAACTGAAAAAAGGCGTTTTTTTCAGTTTCGTTTCCCGCCAGAGCAAAAAAAATCAGATAATTTTTTGCTACCGTCAAGGCCTTTTTCTGCCCTGAAAACCTTGCCCCACTCATATCGCTGAAAGCCCTGTCATTATGGGCAATGTAGCACGGCTTCGCCCGCCAAAATTCAGCCAGCTGCTATACTCATTTTCGCTGTTTTAAAAAATTTGGCTGTACAAAGAATCACTTAGAGTGTGTGTTTTCAGTTTTGTTTCATATAAGCGGACTAATTTTATATGGCACTGTGTGCACTCCAATATCTCGCTTCAATTGGAATCCAAGAAGCGTCTATTACCGTCAGGAGATTTAAAAATGAATAAAAATATCAAACCTATGCTGAGTGGCGCTTCTGTTGCATTTGCGGCTGCTGCACTGGCTGGCTGTTCTGCAACTGCTGCTACTAACGACACTGCAAGCGCAGATGCAAACACTACCGACAAGGTACATTGCTACGGTGTAAACGTATGTAAAGGTCACAACGACTGTGGCGGTGCGAACAACGCATGTGCTGGCCAGGGTTCTTGTAAAGGTTCTGGTTTCGTTGGTATGCCTTCTAAAGCTTGTGCTGACATCGGCGGCAAGGTTGAAGACGACTGGCGCGGTGAAATGGCTAAAGCAGACCTGGTTCACTGTAACGGTGTAAACGTTTGTAAAGGTCACAACGACTGTGGCGGCGCGAACAACGCATGTGCTGGCCAGGGTTCTTGTAAAGGTACCGGTTTCGTATTAATGGGCGCTAAAGCCTGTGCAGATGTTGGTGGTAAAGTTTCCTAAGAAGCTTCCCACAGGGGACAACATCTGACCCCTTCGGGGGTTTAGGTTATGCGGATTATTGAAGTCTTTATCAGGTTCACCTCGCAGGGCGAAAGCCCACTGATGTTCAGGCTTCAATAATCCGCGTATTTCGTTTCAGGCTATGCCATCCGGCACTTCCCGCCGCCCCGGCACCTGGTAACGAAGATTGCGCAACATCAACATACCCCACTGTTATTTGTGCAATAATCGCTGAATCGCTGCAATATGAAGGATGCTTCTCATGTCGAATGATTTTCTTGGCTTTGGTCTGGGTCTGCGTACGGATCATTTCCACGATGTACTGGAAACCAAACCTAAAAACATAGACTGGTTTGAGATCATCTCGGAAAACTTCATGGTGGATGGCGGTAAGCCAAAATACTACCTGCACGCCATTCGCGAACACTATCCAATGGTGATGCACGGCGTTTCCATGTCTCTGGGTTCTACCGACCCGCTGGATATGGACTACATGAAACGCCTCAAGCAACTACACGACGAATTACAGCCGGAATGGTTATCGGATCACCTGTGCTGGACCGGTATAAACGGTATCAACACCCACGATCTGCTGCCCGTTCCCTATACCGAAGAAGCCCTGGATCTGATGGTTGAACGCATCAAGCAGGCACAGGACTACATGGGCCGGCAAATACTGCTGGAAAACCCTTCCAGCTATATCAGCTTTGACGACTCAGCCATTCCTGAATGGGAATTCCTCGGCGCCCTGACCGAACGGGCCGACTGCCACATCCTGTTCGACGTTAACAATGTCTACGTCAGCGCCCGAAACCACGGTTTTGACCCGCTGGAATACATTAAGAAAACCCCGGCCGACCGGGTAAAACAGTTCCACCTGGCTGGTCACACCGACTACGGCGACTACATTATCGACACCCATGACCATGACGTACCGGATCCGGTCTGGGAACTGTATAAAGAAGCCCTGCTGCATTTTGGCCCGGTGAGCACCATGATCGAACGGGACGGTAATATTCCGCCGTTTGAAGATTTGCGCGGCGAACTTCAAATTGCCCGCAAGATCGCCAACGAAACCCTCAGCCCTGAACAACTGACACCCCGTTATCAGGAGGCTGTGTGAGCGATTTACAGGAACGCCAGCAACAGCTGCTGGACTACATCATGGGTAAACCTTCGGATATCCATGAACATATTCAGGACCGCGGCAAAGTCAGCGTTGATATTCAGCTGCACATTTACCGCAATGCCTATCAGGTCAGTTTCTGGGAAACCCTGGATACCGACCACGAGCTCCTCGGTAAGTACCTGGGCGATGACATGTTCAATACAATGGTACGGGACTATATTGCCGCTTATCCGTCTACTTTCCGCTCGTTAAGGGATTTTGGTGACCGTTTACCGAAATTTCTCACTGAACACGAAACCTTCAGCCCTCATCCGCAAATTGCTGAATTCGCCCGTTTTGAACGTGAGCTACTGGTCGCCTTTGATGCGATGGATGCCGATATGTGCAGCCGGGAAGACCTGACCCGAATAGCCCCGGAACAGTGGGCCCAGCTGAAAGTAGAGTTCCACCCCAGCGTCAGAGCCTTTATTACCGGCTACAACGTGGTGGATATCTGGCAGCATCTTAAAGCCGACCGCAGCCCGCCGGATGCCATCGCCCGTAATGAATACTGGGTCCTGTGGCGTAACCGCGACAGGCTCACCGAGTTTGCCAGCCTCGACGGCTTCGAACAGGCCATGTACGAAACCTTCAGTAAAGGCTATAACCTAGAGCAGACCGCAGAGTTTCTCATCGAAATCAGTAACTCAGATCCAACTGAGAAACTGCTCACAACCCTGTTCAGCTGGCTGGACCGGGGCTGGATTACCCGTCTGCACGCCGGCCTGAACGTCGTCAGCTAAGATCCGTTAGAGACTCTCCACAATTAAATGTCCGTCATTACGTGTCCGCAATTAACTGACTGATTAATTGCGGATTGGCATCCCGCAACGTAGGCAAATCAAACCGTGCGTCGGCAATGTCGCTGCGCTCAATGTCCGCCACCAACAGCACTTCATCTTCGCCGGCACGGGCCAGCACTTCCCCCCGTGCACCGAGAATCTGACTGCCACCCCAGAACCGGGCTTCCAGCTCAGTATCACAGCGGTTCGCCATCATCACCGGAGTGCCATAGGTCATGGCCATATAGCTAAGATTCGTCTGCCAGTTCTGCGGGTTGGAAAACTCATTACTGACAACGCCTTCCGCCGAATTGATGGGGGCGATTAACACCTCAGGTTTATGCAACATACCGGCATATACCAGACCGGGATTCCAGAGATCCGCGCAAATCAGCGACAAAGCCGACCAGTTAGCATTTATTTCCTGAGTTTTAAGCGCTGATCCCGGCGTATACAGCTTGCCCTCTTCCAGGCTGCCGTAAGTTGGCAGGTTCAGCTTACGGTGCACGGCGGTAACTTCCCCGTCCCGCAGCCAGGCTGCCGAATTGTAATATTCACCGGGTGTAGCCTCTTCAACAAAGCCACACACCACCTGAATGCCTTGGCATTTTTCTGCCAGCGCCAGCAAACGGGGATCAGCCACCTGCATCGCCACTTCCGGCACCTGTCGCCCCAGCTGATAACCGGTCAGTGACAGCTCAGGAAACACCAGCACCTCCACGCCCTGATCCCGGGCCGCGGTAATGTATTCTTCGTGTTTTTGCAGATTGGCGGCAATATCGCCGAGTGTCACCGCAACCTGCGCCACCCCAGCCCGTAAACTCATATTCAGTACCCCGTTGTGTGAAACCGGCAAACGAAAACGCCCGGCATAACCGGGCGTCAGATGCTTCGGCCGTTAAGCTTAAATCAGACCCTGTTCGGTCAGGAAGCCCTTAGCCACCTTCTCGATGGTTTCTTTGTTCACATCCACTTTAGCATTCAGCTCCGCCATGTTCTGATCATTCAGGCGGGACGCCAGCTCATTCATCATACCTTCTAAGGCAGGATTCGCTTCCAGCGCTTCAGCACGGATAACCGGAGTTAATGCGTAAACCGGGAAGTAGTTCTTATCATCTTTCAGGACAACAAAATCAAATGCCGGGATACGGCCGTCGGTGGCGAATACCAGTGAGATGTTCACCTGACCTTCTTTCAGCGCCTGATAAGTCAGACCAGTGTCCATGCGCTTCACCTGCGAACGGTCAAACTTAAAGCCGTAAGCCTTCTGCAGCGGCTTCAGGCCGTCTGCACGGGCAGCAAATTCAGCATTACAGGCAAACAGCAGCTCATCACCGGCATTTACCGCCTTACTCAGATCAGACAGGCTGGAAATACCCTTGTCAGCCGCTTCCCCACGGCGCATAGCCAGCGCATAGGTGTTGTTCACTTTGGAAGGATTCAGCCACACCAGACCTTTTTCAGCATCCAGCTCTTTTACCTTGTTGTAGCCGTCTTCCATGCTCAGAGGGTCTTTGATCTTATTAAAGTTGATCAGCGCCGTACCGGTGTACTCCCAATACAGATCAATCTGACCATTCACCTGGGCTTTACGCAGCACCGCGGTGCCCATACCGGCACGGGTGTCTACATCAACGCCTTTCGCCGCCAGATACTGGCTGGTCATAGACGTCAGTAATTGCTGTTCGGTGAAGTTCTTACCGCCCACTACCAGTGCTTCGGCATTTGCCTGTACAGCACCGGTAAGAAACATGCCGGCTGCCAGCGTTTTCAGTAGCTTTGTTATTTTCATTCTCTGGTCCCTACCCTTAATTGTCGTTGCTTGTTTTTCGTTGTTTTATTCGTGCTCCGGCCTTGTCTGCCGGCTTTACTTATTCATCCGTAAGGGATTAACCCCTTTGGGAACGATGAAAAATGCCAGCGCACCGACGCTGATATCCACCAGCACCGCCAGCAGTGACGTCGGTATCGCACCGGCCAGCAGCATTGGCATTTCATCCAGATCAATACCGGTAAAAATCAGTTCACCTAAGCCACCGCCACCAATCAGGAAGGCCAGTGGCACGGTGCCCACGTTGATGGTCAGGGC
This sequence comes from Aliamphritea spongicola, assembly GCF_017051665.1. NCBI lineage: Bacteria > Pseudomonadati > Pseudomonadota > Gammaproteobacteria > Oceanospirillales > Oceanospirillaceae > Aliamphritea > Aliamphritea spongicola. Next base: position 78,745 of record NZ_JAFIDL010000002.1, read on the forward strand.
GGTACGGATACCGGCAAAAATCACATACAGGGCATTGGGAATCTCCACCCGCAGCAGAATCTGCCCCGGAGTCATGCCCATCCCGTTTGCCGCTTCTTTGAGGTGATCCGGTACCGCCAGCAGCCCCACATAGGTATTGCGCACAATCGGCAGCAAGGTAGCCACACACAAGGCAAACACCGCCGGGGTCGAACCAATGCCGAGAAAGCTCATCGACAGCGCCAGAATCGCCAGCGTCGGCACCGTGGTGCCAATATTCAGCACCTGCATGACCGGTTCAGCAATGCGCTTACAGGCCGGCCGGCTCAGCCAGATACCCAGTGGTACCGCCAGAAGAATGGCTGCTCCGCCAGACATCGCCGACAACTGCATGTGCTGCCCGCTGAGATAGACGATGTCTTCCCAGTAATAGAGGAAGTCATCAATCAGACCGCTGCTCTGGCTGACCACGCCGAGGTAAAATACCCCCAGCAGCGTCACCAGCCAGAACAAAACCTTTTTAGACTTCACCATGCTGAACACCCGACTGCTGAGCTTCACGGCTGCGGTAGGTTGCCCCCAGATAATGGGTCACGCCCCGCTGGGAAATCTCACCCCGGAAAATGCCTTCATCGTCCACACAGGGCATCCAAGTGGTGTCTTTACTGAACATGGCAGAGGCCACACTGCGCAGGTCATCATCCACCCGGGCAATGGCCCGCAACCCATGGAAGTGGTCCCCGCAACGGCCCCGCTTGGCGGTGGCCAGATCCCGGGTAATCGAGCCAATCGGCCGTCCCAGGGTATCCACCATGGTCACCGCTACATAATCATTGTTCTGCATGATCTCCAGCGCCGTCTGCAAATCATCATCCGGCTTCACCGGCGTGGGTGCCGGGGTCATCACATCGGCCACTTTCGCCAGTCTCAGGCGCTTAAGCGTACGGTCGGTACCGACAAAGTCTTCTACAAACTTATTGCAGGGGTGAGCTAACAGGGCGTCCGGTGAATCAAACTGGATCAGCTTACCGGCGTTGAAGATGGCAATCTTGTCGGCCATTTTCACCGCTTCATCGATGTCGTGGCTGACAAACAGAATGGTTTTCTGCAGTTCTTCCTGCATCTTCAGAAACTCATCCTGAATAACCTCCCGGTTAATCGGATCAATCGCACCGAAAGGCTCATCCATCAGCATCACCGGCGGATCAGCCGCCAGTGCACGGATAACCCCCACCCGCTGTTGCTGACCACCGGAAAGCTCCCGGGGATAGCGCTGCATAAAGGTCTTCGGTTCCAGGGCCACCATCGCCAGTAACTCTTCAGCCCGGGCCAGATAGCGCTTTTTCTCCCAGCCCAGCAGCCGGGGCACAATGGCAATGTTTTCCGCAATGGTCATGTTAGGAAACAGGCCGATTTGCTGGATCACGTAACCGATGTTACGGCGCAGAGTGATAGTATCCAGTGTGCTGGTATCTTCGCCGTTAATCATCACCCGGCCGGATGTTGGCGGTATGATCCGGTTAAGCATTTTCAGAGTGGTGGTTTTACCGCAGCCGGACGGACCGAGTAATACGCAGATCTCGCCCTTCGGCACGGTCATATTGATATTATCCGCCGCGGTAACCACGCCGTCCGGTGTCTCGAATATTTTTGTGAGGTTCTCTAACTGAATCACGGGACACTCTCTTATTGATTAAATTCTCAGAAATCCTGACAGGTCTGTATCAGGCCGATACACCTTTAGGCGTCAGTTTTCGCTGGCAGTACAGCAGGCCGTAGTCGGCAATAATGGCTAACAGACTGACCGCCAGTGCCCCGGCAATCAGCTGGCGCGGATCGGTCTGGGTGATGCCCCGGCTGATCAGCGTGCCCAGCCCGCCGGCACCGATATAAGCAGCAATGGCCATTACCCCGATATTCATCACCACTGCGGTGCGGATACCGGCAAAAATAACCGGCACAGCCAGTGGAATTTCCACCAGCCGCAGCCGTTGCACCGGCGTCATCCCCAATCCGCGGGCAGCCTCACGCAGGGCCGGATCAACATTGTTAATCGCCGCATAGGTATTACGGATAATAGGAAGTTGGGAATAAAGCAGAACAGCAATCACCGCCGGCAGATAGCCAATGCCCTGGCCAAACAGCGACAGCACGGGAATCATCAGGCCAAACAGGGCAATGGAAGGAACGGTAATAATGACCGATGCAGCATACAGCACCACAGCAGCCACCGATTCATTCTGTGTAATGGCGATACCGATAGGTACGCCGGTCAGAATCGCCAGTCCGACCGCCACGCCCACCAGAGAAATATGCTCCAGTGTCAGGCTGAAAATCAGTGACCAGCTCTCAGCAATAAATGCCAGTGTTTCCAAATTCACACCTCTGTATTTGTTCTTATTGATGGGTAGCTGTGCAGTTACCTGGCAGAGAAAAACCACGATAATGATTAAAAACCGACCAATGGAATAATTTTGCGACAGATTATGCATAAAATCCGACAACACCCCCTGAAAATCAGTGGAAAATAGACTTAAGTCATCGAAAATTAAGATTATTAACCGGCTGATCAGCCCCCCCGCCCCAATCAGGAAAAAGGGCTGGGCTTTTTACATCACTTATTGCAAAAAAACGATAAATTTATCGAAAAATTGCCTGACGACGACGCATAATATTCTTCTTTTCCGGTACCGGAAGCCTCTGACCTGCTGGCCAGTTGCCCTACCCGGCTGCTAGGATTGAAACACTTTAATTACCCTGCGGTACCACCTGAAAATGCGCCGAGATCTGCCTCCGTTTGCTGCCCTGAGAGCCTTTGAAACCGCCGCCCGCCACGAAAGTTTCCGGGCGGCTGCAAAAGAAGCCTGCCAGACCCCCTCTGCGGTCAGCCATCAGATTCGCACCCTGGAAACCTTTCTGCAGGCCAAACTGTTTAACCGTGACCGGGGCAAGTCATCCCTGACCCCCGCCGGTGAAGAATACCTGCAAACCGTGCAAAGCATTTTTAAACAGCTGGAAGATGCCGGTGCCCGGCTGGCCCGCCACGGTGATCCGCAGACCCTGCGGGTGAACCTCACCCATACACTGGCGGCCTGCTGGTTGCTGCCCCGGCTGCCAAAATTTCAGGCCATGTATCCGGACCTGGACATCAAACTGATCAACTCCGATGACCCGGTTGACCTGCTCTCTGCCAATATTGATATCAGCATCCGCTACGGCCGGGGTCACTGGCCGGGCCTGAAAGCCGAATTCCTGATGCACGAAGAACTGTTTATCGTATGCCATCCGGACCTGCTGTCCCGTCTGCCACCGATGGAACGGCTGAATGAGCTGGCTGATAACTTCAGCCTGATCCACTACAGCCGGAACGAAAATGAATGGCAGGACTGGCTTAAAGATGCCGGCTACAGCCTGCCGGAGATTAAGCACCGCATTGATCTGGACAGCCGCCAGTTGGTGCTTCAGGCCGCCGCTGACGGGCTGGGCATTGCCATTGGCCGGGCGTCATATGCGGCAGAGTTCATCCGTAACGGCAAACTGGCCATTGCCTATCCAATGCGTAAAGCCACCGATAACGGCTACTATCTGGCGTATCCACAGGGCAACCGTAACGCCAAGACAGAGCGGTTCCGCAACTGGATTCTGGATGAAACCCACCAGACCGACCCGCTCTCTACTAACCTGGCCGGCACCGCCCCGGCGGGTAAATAAAGCCCGCAAACAAAAAAAGCAGCCGAAGCTGCTTTTTATAGTGCGTCTGGCCCTTACAGAATCTGACTGAGAAACTGCTGGGTGCGCTCTTCCCGGGGGTTATCGAAAAACTCTTCCGGGGTGTTCTGTTCAACGATTTCACCGTCGGCCATGAAGATCACCCGGTCTGCCACTTCACGGGCAAAGCCCATTTCGTGGGTCACACACAACATAGTCATGCCTTCTTTAGCCAGATCAATCATGGTATCCAGCACCCCGGACACCATTTCCGGGTCCAGTGCTGAAGTGGGCTCATCAAACAGCATCAGCTTTGGCTTCATACACAGGCTGCGGGCAATCGCTACCCGCTGCTGCTGACCACCGGACAACTGCCCCGGGTACTTGTCCGCCTGCTCCGGAATCCTCACCCGCTCCAAATACTTCATAGCCATCCGGCGGGCTTCTTCCTTAGGCACCCCTTGCACCCACATAGGGCCGGCCATGCAGTTTTCTGCAATGGTCATATGGGGAAACAGGTTAAAGCTCTGGAACACCATGCCCACTTCAGAACGCACTTTATCAATGCCCTGCATATGCTCATGCAATACCACATCATCCACAATGATTTCCCCGGACTGATGGGCTTCCAGACGGTTAATGCAGCGAATCATCGTGGATTTACCGGAACCGGAAGGGCCACAGATAACGATCCGTTCACCGGGGGTCACCGACAGGTTTATATCTTTCAGGCAATGGAAGTCGTCGTACCACTTATTCACATCTTTGAGTTCGACGATTGGTTTTACAGCCACCTCTGGCTTGGATACAGAATTCATGGCTTACCCCTTGCGATAACGGCGTTCAATGTGGGACTGCGCGTACTCAAGCACCATCGACAGGATCCAGTACAGCATGGCGGCAGTAATCAGCATTTCCATATGTTTGAAGTCTTTCTGGCCAAGGGTACGGGCCAGGAACATCAGTTCCCAGACACCAATCACCGATACCAGTGAAGAGTCTTTCAGCATGGCAATGAACTGGTTACCGGTCGGCGGAATAATCAGCGGAATTGCCTGGGGCAAAATGATCCGGCGCATGGTCAGGCCAAACTTAAAGCCGATCGAACGGGCCGCTTCCCACTGCCCCTTCGGAATGCTCTCGATACCGGCCCGGAAGATTTCCGTCATATAGGCGCCGTAACACAGGGACAATGCCAGAATACCCGCCGGCACCGCGTCAATCACAAAGCCCAGCTGCGGCAGACCCAGATAAATCAGATACACCTGCATCAGCAGCGGTAAGCCACGGAAGAAAGAGGTATAAAAACTCGCCAGACCATTGGCAAAGCCATTGGAGGACAACTTGGCAACGGCACCGATAATCGCCAGTACTGAGGCAATCGAAATCGACACCACGGAAATATACAGGGTTGTCAGAATACCCTGCGACACCATGAACCAGATCTTGCTCTGAATAAACTCAAAGCTCAGGTTAAAACTGGTGAAAAACAGCATAAACAGACCGGCCATAATCAGCCAGACGGTGATCCGCTGCGCATTAAACTTCATTTTGCCGATCAGCCAGATGCTCAGGGTAATGATGGCTGACAAGGTCACACTGGTGACAAAGCGCGCATACAACCCGCCTTCACTGTCACTGCCTATGGCCGGTGCCAGCAGTTCGGCAAAGCCGGTGCCGGAAAGATCGAGCAAAAAAAGCAACACAAAAAAACATGCATACAAGGCCACCACGAATGGCGTTTTACTCAGTAGTCTGGCCTCTTGCACCGTATCCTGATACATAAATTACACCGCTAAAAAATCCGGAAACAGGCTGTTTTACAACAGCCGGCACTGTCTGAAAACAGCCCGGAGACATATCAATAAGAACAACAGATTCCAGCTTAGTCCGGTTCAGCCCGGGACAACAGCAAGACGGTGGAATACTGCATGAAGATAAGCCGCCCGGATGAGCGGCTTAATAGAAGTACAGCGGCTTAGTTAGTGCTGGTGTAGTCGTAGTTGTACCACTTCTGAGACAGCTTGGATAAGGTGCCGTCCGCACGCATTTCAGCCACAATTGCTGCCAGCTTATCACTGAATTCCTGGTCACCTTTATCAATCGCCAGCGCCAGCGGCTCGAAGAACACCGGCTTACCCAGTGGCTTAATCGGGTAGTTATTCTTCATGGCTTCATTAATGGTCGGCACACTGGTCAGAGCACCGTCCAGACGGGAACCGTTACCCAGACGCAGATCATCCAGTACCACGTTGGAAGACTCGTAAGACTTAATGAAATCAGTATCGACCAGATAATCAAATGCCGGCACACCTTCAGCGTCGATGATCAGATCTTTCTGCAGATAACGCTCATGTACACTGGCGGTGGTTACACCGACCTTTTTACCGTTCAGGTCAGCAACGTCGGTGGCATCGGAATCCTTATGCACCACAAAAGACGCTGGCGTGTAGTAATAAACGGCTGGGAAGGTCAGCACCTTGGCACGCTCAGTGGTCGGCGTCATTGATCCGATCGACAGATCCCAGCGGGCATTCCAGCGGCCAGCGGTGATGATATCCCAGGCCGGGGTCACAAACTCAACTTCAACACCCAGACGCTTAGCCACTTCCTGCGCCACGTTGACATCAAAGCCATCCATTTCATTCTTCTCGTTCAAGAACGACTGCGGCGCCCAGTTGGCATCTGTCGCTACTTTCAGCAGCTTTTTATCCATGACCCGGTCCAGCGCTTCGCCGGCCATAACGGAGGCAAAAGGCAGGGCACTGATAAGGGTTGTGGCAAGAATTTTGGTAATTATTTTCATTATTAACTCCTGATAAGAACGATGCGTCGCATGAACGATTTTTCCGTCAGCCGGTTGGCTGAACAGCGCAAGAACCGGGCTGTAAACCGGCAGTATCAGGTGAACACCCTAACCCTAAGGAACTGATACCGCGGCCGCTACAGCCATTAATGCTAAGAATAGTTTTAGAGGATGCTCTCTGGACAGACAACTGAATAGAATTAAACACTGTTGAAAAAAATTTGTCATGATTAGATAAAGAAACATATCCCCGAAGCGGGCGCTATTTCAGCCCGTTTCGTTCGCTCTGAAAATGCCTCAGGGGGTAAAGAAAACCGGCTGAAAAAGTGTAAAAACCCCTTTGAATAACAGATTAACAGCCATTACAAATCACCACTGCCGCAAGCTATTTAGCCGCTCGGTTTTGCCTTCAGGCTGAAGGCAGACAAATTATTCCCGGATAAAAATCAGGGGTATAGATTTTCTCTCTGAGGTAATGCAAAAAACTACTGACCATGTAACACGCTGAATTTACCGACTACGGATCGGCATCCCGTCACCTGTTACTGATAGGAACTGAGTTCTTTAACCCGCTGTAAAAACCAGCTGCGGAAAGACTCAATCTTCGAAATGCCCACCTTGTGTAACGGTGTTAACAGATAATAGGCCGACCGGGGGCAGGCAACATGACTGTGAGCCTGTACCAGCTTGCCTTCGGCGATCTCCCGCTGCAGCAGAATCAGTGGCATCAGGCCAATACCGTGCCCGGCCACCATGGCTTCAATGATCAGCTCATACTGGGAATAGCGCAGGCTGCTGCCTTCTTCCGGTAAAATCGCCCCTAAATCATTGAACCAGATTTTCCAGGATTCCGGCCGGGTCGTATGATGCAGAATCCGCTGCGACATCAGCTGTGCCGGGTCACTCACCGGTTCAGGCAACAGTTTGGGCGACGCCATCGGCGCCAGAAACTCCGGCATAAGATAATCCACCCGCATCCCCGGCCACGGCGGATCCCCCTGCACAATGCCCACATCAATCACCGCCGGATCGAACTGACTGTTGTCCAGATAGGTAATGGTATTGAGGTTAATGTCCGGCTGCACATTCTGAAAATCCAGCAGATAAGGCAACAGCCAGCGGGCCCCGAAGGTCGGGTATGTCCCCACATTTATGCCGCCGCTGATGTCCTGAAACGACTGCATTTTCAGGGTAGCTGCTTCCAGCTCATCAATCATCGGCGTAATCGCCGCCAGGTAAGACTGCCCCGCCGGACTGAGCTTCACCCGCTGCCGGCTGCGCAAAAACAGTGGCTGACCGACCAGCTCCTCCAGCAGTTTAATCTGCCGGCTCAGGGCGCTCTGGGTCATGTTCAGGGTGTTGGCCGCCTGGGTAAAGTTTTCCAGCCGGGCGGCCAGCTCAAAACATTGCAGCGACATGGTACTGGGTAATTTACGTCTCATATTAGATATCCCGGAATGAAGCAGTGGAAAGTCGGCGACCAGCCCCTGAATTTTCGTTCATCTCTTCAGAATTATCGAACTCAACGCTAATAATACGCGGTTTAAAATAAATATTGATCTAATTTTGAGATCAACTCATCCGAAAAATCCGTTTCCCAAAAACCGCCTCCCGGGATTAACCTAGCCCAAAATAACAACTTTCAGGTGCAGTAGGGTCTGAGCAGATGAATATTTGCCCGCCCGATGCCACCGTTCTCACATTATGAGGAACTCACACCATGTCCAGCTCTGAACAGTCTATTCAGCGTGATGCGGAACAAATGCAACAATGGTTGGCCGGCGATTTTGACACCACCTCCGTGGCGTCCTTTAAACCGGGCCCGGGCATTGCCAAACTGGATCTGAAATTTGATATTGATGAACTGCGTAAGTGCTATTTCGAACTGCAAAAGCACGTTGAGAATCTGGGTTCTGGTTTTCATGCCTTAGCACTGACCCGTCGTCCGGGCGTGGAAGTACCAGAGCCCTATGACCTGGTGGGCCGTTTCTGGACCCGTACCGACGATACCTATCAGGAATATGCCCGCGACGAAATGGTGGACGAATCCCTGTTCACTGAATTCAACCCGCTGTTCAAAGACACCTACTTTGAAGAAGTACACAAACAGCTGATCGCCCGTTTTCCGATTGGCCGCATGCGGGTGCTGAAAAAAGACATCTATAACTGCAACTCCTGGCACCGTGATCCGGAGCCACGGCTGCACATTCCGATTATCAGCAACCCCGGTTCACTGTTTATCGTCAACCATCACTGTACCCACCTGCCGGCGGACGGTTCGGTCTATTTCACCGATACCCGCGGCTACCACACCGCCCTGAACGGTGGTGAAGATCCGCGGGTACACATCGTTGCGGCGTTACCTTATGAAGGTGCTATGCTCACTGACGAACAAGTCGCCAGTCAGAACTTCTGAAGGAACCCGAACCGATGACCAAACCCAGCAGTAGCTATTCCGGCATGGCCGGCCGTCAGGGCATTGCCGATAAAGACCTGATTGATTATCGCAGTGACACCGTCACCCAGCCGTCCGCCGGAATGCGTGAAGCCATGGCCAGCGCCCGTGTCGGCGACGATGTGTATGGCGAAGATCCGAGCCTGAATCTGCTTGAAGCACAGGTTGCTGAACTGCTGGGCAAAGAAGCGGCACTGTTCTTCCCCACCGGTACCATGAGTAATCTGGCCGGCTTGCTGAGCCACTGCCAGCGGGGTGAAGAAGTCATCGTCGGTGATCAGTACCATATCTACCGGGATGAAGCCTGTGGCGCATCGGTACTGGGCGGTATTGCTATGCATCCACTGCAAACCGATGCCCGTGGCAGCATCACGGTGGAACAGCTCGCCGCCGCTATCAAACCGGACGACCCGCACTGTGCCATCAGCCGCTTGTTGTGTCTGGAAAACACCGTTGGTGGCGTGCTCCAGGATCAGGCAAACATTGACGCCCTGACTGACTACGCCCATCAGCAGGGGCTGCTGGTTCATATGGACGGCGCCCGCCTGTTACACGCGGCTGTAGCGCAGGATATTTCTCCTGCCCGTCTGGTGCGTAATATCGATTCGGTTTCCCTGTGCCTGTCCAAAGGCATGGGGCTGCCCCTCGGCTCGGTGCTGAGTGGCACCAAAGCCTTCATCCAGCGGGCCAAACGGATGCGTAAACTGCTGGGTGGCGGCATGCGCCAGGCAGGTATTATCGGCGCTGCCGGCCTGTATGCACTGGAACATCACATTGACCGGTTGGCGGATGATCACCGCCGCGCCCGCACCCTGGCAGAAGGTCTGGCGGCTATCGACGGCCTGACCCTGGACCTGAGTACCATTGATACCAACATGATGTTTATCACCCCGGAGCCGGAAGATCATACCGCCCTGCGCCTGTTTCTGGCGGACAACGGCGTGCTGATCGGCGGCCAGTCCCCCTCCTGCCGGATGGTGGTTCACATGGACATCGATGATGCCGCCATCGCCCGTACCCTCGATTTATTCCGCCAGTATTACCAATAACGGCCCCTTCATCCGAGAAGTAACGCTATGCAACAACTACCTGCCCAGTGGCACAACTATATCAATGGCCGGTGGCATACCGGCCAGAGTGGTAATCTGAGTGTCGAAAACCCGGCTGATCTGAGCAAGGTTGCCGATATCAGTCTGGCCAGCCCGGCAGACGTTGATGCTGCGATCGCCGCCGCCCGTGAATGTCATAACAGCGGCGTACTGCCCGCCATGCGTCCGGTTGAACGGGGCCGGCTGGTACGGAAAATGGGCGATTACCTGCTGGCAAACTGCAATGAAATCGCCACGGTTCTGACCCTGGAAACCGGCAAACCCCTGGCGGAATCCGAAGGGGAAATTCAGGGCGCTGCCCGGTATTTCGAGTATTACGCCAATCAGGCGGAAACCGTGGATGGCCGTTCCATTCCTCTGGGCAATGACTACATCGACTACACCGTTTACGAGCCGTTTGGGGTCACCGCCCATATCGTCCCCTGGAATTTTCCGGTGGAAATGATCGCCCGTTCCGTTGCACCGGCGCTGGTCACCGGCAACACCTGCGTGATCAAAACCCCGGAACTGACCCCGCTGGCATGCACCTATATCGCCAAAGCCGCGGAATTTGCCGGCCTGCCCGCAGGCGCGGTGAATATTCTCTGCGGCTACGGCCATGAAGCCGGCGCAGCACTGTCAGGTCACTCTGATGTTGATCAGATCGTCTTCACCGGTTCGGTACAAACCGGCACCCTGATTGCCGAAGCCGCCGCCCGCAATTTAGTCCCCTGTGTACTGGAACTGGGGGGTAAATCCGCGGCGATCGTCTGTGAAGATGCAGATCTGGATACTGTGGTTGAATCCGTCCGCTGGGGCATTTTTTACAACGCCGGTCAGGTCTGCTCAGCCCTGTCACGCATCATTGTTCATCAGGATATTCACGACGAACTACTGCAACGTCTGACCCATCTGGCGGAAAGCATCCACATTGGCAGCCATGATGAAACCCCGGACATGGGTACGCTGGTAAGCATGGATCAGCATCGCCGGGTAGCAGAATTCTGCCAGCAGGCGTTAGAGGCCGGAGCGATCGCTACCACCGGCGGCGCAGCACCGGACCGGCCGGGAGCTTTCTTCCTGCCAACCGTATTCAGCCAGGTAACCGCCGACATGGCTATTGCCACCGAAGAAGTCTTTGGCCCGGTACTGACGGTACAGGCCTTCGCTGACGATGCCGAAGCCATTCAACTGGCCAACGGCACCGAATACAGCCTGGCCGGTGGCGTGTTCAGCAATGACTTACAACGGGTCATGCGTCTGTCACAACAGCTCAAAGCCGGTCAGGTTTACGTGAACGAATGGTATGCCGGCGGCGTAGAAACGCCATTCGGCGGCACCGGAAAATCCGGTTATGGCCGGGAAAAAGGCCGGGAAGGCTTACTGAACTATGTGCACAGTAAAAACGTAGCAATTCGCCTGAAATAGTCGCGATATGCGTCTAACGGCGGCGTTCTTCCCGTGGTGTACGGCCATATTTCTGTTTATAACAGCGGGCAAAATAAGACGCCGATGTAAAGCCACTGGCAGTGGCTACCTGTAACACCGATAAGGTGGACTGCTGCAGTAAATGCTGGGCCCGTTCCAGCCGGATAGTCATGTAATGGCTGGCCGGCGTACATTGCAGATGCTCCTGAAACAGCCGCTCTAACTGGCGGCTGGATAAGCCAACCCGGGAACCGATTTCCTGACAGGTCAGATGCTCTTCAATGTGATTACGCATCAGCTCCAGCGCTTTCACCAGCCGGGGATGGTTTACCTTGTGACGCAGCTGAACTGCCATACGCTGCTGTTCGTGAGCGCTGCGGATGTGAGGATGGATACACTGTTCTGCCACGTCGGTGGCCAGTGCTTCACCGTGCTTATAGGAGATCAGCTGCAGCATCATATCCAGCCCGGCAAGGCCGCCGGAACAGGTAATAAACTGATCGCTGATTTCAAAGAGTTCGTCGGTCACCCGTAAGGCCGGAAAGTCTTCCCTGAGGCTTTCAATGTTTTCCCAGTGAATGGTGCAGGCATGCTCTTTCAGCAAACCGGCCCGGGCCAGTAACAGGCTGCCGGTCGAGGTGGCCCCCACGGCAATGCGCCGCCGGCTCAGGCCCCGCAGCCAGGCATACAGCTCCGGGTCATCCAGTTGGTGAGCATCAATGCCGGCCACTACAAACAAGGTCGACAGGTCGGTGACATCCTGCATGTTGCGGCTCGGTGAAAACGGCAGGCCATTACTGCAACAGACCGGCTGGTCATCACTGCAGTAGAAATCCCACTCATAGAGGGTTTCACCCCGCAGCCGGTTCGCCATCCGCAGCGGCTCCAGCGTTGCCGCCAGCGACAACATGGAGAAATTGGCTGTCAGATAAAACCCTATACGTTCAACCGCCGGAGATGTCATGTCACTCACCTAAGAATATGTCGGATAACAGACCTATATTGTCGTAAAAATTTTATTTTATCCACCCATGTTTCGCCATTATTAATAACATCTACTCACAATAAAAATTACCGATCAGGCAGTGACTCCCATGACTCAGTTGAAACGCCGCTCCCGTCGTAAACCCAAGGTTGAACCCGGTCCGAAGATTAATCCGGCCCCTGCCGGTACCGAAGGCGGCAGCTTCCAGCCCCTCAGCCAGCAGGATATTCAGCGCATTGTTGATGCCGCCTACCAGGTGCTGGAACGTACCGGGATCGAAGTGGGCCCAAGCCCCTGCCGTGACCTGTTTGAAGCCTCCGGCTGCCGGGTGGACGCTGAGAAAAACCGGGTGTTCATTCCCGCCAACCTGATCGATAAAGCCCGTGAACTGGCCCGTCCGGAAGTACTGCTGGCCGGCCGTGATCCAAAATACGATCTGCAGCTGGGTGGCCGTAAGGTGTATCTGGGCACCGGTGGTCAGGCGGTTAAAATTCTGGATATCGACGATAACGTCCGGGAAACCACCCTGGCGGATAACTACCACATCGGCCGCTTAGTCGACACGCTGGACCATATTCACTTCTATATGCGCCCGGTGGTTTGCCGGGATCTGAGTAACGAAGAGATCGATATCAACCAGCTGTATGCCTGCATGAGTGCCACCAAAAAGCACGTCATGAGTAACGCCTATCTGCCGGAAAAAGTAGCGGATTTACGCAAGATGGGTGAAATGATCGTCGGTGGCAAAGAGGCTTTTGACGCCCGTCCGCCACTGTCATTCACCGCCTGCTGGACGGTATCCCCCCTGCGTTACGCCATGGAAACCGTCGAAATTCTTGATGAAATCATCGACCACAACATTCCTGTCGTGCTGTCATCTGCCCCTCAGGCTGGCGCGACTTCACCGGCATCCCTGGCGGGTACGCTGGTACAGCTGACCGCTGAGCAGTTATCCGGCTTCACCTATGTAAACCTGAAAAGCCCTGGTTATCCGGCCATTATGGGCTGCGTGCCGGCACAGGCCGATCTGCGAACCGGCTCGTTCACCGGCGGTTCGGCGGAATTTGCCCTGCTGAACGCCGCCTGCGCCCAGATCGCCCAGTTCCTCAACCTGCCGATCTACAACTCATCCGGCATTGCGGATTCCAAGGTAGGTGACGCTCAGGCAGGCTTTGAGAAAGGCATTACCACCGCCACTGCGGCACTGGCCGGGTCCAACTATGTGCACCACTCCGCCGGCTTCCTGGAAAGCCTGCTGACCGTCGCCTATGAGCAATATGTGATTGATAATGACGTTAACGGTGCGGTAATGCGTCTGACCCGGGGCATCGAAGTAACCGATGAATCGCTGGCGGTGGATGTCATTCACGATGTCTGCAACGGCGATAACCACTACCTCGGTCACGCCCACACCATCGGCCTGATGACCAGCGAATACCTGTACCCAAGTGTATTTGACCGCCGTACCCGGGATGACTGGCAGGAAGCCGGCAGTATGGATATTCGCCAGGTGGCCAAACTGCGGGCGGCAGAGACGCTGAACGGTCATTTCCCGGAAATCATCAGCGAAGAGATTGATCAGCAGCTGCGGGCGGAGTTTGATATCAAGCTGCCCCGGGAAGCCATGAAGCCCGGTAGCTGGAGCGCACCGGAGTAAGCACAGGCTCTAAACACAGCCTCACTCCAAAGCGGGTCACTGAGGCCCCTGAACCGGACGAATACATCCGGTTCAGGCTACCCCGCTTTTTTCACGCCCGTGTCAGTGCCCTGCGCGGGCTTTTTTCATGCCGGCAAACTAAAGCGTAACGCGTCATACAGGGCAGCATGCAATCCCCGATGCGCCACCGCATCGCCGATGCGCAGCAGTTTAAACTGCCCCTCAGGGTTCAGCTCAGGTAACACTAAACGGCCATCCACCAGCGCCTGCTGATCATACTGACCGTGATTCACCGACGCAGCTTTTAGCTCAAAGTACACTTCATCCAGCGGCTGGGTGGCATTTTCAGTGACCACCGCATCCACCAGCAGATCCTGCTCAGCACCGGTCAGCAGATTCCGCAGGGTAACCCTTTTTCGGCCAGCTTCAGGCACCACGTTTACCGGTTCACGATCCGCCATAAACTGCACCCCTTTGGCGTACAGACTGCGCATCGCCACCGAATGGGTGGTCGGCCCCAGCTCCCGTAACGGGCTGTGATCCGGCGTGACAAAACGCACTTCACAGCCTGCCAGTGCCAACACTTCCGCACTGCTGGCGGCGGCCTGACCGCCCTGTTCATCAAATAACAGTACTTCACCGCTGAAGCGGTCGCCCCCCAGAACATCCCAACCGGTGTGGCAGTGCTGTTCACCGCTGAAACCCAGTTCCATCGGCAAACCGCCGGTGGCTACAATGACCCAGTCCGGCTGCTCCGCCAATACCCGTTCAGCATCCGCATAGGTGTGGTAATGCACGGTGACACCCAGTGCTTCCACCTGACTGATCAGCCATTCTGTCACGCTGGCCATTTGTGCCCGGGTTTCCCCTTTAGCTGCCAGATTCAGCTGGCCTCCCAGACGGTCTCCCGCTTCCAGCAACACTACCTGATGGCCACGCAGCCCCCAAACCCGCGCCGCTTCCAGCCCGGCAGGCCCGCCCCCGACAATCACCACCTTTTGCGGCTGCAATTCAGTATCCCGGGCGATCACATGGCTCATCTGCTGTTCCCGGCCGGTGGCAGGATTATGGCCGCACAGGGCATCTTTACCCTGATTCACCCGGTCCACACAGTAGCCCATCCCCACACAGGGACGGACTGAATCCTCGTTACCGGCGGCCAGTTTCTGCACCAGATACGGATCGGCAATCTGCGCCCGGGTCATCCCCACCATATCCAGCAGGCCACTGCTGACCGCGTGGCGTGCCGTGGCGATATCCGCAATGCCACCGGCATGGAGCACCGGCAGATCAACCGCTTCCTTCAACCCGCCCACAATGCTCAGGTGTGCTGCCGAGGGCATCCCCATCGGCGGAATCCAGCCCGCCAACCCGAGATCGTCATAGGGCGCGCCGGCCAGCAGGTTAAAGAAATCCAGCTGCCCGGTTTCAGCAATCGCCCGGGCGATCTGAATACATTCAGCGGCGTCCATCCCGCCTTTCAGCAATTCATCAGCGGTCAGCCGCATGCCCACCACAAAGTCAGGCCCCACCGCCGCCCGGACAGCATCCAGTACTTCCATCACAAAGCGCAGCCGGTTATGGGTATTACCGCCGTAGCCATCGTCACGGGTATTGATCAGCGGCGAGAGAAACTGGCCCAGCAAATGCGAGTGAGATAACAGTTCGATACCGTCGAAGCCCCCCTGCTGGCAGCGCACAGCGGTGTCGCAAAACTGAGCAATCACCCGATCGATGTCTTCCTGCTCCATGGCTTTAGGGTAGCCCCGGTGCGCCCGCTCCCGCAGCACCGACGGACCAATGGCCGGCAGCCAGTGGCCGGCATCCGTCACGGTCCGGCGGCCCATATGGGTGATCTGACACATGATCGCCGCACCGTGCTGCTGCACACCGGCGGTTAACTGCTGAAACCAGGGAATAATGGAGTCGTCCCCGGCGTACAGCTGGCCGAATACTGATGGGCTGTCGGGGGCAATATTGGTGGAACCACCGATCATGGTCAGGGCAACGCCACCTTTGGCTTTTTCTTCATGGTAGAGCCGGTAGCGATCCCGGGGATGGCCGTCTTCCACATAGGACGGCGCATGGGCGGAACTGAAAATCCGGTTACGGAGGGTCAGGTGCCTTAACTGAAAAGGCTCAAGAAGCGGATCGGTACGTTTTGTATTCGCCATGGGTGCACTGCTATACGGGTTTTATTATTCGGGGCGCAGGCACAGGTACTGCTTTGGCTAAGGTCTGCAACGCCCCTTTTTTATATCCCCGAATATATGCACTGTGCCCGCCACCAACAAGCCTGCGCTTACAGGCCGGTCAGCAGCGGTCGCATGGTTTACAAAGCTGTCGCATACAGGCATTGCAGCGATTTAATCTTTCAGCAATGCCAGATAAGCAACGATCTCATCACTGTCCAGCGTCTGCAGGTTCATCGACAGCTCAGCAATCGTTTGTCGGCGGGTATCCGCCACATAAGGGCCCGCCAGCGTATGGAATTTACTGATGATCTCGTCTTCCGTCAGCGGGTTTTCCGGATTCCCCCGGGCAATGCAGGGTTCAGAAGTCAGCTCAGTGCCATCATTCAGCACGATGCGGGCATGGGCCCAGCGTTCCGCCGGGAACAGTGCATCATATTCCTCCACTTCATGGGTGATCACCTTACCGCTGAGTGCCTGCCGGCGGGAATCCCCCAGCCCATCCGCGGTTTCAGCCACTGCCTCAGCGGTAACCACGCCATCGATCAGTGCCGACGCCACCGAAAACGGCAGGCTGTACTGGGCCTGTTCGGTGGTATCCGGGTGCTTCACATGCAACCGCGCCCCCTGATGGAAGGTGTGAATATGGATTTCAGCAATGTCATCCGGGTTAACTGCATGCTCACTGCGGATCTGCCGTACTGCCTCAACAGCTGGCTGCGCCCAGCGGCACACCGGATAGGCTTTAAAATACTGTTCGAGAATGTACCAGCGTTCACCCAGATCTCCCCAGATGTCTGCCACCTTTTCATCGCTGATGGTAATCGCCGGAGCACCGGTAAAGCCGTGCTCGGCCATCAGCGCACAGCTGACCCCGGCCAGCGCGCCCCAGCCGGAACCGTCCTTCACCATGGTGGGATAATCAATACAGCGCATCATCTGGCTGCGCGGGCCATAAAACTCTGCACTGCCGATAGCTTCCCAGGTTTTCTCCCCGTCCAGGCCACGTAAGCGCGCCACCACAGCGGCAGCTGCCAGACCGTTCCAGGCCCCGGAGGTGTGGTAGTCATCCGCAGTGGCATGCAGGGCAATGCCCGCACGGGTAGCAATTTCATAGCCCATTACCAGGGTGGTGAGCAGCTCTTTACCGTCCACCGGATTCGCACAGATCTGGCTCAGCAGTGCCGGCAGCACCGTCACCCCCACATGCCCTTTGGTCAGCACCTGACCGTCGTGGGCATCTACGCTGTCAATCAGCATCGCGCCGTATAAAGCAGAGCCGCAGGCACTGGCTGTGGCGCCTTCAAACAACAGCGGAATATCCCCGGGATACTGGCTCTGCACAAAACCGGACATAATCCGGCTCAGCCGGGTACTCTGCCCGGCGGCGGCTACGCCCAGCAGATCCAGCAGGCAGATTTTCGCCTGCTGAATCACGGTATCCGGCAGGCTCTCAAAGCTCAGGTTATGAATGAAGTCGAGACAGGCATCATGCCTTGGGGTGGTCTGGGTATTCGAATCAAGCGTCATCTGAGTGGTCATGGTAATTATTCTTCTCTGAACGTCAGTCGGCAGCTGTTACATACAGCTGTAGCAGCTTCGACCTTACCCAATCCCGGGGCTGTAAAAAGAATAATTAAGCGACAAAAAAACGCGACTAACCGGCAAAGCACCGGCCGCCGGCTAAAACGCCTCAGTACGGCGGGAAGTCTTCCACGCTGTAGGCTTCCTGGGGTAACCAGTCGATTTCCGCCGGTAACTGAGGCACCAACTGGTTATCGTAGATATCCCGGCAGATCCGGGTAATTTCCAGCGGCAGCGTACCCAGCTCTTCACGCCGGGCCAGCAGGAAAATATAACGGGCATGGCTGCCAGGGGTAATCGGCAGAGGCGTCACCCCTTTCAGCAACAGCGGGTTTTGCATCAGGCTCATAGTTGGCACGAACGCCCAGCCCTGACCGCTCTGCACAAACTGCATCAGGGTGGTGGTGCTGTCCAGCTCATAACGGATCGCCTGCTCCACCCCGATACGCCGGGCAATCAGCTGGGTCAGGCTACCCAGCCGCAGCTCCCGGTTATAGCTGATACAGGGCAGTGCCTGCACCAGGGTGCGGATATCCCGGCCATGGGTCTTCACATGTTCGTCCGCCACAATCAGCACAAACGGGTCCCGCAGCACCGGATACACTTCCAGCTCAGGGTGCTGCTGCATCTGATCACTGGTAATCAGAATATCAATATCCCGCTCCAGCAGGGCATCTTTCAGGGGCGCCATCATCCCGGTGCGCAATGACAGTTTCCGGGCGGAACTGGCCAGCTGCTCCATGACCTTCTGGGCAGCCACATCCGCAAAGGAATCGATCATCCCCAGCCGTAACCGGTCCAGACCTTCACTGGAGGCCAGCTGCACCGCGGCCATCATCTGCTGGCTTTCCCCCAGTAGCTGGCGGGCGTAACGCAGCAACACCTGACCACTGAGCGTCAGGCGGGTCGGCCGGGCGCGGCGCACTACCAGCGGTACCGCAAACAAGGTTTCCAGCTGTTTTAATGTCTGGGAGACCGCCGACTGGGTAATGCCCAGCCGTTCAGCCGCCTGCGTAATCGTTTCCGATTCAGCAATGGCAACAAAACTTTTCAGGGCACTCAGCTCAGCAAATTTTTCATTTTTCAGCACAGGGACTTCTCATCTGAACAGATGTTGCAACTATCAACCAAAGCATTGTCCACCACAAGTATAAATACGGTTTTACAGGGTTTCATCGCCGCTCTAAGATAGACCGCATGCAAACATCATCCGCCTTTAGCCTGAAACCTCTGGAAAACACCGCAGAACAGCGGCTGTCTGCTGCCCGGCTGATCTGTACCAATATGGGTGATTACTACCGCAAATATTCCATGGCCTGGAACCAGCAGATATTCGATCAGAACTGGCCCCACCGGCAGAACTTCAGCATCTGCCACGGCACCACGCCCATCGGCCTGCTCAGCCTCTCCCTGTACAACCGCCACGCCTATATCCGTGAATTACAGATCATGCCCGGTTGGCAAGGCCGGGGGGCCGGAAGCTGGGCCCTGCAGGCAGCCGAACAACTGGCACGGCAACATAACTGTGAATGCTTACGGCTGAAGGTTTTTATCTGTAATCCGGCGCTGAAACTGTACGACCGTGCCGGTTTTCTGATCAAAATGCGCGATGGTGATATTTTTGGCATGGAGAAAAATATCACCGCAGCCCCTGCTCAAACGCCCGCCAGATACAGCCTGCGCTAACCGCTTCAGACACCTTAAAACAGTAAAATCCCCTTTTTCCCCGCCACATTAAGTGACGCCTGCTAAGCTTAGAGTAACCTGTCTGAAAGGGGGTATTACGGTGTTGCTGTTCAGTTATATTGGCCGCAAACTGGCACATTTCCTCGCTAAGCCACACGATACCGAGGAGTTATTTCCCACCAGTAATCCGGCACTGTTACAAAGAACATTACGCAAAGGCGATATTTTACTTGTCGAGGGTACCAGTCACTTCAGCACCAGCATCAAGTACCTTTCCCAGTCCACCTGGTCCCATGCCGCTCTGTATATCGGCGATCACCTGAGCAGCCAGGAAGATATCGACGCGGGCATTGAACCCCTGTCACTGCTGGAAGCAGACATTGAACACGGTGTCAGGGTACTTCCACTAAGCGCCTATGAAACCCTGCACAGCCGTATCTGCCGGCCAATCGGTTTGTCTGAGAGTGAAATTAATCAGGTGATTCAGTTTGCGGTTGCCCGCATCGGCGACAGTTATGACCTGAAGAACATCTTCGATCTGGCCCGTTATCTGATCCCGACGCCGCCGATTCCGACGAAATGGCGCCGTAAAGCCCTGACGCTGGGCAGCGGCGACCCGACGCAGGCTATCTGTTCTTCTCTTATAGCCCAGGCATTTCAGTCAATTAAATACCCTATCCTGCCAGACATCATCTATGAAAACCCGGAAGACGCCGAACGAATCAGCCACTACCAGCGCATGCACCGGCACCGGGACCCCAGCCTGTTTACCCCACGGGATTTCGACGTATCGCCCTACTTTGAAGTGATCAAACCCATGGTACAGAGCGGCTTTGACCACCATGCCATCAACTGGGTAGAACCCCATCCCGCTGAAGAAGCCATCAGCACTGAACAGGTACCGGTGGCAGAACCAGTGGGCAACATGGCGAATACTGCCAGCATTCAGGCCCAGGCCGATATGGAGGCCGCCGCCATCCGGGTAGATGTGTCCACGGATAAAACCCCGGGCTAATCTATCCCGAAGATGCGACTAAATACCTTTAATGGCTATCTAACTTATTGATAAAAAGAACATATATTTATAAATATTTATACTAATGATAATTACTATCATTATACTTTACATAAAATTCCCGCCCCGATACTATCTGCGCCCATAAAAGTTCCCCAACTTTTTTTTCCGATCTCTTATTTTGCTGTTAAGAGGGAATCTCACACAGCATCCCGTACCGATGCTGACATCACGGATAGGTATACATGGCTCATTTTAATAAGAACGCCCTTGCCCTGGCAGTTGCTGCCAATATGTCATTTGCTCTGCCTGCACTGGCTGAAAACACTGCTTCGGCTCAGGAAGCCGGTGTGGTGATTGTTACCGGTAGTAAAATCGACCGACCGGAAGATAAAACCCTGGCCAGTGTTGAAGTCATTACTGAAGATGAAATCCGTGCCCACGGTGACCAGACACTGTCAGATATCATCAGCCGGACACCCGGCTTATACACCCAGTCTGATAACGAAGACTGGGGGATCCGTGGCATTCCTCTCTCCGGCCTGAACGATCAGGGCCCGGCATCCCCAAGCGGCGCTATCTCCGTATTTGTGGATGATGCCGTACAGATGCAGAGCTTGCTAACCTCTAACCCGCTGGGCCTGTGGGATGTTCAGCAAGTGGAAGTGCACAGTGGCTCCCAGTCCACCACTCAGGGCCGTAACTCACTGGCCGGTGCCGTTGTTATCCGTACCAACGATCCGACCTTTGAGCCGGAATTTGCCGCCCGTACCAATGCTGGCTCATTCGGCCAGAGAGGCGGCTCGGTACTGGCTAACGGTGAGCTGATTGACGGTACCGTTGCCGGCCGTGTGGCCATTGATTACCAGTCTGAAGACGGCTACATCGAGAACATCGCCCGGAATGAAGACGCGAACGACAAAAGCAGCCTGAATGCCCGCGCCAAGTTGCTGATTCAGCCTTCCGCGGACATGGATCTGTTGCTGACCTTTGCCCACGTAGACAACAAAGCCGGCACCAATGCAGTTAACCAGAGCAACGGCGTACCCAGCTATTACAAACTGTCCCAGAACACCGATACCAAATCGGATGTGAAGCAGGACAGCGCCACAGCCAAGCTGGACTACTACCTGACTGATGAGCTAACCCTCACCAGTATCACCTCCGGCACCAAGGCCGAACTGGATACTGTTCTGGACTTCGACCAGTCAGCCGGTGCCAACCAGATTGTCCCCCGTAAGCAAGAACAAAAAACCATCAGTCAGGAATTACGTCTGGGTTATAACGCAGACACACTGGACGGTTTCCTGGGCGTCTATTTTGCCAAGTACACCGGCAAAACCGATGATCAGTTCTTTAACGGAGCAACCACACTGATCGATGTACAGGGCGATATTGATATTGAAAACAAAGCACTCTTCGGTGAAGCAAACTGGCGTTTTCAGGATCGCTGGGAACTGACCGGTGGTTTCCGTTTCGACAACGAAAAGAACACCACCAAGCTGGATTATCAGACCAATCTGGTCAACTCCGCCACGGATGCCAATGTCAGCACAGAAGAAGACGTCTTCCTGCCCAAGCTTGGCCTGAGCTATGACCTGAGTGATAAACAGACTGTGGGTATCGTCTGGAAAAAAGGCTATCGCAGCGGCGGTGTAAACCTGCGTACCGGTTCTTCTCACCAGGCATATGATGCTGAATTCACCACTACCACTGAACTGTCATGGCGCGGTAAATGGCTGGATGACCGGATCACCACCAAAGCAAACATCTACCACACGAAGTGGAAAGATCAGCAGGTCAGTGTTCAGAACGGTACCGTTACGGATGTGGTCAATGCTGCAGACAGCCAGTTGCAGGGCCTTGAGCTGTCTGCTGAATTTGCCGCAACCGACCAGTTGACGCTGTTCACCAGTGCCGCCTACAACGACACTGAATACAAGAACTTTGTCGACGGCACAGACAACTACAACGGGCAGGAATTCTTGTTTGCCCCTAAGTTTACCGCTTCCGTTGGTGCCAACTATCAGTTTAATAAACGCTGGATGATGGCAACGGATGTGATCTACCGGGGCGACAGTGTGTCTGGTTATACCTTCGACGGCAGCGGCAATGTCACGGACGAACGCCGTAACGACTCCGTCACACTGGTAAACGTAAATACCGAATACGCCATTAACGATAACTTCCGGGTCAGCGGTTATGTGAAAAACCTGTTTGATAAGGAATACATCACCAATAATCAGACCGGCAACGTACTGGATGTAGGTGCGCCGATGACCTTCGGTGTCGCCCTGCGCTACGACTACTGATACGTCTGCAGGCACCATAAAACGCCGGGCTAAATCGCCCGGCGTTTTTATATCAGCGCTTCACGGTCACCAGCAATCCGGCGGCGATAATCAGCAACATGCCGCACAGGGTCGCCACACTCGGCACCGTGTTAAAAAACAGAAAATCCCACACCCCGACAAACACCAGATAGCTGTAATCAAAAGTAGCCACCAGCGGCGGCGGTGCCACCTGATAGGCACCTACCAGGGTAATGCTGATACCGATGGTCAGAAACGCCAGCACCAGAAATAACAGCCACTGTGCCCAGCCCGCTTCACTCCACTGCCCCAGCAAAAACGGCAGCTCTGCCGCAGCCTCACCGACACCCTGCCAGCTATACAGAATCAGGCTGAACACCGCCCCCAGTAACAGCAGCATTACCGTTAAAGACAACGCCAGTGCCGCCATCGGCATGGTCTGACACTTACTGCGGGTAGTGACATTGGTCAGGGCATACATCAGGCCGCCAAATACCGGCACCAGCGCCCAGGCGGTAAAGGCATCACCGCCCGGCTGCAGAATCACCAGCACGCCGCAGAAGCCCATTCCAATAGCCACCCAGCCCCGTGGGGTAACCGGCTCACCAAGCACAAAAGCGGATAGCAAAGTGACGAAAATCGGTCCGGTATAAAACCCGGCAGCGATAACCGACAGGCTGAGAAAAGGAATGGCCGCATACAGAGAAATGTACATCAGCACCATGAACGCTGACCGGATCAGCGCCCACTTCTGTACTGCATCCTGCCAGATGTTTTGCTGCTGGCGCATCAGCATGGCCACCAGCAACAGCAGCGGAATCGCCAGTACGCCCCGCAAAGTAAAGATCTGCCAGAGGGTTAAATCACCACTGTAATGCTTAACCAGCGCATCCTGAACCGACATCATAAAAACGGCAATCACAATCAGGCTGATACCCAGTAACTTGCGGTCAGCAGCGGGCTGTATGGCGGCGGTCATATCGGTTACTCCTTGAGATACGTCGGAATATCTTGCCGCACGGGGGTGCTGAGGTACAGGTCAGTTTGTGCATAGTCATTATGCATAAGCGACGTGTTGTTTTTCTCTATGCAGGGTTGCTTTAAGAAAAGGGGCTGATGGTTGGGATGATCTTTTCCCTTTGTGGGAAATACTGCAATGTAAAAAGGGGTTGATGGTTGGGTGTTTTTTTTGTTTTTGTGCTGGCTCTTTTCTTCGGATGACCTTTTTCGCTAACGCGACTCAAGGCCTTTGGAACCGCGCAAAGGCCTTAAGAATCCAAACGCGGCCCCACTGTTTGTCCGGCTACGCCGGATGCCCTGCGCGGCTCATTTTTGTATGCGCTCCTGCAAACTCGGCCGCTTCGCGCCCTCAGACAATGCATACGCTTAACCATACAAAAACTGCGCTGCTCGGCTGCACAGAAGGGGAAAATTTTGTGCCAGACTCACGTGAGTTACTTTGATACAAATTTTCTTCAGCTTAATCATCTCTATCGCTGAGATGATCAGGATATACTCCATATTCGTAAGACCACACTTTAAAAATGGAACTTTTAATTATGAAAAAAACTATTCTTTTTATGCTATCTATTCTTGCGATAAGTGCTTGTAGTAACGAAGGAAGTAAGCACATTCAAGAATATGTAATGCCTTCATCAGAATCAAAATACACGTCTGATTTATCCTTAGATTTAATCATTGAAGATGTGAGCAATCCTCCCAAGAAACCAGCAGTACCGGCAATCGTTATAAACACCCTAAAAGACGCGGGTATTTTGTCTGCTGTTAACCACACCTATTCTGTTGAAGGCACGGTTATAGACGCTAATCTCAATCGGTTAGCCGAACCTGAAATGCAAATAGAAACGTTGAAAAAAGGTCTGAATACAGAGTTACCGGAAGGTATGAAATTAACTACATTCGAGGGAGTTGGAGACTTTGCAACACTCAATGAATACAGCTCCACTCTTCAGACCACAAGCAGCATAACCTTCATACAACAAGAATATATGGTAACGCTGACATCACCGATTGATAGCGCAACACTGAAAGGAGTGGCCACAGACTATTCATCCTGGTTAAGCAAAGCTCTGTAAAAATAGCCCACCAATACCGATGAACCTGCTATTCGTCATGTTCATCGGTAGAACTCCAAAATCAAATTTCATCTGTTACCCTCTTCTTACCCCCCTCACAGATTACTCCCTCAAATAACTACGGAGTAGCCCGATTCCCCTTCCGTGCAGCCGAGCATCGTAGCTGACAACAGATAAGCCGGATAAATTGTTTGAGAGCGCGTAGCGGTCGAGTTTTTAGGAGGCCTGTTGTCAGTGAGACGCGCAGGGAATCCGGCGCAGCCGGACAAGCGGTGGGGCGGCGTTTGGATTCTTAAGGCCTTTGCGCCGTTACAAAGGTCTTGAGTCGCGTTAGCGAAAAAGATCATCCCAAGTTAAACATCAGCACAAAAACAAAGAAAACATCAAAACCATCAGCTCATATAAAGCACCCGCAGGATAACCACAAACAAAAACGCCGGACTAAAAAGCCCGGCGTTTGGGTTGCGGTCAACAACCAGAAAATCACACTGGAGTGATCAGCTCCAAGGGAACGGACTATTAGAAGTCGGGTGAAGCTTACCCTCTTCAAAACGGGAGAACCGGAATGGCTCCAGCAGGCTTGGCTTCTCACCCACAACCTGTTCAGCCACCAGCTTACCTACACCCAGCATCTTATAACCGTGGTTAGAATCCGCGATCACGAAGCAGTTCTTACGGAAGGTGTCGAATACCGGGAAGCTGTCCGGAGTGAAGCAACCGATACCGCCGGACGCTTCGTCCTTATACTTGGGAATCGTGCCTTCAAAACGCTTCTGACAGTGCGCCAGTGCAGATACCCACATGTGCGCAAAGTCAGGGCCCACGATGAATTCAGGGGATTCAGGACCGTACGGATCAACCTGTACGGAATCCGCTGGCTTATCAACGATGAACGGTGCTGCACCGCCCTGTACGCCGCCGAAGTGGTAGTCAGGCTTGTAGTAAATGCCCCACATGTCTTCAGTGATCAGAGAACCGTCAACGTCGGAATACAGCGGTGCATTGCTGTCCACGTGAATAACCGGTGGCATCTTGCCGTCGTTGGTAACCTGCAGGCCAGGGTCTACACCCAGGGTACCTTCCTGCAGTGACCAGTAAACCCACATCGGTACGTCGGTAGCAATCTGGCCAGAGGTTGGGTTCTTGATGTTGATGTGCTTCGGCAGATCCAGCATTTCCCAGAAGGATTTCACCCACGGGCCGGCACCGATAACCACGTAATCCGTTTCGATATCACCCTTGTTGGTTTCTACCTTGGTGATCGCGCCGTCAGTCGCCTGCTGGAAGCCAGTAACGGTAACGCCGGTAATGATGCGTACGCCTTCCGCTTCTGCCTTGGCCGCCAGGCCGTACATCGCCTTGGTGTTGTTTGCATAGCCGCCTGGCATTTCGTGCAATACAGAAGTAATGCCCTGAGCCTGCCAGTCGTGGAAGATGGTCTTCATGTAATCGGTACAGTCTTTTTCACCTTCGATGAATTTAGACTCATAACCGATGGCCTGCTGCTGTTCATAAATGGAAGCAACGTCTTCATGCATGGATTCCGGGCTGATCTGCATATAGCCAACCGGGTGGTAGCTGTAAGCCTTTGGATCGCTTTCCCATACCTTTACGCTGTGTGCCATCAGCTCACGCATAGCCGGCTGGAAGTAGTTGTTACGGATAACACCGCAGGCGATACCGGTAGCACCGGCAGAGATGCCGGACTTATCCAGGATGATAATGTCTTCGCCGCTGCCTTTACCGCGTTTTTTCAGTTCCAGCGCCAGGTGATACGCGGTGCTCAGACCGTGAATACCGGCACCAACGATCACATAAGGTGAACTCTTTGGGAATGCCATGTTGTCGTTCCTGTTATTTTTGTGTGAGGCTGAAGCCTCATCTACTTATTTCAATTTGTTGTTTGCCACCATCACCGCTGAATCACGGTCTGGCCGCTTATTTTTATGAACCCGGCCGAAACCGGGTCCGGATCACGCCAGTAGTGCAGCCAGACCCGCCGGCTTACCACCAAATTCATCCATTGCGTCCTGCAGGCAATCCCACATGAACTCAACTGAACTCACATCACACAGCAGGTGGAAGGCCAGCACGGTGCTGCCATCCGCCAACTGCACATCATCACGGATAAGAATGCTGTTTAACCGGGCCACCGAGGTTTGCGCCACCTGATGGTTGGCAAACTCTTCCGCGGCAAAATCAATGCCGCAGACCTTGGCCAGCATGTCCCGTAAATGTTCTCCGGTGAGCAACAGCCAGGCGTGGCTGTCGCTGCGTGGCAGTGAATAGCAGGCAGTGTCTGCATCCATTTGCCAAGTATTTGCTAATTGCTGCGACATACCAGCGGTTACCTGCAGATCACTGAGGATCAGGTGTTCCTGTACCGACAGGCTCGCCACCAGTGAACCGTCTTCCTGACGGGTTGCCCGGTTTGGTTCAGCCGGGATTGCAACGCCCTGCTGGGTCAGCCATTCCGGTGCCTGACGGCCCTTAAAGCCGCTGCGTGGCAGCATGGAAAGGTCCACCATCGCCAGTGATTTCAGTTGTTGTGCATCGTCTGCCGCAAACTGTTTAACCACAGTTGCGCCATTCAGGCCGGCAAATTCCGCTCCGGCTTGCTGTTGTTTACGGTACAGCTGACTGCGGCGTAATCCGCTGTCCGGCGCTGCTGTTACAAATTCATTCATCTCGTTTTCCTCGCAGCGGGATTACAGGTTCTGACGGGCGGTGTCAGGATCATAGAAAGGCAGCGCGACAACCTTGGCGGCAACCGGCGCACCGTCGACTTTAATGACGATATCGCTGCCCGGCTCTGTTTTGCCCGGCGGTACATAAGCCATACCCACTGGCTTACCCAGTGTCGGGGAGTAGTTACAGGAAGTGACCCGGCCAGTCATTTTGTCGCCGTCGATCACCAGATGGCTTTCCTGCGGTACCGGCGCTTTCGGATCATCCACCACGAAGCCCACCAGCGAGCGGTACTGCGGTGCTTTGTTCAGCTCGCGGATAATCCGCTGGCCCACAAAGAATGGCTTCTTGTTGGAGACCGCCCAGCCCATCTGTACTTCTTCCGGCGTGGACATAGCGTCGGTGTCCTGACCGATAATGATGTGGCCTTTTTCCAGACGCAGTACCCGCTGTGCTTCAATGCCGAATGGCTTAATACCGTGCTCTTTACCGGCGGCCATCAGGGCATCCCACAGTGCTTCACCGGCATGTTGCGGAACGTGTACTTCGTAACCCAGCTCGCCGACGAAACCGACGCGGATCACCCGGGCCCGAATGCCTGCCACATGGCCTTCACGCACGCCCATGTAAGGGAATGCTTCGCTGCCCAGATCAATGTCTTCACAAAGTTTGCTTAGTACTTCACGGGCTTTAGGTCCGGCGATGTTCACACCGCACCAGGCGGAGGTCACGTTGGCAATGTCCACATCCAGACACCACTGAGCGTTCCACTTCAGCATGTTCTGATACACACGGTCGACACCGCCGGTGGTGGCTGTCACGTAGAACAGCTGGTCATGGAAACGGCAGCTTACGCCGTCATCAATCACCACACCGGCTTCATTGGTCATCAGGGCGTAACGGGCACGGCCCAGCGGCTGTTTGGCAAAGCCAAAGGTGTACACCCGGTTGAGGAACTCACCGGCATCTGGACCGCGAACTTCAATGCCACCCAGAGTGGATACATCCACCAGACCGACATTGTTACGCACGTTATTCACTTCCGCGGCGATGCAGTTATCACGCTGGTTCACCGGGCCGTAATACGCCGGACGATACCAGGCACCGGCCTGCAGCATTTGTGCACCGGCTTCCAGGTGACGGTGATGCATATTGGTGTAACGGGCCGGGTAGAAACTGCGGCCTGCGAGGTGCCCCAGACGTTCCGGCGCAAACGGCGGACGGGCCGTGGTAACACCGGTTTGGGCAACACTCTTACCGGTGGCATTCGCCACAATACGGGCAGTTGCCAGCGCGGAATGACGGCCCTGAGAAGGCCCCATGCCACAGGTTGAGTAACGCTTCACCAGCTGCACGTGCTCATAGCCGTCACGGGTGGCATTCACAATGTCTTTGATCTGCAGATCTTCATCGAAATCGACGAATTCCTTACCCTTCGGATGGGGGAAGATCGGCCAGCTATAGTTCGGGCTGTTGGCACTGTCATCCGCTATCGGAGCAGGTTCAGCCATGGCGCTGACGCGCTCAACGGTTTCCGCCAGACGGTTAACCGCAATCGCTGCAGCCCGCTGGGCATCACCGCATACCGCATTCACCGACCAGTTCGCATTCACGGAACCGGCAATCTGGAACGCCTTCGGCAGCTTGCTCAGGGTGAACATGGCAGTATCGTCGTTGTAGCTTAACTGACCACCGGCCTGACAAATCAGCTGATAGGTCGGGGTATAGCCCACCGCCATACACAGCAGATCACAAGCGAAGGTTTCGCCGCTGTCAGCACATGTACCCTTACTGACCTGCTGACGGATTTCAACCGCCGCCAGATGCTTCTTGTCACCGCTGGCTTTGGCTGCATACACCGCATGGTTGCTCAGAATCCGTACACCGCGCTGGCTCACCGCCTGCATCAGTTCACTTTCCGGCGCGGCATCACGCAGTTCAGCAATCGCAACCACTTCAATGCCGGCATCCAGCATATCCAGTGCCGTTGCATAACCTTCATCGTTACCGGTAACGACCACTGCTTTCTGACCCGGCTTCACGCCGTAGAGCTTAATCAGACGCTGGATCGCGCTGGACATCATCACGCCCGGCAGATCGTTGTTGTGGAATACCGCCTGCTGTTCCAGCGAGCCCACACACATGATGGCTTCTTTAGCCCGTACCTTGTACAGACGCTTGCCCTGAATCACCGGCAACCAGTTATCACCGAAGTAGCCGTTACACGCCGCATCCAGTTTCACATCAATGTTGGCGTGGCTTTCAATGTCAGCAATCATCGCCTGACGCAGCGCTTCTGCCTGCGTGCCTTCCGCATCCAAGCGGCTGTACGCCAGGCTGCCACCCAGAATCGGGTTCTCATCCACCAGCAGAACTTTCGCGCCCTGCTCAGCAGCCTGAATGGCAGCAGTCATCCCCGCAGGGCCTGCACCCACAACCACCAGATCGTAGAAGCTGTACTGCTTGTCGTAGTATTCCGGCTCGAAGGTGTCATCCACCACACCCAGACCTGCAGCCTTACGGATCACCGGTGCCCATTTTTCCCAGGCGCCGGCTGGCTTGTAGAAGGCCTTGTAGTAAAAACCCACCGGCATGAACTTGCTGAACATGCCCAGATGGCGGCTGCTGTCTTTTTCCAGGCTACCGGTAAAGTTCTGGCCGGATACATTCAGGCCGTCGCGAATAGTTTCCCGGTCCGCCAGTACGTTCGGGTCCGATGGCAGCTGTACCAGGGTATTGGCGTCCTGACCGGCCATGGTTAATGCACCGCGCGGGCGGTGATACTTGAATGAACGGCTGATCAGCCACTGGCCGTTCGCCGCCAGTGCGCTGGCAATGGTATCGCCGGCAAAGCCTTTAAATTCGCGGCCGTCAAAAGAGAAGCTGACAGTTTTGCTGCGATCTACCAGCAAACCGCCATTGGCCAGTCGGTTATCGTTATAAACAGGCACGGTTACTCTCCTTCCACAGCGGTGAATTCAACCCGCTGATTAAATACTTCGCTGGCGGGAAACGTTCTGATAATTTCATCGGTAATGGTGTTCCGTTCCGCCAGAAACCAGTACGAAGTCGCACTGTGACACCACCATTCGCGGACGATACCCGCAGCATTTTCATGGAAGTAAACGTGCTCCACCCATTCGCGGCTGTCGCAGCGGTTCGGGTCCGGCATTTCGTGCAGCTCACCGCCGTAAATAAATTCTGAGATATTGCGTGGCCCGTTCAGCGGGCAGTTCAGTATTTTCATGACTCTTTTCTCCCGCTTAGTGGCTGGCCGCGGTCGCGCCGGCTTCGTTGATTTGCTGATGACGGTAGAAGCGTTCCAGCTCGAACGGCTTAATCAGTTCAGGTGGCTTACCGGTGGCAACCAGCTCCGCCATGGTCTGGCCGCAGATTGGCGTGGCCTTGAAGCCCCAGGTGCCCCAGCCCGCATCCAGGTAGTAATTTTCCACCGGGCTCAAACCCATAATCGGGCTGTAGTCTGGGGTCATATCCGTGATACCGGCCCACTGACGCATCAGCCGTGCCTGTGACAGGAACGGGAACAGTTCCAGCGCCGCCGCCGCCAGAGACTCTTTCATATCCAGGGTTGAACGGGTGTTGTACAGCGGATACGGATCGGAACCACCGCCGATAACAAATTCACCACGGGAGGTCTGGTGTACATAGACGTGAACGTGTGGCGAACTGACGTGCGGCGTCAGCAGCGGTTTGTACGGCTGGGTAACCATCGCCTGTAACGGGAAGCTGTGCACCGGCAGTTTGATACCCGCCATTTTCGCTACAACCGAGCTGGTACCGGCAACCGCCTGTACCACAGAACCACAGCTAATGGTGCCGCGGTTAGTTTTAACACCGGTGACCTTACCGTTACTAACCAGCACGTCTTCCACTTCGGTCAGTTGGTGCAGTTCAACACCGCGCTCGCAGGCACCTTTCATGTAGCCCCATGCCACTGCATCGTGACGGGCAGTCGCCCCGTCCGCATGCCACAAGCCTGCCATGATCGGGTAACGGCCGTCTTCCGGCATATTCAGGTTCGGTACCAGTTCGCGAATGGTCTGACGGTCCACCAGCTCAGAACGTACGCCCAGATGCTGGTTAACCTCAGCCCGCCAGCGGAAGCTGCGCACCGCTGCATCACTGTGGGCCAGGGTCAGCTGACCGCGGTTTTCCATCATGATGTTGTAGCCGAATTCGTTACTCAGGTTCTGGTAAAGTTTCACAGAATCCCGGTAAAAGCTGACGCCTTCTTCGGTCAGGTAGTTAGAACGGATTACCGCGGTATTCCGGGCAGTGTTACCGCCCCCCAGATAACCTTTGTCCAGCACGGCGATATTGGTCACGCCATGGTACTTGGACAGGTAATACGCACAGGCCGCCCCGTGACCACCGGCACCGATGATGACCACGTCGTAATGTTTCTTCAGCTCCGTGCTGCTGGGTGTGAAATGGTGCTGGGCGGGATATTCCTTGCTCAGACCATATTTTAATAAGCCAAAAGGCATTATTGCCTCCCTACCGCGGGTATGTATTGATTGATTTAAAACGTGCCGAACACGCTTTGATCGAGCAAATATCGGCAATAGTGACGGGGAACGCAACGAAATACGCGCATTATTAGAGAGACTAATAATGCTGACAAGGAAGGCTTATTAACGACCGGTTTCTGTCGCTGTCCTGTTCGGCTGCCAGCCAGTTTTGTTTATTAATTGCACAAAAAAGGGCCTTTTCAGGCCCGCTCATAAAAATTATTAGTATTACTGATAGTTTAGTTAGTTTTACTATCTGCTCAGAAAACCGAGCGCCCCAGCGCAGTGGTAAACAGTTCCAGAGCGGCGGTTCCCACCAGCGAGTTACCGTTCTGGTTCAGCTCCGGAGACCAGACACACACGCACAGTTCACCGGGAATCACCGCCACAATGCCACCCCCGACACCGCTCTTGCCCGGCATACCCACCCGGTAGGCAAAGTCGCCGGCAACATCATACAGGCCGGCCACCATCAGCAGAGCATTCAGCTGCTTGGTTTGCTGAGCAGACAGTAACGGTACGTCGGTATTCAGCGGGTAACCGCCATTGGCGAGATAAATAAACGTACGGGCCAGATCCACACAGCTCATCCGCAGCGCACAGTGATAAAAATAGGTTTGCAGCAGAGTATCCACATCATTATGGATATTGCCGAAGGATTTCATCAGATAGCTGATGGCCGCGTTACGGTCGCTGTGACGATATTCTGAGAGTGCCACACGCTGATCTGAAACCACCTGCGGATTGCCGCTTAGCTGACGCACCACATCGAGAATCCGGTGCTTCGGTGCAGATAAGCGGGACACCAGCGCATCGGTCACCACCAGGGCACCGGCATTAATGAAAGGATTACGGGGAATGCCCTTTTCATATTCCAGCTGTGCCAGTGAATTAAATGCCTGTCCGGAGGGCTCCTTCCCAACCCGTTCCCAGAGTTCATCCCCATACCGGTTCATGGCCAGCGTCAGTGCCAGGGCTTTGGAAATACTCTGAATTGAAAAGGGCTCGGCCGCATCACCGGCCTGATACACCGTGCCATCCACCGTACAAACAGCCATGCCCAGTTTGTCCCTGGCAACATTGCCCAGCTCAGGGATGTAACTGGCCACTTCTCCCTTACCGATCAGTGGCCGGACCTCAGTAATAATGTCTTCCAGAAGTTGCTGCATTCTGTTTCCTTTACGAGGCTGGCACAGTGATTTTCAGTGATGGAATGTTCAGTATCTGCAATTACTTCCGCTTAGACGGTTTTTTCTTACCGGCACCGGCAGATTTAACAATTTTGGTACGGGTGACCTTATTGCTGCGGGGCGCTTTGCGGGCTTTCTTAAGATACTTTTTCAGACCTTCACGCTTACTGACTTCAAAACCTTCCATATAAACCCGCTTAATACGGCTGCCGATCAGGTGTTCGATGTCATTCAGGGTACGCTCTTCTTCACGGCTGACGAAGGAAATCGCCTTACCCGGCATACCTGCACGGCCGGCACGGCCAACCCGGTGAACGTAGTCTTCCGCCAGATACGGCAGGTTAAAGTTCACCACATGTTCCAGCCCCTGAATATCCAGACCGCGGGCGGCAACTTCAGTCGCAATCAGCACCTGTACCTTGCCGGATTTAAAGTCGGCCAGCGCCCGGCGACGGGCCCCCTGGCTGATATCACCGTGGCAGATAACGCCTTTGATGCCATCGACTTTCAGGTCCATAGCCAGGCTGTCGGCCTGCGCCTTGGTACTGGTGAACACCAGTACCTGAAACCAGTTTTCTTCTTTAATCAGCTTGGCAAACAGGTCCGGCTTACGCTGCTCATCAATCTCATACACAACGTGGTCGATGGTATCGGCAACCACATTCTGCTTCGCCACCCGGATGACTTCCGGACGTTTCAGCAACTGCTTCGACAGCTCATTCACATCCGGAGAAATGGTGGCGGAGAACAGCAGGCTCTGGCGGCTTTCCGGGGTCTGTTGCAAAATTTTGCTGACGTCCGACAGGAAGCCCATATCCAGCATCCGGTCCGCTTCATCCAGCACCAGAAACTCCACCTGTGACAGGTGCAGGTTACATTCCACCGCATGTTCAATCAGCCGGCCGGGGGTAGCGATCAGTACATCCACACCCTTCGCCAGTTTATTCGCCTGTTTTGCCACGGTGGTACCGCCGTACAGAGCCAGCACGCTTAATGGCAGATTCTGTGCGTAGCGGCCAATGGTATCCGCCAGCTGCTCTGCCAGCTCCCGGGTAGGGGTCAGGATCAGCGCCCGGACATGACCCGGCTGAACCTCTTTTGGCCGTTCTGTCATCTGCTGCAGGATGGGCAACGAAAACGCTGCAGTTTTACCTGTGCCGGTCTGGGCATTGGCCAGAATGTCCTTGCCGCGGCGCGCCGGCACGATTGCCTGCTGCTGAACCGGTGTCATATCGGTATAACCGCAGGCATCCAGCGCACTTAACAGATCAGCGGATAAATCGAGAGAGGAGAACTTCATGGCAAAACCTTTTCTGGCGACCGCTCACGGGTCAGCATCTATTAAAATTGCGCCTATTGTAGAGGATTTAACCGCCATTAGAGACTCTTACTGCACAAATTTCCCGGAATATCCCTGTCAGGGCTTTTCTCGCCATTAAGATTCTGTAAAGTTACCCGGCGGTTAATTAAAAAACGTAATACATCCAAGAATAAGAACCTGAAAACACCGGATAAACGCTTAACAATGCCGGTGCCGCTGCGGAGAATCTATGCTGTTATTCCGTTCATTCCCCCTGAGTAGTCCACTTATACAAACCTGTGCCATCACCCTCGGTATCGCATCATCCCCGCTGATCCAGGCCGCCGGATTTCAGTTAAAAGAGCAAAGCGCCGAAGGCCA
Source organism: Aliamphritea spongicola (assembly GCF_017051665.1). Classification (NCBI taxonomy): domain Bacteria; kingdom Pseudomonadati; phylum Pseudomonadota; class Gammaproteobacteria; order Oceanospirillales; family Oceanospirillaceae; genus Aliamphritea; species Aliamphritea spongicola. The sequence goes on from NZ_JAFIDL010000002.1 coordinate 113,827, forward strand.
GGGCAATTCATTTGCCGGCCAGACCGCCAAAGCACAGGACCCGGGCACGGTATTTTATAACCCGGCCGGTATGACCCGCCTGCAGGGCACCCAGTTAGAAGCGAATCTTTCTTACATCGCCCCCAGCGCCGACTATAAACACGACAGCAACTCCACCGCCGGCACGCCCTTCACCAACACCCAGCAAAACGGCGCGGAAGACGGGCTGGTTCCCTCACTGTTTGCGGTCTGGGGTGAATCAGAAGCCGTTAAACTGGGCTTGGCAGTGACCGTCCCCTTTGGCCTTTCCACCCAGTATGACACCAACTGGGTCGGGGCTAACGCCAACGTAAAAAGCGAAATCAAAACCCTCAATATCGCCCCGGCGCTGGCATACCGGGTCACCGAAAACCTGTCCCTCGGGGCCAGCCTGCAGTTCAACAAAGTAGAAGGCACCCTGACCCGGCAGGTCACCACCGGTCTGAATACCGCGACGGCCTCTGTTATCGAAGCAGATGATACCGGCTGGGGATACGGCCTGGGCCTGCTCTGGGAATACAGTGATGGCGGCCGGATCGGCCTGAATTACCGTTCGCAGATTAAGCACCGGCTTGAAGGCACCGTAAAAATTGTCGGCGTCAGCACTCAGAACGCTGACACTCATATTACCCTGCCTGCCATTGCCTCCCTTGGCTGGTATCAGCAACTGGATAACCGCTGGGCATTGCTGGCAGATCTGGCCTGGACAGACTGGTCACAACTGGATCAGCTGGTAATTAACAACACGGATACCGGCGCGCACATTTCCACCATTGATTACTTCTGGCAGGACACCGTGTTTGCCGCCATCGGAGCCAACTATCAGTACAGTGACAAACTGCAGCTGAAGTTTGGTGTTGCTTACGATGAAGGGGCAGCCAGCGACGCCTACCGGTCTGCCGGCATTCCCGATGCTGACCGCACCTGGGCATCGGTTGGGGCGTCCTATCAGCTCACCCCGGCAACCCGCCTGAACATTGGTTATTCCCACCTGTTTACCAAAGAAGCCCGCGTATCCGACAGCCGGACCAGTGCGGCCGTCCCCACCAGCTATTCCGGCAGCTTTGACTCTGAAGTGGATATCCTCAGCCTGGGGCTGGTGATGCAGTTTTAGATTTTTTCAGATACCTCCCCGGCCCTGCTCCCCCGGGGCTGAGCGTCGGTTTTACGGTTAGCGGGCTCACGTGCTGCAATTGCAAGTGACCTATAGGGAACTACACTTACTTATAGCGCCTGACGCTGTAAGTTATGTCGCCGTCATGCGCATCCCAAAGGACACAACCCCGGGAGACATGGCATGAATACAACCGTTGTCAGTTACTTTGATCAGGCCGTCAGCCGGTTTCCCGATAACCCCTGTGTCGATTTTCTGGATAAAAAATATACCTATCGCGAAATCGATGAACTGGTCAGCCGCACCGCCAAAGGCCTGCAGCAAATGGGGGTCGGTAAGGGCAGCAAAGTTGGCTTATGTCTGCCGAATACCCCGTATCATGTGATCTGTTATTACGCCATTCTCAAAGCCGGTGGCACGGTGGTGAACTTCAACCCACTCTATTCACGGTCTGAAATTGCTTATCAGATTGAAGATTCCGGCACTCAGATCATGATCACCCTGAACCTTAAACAGATTTACCCCAAGGTACACGCCTGTCTGGAAACCACCTGCCTGCAACACATCGTGGTCTGCTCCATGTCAGAAATTCTGCCGGCGGTGAAAAGTGTACTGTTTCAGGTACTCAAACGTTCTGAGATCGCCGATTTCCCGAGAGATCCGGCGCATATGTCTTTCACCCGGCTGAGTAATACCGACGGTCATTACACTGCCACCGCCCCTGAAGCAGATGACCTGGCCGTGCTGCAATACACCGGCGGCACCACCGGCCAGCCTAAAGGCGCCATGCTCAGCCACGGGAACATTGCCGCCAACACCCTGCAGATCCGCCAATGCATCCCAACGGTGACAGAAGGCGAGGAAAAGATGCTCGGGGTATTACCCTTTTTCCATGTATTCGCCATGACCGTGGTAATGAACTTCGGTATATCCATTGGTGCTGAACTGATTCTGCTGCCCCGCTTTGAACTCAGCCAGCTCCTGAAAACCCTGCAAAGCAAAGGTGCGACTCTGTTTCCCGGCGTGCCCACCATCTATACCGCCATCAACAATGCGCCCAATCTGAACAAACTCGACCTCTCCAGCCTGACCTACTGTATTTCCGGTGGCGCGCCGCTGCCGGTGCAAACCAAAGCCAGCTTTGAAGAAGCCACCGGCTGTAAACTGGTTGAGGGTTACGGGCTGACGGAATGTGGCCCGGTGGCCACGGTAAACCCGTTTGAAGGCATCATAAAAGCCGGTTCCATCGGCCTGCCACTGAACGACACCCGCATCAGCATTCAGGATCCGGCGGAACCGGGCAAAGAAGTCCCTCAGGGAGAAAAAGGTGAAATTGTCATCAGCGGTCCTCAGGTTATGCTGGGCTACTGGCAACGGCCGGAAGCCACCGCCAGCACCATCATCAACGGTGGCCTGCACAGTGGCGATATCGGCTATGCCGATGAAGATGGCTACATTTTTCTGGTAGATCGCATCAAAGATCTGATTATCTGTTCCGGCTACAACGTCTATCCGCGGCACATTGAAGACGCCCTGTACTGCCACCCGGGCATTGCTGAAGCCATTGTTATCGGCGTCGATGACGAATACCGGGGTCAGGCACCGAAAGCCTTCGTCAAACTGGCAGCAGGCTATGAAGATCTGGACAGTGAGTCCATCAAAACCTTTCTGGATGACCGCTTATCGCGGATCGAAATGCCCAAAGATATCGAGATCCGTGAAGACCTGCCCAAAACCATGGTCGGCAAATTATCGAAAAAAGAACTGGTTGAAGAGCAACAGGCCAAAGCCGGTGCAGCGGCCCGGGCATAATGTATGAGTAAACCGGCTTTTTACACCGTCCCGGAACTGGCCCGGGAACTGGGTATCACCCCGCGGACAATCCGTTTTTATGAGAGTAAACATTTACTTTCACCGGAACGGGCGGGCAATACTCGGATCTATACAGGTAAGGATAAAGCCCGGCTGAAACTGATTCTGCGGGGCAAGCGGCTGGGGTTTTCACTGGCAGATATCGGTGAGTTTCTCGACCTGTACACCACCGACATTCAGCAGACAGAACAGCTGCAACTGCTGTATAAGAAAGTCTGTACCAGAATTGAAGACCTTGAAAATCAGCAGGATGCGCTGGTTCAGGTGCTTGAGGAACTGCGGGAAATCCGCAGCCAGTGTCTGGATGCCCTGAGCAACACATCCGGCCAGACAGACCGGACCGACCATTAGCAGCAAGACGACAACCACAGGACAGGCAGGAACGCACTATGGAACACGCAGTAATCGCCGGCTATTGCCGCTCCCCTTTCGACTTCGCCCATAAGGGCGCACTTGCCGGTGTGCGTCCGGACACGCTGGCAGCAAAGATTATCCGCGGGCTGGTCCGTAACAGTGGCGTTAATCCAACCCGGATCGAAGATCTGTTGTGCGGCTGCGCCTTTCCGGAAGGCGAACAGGGGCTTAATATGGCGCGCATGCTGGTATTCCTCAGCCGCCTGCCGGACTGCATTCCCGGCGCCACTGTAAACCGCTGGTGCGGCTCATCCATGCAGACCCTTCATATGGCCGCCGGCAGCATTGCTATGGGTGCCGGTGAGGTATTCATCTGTGCCGGTGTTGAGAGCATGAGCCGGATTCCGATGATGGGCTACAACCCGCTGCCAAATGCCAAGCTGTATAAAGAAAACGCCCGGATTTACATGAGCATGGGGGAAACCGCAGAAGTAGTTGCCGAGCATTACAATATCAGCCGTGATGCCCAGGAAGCCTTTGCCGTCAGTTCCCAGCAGAAAGCCCTGCAAGCTCAGCAACAGGGGCTACTGGCGGATGAAATCATCCCCCTTGATGAGCTGCAACAGGACGGCTGCATCCGCGGGGACACCAGCACCGAAGGGCTTTCCGGCCTGAAACCGGCATTTGTCAGTGACGGCAGCGTGACCGCCGGCACCAGCTCCCCCCTGACCGACGGCGCAGCGGCGGTACTGGTCTGCTCAGAAAGCTACGCCCGGCAGCATAACCTGCCCATGCTGGCACGGATTAAAACCGTCGCCGTGGCCGGCTGTGCGCCAGAGGTGATGGGTATCGGTCCGGTGGCCGCCAGTCAGAAAGCTCTGCAACGGGCAGGCCTGAACAGCAGCGATCTGGATATAGTCGAACTGAACGAGGCCTTTGCCAGCCAGGCGCTGGCCTGTATCCGCGAACTGGAACTTGATCCGGAAAAGGTCAATGTTCACGGTGGCGCGATCGCACTGGGCCACCCGCTGGGTGCCACCGGTGCCCGGATTGTCGGTAAAGCCGCCAGCCTGTTAAAGCAAACCGGCGGTCAGTACGCTCTGGCAACCCAGTGTATCGGCGGCGGCCAGGGGATAGCGACACTGCTGGAGGCCATCTGATGAATACCATCAAGCAGGTGGCGGTCATCGGGGCCGGTGCCATGGGTGCCGGTATCGCGGCCGTCATCGCCAACGCTGGCGTGCCGGTATTGCTGTTCGACCGGGCAGATGAGCAGCAACCGGACCGCAGCAGCATTGCCAAAGAAGCTGTCAGCCGCTTGCTGAAAGCTAACCCGGAAGCACTGACCCAGCCACGTAACAGCCGGCTGATCACCCCGCTGAACATTGCCGACGACTTACCCCGGATCGCCGATTGCGACTGGATTATCGAGGCCGTCAGTGAACATCTGCCGCTGAAACAAGGCCTTTATAAGCAGATAGACGGGGTACGGAAACCGGGCAGCATCGTGTCTTCCAATACCTCAACCCTGCCCCTGCACTCTCTCACTAAAGGCTTACCGAACAGCTTTGCGGCTGACTTCTGCATTACGCATTTTTTTAATCCCCCCCGCTATATGCGCCTGCTGGAAATTGTTGCCGGAAATATCCGTCCGGAAGTGATGCAGCAACTGGAACATTTTGCCGATCTGAAGCTGGGCAAAACCGTCATCCACTGCAAAGACAGCCCCGGTTTTATTGCCAACCGGCTGGGCATTTTCTGGATCTACTGCGCGCTGGTTGAAGCCATCGACATGGGGCTGAGCATTGAAGAAGCTGACGCGCTGCTCAGCAAGCCCTGTGGGGTGCCAAAAACCGGTGTCTTCGGGCTGATGGATCTGGTGGGAATTGACCTGATGCCTGCCATTGTCGGCGCCATGTGTCAGGCCCTGCCGGAACATGATCCTTTTGTCCTGCTGCAACGGCATTTACCCCTCATTGAGAAGATGATCAGCCAGGGCTATACCGGCCGCAAAGGCAAAGGCGGCTTTTACCGGCTGGACCGCAATCAGAATCCACCGGTAAAAGAAGCCATTTGTCTGCATACCGGCGAGTACAGCCCGGCGTTACGGCCGAAGGTACCCGGCGCAGATACCCGGGTGCATAATCTCCGTGATTTGCTTTCCCGGGATGATAAATATGGCCGTTATCTCTGGCGGGTCATGGCCCAGACCCTCAGTTACGCCGCCACTCTGGTGGGAGAGGTTGCTGAAGATATCACCGCCATCGATGCAGCCATGCGGCTGGGCTATAACTGGAAATACGGTCCCTTCGAACTGATGGATATTCTGGGCACCGGCTGGCTCGCAGAACGGCTGCAGACCGACGGTTTTACATTGCCGTCCATTCTGGCCACCACCGCCCGCCGCCCCCTTTATACCCTGCAGGCATTTCAGGGTCAGGACAACCAATTACACTTCATGGACGTCTACGGCCGCTATCAGCCCCTGTTACGCCCCGAAGGTGTTCTCCTGCTGGCGGATATCAAACGTCAGCAACAACCGTTGTTAAAGAACGCCTCTGCTTCAGTGTGGGATATCGGTGACGGTGTACTGTGTTTTGAGTTCACCTCAAAAATGAATTCCCTGGACCCGGATATCATGGCCCTGCTGCACCAGAGCATTTCGCTGGTTAAGAAGCATTACAAAGCACTGGTAATCTATAACGAAGGGGAAAATTTCTCCGTAGGTGCCAACCTTGGTCTGGCAATGTTTACCGCCAATATTGCCGCCTGGCAGGACATTGAAGCCATGGTCGCCGCCGGCCAACAAACCTTTAAGGCCCTCAAGTACGCCCCCTTCCCGGTGGTCAGTGCCCCCAGCGGTCTGGCGCTGGGTGGTGGCTGTGAAGTATTGCTGCACAGTGATGCCATTCAGGCCCATATGGAAACCTATACCGGGCTGGTTGAAGTGGGCGTCGGCCTGGTACCCGCCTGGGGAGGCTGCAAAGAGATGCTCGCCCGCTGGCAACAAAAGCCCAATTACCCGCAGGGCCCGATGCCCGCTGCATCAAAAGTCTTTGAGCTGATATCCACCGCAGCAGTGGCCAAATCGGCAGAACAGGCCCGCCGTAACCTGATCCTGCGCCACCATGATCAAATCACCATGAACCGTGACCGCCTGCTGGCAGACGCCAAGGCAACCGCACTGCAGCTGGCCGAGGATTATCAGCCACCGCAACCGGCAACGTTTAATCTGCCGGGCCCCAGCGGCAGGCTGGCCTTTGAAATGGCTGTTAACGGCTTTGTCCGCAACGGCAAGGCCACCCGGCATGATCAGACCGTCTCACTGCATGTAGCCGATATTATGGCCGGTGGTGATACCGACACATTAACTGAGCTCGGCGAAGAGGATCTGCTGGATCTGGAACGTAAACACTTCATGCAGATTATCCGCCATCCGGACACACTGGCACGTATCGAACACATGCTGCTGACCGGTAAGCCCCTGCGCAACTGACAATAGGAGAGGTTATGCTGACTTACACGCCCCCGATCCGTGACATGCAGTTTGTGCTTTACGAGCTGCTGGATGCGCTGCAACTCAGCCAGTTGGAAGGCTTCGAAGAAGTGAACCGGGAACTGATCGACAGCATTCTGGAAGAAGCCGGTAAACTGACCGGCGAAGTGCTTCAGCCCCTGAACCACAGTGGCGATGAACAGGGCTGCCAGTTTAATAATGGTCAGGTAACCACCCCGGAAGGTTTTAAAGCGGCTTACCGGCAATTCTGTGAAGGCGGCTGGACAGCACTGGCCTGCGAACCGGAGTTCGGCGGCAGTGGCTTACCCAAAACCATCAATACCCTGCTGGAAGAAATGATCTGCTCGGCGAACCTGTCATTCGGGATTTATCCGGGGCTGAGCTTCGGTGCCTATTCTGCCATCAGCCGTTATGCCAGTGATGACCTGAAACAGATCTACCTGCCAAAACTGGCGGATGGCAGCTGGTCAGGCACCATGTGCCTCACCGAACCGCAGTGCGGGACGGATCTGGGATTATGCCGCACCAAAGCCCAGCCACAGGAAGACGGCTCTTTTAAGCTGACCGGCAACAAAATTTTTATCTCCGCCGGTGAGCATGACCTCACCGACAACATTATTCATCTGGTGCTGGCCCGCACACCGGATGCCCCGGAAGGCATTAAAGGCATCAGCCTGTTTCTGGTACCGAAAAAATGCCCGGACGGCGACACGCTCACTGACAATCAGGTCGGCTGTGGCGGCATTGAGCATAAGATGGGCATCAAGGCTTCATCCACCTGCCAGATTAACTTTGACGACGCCACCGGCTGGCTGGTCGGGGATCTGCATAAAGGCATGCGGGCCATGTTTACCATGATGAATCAGGCCCGGCTGGCGGTGGGTATTCAGGGGCTGGGACTGGCGGAAGCCAGTTATCAGGGGGCACGGGATTACGCCCGTGAGCGCTTACAGGGCCGTGCCCTCTCCGGCGTTAAAGCTCCGGACAGACCCGCAGATCCGATTATCGTCCATCCGGATGTGCGCCGCATGCTGCTCACCCAGAAAGCGTACACCGAAGGCTGCCGGGCATTCGGCCTGTGGGTGGCAATCCAGCTGGATATATCCCGCAAGCACTGCGACAAAACTGTCCGGCAGGATGCGGATGAATTCGTCCAGCTCACCACCCCGGTGGTCAAAGCCCTGTTTACCGACCTGGGATTTGAATGCACAAATCTGGGAATGCAGGTACTGGGTGGCCATGGCTTTATCCGGGAAAACGGCATGGAACAGCTGGTTCGGGATACCCGGATTGCCCAGATTTATGAAGGTACTAACGGTATTCAGGCGCTGGATCTGATTGGCCGGAAAATGCCACAGAAAGCCGGCCGCTATCTGCGCCATTTCTTCCACCCGGTGCAGGATTATCTGGAACAGCAGCAAAACAATGCTGAACTGGCAGAATTCACCGGCCCGTTAAGCAAAGCCTTCGGCCGGTTGCAGAAAGCCAGCCAACAAGTCGCCCTGACCGGCCTGAAAAGCCCCGAAGCAGCGGCGGCAGTGGCCAGTGACTATCTGCGGTTATTCGGGCTTGTTGCGCTGGGATATATGTGGTGCCGGATGGCCGAACAGGCATTGCAGCATCCGGATGATGACAGCGGTTTTTATACCGCCAAGCTGCATACCGCACGGTTCTTTATGCAAAAACTGTTGCCGCAGAACAGCAGCCTGTTTGCCAGTATAATGGCCGGGGAAAGCAGCATGATGGAGCTGGAAAGCGAACATTTCTGAGGCGCTAGGCCTTATTTACACGCTTTTACTTGCGCCGCTATTAGTTACGCGCTTCTATTTACGCCATTTGGCCCAGGGATCATCATCCGTACCGCCGGAAGATTCGGGCTTACGCCGGGGCCGGTCAGTATTCTGAGGGCGTTTTTCAAAAGACTTACGCCGTGATTGACCAGGCCGTTTCGGCTTATTGAATTCCGCTGCCTTTTTGGCGCTCTTTTCCCGCTGTATTTCAGCATCTTCCAGGCTCAGCTCTGCCGGAAGGCCCGGTTTCTGATGGGCCGGAATAATCCGTTCCCGGGGCGTGACTGAAAACTGTTCTGAAGACACCCGGGGCAGATTTTTAAATTTATACAGGTAGAAAAGCTCGACCTTTTCCCGGGCCCACTGGGTTTTCTTGAGAAATTTCTCGCTGGACTGAATGCTCGGGTTCGTTTTGAAGCAGTTAATGTTCAGATAAGCATAGAGAATCTCAAAGCCATAGTGCTCAACCAGTTCAGTCAGTAACTGGTTCAGACCCACGCCGTGCAGGGGGTTATTGGTGTAATCAACTTCACTCATGGGACATTCCGGACATTATGGCGGCTCCGGGATCAGAGCAGCATCTGTTTACAGTCAGCTTAGTCTGTCTCGCGGCGGTTGGCGGGTACAGTCATTGCGGGCAGGCAGTATAGTCAGATTCAGACTGAAGCACATCCAAAACCAGTGCAACTGAGCAACTTACCGCTAATTTAGTGGATCAGGCGACGTCCCTGTCGCCACTGATATCAACAACAGCTATCTGAAACAGCAATCAGCAACAACCACCGCCGGATGCCGGTGCGCTGCCGGTGTCTTCATCGTAAGGCAGGCTGGAGCCACAACCTTCAAAAATACCGTAGTGGTTATCCCAGGTACCGATAAATTCAAAGTGCTGCTGCAAGCGTGATTCATTCAGCATCCGGTAGGTATTGCCACACACCGGAAAGACCTTACCCGCCGCAATCAGATGGTGCTTATCCAGCAGATAGTTCTGTTCCTGATCAGCAATGGTGCCCTTATAAATCACCGCCTGACCATAGTCTTCACAGGCAGGCTCCAGCCCTTCAATCTTAAACAGGCGATACGTTGCGGAGTAAAAACCGATATGACCAATGCGCTTTTCCACTTCGGCATTGTCGATACCCAGTGGACGGTCTTCTACCAGACGGGGATCTGCAAAACCGCACTGTTTCGCCAGGTTCTGGAAGTCATTCCAGTACAGTGCGCCACTGAGGCACTCACCGTACAGCACCGGATCATTGACCAGTTCCTGCGGCACGCGACGGTCAGCATAAACATCAGAGAAGTACATTTCTCCACCCGGCTTCAATAAGCGGTAGGCCTGCTTCAGTACCGCTTCTTTATCCGGCGACAGATTAATCACACAGTTGGAAACGATCAGATCGAAGCTGTTATCTTCCAGCCCCAGTTCATCCAGCTTTTCGATATAGCCTTTTTTAAATTCAACGTTTGAGGCTTTATAACCAAAGGCTTCGGCATGGTAGTCCAGATGACGATTGGCAATTTCCAGCTGCTCATCGGTCATATCCACCCCGACCACAGAGCCGCTTTCACCCACTAATGCCGCCAGCGTATAGGCGTCACGGCCGGAACCGCTGCCAAGGTCCAGAATCCGCAGGCCTTTAAGCTGCTCAGGGGCCACCAGACCACAGCCGTAGTAGTGGCTGCTGACTTCATCATGGATCTTCTTGAGGATGTCTTTAATCGGTTGTGGCGGCGCTTGCAGTGTACAGCAGGCGTCGGTTTTCAGATCGGCAGAGCCCTGCAGGGTCTTGCCATAATAGTCCTGGACTTGTTCATGCATGGGGAAATACTTCTTTGGCGATTATTCTAAGAGGGTTTACTTGGGATCAACCATAGCCATAAGCGCAGGTTGCTGCAACTTAGCAGCCCAATTAACTAAGAGTGATTGTTTCTATGCTTACTACTGCAGGACGGTTACGGAATGGTACTGGGGATGTTCTTTCTGCGCCCCCGAAGAATTTCAAAAACGCGTAAAGACACAGGAATTTTCAGTTCACTGCCCATCAGGGGAAACAGCATAAAGATAATGCTCATCACAAAGCTGTAGAGTAAGGCCAGCATTCCGGTAATCATGGTCAGGGAACCGACGCTGATCGCCGGTAGCGGCAGCTGACCATCACCGGTTGCGATCACCAGCGCAAATTCCAGCAATGCGACCAGGCTGATAATAATTAACGCACTCACCAACACATCAAAGAACTTCAGTGCGTAGTCCGCTACAAAGTCACTGCCGTACTGTTTTGCAATAAAGTAACTGGTCAGGGGAATCAGAATGGCATAGTACGGCAATGCCAGATACACCAGCAGGCATATCAGTGGAATCAATGCCGCAAAAATCCGTTCGAGCCAGGAAGCCATTATTTACCCGTTATCTCATTTGCTGTGCTTTTGGAATCACAGCAATATACCAGACAATCCCTATAAAAACCCAACTTGGGTAATCGTAAAGCACTGCTTCAAGACATTCTCTTTACAAATCCCAGGCACAAAAAAAGCGCCGCTCTTTTCAGAGAAGCGCTTTTTCTAATACAGAACGTAGTAGTTAGATTACTTACCTAACTTTGTACGAATCTGCTGAACGGTACGCAGTTGCGCCACAGCTTCAGCCAGCTGAGCAGTTGCGCGGGAGTAATCCAGCTCGCTGCTCTGATCGGCCATTGCTTGTTCGGCATGCTTTTTCACTTCCATTGCAGCAGCTTCATTCAGATCGCCGGCACGCAGTGCTGTGTCCGCCAGGACAGAGACTTTGTGAGGCTGAACTTCCAGAAAACCGCCGGAAACGTAAAAGATCTCCTGCTCACCACCCTGCTTTCTAAGCTCTACAGGACCTGGTTTCAGTTCCGACAGAAGCGGAGCGTGACCCGGATAGATACCCAGATCACCCAGGCTACCTGTCACTGATACGAATTCAATAAGACCGGAGAAGATCTCTTCTTCAGCACTTACGATGTCGCAATGAACAGTCATAGCCATGTTTCTTTCCTCTAAGGTTTCAGCTCAGGGCCGGTTTACGCCGGCCCTGCGAACAATTACATGTTCTTAGCTTTAGCAACCACTTCGTCAATAGAACCTACCATGTAGAACGCCTGTTCAGGCAGTTCATCATAGTCACCGTTCAGGATACCCTGGAAGCCGCTGATAGTATCTTTCAGAGAGACATACTTACCAGGTGCACCGGTGAATACTTCAGCTACGAAGAATGGCTGAGACAGGAAGCGCTGGATCTTACGTGCACGGCTTACAGTCTGCTTATCTTCTTCAGACAGCTCGTCCATACCCAGGATGGCGATGATGTCTTTCAGCTCTTTATAACGCTGCAGTACGCCCTGAACATTACGCGCTACGTCGTAGTGTTCCTGACCGATTACCAGCGGGTCCAGCTGACGGGAAGTAGAATCCAGTGGATCTACCGCAGGGTAGATACCCAGCTCGGCGATCTGACGGGACAGTACTACAGTCGCATCAAGGTGGGAGAAGGTTGTTGCCGGAGACGGGTCAGTCAAGTCATCCGCCGGTACGTATACCGCCTGGATAGATGTGATAGAACCGGTCTTCGTGGAGGTAATACGCTCCTGCAGTACACCCATCTCTTCCGCCAGTGTAGGCTGGTAACCTACTGCAGAAGGCATACGACCCAGCAGTGCAGATACTTCGGTACCTGCCAGGGTGTAACGGTAGATGTTGTCTACGAACAACAGTACGTCACGGCCTTCGTCACGGAATTTTTCAGCCATTGTCAGGCCAGTCAGCGCTACACGCAGACGGTTACCCGGTGGCTCATTCATCTGACCGTATACCAGAGATACTTTATCCAGTACGTTGGATTCTTTCATCTCGTAGTAGAAGTCGTTACCTTCACGGGTACGCTCACCAACACCTGCGAATACTGAGAAACCGGAGTGCTCAATCGCGATGTTACGGATCAGTTCCATCATGTTTACGGTTTTACCTACACCGGCACCACCGAACAGACCAACTTTACCACCCTTGGCGAACGGACAAACCAGGTCGATTACCTTAATACCGGTTTCCAGCAGCTCGTTAGACGCTGACTGATCGGCATAAGATGGTGCAGAACGGTGAATAGGCATACGCTCTTCTTCGCCGATTTCACCACACTCATCGATTGGGTTACCCAATACATCCATGATACGGCCCAGAGTTGCTGTACCAACAGGTACAGAAACTGGCGCACCAGTGTTTGCTACTTCCAGACCACGGCTTACACCTTCGGTCTGACCCATAGCGATTGCACGTACAACACCGTCACCCAGCTGCTGCTGTACTTCCAGTGTCAGACCTTTGCTCTCAACGGTCAGTGCATCATAGACCTTCGGTACGTTGTCACGTGGGAATTCCACGTCGACTACCGCGCCGATGATCTGAACAATACGTCCGCTACTCATGTTCGGATCCTCTTAACGTTTAAACCTGTTAACTAGCTTTATACAGCTGCAGCACCACTTACGATCTCAGAAATTTCCTGAGTAATCGCGGCCTGACGAGCTTTGTTGTATACCATCTGAAGCTCATCAATCAGGTTGCCGGCGTTGTCAGTTGCGTTCTTCATCGCCAGCATACGGGCTGCCTGTTCACAGGCATTGTTCTCAACCACCGCCTGGTACACCAAAGATTCAATGTAACGAACCAGTAAGCCGTTCAACAGCTCTTTTGCATCCGGTTCGTAGATGTAATCCCAGTGATGGTTAAGACGGTCATCATCATCTTCCGCTTTCAGCGGCAGAAGCTGCTCAACTTGTGGCTTCTGTGTCATGGTGTTAACGAATTCGTTAGATACCACGAACAGTTGGTCCAGCGCACCTTCGTCATAAGCATCCAGCATTACTTTAACCGCACCGATCAGATCAGCCATTTCAGGCGCGTCGCCCAGGCCACTTTTCGCTGCAGTTACATTGCCGCCGAATGATTTGAAGAAGCTTATCGCCTTAGAGCCAACCGCACAGATGTCTACCTGGACATTCTGTTCGCTGAACTCTTTCATTTTGGCGATCGCTGCTTTAAACGCGTTAACGTTCAAGCCACCACAAAGGCCACGGTCGGTTGCCACAATAATGAAACCGACACGCTTCACTTCGCGCTGTTGCAGATACAGATGCTTGTATTCAGGGTTGGACTTCGCCAGGTGCTGAATTACGCCACGGATACTACGGGCGTAAGGACGGCTTTCCTGCATGCGGTCCTGAGCTTTACGCATTTTAGATGCAGCAACCATTTCCATGGCGCTGGTGATCTTACGCGTGCTCTGAATACTGCCTATCTGCGTCTTTATCTCTTTTCCGACTGCCATAGTTCCACCTCTTAAACCTTACTTAGTAAAGGCCTGTACAAGTCGTGATACAGGCCTTCTCATCGAGTCTTACCAAGTTTGGGTAGATTTGAACTTGTCGATGCCAGCCTTGAACTGAGCTGCGATCTCGTCGTTGTAATCGCCGCTGTCGTTGATCTTAGCCATCATGTCAGCGTATTCGCTGTTGAAGTAAGAGATCAGTGCAGCTTCGAAGTCGAGGATCTTGTTCAGCTCAACGTCGTTCAGGAAGCCTTCGTTGGCAGCGAACAGACTCAGACCCATGTCAGCTACGGACATTGGAGAGTACTGCTTCTGCTTCATCAGCTCGGTTACACGCTGACCATGCTCTAACTGAGCACGGGTTGCTTCGTCCAGGTCAGATGCGAACTGTGCGAATGCTGCCAGTTCACGGTACTGAGCCAGTGCCAAACGTACACCACCACCCAGCTTCTTAACGATCTTAGTCTGAGCAGCACCACCTACACGGGATACAGACAGACCGGCGTTAATCGCAGGACGGATACCGGAGTTGTACAGATCGGTCTCAAGGAAGATCTGACCATCGGTAATGGAGATTACGTTGGTTGGTACGAATGCAGATACGTCACCACCCTGAGTTTCAATGATTGGCAGTGCAGTCAGGGAACCGGTCTGGCCCTTAACTTCGCCGTCAGTGAACTTCTCAACGTAGTCAGCGTTAACGCGCGCAGCACGTTCCAGCAGACGAGAGTGAAGGTAGAATACGTCACCCGGGTATGCTTCACGGCCCGGCGGACGGCGCAGCAACAGGGAGATCTGACGGTAGGCCCATGCCTGCTTGGTCAGATCATCGTATACGATCAGAGCGTCTTCACCGCGGTCACGGTAGTATTCGCCCATTGCACAACCAGCATATGGTGCCAGGAACTGCATCGCTGCAGGATCTGCTGCACCGGCTGCTACTACGATGGTATGTTCCATCGCGCCGTGCTCTTCCAGCTTACGCACAACGTTAGCAATCGTAGACTGCTTCTGACCTACGGCAACGTAGATACACTTAACGCCAGTGCCTTTCTGGTTAATGATTGCATCGATCGCGATAGCAGATTTACCAATCTGACGGTCACCGATGATCAGCTCACGCTGACCACGACCGATTGGCACCATGGCGTCGATAGATTTCAGACCAGTCTGTACAGGCTGATCTACTGACTGACGGTCGATTACACCAGGTGCAACCTTTTCAACCGCGTCGGTCAGTGAAGTTTCAATTGGGCCTTTACCGTCGATCGGGTTACCCAGGGCGTCTACTACACGACCCTGCAGTTCCGGACCTACAGGTACTTCCAGGATACGGCCAGTACAACGCGCGGTCATACCTTCAACCAGGTCCTGGTAGTCACCCAGTACTACAGCACCTACAGAATCACGCTCAAGGTTAAGCGCCATGCCGTAGACACCGCCAGGGAATTCAATCATTTCCCCGTACATTACGTCAGCCAGACCGTGAATCAGGATGATACCGTCAGAAACGCTGACGATAGTACCTTCATTACGGGCTTCAGAAGAGACATCAAGTTTCTCGATGCGGCCCTTCAGAATCTCGCTGATCTCAGATGGATTCAGTTGCTGCATGTTTAATCCTCACACTCAGGCGGACAGGGCTTCGGCCAGCTTAGCCAGTCGGGCACGAACAGAGCCGTCGATAACCAGATCTTCGGTCCGAACGATTACACCGCCGATAATAGATTTATCTACTTCGGAAGTAAGACTCACTTCGCAGCCCAGCTTAGTGCTAAGCGCCTGAGTTAATTTTTGTTGCTGCTGCTCGCCCAGATCAAAGGCAGTCGTTACATTAATATCAACAGATTTCTGCTGACTTGCTTTCAACTGCTCAAACTGCGCCGAGATCTCTGGTAACAAAGCTAAACGCTGATTTTCTGCCAGCAAAAAAATGAAATTTTTTGTCTCAGCAGTCATTTGCTCCTGGCAAACGTCAATCATTGCTTCAGCTTTCTGTTCGCTGGTTTGTGCCGGGTTACCCAGCACCAGCTGCATTACAGGGTCCTGGGAAACGGCGGCAGTTGTTGCCAGCATTTCAGACCACTGATCTAGCGTATTCTTATCCAGCGCATGCTCGAAAGCGGCTTTGGTATAAGGTCGAGCGACTGTATTTAATTCAGCCATCATAAACCTCGCTTAAAGCTCAGCAGCCAGTTTTTCAACAAGCTGTGCGTGTGCGCTTTCGTCAACAGATGCTTCCAGAATTTTCTCCGCACCTGCAACAGCCAGAGCTGCTACCTGAGCACGCAGAGCTTCTTTAGCACGGTTAGCTTCCTGTTCGATTTCAGCCTGAGCAGCAGTGATCAGGCGGTCCGCCTCGTCACGTGCCTTATCTTTAGCTTCATCAACAATCTGGCCAGCCCGCTTATTAGCCTGTTCAATGATGGCGGCTGCTTCTTCTTTGCTCTTACGCATATCGGAAATGGCTTTTTCCTGAGCCAGTTCCAGATCGCGCTGAGCACGGTCAGCAGCGTCCAGACCTTCCGCAATTTTCTTCTTACGTTCAGCCAGCGCGCCGGTAATCGGCGGCCAGACGTATTTCATACAAAATACAACGAAGAAGGCAAATGCAATGATCTGACCAATGATGGTTAGATTGATATTCACGCCATTACTCCTCGCAGTTTCTAACTAATTAAAAGTAGATGTCCCTAAGGACGTTCAAAAACTACTTATACTAGTTTTATACAGCGAACAGCAGGTACATGCCCAGACCAACACCGATCATAGGTACAGCGTCAACCAGACCCATTACGATGAAGAACTGAGAACGCAGCAGAGGAACCAGTTCAGGCTGACGTGCAGCACCTTCCAAGAATTTACCGCCCAGCAGACCGATACCAACAGCAGCACCGATAGCAGACAGACCCATCATCAGAGCAGCAGCCAGATACACCAAAGATTGTTCCATCAGATTTCTCCAATATTAAGTTTTAAGTTTTAAAGTTAATGAAAATAATTTATTCAGTAGCTACGCATTAGTGATGATCATGCGACATGGCAAGGTAGACAATTGTCAGAACCATGAAGATGAACGCCTGCAGCGTAATAACCAGAATGTGGAAGATCGCCCATGGCACGGACAGAAGCCATTGTGCCCAGAACGGCATCAGCGCGATCAGGATAAAGATCATTTCACCGGCGTACATGTTACCGAACAGTCGCAGTGCCAGAGAGATTGGCTTAGCCAGCAGACCAACAATCTCCAGGAACAGGTTGAACGGCAGCATCCACTTACCCAGCGGCTGGAATGCCAGCTCACCGAAGAAGCCGCCCAGACCTTTAACCTTAATGCTGTAATAAATAATCAGACCAAATACCGCAAACGCCATGCCCAGAGTGGCATTCACGTCGGTAGTCGGTACGATTTTCATGTATTCAACGCCCATCTGCTGGAATGCATACGGCACCCAGTCCACCGGCACCAGATCCATCAGGTTCATCAGGAAAATCCAGACGAAAATAGTCAGAGAAAGTGGCGCAATCAGTGCATTTTTGTGATGGAAGATGCTGTTAACATTGTCATCAACAAATTCAATGATTGTTTCGATGAAGTTTTGCAGACTGCCCGGTACTCCAGAGGTTGCTGCAACAGCAACTTTGCGGAATAACCAGATGAAGAATAAACCTAAACCCACAGACCACAGCATGGTATCTACGTGGATAGCCCAGAAGCCCATTTCTGCTGCTTCCTGGCCACCGTGCGCAAAACCCCAACCGTTTTCCGGGTGTTTACCGAAAGTCAGGTTGGTGAGGTGGTGGGTAATATAGGCTGTGGAAGTTAGTTCGCCGCTAGCCATTATTATCTCTCTTGTTAAAGTTTTTGAAATCTTTTATTCAGCCGCAACCGGATGTACAGACCAACCAGGTGCAACCCGATGTAAGTGCTAAATATGGAAAATGGATTCAATTCCTGAATTTTGACGAACACCAGCGCGAACCCAACTGTTGTCATCGCCATTTTCCATATTTGACTTACGTATGCCTGGCGCACAACAGTACCGGCATTTTGTTGCTCCGGTGCCGTCAGTAACTTCCAGGCAGCCCAGGTATTTGGCAGCAGATAAATCGCCCCTCCCAGTAGTGCTGAATACCCCGCAACAATACTGTAAGTACATGAAATAAGAGCAATTAATACAGTGCAAACGACTTGAATCAGGAGGGTTTTACGGAACTCTTCGAAGGTAGCACGGCCATGAACGCCCAGTTTTGCTGGTTTCTTTTTCATGTCAGTTTGTCACCCTCTTTCCCCTGCTTCGAGGCCTATGCACCAATCTACAGCTTCGAACAGCCTGCGCATTATAGGGACTTAAGCCAGCCGCATCAACACAAGTTACGGGCTTTTCGACGTTTGTAGGGATTTGAATTATTTCCGTCTACCCCAGACAGGGTATGGATTATCCGGACAGATTATTTACCAGTATTTTTTCGACACTTTTCTGACCACTGGTTATTTTGCGATCAGGAAAACCAAAACTAAGATAATCTAAAAACAGGCATTAGAAATACATATTTACAGGTATAAAAAAAGGCCATTTAAAACGGCCTTTTATAATCTATAGCAGCAATCATTACTGCATTTTACCGATCAGCGCTTCAAGCATTTCCGGTGAATCAAAATCGATGGTGATTTTTCCCTTGCCTTCCGCAGTCTGCTTAATCGCTACTTTGGTGTCGAAATGACTGGTAAGGGATTTGGCAAACTGTTCAATCTGAGGGTTTGGCTTAACCACCGGCTTTGGTGGCTCATCTTTCTTCTGCTGCAGCCGGCGTACCAGATCTTCAGTCTGACGGACAGACAGGGTTTTACCCACCACATCCTTGGCAGCACTGATCTGCTCTTCGCCTTCCAGACCGAGCAGAGCGCGGGCATGACCCATTTCCAGATCGCCGTACTCCAGCATCCGCTTAACGTCTTCAGACAGGTTCATCAGACGTAACAGGTTGGTTACTGCAGTACGGGATTTACCCACTGCATCAGCCACTTCCTGCTGGGTGAGATCAAATTCGGTTTTCAGGCGGTCCAGTGCGATCGCCTCTTCCATGGAATTGAGGTTTTCCCGCTGGATGTTTTCAATCAGTGCCATGGCAATGGCCGCTTCATCCGGCACATCACGGATAATCACCGGTACTTCACTTAAGCCGGCCATCTGGCTGGCACGCCAGCGGCGTTCACCGGCAATGATTTCATACAGGCTTTCTGATACCGGGCGGATCACGATCGGCTGCATCACGCCCTGAGCCTTGATAGAGTTGGCCAGTTCTTCCAGTGCCTGGGGTTCCAGATCACGGCGTGGCTGATACTTGCCCCGCTGGATCTGATCAACCGCCATGAGTTTATAGCCATCCTGATTGCTGTCAGCGCTGCCGCCAGCTTCTGTCACGGCTTCATCAGCCGCAGGACCCTGCTCAGTTGCCGTTGACAGTAATGCGTCAAGACCCCGGCCTAAACCCCGTTTTTTCGTTACCATTGATCAATCTTCCTGCTGCGCAGCCTGCGCTAATTTCTGTTCCTGGGCGGTTTTACGGATCAGTTCACCGGCAAGCGCCAGATAGGCGACCGCCCCCCGGGAGCTTTTATCGTACAAAATGGCCGGTAAGCCGTGGCTGGGGGCTTCTGCCAGCCGGACGTTCCGCGGAATAACGGTGCGGTAAACCTGATCGCCAAAATATTCCACCAGATGATTCGACACGTCTTTGGTCAGGCTCATCCGCGGGTCAAACATGGTACGCAAAATGCCTTCAATTTTCAGCGCCGGATTCAGGCGGCTGTTAATTTTCTTCACCGTACCGATCAGCGCACTGATCCCTTCCAGCGCATAATACTCGCACTGCATTGGGATAATCACACCGCTGGATGCCGCCAGGGCATTCACGGTTAACAGGTTCAGGGAGGGCGGATTGTCGATCAGCACGAAATCGTAATCATCGCGGACTTTTTCCAGCGCCATCTTCATGCGGAATTCCCGCCGTGGCATCTGCAGCAGTTCCACTTCGGCGGCGGTCAGATCGCCGTTCGCCCCGACCAGGTCATAACCGGCCGGTGACTGTTTGATGATGGCATCCTGAATTTCAACTTCACCGGTGAGCAGTTCATAAACGGAGCTTTTCAGGTGGTGTTTATCCACCCCACTGCCCATGGTGGCATTGCCCTGCGGGTCCATGTCTACCATCAGTACCCGTTTCTTGGTCGCCGCCAGTGACGCCGCCAGATTCACGCAGGTGGTGGTTTTACCCACACCACCTTTCTGGTTAGTGATGGTTAAGATTTTTGCCACAGTCAGGCTCTCCCAAAAATCAACAGATGACGCTCACCTTCAGTGCCCGGTACGGAAAGCTCGAGGCTTTCATGTAAACGGATATGGTCCGGCAGTTGCTCAATTTCTTCAACAGGATACATGCCTTTCATGGCAAGAAAAACACCTTCAGGCGCACACAGGTGTTCGGTCCAGCTGAGCATATCCTGCAGGGAGGCAAAGGCCCGGGAAATGATGCCGTCAAAGAGAATTTCCGGCTGGAATTTTTCGACCCGCTCGTGCACCACTTCAACATTGTCCAGCTTCAGCTCAGCCTTGGCCTGGAACTGAAAACGGCTTTTTTTGATATTGCTGTCCAGCAGGGTAACCGGCAGGTCCGGCCGGCAGATCGCCAGGGGAATCCCCGGCAGGCCCGGCCCGCTGCCAACATCAATCAGACGTTCTGCGGTGATATGCGGCAGTACACTCAGACTGTCCACCAGATGACGGGTAATCATTTCTTCCGGTGAGCGTACAGCGGTCAGATTAAAGGTTTTATTCCACTTAACCAGTAACGCGTGGTATTGCAGCAGAGCATTATATTGCTGATCGCTAAGCTGCAGGCCTAACGCGTCACACTGTCGTTGCAGTAACGGCAGGTATTGATTATCCATGTGCTGTTTTTCCCCGACCCAGCTGCTGCTTCTTGAGATGTACCAGTAGTAATGAAATCGCCGCCGGCGTCATGCCCTGAATCCGGGAGGCCTGTGCGATCGTTTCCGGACGTACGTCCTGTAATTTTGATTTCAGTTCGTTCGACAGACCACCGACAGCATCGTAATCAAAATCCGCCGGTAACAGGGTGTTTTCCTGACGGCGTACTTTTTCAATGTCTTCTTTCTGGCGATCGATATAACCGGAATACTTAATCTGGATTTCAACCTGCTCTGCCGCCTGAGCATCTGCCAGGCTTTCACCTTTCAGACCGGCCACGTCGGCATATTTCAGCTCCGGACGCTTGACCAGATCATGCATGTTGTATTCCCGCGCCAACGGTTGCTGAAGCTTACTGTTCAGTTCATCAGCCTCCGGGGTGCCCGGCTGGATCCAGGTGCTTTTCAGCCGCTGATTTTCCTGCTCAATGGCTTCTTTCTTTTCACAGAAACGCTGCCAGCGGACATCATCCACCAGACCCAGCTCACGGCCTTTTTCCGTCAGACGGATATCGGCGTTGTCTTCCCGCAGAATCAGACGGTATTCCGCACGGCTGGTAAACATCCGGTACGGCTCTGATGTACCAAGGGTAATCAGGTCATCCACCAGCACGCCTAAATAGGCTTCATCACGGCGCGGATACCACTGGTCTTTTTCCTGCGCCCGTAATGCCGCATTTACCCCGGCTAACAGACCCTGTGCGCCGGCTTCTTCATAACCGGTGGTGCCGTTGATCTGACCGGCAAAGTACAGACCGTTAATAACCTTGGTTTCCAGCGTGTGCTTCAGATCCTGAGGATTGAAGAAATCATATTCAATGGCATAACCGGGCCGGGTGATATGCGCATTCTCAAAGCCCCTGATGGAACGCACCGCTTCCAGCTGAATATCAAACGGCAGACTGGTTGAAATACCGTTCGGATACAGTTCATGGGTGGTCAGACCTTCCGGTTCAACAAACACCTGATGGCTGTCTTTATCCGCGAAGCGCATGATTTTATCTTCAACGGACGGACAGTAACGTGGGCCGGCACCGTCGATTACACCGGTATACAGCGGTGAACGGTCCAGTCCCTTACGTAATATTTCGTGGGTGCGTTCGTTGGTATGGGTTATGTAGCAACTGATCTGCCGGGGTTGTTCAGCACTGGTGCCCAGGTACGACATGATCGGCGTCGGGGTATCACCGGGCTGTTCCTGCATCAGGCTGAAATCCACACTGCGGGCATCAATCCGTGGCGGTGTGCCGGTTTTCAGACGGTCAACCCGTAATGGCAATTCACGTAAACGTTGTGCCAGTGCAATGGATGGCGGATCACCAGCCCGTCCTCCGGAATAGTTATCCAGGCCGATATGGATCTTACCCCCAAGGAAGGTGCCAACTGTCAGTACCACATTACGGGCAAAGAATTTCAGGCCGCTCTGGGTAACCACACCGGTCACCTGATCACCTTCAACAATCAGATCATCAGCTGATTGCTGGAAAATCTGAAGATTAGGCTGATTTTCCAGAATGGTACGGATAGCTGCTTTATAGAGGATACGGTCAGCCTGAGCACGGGTTGCACGTACAGCAGGACCTTTCCGGGAATTCAGAACCCGGAACTGAATGCCACTGCGGTCAGTGGCAACGGCCATTGCACCGTCCAGCGCATCTATCTCTTTCACCAGATGGCTTTTACCGATACCACCGATAGCCGGATTACAGGACATCTGTCCCAGGGTTTCAATATTGTGTGTTAACAGCAGGGTTTTCACCCCGGTACGGGCTGCTGCCAGAGCAGCTTCTGTACCGGCATGTCCGCCACCAATAACAATCACATCGAAGTGGTCAGGATAGTCCACCGATAACCTCATTAACGTTGAATGCTTATATCGTACTGGCCGTCAGAACTGATGACTATCCGGTTACTCTGAAACCGGTTGCTGATCATGTTCAGTATTGGCGCTCGAAAAGGCTGCCAATTATAGACGGATGCGAAGCATTAAGAAATGATTAAAATTTGAACAGCTCTTTTCTGATTAACTTTTTAATTAATATATATAGATTAGGTATTTAAAGATCTTTTTTATTTTTATGTTTACTATTAAGCAGCGATGCTTCTGTGCTTAAGTATTAAATATATAACAAAATCATATGTTTGCAGACATATTAACTCTGTTATATTCAACCGTATAGCGCGTTTATAAGCCGTTCAGGAGTTGTGTATAACAGGGCTACTTATCCACCGGTGGTTTTGTCCCCAGCTTCATCCATGGCTTATGCCTGCGCAGTTATACAGCATACGCACAGGGCATTGTGAATAAGTTTTCGGGCTTTTTACTGTTGTAGCACATCTATATATACTGATTCAGCTTGTGAATAAGTGTCTTTATCAGGGAATGCGGACAGGAGAATCACCGTGGCAGCTATTTTATCCAATCCGGTGGCGCTAAAACGTGCCTTCTTTATCTGCCTGGTTGTTGGCAGTTTACTTAACCTGATTAATCAGTGGTCTGCGTTCTTTGGTGACAGTCAGTATCAGTGGCTGCCAGGCATGCTGACTTTCTGCGTGCCCTTTTGTGTTTCCCTGTTTACCAGCTGGCTGGCCTCCCCGGGGCGTCAGGTTAATCAGTCAGAAGTCATTGCTGTTCCTGAGATACATCCGGTGATGGATGAGGTGGGTCAGTTACACGGTTTATCCCAGCAGGTACTGACCAACGCTACCCGGGTGAACGGTGCCTCCAAGGAACGGTTACAGTTTTTTGAAGATCTGACCGGTTCAGTACACTCTTCCATTACTGAGTTACAGGCGATTGTGGCGACCCTGCAGGATAATCAGCAGGCACTGGAAGAATTGCAGAGCAGTTTTGCCCGGGTCTGTCAGGAGACAGGGTCTCTCAGTGACGAAATCCGGAGCTTTTCATCTTCTTCACTGGAACTGCACGAAGAAATTGACCAGTTTCTCAGTTCATTTGAAGGCATTTCCCGTATGGCGACGGCGATTTCTTCCACCTCTGAACAGACCAATCTGCTGGCGTTAAACGCAGCGATTGAAGCCGCCCGGGCTGGTGAGGCTGGCCGTGGATTTGCAGTCGTGGCAGATGAGGTTAAAAGTCTGGCGCTCAGCTCACAGAATAATGCCCGGGATATTAATGAAGACCTGAGTGGTCTGCAGAAGCATGAAGTGATTCTGCGGGATAAGATTGCACAGATGACCAGCTCGGTTGAGTCGGCAATGACATCAGTATCTGAAGGTAACCAGTCCGGGATGGCCAGCACCACCCGCGACGCTTACCGGCGTATTGAAAGTTTATTTCACGGCATGGCAGATATCAGCGAGCGTACAACCCGGGAACTGAATAACTTTGAGCGCATTTCTGAACAGTTTGAGCAGGTTCTGCAGGATGCCGAAAAGGCTATTCATGGCTCTGCCGCCAATATGGAAATTGGCGACTCTATGGTTCAGCTCAGTGAGAAGGCAAAAGCCAGCCTCAGTCAGTAGCGGTTTTCATCGCCTGTAAGACCTGACGGTGGAATTCCCGGATAGCACTTTCCTGTTGACTGGCGTAGGCGCCAACTGAATACCAGGGAGATGCCAGCGATTTCTGCTGCTGTTCGCAGACATAGATATCTTCTGCCATAAAATCCCCACTGGCTAAGGGGTCGTCCCCGTCTTCCTGACCGTCCCGGTTGGATTTATCCGCCTTAGTTGCCGTTTGCTTCTGATAATGGCTGTAACTTTTCCATTCCTGCGTCCAGAAACTCCAGTCTGAAGCGGGCATGACCCGTGTCCGGGTAATTACCCGGGTTTTATCCACCGCCAGGGGAATGATCTGAAAAATCGACCAGGAAGATTCATCGGCTCCGATGCCAAAACATGGGAATAACATGGGTACATAAGCCCCGAGCGGTTTTTCCGGGGTGAAATGATCGATGACCGGCAGCGGACTCTGTTTGTCGACGTTGGCAGCATAGTCCGGTGCTAAGGGCTCATAGAAATGGAAATGGGGGCCACAAAAGCCGCTTTGCTGCTGTTTGTGATCGTACATATTCAGGCTGGTACTGTGCAGATGAGACAGGTGATAGCCGTCAATATAGTTTTCCACAACCAGTTTCCAGTTAGCCTGTATATCGTGGCTGGTGGCTGTATCGGCGTGTTCCACCAGTTCACTGACCCGATGCGGGCCCAGATGTGCCTCAATACCCTGCAGCCAGGTTTGCAGTGAAGGCGCTTCAGGATCCGGGTGTATCCAGATCATGTTATCCCAGCAGCTCACTTGCGCAGGATGCAGGCTCAGTTTGCTTTTATCCAGCCCGGCAAATTCTTCTTTTTGTTGCGGCACGGCGATCAGGTTGCCTTTAAAGTCGTAGCTCCAGTCATGATAAGGGCAGGTAATTGCCTTTCCGGCTTTGCCGCAGGTACGTAACAGACGGGTACCCCGGTGCCGGCACATATTATGAAAGGCGCGCAGTTCGCCATCCGGCCCGTGAATAATCATGATACTGGTGCGTCCTGCCTGCACGGTGAGGAAGTCCCCGGGCGCGGGTAAGTCTTCCGTAAAACCGGCAAACTGCCAGTTATTCTCAAAGATGGTTGCCTGTTCCCGTTCAAACCAGCTTTGTGAGGTATAGGCGGATTTAGGCAATAAAAGTGCGCTTGGCAATGTCATAAATGTTCCCTTAACCGGTGTGGCTGATCAGTATGGCGGCGATTAACAGCCAGCTTGAACAGGTTAGCCAGTATAGAAATGTATTATTCTGGCGGCTTATTTTATCAATCAGTTCAGTGTAGCCCCGTTGCAGATCGGTGACTGTGAGTATCAGAATGATGATGCCCCACAGCCAGTACCAACTGTTAAGTGTGGCCAGCCACATCAGGGCCAGCAGCAGAACGGGACGTTTCATTGGCTTGTCAGTGACTGCCACTGCCAGCCAAGATTTTTTTGCCGGTGCCAGTAACGTTTCAGGCTGCGGCCAAGGCTATGGTACTGCCGTGCAAAGCGCTCAGCGCCCTGTTCCAGCTGTGCGGGAGTCATGTGTGCTGGCTGAAAAACTGCGTGACTGCAGTCATATTTCGACCAGTCCCGGGTCAGTAAGCGACCTTCCCGTTCATAGCGGTTAAACAGGTCGGTGCCGGGAAACGGTGTAAGAATGACAGAATCACAGTGGTCCAGCTGGATGTCCGCGACAAAATCCAGGCTTTCTTCAAAGATGTCTTCGGTGTGCTGATCAAAGCCAAAAATCATGGCTGAATCCACCGCGATTTTATAATCATGCAAACGGGCAATATTTTCTTTCGCCCGGCTGATGCGGATGAATTTCTTGCCAGCGGCGTCCAGCGCTGCCTGAGAAGGAGTTTCCAGACCGACGAGCAGGTAAAACAGCCCACTTTCTGCCGCAGCTTCAAGAATATCCGGGTATTCGGCGATATTCAGTGTGGCTTCGGCCAGCCAGTAAATGTTCAGTGGCTTAAGGGCGGCAAACAGCTCCAGAGCGTATTCGCGGTCGGCAATCAGATTATCTGCATGCAGTTCAAAATACTGACCGCCACTGGCTTTGATCTCATCGACAATTTCACTGACCGGGCGGACATTAAAGTGTGGAAAGAACTTATGCACAGTGCAGAATTCACACTTAAATTTACAGCCTCTGGAGACCATGACTGAGTTCAGATTGCCGTAGGCTTTAAGGTCGATAAGCGCCTGTGGATAAGGCTGCAGACCCTGCATGGTTAAAGGGTTTTCGCTTTTGTATAAGGGTTGAAGACTGTGCTCGTAAAAGTCGTTTAAAAGTTGGGGAAACAGTTGTTCTGCTTCGCCGCAGAGTACTGCATCTGCATATTGCCGGGCTTCATCGGGCATGAAGCTGGGATGCAGGCCACCGAGGACAACCGGAATGCCCCGCTGACGGAATACTTCAGCCAGTTGATAGCCCCGCAGGGCATCCGGCGTCGACATGCAGATAACCACCAGGTCGGCTGATTCCTGTTCATTTGCCGGTGCCTGAGAGGTTTCATCCAGGATTTTAACCGTTGCCCATTCAGGAGCGGCGGCTGCCAGGGCATTGATGCTTTGAGGAGGTGCGCCCATTGCCTGTTTGTAATCTTTAAAGGCGCTCTGGGCACTGGCTTTAATGATATAAATCTTCATGACGGTCTCCTTGCCGGACTTCCCTCTGAACGGGGAAATCCGGTGGCTTTGCTGATCAGATCAGCTGGCTGAGAGAAGTTTGGTTGTGCTTTTTAAGGTTGGGAAACAGGGTGTGGATATCTTTATCTGCTACGCCAAACCAGCGGGCCAGTTCGGCGTAGAGCTGATCAGTGGCGGTGGTGGGAATCAGCACACCGTCACCGGCATCCAGAGGGTTAGCATTGCCCAGTGCCAGGGATGGATACTGGCCATAAATGCGACCACCCTGAATGGCGTTGCCCATCACCAGTGTGTTGCCGCCCCAGCCGTGGTCGGTACCGTTGCCGTTGGAAGTCAGGGTCCGGCCAAAGTCAGAACCGGTGAAAGTAATGACCTGATCGGCTATGCCCAGTTCATCCAGACTTTGCTGGAATTCGCCCAGTGCTTTACTCAGCACCTGCAGCATACGCTGGTGGTTATTAAGCAGCTCATCATGATGATCCCAGCCGATATAGCGCAGGAAGTAGGTTTGCTGCTGCAGATTCAGGCGGTCTGCTGATTTGATGCTGCGGGCAACCATTTTCAGTTGCTGAGATAAGGGGGAGTCAGAAAAGTAAGTATTTACTTTTGCTGAGTCTGTTGCCTCACGGTAGGTCTGATGCCGGGACTGCGCCTGGCGGGTCTGGGACAGATAGGTCTGTTTAAACGGATCCTGACCGTAATCTGTATTCAGCAGGGTTTCAAAACTTTCCAGTAATGCCTGATTCAGCGGGGTTTTCTCTTCATTAACGATCAGACCCACACTGCCTTTATCGGTAATGCTGTAGTGGCTGCCCAGAACACCGTTCTGCATGATATTACTGCCCGCCAGGGAGATATTCATCGGGATCTGAGTGTCCGGGCGGCGTGGCTGCAGGGCGTCAGCAAAATAGCCAAACCAGCCCTGATTAATCCGGGCATCCGGGCGGGATGTTTGCCAGTGCCTGAATTGGTCTGCGTGGGACAGCAGCCCCAGTGGCAGCTTTGCCGAACCGTTCTGCATTGCCTGTTTGGTAGTCGGCTCAGTCATCGGGGCGATGTTGGCGACAAAGGCCAGTTTTTGCTGGTTAAACAGCGTCTGTACTTCCGGCATGGCCGGGTGCAGGCCGAACTCCCTGCTCTGCTGATCGCTGCGGTTATCCAGAGGTAACAGGCTGTGTTGTGGCAATGCCAGATTACTGCGACTGTTGCGGTATTCCCGGTAATGGCGGTCATCCCGCGGGACCAGCATGTTGAAGCTGTCGTTGCCACCGTCCAGCATAATAAATACCAGTGCCTTACGGGCCGGTTGTATGTGGATATCCCCCGGTGCCGGGCCGGTAGCGCCAAACGCCGGTGCGGTAAATACCGGTGCGGTTCCGCCCAGCAGCCCGGCACCCGCCAGGCCCAGGCCTGATTTGAGCAGGTGACGGCGGCTTTTATTTAGAGATGAAGCAGATTCTGAATGACGCATAATCAGGCCTCCAGGACAGTGAATTCAGGGGAAATGGTCAGCATGAAGGCAATGGTTTGCACCACCCAGGCAGGCTGATCCCGGTAGTGTTTAAAGGCCTCCAGAATCTGCGGTTTAATGCTCAGGTCTGTTGTACCGGTGAGCAGCAGGCTCATTCGATCGATCAGTGCACTGTGGCTGGCAGGATCTTTTGCCATGGCGATTTCAGCACTGAAATCCAACTGCAGTTTGTTCTCTGTATCCCGGTTGAGAACATCCGGGTCCAGCTCGGGCACGTTGTGGATGCCCGGGGTACTGTTTATCCGGGTACTGACGGCGGGTAAGTATTCGCCAAAGAACCAGTAATACATCATATTCACATAGGCAATTGAGGTAGCAGATGTGTGGAGTTCGAATTCCGGCGCAACAAAACCGGCCAGCTCCAGCGGGCCATGGGGGGCAAAATCCGGTTTATAAAAATTGAATACTGTCGGTGAAGACAGCGGATGCTGCTGCACCAGGGTTTGCAGGTCATCGCCGATCAGCCACAGTTTGCCTGACCGGTTACCGGCCCGGAATGCCCGCAGAATCTGAGTGGCGCGCAGCAGCGGTGATTTCAGTTTCTGTGACTGTACTGTCTGATTCCCTTCCTGACGGGCGGATGGCAGACGTTTTTTCGCGACAGCGTTCTTTTGTGGATAAGTAAGAATCTCACGGATAACGGCTTTCAGATTCCCTTCTTTGCCAAACTTTGCAGCCACAGCTTTGACATAGGCTTTCGACGGATTAGACGTCACCAACTGGTTAATCAGGTGGGTGGCGATGAAGGGAGCGGTATTCGGATGGGCCACCAGCTGCTTAACGGCAGAACGGATTTCCCGTTCAGCGCCCTGCCCGGCCGGTAACTTTACCCGGCCTTTCAGCAGTTGCTTGCTACCCCGGTCGTGGCGATCTTCGTCGATGGCCATTGGTTTGGTCATGTTAATGAACGGCGGGACTTTGTAGGTTTTATCAATGCCGTCATCAAAGCTGACCGGGTAACCGTTATAGCTGCTTTCCCAGAAGCTGGTGTTCCACTCATACTCGTAGCCGGAGGCTTTCAGGCCGGTAAATACCCGGGCCAGTTCTTTGATATCGTCATTGTTGTAGCTGTCCAGTGGCCGGCCGGATGCATCGGTTTTGCGGCTGCCGTCCGGATTCAGTTCATACAGGCCAATGGTGAATAACTGCATGATTTCACGGGCATAGTTTTCATCCGGATGAATATGCCTGGCCGGTTCGGCTTTACGGTTATTCATATGTGACAGATACACCCCCATGCACGGATGCATGCTGACGTCATACAGTAGGTCGCTGTAGTTGCCGAAGGCATGTTTGTAGAGCAGATCGTAGTAACTGCCCATCCCCACGGCATCCAGTTCCAGCTGGGAATTATCGGAGATCACCAGTATTTCACTCAGGGCCTGCGCGATCCGCTGCCGGAGCAAGTGTTCCGGTGGTGTGTTCAGGGCGTGCTGCCACCAGGCCATGTGGAAGTACCATTTATACGGCAACGCCGGGTTGTTGCTTTCGCCGTTGATAGCGGATTCACCGTATTGGCTGAGCAGCTTACTGCGAAAATACTGCCATATTTCCCGGCTGGTATCCGCATAGGTATTACCTGAGGATAAAGTCGAATTAAGCTGATTATTCAACCAGTTATCTATCCCCTGTTGGGATACATCCTGAACGGTTTGCTGGTCGGCACCCAGAGTGCTCTGCATCAGAAACCGGCTGGTTTGGGATAAGGTATTCATGGTCTCTCCCTGTAAGAATGGTGTTTGGCAGGCACAGGGGTGCCCGCCGGATGTCTGCGGTTAACAGACATCCGTGAAAATAAGATGGGTCAGTGAGGGTGTTTCTTAGCTGTCTGCCGGAGCGGTTGCCTTTTCAGCAGCAGCTTCAGCGGCTTTGCGAGCCCGGTAGCCTTTCGGTCGCCAGCCGGGTCCGTTAAATAGGTAGCCGAAGAATTCCCGGCTGTTACGGGCGCTGATCAGGTCTTTATACAGTCGCGGAAATTCATAGAACTGCACGGTAATCGGGTTTTTGCTGGTCATCGGTGTGGTCAGACCGTAGTTGGGCAGCTCTTCTTCCTTTTTAAAGGTGCCGAAGATCCGGTCCCAGATGATCAGTATGCCGCCGAAGTTTTTATCCAGATATTTCTCATCTGAGGCGTGATGTACCCGGTGATGGGATGGGGTATTGAACAGCCATTCCAGCGGGCCCAGCTTGCCAATCATTTCGTTATGCAGCCAGAACTGATACGCCAGCACGATGACTTCTGCACCGATTACCAGCATTGGGTGGAAGCCCATCAGAATCAGCGGGAAATGAAATAGCACCGGCAGAATCGGATCAAACATGCTGAAGCGGAAAGCGGTTGCCGTATTCATCATGGTGGAACTGTGATGCACCGAATGGGATAACCAGAACAGCCGTACTTTGTGGAAAAAGTAGTGTTCCGCATAGTAGGCAAAGTCTGCCAGTAACAGCACCAGCATGGCGGTATAAGCATTCACTGGCTGTTTCCAGGGGATTATTTCGTGGACGCTGTAGAACAGGTAAACCGCGCCGGCAAAGATAAAGCCTTCCACAACAAAGTAAGGTACCAGGGTAAAGATGCTGGAAAGGCTTTCCAGAATACGCTCGCCGTTTAGCCGTTTGGTGACGGCATCGTTACCGAATTCAAGCAGCAGAAAGAGCAGTGCAAATACCAGTACCCAGTCATAAATACTGAAGGAAATGTATTCAAAGTATTCCAGCCAACTGGCGGTCAGCAGATCGGTATCATACATAATGGTGTTCCTCTTACGTCAGGTGGCTTATTTCACGGCCAGGAATGCGACCTGACTCAGTACCTGGTAATTTTCATTCAGCAAATAGAGTTCGTAATCCGCGGTGTATGTCAGGGCGTCGCCGAAGCGCTGCGAATTGCTCCAGTTATCCAGCACGTTTTCGCCGGAGAGGCGCAGGTAGCGGCCGCCGGCAACTTCCAGTACGTCTATACCTGTCGGCACATAGCCCCGTTCGTTAACCACGTAGCCGATGGTCATCCGGACAGTCTGTGCCTGTTGGTTATAGCCGTGATAGACCGCATACACCTGTGTGCTGTTAGTGATTTCCACCTTGCTCAGCAGGTCGGTGTCAATGAAGCGCTGCCAGGCACGGTCGATCTGGGTTTGCAGCGGGCGTTGCAGGTTCAGCTGGATGCCGGTACCCGCCAGCCGCAGGGGCTGACGTTGTTCCGGTACCTGATCGGCAACCGTGTTGGTATTAACGCTTCGGCTGGGCTGAGCTGTCTGAGAGACAGCTGCTTTGGTGGTTTCCTGTCGGGTGCTTTCCTGCCGGCCGGTATCCTGCATATGCTGGCTGACCGCTGCACCGGTATAGCCGCTACTGCCGTAGGGATACAGAATGACCCAGGCGATAAACACAAACATCATTATCACGGCCAAAAAGTACACGGCGAGCAGGAATGGATTACGTTTTGGTAATACTGTCATCGGTTATCCCCCTGTTCAGAGTTCCCAGAAAAAGCAGGAAATGGCGACTGCCAGCCAGAGCAGCAAGGTCGTCCAATAGGCAAAGGGTTCCTCTGCGCGGCGAAATTCACGGTGCAGCCAGACATTGCCGCTGAACAGATCCCAGATGACCCACAGCAGTAACAGAATGCCGATGACGGTGGTAATTAGCATGAATATTTCTCCGGAATTAAGCGGTTTTCAGGGCGCTGAGTAATTGCTCTGCAGCCTGTCGGGCCGGCAGACGGTAAT
Organism: Aliamphritea spongicola; assembly: GCF_017051665.1. Taxonomy (NCBI): domain Bacteria; kingdom Pseudomonadati; phylum Pseudomonadota; class Gammaproteobacteria; order Oceanospirillales; family Oceanospirillaceae; genus Aliamphritea; species Aliamphritea spongicola. The sequence continues at coordinate 146,228 of NZ_JAFIDL010000002.1, forward strand.
CGGACATCAGCTCCAGCGGACTCAGGGAATCAAGGTTGAAATACAGTGATAACAGGCCGAATGCGACGGATTTCAGGGTACCGGCATCTGCATCCGGGTAATCCCTGCGCAGCAGCTGGCTGATGGCAGTGATGTTGTGTTCGGTCCAGTCCTTCAGCTTTTGCTTAAGGGATGCATCCTGCGCCGCAGAGAACAGTAATGCCTGAAACAGCAGGCTGATATCACTGCTGCTTTCATAGTCGAACAGAATATCCAGTAATGGCTGGCTGATTCCGGTTGCCGGTAAATGGGCTTCCAGTGCAGTCCATTGCTGGTTGGATTGTTTAATGGTCCGTTCTGCCAGCTGTTCAACCAGTTCTGAACGGTTGCCAACGTAATGACGTACCAGGCTGCGCTGCAGGCCTGCTTCTTCAGCAATCCGTTCCAGTGTGCTGCCTTCCAGACCAAAGCGGATCACGCAGCGCTGAAACGCCTGAAAGATCTCTTCCGTACGTTCTGCTTTTTTACTTGGACGTCCCATGGCTTACCTGTGTGTTTATCTGTGGATCTTAACGGGTTATTAACCCTGATCAGTTTATTGTCAGTTTTGATAATTTACTAGCTGCGATTTAAATTGTCAAATATGACAATAAACTAATTTTTGCTGTTTCTGTGCTTAACCGGGAGACAGCTGAAGAGATGGAGGCTTTGCTGTGTCCGGTGAACTGACGATCTGGCAGATTATTCGTACCTTTCCGGGAAAAGTTGTTACCACCTGGCTGTTAGTGGTGCTGGAAAATGTATTAATGGCCTGCCTGCCTTTACTGATGGGCCAGACCATTGATGGCCTGTTAGCGGAGGATAGCGGCCCTCTTTTGCTACTTGCCGGGGCGTTTGCCTTGCTGGTGGTGGTATCTGTGGTGCGGCGCATATATGACACCCGGGTGTATGGCACGATTAAGGTGGAACTGGGATTACGTTTACTTGAACGTCAGCAGGGGTTGGGGATATCAGTACGCAGTGCCCGGCTGGATATGTCCCGGGAGCTGGTGGATTTCCTTGAAAACGAGGTCCCTCTGCTGTTTACCTCGGTAATTCAGCTGACGGTTTCACTGATCATTCTGGCGGGATTTGCCGGCCAGCTGGCCTGGGCTGCAGTGGCACTGACTCTGGCAATGCTGGCACTTTATGCCTGCTTTCACCGGCGTTTCTACCGTCTGAACGGTGCACTGAATGCGCAACAGGAACGCCAAGTGAATGTTTTGCAGCGTGCCCTGCCCTGGCAGTTTCACCGTCACCTGAACATGCTGCGACGCTGGGAAGTAAAGCTGTCAGACAGTGAAGCCTGGCTGTACGGCGGAATCTTCCTGCTGGCACTGCTGTTTATTGTGCATAACCTCATGGCCAGTGTGACAATTGAGCCAGTTACTGCCGGCACTATTTTTTCGATTGTCAGTTATTCCTGGGAGTTTGTTGAAGCGATGTTGGGATTACCCATGGCATTGCAGAGCTGGAGCCGTTTGCGGGAAATTACCCAGCGTATTAATACCGGCTGAGCTGAGGCATTCCCGGGCGATCGTTGCTATACCCTGCACAGCTTATCCTCTGTCTGTGCAGATATTACTCAGGTGTTATCCACATGTTTACCGGGCTGTCAGCCGTGGATAATTGACACGGATCAGACGAGTACGACTTAAGTGCTAGAGAAGTTGCATTTCGGTGTTGTTTTTTGCTTTACTTCCGGGGCTAAATCGCCTTGAAGGAAAGATGTGTGTCGCAGTTTCAGGCAGTCTGTTAGTCAGACGCTTCCTACCCTCCATATATTCTGCAAGACGAGTTTTTTTCAGTAGTCTCATTTACAGGGGATATCTCCATGAAGTGGTTAGCCTTGATACTTGGCTTATTGACCGCAACTTCCGGCTGGGCGTCATCTGCTGAAGCCAGCGGAACCATACAGGATCTCACTGCCAGCTGGGTGGGTTTTGCCGCCATCGGCATCTTCTTTGTTGCTTATATGCTGGTCATTTTTGAAGAGCAGTTACACCTGCGTAAATCCAAACCGGTGATGATGGCAGCAGGCCTGATCTGGATTCTGATTGCCATTTACTATGTGGGTGAAGGCTCGCCACAACTGGTTGAAGGCGCTATCCGGCATAACTTCCTTGAATACGCGGAGCTGTTCTTCTTCCTGCTGGTTGCCATGACCTATATAAACGCCATGCTGGAACGGGGTGTGTTTGATGCCCTGCGTGACTGGCTGGTGGCAAAAGGCTTTGGTTACCGACAGTTGTTCTGGATGACCGGGGTACTGGCATTCGTTATTTCTCCGATCGCCGATAACCTTACCACTGCGCTGATCATGTGTTCCGTGGTACTGGCGGTGGGTAAAGATCAGCCGAAGTTTGTCATGCTTTCCTGTGTGAACATTGTGGTTGCAGCGAATGCCGGCGGCGCGTTCAGTCCGTTCGGTGATATCACCACTCTGATGGTGTGGCAGAAAGGTGTGATTGAATTCAGCGGCTTCTTTGCCCTGTTCCTGCCTTCTGTTGTTAACTTTGTGGTACCGGCATTCATCATGCAGTTCTCCTTACCGGATGGCCGGCCACAGAGCCACAGTGATGAAATGACAGCAATTAAATTCGGCGGCCTGACCATTGTTGGCTTATTCTTGCTGACCATTGTGACTGCGGTCAGCTTCCACAGCTTGCTGCATATCCCGCCGGTATTCGGCATGATGATGGGCCTGGCATATCTGCAGTTCTTTGGCTTCTACCTGCGCCGCAGGTCAGCCAGCTGGCGCAACGGTATTGATGCGCCTCCAGGAGCCAGTGTTGATCCGTATAACTTTGATGTGTTCTCCCGTATTGCCCGGGCGGAGTGGGATACCCTGTTCTTCTTCTACGGCATCATTCTCGCGGTAGGGGGTCTGGGCTTCCTCGGTTACCTGAATATGGCATCCGGATTCTTCTACGGTGATTTGGGGCCAACCACTGCGAACGTACTGGTGGGCATTCTGTCTGCCATCGTGGATAACATTCCGGTGATGTTTGCGGTACTGACTATGTATCCGGAAATGTCCGACATGCAGTGGCTGCTGGTAACGCTTACAGCCGGTGTGGGCGGTAGTCTGTTATCGGTAGGCTCTGCAGCCGGTGTGGCACTGATGGGACAGGCCCGTGGTCAGTACACTTTCTTTGGTCATTTGCGCTGGACACCGGTGATTGCACTGGGTTACGCCGCCAGTATCGGAGTGCACTTCCTGGTGAATGGCTAATTGCTGATGTAAAAAGCGTGTCACAAAATGCGTAGTGATGGCTGTGCGTTTCACTGAAGTTTTAGCTACTGTTAAAAAAGCTGTGAAGAAACATGTATGTTTTTTCACAGCTTTTTTAGTATCTGTAATCAGTGAATGGAGTTAACCCGTGCCAACCAAACGTTTACCGGAACAGAATGGAAATTCATGTGCAGCGCACTGTACGACAATCGCAATCAATGAGATTAAGCAGACTGCCCTGACTGCCACCTTTGCTGAGGATGATCTCTGGCCGAGTATTCAGTTCAGTGATACCTGCGCAGTTACCAAGCCACTGGCAGATGATAAAAACAGTGATCCCCGGCTGATTGTCAGTCAGATAAAGCAACGCTGGCCTGGTGTGAAAGCAAAGCTGCTGTGTGATGAAGGCCAGAAGAGTAAAGCGATCTCGATGGTCAACGGGATGATGCGTAGCGGCATGAATGATATTTTCAATCTGCTGGTGCAGGAGGCGGTGAAAGGGAGCATTGCTCTGGATGAAGCGGTCTTTTATAATTGCAGTTATACGATGCACAGCGGCGCCAAACCCAGTGAAGACAACTTCAGTGGTATGCACAATATTCTAGTGGCCTACGAGGCCGGTAAGACCTTCTTTTATAATTCCAATGAATCCAACCCTCAGTGGCAGGCCACTGCTAACTGGAAGAAGTTGGAAGCTCAGAACGGCGGTACCCACAGTTATGTGTTCAGTGGTGTTGCCGTGGCCATTTTCTGATTATCTGACCGACAGGCACGGCTGTGCCTGTCAGTACTTTCTGTTTATACCTCAATGCCCTGCTGGCGCAGCCATTGCTGCAGCTGGCCCAGTGGCATCGCGCCACTCATCCGTGCGGCTTCTTTACCGTTTTTAAACAGTATCAGGGTAGGAATAGAACGGATCTGCAGCTGAGCTGCAATGTTCTGTTCCGCTTCGGTGTCCAGTTTCACCAGCCGTAACCGGGGTTCAAAGGTTTTGGCGGCCTGGTCAAAGATCGGCGCGAATTGCTGACAGGGGCCGCACCAGCTTGCCCAGCAGTCCACCAGAACCGGTAAATCGTTCTGCAATACCTGTTTGCTGTAATTGGCAGCGGTCAGGTCGACGGGTTTGCCGCTGAAGATTGGCTGTTTACATTTTCCGCAATTGGGTTTGTCTTCCAGACGTTCCTCCGGAATACGGTTGGTGACGTTACAGTGCGGGCAGCTGATGTTCATAAGTATTGGCTCGCTAAATCGGTTATTTTTAATGTTATGCACTTAATTCACAGATAGCTGTGCATAACATGTGGTAAAGGTGTCGTTAAACACTGAATTCCTGTTGGATTAAATCGCTAATCACTTATTTTTGCTGATTTTTTAATCAAAGCACGTCTGCGCTCTGCTGAATACACAAAACAGGCATCCGGCATAGAGACTGGCAGTTGTTAATAACTTTTGATATAAGCATTTTTGTTTTTATATCTTACTCACATAATCCACAAAAGGCTGTGAATAAGTTGTTATAAAGATGTAACTAATCTTGGGGTTAGTTCTTTATTAGTTATCTATCTGGCTGATTAATATAGCTATTTTTGTAAAAGATGGCGGTTTTGCTGATAACACTCATCCAGTTCCCGCCGTACATTTCGCTGGGTATCCCGGTGAATATCCAGCTGACTGGCGAAGATTTCCCAGTTTTGCAGGGCATCCAGTGTCTCTTCGATTACCTGACGGGCCTGATGCCAGTGGCTGAAATTGGCCAGTGATGCCAGTTGTTGCATGCTGCGCCGGTCAGGTTGTGAGGTTGCTCCGTTAAAAGGCATTTCATGCTGCCGGTTACCGGCGGGTCTGAAGCCGGCACTGTACATGGGGGCCGGCCGCCACTGTCCGCTATCATCCTGAACAAAGCTCCAGTGCTTGCTGTGGTCGTCGCGGTTACAGCTGAGCAGATTGAATACTGCCCGGTTAAACATATCCCGGCCGGTGGCCGGACGCTGACAAAGCAACTGGCTGGCCCTGATCAGCTGTTCGTAACCGATACCCGGCTGCCACCACGGATTGTTCAGCAGTGATGAGAGACGCTGGATATGTTGCCGGCCCTGCCCCTGCACATAGTCTGGCCGTCGGTAAGCAAGCCAGGGAGCTGCTTTTGACTGCGCCGGAGGGGTAATCAGTTGCCATTCGGGGATATCAATACCGGCAAGCCTGGCCATTTGCAGATAGGCTGCATCTGCCAGCCCCTGTTCCTGACCCAGCGGATTTTTGGGATGGCCAAACTGTAACACCCAGGGCTCCAGATGGGCGGCATTGTCACTGTGCAGCTGGTCCGGTATTAACGGGTCGATGTATACCTGAGCCTGCCAGGGCATACCGTGGATGTGGTTGTCGCTGCTGATTAGAGACTGTACGTGATCGGACAGATGATGACTGGCAGCAAGTTGCCCGTAGTAATCCGTTGAGGCTGATGCAGCGTGGATTTCACCGTTATCTGACTGATAGAGCAGCGAGCCAATCAGATCTGCTTCTGTGGTTTGCAGCAAGTTATGACAACCGGTTGGGCTGACCGTGCTTTGCTGCCCGCTGCGGAAAAAATCCATCAGTGGCCGAAGCCCCCAGTGCTGGCTGAGGCTGTCGGTAAACAAGCCTGGCATGGCGTCAGGGGCCTGTTTACTGAAGCGGTGAATCCGGTCATCAAATGGCAGGATAAAGGGCGACGGATTCAGCGGGCTGTTCAGGCAGTCTTCGTGGTACTGAAACAGCAGGCTGTGATGATTTTCCCCCAGCGTTCCCAGTCTGATCCGGCTGCCGTCTGTGAGTTGTCGCCATACCTCGATGGTTTGCTGCGTCATTTGCTTAGCTCACTTGCGAAGTTTGCCGGCGTAGAAGTTGGCTCTGAGGATGCGGTCAGTGCTGCCAGATTCTGTAAATCATCTACGCATTGCCAGATTAACAGGAACTGCCGTAATGAGATTTGCCCGGAGGTTTCAAAATGTTTGATGGTCGGGGCCGGAACGGTACTGCGCTCAGCCAGTGCCGCCCGGGACAGCTTTAACTGTTTACGTCGTTGCTGCAGATAGCCGGCTAGCTGTTGCTGAATATCACTGGCTGTCAGGAGGTTAAGATCAAACATTTTAAATACAGTAATGGATATGATTTTATCCATTATAGATAAAATACTATAGTAAATAGATATTATTTTATCTATTTATTAAAAGGATTTTGATCTGTAGCTCTGCTGAAATGAGAATGGTGAGGGTGAAAAAACGGTTATCAGGCTCAGAGTGAGTTTGCTGGTCTGCAGTTGATCCGACAGCGTGCAGGCGGTCAGTCAGGTGGGAAAATGCGTTGCCAGTATGCGCATGAACTGACGCTTGTGCTGATGCTGTTGGCGTAATTCGCCGAGCAGTTCCCGGAGTAGCTGACTGGCCGCTGCCTGACACTGGGGATGCTCCGCAGCGTATTCCGGGATTTGCTGTAATAGCTCTGCGATGTAGGTATAAGCCTGCTCAGAGGCTTCCTGCAGCAGTGTGGTTAATATGCGCCGGTAATATTGCTGGCTGTGTTGGGGCGCTGTGCTGAGTAACTGCAGCGCCAATGCTTCGAGGTGTGCCGGGCTCAGGGTTAGCTGATCAGCAATGATTCGGGCTTTGTGCAGCTGGTCACTGGCGAGGTAAAACTCAAACAGGTGCTCATGGCTGCGGGCCAGCGCCTGATGCCCTGCCCGGCTGCTGTGTTTGGCGCATTCCAACAGGTATTTTTCGGCTGTCTGCTGTGACTGTTGCGGGCTGATGCCCTGTGCGGTGTTAGCCTGCTGATAGTTCAGGTAGCTGTCCGGGTTCTTCTGCTGGGTGAATATCTGCCAGTACAGTTCTGCTGATTCTTTTTCTTGTCCCTGAAGAGCGGCAAACTCTGCCTCTAACTGTTGCTGTTGTCTGAGTTGGCGGGCATCCGGAGATTGCCGGGACAGACTATCAAACATTGATTGAAGCTGCTGGCAGATGGCTTCCTGCGCGTCCGCTGTGTGGTTTGTGGCAGATGTTTTCAGCTGTTCAAGTTGTGTGCGGATAAATTGCAGCAGGGTGTCGGTATCCGCCGGAGCTGATGAGTGGCTCAGTAATTCAGCCAGTAAATCATGGTCGCCGTATTCGGTGGCGTAGCTGTTCAGCAGTTCAGATAACTGGCGATTGGCGGGCTGATTTTGCCAGCGCTGACGGGCCTTAGTGATCAGGGATTCAAGACCGTTGTCGGGCGTCAGTATGCTGAGAGGGTCAGGATATATTTCTCTGGGCTGATTCAGCTGTTCCAGTACAAACGTGGCCAGCTGTTCAGCCGGCCAGTTTTGCCGTAACAGTTGCCGGGTGTATTGCCTGCAGCTGAGTTCCGCACAGGGGTGCTGATACCCCTGAGGATCAAAGCGCATGAGTACCTGGTTGAGCCGTTCAAGTGTGTATTCACATAGTTTGAAGGCCGCTTCTGCAGGTAAGGCGTCGAGGCAGCTGTTCAGATCTGTCAGTTCATTGCAGGCGTGTTCAAAGTAGCTGCGGATTTTCTGCCGCTGGCTGAGTTTCCGGTATGGCAGCGCCTGGGTGATCTGTTTACGAAGGCCTGCAATATCCACCGAGCCTCGCGCGATCTGTGCCTGGCGGATCAGCTGGCGTTCAAGCTTTGGGTCGTTCGCGGTCAGCTGTTGCAGTTGGCGAATCAGCTGATGCTTCGGCAACCCGGCCAGATAGCTGAGAACCGTCCCCTGCTCTGCTGTGGTTGTTCCGGCGCTTGTATTCCGGCTCTGCTGAACGCTGAGGGCCAGGGCGACGCAGTGCTGGCAGAATTCGAAACCTTCCGATACCGGGCAGTCACAGCTGCCTTCCAGCTGCTGGCGTGGCCAGCGTAGCTGAACACTGTGGCAGGTATGGGTGTACGGGTCTGAAACAAGCCCAGTGATGAGATCCGGATGCTCCAGCCAGTCCTGCACAGTGTGTTGCAGTGCCTGACCGGCTTCAAACTGCGCCGCACCGGCCAGGTGGCTGAGCAGTTCAGGGCTGAAGTCCGGCGCGGACATGGTTACTTACCGATACAGAAGGAGCTGAAGATCCGGCCCAGCAGGTCATCTGAACTGAAGGCACCGGTAATTTCGCTGAGGTGTTGCTGAGCCTGGCGCAGGTCCTCTGCCAGTAGCTCCCCTGCTCCGCCAAATACTAATTGTTCCTGGCCAGTGAGTAACAGGCTCTGGGCTTTGCTGAGGGCTTCCACATGACGGCGCCGGGCCAGAAAGCCGCCTTCGGTGGTAGCGGCATAGCCCATACAGTCTTTGAGGTGCTGACGCAGGGTATCGACGCCGATATTGGCCTTGGCAGAGAGGGAAATCAGCGTGTGGCCGTGGTGTTCACCAATGCCGATTGCCTCGGAGGTCAGGTCGCATTTGTTGCGAATAACCGTGATTTTGCTCTGATCTTCCAGGTTATGAACGAATTCAGGCCAGATCTGTTCCGGATCATCCGTGGCGGTGGTGGTGCCGTCTACCATCAGCAGAATCCGGTCGGCTTTATGGATTTCTTCCCAGGCGCGGCTGATGCCGATTCGTTCCACTTCGTCCGGTGCATCCCGCAGGCCGGCGGTATCGATGATGTGCAGGGGCATCCCGTCGATGTGGATATGTTCGCGGAGGACGTCACGGGTGGTGCCGGCGATGTCGGTAACGATGGCGCTGTCCTTACCGGCCAGAGCGTTCAGCAGGCTGGATTTACCGGCGTTTGGCCGGCCGGCAATAACCACGTTCATACCTTCGCGGATCAGGCTGCCCTGCTGGGCTTCCTGCATCACGTTGGTGAGTTGCAGAATAATGGCTTCCAGATCACTGGCGACCTTACCGTCTCCCAGAAAATCAATTTCTTCTTCCGGGAAATCAATGGCGGCTTCCACGTAAATACGCAGCTGGGTGAGGCTCTCAACCAGAGTGTGTATGCGTTCCGAGAACATTCCCTGGAGGGAGCGCAGGGCACAGCGGGCAGCCTGTTCTGAGCTGGAGTCGATCAGGTCCGCAATGGCTTCTGCCTGGGCCAGGTCGAGCTTGTCGTTGAGGAATGCTCGCTCTGAGAACTCACCGGGGTTAGCCAGCCGGGCACCCAGTTCCAGTACCCGGCGGAGGATAAAGTCGATAATGACCGGTCCGCCGTGGCCCTGCAGTTCCAGCACATCTTCACCGGTGAAGGAGTTTGGTCCCGGGAAGTAGATACCGATGCCCTGATCAATCTGATTATTATCGGCGTCGTAAAACGGGCCGTAGTGGGCATAACGGGGAGCCGGTTCTGTGCCTAATACTGCTTTGGCAATGGGTTTGGCCAGTTTGCCGGATACCCGGACGATCCCTACCCCGCCCCGTCCCGGCGGTGTGGCTTGTGCGGCAATAGTATCTTGATCGATAAGGGTCATGCTGATATCCGGTATGCTGTGTTAGTTAAGCGCTGATGCGGGTTATCTTCCCCAGCGCTGCAGGCGGAGTCAACCGCGGGTAAACGTAAAAAAGGCCTCACAGGAGGCCTTTTTTATTCAGATCGGGGTGATCAGGCTTTCTTGGCGTTGCCGCCGTCACCTTCGATCTGCTTGTTGATCACATACTGCTGGGCAATCGACAGTACGTTGTTCACCAGCCAGTACAGTACCAGACCTGCCGGGAACCACAGGAAGAAGATAGTGAAGACAATTGGCAGCATCTTCATGATCTTGGCCTGCATTGGGTCCGGAGGTGTTGGGTTCAGCAGCTGCTGGATGAACATGGTTGCACCCATCAGGATTGGCAGTACAAAGTACGGGTCCATTACCGACAAGTCGTGAATCCACAGCATGAACGGCGCCTGACGCAGTTCAACGGATTCAAGCAGTACCCAGTACAGTGCGATGAAGATTGGCATCTGTGCCAGAATTGGCAGACAGCCACCCAGCGGGTTGATCTTCTCTTTCTTGTACAGTTCCATCATGGCCTGAGACATCTTCTGACGGTCATCACCGTGAAGTTCTTTCAGACGGGCCATTTCAGGGCCAAATTTACGCATCTTCGCCATAGACTTAAATGCTTTGGCGTTCACCTGGAACAGTGCAGCTTTCACAACAATGGTGACACCGATGATCGCCAGACCCCAGTTGCCTACCAGGCCGTAAATCGCTTTCAGCAGCCACTCAAGTGGGCTGGCGATCCAGTACAGGATGCCGTAGTCGATAGTCAGCTGCAGATCCGGAGCTGCTTCTTCCAGCTTTTCAGTAATCTTCGGACCCGCATAGAAGTGGGCGCTTACTGTCTTGTTCTGGCCAGCAGGTACGTTGAATTCCGGAGAAATAAAGCCGACGATGAACTTGTCATTGGCAGTCCGTGAACTGTAGCTGTATTCAGCACCCGGTGCAGGAATCCATGCACTCAGGAAGTAGTGCTGGCTCATTGCTACCCAACCGTCCTGGCTGGAGCTCTTGAAGCTGGCGTCCCGCATATCGTCGAACGAGTAGGTCTGGTAGTTATCTTCTGTTGTAGAGAAGACACCGCCCAGGAAGGACTGCATGCCCATATCAGTGGTAGATGTCGGGTCAGGGCTGGCGTCACGTTTGATCTGACCAAACAGCTTTGCCTGCCACGGATCAGCAGTCTTGTTATCAACGACCATGTCCAGACCGATATCGTAGCTGCCGCGCTGGAACTCATAGCGCTTGGTGATCACAACGCCTTTGGCAGTGGTGAACGACAGGTCAACATTCAGTTCGTTGCCTTCCAGTGTGTAGCTGCTGGTGCTGCTGGTATAAGTCGGGCGGCCTTCGCTGCTGGCATCCGGACCGTTCAGGCCAACCAGACCACTCTGGGACACATAGGTGCGGTTAGCACTTTGCTCGAGCAGAATGAATGGCTGGTCAGAACCCAGTGCGGCTTTAAATTCAGGCAGTGCTACCTGAATGATGTCGCCACCCTTAGGGTCGATCAGAATTTCCAGAACATCAGTTTTTACTGAGATCAGCTGGCTCTTTTTGGCAGCGGCTGTCGCCGGGGTTACACCTGGTACATCGGAACCGCTGGCAGTTTCCTGCGGCAGTTCACTGACAGGAGCTGTTGAGTCATAAGCGGATACAGTTTCAGCCTGAGCGACCGTAGCAGGTGGCTGGCTGTAATCCTGATTCCATTGCAAGACCAACATATAGGAAATAATGCCGAGTGCTGCAATCAATAATACGCGCTGTACATCCATGGTTGTTGGACCATTATCGTTATTTAGATTGGGATTGGGGCTTAGCTTTCTTAATCAGGCGAGACCAGCTGCGCTTAATAAGCTTATGAACCTGCTTATTTTCCATATCCCCCAGGCCTTTACGCGCCAAAATGACGATATCGACGTTGGGAAGTTGCTGCTGTTCAAGCCGAAAAGACTCGCGAATGATACGCCGAACGCGGTTACGATTGACAGCTAAACGGATATTTTTTTTGGAGAAGACGAAACCGACACGTGAATGGCCGAGGTCGTTAGGGCAGGCTAGGATCAGCAGATGTTGATCTGAGATCTTGAGGCTGGCTCGGTTGAATACCTGTTTAAAATCCCCGCCGGTAAGGAGTCTCACGCGGCGGGGATAGCTGAATTCATTCATTCAGTGAGCCTAACAGGCAAATATTAAGCAGCCAGACGCTTACGGCCTTTAGCACGACGACGGTTGATTACCGCACGACCGTTTTTAGTAGCCATACGTGCACGGAAGCCGTGAGTACGAGCGCGCTTAAGATTGCTAGGTTGAAAAGTTCTTTTCATGGTTTCGATCCTACTAACGTACAGTGTGGTGGTATCAGTAAGGTTGCTGAATCCCACGAGTCAAAAATAGACGCCGAATTCTAGTGAAATGCTGTACGGTTTTCAATCACTTTTTTGAGAAAAATCTTAATTAATGCCACGGATGGCGCAGGCTGGAAGGTTATTCACTGTTGGGCATAAGTCCTGTTTTTGTCGGTATAAATGCTGAGCTCAAAACCTATAAATCTGTGTATAACTAAATAAAATGCTTATTTTTTAAAATATTGGCATGTTTGTAAGTCTGAATATTAACTGTTCTTAAGCTCTGTATAGTCTGATTTACAGGCAGGTTGTTTAAAAAACAATCAGTTTCAGACAGTTTAATTGCTTGAAAACCGTGCTGTAAAAAGAATTAGTAACAGCCTCATCTAACTGTGGATAAGCCGGTTCAGAACAGGTATTATCGGCTGATTATTTATTGTCGCGACAATTAAGAAATGTCTGTGTCGCAAAGGCCGCTTCGCCGTGCAAGGTTGATATATGTCCGTTGAGTTATGGGAACAGTGCTTACAGAGTCTTCAGCAGGAGTTCCCCGCACAACAATACAATACCTGGATCCGTCCTTTAAAAGCGTCTCCCGAGGCTACCGGTGAGCTGGTGCTGCTGGCACCGAACCGGTTTGTTAAAGACTGGGTGAATGATAAATATCTGGGCCGTATCCGCGAGATTGTTAATGCGGTGTCCGGAGATATCAGCGGTAAGGTCAGCATTGATATTGCAGCCCGCAGTACTGCAGGCTTCCGGCAACGCCCGGCGGCACCGCAGGTACAGCGCCCGGTTCGCCCGACGCCGGCACCGATGGCACAGTTTGCCGAATCAGTCGCGCCGGTTGCACCGAGCCGTCCGGCTCCGCCGCCGCGTCAGCCGGTTGAAGTCTTGCCACCGGAAAATGCGCCGACCCAGTTAGCTATAGATGTTGATAACGACGGTTTTGGTGCAGTTGAGCCACAAACTACTTTTGTTGAAGCCAAGCCGTTTACTGAAGCCCCGAGTGTTGAAGAAATTGTTGCTGCAGCGCCTGCCGCGCCGGCACCAAAAGCCAACCGGGTGGTTGAAGTGGAAGGCGGCGTACGTCATCAGTCAAACCTCAACCAAGCCTTTACCTTCAATTCATTTGTACAGGGTAAATCAAACCAGCTTGCACTGGCTGCAGCCCAGCAGGTGGCAGATAATCCGGGCGGTTCTTATAACCCACTGTTTATATATGGTGGTGTGGGCCTGGGTAAAACCCACCTGATGCACGCCGTTGGCATGGAAATGCTGCAACGTAACCCGAATGCTAAAATTGTCTATCTGCATTCTGAGCGTTTTGTTGCCGATATGGTTAAGGCATTGCAGCTCAATGCTATTAACGACTTTAAGCGTTATTACCGCTCTGTAGATGCCCTGCTGATCGATGATATTCAGTTCTTCGCCGGCAAAGAGCGTTCACAGGAAGAGTTTTTCCATACCTTCAATGCCCTGTTAGAAGGTGGTCAGCAGATGATTCTGACCAGCGACCGTTATCCGAAAGAAATTAACGGTGTTGAAGAACGGCTTAAATCCCGCTTTGGCTGGGGATTAACCGTTGCGATTGAGCCGCCGGAGCTGGAAACCCGGGTGGCCATTCTGATGAAGAAAGCCGAAGAAGCGCAGGTTCGTCTGCCGGACGATGCCGCATTCTTCCTGGCGCAAAAGATTCGTTCCAATGTGCGTGAGCTTGAGGGAGCCCTGAAACGGGTCATCGCTAACGCACATTTCACCGGCAACGCCATTACCACGCCGTTTATTAAAGAATCCCTGAAAGACTTGCTGGCATTGCAAGACAAACAGGTTAGTATAGATAACATCCAACGCGTGGTTGCCGAGTACTATAAGATAAAGGTGTCTGACCTGCTGTCCAAACGTCGCAGCCGCTCAGTTGCAAGACCCCGCCAGGTGGCAATGAGTCTGTCCAAAGAGTTGACCAATCACAGCCTGCCTGAGATTGGTGATGCCTTCGGCGGACGTGATCATACAACCATTTTGCATGGTTGCCGCAAGGTGGCAGAATTGCGCGAGAGCGATACGGATATAAGAGAGGATTATCAGAACCTGTTACGTCACTTAACGGCGTAGTTTGCAGATTGCGACCTTTGCTCACTACAACGTGCAAGGTCTCTGATTAATGAAGGGTAGGAAAACATGAAGTTTGTTATTTCTAGAGAAGCGCTGATCAAGCCATTGCAACTGGTTGCCGGTGTAGTTGAACGTCGTCAGACGTTGCCAGTGCTTTCAAACATTCTGTTGGTCGCCGAAGGCAACCAGTTGTCGATGACAGGTACTGACCTGGAAGTGGAACTGGTTGGCCGGGTTGAGCTGGAAGAGCCGGCTGAAGCAGGTTCTATTACCGTTCCGGCCCGTAAGCTGATGGACATCTGTAAGTCACTGCCGGACAGTGCCATTATCGAACTGACGCTGACTGGTCAGAAGATGGTAATTAAGGCTGGCCGCAGCCGCTTTACACTGTCTACCCTGCCCGCTGCTGAGTTCCCGAATGTGGAAGACAGCCCGGAAGCATTTGAACTGACGGTATCTCAGAGCCAGGTTCGCCATCTGATTGATCAGACCGGTTTCTCCATGGCGCAGCAGGATGTCCGTTACTACCTGAACGGTATGTTGCTGGAAGTAAACGACAATACCCTGCGTGCGGTATCCACCGATGGTCACCGTCTGGCGACCAGCGTGACTGACGTTGAAACCAACAGCACCTCACAGCATCAGTTCATCGTACCCCGTAAAGGTATTCTGGAACTGGCCCGTCTGTTACAGGGTGGTGATGAAGAAGTGCGTCTGGTTGTGGGTGCTAATCACATCCGTGCCCATGCCGGTGATTTTACCTTCACTTCCAAACTGGTTGACGGCAAGTTCCCGGATTATCAGCGCGTTATCCCTCAGGGTGGCGACAAGTTCATGTTGGGTACCCGTCAGGAACTGCGTCAGGTATTCAGCCGTATCGCGATTCTGTCGAACGAAAAATACCGTGGTGTGCGCCTGTCTCTGACCAGTGGTTACCTGCAGGTTATGGCGAACAACCCGGAACAGGAAGAAGCGGAAGAAACCGTTGCAGTGGATTACGATGGCGACAGCCTGGAAATCGGCTTTAACGTTAACTACCTGCTGGATGTTCTGTCGATTGTGAACTCTGAAGTGGTTCGTTTCACGCTGTCCGATTCTAACAGCAGTGCGCTGGTTGAAGGCCTGGACGACGGCGGTTCCCTGTTCGTTGTTATGCCAATGCGTATGTAATTCCTGACGGCCGCCGGCGCAGTTTTGTGCCGGCGACCGCCAGTCCTTTCTTTTATGTCTGAGATCACCTGCCCCTCGCGCCTATGCCCTTAACCACTCTCAGGGTGCAGCAGGTACGCAACCTCGCTGACATCAGATTCACCCCTTCTGCACATATCAATATTATCCACGGTGCCAATGGCAGCGGAAAAAGCAGCTTGCTGGAAGCGATTCATATACTGGGTCTGACCCGTTCATTCCGGACCAATAAACTGCGTCATCTGATCAGCAGTGGTACTGAGCAATGCCTGGTGTTTGCTGAAGTGGATGCGATGGCCACCGGAACGTCTCAGCCATTAGGGGTGGAACGCAGCTTGGAAGGCGTCAGCAGGATGCGTTATGCCGGTGCAGACATTGATTTAACCACCCTGGCAGAGCTGTTACCGATTCAGGTAATTAACTCAGAAACCTTCCAGATTCTTGAAGGCAGCCCGGCAATCCGGCGGGCATTTATCGACTGGGGTGTGTTTCATACTGATCCGTTGTTTATTCGTCTGTGGAGAGGCTTTAAAAGAGTCTTAAAACAGCGTAATTCTTTGCTGAAATATGGTAAAATCGATCCCTCAATGCGCCAGATTTGGGACCGTGAGTTAGTCACCTATTCTGAGCAGCTGAACAGCCTGAGGGAAGACTATCTGGCGCTGCTGAAACCTGAGTTCGATCAGGTACTTGCAGGCCTGCTGCCAAACCTCGAAATAGAGCTGGGATTTAGCTGCGGCTGGGATCAGAAACGCGGTCTGGATGCAGTGCTGGCAGATAACTTAGAGCGGGACCGCAAGCAGGGTTTTACCAGTGCCGGACCGCAGCGGGCTGACCTGAGGGTTAAGGCCGACGGACATAATGCAGCAGAACGGCTTTCCCGGGGCCAGAAGAAGATTGTTGTCAGCGCCTTAAAGCTGGCACAGGGTGCATTATTTTATAAGCTCAACAGCCGTGCCTGTGTCTATCTGATAGATGATTTACCGTCCGAACTGGACGATCAGCACAGCCGGTTGTTTTGTAGCTATTTAGAAAAAACCAGTAATCAGTGTTTTATCACCTGTGTGGATAAAACGTCACTGAGTGATTTTTGGTCTCAGGAGACTCAGGTGAGTTTCCATGAGATACACCAGGGTGAATTAGTCACCCAGCATCAGGAGAGTTTATGAGCGGCGAAAATCAGGATTACGATTCTTCCAGTATTAAGGTCTTAAAAGGCCTTGATGCGGTTCGCAAGCGCCCGGGTATGTATATCGGCGATACCGACGACGGTAGCGGTCTGCACCACATGGTATTTGAAATCGTGGATAACTCCATCGATGAGGCGCTGGCCGGCTACTGTAGTGAGATCAAGGTCATTATCCACGCTGATGAGAGTGTCAGTGTGTCGGATAACGGCCGGGGTATTCCGACAGATATCCACGAAGAAGAAGGTGTATCTGCCGCTGAAGTTATCATGACCGTGCTGCACGCCGGCGGTAAGTTTGATGATAACTCCTACAAGGTATCCGGTGGTCTGCACGGGGTGGGTGTATCCGTTGTAAACGCCCTCTCCTCTAAGCTGAAGCTGACCATCCGCCGTAACGGTGACGTGCATGAGCAAACCTATCACCACGGTGAGCCGGAAGAACCGCTGAAAGTGGTTGGTCAGACTGAAACATCCGGTACCCTGTGCCGTTTCTGGCCGTCTGAAGACACTTTCAAGAATATTGAATTCAAGTTTGACCTGCTGGCCAAGCGTTTGCGTGAGCTGTCGTTCCTGAACTCGGGTGTTGCTATCCGTCTGATTGATGAGCGCAGCGGCGATGAAGAACTGTTTGCCTATGAAGGTGGTCTGAGCTCGTTTGTTGAGTTCCTGAACTCCAACAAATCACCGATCAACAAAATGTTCCACTTCAATACCACCCATGAAAACGGCGTGGGCGTGGAAGTGGCCATGCAGTGGAATGACAGTTTCCAGGAAAGCATTCACTGCTTTACCAACAACATTCCACAGCGTGATGGTGGTACTCACCTGTCAGGCTTCCGTACGGCTCTGACCCGTGGTCTGAACACCTACATTGAAAGCGAAAAACTGAACAAGACCGGCAAAACCAGCACCACCGGTGATGACTGCCGGGAAGGCCTGACGGCCATTATCTCGGTTAAAGTGCCTGATCCTAAGTTCTCTTCTCAGACTAAGGACAAGCTGGTTTCATCCGAGGTTAAAACCGCCGTTGAGCAGGCCATGTATGAACTGCTGAACGACTTCCTGCAGGAAAACCCGCAGGACGCCAAGGCCGTGGTTACCAAGATGATTGATGCGGCCCGGGCCCGTGAAGCGGCGCGTAAAGCCCGTGAAATGACTCGCCGTAAAGGTGCGCTGGATATCGCCGGCCTGCCCGGTAAGCTGGCGGACTGCCAGGAAAAAGACCCGGCACTGTCTGAAATTTACCTGGTGGAGGGTGACTCCGCTGGCGGATCAGCCAAGCAGGGTCGTAACCGTAAAACTCAGGCCATTCTGCCGCTGAAGGGTAAGATCCTTAACGTGGAGAAGGCCCGCTTTGACAAGATGCTGACTTCCGCGGAAGTGGGTACCCTGATTACTGCGCTGGGTACCGGTATTGGCCGGGAAGAATTCAGCGCCGATAAGCTGCGTTATCATCAGATCATTATCATGACCGATGCCGACGTGGATGGTTCGCACATCCGTACCCTGCTGCTGACCTTCTTCTTCCGTCAGATGCCTGAAATCATCGAGCGCGGCCATGTGTATATTGCTCAGCCGCCGCTGTATAAGATCAAAAAAGGTAAGCAGGAACAGTACCTTAAGGACGACGACGCACTGGATAACTACCTGCTGCAAGGCGCGCTGGACGGTGCTTCCATGCACGTTAACGCCGACGCACCGGGTATTTCCGGTACCGCACTGGAAGAAATCGTTTCCCAGTACCGCAACGTCGACCGCATGATTGCCCGCCTGTCCCGTGTATATCCTGAGCAGATCCTGCGCCAGATGGTGTATACGCCGCGTCTGGAGCTGGCTGACATGCGTGACGATCAGAAGGTATCTGAGTGGATTGATCAGGTCTGTGACGGCCTGGGTGATACGCTGGATGGCGGTGACGTGTACACCAGTGCTGCCAATGAAGATAAAGAACATGAAGGTACCTTCCTGCCGGAAGTTAAAGTTCTGCAGCACGGTGTAAGCAGTCAGTATGTGTTCGATCAGGCTTTCTTCGAGTCTAAGGACTATGCAGCGCTGACTGCGCTGGGCGATACCCTGAACGGCCTGCTGGAAGAAACTGCTTACTTCAAGCGTGGAGAACGCACCCTGGAAACCACCGACTTCCCGCAGGGCCTGAACTGGCTGATGGATCTGTCCAAGCGTGGCCATAGCATCCAGCGCTATAAGGGTCTGGGTGAGATGAACCCGGAACAGCTGTGGGAAACCACTATGGATCCGGAAGTACGTCGCATGCTGCAGGTAACCATTGAAGATGCTATCGGTGCTGATCAGCTGTTCACCACCCTGATGGGTGACGAAGTAGAACCGCGCAGAAATTTCATTGAGACCAACGCACTCAACGTATCCAACCTGGATTTCTGATCAGAACAGGTTATTTAAACCATTGAAAAAGCAGCCTTTATGGCTGCTTTTTTTTTGCTTGGCGACACGTTAAATAACAGATCATTACATGTATTATCCAGCGGACTCTGCTTCTGTATTTCAGCCTGAGGTTGAGCCGCAGACAGAGCATCTGTAAAACGTCGCAATGAAATATTCAGGCAATATTACCTGAGTAGAGTGTGCCGCTTATCTCAACGGGATAGAGGAAAGCTTAATACTGCTTGTAGGTAAGCTTTCCTCCTACACCTGATTAGCAATCAGACAAGTTTTTCTTCTGTGCTGTCGGAGGCTGCCGGTTCGTTCTTTGGCGTTTTAGACGTCATATATAGCCAGATAAATCCTGAAATACCTGCAGTGAATGAGGCAAACAGAATGCCTCTCTTCGCCATCAGGAGATCTTCCGGATGATTTGCAAAACCCAGCTCTGCAATGAAGATCGACATTGTAAAGCCGATGCCTCCCATCAGAGCAACGCCGATAATATGGCTCATAGTCAGATCTTTCGGCAGATTACACAGACCGGTCTTTATTGCTACCCAGGTAAGGCCTGCAATACCAATTAATTTACCAAAGACCAGCCCTAATCCGATGCCGATAGTGACGGGGTGTGTCACAACACTTCCCAGACCTGACAGATCAATCGCCACCCCTGCATTTGCTAAAGCAAAAATTGGAATGATGATGTAAGCAGAGGGTAAATGCAGTTTGCTTTCTAAAATCTGTGCCGGTGCCTGCACCAGGAATGCACCATTACTTAAAGCACACACTTTAGAGCGTAAGCTATCATTGGTAATGATGTTCTCATCCTGTCGATAAGCCTGTCTTATCTTGTCGACACTGTCGCCAATTAAGGATACAAACCGCTTTGGATCATACTTAGGTTTCATCGGAATGGTGAACGCTAAAATAACCCCGGCAAGCGTGGCATGTACACCACTTTTAAGCATGGCAATCCATAGGAAAGCACCAACAATCAAATATGGACTTAAGCGACGTACGCCTCCCAGATTCAAAGCAGTAAGCAATAGTATAAACAGTGCTGCTAAACCCAGTGCTGACACGTTGATTGTTTCTGTATAGAAGAGCGCGATGACTATTACTGCTCCTAGATCATCGACAATCGCAACAGCAATTAAAAACATCAGGAGAGTTTGCGGAACACGTTTACCAAGCAGTGCCAGCGCGCCTAACGCGAAGGCTATATCCGTTGCCATTGGTATTCCCCAGCCGCCAGCTGTGTGGCCAGTAGGGTTAATCGAATAGTAGATCAAAGCAGGAACAACCATACCGCCAATTGCTGCGATGATTGGTAATAATGCCTGTTTTAAATTAGCAAGCTCGCCAACAAGTAATTCCCGCTTTAGCTCCAGACCAACGACCAGAAAGAAAACAGCCATTAAGCCATCATTGATCCAGTGGTGCAGCGATTTCGAGATATTAAAGTTGTCCAGCCCAACAGTGAGGTACTGTTTAAAAAATTGATAATAAGCCTCTGAAAATTGTCCGTTGGCTATAAATAATGCCACCACAGCGCATAACATTAACAACACGCCACTGGTTGTTTGCCGGTGGATAAATTCTTCTACAGGACTCAGAACTTTATTGAACGCCTGTTCCCATGGAGCGATGTACTCCTTTCCTGCAGGCCTGGATCTTTTTTTCATGACTCTCTCCGAAAACTGAACATAGAGCATTTATGGCTAATGAGTAATGACTGCTATGGATGAAATGACAGCTGCTCTTTTTTCTACTCACCTATCTGGATTCTTCAGATGTAGATTTTCCGTTTTTCAATTTAACATTCATTTGCTTAGCATGGGTAGGTTTTACGAATGGCTGTAGTTATTTTATCGACCTTAGTGGGTAATGAGTTCGCAGTCATGCCTGGTATTTGCCTTAAAACCTCACAAACCCGTTTTGCTTCGGTTGCATCGTTCGGCAGACAGACATAAAAAGGCCTCGAGTCCCTGACCTTTATTGTTCTACGTTAAATGTGAATA
Organism: Aliamphritea spongicola; assembly: GCF_017051665.1. Lineage (NCBI taxonomy): Bacteria > Pseudomonadati > Pseudomonadota > Gammaproteobacteria > Oceanospirillales > Oceanospirillaceae > Aliamphritea > Aliamphritea spongicola. The sequence goes on from NZ_JAFIDL010000002.1 coordinate 167,183, forward strand.
GTTGCAAGCGATTCAGCCTTCTGTTTAACGACTCAGAATTGATTTTTAAACTTTGTAATCTGCATTTTGATATCGTTTTTTGCATATCTGCTAAGAAAATCTGAAGATAAATCAATCATAAGTCTCTTGGCTATTGAGAATCAGCAGGTTTCATTTATCGTTAAAATGAAGTTGTGACTTTGTAAAGGTATAGGCCAGAGAACCGGCTTCATGAGCTTATATAGCCCTGGTAACTTAGACAGTAATAGCAGTCCTGGGAAACGCAAAATGCCTTCTGCAGACCTTCCAAATAGCAAAACTGAGATCCAGTCGCATTTGCTGTTTGAAGCGGCCAAAATTCCAATGCTGATTATCAGCCCTGAAGACGGTAGCATTGTTGATGCAAATACAGCAGCTATCAGCTATTACGGATACACATACGATCAGATTCGGCACCTGCGGGTAACCGATCTCAATCAGTTGTCAGAGGAAGCTACTCTGGCAGAAATGAATCGTGCTGCGGAACAAAAGCGTAACCATTTCTTCTTTGTTCATAAGCTGGCCAGTGGGGAGCTTCGTGATGTGGAGGTTCACTCCGGCCCTCTGATTGCTAATGAAAAGCAATATCTGTACTCAGTTATACATGATGTGACAGATCGAAGAGCTGCCGAGGAAAAACTGTCAGAATTGAACAGAGATTTCATAACTCTACTCGATAACACGTCGGATTTTATTTACTTCAAAGATATCGACAGCCGGTTTAGATTTTGCAGTCAAACTCTGGCTAACATCACCGGCCATAAGAATTGGCAAGAGATGAAAGGGAAACATGATCTGGAAGTGTTCCCTGCCGATACTGCAGCCATCTATTACGAAGAAGAGCGTCCGGTTTTTGAGCAAGGAAAAGCTCTTCTTAACAAAGTTGATCCTTATTACGATGAGTCAGGCAAAAAGTGCTGGGTAAGTACTAACAAATGGCCAGTGCTGGACGACAATAACAACGTAACAGGCCTTTTTGGTATCAGTCGCGACGTCACACATATACAGGAAACTCAGAAACAACTGCAAATAGCAGCGAGTGTTTTTGAGAACGTCAATGAAGGCCTGATGATTACTGATGCCGAAGGAAAGATTGTTCAGGTAAATAAAGCTTTTTGTCAGCTATCCGGATATCAGGAGGATGAAGTAATTGGTAAGACACCTTCCTTCTTAACTTCAGGTCATCATGATGATGTCTTTTTTAAAGATATGTGGAGCAGTCTTTTGCAGCAGCAATGCTGGAAAGGAAATATCTGGAACAGGCGCAAAGATGGAGGCTTGTTTGCCTCAAGAACTTCGATAAACGCAGTGACGGATAAACAAGGAAAGACAATTAACTACGTGGGTGCTTTTACCGATATAACAGCACAGTTGAAGCATTTTGAAGAAGTGGAAAAGATGGCGTATTACGATACGTTAACAGGCTTGCCTAATCGTGTACTCCTGAATGACCGTTTGGGTCAGTCACTTCGACAGGCTGATAGAAATAAACAACTCGTTGGTGTCTGTTTTTTAGACTTAGATAAATTCAAGCCAGTTAATGATACCTACGGCCATAAAGTAGGTGATCTTCTGCTCATAGAAGTAGCGAAACGGATTCAGGCCGCCCTCCGTGAAGGAGATACTGTTGCGCGTTTAGGTGGTGATGAGTTTGCTTTAGTTCTCTCCGACCTGACCGATCTTTCCCAATTAGAAGAAATAGTGAACCGTATTTTAATTTGTCTTAAAAGACCCTATGAGCTTCAGAGACACAGGGATATCGAGATATCTGCAAGCATTGGGGTATGTGTTTATCCGAACCACAAAGCCAGTGGTGAGCAATTGTTAAAAGCGGCTGATGCAGCAATGTACCAGGCAAAGAAGTCGGGAAGTAATCAGTATTATCTATGTACCCGGTACTGAGCACGGATGAGATCTTCCGGCAAACGGGGAAAATCGTTTCATCTTAACGTATGAGATTTTCCTTAGTGCTGAAGTCTTACTTAGGATGAAATGCCCCATGTTTCCTGGTTTCACCGTTTCACGCTAAATAAGCGTCCGGCAGTTTTTCAGCGTAAGTTGTTAAAAAAGCAGCCGTTTGGTTGTTTTTTATTTTCAGAACTGTTTTCAGAACTGCTTTCAGAATTCTGGCTATCGGCCGACACAATAAGATTACTCCGGGGTATTTTTGGCTGTCACCCAAATTGGGTTTTTTGTTACAGTTGTTGTTTGCTGAAAAGTACCCGTCCGGATAATCCGGTGTGTCTGTATTAAGGGAGTTGTATATGAGACCGACTGAACAGCTGTGTGCAGGTTGCCTGGATGACTGGCAGGCCGCAACAGACCACCCTTTTTGCCGGGAGCTGGCTCAGGGGACATTACCTGTGCATAAGATGAAATGGTATCTGGCACAGGATTATCAGTTTATTGAGTCCTTTGTGCGCTTGCTGGCTTCTGCCATTGCTCACGCACCCCGTCTGGAAGACAGCATACCCGCCGCGCAGTTTCTGGCGCTGGTGACCGGGCCTGAAAATACCTATTTCCAGCGGTCGTTCGTTGCGCTGGACATGACCCCTGAAGAACAGACTGCACCGCCAGCACCTGAGACACTCGCCTTTTTGCAGTTAATGGACAGCGCCCGTCATTCCGGCCGGTACGAGCAGATGATGGCTGTGCTGGTGGCAGCAGAATGGACTTATCTTACCTGGGCGGAGCGTTATACCGGTTATGCTGCGGATCTGCCCTTCTGGTTTGCAGAATGGATTGATCTGCATTCAGGACCTGGCTTCAGCGGTGTGGTTGAATATTTAAGGGGTCAGCTGGATAAGGTCTGGCCGGATCTGAATGCTGATCAGCAACAGCAGGCCACCGTATGCTTTGAAACAGCGATGCGTCTGGAGAGGGCGTTCTTTGACGCCGCCTATAAGGGAGATGCTGTTCGGAGCTGAATGTCGGCTCAGCGTGTATGAAAAGATAAGTTTTACTATTGTCGGGATAGTCGGGATATAACTCAGCGAGTTATGACGTATCGTAGTCAGAGGCTGTACATAAGATGAGAATAATAAAGTACGCGGCTTTTTTTATCTTTTTATTTCCGGGCGCCCTGTTCGCTCAAAACGTGATGGAGTTTACGACGATTGAAAAGTCGTCTTATGCCGTGATCGCTGAGCGGGTGCTGAAAGAGGCTTACGGGCGTTTAGGCATTGATATCCGGGTCAGCGGCAGACCTGCTCAGCGGGCCATTCATGATGCCAATTCCGGAGCTGTGGACGGTGAGCTGTACCGTATAAAAGATGTGCATCTCAAGTATCCTAATCTGATGATGGTGCCTGTGCCGGTAGGAATCATGGAAGGTGTCGGGATAACCACCCAGAGCGACTTATCCATGCAGGGCTGGGACGATCTGTCTTACCCCGAGGTCTGCATTCGCAACGGGGTAAAGTTTGCTGAGAAAGGGGTTGGCAACCGTCAGGTGACGGTGGTGAACTCTAACAGTCAGCTGTTCAGTATGCTGGGTAAGCAACGCTGTACTGTGATTGTCATTGCCCGTTTAACAAGCATCCCTCTGACGCTGGATTTCGCCAAGCGTCATAAAACCTCGCTTTATCAAAGTGTGCTGCAGGTTTATCCGCTCTATCATTACCTGCATAAAAAGAATGCCGGCCTGGTGCCGCGACTGGCGAAAGTTCTGCTGGAAATGGAAACAGAAGGACGGATTCAGGCAATACGTGAAGCCTATATTGCCGAGCTGTACGCACAGACCTGAATGATCCGATGGCTGATCCGGATACCTGTGACGGTGTTTACAGAATCTGCCTGAAAAGCCACAGGTTTGTTTCCCTCTGCAATTGGCTTTATGTCTGGCCGGTGTGGAATCTGAGGGGCTGTATGTATCTCCTCTTCCCGCTTTTCTTTCCCCGTTTTACTCTCTTCGCTCTCCTCTGTTCCGGGCCTTTACACGTGTGCCTTCACTGAACGGTAGGCGAACGGTTTTGCCGTTGTTAACTGAAGTGCTAAACCCCTTCAACTACCTTGGCGCATAAATTATTCGATATAAGTACTTAAGCTGAATAATTTATCTTCATTTACCTGGATGTACTGCATATATAGCGAAATGTATGCCCGCCTTCCCCGCTAAACTGTTGCGTTCAGTTAGCTGATCAGAGCGGTTGTCAGACCGTCCGCAGATCAGCACTTCCGTGATTAGCAGAGGTACAGGGTATGATTCAATCAGAAGAATTTTTGCTGGAGCTTGGTCAACTGGCAGAACACAGCGTGCAGTGTCTGGCACCGTCATTTAAAGCGTTGCCACCCAGTACCTATCTGGACGGTGCCTATCGTCTGAGACGTTTCTCCCATTTCAGTATTCAGCAGGGAGAACTTACCCGTTTACCGGCCAAAGCTTTCGTACAGAGCAGTGATATTAATACGTTTCAGGGCAGTGTTGAGCGTATTTATCCGGAGATCGAGGATGATGTTGTCGAATCCGCAGCATTTAAAAGCATGTTGTGCAGCTTCAAAGAGAAAGCCGGAGTCAGTGATGAGCAATCAGTCGAAGTACACCAGATGCGCATTATTGCTAAAAACGATGCCCTGACAGAAACCGCTCCTGAAGGTGTGCACCAGGACGGATTTCAGAGTCTGGCGGTGGTGGTCATCGAGCGCAGTAACATTAAAGGCGGGGAAATTCAGGTGCATACCGCGAAAGACAGCGCGCCCTTTATCAGCCATACCTTCGATAAGGGTGAGTTTGTGGTGCTGAATGACCAGCGTTTCTGGCACAGCGCTACCGGGCTGGAAGCAACCAGTGATGAAGACGCCTATATGGACGTTTTCGTTCTGACAGCCTGAGGAAACGCCAATGACGCAATTAGATGTTGAACAGCTGCGCACACAGTTTCCTGCTTTGCTGCAGGAGGTAAACGGCCAGACGCCGATGTTCTTTGACGGCCCCGGTGGTGCGCAGGTCAGCCAGCAGGTGCTGGATGCCATGACCGCCTATCTGGGCCGTTATAACGCTAACCTTGGCGGTGCCTATTTTTCCAGCCATAAAACCACCGAACTGATGGCGGAAGCCCGTCAGGCCGGGGCTGATTTCTATAATGCCGGCAGTGCCGAAGAGATTATTTTCGGTGCTAATGCCACCTCCCTGACGTTCAGCTTCAGCCGGGCTGTTGCCCGGGACTGGCAGCCGGGTGACGAGATCATTGTGACGGCGCTGGATCACTATTCAAACGTATCGCCCTGGGTACTGGCGGCGGAAGAAAAAGGGGTCGTGGTGCATCAGGTTCAGGTGAATGAGGCGGACTGCACGCTGGACTACGGGCATCTTGAGGGCCTGATCAGCAGTAAAACCCGTCTGGTGGCCTGCACCTATGCGTCCAACACCACCGGTTCCATCGTCGATATGCAGCGGGTGATTCGTGCTGTGAAAGCAGGCAGTGACGCGCTGGTGTATATCGATGCGGTGCACTATGCACCCCATCAGCTGATCGATGTACAGGCGCTGGACTGTGATTTTCTGGTGACGTCGGCCTATAAGTATTTCGGCCCCCATCTGGGGGTGTTGTTTGCCAAACAAAAGGTACTGGAGCAGCTTCAGCCGTATAAGGTGGCGCCGGCGAAAGACATTAATCCGAACCGCTGGGAAACCGGCACCCAGAACTATGAAGCACTGGCGGGGTTTATTGCCGCGGTGGATTATCTGGCATCACTGGCAGGTAGTAAGCGCTTAAGCCGCCGTGAGCAGCTGGTAGAAAGCTACCGCAAGATCGTGCAGCACGAACAGATGCTCAGTGAGAAGTTTCTCAGCCGGCTGTCGGCGTATCCGCAGGTACGGATTTTTGGCATCCGGGATGAAGCCGCCAGTGATCTGAGAACGCCGACCTTTGCGTTCCGGATTCATCATACTGAACCCCGTGCGGTATCGGAGTTTTTCGGTGCGAACCATGTGTGTATCTGGGATGGGAATTTCTATGCTCAGGGGCTGTATGAGCAATTGGGCCTGACGGATGGTGGTGTAATCCGGGTTGGTTGTATGCATTACAATACGGCGTCTGAAATAGACGCGTTTTTTGTGCTGCTGGATCAGTTCTTCGCGCTACAGTCATAAACCTTTCCTTCAGCAGGCAGCGCCGCTGCCTGCTTTTCTCTTCCTTTCCATGCTTTTCCCTGCTTTCTTCTCTTCATTGCTCAGTTTAGTGACTTGCTATGGTGTATACCTGTCGCTAAATGACCCTCCTGTGCATAAAATATTCTTTATATTGTTAAATAACAGATAAAGATTATTCCAATGGCAATAAGTTTGGATAGTACAGACCGGCAGATTCTGAAATTGCTGCAGCAGGACGCTAATCTTTCAGCATCTGAGTTGGCGGAGAAGGTAAATCTGTCTCAGTCACCTTGCTGGCGGCGGATTAACCGGTTGCAGGAAGATGGCTATATTAAGCACCGCGTGGCGCTGCTGGACCGGCAGAAGCTGGGGCTCAGTCTGGTAGTATTCGTCAATATTAAGCTGTCTGCCCATGGCTGGAACATGCTGAATGAGTTTGAAGAAGCCATCGTCAGCTTCCCGGAAGTGCTGGAGTGTTGGACGATATCCGGCGGTATGGATTACACCCTGCGGGTCGTGTCCCGGGATATTTCATCCTACGAGCAGTTTTTACGCAGCCGGCTGTTGCAGCTGCCCCATATTCAGGAAGCACAGAGCAACATTGCCATGACCGAGGTAAAGAATTCCACGCAGCTGCCGCTGGAAGCTATCTGACCGGGTGGAAATAGCCGGCAAACTGTCATCTGAAGCACGTAACATTGATCACCACTAACTGAGAAAACAGCGGGACAGCATGGATTTTATTTGGATTTTATTCGCGTTTGTTTGTGGCCTGGGCATGAAGTTAATATCTCTGCCCCCTCTGATTGGCTACCTGCTGGCCGGCTTCGTACTGCATTTTGCCGGTGTGACCCCTGATGACACCTTGCATACCCTGGCGGATCTGGGGATCACCCTGATGCTGTTTACCATCGGCCTGAAACTGGATATCCGCAGCCTGCTGAAAGCGGAAGTCTGGGCGGGTGCATTATCCCATATGGGTATCTGGATGGTGCTGTTTTTTGGGATCGCCCTTGGCCTTGGGGCGGTCGCCCTGCCGTTCTTTTCAGACCTTACCTGGCAAAGTGCCGCGTTGCTGGCTTTCCTGCTGAGCTTCAGCAGTACAGTGTGTGTGGTTAAGCTGCTGGAAGAAAGCGGCGAAATGAAAACCCGGCACGGCAAACTGGCCATCGGTGTGCTGGTCATGCAGGATCTGGTGGCGGTGCTGTTTATGGCAGTTGCTACCGGCAAAGAACCCACCATCTGGGCGTTCGGGTTGATTGCACTGGTCTTTCTGCGGCCGCTGTTCGATCTGGTGCTCAGTAAGTCCGGTCACGGTGAATTGCTGCCTCTGGCCGGTTTCTTTATGGCGCTGGGTGGCTATGAACTGTTCGAGCTGGTGGGCATTAAAGGTGATTTGGGGGCGCTGATTGTCGGTGCCCTGCTCAGTGGCAGCCCAAAAGCCACCGAACTCTCGAAAAACCTATTGAACTTCAAAGACCTGTTCCTGATCGGCTTCTTTTTATCGATCGGGTTCACTGCCCTGCCTGACTGGCCGATGTTCTTTACAGCCCTGTTGCTGGCAGTGTTGTTGCCGCTGAAGTTCTTCCTGTTCTTCGCACTGTTTACCCGTTTGAAGTTGCGCGGGCGTACTGCGTATCTGAGCGCCCTGACCCTGAGTAATGTCAGTGAGTTCGGGCTGATTGTTGCGGCGCTGGCGGTGGATACCGGCTGGATTACAGAGCAGTGGCTGGTGATTATTTCCCTGGCGGTGTCTATTTCCTTCATCTTCACCAGCACCATCTATAAACGTGCCCACGAGATTTATAGCCATAAGAAAGATCTGATCAAGCGCTATGAAACGCCGGAGCGGTTAAAAGTTGATGTGATGGTTCAGCCGGAAGAAGCAGAGATTCTGGTGATTGGTCTGGGCCGGGTGGGTTCCGGTGCCTATCACGCACTGCACAGTATGGCCGGTGACCGGGTATGGGGGATTGATGCCGACCGGACCCGTATAAGCCGGATGCGTAAAGAAGGCATGAACGTCTGCCCCGGTGACGGTGAGGATGCGGACTTCTGGGAGCAGCTGAATCTGTCCCGGGTGAAGCTGGTGTTGCTGGCGCTGCCGTCTATTGAAGACAGTCGTAACATTGTGCTGCAGCTTAAGCACTGTCATTTTGAAGGCAAGGTGGCTGCGATTGCCCGTTATCAGGATGAACACCAGCAACTGCAAGATGCAGGCATTGATAAAGTGTTTAATTTCTTTACCGAAGCCGGTTTTGGTTTTGCCGAAGAAAGTATGCTGCTGATTGAGGAGCCGAAGTGAATCGCTGCGGGAAACGGCAGTGTGCCATGACAACAGGTGCCTACGAATAGCGGCATGATTCGGGTAAGATTGTCTGGCAATCGGTAACAGGAACGGGTTTGACGATAAATGAATAAGTCGGCATTAATTAATAAACGCAGTCTGGAAGAACAGGCCGCGGAGTTAATCCGGGAAGATATTATTAATGGTGAGCTGACTCCGGGAACCCGTCTTGTAGAGACCACACTGGCTAAAGAATACGGGTTATCCAGAGGAACCATCCGGATTGCCCTGCATCAGCTTGGCACCGAAAGCCTGATTACCCAGGTACCCTATGCGGGCTGGTCTGTATCGGAGCTGGATGATCAGGATATCTGGGAGCTGTATACCCTCAGGGCGACTCTTGAAGGTATGGCAGCACGACTGGCCGCTGAAAAAATCACCCCGCAGGGCGGTGACCGTTTACAGACTGCTTATGCCCATTTGCTGAAGTGCTGTGAAGGCACGGATCTGAGTGCCATTACCCGGGCCGATCTGGATTTGCACAAGACCATTATCGACCTGTCCGGTCACCGGCGTCTGGCACAGCAGTACCAGCTAATTGAAAACCAGTTTCTCAGTTATATATCCGCCTCCAACCAGAGCTTTGACCCGGCCGCTGTTGGCAGCAGCCATGAGGCACTGGTGAAAGCAATCTGTCTGGGACAGGGTGAAATCGCTGAAGCTGAAGCGGTGAAAAACATCACCGGCTTTGAACAGCTCCAGCAAGATCCGGCTAACTGATCCGGTACCGGTCGACAGTGGCTTCATCCAGTTCAATTCCCAGCCCGGCTGACTGAGGCACTGTAATCATTCCCTGTTCATCGATCTGTGGGCCGTTGGTTGCCAGATGCCAGCGCAGTGGCGATGCCGACGTTGAAAACTCAACATATTCCGGGGCGCTGCGGGTGGCCAGAAACTGCAGGTTCGCCGCCAGTGTCAGATCCGTATTCCAGCCGTGAGGCACTAGCCGGCTACCGGCCTGATCAGCCATATCTGCGATTTTCTGTAAGGCGGTAAAGCCCCCTACCCAGCTGATATCCGGCTGAGCAATGTCGATTTGCCCTTCAGTGAAATAGGCCTGCCATTCTGCCGGCGCTGTCAGACCGGTATCACCGGCGCCGATGGGGATGCCACACTGCTGCAGTTCCCGGAACAGTTTTGGATTATCCAGTGGGAACGGGGCTTCCAGCCAGCGGATCTGACAGGCATGCAGCGCCGGCAACAGAGATTCGATCTGTTGGTAATTGCTGTAACTGGCGGTGGCGTCCAGCATCAACTCAATGTCATGCCCGACTGCTTCCCGCGCGGTGAATAACAGTTCTTCAGCCAGGACCGGCTCATCCCGCCAGAACGGATCAATTGCCAGTTTCAGTGCTTTAACCGGATAACGCAGGGCAACATCCAGTGCCCGTTGCAGTTCGTCCCGGGTGCGGCCCAGCGGATAGACCGTGGTATAGGCCGGTAGCCGCTGGTGGACCGGCTGGCCCAGCAACTCAGATACCGGTTTATTTTCCAGCTTGCCCAGTAAATCCCAAAGGGCGATATCAATGCCGCTGATGGCGTGCATGACTACACCGCGCCGGCCGTAATAGCTGGTGTGGTGGTACATTTTTTCCCATAGGCCGGCGATATCGGTGGGGTCTTCCCCCAGCAGGATCGACTTTAGCCCCATCAGGGTACTGATCCGTGGCCGGGCATCAATTACCGCGCGGATGACCGACGGCAGGCTGTCCACTTCAGCAATGCCGCAGATTCCTGCACTGGTGTGAATCCGGATCAGGCAGTTGTTGTTGGTGGGGTCCAGATCCAGTGCCCGGTTATCCGGCACCTGTAATTCAATGACTTCGATGTCGGTAATATGCATCAGCGGCTCCCGGTCTCAAAGTGCCAGAAAGCCTGTTCCGCCACCTGTTGCCAGTTGATCTTTATACCCAGCCCCGGCCCTTGCGGTGCTTTAACCCGGCCGCTTTGTGTGCGGATGGGGGTACTGCAAAAGGCTTCATGGCTGCTGTAAGGCACCGGTTGTTCAAAATAACCGGTATTGCTGATGGCTAACATCAGGTGCAGATTGGCTGCCTGAGTGGCGGTATAGCCCCAGGACTGTAGCTCAATGGACATATCATGCTGTGCCGCCAGCTCTGCCAGCCGGCGGGTACCGGTAAAGCCTCCGGCGTAGGTAACATCTGCCCGCAGCGAATCCCAGCTGTGGTTGTCGATGGCCAGTGACAGCATTTCAGGGGTTAACAGCGTGTTGCCGGCGGGAATCACTGTCACTGAGGTGCGGGCGCGCAGTTCTGCATAGCCTTTCAGGTCGGTATCCGGCAGTGGGGCTTCCAGCCAGATACAGTTCATTTTTTCCAGTTGCCGGCTGATGATCAGCGCATCTTCCAGGCTGTAGCGCTCTTCCAGATCAATCATGAAAGCCAGTTGATTGCCGAATACTTCCTCAATGGTTTTCAGCAATTGCATATCCTTTTCAGGCTCACACCAGAGATGAAACTTCACTGTATCGAAGCCCTGAGTCTGCAGATCCCGGACAAAATCCACGTACTCCGCCGGGGTATCCAGTAACGGCGTGCTGGCATACGAAGGAATGCTGTCATTTGCAGGGCTGCCGCCAAGTAACTGATATAACGGCAGGTTCTGGCTTTTGGCCTGTAAATCCCAGAGGGCAATGTCGATGGCTGACTGGGGCTTGGGTGTCATCGGGTTATAGCGGCTCATCATGTACTGCCAGATGGCACTGATATCCCGGACATTTTTGCCTGGCAGTCCAGCTAACAGAGGCTTCAGCGCCGCCCCGAGGGATTCATCGAAACAGTGTTCTGAATAGGTGGTAATGCCGGCAAAACCTTCCAGGCCACAGGCGGTGGTTAAACGCAGCAGCGTGAGGGTTTCATAGACCTCACCCATATCCTCCGCGAGCCGGCAGCGTGGTACATCCGGACCGGTGACGAAGGCTTCAGCGTGGGTAATTACAAGGTTATTCATTGCTAGAGCCAGAAAACATACAGGGTTGGAAAACGGGCTCTGCCGTGAGGAGAGCCCGGTGAGAGGATTAACGGCCAGCGTTTGCCGTTTCGTAATCCTGCAGCGCCGTGACGCTGTTCTCAGGTGTGCCGTAAACATGGACACCGTTGCGCTCGTCGTTGTGTAACCAGCGCAACAGGGATACCGCCATGATGACTGTGATAAACAGCTGTGGCAGTGCCAGGGTAATGGCTGCTGTTTGCAGGGCTTTCAGGCCGCCGACAAACATCAGACTCAGCGGCAGGGTTGCCAGCGCAAATGCCCAGAACAGGCGCTGCCAGCGGGCCGGATGCTCGTCTTCCTTCAGCTCAACCGTGGCAACAGCCGCCATTGTGTAGGCGGCTGAGTCGAACTGGGTGGCCAGAAAAATCAGCGCCAGTACACAGAACAGCGGCAGCACGATGGAGGATAATGGCAGCGAATTGATGACCGCGATGATTGCTGTCGGTGCATCCTGCTCATTCAGCAGGCTGGTCACCGAGAGAATATCGTTCAGTTCCAGGTGCATGGCATAGTTACCCAGTGCGCCGAAGTAGGCCCAGCAGCCCAGGCTGCCAAAGATCAGCATTCCGTTGATTACCTGACGGATTGTGCGTCCACGGGAAATCTTGGCAACAAACAGTCCCATGAACGGCCCGTAAGCAATCCACCAGGCCCAGTAGAAAATGGTCCAGCCTTCCGGGAAACCGGAATTGGTGACTGGGTCGGTCCAGAAATTCATCTGAATAAAGTTCTGGAACATCAGACCCAGGCTGTTAGTGGTGGTTTTAAGAATAAACAGTGTCGGACCGGCCACTACGATAAAAACCAGCAGTGCAATTGCCAGCCAGACGTTGATGTCACTCAGTACCTTGATGCCTTTCTTCAGGCCAGAATAGGCACTGATACCGAAGATCGCGGTGCACAGAACCATCACGAAAATGCTCAGGCCAAAGGAGTTTTCGATACCGAATACTTCACTGATACCGGCGGCAACCATAGGAGTACCCAGCCCCAGGCTGGTACCGACGCCACCCAGCAAGCCAAACATGAACAGGATATCAATAATTTTACCCAGCGGACCGTGAGCATGTTTACCCAGTACTCCTTCACAGGCAGCACTGAGTTTCAGTTCCGGCTGCTTGCGGACATGGTACAGGTACGCCAGTGGGATGGCCGGTACACCATAGAATGCCCAGGCGGTGATGCCCCAGTGGAACATGCCGTAGGTGGCGGCCCATTCAGCGGCGGTGTCTGAATTGGCTTCGATGCCCATTGGCGGAGACTGCAGGTAGTAAGCCCACTCAATAACACCCCAGTACAGAATGCCGGAGCCGATACCGGCGCAGAACAGCATGCCTGCCCAGCTGAATGCTGTGAATTCCGGTGTATCGTCCGGGCTGCCCAGTTTCACCTGTCCGAAACGGCTGAATGACAGCCACAGAAGCAGCAATACTGCTCCGATACCACCCCATAGGTAGAGAATGCCGAAATGTGAGGTCATCACCCCGAAGGCAGCATTAATAAAATCGTTGGCCTGTTCCTGCATCACCAGTAACGGTGTACAGATACCGATTAACACCACCAGTGTGGCGGTAAACGTCGGCCAGTCTGTGCGAATCCCCATTGTGGACTCCTCTTTGTTTTTATCATCAGTTGGGATTTCTTTAGCTACTGCCGTCACCGGTAGACCGGTTACAGCGTAGGGTGGCGGAGATTATCACTAGATTGTAGATTGTCCAACAATCTTCAATATGTAATGTCGGATTCAGGAAAGTTTTGTTCTCAGATGAGCCCGGAACAGACAATTTAGCGGCCTGATGGCTGTTAGATTCCGCTAAAAGGTGGCGGAAACAGGTCTGACACAGTAGTTGGCCTGCTGGCAGAGCCAGGAGGATCAGAGCAGGTTGTTAAGACCGGGATGCAAACAGACAGCTGATTTTTTGTATACAGAAAACTGTATTTTTGTATTAACTGTGGTGTTTTTGTTATTTATACCCGTTGGTTGCAGTAAACAGACGGGTAATTTATGCAGTTAAAAAAGAAGTTATACCTCGGTTTGATCCTTGCCATTGTGTTCCCGCTGGCAATTTCCACTTTCATTTTTTCCACTAACATCAAACAGCACGCGACGGATAAGCTGGTGGCAGAAGATTTGCCAACGGCCCTCCAGGCAGTGCGTAATGCCATTGAACTGGAGCTCTCCGGTCCACTGCTGGCATCAAAGGCGCTGGCTGAAAATACCTTTGTGCAAACATGGATTCAGAACGGTGAGGAGGCCGGCACCGGACAGCAAATAGACGCATATCTGCGCAACGTTAAAGACAATAATCAGGCGTTATCGGCATTTATCGTGTCTGATACGACCCGGAATTATTATTCAGACGGTGGATTAAGCCGGCAGATAAGCCCGGACAGCGATCAGTGGTTTTACAATTTTCTGCGTTCTGACGCCCCCTTTGAGCTGGCGCTGGATGTAGAAAAAACGCTTAACAAAGCTGCGGTGTTTATTAATTATGCGATCACTGTGGATGGTCGGCGAGTCGCCATCGGTGGTGTTGGCCGCTCGCTGGACTCAATGGTCTCGCTGATTGAAGCGTATAAAGTAGGCGCGTCCGGATTTGTGTATCTGACGGATGCTGAGGGTGTCATTAAGCTGCATCCGGATCCGGGCATGATCGGTACCACGGTGGCACTGGATACAATTCGCAATGGCGCGGTGAATGAAATCACCCGGGCTGGCAGAACCTTCATGACCGCCAGTACCCCTCTGCAGTCACTGGACTGGCATCTGGTGGCGGAGACGCCGAAAGATGAGTTGTTCGCTGCGGTTAACGGCGCGGTTTCCCAGAGTGTGCTCGCCGGCGCTCTGATTGCAGTGCTGGGGCTGCTGTGTGCCCGTCTGCTGGTGAATCAGATATTTAAGCCTGTGGAGAAGATCACTGCGGCGGTACAGGATCTGACCGCCAATAACGGCGATTTAACCGCCCGGCTTCCCATCAGAGAGCATAATGAAATTGGTCAGCTGGCTGCGGAATTCAACCTGTTTTTACAGCAGTTGCATGAAATGTTTGTGCAGGTATCGGAGACCGCCGATCAGGTGAAAACCATTGCCGGACAGGTGACGGCTCAGGCTGGCAGCGCTTCTGATTTGTCTGAACAGCAGTCATTCAGTACCCAGACGGTTGCTGCGGCGGTGACCGAAATGGAGCAGACGGTAAAGGGGATCGCGGATAATGCCGGTCAGGCATCTGACGTGGCTCAGAACAGCCAGTCTGCCCTGTTGCAGGGTAATGACTATGTGAATGGCACCATTGGTCAGATGAATGAGCTGGAGCACTCCATCGATAATTCGGTTATGTCCGTTAACCAGCTGGCGGAGGAAATCGAATCCATTACCGCGGTGCTGGAAGTGATAAAGGGTATTTCTGAACAGACGAACCTGCTGGCACTGAATGCAGCGATTGAGGCGGCCAGAGCCGGTGAACAGGGACGCGGCTTTGCGGTGGTGGCCGATGAAGTGCGTACACTGGCACAGCGCACCTCCGAATCCACAGAACAGATTAATACCATGGTGGTTAGCCTGAAAACGAAAGCTGCCGGGGCGGTCAGTGCAATTGAATCCGGCAGCGAGAGCACCCGCCAGACCGCACAGCGTTTATCGGAAACCGGGCATACCCTGCTGAATATCAGCGAAGAGATTGTCAGCCTGACGCAGATGAACAGTCAGATTGCGGTGGCGACTCAGGAGCAGTCACTGGCCACAGAGGAAATTAACCGAACAGTCGTGGTGATTTCAGATACTGCTGAAGATACGAAAGAAACAATGCAGCAGTCATCCGCGCTGTGTCTGGAGCTGCATGCCCAGGCAAAAGTGCTGGAGCGGCTGATCGGGAAGTTCACCTTGTAAGTCTCTTGCTGTTCTGTTGAGCCCTCAGTATTTCTGAGGGCTGCGCTTCGGATAAACGAATAGCTTTGTTACCTGTTTCAGTGGCACATTGGTTGTGTTTAAAAGTCCACGTAACAGGTAATTTCAGCCGATGAACCAGTCCGTCTCTCCACCAGAAACTGCGTTATTCCGGCCATTCGCATGGCTGTTTCAAAAGCCCTGGCAAATCGCCCTGACAGTCACACTTGCCCTGAGTGTGGTATGGGGCCTGTCGGGCATGTTGCCGGTGAACATGGCCATCGTCGCCGGGCTGAGTATTTTCTGTATTGGCCTGTGGGCTACCGCTGCCCTGCCGGAGTACTGGCCGGCGCTGGTGTTTTTTCTGGTGGGCAGTGTCTTACAGCTGGCACCGGCGCAGGTGACATTTTCCGGTTTTTATTCGTCCGGGTTCTGGCTGTTGTTCAGCGGTGTGATATTGGGGGCAGCCATCCGTTATACGGGGCTGGGCAACCGGGCTGGCGCGCTGCTGTCCCGTGTGACCGGCCGCTCTTACACAGGCACACTTGCAGGCATTGTTGCCTTTGGGCTGGCACTGGCGTTTATCATGCCCTCTTCAATGGGGAGAATCGCCCTGTTTGTGCCGCTGGTGGTCGCACTGGCTGACAGTATGGGTTATGCCGCCGGCAGTAATGGCAGAACCGGAATGGTTGCTGCTGCAGCGTTTGGCACCTGGCTGCCGGCGTTTACCATTTTGCCGTCAAACCTGCCGAACATGATGCTGGCGGGCATGGCGGAGACTCTGTACGGCGTACAGCTGACGTACTGGGAGTATTTAGTGATGCACTTTCCGGTACTGGGGGCCGGTAAAGCGGTGTTATTGGTGTTGCTGATCCGGCGGTTGTTTCCAGACCGTGCCCCGGATGTTGTGCCAATACAGGCGATGGGGCCTGCCAGCCGCTCTGAGCGGCGGCTGATGCTGCTGATCAGCCTGTGCCTTATTCTGTGGATAACCGACAGTTTGCATCAGGTATCTCCTGGCTGGATCGGGCTGGCTGCCGCGCTGGTGTGCCTGTGGCCGTACGCCGGGCTGACCGCCAGAGACTGTATTCATGAGGCGGTAAAGATTGCTCCGCTGGTATTTATTGCGGCAATGATCGGGCTCGGGGCGGTAATCTCCCACGTGGGACTGGGGGCTGCAGTGGTTGAAACGCTGAGCGGTTATGTGTCCTTTTCACCAGATAATGTACCGGGCAATCTGATGGCGCTGACGGGTATTTCAACCCTGGTGGCCATGTTGACAAACCTGCCGGGAGTACCTGCGGTTATGACCCCGCTGGCGGCGGAGATGGCCCGGTTGACCGGTATTTCACTGGGGGCGGTGTTAATGACCCAGGTCTTGGCATTTTCAAACGTGTTTTTACCCTATCAGGCACCGCCCTTAGTGGCGGCGATGCAGTTGGGTAAGCTACCTTTAGGCAGAATCAGTCTGTTATGTGTGTTGCTGTTTGTGATTACACTGCTGGTGTTAACGCCCCTCAGCTTGCTGTGGTGGTATGTCACCGGCAGTATTCAGGGAGTGTGAGAGTGGATATTCATCAGCTGAAAACCTTCGTAACGGTCGCTGCTGAAGGCAGTATTACCCGCGCGGCGGAGTGTTTATGCCTGAGCCAGCCGGCGGTCAGCGCGCATATTAAAGCAATGGAAGCACTGCTGGGGCTGACGCTCTTTACCCGTACAGCGAAAGGTATGCAACTGACCTCTGACGGCCAGCAGTTACAGCGCAAGGCTGAGCAGGCGCTGGCGGCTCACCGGGCAGTACTGGAAGAAGCCGGCAGGCTGCGGGGGCAGGTATCCGGCCGGTTGCGTCTGGGTATGGGTGGCGACGGCTGCAGTGATTTACTGGGCCAGCTACTGACCCGGCTGGCGGAACAATATCCGGACGTTGAAGTAACCCTGACCCACGGTCATTCGGAGGAGGTTGTTGAAAAGATCCGTGCCGGGGAGCTGGATGCAGGTTTCTATAATTCAACATCAGAACCGGATAGCGCATTTACTGCCATTGAAGTAGCCCGTTTTGGTATTTATCTGGCTGCGCCGCCGGGGCTTGTTCCGGTAGCCGAACAGACCGACTGGGCGGCACTGGAGCAGCTTCCATGGATTGTCTGCCCTGCATCCGGTACCTGTTGTGGCCGGGCGGCTGAAGCGCTTTTTGAACAGCACGGTATTCGTCCGGCGCGGATCATCAGCATCGACCGTGAACAGGTCACCCGAAAGCTGGTGGCTGGCGGCGTGGGTGTGGGGTTGTTACATGCTGCGACGGCAGAACCGGCCGCGGCAAACGGTGAAGTAGCGTTACTGGCGGAAATTGAGAAGCCGGTACGGGTGCTGTTTGCCTACCGGGCTGACCGCCAGCAGATGCCGTTGCTGGCTCAGGTCGCGGCTCTTGTTCAGACGCTTGCTGATCAGTGAGCGTCGTCGGCACCCAGCGGTACGTCCGGGTCCAGATAGTACGCTCCCGGGCCTTTTTCTTTCAGTTTGTCTTCCGGGTTAATCAGTTCACAGTCATTCACTGATAAACACCCACAGCCGATGCAGTAGCCCAGGGTATCCCGCAGCCGTGACAGCTGGTTAATCCGTTCATCTAACTGCGCCTGCCAGGATTCTGCCAGCCGGGTCCAGTCATCGGCGGTGATGGTTTTGTCATTACTGAGCTGGCTCATCGCCGCTTTGATTTCACTCAGGGGAATCCCAGCCTTCTGGGCCACTTTTATCACCGCCAGTTTACGCAGCACGCCCCGCAGATATCGCCGGTGGTTACCGTTGTTGCGCTGGGAGCTGATCAGCCCTTTTGCTTCATAAAAATGGATGGTGGATACGGGCAGCCCGCTGCGGGAAGAAACTTCTCCCACGGAGAGCTCTTTTTTCGGGACAGTTTTTGCTTTCACAGGTATTGACCTCAAGTAATGTTGAGATTTTAGAATGCCCGCCGCTGATTAGCAATCGACCTGATTTAAGCAGTTTTCCGCGGAGGCAAGCATGCAACAAATTACTGAAGATCTCTGGCAGTCCGATAAATACAGCTCGGGAATACTCAACAGCCATGCCTATTTGCTCATCAGGCCCGGCGGCAATGTGTTGTTCTATAACACTGCCGGTGAGGGGGATCTGGCACAGATTGAAGCGCTGGGTGGGATTCGGTATCAGTTGCTGACCCACCGGGATGAGTCCGACCCTTCCCTGCAGCGGATCAAACAGCGCTTCGGTTCTGAGCTGGGGTGCAGTGCACCGGAGGCGACTTATATAGGCCGTGACTGTTCGGCGGATCTTGTCTTCGGGGCTCAGGACAGCAAGTTTGAGGATATTCAGATTATCCATACACCGGGTCATACGGACGGCAGTATTACTTTTCTGTATCACTCACCCTACGGGCAGGTTTATCTGTTTACCGGCGATACCTTCTTTCAGTCCCACGGACAATGGCAGACCTTTGTGATGCAGAACGCCGGCGGCTCGGTAAAAGATATGGCTGAAAGCTTGAGCAAATTAAGAAAGCTGCAGCCAGATCTGGTGATGAGCAGTGGTTTTGTCGGGGAGGTTGCGTACCGCGAAGTTACCCGTGCCAGTTGGACGGCTGCAATAGATCAGACACTGCAAACACTTAGTAACCGCGAGTATAAAAATGAGGATTCCTGCTTATCCTGTTACCAGTTCTTTTAAGCATGCGGGGGATGGTGATTTAACTCCCTTTGGTGAAGTTGCTTACCCGGCGTTTGAGCAGTATGGCGTTGAAATTCTTATTGCCGGCAGCAGTGATTAGTTCATGGATCACTTTGAGGGTGAATGGAAAACAGATGCCCGTTTTACCCTGTTCCGCTTACCGTCTATGGTAGCATTGCAGGCATGCTGGAACTCACCTGAGTACCAGGCCATTAAGCACCTGCGTACAGAGGTGATTCCCCCTTAATTTTACCTTTGCAGTTGAAGGGTTCGACCCTGCCAACTGGTCGGTTTAACGGCTCTCTGATTGCCTGAGCAGGGTTCGGTAGCGGCTGCGTAACTCGCCCCGGTCGATGTAGCAGCCGCGCAGGTGCCGGTCACCACTGCTCGGATCATAGCTGGCTCTGCCATGCACGATGCGGTGATTATCAAAGACGATGCACTCCCCTGCGTTGAGGCGAAATGTAGCGAGAAAACGGGGATCTTTAAGAAGTTTAAGGAAGCGTACGAAGGCTGGATAGTAATCGTCGAGCTCTTCCTGGGGCAGATCAAAGGCGTCGGCCATATGCTGGGAGACGGTGACGCCGGAGATTTCGCCGTGGTCATCCAGTTCGATAACCCGCTGATAGGCGCGCCAGTCGAAATCTTCGTGGTCGTAATAAAAAGGAATGCGCTTCTCGCTCAGCAGGCGGAAATCTTCCGGGTATTGTTCTCTGAAGGTGGTGGCTGCAGCGACGCCGTCGAGAAACAGGCTTTCACCGCCGGTTGCCGTATTTACCCTGCAGTGCAGGAACTGTATGCCGGGGGCCATTTCTTCGGCGGGGGTATCGGTATGCATTTCCAGTGCGGCGGCGGTGTATGAAAGGTTGACTGGCACGGCGTGTACCTTAACTTCAAAGTAGTCGCCGGCGACGGATGGCCGTATACAGCCAAGCAGGTTGGCCAGTGTGGTCAGGCCGGCATCGCTGTCGGGCATCTGATCAATGATGGCAACGCCTTCTTCCAGCAGGGATTTTGCCCAGCGCAGCTGTTCTGCCGGAGCGTCCTTCAGTGCATGGAAATGAAAGCGTTGAAAGTGTTGATAGTGATCGCCGTACCAGAGTTTGCGCGGAATCGCCGCCGGGTCCGGGCGTTTGCCGGCTGTGCAGCGGGCTTGCAGCCAGGCCAGATCATAGTGGCTGATGTGATCTTCGTGCTGCCAGTGAATCACCAGTTGAGGTTCGTCCGTGGTACTGAACACGGCGCTCCGTGCCTTCGGTGCCTGTGGCAGTTCGCTGATGTCGAATACCCGTTCCCGGGTTTGCGGATCAAAAGATTCAGGACAGTTGTCCCGCAGCCAGTAGTAGTTCAGGTAATGACGGGCTTGCTCAGCTTCAAACTGAATGCTGAGGCCGTCGCTGTGAAGGTCGATCTGCATGTTTCAGGCCCTCCGCTGACAATATCTGCTGACCATAGCTGATACGGCTGTGTTTGTGGAGGTCAGATAGCGTCCCGGGATATGTCGTTTTCAGCCGGTGGCAGCAATTTGTAGGGTTCCCGGATGATCTGGCTGGCCTGTTCTGCACTGACCGGCCGAGAGAAGTAATATCCCTGATATTCTTCGCAGCCCAGGCTGTTCAGGTAGATATGCTGCTCAGTGGTTTCCACTCCTTCCGCGATGACGGTCATATGCATACTGTGAGAAAGCGCGATGATGGCCTGTGTGATCGACTGATCTTCAGGGTCGTAGGGTAATCCGTCCACGAAGGAACGGTCGATTTTGAGTTTATCAATTGGGAACCGTTTCAGATAACTCAGGGATGAGTAACCGGTACCGAAATCATCAATGGCCAGGGTGAAACCGGCGGCTTTCAGCTCCTGAAGGCGTTCGAGAATACCACTGGAAGGATCAATCAGGCAGGATTCGGTTAACTCAAGTTCGATGGATCGCGGGCTGACCCGGTACGCTTGCAGAATGTTGCGTAGCTGGCGCTTAAAGTCCGGCTGCAGCAGCTGGATACCGGATACATTGATGGCCAGACGGATGTTGTCGCTGAGCCCTTCTGCCTGCCAGTGCTGTAACTGCCGGCAGGATTCTTCGATGACCTTCAGGCCAATTTTGCTGATCAGGTCACTGCGCTCTGCGATGGGAATAAATTTATCCGGCGGTATCAGCCCCTTTTCCGGGTGTTCCCAGCGCACCAGTACTTCGAAGCCCTGCAAACTGGCGTCTGTGCCGCGCACCTGCGGCTGGAAGTGGATAAAAATGCCCTGATCTGCGTCCAGGGCTGCCCGCAGCTCATTGGTGAGCAGTAACTCTTCACGTAGCTGTTCGGTCAGGCTTTCTTTATAGAACTGGTAATTGTTTCTGCCTTTGTTTTTTGCCCGGTAGAGGGCGGTATCCGCGTTGGTCAGCAAGTCATTTTGAGTCAGGCCGTTATCCGGGTAAATGCTAATGCCGATACTGGCGCTGATAGAGATATGATTATCGGCAATACAGAAAGGCTTTTTCAGGACCTGCAGGATTTTATCGGCAACATAGGATATGGATGCGGTGGAATGAACCGCTTCCATAATGATGATGAATTCATCACCACCCATCCGGGATATGCTGTCTTCGGCACGCAGGCAGGTGTGAATCCGGCAGGCTGTTTCCTTGAGCACCGCATCGCCGGCGATATGGCCGAAAGAGTCGTTGATATCTTTAAAGTTATCCAGATCGAGAAACAGCAAAGCAACCTGATATTCTTCCCGGTTGGCCAGACTGATGGCCTGGTTCAGCTTTTCATTAAAATAGGTCCGGTTTGGCAGCCCGGTCAGCAGGTCGTTATAGGCGAGAAACTTCAGTTGCTGCTGGGATTCCTGCAGCTCGGTAATGTCGTGAAAAGTGCCCATCATGCACAGTTCGTGATTTTCTTCAAAGGCCTTCAGGTTGTACTGAATGTGGATGATTTTTTTATCCGGTGAAATTGCCCGGCATTTACCGAAATGGGGCTGTTTGGAGGCAATGGTTTCCTGTATGGCTGATTTCAGGGCGCAGCGGTCTTCATGATGGATGCATTCAAGCAGGCTACAGAGCGTTTCGGGGTTTGTCTGCAGGATGCGGGTCAGCTCAAACGATAATTGTATATTTTCGGAATGTTTCAGCTTCTGGAAGTAGCCTACTTTTGCCAGCTCCTGAGCGGCAACCAGATGACTCTGATGATTACTGACCGTTGCAAACGCATGTTGAAGCCGGTCGAGCATTTTATTAAATGTGCCGGCCAGAGAGCCCAGTTCATCATGTTTGTGCCAGCGTAACCGTTCTTCCAGATTCAGATTGTCAGCGGCATTGTCTGCCAGGTGGGTGAGCATGGCAATGGGCTTAAAGATATTTCTGCTGATGATCAGCGCCAGCAACATGCCTATCAGCAGCACCAGCAGGACAGTCAGAACGCTGTTCGTCAGTAATTGTTTAAGCGGGGCGTAAATGGCTTGCGTTGGGGTGATCAGAATGACACGCCAGTTGAGTGTTTCCAGAGAATAGCCGTTAACCAGATGCTCTGTGTTACGTAAACGGATCAGCCTGTTTTCAAAGGCGCCTGCCGGATTTTTGACCATTGTCATCAGCTTTTCTGTGTCGGTTTTGTCCGGTACAGCCTGCAGACTGTTGAGTTTCTTTGATAGCACGAATCCCTGCTCATTGACGACCAGAACCGCGGTGTCCGGGCCGGTATCAATCAGGTTGAGCAGTTTGTCCAGCGCCAGCGGGTTTATTTCGGCGCAGATAGTGTGCAGAGGCTTATCGAAATAATTAACTTTATGGATACCCATCCGGATAACATTGCGGGCAATTTGCTGCTCAGCAGGCAGCACATCAATTACAACTTCATTGGGGTACTGACGCATATACCGGTAGAACGGTGTATTGCTGAGGTCCGTACTTGTCTGGCTGGCAATGCTGTTTTCAACGCTGTACAGCAGCCTTCCCTGACGGGAAATGTAACTGAGCTTGTCGAATTCAGCGTTATATTTCTTTAGCAGATTAATGCCGGGGGTATGGTTGAAAGTCTTCGTAGACAGCAGTATTTCATCCCGGTCTGCGAGATTTTCAATGGTGGCTGCCTGCCGCAGAATAAAGGATTCCACCACCATGGCTACGGTATGGGCAACAGCATTTTGCCGCTGCGGGACTTCCTGCATGATGTTGGCTTTCAGCTGGATATAGCTTTGCAGGCCCATGGCGGTTGCCAGGCAAAATATGACTGCAAAAATCATCCAGTACAAACGTGCTTTCATCGTCTTCGCCTGTCAGATTTATTTGGCGGGTGTTACGCCATAACTGCGCATGTAGTCCTTTGCGGGTTCACTGAAGAGAAAGTCGGTAAAGGGTCTGACACCGGGCAAATCAAAGTCTTTGGCAATCAGGTAAAGGGGAATCGCCGCCGGATAGTTCGGATCCGTAGGTGCGACCTGGTCGATACTCAGGGATTTCAGCGATGATGCCAGCACGGAGGCCAGTGATGTATAGCCAATGGTGTAAGCATTGTCGGACAGGGTTTTCAGGGTATCGCCGTTGCTGTACGTGTAGATACCGACGGGCTCAAAGGTAGCCAGATCCGGATAGCTGCTTTCCAGCACATCCCGGTTGGAGTCTCCCTGCTCCCGGTTAACGATGTAGATTTTATGATCCGGCCCGCCGACGTCCTGCCAGTTGCTGATGTCGCCGCCATAAATGGCTTTGAGTTGTGAAACGGACAGGTTATCCACACCGGTAACCGACGGATGAACAACAAATACCACCGGTACCGTTGCATATTTAACCTGCTGCACCCCTTCTGCTGTTTCACTGGCTTTCAGGGGACGGGCCGTGCGGCCCAGAATGGCATCGTTGCTGATGACTGCCTGAATGCCTCCACCGGAACCGGTACTGTCCGGTATGTGTATTTCTTGCCCGGGATGTTGTGTGGTGTACAGATCTACCAGACCTTGTAACAGCATCTGCCCTTCACCTGTACCGGGAACTGTCAGAGAGTGACCGGCGTGAGAAGCAGGTATGTACAGAACCAGTAAAACAGCATAACGGATCAGACATTTCAGCATAACTTTCTCCTCTGGCGAACGGGCCGTCAGTTGCAGAGCGAATGTAAGTCTGTTCAGACGAACTGCAACACAGTCACGGCCCACCAGTATCCATAGTTTCTGTATGGAAATCTCGCCTAAAGCGCTACAAATGTGCGTTTTTGGGGAATATCAGTGTTTCATAATCTGGCTGAAGGGATTGTGAACGGATTTTACGTGCTAGTGGCAGTGGGGTGTGATCCGGCTCTGCTCCCTGCCTCACCGGCAGCTTAATCAGACCGGGCAGAGGTGGCGTATATCCCGGTCAGCGCGATAAACCGTTGCTGGTGGCATACAGATTGGTGGGATAAACAGGCAGGCATGAAGGGGTTCATGCCTGCCGGTGTGGCTATGTTTGCGGGTGATTAAGGCAGTTGCCAGGCAACTAGGGTGTTATCCATCATCATGGGGGCATAGAGTGTACCGGCATCTGCGCCGATATCTGCCAGCCCCGGATTGGTGCTCAGCACTATACGACGCTGGTTATCCCTAAGCTGATAGAGCTCGCCACTGATCCAGTCGCTGATGTAGAGGGTATCTTTATGCCGGACAACACCGTCCAGGTTGCCTAACTGATAGCCTGTGGATAAGGGCTTCAGAGCCTTGTCTGACGGGCTGACCTGATAAAGGCTCCCCGGGGTGCCTGTGGTGAAATCGGCCTTCATGCCAGTGCCCCAATCGGCAATTAACAGATGATCGTCTTCCCACAGAAGTCCGTTAGGGTGGCTGATGCTTTCAGGTGTTATCCACAGTGATAAGCGGTTATCTCTGAGCCGGTAAACACCGCCTCCCAGCATATCAGAAACATAGACGGTGCCATCCGGCCCGGCGGTGACATCGTTGAGCATTTTTGCATCTGGCAGTGTATAGCTTTGCAGAAGTGATCCTGTGGACAAACTGATGACGTGCAGCGTCTGCATATCGGCGGCGTACAGTTTGCCTTTGCTGATGGCCAGGCCTTTTGGAGCATCCAGACCGGTGACCCAGTGACGGGTTAGCTGTTCGCCTGTTTTACTGACCTGACTGATATAGCCCTTTCCGTTCAGCTCTGTGGGGGCTCCGTTGATATTGGATACATACAGCCACTGGCTGTCCGGATCCGCAACCACCGATTCTGGCTGATCAAACTGATTAAGCTGCCATAGTGGCTGGCTGAAACTGTTGTCAGCAAAGGCGCAAAGGCTGACGTTCATGAGCAGGCCGGCACCGATGACCGGGGCGATAAGTGTGGAATTCATACATACCTCTTAAATGATGCTGACTGAGTTATCTGAGTGACGGCCGTGGTGTGTAGGATATTAATTTGTATCTTTGTGGCAATTTATTTGTTATTAAGTATCAAAAAATGATGCTTTTATGAGTCTGGAGGATCAGACATTGTCACCGGAACAGGAATTAGGCGGGTTATTCCGTGCCCTTAAACAAGTTCTCAAAGCTCAGGGAATCCGTTACCGGGACCTGGCTGAAATGCTGAATACCTCGGAGGTAACGGTTAAGCGGCTGTTTCAGGAGCAGGATTGCAAGATGAGTCGCTTGCTGGACATCTGTGGAGCACTGGGAATCAGTTTCAGTGATTTGATGAAACTGGCCGACCAGGCGCCTGCAGAAGTAACAGTGCTGCCACTTGAAACGGAACAGGCGCTGGCTGAGCTGCCGGGCCTGTTCAGTTGCCTGGTGCTGTTGTTCAGCGGGTTTGATGCCCGGGCCATCGGGCATTACAACCGGCTGCCACCTGCGGATGTGTATCTGTATATGCGGGCGCTGGAAAAGCTGGGGCTGGTCCGTATCGGGGCAAATGATTCAGTGCATCTGTTGCTGAATATGCCGGTGCGCTGGCGATTAGACGGTCCCTTACATAAGATTCTGGTGGGGGTAAATCAGGCGTTTATTGGACAGGCAATCAGCCAGGAACATGACAGTGATTTTCCGTTTTATTCGACCAGCCGGCTGTTCAGCCAGCAAAGCATCCGTCAGTTGAAAGATGATATCGATAAGTTATATCAGCGCTACCAGCAACAGGCTTCATTGGATCAGATGTTTTATCCGCCGGAGGCGCTTGAGCCGTTTAAGATGGTGACCACAATGATGCCGTTTAATGTGCCGGCGTTTTTTGATGTGCCGCCCTTTGAAACGGTTAAAAACAAGTGAAGTAAATATTCACTTCGTTTCTGTTCCTTTAATTACAGATGGTTATTTCTCAGTCTGGTTTCTGAGAAGAGTCTGTACCAGTCAGGAAAATCGCCGGTTATTGCATTGACGATGCTCATAAACCGGCAACTCCCCTGCCTGTTGTTCAGCTAACGGGCAGATGGTGGGAAGATTTTACTTCCCGCAGGGAGAGGTTGGAATGAATGCTAGCGACCCCCGGAATTTTCCGTAACACCTCTTCCAGAAAGTGGCTGTAATCATCCAGGTCTCTGGCGACAACCTGCAGTAAAAAGTCGGCTGCGCCGGTGGTGTTATGACAGGTCAGAATATTGGGGCAGTCCTGAATGGTCTGTTCGAACTCCGCATTCACGGCATCTTGTTGTGCAAAACTGATCTGCACGAACGCCAGGACGCCCAGCCCCAGCTTCCGGCGGTTAATATTCGCCTGATAGCCTTCAATATATCCCTCCTGTTCCAACTGCTTCAGCCGTCGCCAGCATGGGGTTTCACTCAGGGATAGCTTTTCAGCGAGTTTTGCATTGCTCAGGCGCCCTTCTTCCTGAAGGATGGCCATGATGCGCATATCTGTTTTATCAGGCTGCATAAAAGGTTGATTCTTTCTAAAAGTTGCCAATATTAGAAAGACTATTGCATTAAAAGGCGATCAGCAATAAGGAATAGCAAGGTTAATTCAGCAGATTCAGTCACAATAGCGCTTTCATTAAACGCTGTTCAGGAGTTCTGAAGATGGATCTGAGTATCTGGCTGGCATTCAGCCTGGCAACCATTGTGATTGTGATTGTGCCGGGGCCGACCAATCTGGTCATTATGACCAGTGCGCTGCAGAGCAACCGTCAGGCGGGGTTTTGCATTGTCGGTGCGGTACTGGCGCATCTGGTGTTCTTTTCGCTGATGGCACTTGGGGTGCATGTGATTCTTGCGGAATCTGCCCTGCTGTTCGAAGTGATTCGCTGGTGTGGTGTGCTGTTTCTGTTCTGGCTTGCCTGGGCGCAGTGGCGCAGCCTGAAAACAACCCAGGATTTTTCTCAGAATTTTGTTGAAAAGACCCGCCTGAGAGCCCTGGCTGAAGGTTTTCTTATTAACGGTACAAACCCTAAGTCATTACTGTTTTATGGGGCATTCTTCCCACCTTTCATTAATCAGCAGCAGAGCCTGAGCTTTCAGCTGGCGGTTCTGGGCAGTACCTTCATGGGCATTTTTCTGGTGAATGCCGGATTACATTTACTGCTGGCACAAAAGTTACGGGCAGTGTTGCGTCAGCCGAAATGGCAGGTCCGCCAAAAACGGTTTACCGCTCTGAGTTTTCTGGTACTGGGTCTGGGGCTGGCTGCCGGAAAATAGCCGACGTGTATTATTTACAACAGCCGGGTGAGTTATTCAGGTATTTTAAGGCGCGTAATGCGCCTTTTTTATGTATAAACAGAGTCGAAAATGTTGATAAATTGCGCTTAAAATCTTCAATTATGCTGTTATTTTAAGGCTTCGTTCAGGATTGCATGCTTTGCGCACATTTTGTGCAGTTTTTTCTTCAATTTTTAATGACGCTTCTTTTTGCACCGTTATACTAAAGTTCTGTAGCCCAGAAAATAGGTAGTAGAATGTGCTGGCGTCGTGTCTCTCTGATTGCTTTGTATATGGTTGTTTCAGCCCAGATGCTGCCGTTTGCCTTTGCCGCTGATGCTGTTTCTTCTGAGGCTGAACGGGTTCGGGTGCTGTATATCAATTCTTATCACCCCGGCTATGAGTGGAGTGACGGTATTCAGTCCGGCGTTCAGGAAGTTTTTGCCGCTGCTGACTACGATACAGATCTGACCATTGAATATCTGGATGCGTTGCGTTTTGACCAGGTGCGCCTGCAGGCTGCACAGGTACGCCTCATCAGTGCTAAATACCGCGATTATCAGCCGGATATTATTCTGACTTCTGATAACTATGCTTTTGATTTTATGAAGGAGTACCGGGATGTCTTTTTCCCTGGTATTCCTTTGGTATTTTCTGGTTATAACAACTTCTCCCCCGATGTTCTGGGGGACATGCACAATGTAACCGGCGTGAACGAGGAGATTGATTACAGGGACGGCATTATGATGGCCTTGTCGGTGCATCCTGATATCCGGACTTTGGCTTTTGTGCTGTCCACTGACGATGTGAGTAACCGGCGTAACTACGAGACAGCAAAGCCGGTTCTTCAGGAGTTGGCCGGGCAGTATGAAGTGGTTGAGTTGCTGGACATGACACAGGCTGAGATTGCCGAACGGTTAAAAGAATTGCCGCCAGAGAGTCTGGTGTTCATGGCCGGACTGACTGCTGACCAGGCCAGCGGAAGGCACTATTCCAGAATTGAGCATGGTCAGAGAGTGGTCAGTGTCAGCCCATTTCCTGTGTATTCATTCTGGCCGTTTCATCTGAAGTCGGGTGCCGTGGGTGGCCGGCTGATTACCGGTGAAGAACAGGGACGGGCCATGGCCAGCATTGCCCTGCGGATACTGGATGGTGAGTTTCCGGAGGATATTCCGGTCATGATGACCAGCCCGACTAAAGATATTTTTAACTACGATCAGCTAAAACGGTTTCAGATTGATCCTGAACGTTTGCCGCCCGGGGCAATGATTCAGGGGATGCCGGAAACCCTGTGGGTTAAATACAGCATGTGGCTGATTGCCGGTGCAATATTTGTTGTGCTGCAAACTGTGCTCATCATGATGCTGTACCGGAATATACGGGCCCGTAAAAAGGCGATTGCAGCTCTGTTCCATGAACGTTCTCAGCTTGAAAGCCGGGTATCTGAGCGAACTGAAGCGCTGCAGAAGGCGAATATGCGGCTGAAAAAGATTTCTATGGAGGATGGCCTGACCGGGCTGGCAAACCGGCGCTATCTGGATCAGGCGCTGGGTAAGGAAGTTGTCCGCCGTGACCGGCATGCTGCAGAACTGTCTCTTATGCTGATAGATATCGACTACTTTAAGCAATTTAATGACATTTACGGCCATCTTGAAGGTGACGCCTGTCTGCAGGAGGTTGCGCTGGCGCTTCAGGAAACCTGTGTGCGTGACAGTGATATTGTGGCCCGTTTCGGTGGTGAGGAGTTTGTCATTGTGATGCCAAACACGGGCTATAACGGGGGACAAAGGGTCGCTGAAAAAGTAATGCAGCAGATGGTGAATCTGAATATCTCCCATACCGGCTCTGATATCAGTGACCGGCTGACGGTGTCTGTGGGTATGGTGACTGTGCCGAAAGATATCAGTATGACGCAGCATGCCATTATCGAATTAGCCGATGAGCAGTTATATCTGGCCAAGGGAACCGGCCGAAACCGTATCTGTGCCTGTCTGGCCGGTGGCAACCAGGTAACTGCCTGAGCAGTTACCTGTTGTGTCTGCTTTTAGCTCAGAGCAGCTTGGACAGTATCTTCCACCGGTGTGGTTGGCCGGCCAATCAGTGCCTGTAACTGTTTACTGCCATAAAACAGCCAGCCTTCAGCCGCCCCGCTTTCTGCATTGGCCAGCAGTGCGGCGAAGCCTTCCGGCAGCCCTGCCTGAATGAGCCCCTGGGTAAAGTCTGCTTCGCTCAGGTTTTGATAATTAACCCGGGTGCCGCTTTCCTGGCTGAGCAGTGCTGCAAATTCAGCCAGGCTGAAGCTGTTGTCACCTGCCAGTTCATACACCTTGCCTGCCTGGTTATCAGTGGTCAGTGCTACAGCGGCGGCTGTCGCATAATCCCGGCGGCTGGCGGTGGCAAAGCGCCCTTCACCGGCGCAGCCAAACATTTGCTTCATTTCCAGCATTACCGGAATGCTCATGGTGTAGTTTTCGGTATACCAGCCGTTGCGAAGAATGACCGTGGGAACAGAAGATGCGTTTAACAGGGCTTCGGTTTGCTGATGCTCTTCGGCAAGCTGCAGTGGCGAGCGGTCGCAGTGGAGAATACTGGTGTAGGCGAGTAACTGTACACCGGCTTCTTCTGCCGCGCTGATAACAGCCTGATGCTGGGCAACCCGCTGACCAACTGCACTGGAGGATATCAGCAGGATCTTTTCTGCACCCGCAAAGGCGTTTGTCAGTGTGTCAGGCTGATCATAGTCTGCCTGACGGATCTGCACGCCCAGTTCTGCCAGCTCCCCTGCTGCTTCCGGATTACGGACCGCTGCGACAATGTTTTCAGCGGCAGTTCGCTGTAATAATTCCTCGATAACCAGCCGGCCCAACTGGCCATTTGCACCTGTAACTACAATCATTGTGTAACTCCTTCGAGTGTCTTATTGCTAATGGTGACCAGTATGGAAAATAATGATTGTCATGATTAGATGATAAAAAGTAGATAGATTGATCGGAATATGAGTACAGTTGATTTCAATCGCCTTAAACTTCTGGCGGTATTTGTGGAAGTGGTTTCCTGTGGCAGTTTTGCGGCTGCAGCCCGCAAGCTCCGTAGCAGCCGGTCCAGGGTCAGTGAGCAGGTTGCACAACTGGAAAGCAGTCTGGGGGTGCGCCTGCTGAACCGGACAACCCGGCAACTTAGCATGACGATGGAGGGCCGTGAGGTCTTTGCCCGCGCCAGTGATCTGCCGGATATTCTTGCGGATGTAGAGGTTGCCAGCAGCCAGGAAGTGGCCAGGGGCAGAGTTGCCCTGACCGTTAATCATGATATCGCGATTGCCCGTCTGTTGCCGGCACTGGAGAGTTTTCAGCAGCGTTATCCACGGGTGCAGTTGGATCTTGTGCTCAGTGATGACCGTTTGGATCTGATTGCCGAACAGATAGATGTGGCGATTCGGGTGGGTGTTCCCCGGGATGATTCCCTCATTATGCGGCCATTGTTTGAGGACCGTATGCAGGTTTTTGCGACCCCTGAGTATGTGCGTTTCCAGGGGGAGCCCGGTTCTCTCAGCGAGCTTGCGGGGCACCGGTGGATTATGTTGCAACAGGCCAGCCCGGTGGCTGAAGTGAATATGTATCAGGGGGATCAGCCGGTCAGTTTTTGCCCTGAGAATTACCACATGTGTAATTCTCCCC
Organism: Aliamphritea spongicola; assembly: GCF_017051665.1. Classification (NCBI taxonomy): domain Bacteria; kingdom Pseudomonadati; phylum Pseudomonadota; class Gammaproteobacteria; order Oceanospirillales; family Oceanospirillaceae; genus Aliamphritea; species Aliamphritea spongicola. The sequence goes on from NZ_JAFIDL010000002.1 coordinate 198,496, forward strand.
TGATGGCGCAACGCATGGTGCTTGCCGGATTAGGCGTGGGGTGTTTACTTCCTTCTACGGTTGCTGATGAGCTGCAGGCCGGGCGCCTGGTGAGATTAATGCCGGATCTTCAGGGGGAGGCTTTGCAGTTTTCGCTGGTGTATCCGTCACGGCGGCAGATGCCGTTACGCACCCGTTGTCTGATTGAGCATTTGTTGGCAGCGAAGCTCTTTGTATAAAAACAAAAGCCCCGTTGCCTTATATCCTGTGGTGCAGCAGGTATTGGCAGCAGGGCTTTTTAGGGGGTGCAGCCCTGAGGGGATCAGGGACTGCAAATTCTGTTTTGCTCAGTACTCAGTGCGTGTTCTTGAAGAACTGAGTCTGTGGGCGCGCAACATTCGGGTTCAGCTCAACGTTAAACAGCTTAGCAGCGCTGCTCAGACGGTTGATGACCTTTTGCTTACGCAGTTGACGGTTTTCCTTCTTCTGCAGGTCTTTGTATTCAGCAGAAATGCGCAGGAAGTAGTCTTTTTCAGTTTCGCCAACCAGTGGGAAGCTGTCTTTCATGAAGTTATCGAAGTTAATCATCTTGGTATCACTCAAAATAGGCTGTTAAAGGTACTGTTTGCCCGGATCACTTGAGCTTTTCAGTTGCGTGCATCATAGGCCTCTCCTGATGCTTAAACAAACGACACTTTTTCACACCAAAGATGAATAAAAGTATTCATTGAAGATTATCTTATGTGAGTCTTTAGGCGAATTTATGCAATTAAGGCAGTGTTTAGGCCGGAAAGTCGCCTTTTTACCCTAAATGTCTGATTTTTAATGATGAGTAATTCGGGGGATTGCGGCGAGGGATTTTAATACGATTGTCATCTTTGCCTGCTTAGTCTGCAGCTGTTTGATTCAGGTCAGATTTTTCGTGCATTCGTCAGGCAGGCAGATAGACTAACCTTCCCTGTTTTAGGCTGGTTACTGAGGAAGATCAGATGGAATTTGATGCGCTGTTGCTGTTGTTACTGTTTGCTACGGGACTGGTGGCCGGCTTTGTGGACAGTATTGCCGGTGGCGGAGGTCTGATTGCTCTTCCGGTGTTGCTTTCAACTGGAATGCCGCCGTTAATGGCGCTGGGCACAAACAAGCTTCAGGGAAGTTTTGGAACACTTGCTGCGTCGGTTTACTTTATCCGCAAGCGGCTGGTGAATCTCCGGCAAATGAGGCTGATGATTCTGATGACGTTTGTCGGCGCGATGGCCGGTACCCTGCTGGTACAGCAAATTGATGCATCGGTACTGGCGCTGATTATGCCGGGCTTGCTGGTGTTAATGGCGTTGTATTTCATGTTTTCAAAGAAAGTTCAGGATGAAGATACTGACCGCCGCCTGGGGCCCCTTGCTTTTGCACTGAGCTGTACCACCGTTGTGGGGTTTTATGACGGTTTTTTTGGCCCGGGCACAGGGTCTTTCTTCGTCATTGCTTTTGTAGCCCTGGCTGGCTACAGCCTTCCTAAGGCAACCGCCAATACGAAAATACTTAATTTCACCTCTAACATCGCTTCACTGATTTTCTTCGCTGTGGGCGGTCATGTGATCTGGATGGTAGGGTTGCTCATGGCTTGCGGGCAGATTATTGGCGGCTTTTTGGGGGCCCGTGTCGTGGTGAATAAAGGCACTGGCTGGATCCGGCCTTTGATTGTGATTATGACGTTTGGAATGTCTGCAAAACTGATTGCTGATCAGTTGAATTTATTCTGATGTGTGTACTCACTAACTCGTAAGTTATTGTATATAAATCTTTTATTGCAGCTAAATCTGCAGGTGTATTTTTGTTGTTAGCGTGTACTAACAATGGCTTGTTGGTCAGGTTATTCTGCTCATTTCATCGATTGCATCAGTGATATCCATTGTCCTCTGAGTGACGATTTGTTGAGCATCTTCCAGTGCTTTGTTGTAGTAGTGGTTGCCAATGTTGTCTGAAATAAAGTCCAGGAAAAACTCAGCCTCAAACTGCCCCAGTTCCAGGTCCAGTTCATCTTCGCAGTAGTTTTTCAGTTTGCTAAGAATGGCTTCTTTTTGTTCTTTCCCGAACTTTATGGCAGTCATGGTCTATTCCTTTCTATAGTTTCACGTGAAACACCGGCTCAGCCGGTGATTGTATTTACAGCGGCGCTAAGGTCTTCACAGACAACGGTGCCTTCCGGTAAACCGCCCTTTTCCAGTGTCCGTTCACCTTTACCGGTTTTAACCAGCAGTGCTTTGCAGCCTGCTGCGATACCTGCCTGCAAGTCACGTAATGAATCTCCGACTACGTACACGCTCTCAGGGTTGATTTCAGGGTATTTACTAAGAATGCTTTCTATCATGCCCGGTAAAGGTTTTCGGCAGTTACAGCCGTCGTCAGGGCCGTGTGGGCAGTGCTCAATAAGGCTGATGTTTCCGCCTGCTTCAGTCACCAGTGAAGTCATTTTGGTGTGCATAGCGGTCAGGGTTTTAGGCGTGAAGTAGCCTCTGGCCAGCCCTGACTGATTGGTTGCTACACAGATTTCAAATCCGGCTTTACTCAGTTCTGCAATGGCTTCAATACTGCCTGGTATAGGTTGCCATTCATCAACTGTTTTAATGTAGTTGTCTGAATCGAAATTGATAACACCATCGCGGTCGAGGATAACTAGGTTCATATGGATCCTGAATTTGAGCAATAAAAAAGCCAGTTGGTATGAGCAACTGGCTTGGTATTTTAAGCGGGCCTGATCAGCCTAGCAAAGAGATGTCTGCCACGCCAAGGAACAGGTTGCGTAGCTGGCCCAGCAGTGCAAGGCGGTTGTTGCGTACCTGCTCGTCATCAGCCATGACCATGACGTCGTCAAAGAAGGTATCAACGGCGCCACGCAGGTCAGCCAGCTGTTCCAGTACTGCTTTAAAGTCGCCTTCAGCAAACAGTGGCGCCAGTGCCAGTTGCTTATCAGATACGGCTGTTGCCAGTGCTTTCTCAGCATCTTCCTGCAGCAGTTCAAGTTTAACAGGCTGGGTATCCGTTACGCCCTGCTTGCTCAGAATGTTTGATACGCGCTTATTGGCAGCCGCCAGTGCAGCCGCCTCTTCCAGTGTCTGGAAGTGATTTACCGCTTTAACGCGCTGATCAAACTCCAGTGGCTTGGTTGGCTTAACGGCCAGTACCGACAGGAAGACTTCGGCAGAAATGCCTTCGTCATCATATTTGGCTCGGAAGCGTTCGAACATGAAATCGACAGCTTTATTTCCTGCCTCTTGCCATTCGAATGCTTTTCCATAGCACTTATCTGATAGCGCTCGGGCAACTAGCTCATGAAGGTCTAGGTCTAGTTTGTTCTCTGTGATAATGCGAAGAACACCTAAAGCAGCACGGCGAAGTGCAAACGGGTCCTTCGAGCCAGTTGGTGGCTGATTGATCCCAAATAAACCTATCAGAGTGTCTATGCGATCAGCAATTGCTACAGCGATTCCAGGCTCTGTTTGTGGAACTTTATCGCCAGCAAATTTTGGTAGATATTGTTCCAGTTGAGCTTTTGCTACGTCCTGTTTTTCACCGTCATGGATAGCGTAGTGATATCCCATTAAGCCTTGAAGGTCTGGGAATTCGAACACCATGTCAGTCATCAAATCTGTTTTGGCGAGCATTGCTGCGCGCTTGGCGTCTTCAGGGTTGAAGCCAAGTTTATTGGCGATGAACTCTGCTAATTCCGCTACACGTACTGCCTTGTCATGCAGGGTGCCCAGGTCTTTCTGGAAGATGATGTTGTTCAGCTTTTCGATGCGGGATTCAAGCGTTTGCTTTTTATCCGTTTCGAAGAAGAAGGCAGCGTCGGCCAGACGTGGACGGATTACTTTCTCGTTACCTTCGATAACTTTTGCCGGATCAGTGGATTCAATGTTGGCGATGGTCACGAAGTACGGCAGTAACTGCCCTTCTGTATCGGTAACGTGGAAGTACTTCTGGTGCTCTTTCATTGAGCTGATCAGTGCCTGTGAAGGCACTTCCAGGAAGCGTTCATCGAAGCGTCCGGTCAGTGCAACCGGCCATTCGTTCAGAGCAGTTACTTCGTCCAGCAGGTCGTCTTCGATCTGTACAACGGCGTTGATCTTCTCGCCTTCTGCCTGAACCTGGGCGCGGATTTTTTCGCGGCGCTCTTCGAAGTCAGCGATGACTTTACCAACGCTTTCCAGGTTTTCCAGATATTCGTTCGCGCTGTTTAGTTCGATTGCTTCGTTGTGGTGGAAGCGGTGACCCATAGTTGAACGGCCGGCCTGAAGGCCAAACACTTCACCTTCAATAACCTGATCACCCAGCAGCATTACCAGCCACTTAGTCGGACGTACAAACTCAGTCCGTGATGCACCCCAGCGCATGCGCTTAGGGATAGGCAGTTTCTGGATGGCATTTTCAACAATGGCTGATAGTTCGTTGACCAGAGGCTTGGCCGGTGTTTCCTGACGGAAGCCCATCTTGCCGTCAACTTCTTCCAGCTGTTCGACGGTCGCGCCGCATTTCTTGGCAAAACCCTGTAGGGCTTTTGACGGGTTGCCGTCTTCATCGTAAGCGATGCGCGCCGGCGGGCCCTGCATGAAGAAGCTGCTGCTAGGCACCTCTGTTTGCAGGTTGCTGATCTGTACAGCCAGGCGTCGTGGTGCTGCGTAAGCTTTAACGTCTTCGTCGTTAAAGGCGGTCTCTTTGCCAAACTGTTCTTTGATGCCGTTGCAGATCTCCTGCTTCAGTGCGTCGGAAAGTGACAGTAAGGCTGCCGGTGGTAATTCTTCTGTACCCAGTTCAATTAAGAAATCCTGCGTGGCCATTACTTGCTCTCCTCTTCGCTGGCGGCGAGTACTTCGTTACGGATGGCTTCGGAGGCCATCGGGAAGCCCAGTGCTTTACGGGCATCGTAATAAGCGTGTGCTACTTCACGGGCAAGGGTACGTACACGCAGAATGTAACGCTGACGTTCGGTCACAGAAATTGCATGACGGGCGTCCAGCAGGTTGAATGTGTGGGAGGCTTTCAGCACCTGTTCATACGCTGGCAGCGGCAACGGTTTTTCAAGTTCTAGCAGTTTACGGCACTCGCTTTCGTAGTGGTCGAAGTTTTTGAACAACATCGGTACATCGGCGTGTTCAAAGTTGTAAGTAGACTGCTCTACTTCGTTCTGGTGGAAAACGTCGCCATAGGTTACTGGTGTGCCGTCCGGGTTGTATGTCCAGATCAGGTCATAAACGCTTTCTACGTCCTGCACGTACATTGCCAGACGTTCCAGACCATAGGTGATTTCACCAGTGACTGGGTAGCATTCAATACCACCGGCCTGCTGGAAGTAAGTGAACTGAGATACTTCCATGCCGTTTAGCCAAACTTCCCAGCCAAGACCCCAGGCACCCAGGGTTGGTGATTCCCAGTTATCTTCTACAAAGCGAACGTCGTGGACCAGTGTGTCGATGCCAATCCGTTCCAGAGAGCCCAGATACAGTTCCTGAAGGTTATCCGGAGAGGGTTTCATTACTACCTGAAACTGGTAGTAGTGCTGCAGACGGTTCGGGTTGTCACCGTAACGGCCATCGGTTGGGCGACGGCTTGGCTGTACATAAGCAGAGTTCCAGTTTTCAGGGCCGATTGAGCGCAGGAATGTTGCCGGGTGGAATGTGCCTGCCCCTACTTCCATATCCAGCGGCTGTACCACAACGCAGCCTTTATCTGACCAGTATTCTTGCAGCGCCAGGATTAATCCCTGAAAAGTGCTGGCATCTGAACTCGCTTTATCTGTCACGGAGATCACCATAGTGGGTTAACAGTAAAAAAATAGAGCAGGATTATACATGAATTTGCCGGGCTGATGGTGGGCAATGTGTCGTCGGCAGATAAGAATTTTAAGATTTTTGCAGGGGCTGTTTACGATAAGCGGTGTGAGGTTTCCCTTAGTGAACAGGATGGCCATTGCGACCACCCTGTAGGAAGAATGAAGATCAGTAATCCAGGGTCAGGTATTTCAGAATCTCGATTACTTCTTCGGTGTTCTTTGCTGTGGCATGTGCTGCAGCATCGATTTCTTTCAGTGGGTGAGTCAGTTCTTCAGCGTGCTCAACGATCAGGGACTTACCCAGTGCTGCTGCCATGCCGGCATCGAATGCTGCGTTCCACTGTCGGTATTTGTCACCGAAGCGAACGATGACGATATCAGCGCGCTGAATGGCTGTGATGTGACGCATGCTGTTTATCTTGGCTGCTTTATGGTCTTTCCAGAAGTTGCTCTCTTCCGGGCCAAGAATTTCGACGCCGCAGTCATCGCTTGATGCGTGATCTGTATTTGGTGTCATTACTGTCACTGGCAGGTTTTGTTCTTTGATGGCGGTTTTGATCTTTTCACGCCAGTCGGTGTGGATTTCACCTGACAGATATACGCTGTATTGCATTATTATGCTCCGGTCTTGTTCTATGTTGGATTTCTTATTTCTCACCCTATCCGTCAACCATTATAATGGCTGCGAATTTTCATCTCTATGACAAAAGGTTTCACGTGAAACAATTGAAAGGTCCTTTAGCTGTCGGCTTGCTTTTTTTACTGTCACTACTGCCCCTCTCCATGGCAAGAAGCCTGGGTGGTTTTATTGGCCGGCGTATGAATAAAGGGACAGGTAAGCCCGCCAGGAATACCCAAAAGAATATTGCGGCCTGCTTCCCTGAACTGGATGAAGCCGGCCAGAAAAAGCTGATCAGTGAGAGTCTGGAAGAGACTGGTCGCTCAATTGGTGAAATGGGTATGTCATGGATCTGGCAGCCAGAACGGGTACTGGGAAAAGTGAAAACAGTGCACGGTAAGGAAGTGCTGGATGATGCTCTGGCGGAGAATCGAGGTGTGATTCTGATTGCCCCGCATATTGGTAACTGGGAAGTGCTGAACCTGTGGCTGAGTAAATACTATAAGCTCACTGCTATGTATAAGCCGCCAAAAATTAAGATGATGGATGATCTGATTCGCAAGAAGCGTGAGCGGATCGGTTCTCAGCTGGCGCCGGCTAACGTTAAGGGTGTCCGGATGGCGGTTAAGTGTCTGCGGAAAAATGAGATTCTGGGCATTTTACCGGATCAGGAGCCGGAGAAGTCCGGTGGTATTTTTTCGCCTTTTATGGGCGTTCAGGCATTTACAATGAAGCTGTTGCCTCAGCTGGCAGCACAAACCGGTGCGGTGGTTGTGTCCGGTTATGCTAAGCGTGTAGAGGGTGGTTTTGAGTTGTTCTTCCACCGCGCTGAGGGAGACATCAATAGCAAGGATCTGGATGAGGCAACTGCGGCCATGAATCAGGAAGTTGAATATTGTGTCCGTCAGGTGCCGGAACAATACCAGTGGGAGTACCGCCGGTTTAGTCGTCGGCCCGAAGGCGAAGCGGCTTTCTATAAATAAAGCGGCAACCTTTCTGAATGAATACCTGCCCTGCCGGGTAATAAAAAAGGAGCCATATGGCTCCTTTTTTTGTGTCCGGGATGTGTGATCAGCGTTTCCAAAATGCCGGTGTGAAGAGTACCAGTAAGGTAAATACTTCGAGTCGTCCCAACAGCATGGCAAAACACAGTACCCATTTGGCCGGTGTGTTCAGGTCGCCATAGTGTGCTGATACCTGGCCTAAGCCCGGGCCCAGGTTGTTCAGTGTTGCCCCTACTGCAGACCATGCCGTTATCTGGTCCAGGCCGGTCCCTAAGAGGATTATCAGCATAATCACGAATACGATAAGGTAGACAGAGAAAAAGCCCCACACGGCCTCCAGAACGCGGTCAGAGATAGGCGTCTTGCCAAGCTTAACCGGAATTACCGCGTTGGGGTGAATCAGGCGGGTGATTTCCCGGGAGCCCTGCTTGAGGATCAGCAAAATACGGATCACTTTCATACCGCCACCGGTGGAGCCGGCACAGCCGCCGGAGAACGCCGCGACGAACAACAGGAATGGCAACATAACAGGCCACTGGGCAAAATCGGCTGTCGCGAATCCTGTGGTTGTGGCAATGGATACCACTTCAAAAACGGCCTTGCGAACCGATTCCAGCGGTGCATAAGTACCGGTGAATATCAGCACCAGAGATGCTAGCAGGCTGATGCAACCCAGGATGCTCAGGTAGAATTTGAATTCCGGATCCTGCCAGTAATGCATTAGGGAGCGTTGCCGCCAGGCGAAGAAATGCAGGCCGAAGTTCACCGCAGAAATGATCATGAAGAAGATGCAGATAGCTTCGATCAGCGGGCTGTCAAAGTAGCCGATGCTGGCATCATGGGTGGAGAATCCACCAATCGCAACAGTAGAGAAACTGTGGCTGATCGCATCAAACAGGGTCATCCCTGCCAGCCAGTAACCCAGTGCGCAGGCAATGGTCAGCGATAAATAAATGTACCAGAGTGCCTTGGCGGTTTCGGTAATCCGCGGGGTCAGTTTACTGTCTTTAACCGGGCCGGGTGTTTCAGCCCGGTACAGCTGCATGCCCCCGATGCCCAGCATCGGCAGAATGGCCACCGCCAGTACGATGATCCCCATGCCGCCTAACCATTGCAGTTGCTGCCGGTAAAACAGGATGGATTTTGGCAGTGTGTCGATGCCGGTAATGACCGTGGCCCCGGTGGTTGTCAGGCCGGAAAGTGATTCAAATACCGCATCCACAAAGCTCAGTGACAGATCTTCTGAGAGGATAAATGGGATCGAACCGAACAGGCCGAGTACCGACCAGAACAGAACGGTGATCAGGAATCCGTCCCGGGTGCGCAGGTCCTGTCTGACTTTATATACCGGTAGCCAGATGATGAAGCCGGTTAGCAGTGTGATCAGAAAACCGGTGAGGAAGGCTTTACTGGACTGCCCTTCATAAAGGATGTCGACCAAAACCGGTGGCAGCATAGTGAAGCTGAAGATCATCAGCAGGATGCCAAGTATGCGGAGTATCACTTTATAGTGCATATGTCAGTGCCGTCCGGTTATCAGAAGAAGCCCAGGCCAACCTGGAAGAGGCGTTCGACTTCGCGGATTTTACGTTTGTCGATCAGGAACAGAATGACGTGATCATCGTTCTCAACCACGACGTCATCGTGGGCGATCAGTACCTGATCTTTACGGACAATTGCGCCGATGGTGGTGCCGGCCGGAAGGTCGATATCTTCAATGGCCTTACCCACTACCTTGGAGTTACGCTTGTCACCGTGGGCGACCGCTTCCAGTGCTTCGGCCGCACCCCGTCGCAGGGAGTGTACGGCTGCCACGTCTCCGCGGCGGACGTGGGTCAGCAGGCTGCCGATGGTGGTTTGTTGCGGTGAAATCGCAATGTCGATTACCCCGCCCTGCACCAGGTCAACGTATGCAGTGTTATTAATCAGGGTCATAACTGTGCGGACCCCTAACCGTTTTGCCAGCATAGAAGCCATGATGTTGGCTTCGTCATCGTTGGTCAGGGCGCAGAAAACGTCGGTGTCTTCAATGTTTTCTTCCAGCAGCAGGTCACGGTCTGAGGCGCTGCCGTTCAGTACAATGGTGTTATCCAGTCGCTTGGCCAGATCGTGACAGCGTTTCAGGTCCCGTTCGATAATCTTGACCTGGAACTGGTCTTCGATGCTGCTGGCCAGTCGGGCGCCGATATTACCGCCGCCGGCAATGATGATACGTTTGTATGGCCGGTCCAGACGACGCAGCTCGCTCATGACTGAGCGGATGTCTTTGGTAGCGGCGATGAAGAACACTTCATCATCCGCTTCAATGACCGTATCCCCTTTAGGAATAATCGGGCTGCCCTGACGGAAGATGGCGGCTACCCGGGTGTCGACGGATGGCATATGGGTACGTAAAAACGATATTTCATGACCAACCAGCGGGCCGCCGTAATAGGCTTTTACGGCTACCAGCTGTGCTTTACCGTCCGCAAAGTCCAGTACCTGAAGGGCACCGGGGTGCTCAATGAGGCGTTTGATGTGTTTGGTCACCAGCTGCTCTGGACTGATCAGTACATCAATGGGAATTGATTTATTACAGAATACTTCGCGGTTATGGCGCAGGTAATCGTGTTCCCGGACCCGGGCGATTTTGGTGGGGGTGTTAAACAGGGTGTGGGCAAACTGACAGGCGATCATATTCACTTCATCGCTGTTCGTCACCGCAATCAGCATGTCGGCATCCTGAGCACCGGCCTGTTCCAGAACGCCGGGGTGGGATGCTTTACCTTCCGTGGTACGGATGTCGATCCGGTCCTGTAACTCACGTAAACGGACGATATCAGTATCGACAATGGTGATGTCGTTGGCTTCGTTGGCCAGGTTTTCCGCTAAGGTTCCGCCTACCTGCCCTGCTCCGAGAATGATGATCTTCATTACTCACTGCTACCTTTATGCTGACTTATCACTCGCCGCCGTTATCGGGGCTTTCTGCTTTGCTCAGTAATGCGTAATAGAAACCGTCGTGACCGTCCGGTTGCGGAAACAACTGACGTCCATACGGACGCGCCTGACCCCAGCTGGCTTCTATGTCGTGGTGTACCGCGTCTTCCTGCTGTTTCAGGAAGCGCTCTACAACCCGTTCGTTTTCCTGCGGGAATACTGAACAGGTTGCGTAAACAAGCTTGCCGCCGGGCTGTAACATCTGCCAGCCATTTTTAAGGATGGCCAGTTGGATGTCGGCCAGCGGCTTTAAATCTTCATTGCGGCGCAGCCCTTTAATGTCCGGATGGCGGCGAATAACACCGCTGGCAGAACAGGGTGCGTCAATCAGGATGCGGTCAAACAGCTGGCCGTCCCACCATTCCTGAGAGGCTGCGTCGGCGACGATTACTTCGGCGTCCAGTTGCAGGCGCTGAAGGTTTTCTTCAATACGGCTGGCGCGCTTTGCTTCTAACTCAACGGCAACTGCAGCGCTTAGCTCAGGCTCCTGCTCCACGATATGGCAGAGTTTTCCGCCCGGTGCCGCACATGTATCCAGTACCCGTTGTCCGGGCTTAAGGTCCAGCAGGTCTGCACTCAGTTGAGCAGCTTCATCCTGAACGCTGGCAAAACCTTCATCGAAGCCGGGTAGCAGATCCACGTCGCAGGCTTCATCAAGCTGGATTGCCTGCCCGGAATGCGCGCCGGGAAAGGCATCGATTTCTGCTTCGTCCAGCCAGTCAAGGTACTGATCCCGGGTACAGCGTTGCTGATTGATCCGAAGGGTCATTGGCGGTTGCTGATTATTTTGCTCGAGGATGAATTCCCAGTGCTGTGGCCAGTTATGGCGCAGCTTGTCGATCATCCATGTCGGATGATTGAAGCGGAATTCCGGTTCGTTATTCAGGGTGGCAAAGATGCTTTCCTGTTCCCGCTGTAAGCGACGCAGCACGCCGTTCAGTAATCCTTTCGCCCAGGGCTTGTTCAGCTGGGCGCAGGCTTCAACCGTTTCGCCAATGCTGGCGTGAGCGGGAATGCGCATTTCCAGTAACTGATACATGCCCAGCATCAGCAGGGCCTGAAGGTCCTGCTCCTGCTTTTTAAAGGGCTTTTTCAGCATGTAGTTAGTGAGTGCTTGCAAGCGTGGCAGGTTTCGCAGTGTGCCGTAGCACAGTTGTTGCAGCAAGCCTCTGTCCCGTTCCGAAACCCGGCTCAGACCTTTGCTGAGTTCAGTGTTCAGGGAAGCTTTTTGCAACAGGATCGGAGTCAGGGTCTGGGCGGCAATGGCGCGGCTGTTCATATAGGTGCGTTATCCCAGCTGTGTGCCGTCCGCGAACAGGTCGCGTTTAGAATTCAGAACCGCGGCGGTTGGCATGGCTTTGCTGCCCGGTAGCTGAATGTGCAGTAACTTCAGGCTGCCTTTACCGCAGGCAACATGAATGGCTTTTTTGTCGGTAGAGATAACGGTACCTGCTGCGGCAGTACTGTCTTTATCGCTGATATCCGCCTGCCAGATACGCAGGGTTTCACCGTTCAGCTGGGTATAGGCAACGGGCCATGGTGAGAGGCCGCGAATTTGTCTGGCAACGGCTTCTGCACTTTGGTTCCAGTCGATGATGCCTTCGGTTTTTTCCAGCTTGTGGGCGTAATTTGCCAGGCTGTCATCCTGAGGCTCGGCCTGCAAACTGCCGTCTGCCAGTCCGGGCAGGCTGGCCAGCAGGGCTTCTGCACCGATAACGGCCAGCCGGTCATGCAGTTCGCCGCTGGATTCTGTTGTGCTGATTTCGCAACTGCTTTTCAGCAACATTCCGCCGGTATCCAGGCCTTCATCCATTTGCATAATGGTGACACCGGTTTCAGCATCGCTTGCCAGAACAGCTCTGTGAATAGGGGCGGCGCCGCGCCAGCGTGGCAGCAGAGAAGCATGTACGTTGATACAGCCCAGACGGGGTGCTTCAAGCACTGCTTTGGGCAGCAGAATGCCGTAAGCAACCACCACCATCAGATCGGCTTCAAGGCTTTGCAGTGTTTCCAGCGCCCCTTCTTCTTTGAAGTTCAGGGGCTGGTATATATCCAGCTGGTGATCGAGGGCGACCTGTTTAACCGGACTGGGTTTGAGCTTACGCCCCCGCCCTGCCGGACGGTCTGGCTGCGTGTATACGCCGATAACGTTGTGCCCGGCATCAAGCAGTGCCTGCAGATTAGTGGCAGCAAAGTCCGGGGTGCCGGCGAAGATTATCCGCAAACCCCTGGCTGAATCAGACATTGGCGTCCCTTATACGTGTTGGCGGTGAGCTTTTTCGAGCTTGCTGCGAATACGGTTCCGTTTCAGCGGAGACAGGTAATCAACGAACAGTTTGCCGTCCAGGTGATCGATTTCGTGCTGAATACACACGGCCAGCAGTTCATCTGCTTCCATGGTGTATTCTTCACCGTGTTCGTTATGGGCGGTCAGGCGTACTTTGTTTGGGCGAACAACGTTTTCATAGAAGCCCGGGACGGATAAGCAGCCTTCCTGCATTTTGTCGGTTTCTGTTGTCAGAGGCTCAACGACCGGATTAATAATCACCATCGGTTCGTTTTTCTCTTCAGACAGGTCGATGGTAATGATACGCTGATGGACATTGATCTGCGTTGCCGCCAGGCCGATGCCAGGAGCATCGTACATGGTTTCAAACATGTCTTTGACCAGTTGGCGTAACTCGTCATTGAATTCGGTAACGGGCTCCGCAACGGTACGAAGGCGTGGATCTGGAAACTCAAGAATAGGTAATAGGGCCATAACTGCAACTGTAAAGAAATGGTTGAAATACGCGCGCTTAATCGCAAGAATCAATATTATACTGATATCGATACGCAATGCATTGTCGATACTGGGCTCAGGGTGACTAAAATCTATTAATTCAGCAGTATTGGACGTGTTTTTACATGTTTGTAAGGGATTACAGGATCAACTGCTGTCAGACAAGGAATCAAAGGATGCGCCGATTTATCAGTGGTTTGCTTTGTTTATGTTTAGCCGGCTGGTTAATGACCTCCTCGGCAACAGCGAAAGATAAGGGCGATATACTCGCTTTGAAAAAGGATTATCCATCGGAATATATCGTTGTTAAGGGCGATACTCTCTGGGATATTTCTGCGCTGTTTCTTCAGTCCCCATGGAAGTGGCCTGAATTGTGGGGCTTTAACCCGCAAATTGATAACCCCCATTTAATCTATCCCGGCGACCGGCTGACACTGGTATGGGTCAACGGCAAGCCGCGTCTGCAGCTGAATAAGGGCATTCGTAAGCTCAGTCCGAAAGCGAAAGTCAGTCTGCTGGATGACGCCATTCCTGCTATTCATCTGAAAGATATCAGCAGCTTCCTCAGTGAGCATGTGGTGAAGGGTTCCGATACGTTGTTGGAAGCACCTTATGTTCTGGGCAGTACCAATAACCGTTTGGTGGCGGGTGCCGGTGACCGGGTGTATGCCCGTGGTGAGCTGGTCGAGGATTACCACTACCAGAATCTTTACCGCCCTGCCCGGGAGTTCATTGATCCGGATACCCAGGAGTCGCTGGGCTTTGAACTGAGAAAGGTTGGTGAAGCCAGTGTATTCGCCCGTAAAGAAGACATTATTTCTCTGGACTTACTTGAAACGAATGAAGAAATTTCCAGTCTTGACCGGGTGTTCCCGAGTGAAGATAAGCGGGTGACCTCGACGTATTATCCGAGTGAGCCTGAAGGGGAAATCAACGGCCGGATTCTGTCGGTTGTTCGCGGGGTTAAACAAGCCGGTCAGTATGATGTTGTGGCGATCAACAAAGGTACCCGGGAAGGTCTGGATACCGGTCACGTACTATCGGTTTACACTGCCGGTGAGCTGTTGATTGATCCGGTCACAAAAGAGCCGGTTACCCTGCCTGCTGAAAAGTCCGGGCTGATGATGATTTTCAGTCCTTTCGAAAAAGTCAGTTACGCACTGATCCTCAAAGCAACCAATGTGATTGCTGTTGGTGACGAGGTGCGTAACCCCGAGTAAGCAAACAAAACTCCGGCTGAATGCCTCCTAAGGACAGGAAATCTTCATGGACCGCTCACAACGTGATGGTATTGTTTTTACGCTGATTCCGGGGCTTGGCCGCCGTAAGTGCCACGCCCTGCTGAAGCAGTTTGGCTCGGTGTCCCGGGTGCTGGACTTATCAGCAGAAGAGCTGGTTGCGCTTGGTCTGAGCGATGCTGTTTGCCAGGCTGTCAGTGCTTACAGACAGGGGCTGTTTGCTGCTGAGTACCTGCAGCGGGTGAGTGACTGGCTGTTTGATCCTGAACATCATGTCATCCTCTGGGAAGATGATGTCTACCCTCCTCTGCTACGAACTATTCCTGATCCGCCGCTGGTCCTCTATGTAAGGGGCAATGTGGATTGTCTGTATCAACCCCAGCTGGCTATTGTTGGCAGTCGTAATGCCAGTCGCGGTGGCTTGCAGAATACCCGGCGTTTTGCCGGGGCGCTGAGTAAGGCGGGCTTTGTGATTACCAGCGGACTGGCACTGGGGATTGATGGTCAGGCACATCAGGCGGCCGTGGATAACGGGCGTCCGACAGTGGCCGTACTTGGCTGTGGGGTGGATGTGACCTATCCGCGCAGACACTGCAGTCTGGCCGAGCAGATTCTGCTGCATCAGGGGGCGCTGGTGTCAGAGTTTCCGCTGGGAACCGTGCCCCTCAGTTATAATTTTCCCCAGCGTAACCGTATTATCAGTGGCTTATCCGCCGGTGTTCTTGTGGTGGAAGCTGCTCTGCGCAGCGGTTCGTTGATTACCGCCCGACAAGCGCTGGAACAGGGCCGGGAAGTGTTTGCCCTGCCGAGTACTCTGAATAACCCACAGGGGCACGGTTGCCATGCACTGATTCGGGAAGGCGCCACACTGGTTGAAACCACCGCGCATATTATTGAGCCTCTGAGCAGCATACTGGGGTGCTATGCCCTGGAAGACGGAGATAGCGTTGCTCAGCCGGAAACAAGCCGTACAGAAGTTGTCGGTGCGCTGGATGCAGAGTTGCAGGCGCTGTTAATACTGATCGGCTATGAAGTGACGCCGCTGGATTATCTGGTCGAAAAATCAGGTCTGCCCGCAGGGGATATTATGGCTAAACTGGTTGGGCTGGAACTACAGGGGCTGGTTGAAAACCGTCCGGACGGATATCTGCGGCTGTAATTGCATCTGAAAAGTGGGCAGGCACCGGGCTTCAGCCACAGTTTTGATTGATAAATCGCCGCAATTAGAGTAATTTTCTGGCCTTTTCCGGCCAGTATTCTGAAGCTGTTCAGCGTTAAATTTACAATGAACACAGGATAGTCTGGCGAGTAATTTTATCTGATCTTGGGCAGTTCTATCTATGCAAGACTGGCATGTGCGTCAGGCAGCCCGGGCAATGCACCACGGCGGTGTGATTGCTTATCCTACCGAAGCAGTCTGGGGTCTGGGTTGCGATCCGTATAATCTGACTGCTGTTCAGCATCTGCTTGCGATGAAACGCAGGCCTATGCACAAGGGGCTGATTCTCGTTGCCTCTGACACCGAACAAATCGCGCCTTTGCTGGCAAACCTTACCGAAGAACAGCGCCAGAAAGTGCTGGCTACCTGGCCGGGTCCTGTTACCTGGGTATTGCCTGATCCGGACGATATTATCCCCTCCTGGATTAAAGGAAAACACAGTTCTGTTGCTGTGAGAGTAAGTGCTCACTTAGGCGTAAAAGCGTTATGTGAGGCCTTTGATTCCTTTGTTGTTTCAACATCTGCAAATTACGCAAGTCAAGAGCCTGCAAGGGATAAGCTGAAAGTGAATATTAACTTCAGGTGCGATTTGGCATATGTTTTGCCAGGAGAGTTAGGCAGTATGGCACAGCCTACACAGATTCGCAGCCTGGAAACGGATGCGTTATTACGCAGCTGATCAGAGTTGTAAATGCATCTGCAACTTCGCCCCCTGCTGCCGGGCATGGCAGCAATAGTAAGAGGAAGAGTTTATGTCTGCCGTTGATATCGCTGCGGTTAAAGAATACTTAATGGATTTACAGGATCGCATCTGTGCAGCGCTGGAAGCAGCCGATGGCAGTGCCTGTTTCCGTGAAGACAGCTGGGACCGTGAAGGTGGTGGCGGTGGTCGTACCCGGGTGATGGAGTCCGGCGGGGTTATTGAAAAAGGCGGTGTGAATTTTTCCCATGTGTTTGGCGATAAGCTGCCAGGTTCTGCGACTGCACACCGTCCTGAGCTGGCGGGTCGTACATTTCAGGCCATGGGCGTGTCACTGGTGATCCACCCGCATAACCCGTATGTGCCGACGTCTCATGCCAATGTTCGCTTTTTTGTGGCGGAGAAAGAAGGTGAAGAACCGGTGTGGTGGTTCGGTGGCGGTTTTGACCTGACGCCCTACTACGGCAATAAAGATGACTGTGTTGCCTGGCATCAGGCAGCCAAGGATGCCTGCGATCCCTTCGGTGAAGATGTGTATCCCCGTTATAAAAAGTGGTGTGATGAGTATTTCCACCTTAAGCACCGGGATGAGCCGCGGGGCATTGGCGGTTTGTTCTTTGATGATCTGAATGAGCTGGGCTTTGATCAGAGTTTTGCGCTGATGCGTTCAATTGGTGATGCATACGCGCCGGCTTACTGTCCGATTATCGAACAGCGTAAAGACATGCCTTATGGCGAGCGTCAGCGGGACTTCCAGCTGCACCGCCGGGGGCGTTATGTGGAGTTTAATCTGGTGTTTGACCGCGGCACCTTGTTTGGGCTGCAGTCTGGCGGGCGTACGGAATCGATTCTGATGTCTCTTCCGCCGGAAGTTCGCTGGGGTTATGACTGGAAGCCGGAACCGGGTACTGAAGAAGCCGAGCTGTATGATGTTTACCTGAAGCCCACCGAATGGCTGGAGGCCTGAGATGACCGTGCGTTATGCTGTTTTCGGTAATCCGATTAAGCACTCTAAATCGCCTCTGATTCATACTGCTTTTGCCCGTCAGACCGATCAGGCGCTGCGCTATGATGCCATGCTGATTCCTGAAGACGGATTTGCAGAAGGTGTGAACACGTTTCTGGATGATCAGGGCCGTGGCCTTAACGTTACCATCCCGTTTAAGGAAGAAGCCTGGGCGCTGGCAGAACAGCGCAGCCCAAGAGCGGAGTTGGCCGGCGCGGTAAACACTTTGTACCGTAATGAGGCCGGTGAACTGTGCGGCGATAATACTGACGGTGTCGGGCTGGTAACTGATATTGTCGATAACCATGGCGGCCGTATTGAAGGTGCAGACGTGCTGATCCTGGGTGCCGGCGGTGCAGTCCGTGGTGTGCTTGAGCCGGTACTGGCAGCAAAGCCTAAACGGGTGGTCATTGCCAACCGTACTTTGTCCCGGGCCGAAACCTTACGGGATCTGTTTGCAGATTACGGTGATATCAGTGCAGTGAGCTTTGATCAGCTGCAAGGTGAGCAGTTTGATCTTGTAATTAATGGCACGGCTGCCAGTTTGCAGGGGGAAGTACCGCCACTGCCGGATGATCTGCTTAAAGCCGATGCCTGGTGCTATGACATGATGTACAGTGCTGAACCTACCGCATTTAACCGCTGGGCAGATGCCCATGGGGCTGCAAAGGTAATTGATGGTTTGGGCATGTTGGTTGAGCAGGCCGCGGAATCCTTTTTTATCTGGCGCGGGGTACGTCCTGACACCGGAGAAGTTATTCAGGAGCTGCGCCGTCAGCTGAACGCCTGAAGCCCTTTCATACCGGGTACTGTATTGCCTTCGGCAAACAGTACCCGGTGTCTTAACTGCATTGCTTTTTTCTGTTTCCTTTCTTCTGCTTCTTTTCTGAATTCAATAGCTTAGCGGTACATATAATGTGCAGTTGTAAACTTGCGTGAGAATTTTTGCAGGGTTATAAAGAGGTTATCCCGAATCTCTGCAGGGGCCTCAATATGGAAAAAGAGACGTTACTTTCACCGGATCAGCTGTACCGCCAGTGCAGTACAGAGCTGTTACCTTTCAAAACAACGGAAACCCTCGAGCCCTATGCCGGTTTTTTTGGCCAGGAACGTGCCATTGAAGCCATGGAGTTCGGTATTGGCATGACCCGCCCCGGGTACAATATTTTCGTAATGGGTAATCCCCATACCGGACGTTTTTCTTTTGCGATGGACAGCCTTAAGACCATTGCCAAGAAAGCCAATGCCAAACCTAAAGACTGGTGTTACCTGAATAATCTGGATGATTCCCGCCGCCCGCTGGCCATTGAAATGGCTGCCGGTAAAGCCTGGATGCTCAAACGGGACATTAAACATCTTATTGAAGGTATCCTCACCGAATTACCCGCTGCTTTTGAAAGCCCGACCTATCAGCGTAAGAAAGGTAAGGTCGAGCGGGATTTCAACCGTCTCTATGATCAGGCCATTGAAGAAGTGGATGATCTGGCCCGGGAACACAGTATCGCCCTCTTCCGGGATGCCGGCTCTATTGGCTTTACGCCGGTTGCCGACGGTCAGGGGATGGATGAGGCGGCGTTTTCCCAGCTACCGGAAGAAGTCCGTGATCAGTTCACCAGCAACATATCCAAGCTGGAAGAATATCTGAACGAGCAACTGGCCAGCCTGCCGCAGTGGAAGCGTGAAGCCGGTGACCGGATGAAGGTGCTGGACCGGGAAACCGCCCGCAAAGCAATTAATCCTCTGCTGCAGCCGCTGCGGGAAAAGTACAACAGCAATAACAGCCTGATGAGCTATTTCACCCAGCTGGAAAAGAATTTGGTGAAAACGGCGACGGATCTGATTGCGGAAGAAAAACCCAATGAAAACCGTACCGATACTGCCCGCCGGCTGTATATGGATCAGACCTACGGTGTGAACCTGCTGGTGGATAACCAGAAGACCAAAGGCGCGCCGGTGGTGTTCGAGTCCCACCCTACCTATGACAACCTGTTTGGCCGGGTGGAGTACGCCAGTGAAATGGGTTCGGTCAGCACCAACTTTCAGCTGATCCGCTCCGGCGCCCTGCACCGGGCGAATGGCGGTTATCTGATTCTGGAAGCTGAAAAGCTGATAGAGCAGCCCTTTGTATACGGTGCCCTGAAGCGGGCGCTGAAGGCTCATGAAATCCGTATTGAGAACCCGATCTCGGAAATGACCGGCATGGGGAATGTCAGTCTGGCGCCGGAGTCGATTCCGCTGAACGTCAAACTGGTATTGATCGGCACCCGTAATACTTACTACCTGCTTCAGGATCTGGATCACGACTTTGAAAAGATGTTCCGCGTGGTGGTGGATTTTGATGAAGATGTGAAGCGTGAGCCGGCAACCATCCGTAACTATGCCCGGCTGATGAAAACCCTGGCCGATGAAGAAGGGCTGGCACAGCTGACTCGTCAGGGGGTGGCGCGTTTGGTGGAACACAGCTCCCGGCTGGTGGAAGATCAGGACTTACTGTCCGCTCATGTAGGTGAGCTGGTAGATCTGTTGTGTGAGGCGGATTACCGCCGGGTGCAGCAGAAGGACGAGCTGATCAACGATAGCCATGTTGAACTGGCGCTGGATGCCAAAGAGCGTCGCACCAACCGTATATCAGAGAAAATTCTCGACAGCATTCTCAATGAAACGGTACTGATTGATACGTCTGGTGAAGCGGTGGGCCGCAGTAACGGCCTGACGGTGTTGGGTGTTGGCGATGTTTCGTTTGGTTTTCCTGCCCGGATTACCGCCACGGTCCACCCGGGTAATAAAGGCATCATTGATATTGAGCGTGAAGTTACCCTGGGACAGCCAATTCACTCTAAAGGGGTGCTGATCCTGTCCGGGTATCTGGGGCATAAATATACCCAGGACTTCCCGTTGGCGCTGTCTGCCAGCATTGCGCTTGAACAGTCTTACGGTTACGTGGACGGCGACAGTGCCTCGCTGGCGGAAATCTGTACTCTTATTTCCGCGCTGACCCATATTCCGATTCAGCAGCATTTTGCCCTCACAGGCTCCATTAACCAGTACGGTGAAGTGCAGGCAATCGGCGGTGTGAATGAAAAAATTGAGGGCTTCTTTAAAGTCTGTAAAACCCGGGGGCTGACCGGCCATCAGGGCGTGGTCATTCCACAGGCTAATGTGCGTAACCTGATGCTTAAGCGTGAGGTGGTAGATGCGGTCGCAGAGGGGCAGTTCCGTATTCACGCGGTGGCGACGGTTGATCAGTGTCTGGAAGTGCTTATGGGACGTAAGGCCGGGCTGCTGAAAGAGGACGGCAGCTTTACACAGCGGTCTGTGAATGCGCAGGTTGTGAAGCGCTTACGTGAGATAGCCAAGGCCAAACCCTGAATAAGGGCTATTATTGACTGTACGATTGACGGTTAGCGGTCATAATTTGGCCGCTAATGGTTAATCTGACAGGCAGTTTGCTGTATCCTTTCGTCTAATTTGCCAAATTTTGACCAGGCAGAAAAATTAGTATCGGTGGTGTAGGGAATTCGGGCTTAGCTGGCCGCTGAATGGCTGCGTCTGCATACCGGTTCCGGTGGCGTAAACTGCGTCGGAAGGTGCTGCCGGTAATACTGTTTTGATGAACTTTTTTAAGAACTTTTTTTGAAAAGCTTTGTGCGCGACTGGCAGTTTGCCAGTGACGCACAAAGTATCACGAAACATAACAATAAAGCTATGACTACAGGGGATAAATCCATGAAATTTCAGTTACTTGCGCTATCTGCGGCGGTTGCTATCAGCGCATCTGCAACAGCGGCTGATCTGAAGCCAGCTGTTGTATTCGATATGGGTGGTAAGTTTGATAAGTCGTTCAACGAAGGCGTATACAACGGTGTTGAGCGTTTCAAGAAAGAAACCGGTATCAAGTACAAGGAATTTGAAGTGACTAACCCTGCCCAGCGTGAGCAGGCAGTACGTAAAATGGCGCAGCGTAAAGCTGACCCGGTAATCAGTGTTGGTTTCGCGCAGGCATCTGCGGTTGAGAAAGCCTCAAAAGCTTACCCGGACACCCGCTTCACCATCATCGATATGGTTGTTGATCAGCCAAACGTTCAGTCCGTTGTGTTCAAAGAGCAGGAAGGTTCTTTCCTGGTGGGCATGCTGGCGGCAATGAAGTCTGAAAGCAAAGTAGTCAGCTTTGTGGGCGGCATGGATATCCCGCTGATCCGCCGTTTTAACTGCGGTTACGTGCAGGGCGCGAAATACGCGGTAAACAATGTTGAAGTGATCAGCAACATGACCGGTACTACGCCTGCTGCCTGGAACGATCCGGGTAAAGGTGGCGAGCTGGCTAAGAGCCAGTTTGACCGCGGTTCCGATGTTGTATTTGCCGCGGCCGGTGCAACCGGTGCCGGTGTTTACCAGGCTGCTAAAGATGCCGGTAAATTCGCTATCGGTGTAGATTCTAACCAGAACCACCTGCACCCGGGCACCATGCTGACATCTATGACCAAGCAGGTTGATATTGCTGCATACAACTCCTTCAAAGCTGCACAGGACGGTACCTGGAAGCCGGGTATTAACGTACTGGGGCTGGCTGAAGGCGGTGTAGACTGGGCGCTGGATGAGCACAATAAAGATCTGATTACACCGGAAATGAAGGCTGCTGTTGAACAGGCGAAGGCTGACATCATTGCCGGTAAGATCGTGGTTCATGACTACATGGCGGATAACACCTGTCCGGCAATGAACTGATTACAGCGTTAAACGACTGAAGCAGTATGACCATAAGTAACCCTCAACAGGCGGCTGACCAGCCGCCTGCTATTGATCTGCGCAAGATCAATAAACGTTTTGGGCCGGTCCATGCTAACCGCGACGTCGACCTGCAGGTCGGTCGCGGTACAGTGCATGGCATTATCGGTGAAAACGGCGCCGGCAAATCCACCCTGATGAGTATTCTCTACGGCTTCTACGAAGCAGACAGTGGCGAGATACTGATTAACGGTAAGGCGGTGAAAATTCGTGCCTCTAAAGATGCCATCAATGCTGGCATTGGCATGGTGCATCAGCATTTCATGCTGGTGGATACTTTTACTGTACTGGAAAACGTAATGCTGGGGGCGGAAGCCAGCAGTTCATTGCGCCACAGTATGGTTGATGCCCGTAAAGAGTTGCAGCGGCTGTCAGAAGAATACGGCCTGGCGGTCGATCCTGATGCCATGACCGGCGATCTGCCGGTGGGTTTGCAGCAACGGGTGGAAATTCTTAAAGCGCTGTACCGCGGTGCGGATATTCTGATTCTTGATGAGCCAACCGGGGTACTCACACCTCAGGAAGCCGATCAGCTGTTCAGTATCCTCGACACCCTGCGCAGCCGTGGAGTCAGCGTGATGCTGATTACCCATAAATTACAGGAAATTCTGGCCATTACTGATCATGTATCAGTGATGCGTGCCGGCACCATGGTGGCAGACCGGGTAACGGCAGAAACAAATAAAGAAGAACTGGCCGAACTGATGGTGGGCCGTAAAGTTCTGCTGCACGTGGATAAAGCACCGGCGCAGCCGGGCGACGTGCTGTTACAGGCCGACAACCTGACCGTGCGTGATGCCGATGCGGTTGCCCGTCTGGATGATGTCAGCCTGCAACTGCGGGCCGGTGAAATCGTCGGTATTGCCGGGGTCTCCGGTAATGGCCAGACCGAGCTGCTGGAAGTGCTCAGCGGCATCCGTCCGGTTGAAGACGGCAAGCTGAATGTAAATGGCACCCTGATTGATGCAGCCAATGTGCTGGACGCCAAAGACCTGCGCCATCTGAGCGTTGGGCATGTGGCGGAAGACCGCCACCGTCTGGGCATGGTTACCGCGTTCAGTGCCCGTGAGTCCGCCATTATGGGCTTTCAGGATGAACCTGAGTTCAACCGTGGCCTACTGACCGATGGCGCTGCTATTACCCGCCACTGTCAGCAACTGATGGATGAATTCGATGTACGTCCGGGTAACCCGGATCTGAAATCGGCGAACTTTTCCGGCGGTAACCAGCAGAAACTGTGTATTGCCCGGGAAATGGAACGTCAGCCAAAAGTGCTGTTAGTTGGCCAGCCAACTCGTGGGGTGGATATCGGCGCGATCGAGTTTATTCACCAGCAAATTGTGAAGTTAAGGGATGCCGGCAGTGCGGTACTGGTTGTATCGGTAGAACTTGAGGAAGTTATGTCTCTGTGTGACCGTATTCTGGTGATGTTTGAAGGCCGGATTGTCGGCGAAATTGCCGCCAGCGATGCGGATGCCAAAACTCTGGGTCTGATGATGGGTAATGCCAGCGAAGCAGGAGGAAATGCCTGATGAGTAACCGTACCCTGCCAGCCTGGATTGATATTGGCCTGATCCCACTGATCAATATCTGCCTGGCATTTATTGTGTCTGCCGGTGTCATTATGCTGATTGGCGAAAGCCCGCTGGAAGCCGTTCAGGTCATGCTGTTCGGTGCATTCGGCTATGGCGAAGGCATTGGCTATACCCTGTATTACGCCACTAACTTTATCTTTACCGGCTTAGCCGTGGCGGTGGCCTTTCATGCCGGGCTGTTCAATATCGGCGGTGAAGGTCAGGCCTATTTAGGCGGCCTGGGCGTGGGGCTGATCTGCCTGATGCTCGACAGCTGGCTTCCATGGTGGGCGCTGTTGCCGTTTGCTATTGCTGCCGGTGCTTTGTTTGGCGCGGCCTGGGCGTATATTCCTGCGTATCTGCAGGCGTACCGGGGCAGCCACATTGTAATCACTACCATTATGTTTAACTTCATTGCATCCGCACTGATGGTCTATCTGCTGGTAAACGTCCTGATTGAACCGGGCAGCATGTCGCCGCAAACCCGTAGCCTGGCGGAAGGTGCCACCCTGCCCTATATGTATCAGGTGTTTGCTGCCTTCGGGATTGAGATTGAACAGAGCCCGCTGAATGTATCCCTGATTCTGGCGCTGCTGGCCTGTGTGCTGGTGTGGTTGCTGATCTGGCACACCCGCTGGGGCTATGCCATCCGGATGATCGGCTTCAATGAAAAAGCGGCTGTTTACAGCGGGATTAATACCCGCCGTACTATTGTGATCAGTATGTGCATTTCCGGTGCACTGGCGGCCATGGTAGGCATTAATGAGGTGATGGGTGCGCAGCAGCGGGTGTTGCTGGAATTCGTGGCCGGTGCCGGTTTCACCGGGATTGCCGTGTCGCTGATGGGGCGCAACCATCCGCTGGGCATTATTGCCGCCAGTATCTTATTCGGAGCCCTGTATCAGGGCGGTGCGGAACTGTCATTTGAGATCTCGACCATTACCCGTGATCTGGTCGTTGTGATTCAGGGTCTGGTGATTCTGTTTTGCGGTGCGCTTGCCTACATGCTCAAGCCGACGCTGGAAAAACTGTTCCTGCGTTATACCCTGAGTAAAGCGGCCCGTCAGGATAATCTGGCAGAGGAGGCTCAGTCATGAATGATGTATTACTGATGCTGGTGTCAATTCTGGACTCAACCATCCGGGTATCTACGCCGCTGATTCTCTGCGCCATGGCGGGGGTCTTCTCCGAACGCTCTGGCATTGTGGATATTGGCCTTGAAGGCAAGATGCTGGCCGGTGCGTTTGCTGCAGCAGCCACTGCCGCAGTGACCGGTTCCGCCTGGCTGGGACTTGGCTGCGCCATCATTGTCTCGGTGGGTATGGCCCTGCTGCACGGCTTTGCCTGTATTACCCATCGGGGTAATCAGGTGGTCAGTGGTCTGGCGATTAACATTCTGGCTTCCGGCCTGACGGTAACACTTGGGATTGCCTGGTTCGCCCAGGGCGGCCAGACGCCACAGCTGAGCGGTGATGCCCGTTTTGCTGCACTGGAGTTTCCGGGAGCAGCTGCCGTGGCAGACGTGCCGGTGATCGGTGCCATTTACAGTGAATTACTGAGTGGCCATAACCTGCTGGTGTACATCGCGCTGTTAGCCGTGCCGCTGACCTGGTGGGTGATTTTCCGCAGCCGTTTTGGCCTGCGTCTGCGGGCGGTGGGTGAAAACCCGCAGGCGGTGGATACTGCCGGTATTTCTGTTGCCTGGCTACGTTACCGGGCGGTGATCTGTGCAGGTCTGCTGTGTGGTATCGCCGGTACCTATCTGTCGACGGCGCAAAATGCGGCGTTCCTGAAGGACATGTCTGCCGGTAAGGGCTATATCGCCCTGGCAGCGCTGATTTTCGGTAAGTGGCATCCTAAGGCTGCACTGTTTGCCTGTTTGCTGTTCGGCTTTCTGGAAGCCTTGTCTGTACGGCTTCAGGGCGTTCAGCTGCCGGTTATCGGTGAAGTACCGGTACAGCTGATGCAGGCCCTGCCTTATGTGCTGACGGTAATTCTGCTGGCCGGCTTTATTGGCAAAGCGATTGCGCCGAAAGCGATCGGTATTCCGTATAACAAGGAACGCTGAGGAGCTGAGGATGAGTACACGTATTTTCAGTTACGGATCAATCAACGTTGATCATATCTACCAGATGCCGCATCTGGTGGCGCCGGGGGAAACCCTGGCCAGCACTGAGTACCGTCAGGTGCTGGGTGGCAAAGGGGCCAACCAGTCCATTGCTGCGGCGAAAGCCGGAGTGCCGGTATTGCATATCGGCCGCTACGGAAAAGCCGACAGCTGGGTGCAGGATCAGCTGCAGGACGCAGGGGTGGACTGTAGCCGGGTTGCTGCGGTGGATGCTCCCAGTGGTCACGCCATCATTCAGGTGGATGCCCAGGCGGAAAACTCAATTATTTTGTTTGCCGGTGCTAACCACAGCTTCCGGGCAGAAGAGCTGAGCGACCTGCTGGAAGGCGCAGTTGCCGGCGACTGGCTGTTGCTGCAAAACGAGTGCAGCTGCACCGCAGAGATGATCAGCACGGCGGCGGCAAAAGGCATGCAGGTGGCGTTTAATCCGTCACCGATGGATGACTCTGTACGGGCATTACCTCTACATGAGCTGTCCTTGCTGGTGGTCAACGAAATTGAAGTGCAACAGCTATTAGACTGTGACGAACTGGAACAGGACCGGTTGGTGGCAGTGTTGCGCGAGCGTTTACCCACCACCCGGGTGGTGGTGACCTTTGGCGCGAAGGGTGCGCTGTGGGTGGATGCAGATACGGAAATATTTGTGTCCGCCCTGCAAGTTGAAGCGGTGGATACTACCGCTGCAGGGGATACATTCCTGGGATATTTGCTGGCGGCACTGTGTCAGCAGGCATCCCCGAAAACTGCGCTGGAGCTGGGCTGTAAGGCTTCTTCTCTGGCGGTACAGAAAGTCGGTGCTTCAGTCAGCATTCCGGACAGAACGGATGTTGATCAGCTTTGAGGCCTTTTCTGTAACACATTGAAATATATAAATACCGGCCTGTTTTCAGGCCGGTTTGCGCTGCGAGCGAGATAAAATAATGACGCATAAAATAATTCTGGATACGGATCCGGGCATTGATGATGCAATGGCGATATTTACTGCCTTTGCGCATCCTGAAATCGAACTGCTGGGCCTGACGACGACCTTCGGTAATGTGTCCGTTGAGCAGGCGACAACCAATGCACTGCAGCTGGTGGAAATGGCCGGTGTTGATGTACCGGTGGCCAAAGGTGTGGCGACGCCATGGGTGAAGCCTCTGAGCGATTTCCCTGACTTTGTCCACGGTAAAGACGGCTTCGGTAACATCAACCTGCCGGCGCCTAAAGGCGCGCCGGTGAGCCAGAGTGCGGCTGAGTTCATTGTTGAACAGGTCATGTCCCAGCCCGGAGAAGTGACCCTGGTGGCGGTTGGCCCGCTGGGTAACCTGGCCACGGCTCTGAAACTGGAACCGCAGATTGCCGAAAAGGTTAAGCGGGTCGTGATCATGGGTGGCGTGATCGCTGCAGATGGCAACGTATCCCCGGTGGCAGAAGCTAATATCCTGTCTGATCCCCATGCGGCAGATAAAGTGATGGCAGCCAGCTGGGAAGTGGTGATTGTCGGACTGGATGTGACCCATCAGGTGGTGCTGAGCAACGCGCTGTTTAACCAGATCCGTGATGAGAACCCGAAAGTCGGTGCGTTTATGCATCAGGCGGCGCAGTTCTATATCAGCTTTTACAGTTCAGTACGGGACATTGACGGCTGCTATGGCCACGATGTATCTGCCGTGGCCTATGTGGTTGATCCGGATATCTTTACCGTAGAGAGCGGTGAAGTTTGCGTAGCAACTGACGGTGTGGCGATCGGCCAGACGATTATGAGCCGTTTCGGCATTCCTTATCCACTGCCGTTCTGGCAGGACCGGCCTAAGCAGAAAGCCTGCATGGGTGTAGATGATCAGCGTCTGGTGGCGCTATTTCGTGATGCAATGACCAGTGATTTTTGGAGTAAATAATGACCACCCTGACCGCAATTGATTACACCGCTGAAAACGCTCAGCAGGAATTTGTTGAATCCCTCCGGGAAACCGGTTTTGGCGTACTGAAAAACCACCCTATCCGTCAGGAACTGGTAACGTCAATTTATGAGAACTGGCAGACCTTTTTTGACGGTGAGACGAAGCAGGACTTTCTGTTTAACAAAGGTACGCAGGACGGTTTCTTCCCGGCCAGCGTATCCGAAGTGGCTAAAGATCATAAAGTTAAAGACATCAAAGAGTACTACCACTACTACCCTTGGGGTCAGTGCCCGGATGAGCTGCATGCTGAGATCAGCCAGTATTACCGTGAAGCCAACGGCCTGGCCGGTGAGCTGCTGAGCTGGATTGAGAAGTACAGCCCGGGTGAAGTGGCTGCCGGTTACAGCCAGCCGCTGACGTCTATGATCGAAGGCAGCCAGTCTACCCTGTTGCGGGTGCTGCATTACCCGCCACTGCAGGGTGATGAAGAAGCGGATGCGATCCGTGCTGCGGCCCACGAAGATATTAACCTGATTACCATTTTGCCGGCGGCAAATGAGCCGGGTCTGCAGGTGAAAGCCAAAGACGGCAGCTGGCTGGATGTACCCTGCGAGTTCGGTAACCTGATCATTAATATCGGCGATATGCTGCAGGAAGCCTCCGGGCATTACTTCCCGTCCACGACCCACCGGGTGGTGAACCCTGAAGGCGCCAACATGCAGCGTTCACGTATTTCCCTGCCGCTGTTCCTGCACCCTAAGCCGGAAGTGGTACTGTCTGAGCGTTACACCGCAGACAGCTACCTGACCGAGCGTCTGAAAGAGCTTGGCGTTATCTGAGGAACGTTTCGGCTAAACAGACATCTGATACACTTGTTCAGATGTCTGTGTGCAATGGAAAAAAGTCATGAAAAAGTTAGCCCGGGCTGCTGCGGCAGTCGGTTTATCGCTGGCGCTGACCGGCTGTGTTAAAGATAGCGAACTGACAATGGCCAGTGCGATGGCGGTGGGCGCAGGTGTCCTGCAGGCCGCGACGCTGGATGAACGGCAGGTGGTAAAAACTGCGGCTTTATCCGCCAAAGAGCTGGATAAAAAGAACAAGGTGGCACCGCCGGGCAGCAAGTATGATGCCCGTTTACAGCGGATTGTCCGCGGGCTGGAAAATGCCGATGGCCTGAGCCTGAACTATAAGGTGTATCTGGATAAGAGCGTCAATGCGTTTGCCATGCCGGATGGCACCGTACGGGTGCATTCAGGCTTGCTGGATGCCATGCCGGATGATCAGGTGCTGGCGGTTATCGGCCATGAAATTGGCCACGTGAAGCTGAAACACAGCTATAACCAGATGCGCAGTCAGTTGCTGACCAATGCAGCCTTCCAGGCAGCCGCGTCTGCCGGTGGTGATATCGGTGCGCTGACTTCTTCACAGTTGGGCGGGCTTGCCTACAAAGCGATCAACGCTCGGTTCTCCCAGCAGGATGAGCTGGCAGCCGACCGTTATGCGGTTGAGTTTCTGCGCCAGCGGAATAAAGACCCTGAAGCGATGACCCGCTCGATCCAAACCCTGCAGGCCAAATATGGCAGCGGCGGCGGTTTCCTGAGCAGTCATCCGTCTAACCCGCAGCGGATTGATAATCTGGAAAAAACCATCGCCGGAGAATAATTCCGGTAAGGTATGAAAAACGGAGGCCTGAGCCTCCGTTTGTTTATGTGATCTGTAAACCGGAATCGGTTTCAGGGTCGCTGTCCTTCCCGGACAGGTAACGGCTGAAACGGGCGGCGATCAGCATGGCAATGATCCCCACGCCCGCAAAGCACAGATACAGCCAGTATGCTGAGTCGGCCACCGCTGTTTGTCCTGGTTCGTTAAAGCCTGCCAGATTTACTACGATGCCCGCCAGGGCGGCACCGAAGGCGATGGCGAACTGCTGCACGGTGGACAGCGCTGAGCCGGCGATATCGGCATCTTCCGGCGGGCTGAACTTGAGGGCAAAGGTCGACAGGTGCGGCCAGCCGATGCCCACGCCGGCACCCACGGCAATCAGCGCCAGGCTGATCAGGGCGATCATCAGGGTATCTGAATCGGTGTACGCGGGCACCGTCAGTACCAACCCGAGCATGCCAAACAGGATCATATAGGGGCCAAAGCGTACGGTTCTTCGCATAGCAGCCCCTGAGAAGCGCGCGCTGAGGATTTCAGACACTACCCAGCCTACGGACATCATTGCAGCCACATAGCCGGCCAGCAACGGTGTCTGGCCGTGCAGCACCTGCAGATAGAACGGAATGTAAATTTCGCTGGCCACGCAAAAGATCAGCAGGGCTAACAGCAGTAACGTCAGTGATAACGGAGAACCCAGCTGAAAGGTGCCCCGGGGGAACAGCCGGGCAGTGCTGCGGGCTTCCAGTTTTGCCAGCAACAGGACACAGATAACCGCAACCGTTATACCGGCCAGATTAATCACCAGTTCCGGTTGGGTACCGGCCAGCGATAATACCAGCACGGCGAGCGCTAACAATAACAGCTGGCGTAACGGTATCCGGGTACTGCTGTCCTGTGCCTGTCTGGCCGGCAGCATCAGGCTGGTGAGTAACAGATACAGCAGGGTGACCGGTGCCAGAATGGCGAATCCCAGCCGCCAGGTGAGCAGTTCCGCAAAGATACCGCCAATGGCCGGACCGACCAGCAGTGCCACCCCGTATACGCCGGACAGCAGCGCCATGGCCCGGGGCCAGAGGCGTTCTTCAAACACCAGCATGATCATTCCGTAGCAGAAACTGAACAACAGACCGCCGCCGGCCCCCTGCACGGTTCTGCCCAGAAGCATAACCGTCATATCCGGTGCTGCGGCGGCAATCAGGCTGCCCGCCAGAAAGATAATGCCACCAATTGCGTAGGCTTTTTTTGGGCCGGCCTGACTGAGCAGTTTGCCACTGACCGCAGCACTGAGAATGGCCGCCAGCATAAATAGCGTAGTGTTCCAGGCGTACAGGTGCTGGCCGCCGATGTCAGAGACAATCGAAGGCAGCATGGTGGTGGAAATATAGGTATTCACCGCATGCAGGCACATGCCGCCAGTGAGCGCCAGCGACAGGACGCCGTTGCGACCACTGAGCAGCTCCGACCAGCGCGCTTCCGTTGTCGGGTTATGTGATGAAGACTCAGACATTATCGCTGTTCCTGTTGACTGAAAGGTGGTCTGAAGACGGTGATACGCCGGGTGTGTCTAACTGGTGTTGCCACATCTGTGCATAAAGGCCTGCCTGTTGCAGCAGCTCGCTGTGGGTGCCCCGCTCGGCGATTTTGCCCTGCTGCAGCACCAGGATCTGGTCGGCATCCACCACGGTGGATAAACGATGGGCAATGGTCATCACGCTGCGGCCCTGACCCATAGCCTTGAGGCTTTCCTGAATATCCCGTTCGGTCTGGCTGTCCAGTGCCGAGGTGGCTTCGTCCAGCAGCAGAATCGGTGGGTTCTTCAGCAGGGTTCGGGCAATGCCGACCCGCTGTTTTTCACCGCCGGACAGTTTCAGGCCCCGCTCACCGACGGTGGTGTCATAACCGTTGGGCAGCGCGCTGACAAAGTCGTGAATACGGGCGGCTTTGGCAGCAGCGATAATTTCTTCCTGGCTGGCGTCCGGGCGGCCATAAGCAATGTTGTAGTAGATGGTGTCGTTAAACAGGACGGTATCCTGCGGCACCACACCGATGCTGCGGTGGAGGCTGTCCTGGGTGACATCGCGAACATCCTGACCGTCAATCAGCAATGCCCCCTTCTCAACATCATAGAACCGGAACAGCAGCCTGCCGATGGTAGATTTACCGGAACCGGAGGGGCCGACAATGGCCAGCGTCTGGCCGGCTTCCAGTGTCAGGCTGATACCCTGCAGAATAGGCCGGTCAGGTTCGTAGCTGAAGTGGACATTATCCAGCTGAATCCGGCCGCCTTCCACCTGCAGGTCCGGGGCGTCCGGTTTATCGGTGATCTCTGCCGGCTGACCCAGCAGGTCGAACATTTCACCCATATCCACCAGTGACTGGCGGATTTCCCGGTAGACATAGCCCAGATAATTCAGGGGCATCATCACCTGCATCATATAGGCATTGACCATGACAAACCCCCCGACGGTCAGCTCGCCGCTCATGACGTCCCGGGCGGCCAGCAACAGGGCCAGAATCAGGCCGGTATTGAGAATCAGGGACTGACCGGCGTTGAGCATGCCCAGTGAGCTGATGGTGCGCAGGGATGCATTTTCATAGCCCGCCATGGCCTGGTCATAACGGTCTGCTTCGCGCTGTTCTGCACCGAAATACTTAACGGTTTCAAAGTTCAACAGGCTATCGATAGCTTTCTGGTTAGCGTCCTTGTCCTGGTCGTTCATCTCCCGGCGGATTCTGACCCGCCACTCAGTAACCTTGGTGGTGAAGAGAACATACAGGGTGACGATGCAGACAACCACCGCCAGATACCAGACATCAAATACAAATATCAGAATCAGGGATATCAGCAGCAGTTCCAGCACCAGCGGACCGATGTTGAACAGAATAAACCGCAGCAGGAAGTCGACCCCTTTAACCCCCCGTTCGATGATCCGGTTAAGGCTGCCGGTTTTACGGCTGATGTGATAGCGCAGCGATAGCCGGTGCACATGGCTGATGGTTTCACGGGCCAGCACCCGTAACGCCCGCTGGCCGACCCGGGCGAAAACAACGTTCCGTAACTCCTCGAACAGTACGCTCATCAGGCGGGCCATACCGAAGGCAATGACCAGTCCGGTGGTGCCCACAGCCAGCAACCAGCCGGGATCACTGGTTTCTCCTGCCATGGCATCCACAGCGTTTTTGTACAGGAACGGGGTGCCGACAATGATCAGCTTAGCGGTCAGCAGCAGGAGCAGTGACAGCACAACCCGGCGTTTTACCCAGGGCTGGTCGTCCGGCCAGAGGAAGGGAGATACCCGGCGCAGGGTCCGCCAGCCGCGCTGACGTTCTGCGTGGATTTCTGCCTTGCCGGGTTTGTCTGAAAAAGTTTTGTCAGTGGCGCTGGTGTTGGCCATTAAGCCGTTCTCCCGAACTTCAGAGCGATATACTGATCTTGGCTTGCGGATCAGTAAATTGAAAGTCGCGGGAGGATAAAACCTCAACCACAGTTGAGGTCAAGCGGTTTTACTGCGGCAGTGAAAATTCTTCTGCTGCACGGTCCAGTAGTTCGGTCATGCGTTTTTTGCCGAAACGTTTCAGGCGGAATGTACGGGCTTCTTCAAGGTTACTTTCCGGGCTGCCAACCACCAGTAACGCCACCATTCCGTAGCGGTTATGGACCCGGCACTTGAGGCCGTAAACGCCGGGAATGTCGAAGCGCATTTCTTTGCTGGGCGTAGAGTTTATTTCGATTGCTTCCGCCCCTTCCGGCAACATCCGGGAGACCGATGTAATGGTGTGTTCCCCGACGGTACCGCTGAATCGGACCGTGTCTCCGGGCTGAATCACCAGATAATCCGGCTCAAAGCGAAACATCTTGGTGATGTCTTCCACTTCCACGTGGGACGTCTGGTGCATCATATGAATCTGGTGGGCCTGCTGTTCTGCCATCGCAAAACCGGCGGACAACATTACAGATACTGCCAGACAGGAACGGAGCAGAGTACGGCGTAACATGGCGTTACCTCGGGAAAGTTAGAGAAGTGACAGGTGGCAGTATAAAAGAGCAATGGTTCTCATTACGCTGCGGTGGATCAAGGTTTTGGCGGGTCAGTATCCGGCCGGAATCTGTACCCGGCCGGTTAACAGTGCGGAAAGCTATGATTGTTCGTGGAGGGAAAGGAGCTGAGGCTATTCACCGGTAGGATTGGCCAGCCCCATGACTTCCAGCAGCCAGTCACGGAAGACCCGCATGCCATAGGTGAGTTGCAGATCATCCGGGTAAATCAGGTAGAAGGCTTTACCGGTAATCAGTTCCAGGTCCACCGGAATGATCAGCTGATCATACTGTAATTCCCGGGCAACCAGGCCACGGTCAGACAGGGCAACCCCCAGACCTTCCAGCGCTGCACCCAGGGCCAGCTGTGTGCTGGAAAATGACAGGCCTTTTTCCAGCCCGGTCATGCTGACGCCGGCCTGCTGCATCATTTTGGGCCATTCGTCTTTACGGCTGCTGACGTGGATCAGGGGCCAGTTGATCAGATCGTGCATGCTGCTGATGGCTTCGTGGTCATCCAGCATGCGCGGGCTGCACACGGGCACGATATGGGAGCGGTGCACCAGATAGGAGGTTACGCCGTCCGGGGCTTTTTCACCGAAGTATACCGCCATATCCAGATCATTATGATCGAAGTCGATCCGGGAGGTGCCGATAGCGGCACTCAGGCGCAGTTCCACTTCCGGGTGACGGGTCTGGAAGTCTTTGATTTTTGGCATCAGCCAGCGGTTCAGGAAGGCCGGTGGCGCTTCAAAGGTAACCGAGCTGGTGTTCGGGGCAGACATCAGCCGGCGGGTGGCGCTGTCCAGTTCATCGAGGGCGTGCTGTACGGCAACCAGATATTTTTCGCCGGCAATGGTGATATGTACCTGACGCTTTTCCCGGTGGAACAGTTTTAAACCGAGGAAGTCTTCCAGCGACTTAACCTGGTGGCTGACCGCTGAGGGGGTCACAAACAACTCTTCGGCGGCTTTGATAAAACTCCCCAGACGGGCGGCCGCTTCAAAACTGCGCAGGGCATTGAGTGGGGGTAAGCGTCTGATAAGCACCTCAATTGGTGAGTTTATTTCACCATTTAGCTGAAAAACTGTCGTTTGTTATTAACCTGAAGAGACTTTAGTATAAGCATCACGTTGAAGATGATCCACATCCTAATGCGCGGAATTGCTAATGGTTTAGTAGTAAACGCCGGGAATTGTCGTAAACAGATAAGGATCTTACGTTGCTGAGCAAGCCGTATTCAACACACAGATTTCAGTGTTTTATTGTTTGGAATTGATGAGCTTAAATGCACTAAACAGTAAAGCCGGCTTGAGAAAAGCCACACCGTTTATAGCACTCGTTTAAATTTTTCGGGACCGTGATTGGTCGTAACGAGACTCCTTTAGGGCTGCCACTGGCAGCCCTTTTTTTTTGCCTGAAATTTATGAAGCTTCTATGTGTTCAGGCTGGATGTCTGCCGGAGTATCTGTTTGGCTATCCGGCTGATTTTCAGCCAGTTTTGCCCGCTCAGCCTTGGAAATGTAACGGGGCTTGTTAGACACCTTCAGGTGCGCTTTGGCCTTTTTAGCTTTTTTCTTCAGCGTATCGTTGATTTTTTTGCGGCGGTTCATAGGAAGGGCCTACAGGCTGATGGTCATTTCATTAAGGGCGAATTCCGCATCCAGGCGGCGGCCGATCGTGGTGCCTCCTTCTGCACTCATCGCCAGGTGGTAGGCATACTGCATGTGCAGGCAGCGGACTTTATCCCAGTGGCGGATGCCGCCAATGCCGTAACTGTGGAACAGGTCGGTAAAGCCCAGCGCTTCAATGCGCTGTTTGTCTTCGTCACGCATCAGTGCCCAGCGACGGGCAACATAGCGTTCCTGATCCTGCCAGTGAGCCTGTTTCAGCGCTTCGTCAGTGCTGATTTCCTGTTCGATCATTTTTACCCAGCCGGCGGTTTCGATTTCGGCAATCGCCTGATAAATATCCCGGGATGACAGCCAGTACAGGGTTGGGAATGGCTGGTCATCAACCAGCGAACGCATTTGCAGCACCGCCGGAATGCCCTGCTCAGACTGCCAGGCAATAGCTGCCAGCCCTCGGGGTTCGCGGCCCAGCTGGCGGGTGATGAGTTCAAGTTGCTGTGGGGTAATAGTCACAAATAAGTGTCCTGTGGCGTTGGCTAAGGCTTAGGGGCTGTCAGGCGACGAATTCGGCCAGGGTAACGGCTTCTTCGTCCATTACCGGTACCCGGGCCGGCATGATCAGGGTGCAGTTATCAAACGGGGCTTGCAGGTCATTGCCGGCGTCATGGGCAAAGGTCTGACCCTGCCCGTAACGTTCGAATCCCAGTACGCTGTCGGTAAAGCTGAAGTGGTCCGAGGTGGCGTTCAGCACCTGATGAATGCGGTATTCGCCGGCATGGGGGCTGTGATCATAGCCGTATTCGGGTAATTCCAGTGCCGGGTCCAGCATATCAAACTGGCGGATAAACCGCAGGGTGGTACTGATCGCCTGTTTAGTGGCGGCTTTTGAGAAATGCTGGCCGCATTCGGCCACTACCGAAATCGCCCCTGGGTGCAGTTGCTGGTGATAATTGATCAGCAGACCGTCATGGTAAACCTCAGGGCGGTAATACAGCTTGGGAAACGGATATTCCAGAGCATTGCCGAAGTCGTGATTGGTCTGGGTATCCGGGTAAATCAGCATCGGGCACACCGGATGGGTGGTGGAATGCAGGTCCAGCAGATGATCGGCGTTGGCAATGAAAGCTTCGATTTCAGCAGCCCGCTGGCAGTCGGGGCTGTCCGGCCGTACCAGCCGTGAGGCATTCCACAGCCGGTTCATGTCTTCCTGCTGACAGCGGCTGGCAAAGGGCCGCTGCGGATCGAAGGTCTGGTATGCCTCAATATTGGCAAATACCAGCGTCAGATCACCTTTTACCGGCATGATGCCGTTATCCAGCAGGTAACACAGGGCATTGGCGCCGCACAGCTCGTTGCCGTGATTCAGAGCGACAATGGTAATGCTCGGGCCGGGGATACCTGAATCCAGGCAGTGGACGTAATCCACCCCGCAGTTGCCTTCCCGGTAGGCGCTGAGGTCCCGGGGCAACAGCTCAATCGGAGCATCGCTGGCGGCGATAGAGAATCGGCAGGGAGGTATTGTCATAACTTTAAGTACTTCATTGCAGCAGAGCGTCTTCAGACGTTGGCGTACTGTTCATCCCTGCCTAACCAACGCTGAATAATGGCGTCATGCTGACCGTTGTTAATATTCAGTTGTCCGGCGACCTGTTTTACCCGGGTCAGTAAATCACTATCACGTTGCAGGTCGGCGACTTTAAACGCCATCATACCGGTTTGCCGGGTACCCAGTACTTCACCGGGGCCGCGCAGTTCGAGATCTTTTTCAGCAATACGGAAGCCATCGGTGGTTTCCCGCATGACGGCTAAACGTTCCCGGCCGTGCTGTGACAAAGGCGCATGATACATCAACAGGCAGAAACTCTCGACTGATCCCCGCCCTACCCGACCACGCAGCTGGTGTAACTGGGATAAGCCGAGCCGTTCCGGGTTTTCGATAATCATCACGCTGGCATTGGGGACGTCCACGCCCACTTCGATGACCGTAGTGGCCACCAGTAAGTCCAGCTCGGCGGCTTTAAAGCGGCCCATGACTTCAGCCTTCTCGGCCGGTTTCATCCGGCCGTGGACCAGACCGATACGCAGGCCCGGCAACGCTGTCTGTAATTCTTCTGCAGTGACTTCTGCGGCCTGGCACTGCAGGGCTTCGGATTCTTCAATCAGGGTACAGACCCAGTACACCTGACGGCCCTGTTCGCAGGCCTCTTTCACCCGCTGAACCACTTCCGGTCGGCGCTGGTCTGAGATCACCACGGTGTTAACCGGGGTACGGCCCGGCGGCAGCTCATCAATGATGGAACAGTCCAGATCCGCGTAGGCACTCATGGTCAGAGTGCGGGGAATTGGCGTGGCGGTCATGATCAGTTGGTGCGGTGCCCGGGAATCGGTACGGCCCTTTTCCCGTAAGGCCAGGCGCTGGTGGACGCCAAAGCGGTGCTGCTCGTCCACGACAACAAGCCCCAGGTTGGCAAAGGTGACATCGTCCTGAAACAGTGCGTGAGTACCCACGACGACCTGAGCATCGCCACTGCTGATGGCGACCATCTGGGCGTCGCGCTTTTTGCCTTTCAGCTTGCCCGCCAGCCAGGCGACGTTTAAGCCCAGCGGTTCCAGCCACTGGCTGAAGTTATTGAAGTGCTGCTCCGCCAGTATTTCGGTTGGCGCCATAATCGCTGCCTGATAGCCGCCGCCGACGGCCTGCAGGGCTGCCAGTGCGGCGACTACGGTTTTTCCTGAACCTACATCGCCCTGCACCAGACGCAGCATAGGGAACGGCTCAGCCAGATTCTGAGCGATCTCATTACCGACCCGTTGCTGAGCGCCGGTCAGAGGGAATGGCAACTGATCCAGAAACTGTTGAATATAGGAGCTGTTCAGGGGCATTTGTGGCGCCCCTTTTTCACGGGTTTTCTGTCGCAGTTTTTGCAGTGACAGATGGTGTGCCAGCAATTCTTCAAAGGCCAGCCGGCGCTGTGCCGGATGGGTGCCTTCTGCCAGTGATTCGGTATCGGCATCCACCGGTGGGCGGTGCAGATAACGGACGGATTCGTTGAGTGGCGGTAAACGCCAGCGGTGCAGAATGTCTTCCGGCAGGAGTTCATTCAGGGTACCGCTTTCCAACGCCAGTAGTGCGTTCTCAGTAAGCGCGCGAAAACGTGCCTGATTGAGCCCTTCGGTGGTGGGATATATCGGCGTGAGGGCTTCTTCAACCGGAGTCAGGACGCTGTCGTCCACTTTGCGGTATTCTGGGTGATACATCTCCAGCCCGCTGGCACCGGTGCGGATCTCGCCGAAACAGCGTAAGCGGCTACCCACCTTCAGGTTGTTCTTCTGAGCGGCGCTGAAATGGAAAAAACGCAGGGTTATGGTGCCGGTGCCATCCTGCAGACGGCACACCAGACTGCGCCGGCGGCCCATGACGATATCTGCGCCTTTGATATCCCCTTCGATCACCCCTTCATCACCGGGGCGCAGGGAACCGATCGGCATAATCCGGGTACGGTTCTGATAACGCATTGGCAAATGAAACAGTAAGTCCTGCAGAGTCAGGATATCCAGCTTGGCGAGCTTTTCCTGAAGTGCGGCCCCAACGCCTTTCAGCGAGGTGACCGGCTGCGTGGCTAACCCTTGTGTCATGGCTTAGTATTTAACGGACAGCAACTGATGGCATCGATCAGTAAATCGATGGCCTGTGGGCGGGGGAAGCTGGCGCGCCAGGCAATGGCCACGGTACGGGTCGGCGCCGGAATTTTAAATGGCCGGGTAACCACCAGTTCAGACTGATAATGCCCACCGGTGGCAGACATCGGGATAACACTGGAGCCTAGACCTGAGGCAACCATCATGCGGATGGTTTCCAGTGAGCTGCCTTCGGTCAGGCTGACTTTGTCTTTGCCGCCGCCCAGGGTCGGGCAGGATTCCAGCACCTGGTCACGGAAACAGTGACCTTCACCCAGCAGCAGTAAGTCCTGCTCGTGCAGCACCTGGCTGTCGATCTGTTCTTTATCCGATAACGGGTGATCTTTCGGCAGCAGCATCATGAAGGGTTCTTCGTACAGCGGCCGGGTCAGAATGTCCGGCTCACTGAACGGTAGCGCAATGATGATGGCATCCAGCTCACCGTTGCGGATCTTCAGGCGCAGATTTTCAGTAAAGTTTTCTTCGATGTAGAGCGGCATTTGCGGTGCGCGGACCTGCATCTGGGCAACCATATGAGGGAACAGATACGGCCCGATGGTATAAATTGCCCCGACCCGCAGCGGGCTGACCAACTGGTCCTTGCCTTCCTGCGCCAGCTCTTTAATGGACTCGGCCTGCTCCAGAACCGTTTGTGCCTGGCGGACCACTTTTTCGCCAATCGGAGTGACTCGTACCGCATGCTTACTGCGTTCAAACAGGGCTGTGCCCAGCTCGTCTTCCAGTTTTTTAACCGCGATGCTCAGGGTTGGCTGGCTGACAAAACAACGCTCGGCGGCGCGGCCAAAATGTTGTTCCTGGGCGAGGGTAACGATGTAACGTAACTCGGTCAGCGTCATCCGGTAGGTCCTTTTTTCTGAAACAGCTATGATACGGCAAACGTAATCCAAGGGATGGCCTGTTTACCTATGCAAATCAAAGAGACAACTCAGACTTCACAGCGGGTGCTGATCGCCGGTTGTGGCGATATTGGCATTCATCTGGCGCTGCGGCTCAGCCGGCAGGGGCATAAAGTATATGGCCTGCGTCGTAATATAAACCAGCTGCCGGAGGCAATCCACGGCATTTCTGCTGATCTTGGTGATCTGTCTCAACTCTCTCAGCTACGTAGCTTACCGGCAATCGATATGCTGGTCTATTGTGTTGCGGCAAGCCAGCGGGATGAGGCCGGCTACCGGCAGGCCTATGTGCAGGGGCTGGCGAACCTGCAGGAGGTGCTGGCAGAACAGCCGGTAAAGCGCATTCTGTTTGTATCCAGCAGCGCGGTGTATCACCAGAATGACGATAGCTGGGTGGATGAGACGTCGCCCACGGCCCCACCCCGCTTTAATGGTCAGGTGATGCTGGAAGCGGAGCAACAGGTACTGAATCACAGCATCCCCGGTACGGTGGTGCGCTTCAGCGGTATTTACGGCCCCGGCCGCAGTCATTTGCTGAGCCAGGTGTATCAGGGTAAGGGTTACAGCGCTGAGCCGGCACAGTTCAGTAACCGGATTCACCGGGATGACTGTTCCGGTGTGCTGGCCCATCTGATTAATCTGGAGCTGCAGGGTGAGCCGCTGGAAGATATTTATCTGGCCAGCGATGACTACCCTTCCGGATTGCATGAAGTCAGCCACTGGCTGGCGAAGGAAATGGGGGTAGAGATTACCGAAGAGGCTGCGCCCCGCAGCGGTGGCAGTAAGAAGTGCACTAACCGGCGCTTACATGCCAGTGGTTATCGGTTTGAATATCCGGATTTCCGGGCAGGTTATAAAGACCTGATCCGGGAATTTATGGCGCAGAAGTCCGAAGGCTAAAAACAAAACAGGGTGCTCAAGGCACCCTGTTTTACTGCAGCAGTTCGCTTAGGCGTCCCGGTCAGGATTGTAGCTCTGGTAGCGGTTAAAGCGGCTTTCCATAAAGCGGAACAGCGCGATAATGATACCGCTCATCAGCAGGTAAACCACACCGGCAGCCAGGAACATTTCCAGAGGCGTATAGGTACGGGCAATAACCGTACGGGCCATACCGGTAATATCCAGCAGGGTAATGGTACTGGCCAGCGCGCTGCCCTTAAGCATCAGAATCACTTCGTTACCGTAGCCTGGTAATGCAATACCGAACATCCGCGGCAGGATGATCCGGCGGGTCAGCAGTGCGTTGCTCATACCCAGTGATTCAGCGGCTTCAATCTCACCGTTAGGAATTGCCTGAATCGCACCCCGGAACAGTTCTGCACTGTAAGCAGCCGTGTTTAGACTGAAAGCGATA
Source organism: Aliamphritea spongicola (assembly GCF_017051665.1). Classification (NCBI taxonomy): domain Bacteria; kingdom Pseudomonadati; phylum Pseudomonadota; class Gammaproteobacteria; order Oceanospirillales; family Oceanospirillaceae; genus Aliamphritea; species Aliamphritea spongicola. The sequence continues at coordinate 239,491 of NZ_JAFIDL010000002.1, forward strand.
ATGGCGCACCAGTACGGCTCTTTCAGTACCGGCCACAGAACCGATTCACGGATCACTTCAAACTGGGATGCGCCGTAATACACCAGAAAGATCTGTACCAGCAGTGGTGTGCCACGGAAGAAATAAATATAAGCATACGGTAACGCCCGTACCCAGGCATTAGGTGACGTACGCAGCAGTGCCAGCGGAATGGACAGGGCAATACCGATCAGACCGGAGATCACCACCAGTTCCAGTGTTAGCCAGGCGCCTTCCAGCAAGCGTGGAAAATATTTGAAGATAACTTCCCATTCCCAACCCATTAGCGGCCTCCTCGCAGAACAGGATTACTGGCTCGCTCGAGCATGTGGGTAACCGTGTTGGCAATTGCTGTCAGTGCCAGATAAATAAATGCAGCCACCAGGAAGAAGGTGAACGGTTCCTTGGTAGCGCTGATCGCAACCTGCGACTGACGAACGATGTCGTTCAGGCCAACAACGGATACCAGTGCGGTATCTTTCAGCAGGACCTGAAACAGATTACCCAGCCCTGGGATGGCCAGGCGCCATACCTGCGGCAGGATAATACGGAAAAATGTTTTGGTCGGGCTCATGCCACAGGCAAGTCCTGACTCCCACTGGCCTTTGGGTATTTCCAGCATGGCCATGCGGAATACTTCGGTTGCGTATGCGCCAAAGGCGATTGATAACGCTGCGACACCGGCTATAAACGGGCCAATTTCAATATACTCGTCGTAGCCGAACAGGCTGGCGACCGCCATAACCACCTGAGCACCGCCGAAATAGATGGTCAGTACCAGTAACAGTTCGGGAATACCGCGAATTAACGTGGTATAGCCAGTGGCTACCCAGCGGGCAAACTTATTATCCGAGAGCTTTGCTGATGCACCCATCAGACCCAGAATCAAGCCGAAAAAGAGACTTGCCAGAGCCAGTTGAATGGTCAGCCAGGTACCGGAAACGAGAAGATGACCGAAGCCTTGTAAATCCATGAAAACAACCTGCTTAGGGGCAGTGGGTTCCGGCTGGAACCCACCGCTCCTGCTTTAGCTTAAGTAGCTTAAGAAGACGTGCTTAGTAGATAGAGAACGGGAAGTATTTCGCGTTGATCTTCTCGTAAGTGCCGTCAGCAACGATCGCTTTGATTGCTTCGCTGAATTTGCCTTTCAGGTCGTCGCCTTTACGAACTGCGATACCGATCTGGTCTTTAATGTCGATTGCTTCACCGGTGAAGGCGAAACCTTTACCTTCGTCAGTTTCCAGCCAGTCGTATGCCGGCAGTTTGTCAGACAGCAGAGCGTCCAGACGGCCAGACTTCAGGTCCAGGTAAGCGTTGTCCTGAGTGTCGTACAGCTTAACGTTAACAACGTCGCCCAGGTTGTCTTCCAGGTACTGACCGGCGATGGTTGCACGCTGTGCACCAACAGTCTTACCTTTCAGGCCTTCTTTGGTGGTTTCGATGTTAGAACCGTCAGCCGTTACGAACGCCAGCAGGTTGGAGTAGTACTTGTCAGAGAAGTCTACAACACGCAGACGCTCTTCAGTGATAGACATGGAAGCGATGATCGCGTCGTATTTCTTAGCACGCAGACCCGGGATGATACCGTCCCAGTCCTGTGCAACGATTTCACAGTCAGCTTTCATCTGTGCACACAGCGCATTAGCGATGTCTACGTCGAAACCTATCAGGTTACCGCTGGCATCAACCATGTTGAATGGCGCGTATGCACCTTCAGTTGCGATGCGGATTTTGTCGCCTGCAAATGCAGACTGAGCAGAAAGCAGAGTGCCGGTGATCAGAGCAGCGGCGGTGAATAACTTACGGATCTTCATGTATTTGTCCCTTCTTTATGTTTTTATTAGGGTTTAATAACCCTTCACGTATCTTTCTGTAACAGGGCTTAATTTAGCCTGAGTTACAGGTATCGTGAAGTAACTTGTTAAATCTTATTGGTGGCTGGACATAAAGTCCTGAACACGCTTGGATTTAGGATTGTTAAATACCTGCTCCGGCGGCCCCATTTCTTCAATCTGGCCTTCGTGCAAGAACACAACCTGCGAGGACACATCGCGGGCGAAACGCATCTCGTGAGTCACGATCAGCATGGTGCGGCCCTCATCCGCCAGTTCACGCATTACGCTCAGTACTTCGTTCACCAGTTCCGGGTCGAGCGCGGAAGTCGGTTCGTCGAATAACAGTACCTGCGGGTCCATTGCCAGCGTACGGGCAATGGCTATGCGCTGCTTCTGCCCGCCGGACAGGTTATCCGGGTAGGCGTTGCGCTTATCCGCCAGACCAACCTTTTCCAGTAATTCTTCAGCCCGCTTTACGGCTTGCGCCTTAGGCTGCTTCAGCACTTGCATCGGCGCTTCAATGATATTTTCCAGAATGGTCTTGTGCGGCCAGAGGTTAAAGCTCTGGAATACGAAACCGATCCGTGAACGCATGCTTTCCAGCTGCTTACGGTCGGCTGCAGTCAGGTTGCCGTCTTTTCCCGGCTTGAGCTGGAGCTCTTCCTGACCCATGATGATTTTGCCCTGGCTGGGGTTTTCCAACAGGTTAATACAGCGCAGCAGGGTACTTTTACCTGAACCACTGGAACCCAGAATGGAGATTACGTCGCCGTCTTTGGCGGTCAGGGAAACACCCTTGAGAACTTCGAGATTACCGAAGGATTTGTGGATATCTTGCAGCTCTAGCGCTGTCTTATCTGTGGCCATGGTAAGGCTTCCAATTATTATTCTTTGCGCAGACAAGGCAAATAATGTGCAGATTGCAGCCTTCTCTGTCAAGCAACCGCAGGATCGTCTGCGCAATACTTAAAGAGTTGTCTCTTTTTCAAAAGAACGGCCGGCGATTTTGCCCGGATAGTCAAAAATAAGCAAATAAAAAGATACTTTAGTCGCACAGTTTGCACGCAAATGCCGTGAAATGCTGCGTTTTGTGGTGAATGTGCTGAGAAATTTTAAAACGAAAAACAGCGCCGGTGAGCGCTGTTTTCTGTTTTTCCTATAAGAAACAAAGGATTAGCTTGCGAAATCAGAGAATAACAGCGACTGGGCGCTGACTGAGCTCTTAATAAAGAGTCTTCATCTTCAGCGGGCTGGTTCAGGGTATAGCTGCCCTGAGCGGTCACGAATGAGGAGTACAGAGCTGACAGTAAAAAGCTGAAAGTCCATAGGTATGAAGTGTTGGCAGGCATAATTAATCCTTTAATTAATGGCCTGAAAGCGGCTTGCGCCGCATTTCTGGGGGGTTAGCTTGCGAAATCAGAGAGTAACAGCGACTGGGCACTGATGGTCTCTTCATCTTCAGCGGGCTGGTTCAGGGTATAGCTGCCGTCGGAATGCAGTTCCCAGCTGTGGCTGTTGTCGGCCAGATACAGATCGAGGTCTTTCTTAATCCGGTCGGCAAACTTGCCATACAGCGGGAAGCCGGTCTCTACCCGGTTGAGCATGTTACGTTCCATCCAGTCTGCGCTGGAGCAGAAAACTTCCGGATCGCCGCCATTGCCGAAGTAATATACCCGGGTGTGTTCCAGGAAGCGGCCAACAATTGAACGTACGGTGATGTTTTCGGAGATTCCCGGCAGCCCCGGGCGCAGACGGCACATGCCCCGGACGATCAGTTCGATTTTCACACCAGCCTGCGAGGCTTTATACAGCCCCCGGATCAGTTGGGGTTCGGTCATGCCGTTAACCTTGATCACGATATGGCCTTTTTTGCCAAGCTTGGCTTCCCGGCTGATCAGCTCAAGCATTTTCGAGTGTAGGGTGAACGGTGCGTTGTAGAGTTTCTTTAACCGCAGGATCTTGCCCATGCCGGTCAGCTGCTGGAAGATCTTGTGAACATCCTCCCCCACATCCGCATCGCTGGTCAGGTAACTGTAATCGGTGTACAGGCGGGCGGTACCGGAGTGATAGTTACCGGTGCCAAGATGAACATAACGGACCAGGCGGGTACCTTCACGGCGCACGACCAGCATCATCTTGGCGTGGGTTTTACAATCAACCACACCGTATACCACCAGTGCACCGGCTTCCTGCAGGCGGCTGGCCAGATGCAGGTTACTTTCCTCATCAAACCGGGCCCGCAGTTCAATCACCACGGTGACCTCTTTACCGCTGCGGGCGGCCTCAACCAGTGCGTTAACAATGTCTGAGTTCACACCAGTACGGTACAGGGTTTGCTTGATGGCAATCACCTGTGGGTCTTTCGCCGCCTGACGCAGCAGATCTACCACGGGGGCGAAGGTCTGGAATGGGTGGTGCAGCAGGTAATCTTTCACCCGCAGGGCGTCGAAAATATTGCCCTGCTTCAGCTTCAGCTTGTTGTTGATGCCCGGCGTGAAAGGCTTCCAGCGCAGGTGTTTGTGATCCACCAGATCTCTCACGGCCATCATCCGGGTCAGGTTTACCGGACCGTCTACCCGGAAGGTGTGGGTTTCATCCAGATTAAATTCATGGAGCAGGAAGTTGATCAGATTTTCCGGCGTACGCTGGTCCACTTCAAGCCGCACGGCATCACCGTATTTCCGGGAGTGCAGGCCGCCCCGCAGGGTACGTGCCAGATCTTCCACTTCTTCGGAGTCGAAGCTCAAGTCGGCGTTACGGGTGATGCGGAACTGGTAACAGCCTTCTACCTTCATGCCCGGGAACAGGTCTTCGGCAAATTCGTGAATAATCGAAGACAGGAAAATCAGGTTATCGCCACCGTCGCACAGGTTATCCGGCAGGCGGATCAGGCGTGGCAGGGAGCGCGGTGCCGGAATAATGGCCATGCCGCTTTCCCGGCCGAAGGCATCTTTGCCGTCCAGCTCAACGATGAAATTAAGACTCTTGTTGATCAGCCGCGGGAACGGGTGCGACGGGTCAAGCCCGATAGGGCTGACCACCGGCAGAACCTTTTCTTCAAAGTAGTTCTTGATCCAGGCGGTCTGCTCATCGCTCCACAGGCGACGGCGCAGGAAATGAATGTTGTGCTTTTCCAGCGCCGGGAAAATGGTTTCGTTAAGAATCTTATACTGACGCTCAACGTGGGTATTACAGATTTCCAGAATCCGGCTGATAACGGTTTGAGGGTGTAAAGCGTCAGGCCCTGCCGCCTCACGGCCATACTTCAGCTGGTGCATCATTTCCGCGACCCGGATTTCGAAGAACTCATCCAGGTTGCTGGAGAAAATCAGCAGGAACATCAGCCGTTCCAGTAACGGATGGGACTCATCCAGCGCCTGTTCGAGCACGCGGATGTTGAATTGCAGATGACTCAGCTCCCGGTTGATATAAAGCTCCGGGGCTTTCAGGTCGACAGGAGGCTGCTCGACCGGTTCGGTAACCGGGATGGCTTCCCGGCTTTCCACCAGAGCCATCGACGCTTCGTGCGTTTCTTTACTGAGTTCTTCATTAACAGCGGTATCGGTTGTCATGTCGTGCTCTGTGCTCTGTTCTGTCATCTGCTATTCCTTCGTTATTCTCCTTCACCTGACCCTTGTGAAGGACTTCCGGCAGCGGTTTTTTGTGCTGCCGGAGACAGTTTTACTCGTTCAGTAACTGTGCCGCACGCTTGGCAAAATAGGTCAGAATGCCATCGCAGCCGGCGCGTTTAATACAGGTAAGGGATTCCAACGTGACGGAACGCTCATCCAGCCAGCCGTTCTGGAAGGCAGCCATGTGCATGGCGTATTCGCCGCTCACCTGATACACAAAGGTCGGTGCTTTCAGTTCATCTTTAACCCGGCGCACGATATCCAGATACGGCATGCCCGGCTTGATCATCACCATGTCAGCCCCTTCCGCGAGATCCAGCGCCACTTCATGGAGAGCTTCGTCGCTGTTAGCCGGGTCCATCTGGTAGCTGAACTTGTTGCTCTTACCCAGGTTACCGGCAGAACCGACTGCATCACGGAAAGGTCCGTAGTAAGCACTTGCGTACTTGGCGGAGTATGCCATGATGCGGGTGTTGACGTGGCCGCCGGTTTCCAGAATATCCCGGATACAGGCGATACGGCCGTCCATCATGTCGCTTGGCGCAACGATATCTGCACCGGCTTCTGCATGGGACTGCGCCTGTAAGACCAGTGTCTCGATGGTACGGTCATTGATCACGTAACCGTTGGCATCGATGATGCCGTCCTGACCGTGAGTGGTGAACGGGTCCAGTGCTACATCGGTCATGATACCCAGATCCGGCTGAGCGTCTTTCAGGGCTTTTACGGCACGCTGTGCCAGCCCGTCCGGGTTGTAGGCTTCTTCAGCAAATTCAGATTTTGCGGAGGCCGGAGTCACCGGGAAAAGGGCGATGGCCGGAATGCCCAGCGCAACCAGTTCTGCGGCTTCTTTTACTAACAGGTCGATGGTTAAGCGCTCAACGCCGGGCATGGATGGCACGGCTTCACGCTGGTTCTCCCCTTCGATGACGAACATCGGGTAGATGAGATCGTTAACCGTCAGTACGTTTTCGCGCATCAGGCGGCGGGAGAAGTCGTCTGCACGCATACGGCGCATACGGGTTTCAGGATAAAAGCGTTGGCTGTTGGTAAAAGACACGGGCGTTTTCCTTTGCGGAGTAGCTTTGTGGGCTACAGCATCATTTAACTGAAATTAGATGACACCATTATGACAGAACTCTTGGAGTGGGCGGAATAGTTAATCGACGAAGGTTATCGTCGTGTGATGTGTGGCAATAATTGGTTTTGTCGCTGGCGCGACGGTGGGTAGATTCGGGGGGCTGGTTTACTTCTTTATTGTGGTGCTGAATTTTTATTTCGGATGATCATTTTCGACATCGTCGACTCAAGACCTTTAAACGGCTAACGCTTGTAAATAAGAGTTCTTAAGAATCTAAAGGTCGCCTTATAGCGAGTCCGGCTGCGCGGGATACCCTGCGCATTTTGAGCCTATCGTTTTTCTTGTGCTGAATTTTTACTTGAGATGATCTTTTTCGACTTCGTCGACTCAAGACCTTTAAACGGCTAAAGGTCTTAAGAATCTAAAGGCCGCCCCACTACTTGCCCGGCTTCGCCGGGTTCCCTGCGTGTTTCGTGGTTGAATGGCATCGCAAAAACTCAGTCGCTGCGCTCCTTCAAACAGTTTGCGCTGCTGATCATTCAGCCACTGCAATACTCGGCGTCGCAGAAGGGGAAGCTGAGGCCGTGCCAGTAGGGAAAGATTTATTTAAGCCTATAGAGATCAACCAGTTTTCTGCGTCTAGATTTCCGTATAAGGGATGAATTGAAGTTATCGTAAATTATGGCAGGCTGGACTGGTGTGCATGAGTGACAGGTACTTCAAACCACTTATTAAGGATGGATGTCTTTATTCTCCTGTCTGTTGTCTTTTTTTCAGTATGCCTAAATAGACTTATACTCTTATCAAATCAGCATGTTAGATTGTTGGACCCTCATGGATATTGAAGAAATCTATATTTTTCTGATCGAAGAAAGCGGAGTAAGAAAATCTCAACTGTCTCCAGAAGTGGATCTCAGATATGACTTAGGTATAGAGGCTGATGATTTTGCAGATCTTATCGATTCATTTTCTGAGAAATACTGCGTGAATATGGAGGTGTATCTTTGGTACTTCCACCATGGGGAAGAAGGCTGGAATTTGGGGGCATTATTCTTTAAGCCGCCTTATGAACAAGTTATAACCATTAAAGTAACTCCTCAAATGCTGCTTGAGTCAGCATTGTTGAAAAAGTGGCCAATAAACTATCCTGAGCATCATCTTACAAAAGGACGTCCGGACATCACTTTTAATCAGGTATTTTTGCTTGGGATCGTTATGGCAGGTGGTCTGATATGGTTATGGTGAAATTTCATATAAACAATTGATTTAATTTGTTTAATGTTTGTTGGGTAACGAGGTCAGGTCTTGTTTTTTGCTTTAACTAAGCTCATCACATGAAGTTGGCACCCCTCTTCCCCTTATGCGCTGCCGAGCATTGCAGTGGCTGAATGATCAGTATCGCAAACTGTTTGAGAGCGCGCAGCGGTCGAGTTTTTGCGATGCCATTCAGACACGAAACGCGCAGGGTATCCGGCGTAGCCGGACAAGCATTGGGGCGGCCTTTAGATTCTTAAGACCTTTAGCCGTTTAAAGGTCTTGAGTCGCGTAAGCGAAAAAGATCATCTGAAACCTCAGCCGGCAGGCTAATAAAGAAATACACCTAACCATCAGCCTGCCATTCGACGAAGTCGAACACCCCCATTCCTGAACTGCAGTAGCAAAGGGAACCAAGAAAAAACCAAAAAAAACGGCCGCACTAAGGCGACCGTTTAATAGCAAAAAAGAGCGATCAGAGGCGCACCTCGATCCCCTTCTCCTGCATGTACTTCTTGGCTTCCGGAATACTGTATTCATTGAAATGGAAGATAGACGCCGCCAAAACCGCATCCGCCTTACCTTCAATACAGCCGTCAACCAGATGATCCAGGTTACCTACCCCGCCAGAAGCGATTACCGGAACGTTAACCGCTTCACTGATTGCACGGGTCACACCCAGATCGTAACCGTTTTTCACACCGTCCTGATCCATCGAGGTCAGCAGGATTTCCCCTGCCCCCAGATCAACCATCTTCTTCGCCCATTCAACCGCATCAATGCCGGTTGGTTTGCGGCCGCCGTGGGTGAAGATTTCCCACTTATCGGCTTCGCCGGGCTGGGAGACTTTCTTGGCGTCGATGGCTACCACGATGCACTGCGAGCCAAAACGCTCAGCGGCTTCGCGAACAAATTCAGGGTTGAACACCGCTGCGCTGTTGATGGATACCTTGTCGGCACCGGCATTCAACATAGTGCGGATATCGTCACAGGTGCGGATACCGCCGCCAACCGTCAGTGGAATGAATACCTGTGAAGCCATGCGCTCAACCGTGTGAACCATGGTGTCACGGCCTTCGTGGGTGGCAGTGATGTCCAGAAAGGTGATTTCGTCTGCGCCCTGCTCGTCGTAGCGCTTGGCTACTTCAACCGGGTCGCCGGCGTCACGGATGTCGACGAACTGCACGCCTTTGACCACGCGGCCGTTCTCAACATCTAAACAGGGAATAATGCGTTTTGCTAAAGCCATAATGCGTGCCCTTATACCTTGCCGTTCCAGCTGAGGAAGTTTTTCAGTAACTGCAGACCTACAGTATGGCTCTTTTCCGGGTGGAACTGTGTGGTGAACACGTTATCCCGGGCCATAGCGACGTCGCAGTCCACTCCGTAACGGGTGCGGCCGGCAACCAGGTCTGCCTGCTGAGCTTTCACGTAGTAGCTGTGTACGAAGTAAAAACGGCTGTCGTCCGGAATGTTCGCCCACAGAGGGTGATCGATGGTCTGAGACACCTGATTCCAGCCCATATGCGGAACTTTCAGGCGCTCGCCCGCTTCTTCCAGTTCGTCGCCGAAGTAGTTTACCCGGCCTTCGAAGTGGCCCAGGCAATCAACACCGCCGTTTTCTTCAGAATGCTGCATCAGGGCCTGATAACCCACACAGATGCCCAGGAACGGTTTGCCGGATGCGATGGCTTCGGCTACTTCCTGATCTACGCCTAAACGGCGGATTTCAGCCATACAGTCGCGGATTGCGCCAACGCCGGGCAGTAATACCCGGTCAGCTGCACGGACTTTGTCCGGATCGGCGGTAACCCATACTTCAACGCCGTCACCAACGTGTTCCAGCGCTTTGGCAACCGAGTGCAGGTTGCCCATGCCATAATCAATTACTGCAATAGTGCTCATTACTGAACCTTACTCTGAATAATTACAGGGAGCCCTTGGTAGAAGGAATCCGGTCGGCAGCACGGCTGTCGACTTCCAGTGCGTTACGCATCGCCCGGCCAAAGGCCTTGAAGATGGTTTCCGCCTGGTGGTGAGCGTTAAAGCCTTTCAGGTTATCGATATGCAGAGTCACGCCGGCGTGGTTAACGAAGCCCTGGAAGAATTCCCAGAACAGTTGCACGTCAAAACGGCCAATGTTGGCGCGGGTGAACTCAACCTTCATATCCAGACCCGGACGGCCGGAGAAGTCGATCACTACGCGGGACAGTGCTTCGTCCAGCGGGCAGTAAGCATGGCCGTAACGCATGATGCCTTTTTTGTCGCCAACCGCCTGGGCAAATGCCTGACCCAACGTAATACCGATATCTTCAACGGTGTGGTGGTCGTCGATATGGTTGTCACCTTTGGCGTGGATCTTCAGGTCGATCAGGCCATGACGGGCGATCTGATCCAGCATGTGCTCTAAGAAAGGTACGCCGGTATCAACATCAAGTTGACCGGTACCGTCCAGATTAACGGCTACGCTGATCTGGGTTTCCAGGGTGTCACGGGTGACGGCGGCTTTACGTTCAGCCATTGTTGCTCTCCGCTTGGCGAATATTGCAGCGAGTCATGCTCGTATGTAGCTGCAGTATCCATGCTAGTAATTAGGCTGGTCAGCATTGGTTAGCCAATGATTCCAGAGGGCGCATTATACCCGCATTGTGCAGAGAATGCGCACCTCTTGATTACACTTTCGATATGCAGCCCGGTGGCTTTGTTAATACCGTGCCGGGGTTATTTGAGAATAGCTGCTCACCGGCCGGGAAAATTCCCCGTTGTTAAGATTTTCTTAATGCCTGACAGCTACTCTTTATGGGGTTATCATTCTTTATTAAACAGCTCTGCTTTCAGTCGGTTAGCGCTGAGCACCAAGGAGGATTCATGAAGACGTTATTGAAGCTGGTTGGCGGTTTAGTTGCCCTGCTGGTCGTGTTGGTGGTGGCTGGCGGGATACTGCTCGGCACCCTGTTTGATCCGAACGAATACAAGCAGGAAATCCAAAAGCTGGCGCTGGATAACGGCGGCGTGGAATTAAAAATCGGCGGTGATATCGACTGGTCGGTCTTCCCGTGGCTGGGCCTGAAAATTAATCAGATTCAGGTGAATTACCCGGGTAAACCGCAGTTTGCTGCACTGAATCAGGCGCAGGTAGCCGTTGAGTTACCCGCCCTGCTTTCCGGCAACGTGAAGATGAAAAGCGTGGTGCTGGACGGGCTGACGCTGGATCTGATTGCTGAGTCCCCGACTGATAACAACTGGTCAGCTGCGCAGACTTCAGATGCAGCTGACAGCTCCGCTGCAGAGCCTGCATCAGACAGCAGCTCAGACACGTCTGCGGATGCTTCAGCCGATTCCGGTGCCGCACTGGGGCTGGATATCGAGAGCATTGCGATTACCAATGGTCAGCTGACTTACACCGATAAAACAGCGGACAGCAAAGTTCTCCTGAATGACCTGAATGTGACCTCCGGCAAGGTGGTGACTAATGCTTTCTTCCCTGCCCAACTGAGCTTTAAAGCTGAGCAATATCAGGGCGGCGAGAAGCAGATGACGGTGGACGCTAAGCTTGATGCTCAGTTCTTCCTGAATCTGGCACAGCAGCAGTATCAAATTAAAGGCCTGACCAGCACGCTGGGATTACAGGGCGCAGCCTTTAACGGTAAAACCGTACCGCTGGAACTGAATGCAGATATCACTGCAGACGTGGCTAATCAGCAGGTCAGCCTGAAGGGCCTGACTCTGAAGTTGGCGAATCTGGCGGCGAACGGTGATGTCACTGTGAATAACTTTGCCAAGCCTGCATTCAGCGGTGACCTTGCGGTGGCCAGCTTTGAACTGAATGCTCTGATGGACGCATTGGGTCAGGCGGCGGTTGAAACCACTGATCCGAATGTGCTGAAGGCGATCAGCCTGAACACCAAACTGGCGGGACCTGCTAATACACTGGTGCTGGAGCAGTTACAGCTGAAGCTGGATGACACCACCTTTAACGGCCAGTTGGCATATAACCTGGCGGATGGTGCGCTGGCGCTGAACCTGAAGGGTGACAGCATTGATGCGGACCGTTATCTGCCGCCAAAAGCTGAAGGTGAAGCCGCATCGGGAGAAGCGTCCGGTTCCGGTGCTGATGCTTCTGCAACATCTGCCAAGGCTGGTGGTGAGCGCTATTCCAAAGAACCTGTTATACCGGTTGAACCACTGAAAGGCCTGAATGTAGATGCAACCCTGGGGCTGCAAAAGCTGCTGATTTCCGGCCTGACGGTGAATAACATCCTGCTGGATGTGTCTGCCCACGGCGGTCTGGTTAAAGCCAGCAAGATTAACGCTGATCTGTATGGTGGTACTGTGCGTAACAGTGTCACGCTGGATGTGCGTAAAACTCCGGTAGCGATGAACACGAAAAAGAACATCAGCAATATTCAGATCGGTGACCTGCTGCAAGATCTGGCACAGGTAGACCGTATTACCGGGTCTCTGAGCAGCAAGTCTGATGTGAATACCCGTGGTCGCTCTGTGTATGACATCGTGAACAGCATGACCGGTACCGCATCGGTAAACATGAAAGACGGTGAGATTAAGGGCATCGGTATCGCCCAGACCATCTGTCAGGGCTTTAATACCGTTGGCAGCCTGGGGCTGAACACGGAACAGGTGGATCAGTCCACGCCGTTTGCCAACCTGAACGGTAACTTTAAGATCAAGAACGGCCTTGTGGATAACCGTGATCTGAAGGCCGAACTGGATGCCATTACCGTGAAAGGTGCCGGCCAGGTGAATGTTCCGGCGTCTAATCTGGATTACCGTCTGGGCCTGACCATTGAAGAAAACCTGTTCAAGCAGACCTGCTCAGTGAACAACGCGTTGGAAGGTGTTGAGTGGCCGGTTAACTGTAAAGGCAGCTTTGATGATGATCCGGCGCAGCTGTGTAAGCCTGATCTGAGTGTAATCGAAGATGTGATTAAAGCTCAGCTGAAGAAAAAACTGAAGGCCGAAGTGGAAACTAAGGCTAAAGAAAAAGTGGAAGAAGCCCTGCAGGATAAACTGGGTGATGAAGCCAAAGGCTTATTAAAAGGGCTGTTCAATTAACACCACAACTAACCGTTCAGAACAAAACGCTGTATCTGAAGTAATCCAGCCGCCGTTTGCGGCGGCTGTGCTCGACTGGTTTGATCAGCATGGCCGTCATGATTTGCCATGGCAGGCTGAGAAAACTGCCTATTTCACCTGGTTATCTGAAATCATGCTGCAGCAGACTCAGGTAACCACGGTGATCCCCTACTTTCAGAAATTCCGTGAGCAGTTCCCGACCGTGCAGGATCTGGCGGCTGCTGATATTGATGACGTGCTGCATCTGTGGACCGGCCTCGGTTATTACGCACGGGCGCGGAACCTGCATAAAGCTGCCAAAATGGTGGTCAGCGATTTCGGCGGTGAATTTCCGGTAGATGTGGATGATCTGGAAAGCCTGCCGGGTATTGGCCGTTCCACCGCCGGTGCCATTTCGTCAATTGCCGGTGGCCGTCGTGCTGCCATTCTGGATGGCAATGTAAAGCGGGTACTGGCCCGTTATTACGCAGTGGAAGGCTGGCCGGGAAACAATAAGGTAATGCAGGAGCTATGGGAATACGCTGAGCGTAATACTCCCGCCAGCCGTTGTGGTGACTACACCCAGGCGATGATGGATATGGGGGCGACGCTCTGTACCCGCAGTAAGCCTGCCTGTCTGCTGTGTCCATTACAGACCGGCTGTCAGGCACTGGCGCAGAACCGTACCCATGAGCTACCGGCTTCACGGCCGAAAAAAGTCTTGCCGGTGAAGCAAACCCTGATGCTGATCATAAAGGATGCAGATAACAATGTGCTCCTGTATCAGCGCCCGCCAACGGGGCTGTGGGGCGGCCTGTGGAGTTTGCCGCAAACCCAGGATCTGCGGGATGCCGAGCAGGAGACAGGTCTCAAGCTTGATCTGGACAGCGCTGAGGCTGAAGCTCCTTTGCGGCACACATTCAGCCATTTTCATCTGGATATTACCCCCATGCAGGTGAAGTTACGCAATACCCCTACAAATCGTGTCATGGAAGGTGCCGCGACACTCTGGTATAACATCAGCCAACCGCAAAAGATTGGCCTGGCAGCCCCGGTTAAGAAGCTGCTGCAGGCACGTAAGTAATTCTGGAGAACATCATGACCCGCACCGTAATGTGCCGTAAGTACAAAGAAGAGCTGGAAGGTCTGGATAACCCGCCGTACCCGGGCCCTAAAGGTAAGGAAATCTACGATACCGTGTCCAAGAAAGCCTGGCAGGAATGGACTAACCACCAGACCATGATTATCAACGAGAAGCATCTCAGCATGATGGATCCGAAGACCCGTGAATTCCTGCAGTCTGAATTACAGAAATTCCTCGACGGTGAAGACTACGAAAAGGCTGAAGGTTACGTTCCGCCGTCCAAGTGATCATTTTTTGAGCGTTTTAACTGTCGGATTTCATAAACAAATCCTTTGTTTCGGTAAGATTGCAGAAAAGCACTAATTAGCTGTTGACACTGCGCCGCGAAATCAGTTTAATACGCACCTCTTAAGTGCCCGGATAGCTCAGTCGGTAGAGCAGAGGATTGAAAATCCTCGTGTCGGTGGTTCGATTCCGCCTCCGGGCACCACTTAAGAATTCATATCAAGCCTCGTAATCTCGACTAAAGAGAAGCGGGGCTTTTTTGTGTCCGTAAAAAGTTACGCGTCGTGGTTCGACTTATTCGGAACCGGGCCTCCGGGCACCGCTTAAGAATTCCGATTAAGCCTCATTATTTCAGAAATGATAAACGGGGCTTTTTTTGCCCGTAAGAAAACTGACGCGTCGTGGTTCGGCTTATTCGGAACCGGGCCTCCGGGCACCACTTAAGAACTCATATCAAGCCTCGTAATCTCGACTAAAGACAAGCGGGGCTTTTTTGTGTCTGAAATTCCCGGAAGCGAAACCGAACCTGGTTCGATTATTCGCTTCGCTCACCCTGCGGGCTATCGTCGCAAGCGCCGATGTTTTAATGCGCTACGCGTATTGATCCGCGTCCGGGCACCACTTAAGAATTCCGATTAAGCCTTGTTATTTCAGAAATAATAAACGGGGCTTTTTTGTGTCCGTAAGAAAACTGATGCGCCGTGGTTCGACTTACTCTTCATCAGCATTCAGCTGTTCTTTGTGACGTGTGCTCCAGTCGCACAGCATATCCATGATGGGGCGCAGCTCATCGGCGATGTAAGTGCTCGTATATTCAACTCTGGGCGGTACTTCGGCATAGATTGTACGTTCAACCAGATGATTGGCTTCCAGCTCACGCAGCTGCTGTGTCAGCATTTTCTGGGTAATTTTCGGAATACGCTTTCTGAGTTCGCCAAACCTCAGCGTGTTATCCCGCAGATGATACAGAATGATTACTTTCCATTTTCCGCCGATGACGTCCATGGCGTTCGTAACCGGACATTCCTGATTTTCAGAGCAACTGCCTGGATTTTCTAACTCATTGTTTTTATTCATTAGTTACCTTTAATAAACCTGGTTTACAAACGGTGCGTACTTGATCTGAAGATATCTGTGTCTTACGGTATATAAAATATACTAACAGTGAAAAAGCGGCCTTATGGCATATTTATACCATAAGACCGACAAGGATGCCTCAGACGTGGATTGCTGAACAGCAAAGGCTGACTTAACGCGTCAGGTCAGGGCTAGCAGGGAAGGCGTCTGCTGGTAACAAACTGCATGTCCACCGGTAACAAACTGCTGAGATCAGGGCTTGCGGAAAATAATTATTTGAACGGCATAACGCCGTTTCCATCCTAACCGGAGAATATTTGTAATGATTAAAGAACTACCGTACTTCACTAAAAGCATGGCTCTGCTCAGCTTATTGTTACTGACCCTGTTCATACCTTCACTCAGTGTGGCTGGCAGTGAAGTAGCAGCAACCGGTACACCTCAAAAGCCGGCATCTGAAGGGCGTGATGCAAAACCCATGATTAAAATCAGTTATCTGATGAGCCGTAAGGCCGGTATGACCCGTGAAGAGTTTCTGGATTACTGGTCAAATCAGCATCCGGCAGCCGGTGGCGAAGGTTCTTTTGAAGCGCTGGGCGTTAAACGCTACATCCAGCTGCACAGCCTGGATATCCCGGAGCGTGAGGCGGTTGTGAGTGTGCGGACAGGGCTGCTGCCGGAGTTTGACGGTGTGGCAGAAATCTGGATTGAAAGAGATTTTCTCGAGAAAGAATGGCCGACGAAAAAGGTGCAGGATTTTATTAAGAAGTTCTACGCTGATGAGCTGAATTTTGTGGACTGGTCCCGCTCAACCATTCTGGTGTCAAAAGAATTAGTGTACATGCCATAAAACCTTACTTCTGCACCTTGTGGCAGGGTATACCGGTGACGGGCCTGTTCAATGATGCTCAACTGTCCCGTCCTTCATATCCGGTAACAACATCTGATTAAGCCTGTCGTCCGTGACAGGTGGCTTGTCCGAATATTATCTGAAATTCATATAAGGCCCCGTGACTCTGGTTAAAAGAGTCATGGGGTTTTTTTATGCCAGCCGCGTAATTCCACTCTAGATATTCACTTAATGGATATCATCTATCAGTTTTGGTCTATGTTATTACCTGTGGTTGAAAAATATACTTCGCGAATATCAGTTATCCAGTCCGTTTATATAGGTGTTTACTATGAAGTTACGCAAGTTGTGGCTTGCTTTGTCCGTGACCGCGGTGGCCAGTCTGAATATGACGGCGGTCTCACAGGTAATGGGCTCAGAATTAATCAGGCCAGCTAAATTACTGGTATTAACCAGCCCGGATGATGCGTCGATGCGTACCTTTCCTGCGGAAGTAAAGGCCAGCAGCCGGACGGAACTGGCTTTTCGGGTTGCCGGAGAGTTGGCGGAACTGGATATCAGGGAAGGTGAAGAGGTGAAGAAAGGGCAGTTACTGGCCCGGCTTGACCCCACAGACTATGACGTTGTCCTGCAGCGTTATCAGGCGGAATATAAGCTGGCTGATCAGCAGTTTCAGCGGATCAAAACCATGCTGAAGCGCAAGCTGGTGTCCCAGTCTCAGTACGATGAGAAGGCCGCTGAGCTGAGCATTAAAAGAGCAGGGCTGAAGCAGGCGCGGCTGAACCGGGAGTATACCGAGATTCATGCGCCGTATGACGGTCAGATTTCCCAGCTGCTGGTGGAGAACTATCAGAATTTACAGGCTAAGCAGCCGGTATTGGTGTTGCAGTCCAGTGACGAGCTGGAGATTGAATTCCAGTTGCCGGAATCCATCATCTCGCTGGAAACCCTGCCGGATGCCGAAGAAAGCCTGGCGGATGTCACCTTTGATGCCAACCCCAGTGAAGTATTCAAGGCGAAATACCACGAGCGTACCGCCGAAGCAGATCCTGCCACCGGTGCCTACACCATTACCATGAAGATGGCCAAGCCTGCATCGTTACAGGTGTATCCGGGGATGTCTGCCAGTGTCAGCTTTGATCTGGGTAAGGTCTTTGTGATCAATGCCAACGGCTTTGTTCTGCCGGTGGAGGCCATTATTTCTGCGGATGATCAGCCGGTCGACAGCAAACTGCGGCAGGTGTGGAAGGTGAATCCGGATGATATGTCGGTGTACCGGGCCGATGTCACCGTTGGCAGCCTGACAGCTAAAGGTTTGCAGATTGAGTCTGGTCTTGAGGCGGGGGACATCATTGTGACTGCCGGTGCCAACTACTTACGTGAAGGTATGAAAGTTCGTCCGCTGAAGCGTGAGAGGGGGCTGTAAGTGAACAGTGCAGAGTATTTTATCCGCCATAAAGTCACCAGCTGGATGTTTGTCCTGCTGCTGGGCATTGGTGGCACCTTATCGTTTTTCGGCCTCGGGCAGTTAGAAGATCCGCCGTTCACCATCAAGGAAGCACTGGTGATCACCACGTATCCGGGCGCTTCAGCACAGCAGGTGGAAGAAGAAGTTACCTATCCGCTGGAAAACCAGATTCAGCAGCTTGCCTGGGTGGATAAGGTGAAGTCTATTTCATCCCCGGGCCTGTCGCAGATTACCGTTGAAATTAAGAGTATCTATGCCGGTGATCAGCTCAGGCAAATCTGGGATGAACTGCGCCGTAAGGTGAACGATCATCAGGGCGCATTGCCACCGGGTGTGAATGCCCCCTGGGTGAATGATGATTTTGGTGATGTCTTCGGCGTGCTATTTGCCGTTACCGGTGACGGTTACAGCTATGAAGAGCTGAAAGATTATATCGATTTCCTGCGCCGTGAACTGGTGCTGGTGGACGGCGTGAGTAAGGTCAGCGTTGCCGGTGCTCAGTCTGAACAGGTAATTGTGGAAATTTCCCGTATTAAACTGAATTCACTGGGTATTTCTATCAACCGGATTTATGACTTGCTGGCCACGCAGAACGTGGTGTCGAATGCCGGTTCGGTGCAGGTGGGCAGTGAATATATCCGTATTTCACCCACCGGTGAGTTTACCGATGTGTCTGAGCTGAACCGGCTGATTATCAGTGAGGCAGGGTCTTCACAACTGATCCGCCTGGGAGATGTGGCAGATATCAAGCGTGGCTATGCGGAAGTGCCGGATAATCTGGTGTCCTATAACGGCGAGCAGGCGTTGCATGTGGGGGTATCCTTCAGCAGCGGTGTGAACGTTGTGGACGTGGGGGCCGCACTGGAAAAGCGGCTGGCAGAGCTGGAGTATGAACGGCCAATCGGCATGGAGGTGTATACCCTCTATAACCAGCCGGTTGAAGTGGATGCCTCGGTAAACAACTTCATCAATAACCTGCTGGCGGCCATTGTGATTGTTGCGCTGGTGTTACTGGTGTTCATGGGCTTTAAGAGTGGTTTACTGATCAGTGCGGTTTTGCTGCTGACCATCATGGGCTCGTTCATCTTCATGAGTGTGATGGACATTAACCTGCAGCGCATCTCGCTGGGGGCGCTGATTATCGCCCTGGGGATGCTGGTGGATAATGCCATCGTAGTCACCGAAGGGATGCTGATTAACCTGAAGCGGGGCTACACAAAGCTGGACGCTGCCCGGCAGGTTGTGACTCAGAACCAGTGGCCCCTGTTAGGCGCGACAATCATTGCGGTACTGGCGTTTGCGCCGATTGGCCTGTCCCCGGACGCTACTGGTGAGTTTGCCGGTTCGCTGTTCTGGGTGCTGCTGATTTCCCTGATGTTGTCATGGATCACCGCGATTACCCTGACGCCGTTCTTTTGCGAACTGTTATTTAAAGAACAGCAGCAGGATGCGGATCAGGCGGACAGCGATCCATATCAGGGCTTTGTGTTTGTGGTCTATAAATCGTTGCTGGATCTGTGCCTGCGGTGGCGCTGGGCAACCCTGACCGTGGTGCTGGGGGCAACTGTACTGGCCATTGTCAGCTTCTCACAGGTGAAGCAGGCGTTCTTCCCGCCTTCAACCACCGCGATGTTCCTGGTGGATTACTGGCGCAGCCAGGGGACTGACATCCGGGTTACCGCAGAAGACATGAAGGATATCGAAAACTGGTTGCTTGAAGACGAGCGGGTTGAGTACGTCGCGACCACCACTGGCCAGGGGGCATTGCGTTATATGCTGACGTACGCGCCGGAGAAACAGTATGCCGCTTATGGTCAGCTGATGGTGCGAACCGTTGATAATACAGTGATTCAGGCGGTACTGGCGGACCTGGATCAGGAGCTGAAAGATAATTATCCACAGGCTCAGTTTAAGCTGAAGCGTCTGGAAATCGGTCCGTCGACCGATGCGAAAATTGAGCTGCGGATTAACGGCCCGGACCCGGATGTACTGCGTCAGATTGCCAGTGAGGCAATGACGGTGTTCCGGGATGATCCTGTGGCAACCAATATCCGTCACGACTGGCGCGAGCGTTCCAAGTTGATCCGTCCTGAGTTTCTCGAAGCACAGGCCCGCCGGGCAGGCATCAGCAAGCAGGATCTGGATGCCATGCTGCAGCTGAACTTCAGCGGTAAAAACATTGGTCTGTACCGTGACGGAACGACTCTGTTGCCGATCATTGCCCGGACCCCGGACAGCGAACGGCTGAACATCGATAACCTGCCTGACCTGACCATCTGGAGCCCCCGCTATAAAAGCTGGATTCCGGTGGATCAGATTGTGGGTAGCTTTGATGTCGTCTGGGAAGACTCACTGATTGTGCGGCGCGACCGCAAGCGTACCCTGACACTGATGACAGACCCGGATCTGTTTGCCGACGATACGGCCGCTGCGCTGCTGAGCCGGCTGAAACCGAAGATTGAAGCACTGGAACTGCCACCGGGCTACAGCGTGGAGTGGGGCGGTGAAGACGAAAGCTCCCGGGATGCCCAGGCGCCTATTTTCAAGGCCATGCCGCTGGGATTCCTGGCCATGTTCCTGATTACTCTGGTGCTGTTTAACTCGGTGCGTAAACCGCTGGTTATCTGGGCAACCGTGCCACTGGCGATTACCGGTGTAACCCTGGGATTGTTGGCGCTTAACCTGCCATTTGGCTTTATGGCGATGCTCGGTTTCCTGAGTCTGTCAGGTATGTTGCTGAAAAACGGTATTGTGCTGCTGGACCAGATCAATCTGGAGCTGGATGCCGGCAAAGACCCTTACGCAGCGGTGTTTGATTCGGCGGTTTCCCGGGTACGGCCGGTGTGTATGGCGGCAATTACGACCATTTTGGGGATGATTCCCCTGCTGTTTGATGACTTTTTTGCCAGTATGGCGGTGGTCATCAGCTTTGGCCTGGGGGTCGCAACCATCCTGACCCTGATCATTGTGCCGGTGCTGTATACCATGGCATACCGGATTAAGTATCAGTCGCAGAGTGAGATCAGCAAACCGTGAAAGTAGATGATTTAAGTCAGATTGATATGCGCCTGCTGGTGGCATTTAATGCCCTGATGGAAGAGCTCAGTGTGACCCGGGCGGCGGACCGTCTGTCGTCGTCCCAGCCTGCCATGAGCCGCAACCTGCGCCAGCTGCGTATTCTGTTTGCCGATGAATTGTTTACCCGCCAGTCTCACGGGCTGGCGGCAACCCCCCGGGCAGAACAGCTGCACCTGCAGATGCGGCCTTTGCTGGATAGCATTCTGCGGCTGGTGGCCCCGGCTCAGCTGGAGCTGAAAACCTTAAAACGCTGTTTCAGCCTGAGTATGATTGATCCGATTTCTCAGACTCTGATCGCGCCGCTGCTCAGCCATCTGCAGGAACATGCCCCGCAGGTGACACTGAAAATCCAGAGCCTGGAAGATTACAGCATGGATTTGCTGATTGCCGGGCAACTGGATTTTATTATCAATTTCGGCAATGAGGCGCCGGCGAATATTCATTCACGGATGCTGGCTGAAGAACGGCCGGTCTGCGTGGTGGGGCCGGATCATCCGCTGGCGGGCAACAGCAGTGTCAGTTATGAAGAGTTTATCTGCCAGAAGAAGGTGGATTTTATGTTGCCGGGGTTTTCCGATGAGAACCTGCCGGACTGGATGATGAATATTCCTGATCCCCATTTGCAAACCAATAATATGGTGACCGCCCAGAACGCTATCTGTGACGGGCAGCTGGTAATGGTTGGCGGGGAAAAACTGTCGCAGTTTGCGCCGCGGGCAGCAGAAACCGTGGTGATTCCCTTTGCCGCTAAAGAGAACATACCGGCGGTGCCAATGAGGTTGTTCTGGCACAAACGTTACCACGATGATCTTTCACACCGCTGGATGCGGGATCTGATTAACCAACTGATATTCAGTCAGTGTCCGGTGGCACGGCAGACGCTCTGAAGTGTTTTTAATTCCCAGATGTTTGTTTAACCGGCCGGCGTAAGGGGCGGAACACTTCAGGTTCCCACGGGCGCATTGCCACAATCAGGCTGGTACCATGACGTTCAGACTGCATGGCGGACTGATCTGTTTGGCTGAGGTCCGCAAATTTATGGTTCAGTTGCCGGATGTGGTTCAGCAGCTCAGTGTGCGAGCCGCGGGTCAGTAATCCGGACAAGAATAGCCTGATCTCATCTTCGCCACTGAACGAAGATTTCAGAAAGTCAGTCTGGATATGTTGTTCATAAAAACGGGCAATCGGTCCGTTAGGAATCCATTCAAACTGGCGGTCAATACGCAGCTTTACCCGGTTGTTGGGTAATAACTCAATGACTTTCAATTTATCCAGTTTAGCCAGTAAGCGGATGCCTTCATGCTCTTCAATGGCGTATTGGCCGATAATTTCAGAAAAGCTAAGACCGTTAATCAGAAAGTGGGCCAGCAATAACAGTTTACGGTCCGCCGCCAGCTCCTGCTCCTGTTGCAGGGTGAGGCGGGAGGTCCGGCGCTGGCTGCGCGCCATCAGTGTGACTAGGTCGGCATACTCAAGATCCAGCCAGTCGCATAACAGATCCAACCGTTCCAGGCTGAGATTGTGTTCGGCAAACAGCCGCTTAACACTGGCTTCAGATAAATTCAGTATCTGTGCGACATCTTTGTAGGTTTTTCCCTGTTGTTTCAGTTCCCTTTTCAGGGCGTCGATCAGTGCCGTCCGCTGAGCCATAGTATTACCCGTCGCAACTTTGAGTTGAATTATATAATACAGGAACAGAACAAATTGCCTTACCGGTTTGGCTTGCCCAATGTTGCGCTAAACAGCACCGGGGAGGAACCAATACTATGTTTACTGATAAGCCATCAACTCAACATCTGAATAAATCAGTTGGCAGGCTGAAAATCCTGCTGGGGCTGGTGCTGTTCGTCGGCCTGAGTCTGCTTGTTTCACAGCCCATAGAGCAGCCGCTGGAATATCACAGCTTTGCCGATCAGCGCTCTGCGCTGGGTATCACGAATGCCGCTGACGTCCTGTCTAATTTACCGTTTGTGATCGTCGGTTTGTTAGGGCTGATCTGGATGCGGCTGAAACCTGAGCTGGCATCCAGTGTCAGGGCCGGTTATGTCACCTTTTTTGCCGGCCTGATTCTCACCGGCATCGGATCCGGTTATTACCATCTGGCGCCGGATAATCAGACGCTGATCTGGGATCGGCTGGCAATGACGGTCTGTTTTGCCGGGCTGGTCGCTCTGGTGATTGCCGAACGAATTGACCGGAAGATGGGCGCTGTTGCGTTGCCGTTATTACTGATAACGGGCGTGGCTACCGTTGTTTACTGGGGCTGGGTGGATGATCTGCGCCCTTACCTGTTATTACAGTACGGTGCGATGCTGCTATTACCGGTCATTATTCTGCGAACCCGGGGAACAGGTACCCGGTGGCTGTGGCTAGCCTTGCTGTGTTATCTGGTTGCCAAGGCGACTGAGGTGACCGATGAGCATCTGTATCACCTGACAGAACAGCTGATCAGCGGCCATTCACTGAAACACCTTGCGGCCGGTATGAGCGGCCTGATGATCGCGCTCAAGCTTAGATATAGCTGAGAAGTAGCTGAGCAGAAGTTAGGTCATATAAACAAAAAAAGCCCTGCAGAAGCAGGGCTGAGTACGTCAGGAGATGATATGTCAGGTTCTGGTCGGTATATTCCAGCCTTTCTGTACCGCCGGGCGTTCACTGAAACGTTCCACGTAGGCGACAACATTCTTAAAGTTGCGGAACTCTGTTACTTCACCGGCTTTGTAGAAACTTTCGATGGTTTGCAGCCAGGGGGCGATGGCGATATCGGCGATGGAGAAATCACCGGCAATCCACTCCTGACCTTCCAGTTGCTGGTTAATCACATTGAGTAAGCGTTTGGCTTCGTTAATGTAACGCTCCCGGGGGCGGGGATCTTCAATGTCTTTACCGGCAAATGCGAAAAAGAACCCAAGCTGGCCCAGCATCGGGCCGACACCGCCCATCTGGAACATCAGCCACTGGGTGATTTTGGCTTTTTCCGCCGGTCCGTTACCCAGCAACTTGCCGGTTTTTTCCGCCAGATACAGCAAAATTGCACCGCTCTCGAACAGTGCGATTGGCTGGCCGTCCGGGCCGTCAGGGTCAATGATCGCCGGAATCTTGTTGTTTGGGTTGAGGGACAGAAACTCCGGGCTTTTAACATCACTGTCGGCCAGTGTTACCAGGTGTGCTTCATAGTCCAGGTCCATTTCTTCCAGTGCGATAGACACTTTTACGCCGTTCGGGGTGGGGTAAGAATACAGCTGCAGGATCTCCGGATTGCTGGCAGGCCAGCGTTGGCTGATCGGAAAATCTTCGATGCGTGTCAGGGTTGTTTCTGTCATCTGTGTATCTCTTTGTGCTGTGAGCGTTACCCGGGGAAGAGGTTGCTCATTGAGTGAGCTTAGATTATGTTTTGAATTAATCGGAAACAATTAGGTAATTTGAAATTGAATGTTCGTGATTTAGAGACAATAGGGTTTCGCACCCTGTCGATATTCGTTACCGTCTGCCAGACCCTGAACCTGACACAGAGTGCTGAATTACTGGCGTTGCCAAAGTCCACTGTCAGTAAAGAAGTCTCCCGGCTGGAAGAGCATCTGAACAGCCGTTTGCTGGAGCGTTCTACCCGAAAGGTCAGCCTCACCGAGGCTGGTAAGCTGGTCTATGAACGTGCCTTTCAACTGGTGGAAGAATTCCGTTCCCTGCGTCAGGATGTGCAGTCGCTGGAAACACAGGTGCAGGGGCTTCTGAAACTGACCGCTCCACCTGTGCTGGGTGAGTATTTGGCGGGGACGCTGCTGGCGGACTTTATGCAGCAGTGGCCGAAAATTACCGTGGCACTGGAATTGTCCTATTCATTTGATGACCTGTTTGCACAGGGCATTGATCTGGGATTCCGCATTGGCCAGATTGCCGACGACCGTCTGGTTGCCCGGCAGATCGGTTCGTCATCACGGATTCTGGTGGCCAGCCCGGAATATCTGGCACAGCACCCTCCGGTTAAAGAGCCGCAGGATCTGGCGGAACATAATTGTCTGCGTTTTCAGTACAACCCCACCGATACCGACTGGGTGCTGACCTGCGGTGAGCACACCTGCTCGGTGCCGGTGCGTGGCAACTTTTACTGCAGCAATATAGAAGCGCTGAAAAATGCCGCATTACGCGGGCTGGGCATTACCCAGTTGCCGGTCAGCTCTGCTCGGGAAGAACTGGAAAACGGTTCACTGGTGGCGGTACTGGATGGCCTGTGTGTGCCGCCGATGCCAATTTACCTGGTGTATCGCAGCGGTGTAAATAAGCCTCGTAAATTGCAGGCCCTGCTGGATTTTATCGACCAGTGGGTCGCAGAAGGGAAATTCAGTTTTTCACAGTAGCGTCGTCCTAACCCTGCCTTAACCGTCTGACTGATTTAATGATGTGTTGGTAAACAAAAGGGTAAAGGATATGAAAAAAATTGTTGGCTGGTTAGTGGCAGGGTTGATGACCGGTGCCGTACAGGCAGCGGACCTGCGGGTGAATGTTGAGAATCTGCAGTCAGACAAAGGCAAGGTCATTATTAAGCTGGTGAACCGGCACATGTATGAAGCTGAAGATGATGCTGCGGTGCTGCAGAGCCGGATCATTGCAACCCGGGTTCCGGCGGTCAGCTACACCTTCAGAGAGTTACCGCCGGGGGAATATGCCCTGCAGGTGGTGCATGACCTGAACAGTAATCATGAGTTTGATTACAACGTCTTTACCGGCCCTTCCGAGCCGTTCGGGGTATCCCGCATTCGCTGGGCGGAGGCAGATAATCTGCCGGACTGGCAGCAGGTGAAATTTACCCTGAATGAGCCCGTTTTCACGGCGAAACCTGTGACGATGACGGTCACGCTGAACGAGTAAACTCTGGCGGGCAGAACCGCACGCCGCTGATATCTTGCCCCGTGCTGTGAATAACCGGCCGACATGAGGATGGTGCTGGTTACCGGCTGTTTTAGGTGTGTTCAGGCGGATCTGTTAAACTGCCGCCAATCGTCTGAACAGTGGGCCGGTAAGTTGAGAACAAGCATGAAGTATTGGTGGCAGTCCTGTCTGTTGCTTCTCTGTGGAGCAATGTTTTCCCTGCCGGGAGCAGCGCAGAGCAATATTGTCTCTCTGGGGACTGGCGGCGTAACCGGTTTGTATTATCCAGCCGGCGGTGCTTTGTGCCGGCTGGTAAACCGGACCCGCAGCGAGCACGGTTTACACTGTGTGGTGCTGAGCACCCCCGGTTCAGTGAACAACCTGCAAAAAGTCAGCAATGGCGAGCTGGATCTGGGCATTGCCGAGGCAGGGCAGCTTTATGATGCGCTCCATGGCCGGGGCAAATTTCAGGAAGCAGATACCGAATTGCGGGCATTGTTCAGCCTGTATCCTGAATATATTTCGGTGCTGGTGCGCAGTGACAGCGGCATAGAGCAGTTTGCTGATTTACTGGGGAAACGGATTAACATCGGCCAGGAAACCAGTAGCCAGCAGATTACTTTCGGTGCGCTGATTAAAGCCCGCGGCTGGCAGCTTGAAGATTTTGCTGAAGTACATCGGTTGGCCCCGGCAGAGCAGGCCCGGGCGCTGTGTGAAAACCGTATTGATGCCACCTTGTATGTGGTGGGGCATCCCAGTGGCGCGATTAAAGAAGCGGTGCGGGACTGCGACAGTAAGCTGATCAGCCTCAGCCCGGCAGATATAAAAGCACTCACGGCCAATAATCCGCATTATTATCCGCAGATGCTGAATACCGAGTTATACGGCCTGACAGAGGGGGTGCAGACCGCCGGTGTCAACGCCACCATGTTTACCCGGGCGGACGCTTCTGAAGAGGCGGTGTATGCGGTGGTCAAAGCGCTGTTCAGTCAGTTTGAACGCTTTCAGCGGATGCACCCGGCGTTCACCGGGCTGGATATCAAACAGATGGTTACCGCGCCGCTGGCAGCCCCCATGCATCCGGGGGCGGTACGCTACTTCCGCGAAGCGGGGTTACTCTGATCAGTGAGCGTTCTGATAACCGATTTCCACCGGCAGATCAAGGCGGAAATGCGCGCCCTTTTCCGCCGGCAGTGAATCAATATGGCCCTTGAGTAACTGACTCACGATATTAAAGGCGATATGCATGCCTAAACCGCTGCAGCCCTGATTCCGCTTGGTAGTCATGAAGGGTTCAAAGAGTTTCTGGTGCCAGCCGTCCGGCACGCCTGTACCGTCATCCCGATAGTCAATGATCACCCTGTGCTGTTCCTGCCGGATGGTAATGCTGATATTGCCGCCGGGCTGGTTTTCAAAGCCGTGCAGCAAGGAATTCAGAATCAGGTTGGTGAAGATCTGGTAATAACTGCCCGGATAACTGTCCAGCAGTAACTGATCCGGCCCACTGATGCTGATGTGTGGATGGCAGCGTTTCAGGCGGGGTTTCAGTGACAGCAGAATTTCATCCATATACTGCATCAGGTCGAAGGGCCGGCGCTGTTCGCTGGACTGGTCTACCGATACCTGTTTGAAGGCCCGGACCAGCTGTGCCGCCCGTTCCAGATTCTGGCAGATCAGATGGCTGCTTTCGGCAGCTGTGGCGGCCAGCTCATCGTTCGGGTGCCGCTGCAGGTGTTCTTTTGCCTGATCCGACAGGAATGAGGCGGCGGTAAAGCCAATGCCAATCGGGGTGTTGATTTCATGCGCCACACCGGCAACCAGCCCGCCCAGTGCGGCCAGCTTCTTCGACTCAACCAGCTGACGCTGGGTAGCCCGCAGGGTTTCCAGGGTATCGTGCAGTTCCCGGTTACGTTCTTCCAGCTCTCGGGTGCGGTCGGTTACCCGCTGCTCCAGTTCGGCGTTTAGCTTAGCCAGTGAGCGCTCGGCATCTTCCCGTTTACTCATATCGTGCAGCATGGATTCCCGCATGCTGTTCATGGCGTCCACCACCTGACTGATTTCATCATCCTTATGTTTTTTATTGCGTTTCAGGACCAGAGGAAGGTCCAGCTGATCGAGTTTCAGACGGCGGGCGTAGCTGGCCATGGTGCCCAGGTGCTGGGTAATCAGCCGGTGGAAGATGGTCAGAATGAAGATCGATACCAGAAATGTCTTGATGCCCTGAGACGCCAGAATCACCAGCACTTTGTCGGTTAAGCGGCGGTAGACCTCATCCAGACTGATCACCAGTGTCAGATCGCCCACCGGGAAAATGGTGCCGTCGGCGCCCTGATGGGTCAGGTGATAGTTACGTTCAACGATGGGACCTTCTTCAGGACGGCTGCCGGCGGAGTAGTAATCACCGTACTGGGAGCTTATTTCCAGATAACGGATATCTGGCAGTTGGTGTAAACCGTCCAGCTGAACCTGAATCTGTGCCGGGCTGATTTCCCAGAGGCTGTTGGACAGGCTGTTCAGTGAGCTGGTTTCAATCTGTTGCAGGCGCTCGTCGATGGCGGACAGCTCATAGCGATAATCCAGCCACAGCTGGGTGCCCGTGGCGATCAGGGTGATGGCCGAACTGCACAGCAGAATAGCGGCCAGCAGGCGGATGCCCAGAGGTTTCTGATAACGGAGCTGATTAAGACGCTGCAATAAGATCATGTGAACTGAGTGTGCCTGGTAATGACTGTGTGCCCATTGTAATTCTCCTTCTACCTTAAGCAAATCAGCCCCCGCTGCCAGTATTTTACCGTGATTGGCACGGCAGGAGGTTTTATTGGCATGGCTGGCGGTCATGGCTTCAGGATGTTTCTTTTATGTTGTAGCGGTTTCCTGACAAACCCGGCTGCGGTGGATAACTCCTCTCATTTACCGCTGCCGGCTCAAACAGACCCCGCCAGGCGGGATAATAACGATAACAAGGTATGACCATGTCTCTGAAGAACAAATTAGCAACGACTCTGCTTTCCTCTGCGGTAGGTTTCGCCGGTATTTTCGGTGCCACTGCAGCTAACAGCTCTGACCAGACCTACGTAACCATTGGTACTGGTGGCCAGACAGGTGTTTATTACGTGGTAGGCCAGTCTATCTGCCGCCTGGTAAACCGTCAGACAGATGATCACGGTATCAAGTGTACTGCGCCTTCTACCGGTGGTTCTGTTGCCAACATCAACGCTGTTCGTCAGGGTCAGCAGGACATGGGCATGGCTCAGTCTGACTGGCAGTTCCACGCACTGAACGGTTCCAAGCACGACACCTTCAAGGCACAGGGTAAGTTCGAAGATCTGCGCGCACTGTTCGCAGTACACAACGAGCCTTTCACCGTTGTTGCCCGTGCGGATTCCGGCATTGAGTCTTTCGATGATCTGCCAGGTAAGCGCGTTAACCTGACTAACCCGGGTTCCGGTACCCGTGGCACCATGGAAGTCATCATGGAAGAGAAGGGCTGGACTAACGAGACCTTCAAGCTGGCGGCTGAGCTGAAATCTGCAGAACAGGCACAGGCTCTGTGTGACAACAAGATCGACGCAATGATCTACGCAGTTGGTCACCCGTCCGGTGCGATCAAGGAAGCGACTACTTCCTGTGATGCAAAAGTAATTCCTGTTACCGGTGACGTAATCGATCAGCTGATTGCTGAAAATGATTTCTACGCGCCAGCAACTATCCCTGGCGGTATGTACAAAGGTAGCGACAGCGATGTGGCAACCTTCGGTAACGCTGCAACTATGGTGACTTCTGCCAAGGTTGATGCTGACACTGTTTACCAGGTTGTAAAAGCTGTTTTCGATAACTTCGACCGCTTCAAGCGTCTGCACCCTGCGTTCGCTAACCTGGATCCACAGCAGATGATCGCTAACGGTCTGTCTGCACCGCTGCACGAAGGTGCTGTTCGTTACTACAAAGAACAGGGCTGGATGTAAGCCGAATCCCCTCAAACGGACACGTTTTCAGATGCCTGCAACGCTCACTTGTCGATTATGGCCTGCAGGCATCTTTTTTACATGAGAAAACGGTCAGACGTTCTCCTGATCGGCTGACTGTTTTCATGTCCCTCGCAGAGAGCCTGCTCTCTGCCGAGCCCTCCATCAGCCGGGCACCCACAGACAGTTAGGTCTGAGGGGCTGAATACGGAGGGCTCTTTTTTTAGCCATGCTGTTTTTTGGAGCTGATTATGACAACTACGCAAAACAGACAGGGAGAGGTTGAAGAGCAAGAACTTCAGGACATGGTTGCCGCCAATGATACCGGCGCCCGTATTCCTGAAGGCTGGCAGGGTAAGGTACTACTCGGTGCTGCACTGTTCTGGTCACTGTTCCAGCTGTGGATCGCCTCGCCACTTCCTTTTTATGACTGGCCTTTAATCGGCAGTTTCGGCATTTTCAACGACACTGAAATCCGTGCAATTCACTTAGGTTTTGCCACCTTCCTGGCATTCACCGCCTACCCGGCGCTGACCCGTTCTCCACGTCATCATATTCCTTTGCTGGATATCGGCCTGTGCCTGATCGGCGCATTCAGTGCCTCTTATATTTTCCTGTTCTATGACCAGTTAGTCAGCCGTCCGGGCCTGCCGAATACGCAGGATCTGGTGGTGTCTGTGATTGGTCTGGTGCTGTTGCTGGAAGCCGCTCGCCGGACACTGGGACCGCCACTGATGGTTGTGGCGATTGTGTTCCTGACTTACTCGCTGGCCGGCCCTTATATGCCGGAAATCATTGCGCACAAAGGTGTGTCGCTGGAAGAACTGGTGAACCACCAGTGGCTGACTACCGAAGGTGTGTTTGGTATTGCACTGGGCGTATCGTCCAGTTTCGTGTTCCTGTTTGTTCTGTTCGGTGCGCTGCTGGATAAAGCTGGTGCTGGTAACTACTTCATTCAGGTAGCATTTTCTCTGCTGGGCCACATGCGCGGCGGCCCTGCCAAGGCGGCCGTGGTGTCTTCCGGCCTGACCGGGCTGATCTCCGGATCATCCATCGCCAACGTCGTGACCACCGGTACCTTTACCATCCCGATGATGAAGCGGGTGGGCTTTACCTCTGAGAAGGCCGGTGCTGTTGAAGTTGCATCTTCAGTGAATGGTCAGATTATGCCTCCGGTAATGGGGGCTGCGGCTTTCCTGATGGTGGAATATGTCGGTATTTCTTACGTACAGGTCATTACCCATGCCTTCCTGCCGGCGCTGATTTCCTACCTGGCACTGATTTATATCGTGCATCTTGAAGCGCTGAAACTGGATATGCAGGGCCTGCCACGCCGCGGTGCGGTGAAACCATGGCAGCTGCGTATTTTCGGTATGCTGACTGGCTTCCTGCTGACGGCTGGTCTGGCAGCGGCGGTGTACTTCGGCATTGGCTGGATTAAGCCGATGTTTGGCGATTATGCAGGCATTGTGATTGCGCTGTTACTGGGTGGAGCCTATCTGTTCCTGCTCAGCTATGCGGCGAAAGTGCCTGATCTGCAGCTGGATGATCCGAACTCACCGATGGTGCAGCTACCGGAAGTGGCCCCGACAGTTAAGTCTGGTCTGCATTTCTTATTGCCGGTTGTGGTGCTGGTCTGGTGTCTGATGGTTGAGCGCTTGTCGCCGGGTCTGTCCGCATTCTGGGCGACCGTACTGATGATCTTCATTTTGGTCACCCAGCGTCCACTGATTGCCTGGTTCCGTAATGAACAGGGTATCGCACATCGCCTGCGTCAGGGTGCGAACGAGCTGGTAGATGGCCTGATTGTTGGTGCCCGGAACATGATCGGTATCGGTATTGCGACTGCCACGGCGGGTATCATCGTGGGTGCGGTTTCCCAGACCGGCGTTGGCTCCGTGCTGGCGGATCTGGTGGAAGTGTTGTCCATGGGCAACTTGCTGCTGATGCTGATCCTGACGGCCGTTCTCAGTCTGATTCTGGGTATGGGCCTGCCGACCACGGCAAACTACATTGTTGTTTCTTCTCTGTTGGCACCGGTGGTTATCTCACTGGGCCAGGAATCCGGACTGATCGTCCCGCTGATTGCGGTGCATCTGTTCGTATTCTACTTCGGCATTATGGCAGACGTGACCCCACCGGTCGGTCTGGCCTCTTTTGCCGCGGCGGCAGTGTCCGGTGGTGATCCCATCCGGACCGGTTTTGTCGCCTTCAGCTACAGCCTGCGTACGGCGGCGCTGCCGTTCCTGTTTATCTTCAACACCGATCTGTTGCTGATAGACGTGACCTGGCTTGAAGGAATCCAGATCTTCATCGTGGCAACCATTGCGATGTTGATCTTTACCGCTGCGACCCAGGGGTATTTCTTCGCCCGTAACCGTTGGTACGAAACTGTCTTATTGTTGCTGATTGCCTTTTCATTGTTCCGTCCGGGGTTCTGGATGGATCGGATCGTTGAGCCTTACCAGCAGATTGCGCCTCAGGCACTGGTTCAGGCGGCGGATGATATCGCCCCGGGAACCGAACTGCGCTTCTGGATTGACGGCGAGGATGCTGTCGGTAACCAGCGTTCATTCCTGGCCAATCTGGTGCTGGGTGAAGGTGCCGATGGCGCCGAGCGCCTGGCCAACACCGGTGTGGAATTGCTGGAAAATAACGGTAAGACCGTCGTGGACTTTGTTGCCTTCGACAGCGCTGCAGAGCGTGCCGGACTCGCCTTTGATCAGGTGATTACCGGTGTCGAGGCACCGCAGGCGCAACCTGCCAAGCAGCTGATGTACATCCCTGCCGGGATACTGCTGCTGGGGCTGATTGCTCTGCAACGGCGACGTCGCAATGCACTGGCTAAGCTGACTCCCGCCGAAGCGTAACCCGCAACGGCAATTATTATCCGGCAGCCCACAGGATGGGGTGCCGGCACATTCGAGGATTGAGTGATGTTTAAGAAAGTACTGGTACCGGTTGATGTGTCTGAACCTGAGTTTATTCAGGATGCACTGAAGCTGGCGCTGCGGGAAGTACAGGATAATCAGGCTGAGTTGCATCTGGTCACAGTGGTGTCCGGATTCAGTAACTCGCTGGTGGCCTCGTTTTTCAGTGAAAGCGATCATCAGCAGGCTATGACGGAAGTCGCCCGCAAGTTCAAAAAATATGCGGATTCAGTATTGCCGGAAGGTGTTCATCCGGTACTGAAAGTGTACGAAGGATCGCCTGCGGAAATGATTATCCGCTACATCCGCAAAAAGGAAATTGATCTGGTGGTTATGTCCGCCCATCACCGTTCCCGAATGAATGAATTCCTGCTGGGCTCTGTCTCAGCACGGGTAGCAGAACGGGCCGGATGCTCGGTGATGCTGCTGAAAAACTGACCCGGTCAGTTTTACTTGTTAAGGGCAGGTTGTTTGCTATGTTTGTGAAGGGGAATTTCTCATAGCAGGCGTAATCTGCCCTGATTGCTGAAGGATCAGGCCTGAGCCAAAGCCGATTCTGATGGCCGGTCACTAAACCGCACAGACGGTGTGACCGGACTTCACTTAACTGAAACCTAACAACAAACGGCCTCAGGGGCCGGCAGACCGATGAACGTAACAGACGCATATCAACCTGTAACACCTATCGAATTCGTTTTAAAAATCCGTGAAATTGCTGCTGACAGCTGGTGGGTATACCGCCATGAAATCATGTCCGGAGGTATGCTTAAGCATATGTCCCGGGTGGTTTTCTTTGGCCGCAGCCGTGAAGAAGCGGAACAGTGGATTGACCATCAGCGCCAGGAAGGCACTGTTTATCTGTTGTCAGAGAACTGAAGACAGATTGTGCACATGCCGCGCAGCTGCATGGCATGTGCTTTCACTTCCGGAATACAGGCCTGATCAGGCCTGAACCTTTCAGTCTTTGATCGACTGCTTGCTGCAGGTATGTTGCAGACTTTTCCTTACACCATAGTTGTTCTGCTCGGATTTCGGGCACTGAGATTCCTTACAAAATAAGGGTTTTAACGCCGTTACAGATGCAGAGGCAACAGGCAGCGGATGGCGCTCTGGTCACCGGCATCCAGCAACTGACCATCCAGTTGCTGACAGAGGCTGTGCAGCTGTTGTTGCAGGTGCTGGCTCCACGGGGTGCGGGTGAAAACCGGCTGACCATCAGGTTGGGTCAGGTTCAGCTGTAGCTGCGAGCTGCCGGATGCACTGACGCTGAGTTTCAGATCCTGTCCGCCGGCCTGCAGAATGGCCAGTTCAATGGCGGTGATCAGCAATTGCTGCAGTGTTTGCGGTGCACTCTGAATGTCTGACTGTAATTGTTCATCCAGGCTGTAATCCAGCAGCCAGCCTTCCCGGCGGCTCTGGGGCAGGAATATCTGTAACACTTCATTGAGCAGATTGCTGAGGCTTATTGGCCGGGATGCTTCTGTTGTAGCAGGGTTCTGCAGCAGGCTGACACTGTTATGCAGGCGCTGTTGCCGGGCATGCAGTTCATGGCTCAGATCCCGGGCAACCGGGTTCAGATCCAGTTGCTGCAAGCGGCGGCTTTGTTGCAGCAGCGGGGTGACCTGCTGTTGCAGTTCGCTGGCAGCAGACTGCAGTAAGCCATCCTGATGGTGGTTACCGGCAGGCTGATTCGATTGCTGGCGGGCGGTTTTGATATCCCGGTAGGAGCGTAATGCCACCACTACTGAGGTGAGCAGGCGTGAAGCAGACAGTTCGGCCTTACTCAGGTAGTCGTTAATGTCGTAGTTAACAATGACCTGGGCTTCCGGAGCATAGCCCGGGTGGCCGGTACGCAGAATGATGCGGATATCCTGATTATTCAGCTGGTTACGGATGAAATCCACCAGTTGTAAACCTTCGTGATCGGTTTCCATGACCACGTCCAGCAGGGCCAGGGCGATGTCTTGCTGGTCTTCCAGAATCTGCCTGGCTTCGGCGCCGTTCATTGCACTGATCAGTTCGATGCCACGCTGTTCGAATTCGTAGCCACGGAAGATCATCCGGGTAATGCCGTGAATGCCTTCTTCATCGTCAACTATCAGTACTTTCCAGGGGGTCATGTTCGCCGTTATCTGATTTCTGTCGGTTTTGCGTGATTGGTTATTTTGCCAGCAATTCCAGTGTTTGTGCCAGTTGTTTTATTTTTGCGTCCGCCTGCCAGTGGCGATAGAAGTCCATTGCCTCCTGTAAACAGTATCGGGCCAGAGTCGTCTGACCGTTGTGTTGCAGAAAGTCGGCGTAGCGTTCGTTAACCAGTGCCCGGTGGAAACTGAATTGCTGGCGTTCGGCCGCCTGTAGTGCCTGTTCGAAGTACAGGGCGGTGATCTGGCTGTCCGGCTGAAAGCGGCTTTGTTCAGCCTTTAACAACTGCAGCTGGCAGTTAAAGTTGTCCGGGCTTTGGGTGGCCCAGAGCTCCAGCCGGGAGATCAGTTGCTCAGTTTCCAGCTGACGCCGCCGGCTGATGGCCTGTTGCTGGCCGGCCTGAATCAGCCGCATCAGGGTGGTGCAGAACAGGGCTTCGCTGACGCCGAAATAGCCTGCCAGTTCGTTTTCCAGCCGGGCTTCCCAGCGGTACAGATCTGGCCAGAGATGTTGCTGATCCAGCAATAGTGCGCTGATGCAGCAACTGACCGCCTGCCATCCGTGTTGGTAGTTTAGGCTGGCCGGAGGCGGTTCTTTGCCCTGCAGCTGGTGGATGGCTGTCAGGACGGACTCTTCCAGCCAGGCAGCCTGTGTGTGCTGTTGCCGGTTCAGCATCTGTTGGTGTTGCTGCTGCAGTTGTGGATACAGTTCGTTCAGCGGTGTGTTGCTGAACAGGTCCAGATGGGCCGCCAGCAGTTGTCCTTCGCTAAGGGTAGGCCACTGATGGTGGTTGCCGGCCAGTTCCAGCGTATGGGCAAGCTGCTGACGGACTTCCTGTAACGGGGTGAACCAGTGTTGTACCTGACTGTTCAGGCGCAGGGCCGCGCTGCCTGTCTGAGCAGGATGGTTTGTACTGTCTGCCAGATGCATCGCCTTACTGGTAAAGCTGCGGGCCAGTTGCGTATCGGCACAGAACCAGCTGGCGACCCAGGCATAACTGCTGAAGGCAAATGCGGCAAGCGCAGAGCCCGGGTGCAGCAGGCAGTGCTCCGTCATCTGGCCAATGGCACAGGCCGCCAGTAATGGCTGGCTGAGCTGACGGGCCAGCAGGCTGATGTGCTCCAGCAGTTCCAGCTGCAGATTGTCGTCTGGCAGTTCATTGTGGCGGCTGTTGTGGCTGGAAATCTGGCTGATCCGTTCCAACTGGCTGAGCAGCAGGCTTAACTGTTCACCGTGTCCGGATGGTAATGGCTGATGATCTGTTGCCAGTTGCCGGCAGAGTACTTCAAGGGCATTCTCAGACCGGTTTTGTGCCTGGTACAGACGGGCCTGCAACAGAGCGTGGCGGGTCTGATAATGTGGCGGCAGTTCAGATGTGTCCGGCTGTTGCCGGATTGCTTGCAGGCAGTTATCTGCCTGGCGGATATCACTGCTGAGAAGGTGCAGCTCGGCGCTTTGTAATAGCAGGTCCGTTTGCTGAGAAGTATCGCTGGCATCGGTGACAGCATATTGCAGATACCGTGCGGCCTGCGCATAGTCTTTGTTTTGCCGGGCATGCTCGGCCGCCTGCAGGTTTAATGTTTGCCTGTGCAGCTCTGGCGGCGGGGTGTCCAGACGGTTCAGGTGTCTCAGCACCGGGCCGGGTTGGCTGGAATCTGCCTGCAAATCCTTATAGAGCGTTAGAGCAAACTGTCGGTGCAGGTGTTGTTGTTCGTCGTGGCTGAGTTGCCCGCAGAGAATTGTCTGCAGTTCAGGGTCGGCAAAATGGTAGCTGATCTGTTCCGGTGTATGTTCCTCACGGACAAGAACGCCTGCCTGTTCTGCCGGCCACAGATGAATGGCCAGCCGGGCGATCGGGTTGCCGGTCACCCGGGCCAGTTTTGATAGGTCGTTACTGACGCCACCTATGGCGGCAATGTCCAGCAGTTCACGGCTGAAACTGGTGAGGCTGTTCAGCCGCTGCCGAAAGGCTTCTTCCCGGTTGTCCTCCTGTAGCCAGTCGGCATCATTCACCGGCCCTGTATCAATGTTTAGTGGGTCGGGTATATGGGGTTTTATCTGTTTACGGTACTGGCTGGGGGCAATGCCCATCCAGCGTTTAAACGCTTTCTGAAAGGCTGACTGGTTAGCAAAGCCCAGCTGAAACGTGATTTCTCCGAAACTGAACTGTCCCCGCTGGATAAGCTGCAGGCACAGATCCCGCCGGGTCTGGTCGTAAAGGTCCTGAAAGTTAGTACCCAGTACGCCCAGTTTGCGTTGCAGGGTGCGCAGGCTCAGGCCCAGTGTGGCGGCGACTTCTTCCCGACGGACGGCACTGCCGCCTTCTGCCAGCTGCTGGCGGATGAGGTTTCGGGTCTGGGCGATCAGTGCTCCCTGCTGGTTACTTTTACTGAGCAGTGAATCGGCAAATTCCCGGTGCAGCTGGTGCATTTCGCCGTTGGCATCCAGACAGCCCAGGCTGAGGTATTCACTGTTGAGCAGGACCTGATGCCGGGCTGCGCCGAATTCGACTTCTGCGGCAAAGAACTGTTGGTAGGGCTGGATATTATCCGGTTCGGGTAAGGCCAGCCGTACCGCATGCGCGGGTACCTGCCGGCCGGTGAGCCAGCGGGGCCAGTTCACCAGACAGGCGAGAAAATATTCGATAGTCCCGGGGTCGTTCTGATTCAGTTCCAGTGTCAGCAGGCTGCCTTCCGCTGTGTGTTGCATTTCCAGCACAGCCCCTTCTATAAGCAGAGGCAGGTAATCGATCAGGCTCTGGTAAGCTTGCTCCAGCGTGGTGGCTGTTGCCATCAGAAAGCCGATGGAACCCAGCAGCCGCGGCTGGGTGGCTTCTCCAAGGCTGAGGGTAATCAGCGGGTTGCCACTGGCTTCGGCCAGGGTTTGTAACACTGCAGGGTACCGGCTGACGGCAAACCGGGCACCGGGCTTGCTGAATTCCGCTTCGCTGAGGCCGGCACTGTCGAGCAGTTGCTGATGCAGGGTTCGCTCGCCCTGCTGTGGAAAGTGGCGTGCCAACTGTAAAACCGGTTCAAGCAGTCTGGCGGAGGCGCTGTTGGTCTGCATAAAAGGGGTTATCTTTGCCGCTGATGCGTTTAATTGCAGAAGGTGGCATGAATTTAGGTTATTCTCATGCCTGTTATCAGTAGCCCAGAATATCACAGTGAGTCAGTAAATATGTCCTTTCGTGCCACTTTGCAGTTTTTCAGCAGTTTGTGGCTGGTATTGCTTGTCAGTTTTCCGTTACAGGCAGCACCGGAAACAGCGTCTGATGCGGGGCGAACACTGCGCGTGGGCATGCCCCTGCCGGGGCAGATTCCGTTTTTCTGGCAGGATGAGACGGGGGCGTTTCAGGGCATTTATGCGGATACCCTGCGGCTGATCGCAGAAGACTTAGACGTTGAGCTGGATTTTATACCCTTGTCCCAGGCCCGTTTACAGCGTCTGTTCATTGCCGGAGAGATTGATATTGAGGCCGGTGTATCACCTCAGCTGGACGTGCCGGATGCGCTGCAGCAGGTGTCCCTCTACAGTATTCCGTTCGGCATTGTGAATGAGGTGATTATTTACCGCCCGGAACTGTCGTTTCCGGTGTTTATTCTGAAAGATCTTGAAGGACAGCGGGTCGCAACAGTGCGGGGGGCGTCCGTACCGGATAACCTCATCCGGGAGGATTTTGCCAGCCAGTGGCAGATTGCGCAGCGGGTGCACCGGGGCTGGAATCAGATCGGGCTGATTAACGAGGCCACGGCGCTGCGGTATCAGTCAGAAGAAAACCTGAATTATGAGATTTCCCTGCCTTATGCCAGTAATGCAGTGACATTCCGTTTGCACCGTGCCCGCAGTGCCTTGCTGCAGCAACTGAATGCAAGTATCGCCCGGCTTGAACAGCAGGGCGAACTTGAGCGGCTGGTGTGTAAATACCGTTGCGGTACTCACTAATACCTGCCTCAGTAACACCGGGCTCAGTGAGACAGGCTGGTATTGAACAGATCTTCCAGTTCCTGACAGGCGTTGAGAAACTCCGGTAAACGTTGCATCACTTCGTCGATTTCATTCTGCTTGATCAGTTGTTCGATCTGCTGTGCCAGGTTATGCAGATAATGGGCTGAGAGGTTTGCAGCCATGCCTTTCAGTGCATGAATGGCATGTTGGGCGTGTTCGCAGTTACCGTCGTGCAGTGCGCTCTGCAGCTCACTGATCAGTGGCTGGCTGTCGCTGAGGTAGATTTCCAGCAGGCTGTGCAGGAAGCCTTCGTCCCCCATGACCCGTTCCAGAGCTTCTGATTTATCCCAGCTGACAAGTTCTTCCTGATGCTCGCCGGTATCTTGCGGGGGTGCGATATCTGCAGTTGTATCGTTGCTTTGCGGGGCATGCTGATGCAGCCAACGTTGCAGGACGCATTCCAGATCAGCGAGTATTACTGGTTTAGTCAGGTAGTCATCCATGCCGGCGGTGATACATTTTTCCCGGTCGCCACTCATGGCGTTGGCGGTCATGGCAATGATCGGAATGCGCCGGTTTTCTTCCCCCGCGTTACCCTCACGGATTTGCTGGGTGGCTTCGTAGCCGTCCATTTCCGGCATTTGGCAGTCCATGAATATAAGGTTGTAAGGCATGGCGCTGGTGGTGAGTTTACCAATGGCTTCCAGCCCGTTATCGGCAACATCTACCCGCAGTCCCAGTTTTTGCAGGATGCCGGTGGCGACCATCTGGTTAACCTTGTTGTCTTCAACCAGCAGCACCCGGTGCATGTGTTTCATGTTATGGGTGACCTGTGCGGCATTCTGAACCGGTTGATGGCGCTTGGGTTTGGGCTGTATTTCCGGTTCGAGCAGCATCAGCAGTGGCCGCTCAATGGCCGTGTTCAGGGCTTTGAGCAGGGTGGGGATGGTGATTGGTTTTGCGAAGTAGCTGTCGGCTACTTTTTCTGCATAACGCCGGGTTGGTTCGCAGTTCAGGGAAGGGGTCATCATGACCAGTTTGATGTGCTGAAGCTTTGGTTCGGAGTGCAGCCGGTTGGTAAAGGCTTCGCCGTCCATGTCGGCCATTTCCATGTCCAGCATCACCAGGTCAAACAGGGGCAGGCTGGCAAGCTGCGCCCGTTCCTGGCATTCCTGCATGGCAATGAAACCGTTAGCGGCTTCGGTGACGTTTGCCCCCCAGATCCTCAGCTGCCGGCTGAGGGCGCTGCGGCAGTTGCTGTTGTCGTCCACGACCAGAATTTCCAGACCTTTAAGGTCTGTATCCGGTATTTTTTCATCCATTTCACTGCGGTTTAACAGCATATCAAAGCTGAAGCAGCTGCCTTTCTCCACAGTGCTGGTCACACTGATGCTGCCCTGCATCAGTTCACACAGCATTTTGGTAATGCTCAGGCCAAGCCCGGTGCCGCCGTATTGCCGGGTGGTGGAGGCATCCACCTGACTGAAGGAGTCAAATAACCCGGGGAGTTTGCTTTCGGCAATGCCAATGCCGGTGTCAGTAATGCTGCAATGCAGCCGCAGGTCTTTGCCGCTGCTGCTGGCTTCTTCCGGCGACAGGTCGCTGAGGGTCACTTTCAGGGTGACATCGCCGTAACCGGTGAACTTAATGGCGTTGCCTGTCAGATTGGTAATGACCTGCCGTAATCGGGTAGGGTCGCCCCGTACATGGCTATGCCCCAGTTCGGTGGTGTCGAGGATCAGCTCCAGACCTTTGTCGTGGGCCTGCAATGCCATGGTTTCGGTAAATTCGTTGAGCATGCTGTGCAGGTCAAAGTCGATGTTTTCCAGATCCAGCTTGCCGGCATTCACCTTGGAAAAGTCGAGAATGTCGTTGATCAGGTTGAGTAAACTTTCAGCGCTGCTGGTGGCCAGGCTGGCCTGATGCCGCTGCTGTTCGTCCAGTTCGGTATCCTGTAACAGTGAGAGCATGCCCAGTACGCCATTCATCGGTGTGCGGATTTCATGGCTCATGTTGGCAAGGAATTCACTTTTTGCCTGCGCGGCTGTTTCGGCCGCATTTTTGGCTTCGAGCAGGCCATCTTCGTAGCGCTGACGTTGTGAGATATCCCGGAAACTCCAGACCCGGCCCATGGATTTACTGCTGTTGATAATGGGCAGGGATACCTGTTCGAAGACTCTGCCGTCTCTGAAGGCCAGGGTTTCCAGTGCTTTAATATTGTCTTCTGCGTGTAGCTGCTTCACCCCTTCAAGGAAGGTTTTCGGATCGTTCATCTGGTCAACCATCAGGCTGAGTATGGCGTCGGTGTCAGCGTTGCTGAGCAGCTCATCCGGTACCTGCCACATTTCTGCAAAGCGCTGGTTGGCCTTGATCATCTGACCGTATTCATCGGTCACCATGATGCCGTTATCAGTGGCTTCCAGTGTGGCTTCCAGCAGGTTCAGGGTGTTCTGGATTTTCTTCTCAGATTCTTTGATGCCGGTGATGTCTTCAACGGAGACGAAGAATCCCTGCACCTCACCGTCGGTGTTTTTGTCCGGGGTATAGGTCACATTGACGAACCGGTTGCCGCCTTCTGAATAGGGAATTTCCGATTCGTAGTTGACCATCTGGCCGTTCAGGGCTTTACGCATGTAGGGGAGAATAAGGTTGTAAGCCTCTTCTCCCAGGCTTTCCCGTACATGCTTGCCGTGGAAATGGTCCAGCGGAACTTCGAACCAGCGCTCATAGGATTTGTTTACAAAGCGGTAGTGCTGGCTGGTATCCACATAGGAGAGCAGCTGCGGTGCATTGTGGGTAATGTCGTCGATGTATTTGCGGCTCTGGGCCAGCTCAATTTCCCGCTCACGTTTTTCCTGCAGGGCCTGTTTGCGCAGGTTGATCTCTTCATTGAGCCGGTCGATGGAGGTGGTCTTGGTGCCAAGATTCTCCGTCATTTCGTTAATGGCCCGTCCCAGATCGGTTATTTCATCATTGCCGGATATCGGTACCCGGTAGCTTAGGTCTCCTGAGCCAAGCTGAAACATGGCCGTGTGAAGGCTGTCGATGCGCTTGAGAATTGAGCGGCGCAGCATGATGAATAACACGACTCCCAGCAGACAGCTGCCCAGAAACGTTGCCAGAAACGCCCGCTGATTCAGGGTGTCGATGGGATGCATGGCCTGTTCCCGGTCAAATACAATATTGACGATATAGGTATGGTCACCAAAGCTGACGGATTGCTGCCCGGTGAGCTGATGTTCCTCCGGTGTGGCGCTTTCTTCCCAGTGATCGCTGTGGGTATGCTCATGATTACTGTCGGTATTATGGCTGAGGATCCGTTGTTTACTGTCGGTGACAAACGCGGCGTCGATGGGGTTACCGGTGTCGCTGAGCTCTTTGACGATATCATCCAGCAGAGCGGTATGAATAGTTTCCCAGTCGATGGAGACAATGACCTGGCCGACGATTTCGCCTCTGTGTTCAATATCCGTTGCAAACCACTGCGCATAGCCCCGGTTGAGACCGATAATCGCCAGGTAAGGGTCGTAGCCGATCCTGCCAACACTGACCGGCTGGCGGCTGCTGTCGGGAAGATACATGGGGTGTTCCTGTGCCCGTTCCAGTAACAGATCTTCCCCGCGGGTTTTATTGAGGTTTCCGTCCAGGGTACTGGCGGCAAAGACGCTACTGTCATTTTCTGTCACCAGTATGTAGTTAATGAACGGGTAGATAGCGATCTGGTCGTTAAGGATGGCGTTAATGCCCCGGCTTTCGTAAGTGCTCAGTGCCCGGGGGATTTCTCTTGATTTGGCGATGGCCTGGGTGATGGCGCTGACATGTGTGGCTTTTTCGTTAATCCGTGCGGCGGCAAACTTTGCGTCACCGGCGAGCCAGTTGTCGAGGTTACGGGTCATTTCACGGTCGATCCCGGAAACAATCAGGTAGCCGATAGCACTCATAATCAGGCCGACGGCAAGGGTGCCGGTGAATACGATTTTAGCCGTTAATTTCATTCGTCAGTCCAGGTCACATTGCGCAGGGCTTCCGGTGAAAGCGGTATGCCCAGATGATTAATGGTGTTGCGGTTCACCAGAAACAGAGGCGGATTTTGTATTTCAGATTCCAGTTTAGTCGGGGCTGTTCCGTCCCGCAGAATGAGGGCTGCTTTCTGGCCAGCCATATATCCCAGCGTGTAAAAGTCAGCCACCGGGCCAAAACTTGCGCCCTGTTCAATGCCTTTTTTATTGGAGCTCAGGACCGGTATGCCGTGTTCAAGAGAGAGCTCAATGAGGATTTGCTCTCCACCGGCCTGTATTAAGGTATCGGTGGTGGTCATAAAGGCATCAACCTGCCCGACAACCTGCTCTGCCAGCCGTTTGAGTTGCTGCAGGTTCTCCGGTTTAAATTCGACTACCTCAATGCCTTCCCGGCGGAACAGACGCAGCAGATTGGCGGACTGGATTTGGGAGTTTGCTTCTCCTTTCCGGTGAAAGATTGCAATACGGTTTACCTGTGGATAAATCAGCTTTAGCAGGTACAGATAGTGACGGATCGGCACGTAGTTGCTGGTGCCTACCAGATTGTTTCCGGAATATTCGAACGACTCAATCAATCCTGAGTCAGCGGGGTAGGTCACGATAGAGAATACAATCGGCGTGCTGCTGGGCAATACCTCTTTCATCACGGTGGTACCCGGTGTGGTCAGGGAATAGACCAGATCCACCCCTTCATTGCGAAACGTTTCAGCGACCCGGGTTTGCAACTTTACATCGGCACCCTGTTCACCGGCGATGAATGTGACGTCCAGACCTTCAATAAAGCCGGCATTTGCCAGCCCTGCCTTAAACCCCCGGACACTTTCCGGGTAACCGCTCCAGGTGGCAAGACCGATACGGAAGGGGGTTGCCTGCAAGGCGCTGCTGATCAGCATCAGGCAGACAAGAATGACTGCCCTCAGCCCCACGATACGGGGCCGTAATAAATATTTCAGATGATGCAGCGTCAGCATGAATATTGCCTCAGGTTTAATTCAGAAAAAGACCTCTGAATTAAACATAGGCAAGGATCGGGCAGCCTTCCGCTCAGGAATGGCTTATGTAGGACGTTGCTTACCCAAAACGGTGAGCAAGTTATTCTTATCTAAGACTTTATAGCAGAAATCCCTGCCCCGGAGCGGGGCAGGAAGCGGTGGAACGGGTTAGTCGCCCAGTGCCAGACCTTCACGGCGGGGGTCGGCTGCGCCGGTCAGTTTGCCGTTATCCAGAATGATGGCCTGCAGGCCGGAGTTCAGGTCACGAACGTTAACCTTGAACCCCATTTCCTCAAGAGCTGCTTGATACCCTTCAGCGGCGGTGCCTTTTTCCAGATCATAGGTGCCGAAGCGGTTGATCAGGTGTGGCAGGTCGATGGCCTGTTGAATGCCCATACCCCAGTCCAGATGAGCGATCAAAGTCGAGGCCACATAACCGATAATCCGCGAGCCGCCGGGTGAGCCGACTGCCATGTAAGGCTGGCCGTCACGCATCACGATGGTTGGTGACATGGACGAGCGGGGGCGTTTGCCAGGTTCGATACGGTTAGCAATCGGATAGCCGTTTTTCTGTGCCGCGAATGAGAAATCAGTCAGCTCGTTATTCAGCAGGAAGCCGTTACTCATTACCCGGGAGCCAAAGCCGTTTTCGATGGTGGTGGTCATCGAGAGGATATTGCCGGCTTTATCCACAATCACGAAGTGTGAGGTGGACGGCAGCTCAATGGCTATGTCGTCAGCCTGTGCAACCGCCTGTTCCCAGCGGGGCTCACCGGGAGCGACTTCTGTCAGGGCTTTCCCTTCCTTAATCAGCTCAGCACGCTGGGCCAGATAGTCCTTAT
Source organism: Aliamphritea spongicola (assembly GCF_017051665.1). Lineage (NCBI taxonomy): Bacteria > Pseudomonadati > Pseudomonadota > Gammaproteobacteria > Oceanospirillales > Oceanospirillaceae > Aliamphritea > Aliamphritea spongicola. The sequence continues at coordinate 283,927 of NZ_JAFIDL010000002.1, forward strand.
CCAGCAGGCCCTCAGGCATGGGGAGATAATCGCTGTCGGCCATATAGCGGCCGCGGTCAGCAAATGCCAGACGGGATGCATCACCGATAACCTGCCAGGCTGTCGGGCTGTCAGCGCCCATACCTGCCAGATCAAAATTGCTGCTGATGCCCAGAATCTGTCCGACGGTCAGCGCACCGGAACTTGGCGGCCCCATGCCGCAGATATCGTACTGACGATAAGGCGCGCAGACCGCCGGGCGTTCCTTCACGCTGTAGATCGCCAGATCCTGTTCACTGAGAATGCCTGGATTATCTTCAATACTGTTTACTTTGGCGACGATGGCTTTGCCTATCGGGCCGTTGTAAAAGGCATCGGCGCCGTCTTTCGCCAGCAGAGCAAGGGTATCGGCATAGGCCTGATTCTTCAGCAGATGGCCTTCCTGCAGCGGTTTACCGTCAGCGCTGAAGAAGTAAGACCGGGTATCAGGATAGGTACTCAGGCGCTCTTTATCATTAGCGATTGCACCGGCCAGACGGGCAGATACCCGGAAACCGTTAGCTGCCATATCCTGAGCGGGTTTCAATAGGCTTGCCCAGTCCTGATTACCGTAACGGGCGTGCATATCCGCCATCAGTTTAACGGTACCGGGGGTACCGACAGAACGGCCACCCACAACGGCTTCGTAGAACTTAAGTGGTTTACCGTCGGCATCCTGAAACAGTTCAGGTGTTGCCGCCAGCGGTGCGGTTTCGCGACCATCAAAGGTGGTCAGCTGCTTGCGCTCGGCATCGTAATACACCAGAAAGGCACCACCACCCAGACCGGAAGACTGCGGTTCAACCAGCCCCAGCATGGCCTGAATTGCGATCATGGCATCCATCGCGGTGCCGCCGTTTTTCAGCACATCATATCCGGCCTGCGCCGCCAGAGGATTGGCTGCCGCCACCATAAAATCATTCGCCGTAACGGCCTGCTTGCTCTGCAGACCACTGGCTGTTTCCGGCGCAACTGAATCAGCCACCTGAGATGAGGCATGCAGTTGCAGGGACAGCAGCAACGATGCCGACAGAATCCCCAACTGCTTGCTGGCTTGAGTAATCATAATTGTTATTCCTTTAAGTTGAGTTACTTCAGCTGAAAATCGGCGTCCGGGCTGCCGCAGAAATCCGGCGTTCGAACAATATAGACGATGCGATGAACGGGGTACAGGTGGGTTAGAAAGACAGCCTACTTGCCTTAATGGTTGATGGGTCAGGCCTGCCAGCCGGTACTTTTACCAACCACGTCTTCCAGCATGGCGATTTCCCGGGACAGTTCCCGCGAGAGATTGATCATGAACAGGCCGAAGTCATTGGGAAAATCCACATGTAAATCAAAGAACTGTGTGGCGCTTATTTGCAGTACTATGCTGTCATCAAAGGCGATTTCAGTGCCGCTGTTGGGGATCATGGCGATCATGGAGTCAAAGCCGATCTGTTCGCCGGCGAGGAAGTGACGGGTCAGAACATCATGGGTTTCACAGTGTTTGTAAAAGGCGATATCGCCTTTCAGTACAATGCTGAAGCCGTCCACCGGGGATTCGTAAGGTTTAAGAATTTCCCCCTGTTCCAACTGTACACAGACCCCCTTGTGAACCATGTTGCGGATCATTTCGTCAGACAGTGCACCAAAGCTGGCCAGTTCCCTGAAATACGGGAGGCCGAATTCTTTCAGTAACGATTCTGCCTGTAGGGTTTTCATGGATTATACGGATAAGTGACGGCTGTTCTCTGAAGTATATACACAGATCGGGCGGATGGTGTGTCGCAAATTAGGATTTGCAGAATGTTAGAGGTGAATATCCGGTCAGCCTGCAGAGGTTTGTGGTGGCGGAGGGCTGTTTCGAAAGTCGGGCTGAGTCTGTTACGGCTGTGTCTTGCCAGGTCATAAATCACCGCAGAGGATGAAACTGTTTCGGCTTGCAATTCAAATGCATATGGGTAATTTATCTGACAGGCGATACAGCGCCAGCAATGGATATTGCGATTAATTATGCAGAAAAGGAATTCAGGAATGAGCCAGCCATATAAGGTTTTTGTCAGTTACCACCACGCCAGTGATCAGGCATACCGTGACCGGTTTGAGCAGTTGTTTGCAGATGACAGTAGCATCACGGTGTCACCATCTGAGCCCATCGGTGATATCGATGAATATGAAGCGCCGGAGTATATACGTCAGATTGTCCGGGATGATTATCTGAGAGATACCACAGTGACGGTTGTGCTGATCGGTTCGGACACCTGGCGGCGCAGATATGTGGACTGGGAGATTGGTTCATCTGTCCGGCATACTGAGCATAATCCTTGTTCCGGCCTGGTCGGAATTTTATTACCCTCGTATCAGCCGCCAGCACAGAGCCAGTTGCACACGGCTGCTTATCGGAATGCGGCAAATAATCATCACCGTAAATACTTTGAAAAAACCGTTCCGCCACGGCTGGCTGATAATGTTAAGTGTGGATTCGCAAAGATCTACGAGTGGTCAGATGACTCTTCTCAGGTTCAGAAGTGGATTCACCGGGCGTTTATTAAACGTACCGAGATAACCCCGGATAATTCATTTCCGGGATTTATTGAACACCGCAGTGGGTCTGAATGGCAGCGTTAGCGGCGTTATTCCGCTTCTATAGTTAGCCCGCGAAGCATGCAAACATAAAAAAGCCCTGAATAATCAGGGCTTTTTTATGAAGCAAGTATCACTCAATATTCTGAATCTGCTCGCGCATCTGTTCGATCAGGACTTTCAGTTCCACAGCGCTTTGCGTGGTATCGCTGACGATGGATTTGGATGACAGGGTGTTGGCTTCGCGGTTGAGTTCCTGCATCAGGAAGTCCAGCCGGCGGCCAATCGGGCCTTTTTGCTTCAGGACCCGTTTTACTTCCTGAACGTGGGTGTTGAGGCGGTCCATTTCTTCGTCGACGTCAGCTTTCTGGGCCAGAATGACCATTTCCTGTTCCAGGCGGGTCGGGTCCAGTTCGGCCTGTAATTCGTCCAGACGGGCCTGCAGGTTTTCCCGCTGCTTGGTCAGAATGCCCGGCAGCTTAGCGCGCACATCGGTGACGATGTCGGTGATGGCATCCAGACGCTGGTCGATCAGGTTGGCCAGTTCGGCGCCTTCCCGGCCACGGTTTTCGATCAGTTCGGCCAGTGCCTGGCTGAACAATTCCAGCCCGGCTTTTTTAACCGCATCCATATCCAGTTTGGTGTCCTGCAAAACGCCCGGCCAGCGCAGCACTTCCAGCGGGTCCAGTGTCTGTGCATTGGGGATGATGCTGGCAACCTGCTGCGCGGCAGCCACCAGTTCGCCAGCGAAATCCTGATTGACGGTCAGGGTCTGGGACTGGGCTTCCGGTACGAATCGCAGGGTGCATTCAACCTTACCGCGGCTGAGACTTTTACGTAGCTGTTCCCGCAGCGGGCCTTCCAGATCCCGCAGACTTTCCGGCAGACGCAGGTGCGGTTCCAGGTAGCGGTGGTTAACCGAACGCACTTCCCAGGTAAGGCTGCCCCAGCTTTGTTGAACTTCCTGACGGGCAAAAGCGGTCATACTACGTGTCATATTGTCTTTTCTCGATTAGAATTCACATTTCCAAGACATTCTATCAGCCCGATTGGCTCGGCTCTATGTCGCAGCGCAACTCTAAGCAGAGATTTAGTATTCATGAGCTCTTCTATCTCCGATCAGTTACAAAACCTGGGTGTGGCGACGATTCGCCCAAGCAACCGCGACGCGGATCAGATGCGCGAGGTGAAAATCACCCGCCAGTACACTATGCATGCCGAAGGTTCGGTGCTGGTGGAGTTCGGTAATACCAAGGTGATTTGTACTGCATCGGTTGAGCGTGGTGTGCCACGTTTTCTGCGCGGCTCAGGTTCGGGCTGGGTAACCGCTGAATACGGCATGCTGCCACGGGCAACCGGCAGCCGCTGTGGCCGTGAAGCGGCCCGCGGTAAGCAGGGTGGCCGTACGCTGGAAATTCAGCGTCTGATTGGCCGTTCACTGCGTGCCTGTCTGAACCTGAACAAGCTGGGTGAAAACACTATTACTATTGATTGTGATGTCATTCAGGCGGACGGCGGAACCCGTACAGCATCAATCACCGGTGCCTATGTGGCGCTGATGGATGCGATTGCCTTCCTGAAAGCGGACAAGCACGGCGCTATGAAAGGCGATCCGGTTAAATATGCCATTGCTGCAGTGTCTGTGGGTATCTACAAAGGTGAGCCGGTACTGGATCTGGATTACGCAGAAGATTCCGATGCCGAAACCGATATGAACGTTGTGATGACGGATAAAGGCGGTTTTGTTGAAGTACAGGGCACTGCAGAAGGTGAGCCGTACTCTCGTGATGAGCTGAACGCGATGCTGGCACTGGCAGAGAAAGGCATTGCGGAAATTACCGCCATTCAGCAGGCGGCGCTGAAAAGCTAAACGTCGGATGAATGAATAAAAAAGGCTGAGGATGTGAATCCTCAGCTTTTTTTGTACCTGTGGCTTCTTGTCTGTGATTTTTTAATAGGCGGCTTAGCTGATTTCCTGCCGGGCCCGTTGGCGAACTTCATCAAAGCTGACGGTTTGCAGGACTTCGCCGTTGCGGAAAACCGGTGTTAGCAGGTTCGGCTGGTTGCCAAGATCGTTTTCGCGGATGGTTTGCAGTTCGCCTGTCTGGCTGCGGATAACCGCCAGACGGCCTTTTTTGGAGCGTTTGCCACTGTCAGTGACCGGGTCTTTATAAACATCCCTCCACTGGCCGGCAATGTTCACCGCCGAGGTTTTCATGGCGAAGTTGAGCGTATCGCGGTTGACCTTCTGCAACAGTTCGCCGCCCATACCGAAGGCGATGTTGTCGGCACTCAGGCCACGCTGTTCCATTTCTGCCAGAATCGCTGAAATGCTCAGGCGGGAGATGCCGTCCCCCTGTATGACCCGCACACAGTCCGGCAGTACCCGGAAGCCTTTGCTGTTGGTGTGGTAGCCGAAGACCTTCATCAGCCGTTCCAGCGTCTCACTGACCACGCTGACCGGATCACCGCTGTCGGGGCGGACCACCAGTGTACCGCCGCTTTCGGTGACAGCATCGTGCAGTTCCTGCCCCCATATATGGTCGATGGCGTGCCATAAATTGTAAGAATCACTGACGACTGCCACCAGTTTGCCGGGGCCGGCGAAGGCATCCAGCATGTTTTTATAGGCTGCGGCTTCGTTGTCTCGCCCCCAGGCAGTGATGGTGCTGTGCTCAGCAGCAGGAATGGAGAAGCCAGCCATGTCTGCACCGTAATATCGGCGTGCGGCCAGCAGGCCACTGATGGTGTCGGTGCCCATGAAATTCACCAGATGCGCTGCGCCACCGATGGCTGCGGATTCTTCACTGCTGGCCCCCCGCGCGCCGAAATCATGGAGTTTGAAGTCTAACCCGTCGCAGGTATCGGCGGTTTTCATCAGGGCGTGTTGAATGGTTTGGCGGCAGTGCCATGAAAGGGTTGCCACGGTCGTTGGGTACCACACGGCACGCAGCAGGGCGGTTTCGATGTAGCTGGTCAGCCAGGCACATTCAGGATCGGTGTTAATGACCTGCACCAGGGCCGTCTGCGTCGGGACCACGGAGCCTTCCGGCAGGGCCTGAATTTCCAGAGGCAGATAACCGTTGTGCTTCTCTATAATGTGTTGCCAACCGGCCTCATTGAAGGGCAGGCCATGGGCTTCAATGATGGTTTTTGCCTCATCGATATCTGCCGCCGTAATGGGCTTACTCAGATACTGCTGCAGGAACATCTGCAGGCCAAAGAACACGGTTTGTGTATATTCACCGCCACGGGCTTCTATATAGCTGGATACCAGGGTGGTTTCCGGCGGATATTGCCGGAAGTGTGAGGCCTTGTAGGAATCAGCATTAAGAATGATGTTAGCCGGGCTGAGGTCTGTCATGGGAAATCTCGCGAACCTGATTGTTGTGCTTGCGGGGGTATATTAAGAGAGTCCAACCCCTTCGTCACGCGAAGTTTAAAGAGTAGGGATGTACTGCCTGTTCAGACCGGCGCGCCGCGGTAATACATCCACAGGAACAGTGCACCGGCGCTGCGGTAAGGTGACCAGTGTGCGGTCATTGCGCGGGCTTCTTTTGCGCTGGGCTTGCCGTCCAGCCGCTTCAGTTTGCCAAGGGCGGTGACCACGGCGAGGTCTTCCGCGGGGAAAATGTCTTCCCGGCCCAGGGCGAACATCAGGTAGATTTCAGCACTCCAGCGGCCAAAGCCCCTCAGTTGAGTGATGGCGGCGATGGCTTCATCGTCCGGTAAATCTGCCAGTCCGTCGATATCCAGCTGGCCGGTGTTTACGGCCTCTGCCAGCCCGCGAATGTATTCAATTTTTCTGAAAGACAAACCCGCCGTCCGTAAGGCTTCATCGGAGTGGGCGTCAATACAGCTGGCCTGTAATGGTTGTGTGCCCTGTGTGGTGAGCAGGCTTTCTACCCGGCCCATGATGGCGGCCGCAGACTCTGTGGATAACTGTTGGCTGACAATAATATTCAGAAAGGTTCTGAACCCCGCCGGCCGGCTGCGGGGCGGCGGTGAGCCCAGTTCAGCAAACGCCCGGGCAATGTCGCTGTCCAGAAGCGCTAATGCCTGCAGACTGGTGTCGATCCGGGACTGATTCATGAATGTTCCTGCAGGGCTTTGTAGAGATTGTCATATAAGCAGGATAATCCGGCGAAGTAAAATGCGGTGTGCAGATCCGGCGTCGCCGTGCGGATGTACCGAAAATGGGCGTCAGGCCGCCCGGTATGCGGCCCGGTAAGGTTATTTATTTTTCCGGGCAGCAGGGGCAGCCTTTGTGTTCCAGCTCACGTATTGTTTGTTTTGGCCCCTTGGTCAGTGCCGCTTCCAGCAGGCGCAGGCTGCCGGTTGTCAGGTAATAGGTGTGGGCTATCTGCTGTTGATAACGTTGTTCCATGACTCACTCCTTAAAGCGTTGTCGTTCATCATGGGAATTACTCTATACTCATCCATAAATGATGATAATTGGCTATATTGGCAAATAATTAATCGAGAAATTCGAATAATGGATCATATCTCAGCAATCCGTGCTTTTACGCAGGTCGCGCGGCGGGAAAGTTTTTCCGCCGCTGCCCGGGACCTGAATACTGCCGCATCGGTGATCAGCCGTTACGTTAAAGAACTGGAAAGTGACCTGGGGGTGCGCTTGTTTACCCGTACCACCCGCAAAGTATCTTTAACGGAGGCCGGGCAGAATTTTCTGGTCAGGGCTGAAGCCTTACTGGATGATTTTGACGCCATGCGGGAAAGCACTCAGGCGCTGCACTCACAACCATCCGGAAGGCTGCGGGTGACTGCTCCGCTGGCACTGGGGCAAAACATACTGGCACCTCTGTTGCCGGAGTTTATGAAACGTTATCCAAAACTGGCGGTAAGCTTGCACTTTACCAATCAGGTGATTGATCTGGTGGAAGAAGGCTGTGATCTGGCGGTGCGTTTTGTGGCGCATCTGGAGGATTCCAGTCTGGTGGTCCGGAAGCTGGGAGAGTCGTCTTCATTGCTGTGTGCTACGCCAGCTTATCTGGCCGAAGCCGCTGTATTGCAGTCACCGGACGATCTGCCAGCCCACAGCTGCGTACTTTTCTGTGATGACGGCTCCAGCAGTTGGGAGCTGGCATCCCCGTCCGGGGAGCCTTTGAACATCAGAGTGAACGGCAGGTTGTCAGTGAACAGTATGGAGGCGGCCCGCACAGCGGCGCTGGGGGATCTGGGGATCAGCTTATTGCCGGAGTTTCTGATTCGGGAAGATCTGAAAAAAGGCACCCTGAAAGCGCTGCTGACAGAATTTTCGCCACCGGCAACGCCTTTCTATTTAGTCTATCCGCAGCGGCAGTTTTTGCCGATGAAGGTACGGTGTTTTATCGATTTCTGTGTTGAAAAGCTGAGCTGATGTCGCAGGAAAAGGTGATTTAAGGAATTTAGCTGTTCAGATTTGCCGTGCTGCAGGCCACGGCTGGCGGGTAATTAAGCAACTGCTTATTAAAAATCTATATGCATCTATAAGAAATACTCGTTAGGCAAGTGCCGCCGCTTCCGGTAGCTTATGATGAGGTACGGAGCGTACCGTAATCCGTTACGGCGTTTTGTGCTGTCTACTTCAATTTGTTGTACATCTTTATACACCCGGGCCTGCCTGGAGTTTGCTGAGACTGCTCTTAAAGGTCAGCAAATTTCCTGCCCGGGATTTTTTTCAGATTTCCAGATTTGCATGGGTCAGCAGCCAGTCGCGGAACGCGATGATGCTGGGGTTGTTGGCGTTTTTGCTTGGATAAGCCAGGTGATAGGCCCAGCGGCTGACGAAGGTCTCATCAAATAACCTCACCAGATGCCCTGCTGCCAGATGATCCGACACCAGCGCGGTGGAACACATGGCCACGCCCTGACCGTCTATCGCCGCCTGCATCAGTACGTTACTGTCATCAAGAATGCTGCCCCTACGTGGATTTACGCCATCCGCCCCTACCTGCAACAGCCACTGTGTCCAGGTGTAGTAATCGAGATCGTGCAGCAGTGGCAGATCCGCGAACTGGTGGGGAGAGGTAATCTCACCATGCCGGTGGAGAAACGCCGGGCTGCATACCGGGAAGAAGTCCAGATGGATGATCGGATAGGCTTCCAGACCGGGCCATTCACCGTTGCCAAAGGTGATACAGATGTCTACATCAGTCGTATCGAAATCGGCGATGACCTGCGAATAGTTAAACGACAGATCGATTTCCGGATATTGCTGGCTGAATTCCGGAAGTCGCGGTGACATCCATTTTGCGGCAAAAGCTGATCCCATCCGCAGTTTCAGCGACTGGCGGTTATGTTCCTGTAACAGGCCGCTGATAGCCGCGTCCATTTCATCAAAGCATTTGCTGAGTTTGTGCATCAGCTCTTCGCCGGGTTCAGTCAGTTCCAGCTTGCGGGGGTAACGCACGAACAGTGGCGTCTGCAAATATTCTTCGAGGGATTTTACCTGATGGCTGATGGCCGCCTGGGTGACGTGCAGTTCTTCCGCCGCCAGGGTGAAGCTGAGGCGTCGGGAAGCTGCTTCAAAGGCTTTCATGCTGTTCAGCGGTGGGAGACGTCGGGCCATAGGCAGTTTTTATTCCCAATTGTTATGAGGTTTACGTGTTTCAGTCTGTTTATTTATTAAACAGTTGTCCGGTGCTCGCTAAGTATCCGTATTTTTCCCTGCAGGGGGTATGCGCTGTATCAATATTCTGCTGGTTTTTGGGCAAATAGATTTGGCGCTACAGTTTTTTGCTCATGATATCAATGACTTATGTTAAGTGCTTTCGGATTAGTTTATCTAATCCGTGGGTAAGAATATATCAATTGTGAATTCAGCTGTGAAGGAGGAATATTTTCTCGAATACGACCTTAGAGTAGTTAAAAAGCGACCTGACAGGTCGTAAATAATAAGAAGTTTAAATATCAGGAGTGATCATGGCACGTAGATCTGGTGGTAGAAAGGCGATGCTGGCGCTGCGCAGTAAGCCGCTTGATAAAGATTCCAAGCCGGTTCTGCCCGGTGAAACCGGCGGGACATACCAGCCGCTGACCCAGGCGGATATGGAAGCGGTTGCTGAGACTGCTTTCAAAATTCTGGAAGAAGTTGGCTTTTCTCAGGCGACGCCACACTGCATTGAAACCTGTCAGAAAGTCGGCGCGGTTGTTGGTGAGGACGGCCGTTTACGGTTCCCCCGTGCTGTCGTTGAAGATGCGATGAATAAGGCTGACCGTAATCTGAAACTCTACGCTCAGGACCCGGAGTTCGATCTGGATCTGAGTGGCCAGCGGGTACACTTTTCAACGGCAGGTGCGGCGGTAATGATCGCTGATCCGATGAAGAACGAATACCGTGATTCTACCGCCAGAGATCTGTATGACATGGCGCGGATCATTGATAACTGCGAACACATTCATATGTTCCAGCGTACCTGTGTATTGCGGGATATTGCTGATCCCCGGGAACTGGACCTGAACACCACTTACCTGTCTGTTATGGGGACTACCAAACACGTGGGTACCAGTTTTACCGAAGCGGATCATGTGGATGAAACCATCGACATGCTGGAACTGATTGCCGGTGGTGAAGAGCAGTGGCGTGCCCGTCCGTTCGTGAGCATGTCTAACTGCTTTGTTGTACCGCCGATGAAGTTTGCTGAAGAGTCGCTGGAATGTCTGCGGGTCGGTGTGGAGCGCGGTATGCCAGTACTGCTGCTGTCGGCTGGTCAGGCGGGTGCAACCGCACCGGCGATGCTGGCGGGTACTGTGGCGCAGGCCTGGGCGGAATGTCTGGGTGGTCTGGTGTACGTGAATGCCATCCGTCCGGGTGCGCCGGCGATTATCGGTACCTGGCCGTTTGTCAGTGACCTGCGTACCGGTGCCATGAGCGGCGGTTCCCCTGAACAGGGCCTGCTGTCGGCAGCCTGCGCTCAGATGGGTAAGTACTTTGATCTGCCAACCGGTACCGCGGCGGGGATGAGTGACTCTAAGTTCCCGGATTATCAGGCCGGTGCTGAGCGGGGTTACACCGCATCCGCGGCGGCGATGGCCGGTGCCAACATCATTTATGAGTCCGGCGGTATGTATGCCAGCCTGCTGGGTGTTTGCCCGGAATCTTACCTGATGGATAACGATGTACTAGGTGCCTGTATGCGTATGACTAAGGGCATTAAGGTCGATGAAGCGTCCCTGAGCTTCGATACCCTTAAGGAAGTGTGTCTGAATGATCTGGGTCACTACCTGGGGTCCAGCCAGACCCTGTCAGTGATGCAGTCTGAATATATTTATCCGGTGATGAGTGACCGTGACAGCCCGAACGTGTGGCAGGAAAAGGGTAAGCCGGTGCTGCTGGAAAAAGCCATTGAGAAGAAGAACACCATTCTCAGCACGTATTTCCCGAAACACATCAGTGATGAAGTGGATCAGGTTATCCGTGAGCGCTACACCATTCATATTCCGGCATCGGAAATGGGCCGTTAAATATTCTGCAGGCAGCATGACTGCCTGTTAATGGCGGCCTGCACAGTGTGTGCGGGTCGCCGTTCTGCCTTTCAACGGGCATGAATTTAAGGAGAAGAATTGTATGCAGTCAACAGCAAGAGTTGTTATCGTCGGCGGTGGTTCACTGGGTGTGAACCTCATGTATCACCTGACTAAAGAAGGCTGGACCGACGTTCTGTTGATCGAAAAGGGTGAGCTTACCTCCGGCTCAACCTGGCACGCGGCGGGTCTGTGTCCGAACTTTAACGGTAATCACACCCTGTCGAAGATCCACGAATACACCATCAAGCTTTACGATGAGATCATTCCCCGTGAAACCGGTCTGCCGTCAACCTTCCACCGTACCGGCAGTCTGCGGGTAGGTTACACCGAGGTTGAAGAACAGTGGTTCCGTAACGTGATCAGCCGTTCCCGTAACGTGGGCTGTGAAATGCGCTTCATCAGCCGTGAAGAAGCCAAAGAAGTTAATCCGCTGATGAACTTCGATAACGCCCGTTGCATTCTGTACACGCCGAATGACGGTCACATCGATCCGACCTCCATCGTTATGCCACTGGGTCAGCTGGCCCGCGAAAACGGTGCCAAAGTGTCCCGTTTCAACCGGGTGATTGATATCAACCTGCTACCAAGCGGTGAATACGAAGTTATTACTGAGAAAGGCACGGTCATTGCCGAGCACGTGGTAAACGCCGGTGGCTGTTTCGCACCGGAAGTCGGCCGCATGGTGGGCGTACATATTCCTATCGTGAATCTGGAACACCAGTATCTGGTAACCGATGATCACCCTGAAGTGGCTAAGCTGGCCCGTGAAATGCCCGTTACCCGTGATTCCTGGGCGGCCAGTTATATCCGTCAGGAAGGTAATGGCTTCCTGATTGGTCCGTATGAAACCTCAGGTGCCAAGCCATGGGCGCTGGAAGGCATGGACTGGGACTTCGACCGTGGTCTGTTCCCGGGCGATCTGGTCCGTATCATGCCGTTCCTGGAACGTTGTATGGAACTGGTGCCGGGCTTCAGTGAAGTGGGTATCCGTACCATCATCAACGGTGCGATCACCCACACCCCGGATGATAACTTCCTGGTAGGTCCTGCGAAGGGGCTGCGTAATTTCTGGAACCTGTGTGGTGCGTCTATCGGTATTGCCCAGGGCGGTATCGGTAAGTATCTGGCGCAGTGGATGGTGCACGGTCAGACAGAACTGAACATGGCGTCACTGGACAGCCGCCGTTTTGATACCTGGGCCGATAAGAACTACTGCATCACCCGGGCGATCGAATCTTACGAGCGTATGTATTCCTTCGGTGCGCCGAACGACAACCGTCCGCACGGCCGTCCGATGCGAGTCAGTCCGATGCACACCCTGCTGGCACAGAAAGGTGCTGTGCATGTGGTGAATACCGGTTACGAGAAACCTTCCTGGTTCACTACTGATGAGATCCGTGGCGAAACCCATAACTGGGCGCACAGTGAAGCACACGCTGCCGTGGCAGAAGAATGTGCTGCTGTACAGAACGCTTGTGGTATCGCTGACCTGAGCGGTACGGCGAAGTTTGTGGTGAAAGGTCCGGATGCATTTGCCTTCCTGGATAAGCTGTCCTGTAACAAGCTGCCGGCGAAAGACGGCCGTATCACCCTGACCCTGTTCCACGCTGAAAACGGCGGCATCATGGCTGAACAAACCATCAGCCGGATCGCCGAAGATCACTTCATTCTGATGGGCGCAATTGGCTCGCAGGTGAAAGATTACCAGTGGATGGAATGGCACAAAGAAGGCTATGACGTCACCATCGAAGATATCACCGAGTCCTGGGGTGGCCTGTTACTGACCGGTCCTAAGGCCCGTGAAATCCTTCAGGAGCACCTGGACGAAGAGGAAGATATCAGCAACGCCGGTTTCCCGTGGTTGTCCTGCCGGATGATTCAGGTGGACTCAGCGGAAGTATTCGCCATGCGGGTTTCTTACGCTGGTGAGCTGGGCTGGGAGCTGCACATGCCGACCTGGCAGGTGCTGTCTATCTATGAATCCCTGTTCCACAACGGTGAAGCGCTGGGTCTGCGTGACTTCGGTGGCATGGCCATGAACTCCATGCGGATGGAAAAAGGCTACCGTGCTTACGGCCATGAATTCACTGAGGAAATTTCCGGTGCAGAAGCCTGCATGGATCGCTTCATGGATCTGAGCCGGGACTTTATCGGTGCTGAAAATATCCGTGAACGTCAGCAAAACGGACTGGAAATGGTAAACGCCTATCTGGTGTTTGATGACGATATTCCAGCGGAATGCTTCGGTAACGAAGCGGTCTGGGTTGACGGTGAAGTTACCGGTCTAACCACCGGTGGTGCGTTTGGCCACCGTGTCGGTAAGAGCCTGGCATTTGCCTACGTGAAACCTGAACACAACGTCACCGGCCAGCAGGTCATGGTGGAAACCTCTCTGGGTGAGCGTAAAGCCCACGTTGAGATGATGCCTGCCTACGATCCGAAGAACGAGCGTCTGCGGGTCTGATCGCCGGTATTCTGCAAACGGGAACAGCACCGCTGTTCCCGTCACAGATCACCCGGACATGCACTGGAAACAGTGCTTCTGCATAAGGCTTTCTGTTGCGGGAAGCCTTATGCAGAAGAAATTTACACTGCCGTCACGACGGCCATCTTCCGGATAAAAATAGTCGGATTAAGATACTTTTGGAGACAATAATAATGAGCCAAAAAAAGATCGGATTTTTGCTGTTAGACCGCTTCAGCATGTTGTCATTCACATCTGCGCTTGAGCCGCTTGAGGTTGCCAATCAGGTCGCGGAAGAATGTCTCTATGAGTACTTCACCGCGACGGTTGACGGCGAAAAAGTTCGGGCGTCCACCGGCGTAACTACCGTGCCGGATTTCAGCATCGCTGAGCTGATTGCCAGCAAAGCCATTGATACGCTGATTGTTGTCGGCGGCTCCGAAGTCCCTGAACTGACCAATATGCTGGTGGCGCGTTTACAGCGCTGTACAGCCAGTGGTGTTTCGCTGGGTGGGGTTGCCAGCGGTGTGGTGGCACTGGCAAAAGCCGGTTTCTATGATGGCCAGAGCTGCAGCGTGCAGCGTGAGTTTTCTACCGTTCTGCAGGAAGAACGGCCACGGGTGGCGGTTACCCTGAAGCCGTTTACTACCGGCGGTGCGCGATTCAGCTGTGCCGGCGGTTGCGCAATGCTGGAACTGATGATTAACCGGATTGCTGATGATCAGGGCCAGGAACTGGCGCAGTCGGTTGCTGAAGCGCTGATGTTTGAATCGTCCATGATGGAACAGTCTGTTCATCTGCCAGACCCGGTGAAGCTCAGCCAGCCGAAACTGGCGGAAATTATCGCCCTGATGGAAGCCAATCTGGAAGAGCCGTTATCCCTGACAGAGCTGGCCGGTTATGTAGGTATTTCCCGCCGGCATCTGGAGCGGATCTTTAAGAAGCATCTGGACTGTACGCCGCTGAAGTACTACATCAAGCTGCGTTTACTGGCGGCCCGTCAGTTGCTCAAGCAAACCTCCCGGCCGATCATCGATGTGGCGGCAGCCTGTGGGTTTGTCTCGGCGGCGCATTTCAGCAAATGCTACAAAGCGCACATGCATATCACCCCTAAGGCCGAGCGTCAGGGAAAAGCGGTGCCAATTGAAGCGGCTGTGGTTACGCCGGTCAGCGATATTCCCGCAGCACTGCTGTACAACAGTTTCCACAGCGCACAAATGCGCTTCTGAAAAAAAATATGTCCGTAATCAGGGATGCTTGCTGATATCCAGCAGCATCCAGCGGACAAACGCCTCAATATCCGGCTGTGGCCGGGTATCTTTCCGGTAGGTCAGACCCCATTCCCCCAGGTTGCTTACCGCGTGTTCACTGGGATGGATCAGCCGACCGGCTTTCAAGTCTTTATCCGCAAACGGGCCGTTCAGCAGGGCAATGCCTTCCCCGTCCATCGCCATTTCCAGAGCAATGGCGGTACTGTCGGTGCTGAGAGGGCGATTCGGTTGTGAGGCGCAAAACCCTGCTGCCTCAAACCAGTCCTGCCACTGCCAGCGTTCGGATGTCACCGTGATCAGTGGGTATTGAAGTATTTCTTCCGGCTGCAGATCCGTCTGATGATTCACCAGCGAAGGGTGGCATACCGGTCGCAGTGCAGGCCTGATCAGCGGCTCCCATGCCAGATGGGATGGCGCCGCGGAACGGTTGAAAATCAGCCCTATATCCGCATTGGTTTCGTCAAAGTCCTGTTCTTCAATACTCGAGATCAGCTGCAGTTCAATGTCTGGATGGGCTGCCCGGAAACGGCTCAGCCGGTGTGACAGCCAGCGGATAGATACCGAAATGTAGGTCTGAATTCTCAGGGGTTTGACGGCCGCACTGCGGCGCAGCATTTCGCTGCCATTGATCAGTTCTTCCAGTGCCCGCCGGGCGATCGGATAAAAGCGTTCACCTTCCGGGGTCAGTACCATCTGCCGGCCTTTGCGGTTGAAAAGCTTAACCCCAAGATTTATTTCCAGTGAAAGCACCTGATGGCTGATCGCAGGGTGGCTAAGATTAAGTTCCTGAGCGGCTTTGCGAAAACTCAGTAAGCGGGCTGTCGCCTCAAAGCCACTGAGGGTTTTCAGCGGTGGCAGCTTGCGGTGATTGATGGCTTTTTCCATAACAGAAACCGGCTCGGGAAGAAGAATGTTTAATGGTAATAAAACTTACCATAAAGAAGATATTTATCAATTGTGAGAGGTTTTTCCTCTGTGTCATTATGGCGGCTATTCACTGCTGCAAAGCAGGCTCTGCAGGTCGCCAGCCCGGCAAGGTTTTCATCGCCGGCAGGTGTCAGATAAAAGCAATAAAAACAGGATTTGAGTGATGACTGAAGAAACAACCCAGGCACCTTTGCCGGCAAAAGCTGAAGTGGTAATTATTGGTGGCGGTATCGTCGGTACCTCTATTGCTTATCATCTGACCAAACGTGGCGTAAGTGACGTGGTATTGCTGGAACGTCAGCAACTGACCTGCGGTACCACCTGGCATGCTGCCGGTCTGGTGAGCATGCTGTGGCCAACCCCGACCCTGACTAATCTGGCGAAATACAGCCACGAACTGTATGCCAGCCTGGAAGAAGAAACCGGCCAGGCCACCGGCTATGCCCGTATCGGCTCGCTGTCCATTGCCCGTTCTGAAGAGCGTCTGGAAGAACTCAAGCGTACCGCATCCATGGCGAAGGTATTCGGTGTGGATTCTGAAATGATCGACAACGAACGTCTGGCGGAACTGTATCCGGGCATCAACACTGACGGTGTGGTGGGCACCCTGTACATTGAAAAAGATGGCCAGACCAACCCGATTGATACCACCATGGCGCTGGCAAAAGGCGCGAAAATGGGCGGTGCCAACATCCGTGAGAAAACCAAGGTCACCGACATCATCGTTGAAGATGGCAAAGCCGTGGGCGTGAAGACCGATGCCGGTGAAATCCGTGCGGATAAGGTCATTCTCTGCGGCGGAATGTGGTCACGGGATATCGCTGCCAAAATCGGTGTGGATCTGCCCCTGTATGCCTGCGAACACTACTACGTAGTGACCGATGAAATGGAATCCATGAGCAAGCGTCCGGTACTCCGGGACTTCGACAAGGGCGTTTACTTCAAGGAAGACGCTGGTAAGTTACTGGTCGGCTGGTTTGAGCATAACGCCAAGGGCCTGCCGATGAGCCGTATTCAGGAAGACTTCTGTTTCGACCAGTTCCCGTGTGAAATGGATCACATTGAAGAGTACCTGATGCGCGGTATGGAGACGCTACCGGCCTTCGGTGAAGCGGGTATCCGTACCTGGTTTAACGGCCCGGAAAGTTTCACCAGCGATAACCTGCACCTGTTGGGCCCAACCCCGGAAGTGGATAACTTCTTCGTCGCCTGTGGTCTGAACTCTAAAGGCATTGGTGCCGGCGGTGGCCTGGGTAAACTGATGGCTGACTGGATCATCGATGGCTATCCGTCCGGTGATATCACCGAATGTGACGTACGTCGTCACCACCCGGTACAGCGTACCCAGAGCTACGTTGAACAGCGTATTCCGGAAGCACTGGGTCACACCTATGCCATGCACTGGCCGTTCTATCAGTACCACACCGCCCGGGATATCCAGCATTCACCGCTGCATAACGAACTGGCTGAAGCCGGTGCCTGTTTCGGTGAAGTGGGCGGCTATGAGCGTGCCAACTGGTTCGCCCGTAACGGCGCCAAAGCGGAGTATGAATACAGCTACAAGCGTCAGAACTGGTTTGATTTCTACCGTGACGAGCATCTGGCAACCCGTGAAAGCGTGGGTATGTACGACATTTCTTCATTCGGTAAGTTTGAAGTGGTGGGTAAAGATGCCATGGCGACTTTGCAGCGTCTCAGCTGTGCGGATATAGACGTGCCTGAAGGCAAGCTGGTGTATACCCAGTGGCTGAACGAGCGCGGTGGTATTGAGGCGGATCTGACCATTGCCCGGATGGGCGCTGAGCGCTTCTGGGTCACCACCGGTATCGGTTCATTTAACCGTGACTGGTGGCACCTGAAACGTAACCTGTTGGGTGATAGCCAGCTGACAGATGTTAGCCAGCAGTTTGCCTGTCTGTCAGTACAGGGCCCGAATGCCCGTAAGGTACTGGAGAAAATCACCGAAACGGATCTGAGTGCCGACGGCTTTATCTTCAGCACCGGGCGCTATGCGCAGATGGCCGGTGTGGAAGTCTGGCTGCAGCGGATTAGCTACGTGGGTGAACTGGGCTGGGAGATTATGGTACCGGCGGCGGATGCTGCAAAGGTTTACCACGCGATCCATCAGGCCGGTGCAGAATACGAGCTGTGCAATGTGGGTCTGCATGCGCTGAACAGCCTACGTCTGGAGAAAGGTTTCCGTCACTGGGGCCATGATATCGCCTCTGAAGACAACCTGATTCAGGCGGGCCTTGGTTTCACTGCCAAGCCGGACGCCAGCGACTTTATCGGCCGCGAAGCCTTTATGGCGCAGAAAGCTGCCGGTCTGCCGGATCGCCGCCTGGTGCAGTTCAAACTGAATGACCCTGAGCCGCTGCTGTATCACAACGAGCCGATTCTGATGGACGGTAACGTGGTGGGTTACCTGACGTCCGGTATGTATGGTCACTCGGTGGGTGGTGCCATCGGCATGGGGTATGTGAATGCGCCGAACCTGACCGCTGATGCGCTGGCGGCTGCCAGGTTCGAGATCGAAGTGGCACTGGAGCCGGTCAGTGCGACTGCTTCGTTGCGTGGTCTGTACGATCCGAAAGGCGAACGGATGAAGATGTAACAGGTAAGACCCGGACAGTTGCCGGCTGTGCTGAGCCGCAACTGTTCCTGCTCACCCCCTGTGTTCTGTGCTACACAGGTTTTTGCCCGGTACTTCGTAAGGAGCACCGGGCTTTTTGTTTTCTGCTGTCCGGTGAGGAATAATGCTGAAAAATCCCCGGATCAGATCATGAATCAACAGCCAGTGACAGACTTTGAAGCGCAGTTCGCGACTTTTATTCAGGCGGAAATGACCACCGATACGGCACATGACTTTAATCACGTGTTGCGGGTGGTGAAGACCGCCCGGCAGCTGTGCGCAGCGGAGCAGGCACAGGCTGAAGTGGTGATGCCCGCCGCCTGGCTACATGACTGTTTTACGTATCCAAAAGACCATCCGCAACGGCGGTTAAGTTCGCAACAGGCCGCCGATAAAGCCTGCCGGTTTCTGCAGGAGATCGGTTATCCACAGGTTTGGCATGATGCCATTCATCATGCCATTGTAGCGCACAGTTTCAGTGCCGGAATTCCGGCAGAAACCCTGGAAGCTCAGATCGTGCAGGATGCCGACCGGCTCGACTCGCTGGGGGCGGTTGGCATTGTCCGTACCCTGCAGGTGGGTACCGGGTTGCAGCGGGCTCTGTATCAGCCGGATGATCCGTTCTGTGAATCGCGGGCGCCGGATGACAGCCAGTTCACCCTGGATCACTTTTACACTAAGTTATTGCGGCTGGCCGATACCATGAATACCGCAGCCGCCAGAGCAGAGGCCCGGCGGCGTACTGACTATATGGAAGGTTTTCTGCAACAGCTGCACAGTGAAATATCCACTTAGTATTCAGCCTTTCAGACAAGGTGCCTGCTGCAGGTTCTCTGCCAGCAGATCCACGCAACTGCGGACTTTGGCAGACCCCTGTGGCCCCTGCCGGTGGATTATATTGACCGGCCAGGGTTCCGGTTCAAATTCGGGTAGTAAGCGGATCAGCTCGCCGGAGGCAAACTTAGCCGCCACCTGATAGGACAGCACCCGGGTAATGCCAAATCCGGCGCAGGCGGCATGAATAGCAGTGCCGTTATCGGAGGTACTCAGGCGGGGTTGGAAGTTCAGCGTGCGCAACCCTTCCGGGGTCTGAAAGCGCCAGTCCAGCGACGGGCTGGCATCAATCAGGTTATGCTGCTGCAGTTCACCGAGGGATTCAGGGTTGCCGTGCTCCTGCAGATAAGCGGGGCTGGCGCATAGTACCCGGCTGACGGTACCTACCCGGCGAGCCCGCAGGTTTGAGTCCGGCAGGTCGCCAATGCGGATGCCCACATCAATGCCTTCCTCCACCAGATTTACCCGGCGGTCTACAAACAGCTCATTAACCTGTACATCCGGAAAACGGCGCAGATATTCCAGCATCAGCGGCGCAACAAAACGGCGGCCAAACAGGCTGGGAGCCGTAACGGTCAGCAATCCGCGGGGCGCTGCATTGATACCGGCAGCGGCCTGATCCGCCTGCGCTAACTGTTCCAGCACCGCACGGGAATCTTCCAGATACCGGCTACCCACATCCGTCAGGTGTACATGACGGGTGGTGCGCTCCAGCAGTTTTGCTCCCAGATGATCTTCCAACTGACCAATGGCGCGGGTGACTGCCGGGGCGGAAATGCGCAGCTGGCGGGCAGCTGCGGCGAATCCCTGCTGCTCAGCAACGGCGCTGAAGACCCTCAGAAGGTGGAACTGATCCATGGACTGTCTGCCTATTATTTCATTTATCGTAATTATGAAATTAAATTTTAGGTGATTCTTTAATGAAATGTAATGGCTCATAGTGTCTTCACCCGCTGAGGTGAACGCGGGTTTTATAACCAGACAGCGCACAAGCGCTAAGGAGTGACACAATGAGCCGGATTAATGTTGTTGAACGTAATGCTGCCAGTGCAGAGCAGGGTGAACTGTTGGATGCGATTCAGGCACAGTTGGGCATGGTCCCGAATTTTCTGAAGGTGTTTGCTAACTCGCCAGTGGCGCTGAAGGCGTTTCTGGGGCTGCATGGTGTTGCCGGTGACGGTGAGCTGGACGGTGAAACCCGGGAGCGGATTGCACTGGCACTGGCCCAGACCAACAGCTGCCAGTACTGCCTTTCTGCGCATACTGCCCTGGGCCGTAAGGCCGGTCTGGAAAGTGCTGAAATTGCCGCGAACCGTGAGGGTGCCAGCCTGGATGATAATGCAGCGGTGGCGGTGAAGTTTGCCCTTTCTCTGGCGGAAAATACCGGTGCTGTCACCAATTCAGAACTGCTGGTGGTGCGTGAAGCAGGCTATAACGATGCTCAGATCGTTGAGATTATCACCCATGTGGCAATGAACCTGCTGACCAATATGCTGGCAAAAGCTAGCCAGGTAAGCATCGACTTCCCGGAAGTGGATCTGAAGTTGGCAGGCTGATCGTCAGCTTCTGACGGAGCGTTTTTTAAAGTAAGACTGCTGTACTGTGAGAACCACAGTGCAGCGTTTCACCGATTCAGGAGGGGCCGGCTATGGGACACCGTTTTGCAGAAATAGTCTTTACCGAATCCGTGCTGGCGGAGCAGCAGCGGCACGGCAGCCGGGAGGCTTATCAGGGCTTTTTGGGCGGCGAAGATTTCAATGGCCGGTTAAGTGCAGCGGAAGCGGGCTTTATTCAGGCCCGTGACAGTTTTTACATGGCGAGTGTCAGCGAAACCGGCTGGCCATATGTACAGCATCGTGGCGGGGCTGCCGGCTTTGTCCGGGTGCTGGACAAACAGACCCTCGGATTTGCCGATTACAGTGGTAACCGGCAGTACGTGAGTCTGGGTAATTTTCGCCGGGATAACCGGGTTGCGCTGTTTTTTATGGATTACGTTAACCGTACCCGGTTAAAACTGCTGGGCCGTATCAGGTTGGTGGACCCTCAGGATCTGAAAACCCTGGCGGCGCTGGAACAGGCGGATTTCCGGGCGCCGGTGGAACGGAGCTATCTGATTGATGTGGAAGGCTTCGACTGGAATTGTCCCAAATATATTACCCCCCGTTTTACGGAACAGGAGTGGCAGGCGCTGGCGGTGCCTGAAGTAGCAGCGCCGGTAGCAGATCAGCCGGTACCGGTATCTGACAATGTGTTGGGTGACGGGCCGTTAGGGCTGAAAATCAGCGGCGTTAGCCAGCTAACACCTGAGGTACGCAGTTATCAGTTGCAGTCAGTGAACGGGGAACCACTGCCAACTTTCAGCCCGGGGGCGCATTTGCAGGTGCCTGTGCCGACACCTCAGGGTATCCGCATGGGGCATTACTCCCTGTGCGGCGCGCCGGGCAACCATGAATATCAGATAGCGGTTCAGGCTAAAGCGGATTCCAAACTGGCTGCAGCGCTGCAGCGCCATTATCAGTTAGGCACCCGGTTACAGATTACCGAGCCTCAGAATCATTTTGCTCTCCATGAAGATAACCGCCCGGCATTGCTGATTGCCGGTGGTATCGGCATTACACCGCTTAAATCCATGGCGCTGGCGTTGTTGCAGCGGGGAGCTGAGTTTCAGTTGCACTACGCCGCCAAAAGCTCTGAACAGATGGCATTTTACCCTGAATTGCAGAGCCTGCTGGGGGAACGGCTGATTACCTATTTCAGCCATGATGGAGAGCGTCTTAACCCGGCAGAGTTGCTGACGGACCTGGCAGATGATTGTCAGATTTATGCCTGTGGTCCGGAAGAGCTGCTGGCCAGTATTCGCCGTGCGACCCGTAATGCGAGCATTGATGATCGGTTACAGCTGGAAAATTTCAGCTGAACGGTGCATTTTACTCAGACTGTTACTGCCCCCGGGGCTGATGAATGCTTACAGAATTACTGGCTGCGACCAACCATCAACCCGGCTGCAGACAGCATCATAACGGCGGCACTGCGGAACATTATTTGCTGTGCATGTAGCTGAGAGAGTAAGCGGCGAATCCGGACAGCGCCTGAAATATAGACGCCTCCTACAGTAAGTAGCACCAGAACGGTTGTCGGAATCAGAACCAGCCCCCAGCTGTGAAGGGTAATGGCATCCAGTGGGATTACCAGTGGTAGCAGCGCCAGATAAAAGGCGATGGTTTTCGGATTGCCCATTGTGATGGTTAAACCTGACAGACTGGCGGTGATAAGGTCTTTACGGCGGATAGTTTGTTCCGTATCCAGTGGCTGATGTTCCGCAAACCAGAACTGCCAGGCCAGATAGCTCAGGTACAGAGCAGCGCCCCAGCGGACGACAATAAACAGGGTATTCAGCTGTTCGGCAATCAGTGCCAGCCCGAATACTGCGAATGACAGATAAATCAGATCACCCAGAACTAAACCCAGCAGAAAGCTGAAACCGGTAATTGCGCCGCCGCTAATACTGCGGGCAATTAATGCGGTTATACCCGGCCCCGGGATGATGGCGGCAATGGCCAGTGCTGTGGCGTAGGCAAGAATCTGGCTTGGATCAAACATAGTCATTCCCTGTGTTTTATAACGGTGAAAAAAGCCCGGTGATGTTCCCTGCCGGGCCTGAGCTCAGAGTAAAAGTTCAGATAAGCGCTCAGATAAAAAAAGACTGATACAGCCGTGGGGTAATCGCCAGGCGTTTTTTAAAGTTACGCTGAAAATGTGCCTGATCAGCGAACCCTAGCTGACTGGCTGTATCGCTAAGGCTTTCACCTTCACGCAGTAATCGCTTGGCGGTTTTGATGCGCTGATCCAGCTGCCAGGCATGGGGTGACTGGCCATAAACCTTCTTGAAACTGCGGATCAGGTGGTAGCGGCTCAGCCCGGTTTCACTGGCAAAGCTGTCCAGTGACAGATTGCTATCCAACTGATCCAGAATCATTTCCCGTACCTGACGGACGCCAGCAGTATCGGTCTTCATCACCTCTTTATTCAGCGGTGCCACCGTTGCATACCGCAGGGCCAGATAGTCCATCAGCAGGCTTTCAGCCATGCCTGTATCCGGTTGTTGCAGGGCACTGAAAAGTGCGTTGAATGCCTGGTAGCTTTGCTGATCTGTGTCCAGAGGACCTGGAAATGACAGGTAATCCTGCCCCTGGCACTGAAATATTTCCGCCTGTAACTCTCCGATCAGCTGGCTGTCAATGAACAGCATCCGGTAGGACCATTCACCGTTATCCGGATTGCAGGAGTGGGCGTCGCCGGGATTCATCATCACGGTTGCTGTTGTCCCGATCCGGTGGCTGCGCTGGCGGTTCTGGTAACGGGCGCTGCCGGCATCAATGACGCCGAATGACACTTCATCATGGGAATGAACGCCGTAGCAGGCACTGGAATGATCTGCCAGACGCAGCTCTGCCTGCGGCAGCGATGGGCTGCGGGCAAAGAAGCAGTTATTACGGATGTCCGGTGCGTGGCTGGCAGTCATCGTCAGCGCCTCTGGCGGATTAAACATTAATGATGGTCAGAATACTGGCGACCAGCAGAGCCGCCATGACCCGGTTAAACATAACCTGACGTACCGGGTTCGACAAGTAGCGGCTGATCAGCTGCCCCAGCAGGGCCCAGCTGCCAACGCCGATCAGGCACATGGCAAAGGATACCGTACAGAAAATCAGTAAGAAGAGTTCCGCCGGTTGCTGGCTGCTGACGAACAGGCTAACGCCGGAAGCTGATACCAGCCAGGCTTTGGGGTTGAGTAACTGACAGAGCGCGCCTTCCAGCAAACGGGGCGGCTCTGATTGTTTATCAGACTGCAGATTTTCCGGGCGGGCAGAAGCAATTTTCCAGGCCATCCATAACAGAAAAGCACCGCCTGCGTACTGCAGAATCATGGCAAAGTCGGGAAACTGAATCAGTAACCGGTTCAGGCCTGCCCCCACCAGAAAAACGATCAGTGTATAGCTCAGGGTGGCGCCCAGCACATGGGGCAGAGCACCGCGAAAGCCATAGTTTGCGCCAGCTCCGGTGGCAACAATGTTCACTGGCCCCGGTGAAATGGCACCGACCAGGGCAAATGCCAGCATAGATAAAACGATTGTCAGCATGGAAGGCTCCAGAGGTAATGATGCTGACAGCTTAATGGGCAGTGATATTGCTGTATTGAACAAAATTGCTGCTTGGGAATGGCTCTGATGAACCTTTTCAGTTGCTGCCGGTACGGTTGGGAAAAGAGACGGCTACAGGGCCGGACTGACAAGATTTTTTCAGCGCTTTTGTCGAGAGTAAAGGGGAATCGTTGTGGCAGATTTCGGGATATATCCGGCTTATTTCGAGTATGCGTTACTCATATTGGGTAGATGTAAGCGTGTTTTTTTCAGTGATTTGTTTGTCTTTTTTGTTGGGGTTTTAGCGTTTTACGACCCATCAGGGAAACTTCACGGAGGGCTGTGTAACTTTTTCAATAGTGTTTTTGTTATTAATAATCAGATGCTTACTGAGTTTTTGGTTAAGGTTTATTATGAATAATACAAATGATTCTATTGTTTTAAATCGTTGACTCATATGTATTATTCATGATGTACTCTTGCTGATATGAACTATGGTTTGTATTGGCGATACGTTTGTATTCCTGTTTGGAAGAACTGGTTCGGGTAGTACCGGTGTAACGTATGGCAACAGCATTTAAAGAAAAAAAATAACGTATATATGTGGGTGCTTCACAATGATTAAATCAACTAAGGCGGCAACGCTGGCGTTTACTCTGGCTCTTGGTCTGTCTGCGCCGGTCGCAACTCAGGCGGCTGATCAGCAATTCATCACTATCGGTACCGGCGGTGTAACCGGTGTTTATTATCCGACTGGTGGTGCAATCTGCCGTTTGGTGAACAAGGGCCGTAAAGACCACGGTGTACGCTGTTCAACAGAAAGTACCGGTGGTTCTGTTTATAACCTGAATACTATCCGTGCCGGTGAGCTGGACATGGGTGTGGCCCAGTCTGACTGGCAGTTCCACGCATACAACGGTACCAGCAAATTTGCTGATGCCGGCGCTAACAAAGATCTGCGTGCGGTGTTCTCCGTACACCCTGAACCGTTCACTGTTGTGGCACGGGCTGACAGCGGTATCACTAATTTCGAAGATATCAAGGGCAAGCGGGTGAACATCGGTAACCCGGGTTCCGGCCAGCGCGGTACGATGGAAGTGCTGATGGAAGCCATGGGCTGGACCAATGCTGACTTTGCCCTGGCATCTGAGCTGAAAGCATCTGAGCAGGCCAGCGCACTGTGTGATAACAAGATCGACGTAATGATCTACACCGTGGGTCACCCAAGTGGTGCAATCAAAGAAGCCACCACCTCCTGTGACAGCAAGCTGGTAAATGTGACCGGCTCTGCTGTGGATAAGCTGGTTGCTGATAACAGCTACTACCGTACAGCGACTATTCCGGCGGGCATGTACCGGGGTAACGATGCAGATACCAACACCTTCGGTGTGGGTGCAACCTTCGTTTCTTCCACCGCTGTACCGGAAGATGTGGTGTATGCAGTGGTTAAAGCGGTATTCGAAAACTTCGATACTTTCCGCAAGTTACACCCGGCATTCGCTAATCTGAAGAAAGAAGAAATGATCAGTGACGGTTTGTCGGCTCCGCTGCACCCGGGTGCTGCTAAGTACTACAAAGAAGCAGGCCTGATGTAAGCAGCTATTGCGCATCGTGCCTGACGGGGTCTTTGGGAACCGGTATCGTTTTACCTGGCGACCGGGCCCCGTTTTTTGTTGGACTGTTATGTGCTGACCCTTTGAGGCTCGGTGCGTAACTTCCCTTAGCGTATATGGGGAAATTACTGTGACTGATAACAATCACCATTCTGCCGGTGCTGCTGAGCAGCTATCTGCTGAAGACATTGTTGCACAGACGGATTCCGGTGCCCGGTCGCCGTCTGGCGCAGCAAAAACCTTACTCTGGTCGGTTGCCCTGTTCTGGGCACTGTTCCAGCTCTGGTACGCCTCACCGCTGCCCTTCGTATTCAATTTCGGCGTGATTAATGACACCCAGGCGCGGGCGATTCACCTGAGCTTCGCAATATTCCTGGCGTTTACGGCCTATCCGGCGCTGAGCCGCTCTCCGAAAGACTATATTCCTTTGCAGGACTGGGGCTTTGCACTGCTCGGTGCCTTCAGTGCTTCTTATCTGGTGATCTTTCACGCGGAGTTGGCCAACCGGGCCGGTGCACCGATCACCGCTGACCTGATTTTTGCCGTGGCCGGTATGGTGTTGCTGCTGGAAGCAACCCGCCGGGCACTGGGACCACCGCTGATGGTGGTTGCTGCTGTCTTCCTGATTTACACCTTTGGTGGCCCGTATATGCCGGATGTGATTGCCCACAAAGGTGCCAGTCTGAATAAGACTATGTCGCACCAGTGGCTGACCACTGAAGGGGTGTTTGGTGTTGCACTGGGCGTTTCAACCAGCTTCGTATTCCTGTTCGTGCTGTTCGGCGCATTGCTGGAAAAAGCCGGGGCCGGTAACTATTTCACCAAGGTATCCTTTTCATTGCTGGGCCACATGCGTGGCGGCCCGGCAAAAGCTGCTGTGGTTTCTTCCGGCCTGAGTGGGCTGATTTCCGGTTCTTCGATTGCCAATGTGGTAACCACCGGTACCTTTACCATTCCGCTGATGAAGCGGGTGGGTTTTCCCGGCAGTAAAGCCGGTGCAGTGGAAGTGGCTGCGTCCACCAACGGTCAGCTAACGCCACCTATCATGGGGGCTGCGGCTTTCCTGATGGTGGAGTATGTGGGTATTCCGTATATCGATGTTATCCGCCATGCGATTTTGCCGGCGCTGATTTCCTACATCGCGCTGATTTACATCGTGCATCTGGAAGCGATGAAAGCCGGTATGCAGGGCTTACCGCGCCGCTATAACCCGACGCTGGCGCAGGCGTTGCTAAGCTGGGCTGGGATTATTCTGGGTGTCTGTGTGCTGTCGATGGCTGTGTACTACGGGGTTGGCTGGACGAAAGATGTGATGGGTGCCTGGGCCAGCCCGATACTGGGTATCGGTATTCTGGTGGTTTATCTGGGGCTGCTGAAGTTCTGTTCCGGTTACCCGGAACTGGAGATGGACGATCCGAATTCGCCGGTCGTTGAATTGCCGGAACCGGGCCCGACCGTGAAGTCCGGTTTGTACTTCCTGCTGCCTGTGGTCGTACTGGTATGGTGCCTGACGGTAGAACGTCTGTCGCCAGGTCTGTCGGCCTTCTGGGCGACCGTCTTTATGGTCTTCATCGTGCTGACTCACAAGCCGATTAAAGCCTTTTACCGGGGTGAAACCGCCCTGGGGCAACGGATTAAACAGGGGGTGGATGATCTGCTGGAAGGGCTGGTTACCGGTTCCCGGAACATGATTGGTATCGGCGTGGCGACTGCTGCCGCAGGTATCGTTGTGGGCACTGTTACCCTGACAGGTATCGGTCTGGTAATGACTGAATTCGTTGAGTTCATTTCCGGCGGTAACATCATTCTGATGCTGATTTTCACCGCAGTGATCAGTCTGATTCTGGGCATGGGCCTGCCAACCACGGCGAACTATATTGTGGTTTCGACCCTGATGGCGCCGGTTATCGTTACTCTGGGTGCCCAGAGTGGCTTAATCGTACCGCTGATCGCTGTGCACCTGTTTGTGTTTTATTTCGGCATACTGGCGGACGACACGCCGCCGGTGGGGCTGGCGGCCTTTGCCGCCGCAGCGATTGCCCGCAGTGATCCGATTAAAACCGGTATACAGGGCTTCACCTACGATATCCGGACCGCGATTCTGCCGTTCATGTTTATCTTCAATACCGAGTTGTTGCTGATCGACATTCAGGGGGTATTCCACCTGTTGCTGGTGATTGTCAGCTCCGTGATTGCCATTCTGGTGTTCTCGGCGGCAACCCAGGGCTTCTGGTTTGTGAAAACCCGCTGGTATGAAACCATCATCCTGTTGCTGGTGGCCTTTACTATGTTCCGGCCCGGCTTCTGGTGGGATGAAATTTATCCGCCGGTGCAAAGCGTTGCCGCGACTGAGATAACCACAGTGGTTGAAGAGCTGCCGGCAGACCAGAAACTGCGGATGGCGGTGAGCGGTGAAACCATTGACGGAGATATGGTCAGTAAAATCGTTGAACTGCCAATACCCGCGGCGGAAACCGCCAGTGCCCGGGTCGAGGCTGCCGGTCTGTTCCTGCGGGAAGACGAAGGCAACGTAGTGGTTGATCAGGTTGGCTTTGGCAGTAATGCAGAGGCTGTGGGTATCGACTTCGACTGGCAGATCAACAGCATTGAGATAGCCGCCGACCGGCCAGCCAAGCAGTTAATGTTTATTCCTGCTTTGCTGGTGTTATTCGGTCTTGGCTGGTGGCAGATTCGCCGTCGGGAACAGGGGTAATTATCTATGTATAAGAAATTACTGGTAGCAGTGGATCTGCAGGATGCCAAAGGAACAGAGGCAACCTTGCAGGCACTGAATGATTATGTGGCACCCGGTATGGAAGTGGAGCTGGTGGCTGTGTTGCCGGGCTTTAAGATGCCACTGGTGGCGTCTTATTTTCCGGAAGATATGGTGAAACAGGCGCTGGATACCATGCGGGCAGAACTTACCCGGCTGGCGGATGCGCATCTGGTGAAAGAGATGAATGTCTCGGTCTGGGTAACGGCGGGTAAGGTACCTAAACGGATTGTGGCACGGGCAGATGAGATTGATGCGGATCTGATTCTAATCCGGGCGCTGAAACACGGACGCATGGAGAAGATGATGATGGGCTCCGTCACTGCCAAAGTGGTTCAGACCGCAGACCGCTCAGTGCTGGTCATTCGCTGAGCATTCAGCCTGTTCGACATACAAAAAGCCGGTTTTTACCGGCTTTTTTGTTATTTATGGCTTCTGTAGCCAGTTTTTTACACATTAATTGAGTTTTCACACGGTTCTGCTGTGGCATCAGTATTCACTCTTTGCTATGTTAATGATAATTATTATCATTATTGTTAAGTGCTCGGTGGTACAGTTCTATGAATTCCCTTAACCGTATTGAGGCTTATCCTCAGCCGGATTACCGGCAGGATCTTGTGATAGAAGCGCTGCAGAAAGCGGCGCAGAATGAATTGCTGACCTGCAGTCTGTATAGACAGGTGAAGTCTGCGGAGCTGGATGAAGCCCGCGTGGGGTTCAGGGATCTGGCCTACTCGGCCTACGAAGAAGACCTCAGCCACTTCCAGACCCTTCAGGAGTGCATCCGTTTATTGCAGGAACGCCCGGACGGGCATGAATCACCCAGCTATCAACTGGCACTGTTACCACCGGACTCTGACACATCCTCTTGCCTGCTGGGGCAGATTGAGAAAGCGGAGAAAACCTCTATCTATTACCAGCAGGCCATCTGTGCGATGACCATTGGCTACAACTATAAAGTGTTCGATCTTGCCTATGCACTGCTGAACGAAAACATTCAGCACAACCTGTTGGTGCAGGAATACCTGACGGGATCTGTAGCCCAATGAATGCTCTGAATGCTGCAGCAGGACGGCTCCGGCAACATCCGTTGCCAGTGACCAAAAGTGCATTGTTTACCATGCTGGCTGTCGGTGTGCTGGGCATTGGCTGGCTGCAGGGGGCAGTAAACAATGAGTTGTTATGGCTGATTGTCAGCACATTGAGTGATGCCTATCTGGCGGTCAGTGTTTTTGTTGCGCTGTCATTGCTGCTGATTTATTCCGCGCAGCATTATCTGGGGGCCGATCTGATTGGCTACCTGAACAGTAACCGCAAGCTGCAGGTGCCGGTTGCTGCCCTGTTGGGTATGTTGCCAGGCTGCGGCGGGGCGATCATTGTTGTTACACAATTCGTGCATGGCCGGGTGGGATTTGCTGCGCTGGTCGCGGTGCTGATATCCACAATGGGAGATGCCAGTTTTCTGTTACTGGCCCGTGAGCCGCAAACGGCCTTGCTGGTGCTGGTGGTGTCACTGGCGGCTGGGGTGCTGTTCGGCTATCTCATTCAGTATTTACACGGCGAGGACTTTCTGCGGCCTGACTCCTCTCCGGATGAACATCAGGTGACGG
This sequence comes from Aliamphritea spongicola, assembly GCF_017051665.1. Lineage (NCBI taxonomy): Bacteria > Pseudomonadati > Pseudomonadota > Gammaproteobacteria > Oceanospirillales > Oceanospirillaceae > Aliamphritea > Aliamphritea spongicola. The sequence goes on from NZ_JAFIDL010000002.1 coordinate 314,304, forward strand.
TATCCTGCAGTCTGAATCAGGGCGTGGTGCCCACATCATTATCATGGGTATGGCGGCTGCTACTGTTACCCGGTTTGATTCTGGGAGTTCTGGCGGCGTTTCAGATTGAGCCGGACAGTTTGTTTGGTGCCTGGAGTAGTTATCATCCGGCAACCTGGTTGGGATTCTGCGGTGCAGTGGTGAGCTTACTGGTGTGGTTCAGCCAGCCGGCGAATTATAGCTGGGCAGTTGCGCATGCGGATATGGAGCATAATCCGCACCGGCTGGTAGACATGGTTGCCAGTGAAACCAGTTTTGTTACGGCATGGGTCATTGCCGGCTTTCTCTGTTTTGAATTGCTGGTGTATTTCACCGGTTTTGATATGCAGAGTTTGTTCAGCAATCTGGGCTACCTGATGATTCTGCTGGCGGTGGTTGTGGGATTCATACCGGGATGTGGTCCGCAGATCATTATGACGACCCTGTATCTGCAGGGCATTGTGCCCTTGTCTGCACAACTGGCAAACGCCATCGGTAATGACGGTGATGCACTGTTTCCGGCCCTGGCGCTGGCACCGAAGGCTTCACTCTATGCCACCATTTACAGCGCCGTTCCGGCACTGCTGGTGGGATATGCTGCGTTTGGGCTCGGCTATTGAATCTGATTAATCAGGCTTCGTGATAGCCGCCCAGGTGCCGGATATTCTCTTCAAACCGGTTAATGTTACTGACCATTTCTTTACTGCCAATGGAGACGCACTCCGCCAGTAATGCTTCCATCAGGGCAATGGATGATGTCAGGGTTGGGAAGAAGTGCGGGGTGTCATTATTCAGCGTAAAGGTGATTTCTGCGCCGCTGGCAATCGGTGAGCGCAGGCTGTCGGTAATGGCGATGATTTTGGCACCGGCATTCCGGGCAATGTTGATTGCCTGTACAGTTTCCGTTGTATAGGGCTCGAAGGAGAAGGCTACGACTACATCATCCTTGCGGATTTCCCCCAGTTCACTGAGCAGGGTGCCCTGATAGCCACGGATCAGCTGAATATGTGGAAAGGCGATGCTGCCCACGTAGGTGAAGTGGTAAGCGCAGGTGAAGGTATCCCGGAACCCCAGAGCGAATACCTTACGGGCATTAATGACCAGCGGCGCAGCCTGTTGCAGTTTATTACGGGTGTCTTCCTGAAAGAGCTGTTCCAGGTTGTTGAATGCAGAATCTGCGAACTCAAAGAAAACTTTATTTTCCGGGTTGTTGCTTGCCATATCCTGCAAGTACTGTGCACGATCGCTGAAGTAAGATGCTGGCTGACGGGTGTTCACTGCAGTCTGAAACAGCTGTCGGAAGCTGTCGTAGCGGTCAAATCCCACCGATTTAGCCAGCCGGGTCAGCGTGGATGGTGTGACACCGGCGGCTTCTGCACTTTTGCGGATGGACAGCAGGGCAACATTGACCGGTTGCTCCAGCACATAATCTGCTGCTTTTTTCAGTTGCGGTGTCAGTTGGGGATACTGTGCTGAAATTTCTTTCAGGGCGCTGTTTGCGTCTGCAATCTTATTATTCATGGCTGTACTGTGCTCGCAAATTAATCCGGATGGCGTTATCTGTCTGGCTGTTTCTGCGAACAGCTTTTGTAAACAGCTGATTTTGCTGGATTCTGGAGGGGCTTGATGCCGATTCCTACAAGGTAAGAGCCGATTCTACCTAATAAAAAACAAATAAAACACCGGTGGTACATTTGTCTTATTTATCGTGGGATTTGGCCGTTCAGCGGCTGTGTTTACGTATAACTGTCAGGCATGAGCCGGTCAGGATTACCGGGCGACAGGTGTTCCGGAAGTGCTCGCAAGTGGCTGGCTTAGCCAGATACTCTGTTTGCAGGATATGCCATCATGGGCATTCAGCGTAGGAATCTGATCGCCTACCTTCAGGGGGGATTGTCGCCGGCAGGCGGCAATGCCTAAATATCTGTTTCAATGCAGTAAGGGTATAACGCCATGACAATAACAACGATGGGCGTGGTTGGCGCCGGTCAGATGGGAGCGGGTATTGCTCAGGTAGCAGCAACCGCCGGCTTACCGGTCGTACTGTGCGACCTTAATGAAGCAGCACTGGAACGGGGCCGGGCAAGTATTAGCAGCAGCCTGTCCCGGATGGTTAAGAAGGAAAAAATCAGTCAGACAGACGCTGATGCGGCACTGGCACTGATTCGTGTCACGACTGATACTGCCGGGCTGGCAGATGTGGATATCGTGGTGGAAGCGGCCAGTGAAGACGAAGCCATTAAGGCAAAGATCTTTGCCAGTCTGGATGCCGTCTGTAAGCCAGAGGCCATTCTGGCGACCAATACCTCCTCAATTTCTATCACCCGTATTGCCGCCGTTACTCAGCGCCCTGGCCAGGTGATTGGCATGCACTTTATGAACCCGGTACCGATGATGCAGCTGGTGGAAGTCATCCGCGCCCTGCAAACAGAAGATACTGTATTCAGGTCAGTGCAGGCGCTGGCGGAGACGCTGGGTAAGGTGCCTGTCGATGTGAAAGATGCACCGGGCTTTGTGGCCAACCGGATTCTGTTGCCGATGCTTAACGAAGCCATGTTCTGCCTGCATGAAGGGCTGGCGTCGGCGGAAGAAATTGACACCGTGATGCAGCTTGGGATGAGCCATCCGATGGGGCCGCTGGCGCTGGCGGATCTGATCGGCCTGGATACCTGCCTGAGCATTATGAATGTTCTGTATGACAGTTTTAAAGATTCCAAATACCGTCCGTGTCCGCTGCTGGTACAGATGGTAGATGCCGGCTATCTGGGCCGTAAAACCGGCCGGGGGTTCTTCAGTTATGAATAGTCAGGTACCGGTTTGTTTATCGGAAGTGGCAGACGAAACAGCGCACTGGCAAAATATTTTGCTGGAGCAACACGCTGAAGGAATCAGCCTGCTGACAATTAACCGACCGAAAGTGTTGAATGCACTAAACGCGGACACGCTGGCAGAGCTGGATCAGGCGCTGGATCTGGTAGCGAAGGCGACGGATATCAGAGTGTTGCTGATTACCGGTGCCGGTGAAAAAGCCTTTGTCGCTGGGGCCGACATCGCCCATATGCGCCAACTGAGCGCACTGGAAGGCAAGTATTTTGCTGAACAGGGCATGGCGGTGTTCCGCAAGCTGGAAAACCTGCCGGTGCCGGTTATTGCGCTGGTGAATGGTTACGCGCTTGGGGGCGGTTGTGAACTGGCCATGAGCTGCGACTTCATGCTGGCGGCAGAGAATGCCCGCTTTGGCCAGCCGGAAGTCAACCTGGGGGTGACCCCGGGCTTTGGTGGTAGCCAGCGTTTAACCCGTCTCGTTGGCCGGGGCATGGCGATGGAACTGCTGACCACCGGGCGGATGATGAATGCAGAAGAAGCGCAGCAGCGTGGGCTGGTGAACCATGTTTATCCACAGGCTGAGCTGCTGGGCGAAGGCATGAAACTGGCGGAGCAGATTGCCACCAAGAGCAGGACCGCAGTACAACTGACCAAACAGCTGGTACAGCGCGGGCAGGATCTGGATTTGGAGAATGCCTGCGTGATGGAAAGTGATGTATTCGGCCTGAGCTTTTCAACCCCGGACCGGGAAGAAGGCATGGCAGCTTTTCTGGAAGGGCGTAAGCCGGTTTTTAGTTGAATGATATTAAAACGGGCAGTTTGATAGCTGCCCGTTTTTGTTGATTGTGTAGTTTAGATACGGAACAGATTACGGAGTTTTTGAGAGGTCTGGGAAATCAGAGTATTTGTTACAGAAGCAGGCAATTGTGGCTGCTGGACAGACAATTTATGTAGTTCTTGCTCAAGAAGAGTTTCAATTTTAGACATCAATGGTTTTAGTTCAGAGATGTCAGTAACAGCGTTTATCTGTTGTTTGGCATCAGCCTGTATACCGTCTATTAAAGCCATTTTTATCGCGTAATCATTTGCTTTTTGAAGCTGTTTTTCAGTTAGCTCTTTGATAGTTTCACCGCGGTTACGCTTTGCGGTTTCTATTGAAACAATGGAAATATCCGAGGTTGAACTTTTACCTGATACGATGCGTTCAGCTCTGCGAGATTTTTCAGGCCAGTTAGTAATTTGATGTTGGTTAGCATTACCGGTAACAAGGTTATGGTGTCGTAAAATCAGACTTGCCAAAGATGTTAAGCATTGCTGTTTTGAGCCCTCCAACAGGGCAGTGTTGTCTTCAATTACGTAGCCATTTTTAAATATCAGATAGGGTGAATTTGGAATATCCCCTTCATAAATTGTCGCGCCTGTTTTTTTGGCTTCTTCATGGATATTGGCAGTGTTACTTAATCCAATGACTGATACATGATCATTGTTGTCTATTTGAATAAGGTTCAGCATTAAAAATCTCCATATATCATTACTGTATAAAGACACGCCTGGTCTGTAGGTACACCATTGTTTTCAGCCACTGATACATCAAAGTAATCTGTACTAGCAGGGGCGACATCATATGGGTTCATTAAATTGTTAAGGTTGCCGCCAGAAGTAACTGAAGCGTAGTTAAGAGAAGGCATCGAGTCCGTGAAGCTGATTCTGTAGCGACCAGTGCTAATGCGGGAAACACTATTAACTCCAAAAGAGCTTTTAATGCTGACGTTTGTGCCTGCCATAAATACTACACCGCAAATAGGAGAGCGTACTTGCGTGAAAGCAGCTGTAGTTAATGCATTAATTGCAGATGTAAGTTGATCAGCTTTTGTGCTGTCTGGCGTTAAACCGCTGGCTTTAATAACGTTAATCAACTCATCAAATACCATATTCTGATAGGTCGCAGAGTCTTTACTTGGCGGAATGTTATTGACCGGATCACCGTCGGTGAATTTACCGTTATGCAGTCGGGCACCGGCGTCGGATGCTGGGTAATCCATATATGAATTCTCCTGTTTTTGGTGAAAAAAAGGCAAACGAATTCCATTGCTGATGTTTATCAGCAAGACAGGTTTGCCTTATGAGGAAAGGGTGAATAGGGTGGAACGTTAGCTGATAGAAGCTAGCTGGGTGTCGAGGTTTTGCTTTAAGCTAATAAGTAATGCTTCCGCTTCAGTCGGATCTGCCATTGCTGAAACCTGTTTACCTGCAGCTTTAACCCAGCCGTCAATAATGGCCGTTTTTAAGTGTAAAGCGTTGGCTTTTTTCAGTTGCAGCTGTGCCAGTTGCTCCGGTGTTTCACCCAGGTTCCGGGCTGTTGCCTCTGCCTGCAGAGCAGCTAAATCTGCAGCGGTTCCCATGCCTGCGATTGCGCGTTCAGCCCGGCGGGCTTTTTCGGCCCAGCCAATGGTTACCAAAATATCTGCAGCATTACTGATTTGCTGGCGAGCAAATGAGGCATCGGCCTGGAGTTGCTGGCTGAGCATGGTTTTTTGGGCCACCAGTTTTTTGGTCAGATTTGTTACCCATTTGTCTTCCTGCCATTCATCAAATTCACCGGGTTCGATGCTTGTAAGGTGATCAGGCAGTGGGCCTGTTTCTGAGTGTTCAACAGCCTCTTTAGTGTGTTTGTGCCAGACCGTGCCGCGCCAGTCTTCAGATATTGTCCATGCAGTGTTTTCTTTATTGCGGATGGCGATCTGATTTTTTTGTAAGTTCGGCACAGGGTCAGGAGTAGTGAAAGCCTGTTCGAAGTATTTGCCTGGTTGCTTTGGATTTTGTATTGCCGGTGCTTGGTGAGTATAGAATCCTGTGTCAGGGCTATAGTGGTTTAAGTACATTGTATGACTCCTTATTGAAACCAGAAGCTTTGCATCCAGGCAACGCTTCGTGGTTTTGTTTCTGATCCGCCTGTATGCCCTGTCATTTGACTACCACTGTAATTTGCATCATCGTTTCGTGCTTTAGAGCTATGGTAATCAACACCTGCATCCCTTCCATGTCTCGATAAAATCAGGCGATTATCTGCTGTTGTCGTGTGATTATGGGATTTCAATTCATCCGATTCCCATTGTCCCAGTAGCTGCTGCTGGTTTATTCCACGAGAGTTATCAAAAACTCGAATAAAATCTGCCTGTGTCATAGGGGCTCGGAAGGTTGTTGAACCATTACCTGTAGACCAACAACCAAAGCGCCCGTTAAGCCATTCAGTATCCGAAATAAAGATAATATTCCGGTCTTCATTATTTAATGCTTCCCACAGTTCAGAGTATTCAGAACGATCAAGTAATTGTCCGGAAAACTGTAGTGCTTTTGCTGGAGGTGTCTCCCCTAAATGCCAGAAAGGCTCTCCAAGGATTCTCCCACCGGATTTTAATTGCCGGATAATGCCAGCAAGCTGATCAGATTTAGTCTCATCAGGTGTGGCTCCACCTTCAGTGATGGCATTGATAAGCTCATCAAATACCATATTCTGATAAATCGCTGAGTCTTTACTTGGGGGAATGTTGTTGACGGGATCGCCGTCGGTAAATTTACCGTTTTGTAGCCGGGCACCGGCGTCGGATTTAGGATAATCCATAGTGTTCTCCTGTTAGTGATAACTGAATGTCATTAATCGGTGGGCGTGAACCAGGCGTTGCAGCACGCACTCCAGACGCTGGTTGTTCCAGCTGCGGTAGACGTCACCGTGGGGCTGGCCGAAGTGGCGCTCCTGATAGTTCAGAATGGGCGCATTCACTTGCCAGGTGTAGTTGCTGTCTTCATTGCCGAAAACTTCGCTGAAGCTGTCGCCATGCAAGCGTTCACGGTATTCAGTAATAGTGATTGGGAAGCCAAGGAGGGCTGCCAGAGCAATAAAAAACTCACGGCTTTGTCCGCCTCTGGACTGGTAAGCCTGAATCAGCGCGCTGCGCCGTTCCTGAAAGTTCTGGCTGCCTCCGCAGGCATGCGGCAAACCGTGCATCGTTTCCCATTCTTCAAACATCTCAAAGGCTTTGCTCGGGTGTGCTTCGTCCAGAATATCTTCAGCCCGTTTTTCTGTGCGGTGCAGCTCATGGGCGATGCCCTGAAGCAACTTAGCCAGTTCACTGTCGGTGTGTTTGGGCCAGGCCTGCCCTTGCGGCAACAGGGCGAGCAACTGGTCGCGGTAAGCGTCTATGCTGTTGGCCATGTGATGTCTCCCAGAATCGGAAACTCACCTGCCGCGCAGGTAAAGTCGTCACTCAGATTAATGCGGTGATCACGTTCTCCTGTCGCCAGGGAAATCGCTTCATTAATCTGGCTCAGGTAGATGGTGCCGCCGGGTTTTGCTTCCCGCTGCAGAAGGTCTTTCAGTTCTGCAGTAATGGCGGTGCGGGTTTTATCGTCATTCGGGGTTAGCCGGGTTAAGGTCAGATTCAATGCTTTGGCTGCCGGCGCGTAGATTTCTAATCGCTTCATACCTGCCGGGCGTACTGATTCCAGCTGTGCTTTTACCGCATCGATATGTGCCTGAGTGGGAATAGGCGTCGTCAGATTGTCGGTGACAAAACGAACCACAACTGTTCCCAGGCCCAGTGCATTCGGTGTACACCAAGCACGGGTAATGTCCGCATGAGCACCTTTGGTCCAGGCGATATAGTCCTGAGCACTGCCCCCCATTGGTGGATGCTTGCGGCGTTCAGCTAAACGTTCCCGAACCCGGCTGATGGTTTCTGCATCGGCACCACCGCTAAGGCTGATCACGCTGGCCTGAGTATCCACACCGGATACCGGAGTAATAAACTGGAGCGTTGTACCGGATATAAGATTACCAGCAGAGCCAGCTTCAGCTGCTTCTACCGGCAGGTTGGCAGTACCATTGGTCAGGCTGACCGTTTGTGTGCTGCGATAGATTTTCTGGTTGTCATCTTGCAGCAGAGTTTCCGCTGGAATGCTGACTCCGTTGTTGCCGGTCAGGGTTAGCAGTCCGCTGGCGTGACTGGCGGGTAAACGGTAGATCCCCATTTCTGCAGCCCGGCGGAGCAGGTTAGTGTCATCTGCGCTTTGGTCGAACAGTTGTTCAACGGTGTACTGCAGGTGGCCGTGCAGGCCATGCACAGCACCGGCAACGGCCTGCGCCAGAGGATAATAGATGTCGCCCCGGCTGCTGGCTGCCTGACCGCTGTAGCGTTCGATATCTACTGCGATTTGCTGGCGCAGCTGGGGCAGGGTTTTACGACTGAAGGGCATGTGAGCCTCCTGTTGCTGTCAGTGCCAGCTGATGTTCCCGGAACAGGTTGATCCAGTTGCCTTCGGGAAGCTGGCAGCCAATTTGAAATGCGATGCTGTCCAGATCAGTGCGCTCGGCACTGACCTGAAGGCTTAGCAAATGGTTTTCTTCAACCAACCATTGCAGTGCTTCTTCGGCAAAATCACGGGCTTTGCTGATGACGTCACGGGTGACTTTTTCCCGCTGTAACAGCCATAGCTTGCTGCCCAGGCTTTCACCGTCTGGCAGTTCTGAATCACCCCAGTAGCCCCGTAAGTCTTGCTGATTTCCGGCTTCCTCCTGGCTGGCCCGGGCATCCGTAAACAGGGATATTGTGACGGCGTTTTGCAGCCAGCTCAGTTGGTCAGCAGGGGCGGGTTTCAGATCAAGTTGTTGTTTGGTTGAGTGCCAGCCCAGTGCCGGCATGGTGGTTTGCTTCATGATGGATTTGCCTTATGGGTTGTCGCACCATTGGTTTCGTTATGCTGGTGATTAATCAGGCTGACGTTACTGTGCGAGATGACGTCCTGCGCCCTGATTACCCCGCTGCAATACAGCTCCGGAGCGTTCACCAGCACCTTGTTTGCTGACTGAATTTCAATACTCCGGTCGGCCCGGATATGTACCTTGTCACCCTGCTGGTTATAGATAGCGGTCTCACCTTCAGCTACCTCCAGCCGGTAACGGGCATCGCCAATCAACAGTGCAACGGTATGGCTACCGTTACCGTTGAATGACAGAGCAACCGCTTCTGCGCCATTCAGCGGATGGCTGGTAAAGCCAAAGGGTTCCAGGTGCTCGATATCCGCCAGGGTTTGATCGCCTTCAACCTGAAGCTGAAGTAAACGACGTTTTCCCCGATAACCGGCCCGGACCAAAGCGGCCCGTTGCAGGATGATTTTCAGCTTTCGGCTCAGGGGCGAGGTAAAGGCCTGAATTGCCCGGATAAGCTGATTAGGATTGAGCTGATTCATATGATGTACCCCGCTTCATCAAAAGCAGCACCGCTGTGCGGATCAGGGATTACTACCGGTTGGCTGACAACGGGTGTTTTGCCGGTTTCCGGTAGCAGAAATGCTTTTGGGGACATCAGTTTCAGCCGGGTGGTCGTGCCCTGGTTGTTCGCTGAGAAGGTCACTTCGGTGATGAGCAGTCTGGTATCTTTCAGGCCAAGAACAGAATCATTCACATTAATCAGTTCATTGGGTGCCCAGAGCCTACCTGTTGCAGTTTGTCGCCAGCCGGAAAGGGTGTAGCTGATGGTCTCGCTACGGCCACGGCGAACGTTGTTATGCCATTGGGCAAGACGTTTACATTCTTCGTTATCAACCGGATTATCTGCGCTGATGACAGTGGGGCGGTAGCGTCCGCGCTCAGTCTTAAATGATCCACGGGACTGATTAGCACGGGCGTCCTGGCCATTAATATCCGGGCGTTGTCCGGTGACGATATATTCGCTGAACAGGTCCCGGTGGCTGAATGAGCCGCTGGCAGAGGTTACATTGGTTCCCAGGTTAATTGCCGTATCTGTCTCCTGAGTACGGGTTCGGGTGATCAGCAGGTTGCCATCAGCATCTGAGATCAGTAGTACGCCTGTCTGGCGTGCCAGTTGTTCAAGAAATTCCCAGATAGGCTGGCCGTTATCCAGCGTCAAATCTTTGCTAAACGCTTTGTTGGCTTCCGTGGCACTCGGGTCGACTTTTACGTCAATGCCGAAAGGCTGACACAAGGCTTTAGCAATATTCTCCAGGCTGCGGCCTTTGGTTTGTTGCTTTCCGGTGGAGGAGCAGTCAACCAAATCCGCCAGTTTAGAGCGGCCACTGACGGATGCACTGTGCTGGGTGCTGTCGTAACTGCGTTCAATGTCATCAATGTAACCGCTGATTACCAGCTCATTTCCGGCGTAAAGCTGACAGGCTGCACCGGGCTGAATCAGGTGGGGCTGATTCACTGACTGCGCTTGTTCAGTCAGTGAGACGTTGAAGCGATGTGTACCCTGTTCAATGGATCGGGTGATACTGACATTGCTCCAGCCCTGATGCGTACGGCCTTCAATAAGCAGAATCAGTTCATCTTTCATAGCAGCACCTCCAGAGCGTGTCCGGCAGGTATAAAGCCCGGGTGGCTGATATTGTTGCGGCTGATCAGGTCAGCGGTGCGCTGGATATCACCGTACAGACGGTGGGCTGTTACTAAAGCGGGCTCTGCCCGTTGCAATTCAATGCTGCGGATTTGCTGCAGCCCCGGAGCAACGGTTTCAATATGCCGGATCAGGGCCGTTTGCAGTTCAGATAACGGCCCGTAAGCGGCATCGCTGCTTTGCTCGATCACCGTATCCAACTGATTAAGCAAAAAATCCCGTACAGCAATCGCCTGGCTGTAAGTACTGAAAGGCGTTTGTAGCTGGCTGATGTTCAGGGCCATACGGATGCAGGCTAATGCCTGAGTACTTTGATTCAGAGCATTCTGATTAACAGCCAGTTGCTGACGGCTGGGAGTATCCGTTTTGTTAACCACTGCTACTGTTGTTAACTCTCCACTGAATTGCTGATATTGGCTGAACAGGTCATCAATGTTGTCGGTTGTCTGGAAGGCCTGATAAAGCTGATCATCCAGAGTCTTCAATATGCGAGCCGGTGTTTGCGCTAATTCAGCAGCGCTCTGAACAGTGCTGGTGAGTGTCTGAACAGCATTGCCCGCTGCTTGCACAACCGCCTGAACCTGCTCTCCGGTAGCACGGATGGCCGTTGTTAACTGGTTAAGCTGGCTGGTAGCAGCATCCTGAACAAACTGCGCCTGGCGCTGTAATTTGAAGACTGCTTCAAAGTCTTTCATGACGGCAGCTTTGCTGCTGTCACAACTTTGTTCCAGTTGGTGTTTGCTGGTCAGTTTTGCAATCGGATACTGCCTTTTACCAGCGCGTACGTAGTTCAGATCAATCTGACAATAACCTCCTTTACGGGTTGATATTGTCCAGCTGAAATCTTTTACCTGAATGTACATGCTGCCCAGATAAGGATGGATCAGTTTGCCTGCGCCCGGTGAGTTCAATGCTGCAAACAGCTTTTCCCGCTGCAGATCATAGTCAGCACCGATCACGAACATTTGCAGCCGTTCATTAGCGGCTGTCTGGCCCATATCCTCAGCCCAGTGTTGTGACTGGTTCAGATACTGGTGCACTGCAACCCGGCGGCCTCCCTGGCCAGTGGCAGTGTCGATATGAAAGCTCACCCCACGGAAGGAGGCTGGCTGTAGACGTTGTTGCCAAGTCATGATTGTTCTCCTTTAGTGTGCCAGCATGGTGCTGCCGGAAATGTCCGTATGTTGGGCTGCATCACCGCGTGCTTTGACCTCAGTGCGGTCGTCTTTGACGTTGATGTCGAGATAAGTAGAGAGTTTCTGGGAGAGTTCTCCGCCGGCTAACTCACCGCCTAAGCCTCCCAGCAAGCCACCAATAATCGTGCCGACGCCAGGTAAAATGGCGGTGCCAATTGCAGCGCCAAGCGCTGCGCCGCCCATACCGCCTGCGATGTTGCCGGTGTCTTGGATTTTCTGTGAGGTGCTCTGATCACTGTTCCAGGTAGTGAACAGGTCGTATGCCGCCAGCATTCGGAACGGACCGAATTTCTTAGCCTGTTTGAATAGCCCGCCAGCAGCTTCTTTTCCTGAAGACCACAGAGTATTGAGCCCTGATTTGGATGAGGAAATCAGGTTTTTTGAGATATTTGCAGTGTCATTTTTCAGATTAGTGAAGCTTGTTCCTATGCTTGAAAAGAATCCGGAAGTATGTTTTTTACCGGCGGACCAAAAGCTACTCAGGCTATTTTTAACTTTGCCTGTTACGTCATGGATTGCTTTATGTGCTGTTTGTGCAGCTGTGGAAAGCTTGGCTTTCAGATAGGTGCCAGAACCTGTAATGCCCAGCATGCCTGCGGTTGCTCCGGGCAGAGCTTTGCCTGCATTAAGAGCGCCACGACCAATATTTTTGATCCAACTCCCTAATCTGCCGAGACGCGACTTGCTTTTGTTTTGATTTTTTTTACCATCCTTGTCGCCGATGTCCGGGCCGTAGTTGCCTCCAGCACCGATGTTTCTGACTGAAGCAATAACTGATTTGTCCCAATCGACGACATGGACTTGCTGGACATTGTGATTATCTCCGCCAGTTAAAGCTCCCAGGAATCCATTTTTTTCTATGGCTTTAATAACAGTACGGACTTGTTTGCCAAGTTTTGCGGTGGCCGCAATGCCAGCAACACCAGCAGTAATAATCCCTGCCGCCGTAATCAGGGCATTTTGGTTATCAGTACTGAGCCCTTGAACTGCGTTTTCTATGCCCTTTAGCGGTGCGAGTAGTAGCTGATCGCGGCGAGATTTTATTTGTTCTAAAGGTGTTTGGTCAGATGATTTTGCTGAGGTCTTATTGCCTGTTTGGATCGAATCAATTTTTGTTTGTAGTTGCTGAAATTTAGCTGCGGTTCCATCCAGAACGCGGCTTAGGTTCAGATAGCTTGCTTGCAGGTTGGTGGATGTCTCCAGTTTTTGTAGAGGCAGGGTGCTGGCAATCTTTGCTTCGCCTCGTCCACTCAGGGCTTCGGCAAGCGTCAGATTATAAGTGCTCATAGTTAGCCCTCTGTTCGCTGGGGGTGAGTGCGGTTCTGACCGAGGTAAATACCCCGATCAGTTGCCGCTCGGAAAGGTTTAGGTAATTGCTGCGGGACCAGTGCAGGCGCAGTGACAGCGTCACGATGGCCTGTTCAATTTGTCTGGTCCGCAGCTGCAGATCGCCCCCGCGCCTCAAGCGCATTGACGATGGCTGTGTCCAGTGCGGCGACGCCCTGGTGCAGAATCTCCAGATCCTTGTTGGAGAGCAGGCTGAGCTGCTCCCGTTCCAGAGGACCGTCAACGGAGCCGATACTGGCAACCTGTCGCCGCAGGGTGTTAATACCCATTAGCGTATTGCTGGTTACCAGTGCCGGTTCTGCACCGTTGGCGCCGGGCACCATGATCAGGCGTTCGGATTCTTCCATGGCAGCGATCAGATCGCCGGCTGATAATTCGCGCAGCACTACTTTGGTGTGTCGCTCATCGCCGATTGTCAGGCCTTTTTCCAGTGTTACCGTGTGTTGAGTCATGTGCCCGGCTCCTTTTAGCTAACAGGGTCTGCAGAAATGCCCGTCATTTGCATGTCAATTTCGCCACCGGACAGTTTGGGTGGCTGAGATGTCCATGCGTTGCGTACCAGCCATGACTGGCCGTTATCGTCCTGAATATTGACGTTAACGTTGGTCAGATTGCGTAGCTGGTTCAAATCAGTACCGGCAATGTTGGGTATTTTGAACTGAACAGTGGGTGCGACCGGTTCTTCGGTGTAACCGGCGACGCCCAGATCAGTCATGACCGCGTCCCGTTTTTCACCGCCGGGATCGAATGAGCCGGAAGATGCGTGAAGCCGGCCCAGGCCGGGAATGTCGAAGTAGAGTTTTTTTGCGATTTTCATAAGATTTCCTTGTAATCAGGCGGTTAAACGATGAACTGTTGCTTGCCAGCGAAGACCCGTGCCTGGTTAACCAGGTTTGGAGTGTCGCGCCAGTTGAGGCGGTTCCGGTCACTGACGTCACGCTCGACGATGAGCTGTTTGTCGTAACCGGAGTAATCTTCTACCCAGCCTTTCAGTTCCATTTCCTGATACAGCGCTAGCAGTTCGCCGCGGATGATTTTCGGGGTGATGATGGCCTGACCCGGACCATAGTTGGTGCCGTCGCCAGCCAGCTTATGACGTGGGTATTTCTGAGTGATCATCTGGCGCTGTTCGAAGCGGATACGTTCCAGGGTTTCCGGGGTACAGATATCCAGATAGCTGGCGTCGTCCAGACCGGCGCTGTTGGTTTGGTACATGCTGATCTGACGTTCAATGCGGGTTGTACCGTCGCGGTCTACCGTAAATGTACTGATGCCGTCATACAGTTGCAGGTTACGTTCCTGGCGGGTCCAGGTTTTGTCCTGTGAAGGAGCAAGGAAGCCGGTCAGTTTCAGGGTTTGCAGCGGACGGGCCGGATCAATACTCAATGACAAACTTGCAACGGCAGCGTTGATTGTTGCCGCAATGTAAGCCGGGGTAGGGCTGCTACCGGTGCCCAGACAGGTGACGTGAGGGTTATTGCGGGCACGGCCAAAAGTACCGGTTGCTGCATGCGTGCCAGCAATGGCGGTGAAAGCGCGGCAGCCGATCTGACGCATTGGGCCCCAGCGGGAATCCAGTTCGGTTTCCAGCGCGACCAGGTTGGCAGTATCAGTGTAAGGATTGATGATCCAGTTGTACCACTCGTCTCCCATTGCATCGATAGCCGGTGTGACGGATGGGTTACCGCTGCCGGAGCTGAGTGCGTTGATAGTCAGTGCCAGACCGGCAGGCATCTGTTCGCCGTAATAACCGGCACGGATGTCCAGTCCATTAAAGGCTTCGCCTTTGTGGCGGGCTGTCACGGTAACGGTTGCAGCGCTTACCGATGCAGTGACCGGCAAATCTGCTTTTGCATTAATGGCTGCGTTAATGGCTGTGGCGACGGCTTCTGCAGTTGCACCGGCTGTAATGCCGACCCGTACCCGTTCACCACCGATGTACAGTTCCAGAGTGCCGCTGCCGGTAGGCGCGCTTGTTACTTGTACAGAGCCTGCTGCTTTAACACCGGAAGATGCATCATCCAGCGCGATAACCCATAGCTCAGTTTCGGTGTTCGCTTTGAAGAAGGCGCTCAGCATATTGGCCAGCATTGAGCCGCGGCCAAACAGTGTGGTTGCCTGCGCCGGATTAGTAACCCGAACAGGCTGGTTAGCGGCCTGGGAGCCTGTGCTCAGTTTTTGGCCGAAGGCTAACACTTTGTGCATGAAACCGGTGGCACCGGCCAGCTCATTGTTGAATTCGATGTAAGCGCCCGGGGTACGCAGGCTGGCGGGGATAGCGTCAAAAGAAATTGCCATATCAGGACTCCTGTGGGGCAGTGGCTGTGGTAGGGGTAAATACGATCAGATCACCGTCCAGATGACGTCGGCGGTAATAACTGTTGTTCGGAACGGCACAGCCTTCGGCTGGCATATCTGTACCGTCTTCCATACGTACCATCAGGCCTTCAGCCGGTTTCAGGTACAGGGTTTTGTTGCTCATGGTTAATCTCCTTGCGGAAGTTCTGCCTGGCCGGATGCCAGGGGCTTGTTGTTAAGGTCGTTGTGGGTAGCGTGATAACGCTGCCACGGATCGATGCTGCCGCTGCTGTTTTGCGTCCAGCGCATCGGGAGTTCAAAGATCATTTCGTAACAGCTGATACCTGCACTGACGCTGCTGGTATCCAGCTGAAACTCGAGGTTCTTAAAGTTGAGAAGGTTGCGGATTTGCTTCAGTCGCAGGACGTCTTCCTGACCAAATTCCAGACCGTGTAAAGCGGGCAGTAGCTGTTCAATCATCTGGTAGATGCCGATTTCTGAAGCGTTACCGTTCAGATGTTTGGCAAACAGGAAAATGTGCCACCGCCCCAGTAACTGATCGCTCCACAGTTCCTGATAGCTACCCTGACTAAAGCTGACGTAAATAGCGGGGGCGGTCGTCAGCAGGGTGTTAACGGTTTTTGCGTCCCAGCGTCCCGGATGCCGTGCAATGTTTGGCACGGTGGCACTCAGCGTATCGCTGATGGTGCTGATTAATGTGGTTTCGGTATTTGCCAGCATTGGCGTGAGCCTCTTGAGCTGTTGTTCGTTACAGGGGGCTGGTGGGCTCTGTTGCCCGGTGCTCCCGATTGATGAGCACAGAATACCGATGGCAAAAATGCAGCGGGTTTAACCTGAGTTAGACATTTTTGTTAATGGTCGAAAAAAAGCGCCGGAAAGGGCGCAAAGGGGAAGGAGGGGGAGATAGCTGGCTTCAGTGCTTCTGCATCAGATGGTCGTGGACGCGCTGCAACATATAGGTGTTTTGCTGCAGGTTTGCCTTAATCCCGGCAATTTCAGCCCTGACGCTGGAGATGTCTTCATGGGTAGGGGCGTGTTTCAGGTTTTCTTCCATCGTGATGATGCGATGTTCCAGTTGTTCCAGCTGGTTATCCACCGCCTGAATTTTTTGTCGGTTCTGGTCCTGGCCGGTGCGTAGCCAGACAAACAGTGCTGTGGCCAGGGTAAAGATCCACTGGGATGCATCCAGCCAGAACTTGGCAGCATCCCAGTTAGCGAACATGGCTGAATTCCCAGAGTTCCTGGCAATCAATGCAGCGCGCCGCATTGGGTTTTGCACGCAGTCTTTTTGGCTGTATGGGCAGGTCACAGTCAATACAGATGACTTCACCGTCATGGTTGTACTGTTCCGGTTCATAATTATTTTGTTGCACGTGTAACAGTGCTTCCAGACGTTGCCGGGATTCCAGCAACTCCGCTTGATCGAGCATGTCAGGCATTAGTCTTTCCTCATGATTTCAGTAATTTTGGGTATGATTTTTTCTGCGCTCCGGCCCACCACATATCCCCCCAGACCGATTTGCAATAAGCTCCAGGCTTCACTTGCTAAGCGGAAGGTTGTGAGGCCAAAGGTGTCGGCAACGACCAGAGTCAGAAAGGTCAGCATTGTGATGGGGCGCCAGTTGCGCTGTAACCAGCTGGCCCCCTGGGCTTCGGCAGTAATCACGCTGGTTTTGGCTTTCAGTAATTGGGCTTCGTATGCCATTACCTGTGTCGCCAGATGTGTTTGCATTTCGAACAGACTTGCTTTGATTTGCAGGCGTTCGTCTTCAGAGGTGTGGATTTCGTCTATCAGTGTGCTGACCGGACGTACCAGTTCACCAAGAATATTCCAGATACTCATATCGGATAGGCCTCCCAGCTGAGTTCGAAGTGAGGCCCATCAGCGAATGCCGGCTGCTTTCGGGCTTTTTTCCGGCCTAAGTAGCTCTGGTGAGCCTGTTTTGCAGGTGTTTCATCATTGAGTAATTGCCAGCAACCACCCCAGACGACAGGTATTTCCAGTGTTTGAGCGGCTTGCCGAACAGCATCGGCAATCTGAAAATAATCCGGCCAGTTCCAGCTCAGTTGGTTATTGACCAGGGCGCCAAGATCCGCCGCATGGGAAACACTGCCGAGGTCAGGGCTGTATTTTGGTGTTCTGGCAAGGTGCCGGCTGTTGTTTGTACGTGAGTGGCCTGCATCGATAAGTTGTTGCTGACGCTGTGAGCTGCGAACTGTCTCGAGCACCGTAAAATCAACAGGCGTGTACTGAATGGCCAGTTCAATCACTTTGCGCAGATCCGGGTGGACCTGAGAAAGTTTGTTCTGTGAGCGTTGGCTCAGGTAGTAAATACAATCAGACATAATGCTCCCTGTAAGTTGAATTGAATGAATGACAGGGGAAAGGTTAGTGCTACAGCCCGGCTGGAAGGATTAACCTGAGTTAGATATTCAAGTGCCAGGCTGTCAGTCGATTATCGTGGTGTTATCCGTCGTTCTGCTTCAGACGTGTGTGACGGCGGTAATTTTGTTGTTGTTTCAGAATGCGATAGATATGGATATTGCTGAGCTGGTATTTGGCCGCCAGCGCTTCAGGTAACATGTTTCGTTCGCTCCAGTCCCGGTGTATCTCGACATCTCTGACCGCTTTTTTTAGCGCATCAGGTTTGGGAAGGTAAAAATAACGTCCTCCACAGTACACTGCCTGTTCTGCTAACAGTATGTGGCTGATTTTGCTGGCTTCCTGTTGGTTATAGCCTAAACGTTGCAGTGAAGCGCTGTAGATATCGATGAGGGCTGACAGATCCTTTGGCCATTTTTTTTGGACTTCTTCCGGAATGTCTTCCAGACGGCGTAACAGGTCTGCTGAGAAGTCAGTTGAAGAGGTTGATGCCGGTGTCTGTTGAGTAAGGTTTTGCATGTTGATAGTCCTTTATTGCAAGTGATGAATGGCAACCTCCGGTTCGGTTATGCTGACCGGGGTGCGGACATTTACGGGTCGGGAAGGCTAAGTCAGCAAAGGTGTGAGGCGCGACTTATTGCGAGCATTCCGTTTATTAATGTTGTTGTTCGCTATAAACAGCGAAATTTATCCTGAGAAAGCTATTCTGTTCGTCTGAAAGAGCCGCTGTGAATACAATCTATGTTCGTTTGTTTTTGCGAATATTAGGTTTATTTTGCGATACAGACAAGAGCTAATTAAAAAATATTTTGAATGTCTGATGGGGTTCGGTTAATATTGCGAACTTATTCTGGCCTGTTCTCAAAAAATCAAATTCTTATGGGCGTGTTATGCCGAAATCTAATTTCCGTTCCAACAATTCAGATGTGCCTTTAGTTGATTCTGAACAGTTTGCTTTCCGGCTCAGAGAGGCTTTTGCCGGCGAATCGACAAATGCTTTCGCAAAAAAATGCGGGGTTGGGGAAAGTTCATTACGCAGTTATCTGACCGGTTCCTTTCCGGGCATTGACCGCGCGGCACTGATTGCACAGGCTGCCAATGTTTCGCTGGAGTGGCTGATTACCGGAAAAGGTTCGATGTCTGCCAGCGCCACAGAATCTTCCAGTGAGTTGGAGCAGGAGTTTGCGTTAATACCTGGCTATAACATTCAGGTGGCTGCAGGAACTGGTATCGTGCCAGAGCATGAGCAGGCGACCCGTAAGCTTGCGTTTCGCCATAAGTGGTTGAAATACCGTGGTCTGAAAGAAAAAGATCTGGTCCTGGTATTTGCTAAGGGAGATAGCATGGAACCGGTGATCAGTGACAACAACACACTGATGATTGATACCAGTAAGCAGCGCCTGGAAGATGGCAGTATTTATGTGATCCGAAATAATGAGCACTTAGTGGTGAAGCGTATCCAGAATACCTTAAAGGGCTTTATCCTGATCAGTGATAACAAAGAATATGAACGGGTAGAAGTGTCGTACAACGAAGCCGATGACCTGCAGGTAATCGGCAAGGTTGTCTGGATTGGCAAGGATCTGTAAACGGTTACTGCTCAACACGCGGGCCATTTTATATATGGCGCCGCGTTTGAGGTCGTATTTTATTTATCATCATCCTGTTTAATCAGGCGTACATCCAGTTGCGGGAAGGCGATACAGATATCGTGCTTCTCAAAGTCCGCATTAATCTGCTGCAGAATGTCATGGGTGACCGGTAGTCGGTCGTCCAGATTGTTCAGATATAACCGCAAATCAAAGTTCAGGGTACTGTCACCAAAGGCATGGAAGTACGCCGCTGGCTGTGGCTCCGGCAACACTTTCGGATGGTTGCGTGCCGCCTGCAGAATGAGTGCCCGCACCAGATCTGTATCGGAGCCATAGGCAACCCCCACCTGTATTACTACCCGGGTAATCGGATCGCTCAGGGACCAGTTGATCAGCTGATCGGTGACGAAGGTTTTGTTAGGAATGATGACTTCCTTGCGGTCCCAGTCGGTAATGGTGGTGGCGCGGATCTGAATCCGGGTCACGGTGCCGGTGAGGCCGCCGACGGTGACGGTATCGCCGATACGGATCGGTTTTTCAAAGAGAATGATGATGCCGGATACAAAGTTGGCGACGATTTCCTGCAGACCGAAGCCCAGGCCTACACCCAGTGCGGCTACCAGCCACTGCAGTTTGGCCCATTCTACCCCGATCTGAGAAGCACCGGCGAGGATACTTACCACAATCAGGCTGTACTTGGTGATGGTGGTGATTGCGTATGAGGTGCCGGGAGTCAGGTCCAGATGTTTCAGCACCAGCAGCTCCAGCAGCCCGGGCAGGTTATAGGCGGCGAGGATGCTCAGGGAGATCACCAGCAAACCGGTAATGATGCCCAGCAGGGTGATATTCTCGGCAATCACACCGCCGCTGGTGACCACGGTGTTACTCCACAGGACGATTTCATCCAGTATCTGCAATGCCGGGATAAACTCTTTAAACAGCAGCCACAGGGCAACGAACAACAGGCTGACGCTGGTGGCTTTCAGCAGCACCTTGGCCTGATCGGAAATGGTGCTCAGGTTCAGGAAGTTTTCCTGCACAGGAGGCACTTCAGTGTTGTTTTCCCGGGCTTCCAGAATTTCACTGCGCCGGGCTTTGGCGCGGTCAAAGGCCAGCCGGCGTTCTTCGATCAGCAACCAGCGCATCCCCAGACGGTAGAAGGTGAATACGGAGAAGAAGATCATTGTGGTGATCAGCAACAGCAGCATGATAATGCCGCCGGTGAGCACATAACCCAGCAGGGCTTCGGCAATCAGCACTCCGTGTATCAGCACCAGAATGGCCAGCCATAACCGGGCACGCTGCCACCACCGGCGGGTTTCGGTGGCTTCGTTGATTTGCGGGGCAACCCGCCATAAGGCTGCCCAGAATCCGCCGGCCAGCATCGCCAGCAAGATAAATACTACCCGGCCAAGGCCTGAGTGGACTTCGGCGGAAGGGGTGGCGGTCAGATAAATCAGTGCCAGGGTGAGCGGGATACCCAGTAAATACAGCGGGTGGGCAATGCGTGCCAGGGTGGCACACAGCTCTTCCGGCACATCCAGATGGCGGTACAGCAGTCCGTATGGGCGGCGCAGCCAGAGCAGCAGCGACAGGTAAGCCCACATCAGCAGTGACAGGCTGATGCTCATTGGTTGCATGACGGGGGCAGGCACCGCAATCAGTTTCTGGGTGAGAAACCACAGCCCTGCCGGAACCGGTAAGCTGATCACCGGTGCCAGCAGCAGTAACCGCAGGCTGCGGGTAAATTTGTCCTGTACCACATTGCCCAGCTGTTCTGCCCACTGTTGCTCATGGCGGATCAGGTAGCGGAAGCTGTAAAAACTGATCCCGGTTAGCACTAGCAGCGTAAACAGGGAACGCAACCAGGCACCAGAGGCATTCATCTGGCTGTTGCTGATAATCTGTTGGGTGTGTTGCTGAATCGCCCCGAAACTGTCGGCGACATCCTGCAGGAAGCGGCGGTTTATCTCAGTGGTATTGGGCAACCAGATCAGGTAACGCTCCAGCAGCGCCTGCCCCTGTTCGATCTGTTTGTTGATATCGTTCTGAACCCCGAGCAGTTTCGCCCGCTCGTCCAGTTCCTGCGCATAGGCGGTTTCCAGCCGGGTGGTGAGCCCTTCCATATCATCCAGCAGCTGTTTGGCGCTCTGCTGTGCTTCCGGGTTGAGGTCAGAGACATTAAATGCCTGATTCAGTGCCTGCTGATTCAGCTCCAGATTTGCCAGCCGGACCTGATTAATCCGCTGCAGGTTAGGCTCAGTATCCTGGGTGGTGGCGAACCGTTCCGAGAGCTGTTTCAGCTCCAGACTGAAGGTGGTATCGGTGAGCTCCAGTTGTTGCTCAATGGCTTTATAACTTTGCCGTAACAGGGCTTGCTGGCGTTCCAGTGTCCGTCGCTGGGCAATGGCCTGCTCACTGCTTTGCAGGCTGTGGCGCAGTTTTTCAGAGAGTTTTTGATTGCTTTTAACGATCGGTTGCAGTGCTTCGGGGTACTCTTCTTCACCGGGGTCTTTCTTCAGGGCTTCCAGGGCCTGTTCGGCTTCAAGGCGGCGTTTGGTCTGAATCAGATCCTGCAATTCCTGCAGATAGGCTTTGTGGGCCGCAATCTGGCGGGACAGCAGCTCCAGTTGCAGCAGGTCGTAGTCCCGCTGGCTGGGTATGTTGAGAATCTCGAGCTCGAAGGCCTGAATGCGGGTGTTATTGAGAACGAAGCGGGCTTCCGCCAGTGTCTGGCTGCCGTTTTCACCGCTGGCCGGTGGTGCCGAGTCTTGCTTCAGCTTGGTGAGCTGGTCACGCAGGCCGGTGGATTTATCCTGATAATTGCTGACCTGATTATCGAGGGTGTTAAATTGCTGCTCCAGTGCCAGCAGGTTTGCCTGTGCCGGAGCCAGCCGGTTTTCCAGTTTTTCCAGCGGCTGTGAGCGCCAGTTTTTTGCGCCAACTGCCGGTTCCGGTGCAGCCAGCTGAGTCTGCAGTTCTTCAATCAGACCGGGGAGGTTGGCCAGGTTGTCCCGCAGCCGGGTTACCCGGGTTTCCAGCCGTTTGGTTTCCTGTAATGCGGAAAGGATTTGCTGGTAAATTTCCCGCTCTTTGCTGTTGGCCGGATTATCGGCATCCAGTGCATCCAGCTGTTGGCGGGTACTGTTGATCTGTTCAGTTATGTCGGCGCTGGCGAACTGGGTGAAGAGTATGGAAATACAAATTGTCAGCGCTAAAACTGCTGGTTGTAATCGGTCACAGAATGATGGATAAAGACGTTTCACAATGGCGTTCCCCGGTGGCACACAGCTTTAATAGTATTGGATAGAACCGGGCAATGTAAGGGAAATTATCTCAGTCCCGGAACAGATTAAGGAGCAACAGGATGGCGCTAGCCGGATTCAATTCAATACTACAGGCAGGGCTGTCAGCACTGCTGGCTATGTTACTGGCCGGTGCAGCCGTTGCCGCTGAAGAGCGTCCGCTGAGCGGTGCTGAGATTCAGCAACTGCTGGCGGGAAAAACCGCGTATCTGGATAACGGGGCGGTACAGACCTTCAGCAGTAATGGCAAAACGCTGTATTTCCACGAGCCACGTCCGCTGGAAACGGGCACCTGGAAGACCGATGGTAACGAATACTGCTCTGAATGGGGCGGTCGCTGGAGCTGCTATAAAATGACTGGTGACGGTGCTGACCGGATTACCTGGATCGGTGGCGGTACCACTTACCCGGCCCGGCTCGAAGCGGGCAATATCTTTGAATAATAAGGACATACGATGAAGGTAGCCGTATATTGCGGGTCCAGCATGGGCAATGATGAAGTTTATGCTGAAGCGGCCCGCGCACTGGGTAAATACTTTGCCGAACAAAATATCTCACTGGTCTATGGCGGCGGTAAAGTCGGTCTGATGGGCGTCGTTGCCGATGCTGTGCTGGATAATGGCGGTGAGGTGATCGGGGTTATTCCCACTCATCTGCAGCATAAAGAAATAGGTCATCCGGGCCTGACTGAGCTGATTGAAGTGCCGGATATGCATACCCGTAAAGCCAAAATGGCTGAACTGGCGGATGCTTATGTAGCCCTGCCCGGCGGTGCTGGCACCATGGAAGAGTTTTTTGAAATCTGGACCTGGGCGCAGCTTGGGCTCCACCGTAAGCCCTGTGCGTTGTATAACGTAAATGGCTTTTATGACAGCCTGCTGACGTTTATCCACAGTGCAAAGGATGCCGGATTTACCCGGGAAGCGTTTGCCGACATGATCATTGTGGCCAGCGAGCCTCAGCAATTGCTGGCGGCGTATCAGGGGTATGAGTCGCCGGCCGGGAAGTGGGGCTGAGTGGCTGAAGCCGCTGCCAGAACTGACTGGCAGCGGTTGTCATTTCCGGGTGATCAGTGTCCGAACTGATAGCCGGCCTGCATAATGAACGGGGCCCGGAAATCATCTTTCATGAAGTAATACACCCCCTGGGCTTCGTCGCTGACGATTGAATAGCATCCCCAGCCTGAGCCGAAATCTGAACAGTAGCGGTTATCTTCTGCTTTCCATTTGCCTTCAGACGGTTTGGCGTCTCCTTCTTTCATCCACAGGGTCAGGCCTGATTCTGAAAAATACTGGGAGGTTTTACCGCCGAAGTGTACGCCGGCTGTTGTGTTACCTTTCAGCAGGCTGTCGATTTGTTGAGTATTCAGTTCTGTTTCTGCTGCCTGAACACTGCCAGCCAGTAACAGCAGGGGGAGTAGGTTGCGAAAACGCATATCAGATATCCTTATTGTCTGATGGGAAGGGATAGGCATATGACCGGTGAAGTCCGGATTTGTTTCCGGAGGCTGCCTGCCGGGCAGTATGTCAGCCGCAAGCCGGTTCAGGTCGCGTTTGTATAACCGGACGAATTGCCCGGTTATGCTGCGGCGCTTATAATTTGACCGCTGGTTTTAAGCCCTCACCGAGCAATTGCCGTTGTATATGTCACGTACGTTTATCTGGATCCTGATTTCCCTGGCCCTGCATGCCCTGCTTGCATGGGGCTGGCTTTCGTACGTGCCGGAGAAAGCTGCCGGTGGTGGCAGTATTACGGTGAATCTGTCTGCCGGAACAGCCAGAGAGACATCTGCAATGTCTTCGAAAGAGCGGGCTGATACTGCCCAATCACAGGATCTTGCTTCGCCGCCATCAGAAGCCCCGGCTGAATTACCAACTGAGCAACCGGTTGCGCAAGCTCCGGAGCTTGCTCTAGAAACAGCTCCGGAAACGGCAGCGGAAGTGGTGGAAAATGTATCTGCTAAAGCAGCGCCTGCGGTCAGCGATAAAAAACCTGAACCGGTAGTGCAGCCAGTCAAACCTGAGGCCAGTAAGCCGCAGGTGACAGAGCGTATCGCTGCACCGGCAGAACCGACTGCAGAGCCACCTCAGAAGATCAAACCTGAATCTATTGCTGATGCCGCCCCTGTTGCGGTGGAAAAGAAAATAACCAAACCGCTGCCTGCGGCAAAACCGTCAGAGGTTGCTGAGGTAAAGCCCCCGGTAAAAGTGGATGATCCGGTTGTTCCGGCTGAAAAAACGGAGGTGGTTAAGTCAGAGCCGCAGCCAGTGGAGCCGACTGTAGAAGAGCCTGTGGAACCGTTTCTAGAAAAAGCACCGCCGCTTGCAGAGGCATTATCAGCTACAGAGTCCGGATCACAAAGTGCTGAACAGGCATCCGCTGCAGAGGATGCGGCGCAGGTCGGTGATGCAGCTCAGCCTGCCGACGGAGATTTTCTGCAAGCCCGGATTATGTCTGACCAGAAGCCGAAATATCCCCGCCGGGCCATTGCCCGTGATCAGCAGGGGCAGGTGAAGTTACGTCTGTTTCTGAATGCCCGGGGCGAGGTTGAGCGCTATGAAGTTATCGAAAGCAGTGGCTATAAACTGCTGGACAGGGCGGTACAGAATTTTGTTCAGCAGGAACGTTTTGTTCCTGCGACCCGTAACGGTCTGGCGGTGGCTTCCACACAAACCTTCTCGTTTACTTTCCGTTTGCAGTAGGGCTTATAGTAAATCACTGCGCTGGCTGGCTGATGCCAGTGCGGTGACCCGTATGCCGTACGGCGATGTTTCAATCTGACTGTGGATGCCGAAGTGCGCCAGCATATTTGCTTCGGTAATCACTGCATCCGGTGCCCCGTCAGCAACGATGCTGCCGCCGGAGAGCAGCAGTAAGCGGTGGCAGAAGCGGGATGCCATATCCATATGGTGAATGGCCGCGATCGCCAGATGCCCTTCTTCGGTCAGTTCCCTTACCAGACTCAGCACATCCAGCTGATGGCACATGTCCAGGCTGGCGGTGGGCTCATCCAGCAACAGTACCGGCGCTTCCTGTGCCAGTGCCCGGGCAATAAATACCCGCTGGCGTTCTCCACCGGACAGCTGATCAGCCCGACGGTTACGCATCGCCGTCAGACCGGTCTTGTCCAGTGCATCATTAATGCGTTGCAGATCCTGATCTGATTCCGGCTGAAAGGCGCCCAGATGGGGGGTACGGCCCATGGCGACAATCTCTTCCACTGTAAAGCCGTAACCGGTGGATACATCCTGAGGGACCAGCGATATATGCCGGGCAATGTCCCGCCGGGGGTAGCCGGATAAGGGTTTGTCATTCAGACGTACCTCGCCGGAATCCGCCGGCAGCAGCCCCATTAACAGTTTAAGCAGAGTGGATTTGCCGGCACCGTTCGGGCCGATCAGGCCAATGAACTGTCCGGGGCTGAACTGCAGACTGATGCCTTGCAGGATCTGCCGCTGCTGATAAGCAAAGCTGAGCTGACTGCAGCTCAGGGAAAGGGATGTGGTCACAGAATGCTTGTCCATGGTTTACAGTTCTCCCCGGGTCCGTTGCCTTAACAGCAGGAAAACAAAGAAAGGTGCGCCCAGTGTGGCGGTCACCACCCCTAGCGGAATGGCTTTTTCAGGCAGTGTGACCCGTAACAGCAAGTCTGCCGTCACCAGACATATGGCTCCGCCTAGCGCACTGGCCGGCAGCAGGTAACGGTGCCTTGGCCCCAGGATAAGACGCAGTATATGAGGCACGACCAGACCGATGAAACCGATGCCGCCACAGACTGCAATGGATACCCCGACCAGCATGGCGGTGATGATCAGCAGGTGCTGGCGGGTGCGGGGGACATCAATGCCCACAGACGCTGCATGTACCTCACCCATGAGCAGAGCATCCAGATCCCGGCTGAAACAAAGCACCAGCGCACAGCCCAGCAGGGCAAAGGGGACGATCAGCCGGACATGGTCCCAGGTGCGGCCTTCCAGCCCGCCCATGCTCCAGTACACAATCATTTTTCCGGTATCCCAGTCGTTCAGGGACAGCGCCAGAATCAGGGAAGCGGCTGCGACGTTCAGTGCACCGATGGCGACGCCGGCCAGTAACAGTGTCCCCATGGCTGTGTGCCCCCGCTGAGTGGCAATGCGGTAAACAATCCACAGGGTGATGCCGGCCCCGCTGAAGGCAAAGGCCGGCAGAATCCATACGGACAAACTGGTAAGGCCCAGATAGATGGCAATTACGGCCCCCAGAGAGGCGCCGGAAGACACCCCCAGAATTGAAGGTGAAGCCAGCGGGTTGCGAAACATGCCCTGCATGACTGCGCCACAGACTGCCAGTGAGGCGCCGGCACAGGCGCCGATAATTACTCTGGGCAGGCGCACATCCAGCAAAATGCTTTCCATCCAGGGGCGGATATCTGCACCGGTATCCATGCCCAGGCTGTGTAACAGAATGCCGATGGTTTCAGCCACAGGAATCTGTGCCGGTCCTTGTAGTAGTTCCCCCAGGGCAGCGAGGATCAGCAATACCGGCATGATGATAAAGATCAGACGGGGTGTCATTTTTTGATCTCCGGGTGCAGTAGCCGGGCAACCGGTTCGATTGCCAGCCAGCTGTATTGGGATGTGGATAAAAGCCAGGCGCCCTTCAGGCTGTATACCTGCCGGTTGATAACAGCCGGCACATTTTTCCAGGCCGGACGCTGCATCAGCTGCATCGCGGTACTGTCCTGATTATCCGGTGCGCCGGTGCCCATCAGGATAATGTCAGGTGCCAGGCTGATCGCCAGTTCTTCACTGATGGTCTGTGAGCCCTGGATGCCGGTTTCACTGATGACATTAAACCCGTCTGCCAGCCGGATAATTTCGTCAATGGTGGTGCCCGGGCCTGTGGTGGTGCCGTCGAGGTTGTAATACAGCACTCTTGGCTGTGGGGCATTGCGATAGGTGTTTTTAATGCGGTTCAGTAATTGCTGCAGCTCTGTCAGTTGTTGTTCTGCCTTCGGGCTGCTGCCGGTGGCGGCGGCCACCAGTCGGATATTGGTTGCCAGATCCTTAAAGGAGCTGAAGTCCGTCAGCCGCACCACCGGAATACCGGCTCCCAGTAACTGACGGACAGTTTCAGCCTGGGTGTAGCTGGCAATAAATACCAGATCCGGCTCCAGACTGAGGATTTCTTCAATGTTACCCTGTAAGCGCTTAGTCGCCGGGGGATAGTGTCCGGTGACGTTTGAAAGTGAGGGATAATCCGCCAGCCCTGTGATGCCCACAACCCGGTCCGGCGGGACTAGTCTGGCAAGAATTTCATCAGTGCCAATGGTCATTGAGACGATTCGCCGGGGTGGCTGTTCGAGTGTGTAGCGGGCGCCGATGGCATCCGTCAGGGTTTTGGGGAATGTATCTCCTTCGATCTGTGTAGCGGTCAGGGCGTTGTTACTGAACAGGCCGGCACGGATATCCAGCTGGCTCAGTAACAGGGCGCCAAGCAGCACAGCAACAATTGCTATTAGTGATCTGTTTTTTGTCACAGTGCTGCCTTATGAGGAGTGAGGTCTCAGAGAGAGCCGCTCAGTTTAATACCGACTGTAAAGTTAATGCCTTCAGTGCCAAAGCCATAAACTTCTTCGTAATCTTCATCAAACAGGTTATTTACCTTGGCAAAGATTTCTACATTATCGGAGTAGGCGTGTGTCACCGCAAGGTTCGCAAGGGTATAGCTGTCCAGTGTGACCCTGCGATTACCGCTTAGCGCGAACACTGTGTCGTATTGTTTACCGTTATATTGCAGTCCGCCGCTGATCCGGGTTTTGCCATTCGCCAGCAGCTGGCTGGCGTTCAGGCCTGCGATATGTGTGGCCCGGCGAATCAGTTGCTGATCATCAGCATCGGTTGCGTCGTTATAGGTGTAGCTGGCGGTCAGGCGCAGCCGGTCGGTTGGATTCAGGGTTGCGGTTAACTCCAGACCTTTAATGTCAGATGTGCCCGCCTGATTGGTAGCGGTTGTGGCGTTTGTGCTGATCAGATCTTCCACATCAGTATCGAACAGCGTCACGTCGATATAGCCGTCAATGTCGCTGAAGTGGTATTCGAGGCCCAGATCTGTGGTGGTGTTTTTCTCCGGTTTCAGGTCCGGGTTGCTGGTAAAGGTAGAGGTTGAACCAAACAGCTCAAACAGGGTTGGGTTCTTGATGCCGGTGCCACGGCTGGTGTGCAGGCGCCAGTCATCATTCAGCCAGGCAGCAAAGCTGAAACGGTATGTATCGGTATCGCTGAAGCGGTCATTCAGATCACGGCGGCCGGCAACCGTGAAGTAGTAAGTTTCGTCCAGATTCAGGCCGTATTCGGCAACCAGTCCGGTGCTGTCGGTGCTCTGTTTAACCGTTGAATACGTACTGCTGTAATCAAAGTCTTCATCTTCTCGTTCCGCGACAAAGGTCAGGCGGTGTTCTGCAGCATCTGTATGGATGAAGTAGTTACTCTGATAATCAAGTTTGCGCTTTTTTCCAAGCGCATCGGAGTTGAAGGTGGAGGAAAAGCTCTCTGTGCGGCTTTTTGTGACGGCGTAGCCGATTTCCTGTTGCCAGTCGCCGTCCATCAGATCCAGTTTGGCGGAAACCCGTCCGGAGTTTTGTTGCCGTTCAGCGTGGCTGTCATCATCGATAATTGTGCCGGTGTTAAAGTCAGATTTATCGGTTTCCTGAAAAGCGTCTACGTGC
Source organism: Aliamphritea spongicola (assembly GCF_017051665.1). NCBI lineage: Bacteria > Pseudomonadati > Pseudomonadota > Gammaproteobacteria > Oceanospirillales > Oceanospirillaceae > Aliamphritea > Aliamphritea spongicola. The sequence continues at coordinate 343,408 of NZ_JAFIDL010000002.1, forward strand.
CGTAATACCAGATTCAGTTCCAGGTTGTCTGTGGCCTGCATGCCCCCTTTAAAGTTCAGGGTGCTGTTGCTGTAGCCGTCTTTTTCACTGTTGCCCCGGTCGCTGCTGGCGGCGGATATACCGTCACTGTCGAGCAGTGAACCGCTCAGTGCCAGGTTATATTCATCGTCACCACCCTTGAGGGTGAAGCTTTGCTGGTTGGTGTTGTAACTGCCGGTTGCGAAAGTGACGCTACCGTTCAGTGGGCCTTTACCTTGTTTGGTGATGATGTTGATCACCCCGCCAACCGCATCGCTGCCCCAGATAGCGCTTTGGGCACCGCGCAGCACTTCGACCCGTTCGATATCCAGGCTGAGCAGATCGGCAAAATTAAATTCGGCAACGGTACTGTTGTCGTTTACTTCAACACCGTCAATCAGTACCAGGGTCTGGTTAGCTTCTGCGCCACGAATCCGTATCTGTGTTGTGCTGCCAATCCCGCCGGTACGGCTAACTGCCAGCCCCGGTACTTCGCGCAGGGCTTCTGTTACCAGGGTGATCTGGTTGTTTTCCAGGTGCTCGGCATCAATGATACTGACAGCAGACCCGGTTTCTTCACGGCTGGCTTCAACCTTGGACGCGGTGATGATGATTTCCTGCGCCTGGGCAGAAACAGTGGTGCCGGCCAGCAGGCAGGCTAACAATGAGTGTCGTAATTGCATAAAGCACCTGTGTTGTCGTGTAACTGGCGTCCGCGCAAGCGAACAGACGTGACAGCACAGGGTGGCGGCACGTTCAGCAACAATAGATTTATGTATTGTCACCGTTACGTTTTCCGCCCAACACAGCGCCCCGCAATGTTAGTAGGTGACGATCGGAATGGCAGGTCTCCTGGCTTGCAGGTCTGCGTATATGTTCAGCCTTCCCGGTTTCTCCAGTGGCCTGAGTCGAACAAACAGAATTCGCTGCATACAGTTACGGGGGTAGCTAGGGGTGAGGTCTCTGTGGCGACAGATGCCTTTTCCTATTCCCATTTTAATCCGTCGGAAAGTGTTGCGGCTGCCATCTGTGGTGGCCGGAAAGCTTCCCTGAAGAACCATTCTCGCGGGCATGTTACAAATTTGTTATACGAATGCAATGATCCGGAACAAATGTGTCGAAAAACAGGTAATGTCTTGTCTGATAACGACGTTTCGCAGAAAAAATGTGCCTTCCTGCACAGGCGCTTCTGACCCTTACACACGACATTACTTTCATCGTTCCGCGAAGGCGATTATTATCACCCCCTTGCCGCCGGGCGGTCCGGCGGACAGAGAATGTGAATAAGTGACGGTAATCTCATGTCGACCAATATTTTTGTTTATGGTGTGCTGCAATATGACGAGCTGGTGCAGCAGCTGACCGGTAATACGTTTCAGAAGGTATCTGCAGAATTACTGAACCATCAGCGCCTGACTCTGCATATGGAAGGCTGGTCGGATCTGGGGGTGGCGGTGCCGTCACCGGGTAATCAGATTCAGGGCTCTGTATTGCTGGAAGTCGATGATGAGTCGCTGGCGATTCTGGATGACTTTGAAGAAGCCGACGTGGGATTGTATATGCGCAAGCTGGCCATTATCCGTCTGGAAGACGGTCAGGAAGCACAGGTGTTTGTATATGCCGGTACGCCTAAGTCCCGTGAGTTTTTGCAGGGCGAATGGGATGAGCAAAGCTTTATCAGCCAGCATTATGACAGCTATAAGGAAGAGATTATTCCTGCCTTTCTTGAGGAGCGTGCACTGCGTCGGGCCGCGAAGAAGGATGCTGAATAACAGCATGAACTGATACAAAAATGCCGGCGTATGCCGGCATTTTTATGTGTCAGATATCGTAATCGATAATCACCGGTGCGTGTGCCGAGAAGGCTTTTTCCCGGTAGATACGGGCAGACTTGATGGTTTTGCGCAGGTTTGCTGTGGTGATCTGGTAATCCAGACGGGCACCTTCGTTCAGTTCCCGGGCACGGTTGTATTCCGGCCACCAGGTGTACTGATGATCAGCGTGGTTCACCTGACGGAAGGCATCCACATAGCCCATCTCATCAAATATATCCGCCATCCATTCCCGTTCGTGGGGCAGGAAACCGGATACGCTCTGATTCACGTACCAGTTACTCAGGTCAACGGGTTTGTGAGCAATGTGAAGCGGGCCACAGAAGATAAACTCACGGCGTTTGCGCAGGGTTTTAGTCAGGTGCCCCGCCAGCAGGTCCATGTATTCTTCTTTTTCCGCCTGGGCTTCATCGCTCTTCAGGCCGGATGGCATGCTCCATGAGGCAACGCTGACTTTATCAAAGTCTGCCTGAATGAAACGGCCGTGGAAGTCGCACTGTTCAAACCCCAGCCCGGTCATAATGGCTTTGGGAATTTCACGGGTGTAAATGGCTACACCGCTGAAACCGTCCTCGAAGGCATCAAAGAAATAGGCTTCATAGCCTTCGGGATGAAAACGGTCCGCATCCAGCTGATACTCTTTTGCGCGCAGATCCTGCAGACACACAACGTCTGCGTCCTGCTGGACCATCCAGTCGAAAAAACCATTATCGGCAGCCTGTTCAATACCTTGGGTATTGAAGGTGATAACGCGCATAGAACAAAAATCCTGAAAAAAGTATCAAATGTATGAAAGATTACTATCGAGCCCGCATTGTATAAGGGATGCGGCGAAAATTGAATTGATTTCATACCGGCTTTGGTGAATTTTCAGATTCAGTCTGGTGAATAAAATTGCTCTGAAGCAAGTCTGCAGACATTTAAAACTGCCGTTTGAGGTTTGGGTAGTGGGAATATGCGTGGAATTCCATGGAGAGACAGACGTTAATCCTGTATGATGCGCGCAATTTTTAACCAGTCACCGGGAAAGCCAGCATGCAGGATTATCAGAGAGAATTTATTGAATTTGCCATCGACAAAGAAGTGCTACGTTTTGGCGAGTTTACTCTAAAGTCGGGCCGTACCAGCCCGTACTTCTTTAATGCAGGTCTGTTTAACAGCGGTGAAGCACTGGCCCGTCTGGGACGCTGTTATGCGGCGGCCATCCAGCAATCCGGTATTGAGTATGATGTGCTGTTAGGCCCTGCGTATAAAGGTATCCCGCTGGCCGCCACTACCTGTGTAGCGCTGGCCACCGACTTCGGTCAGGACGTGCCTTACGTATTTAACCGTAAAGAAGCTAAGAGCCACGGTGAAGGCGGTAATCTGGTAGGTGCGCCCCTGGAGGGCCGGGTACTGATCATTGACGATGTGATTACCGCCGGTACTGCTATCCGTGAAGTGATGACTATTATCGAGCAGGCCGGTGCGACGCCGGCAGGTACAGTTATTGCTCTGAACCGTCAGGAAAAGGGTAAAGGTGAACTATCTGCAATTCAGGAAGTTGAACGTGACTACAACATGCCGGTTGCTTCAATTGTATCGCTGGAAAATGTCCTGACCTATCTGGAAGAGCAGGGTAATAAAGCTCAGCAGGTGGATGCGATCCGCGCCTACCGTGAAGCCTACGGTATTTAATACCGGGCTGGTCTTTCAGCCAAAAAAAACACCGCCAAGGCGGTGTTTTTTTATGTCCGGCGAAACCGCCAGCTCAGTAATTACCACTGCATGATGGTAGTCAGTGCAATAGGGACCGGCATCGTAATCCAGGCCAGTGCGGCCAGATTGATGATGAACCAGATTGGTCCTGAGCTGTCACGGAAGTTTTCGTCATGATCGGCCATGATCTCACCCTTTAATTGGCAATTTTTTAGGGCAACGGCGGTGTTTATAAACGGCATTAAACCGTGGCAATACGGGATTGCACTGGGGACACCCTGTTGCATGCATAGAACTGTTACTGCGTGAAGTTATGCGGCGCACTTTTTTCAGACACTGCGGGTAGGCGTTAAGGCCGGATTCGCAGGGTCTTAAGTATCTTGTCATGACTTCAGTCGCAGGGGATTCTATCAGTTAGCGAAGGGCGGCGGTAGTTAGCGGCTGGAGGAATTACACTTGTGTGTGATACTTTCCTTTCAGCACATGTTTTTTGAGCGTTTTCAGTCAGGTACTTCTTATGCGTATGCATTTCGCCGTTAAAGTCATTCTTGCCATTATTCTGTTGATAAGTCTGTTACTGCATTCCGCCGTGTATATCGGTCGGGATCTGGCGGCGGACTGGCTGTTGGATCAGGGCGCGGAGTATGCGGGGATTGAACGCCTGAAAATTGGCTGGCTGACCGGTGTAGTGCGTCTTGAAGGGGTTGATGTACGGACTCCCGGGCAGCGGGACCTTAAACTGGAATCCCTTTACCTTAAGATTGATCTGGCAGCGCTGACTGAGCAACGGGTCTGGATCCGCCAGCTTAATATTCACGGACTCTACGGCGACATCACCCAGCACACCGAAGGTGAGCATAAAGGGGCGCTGCAGATCGGACCGGTGCTGATTCCGGCAGCGACTGAAGAACCTGCAGCAGAAGAAGATACCGGCAGCTCCGAATGGCAGGTGGGTATCAGCCAGCTGAGTATCAGTCAGCTGGACTGGAAGACCGATTTACCCGCTCAGAAGCACCATCTGGTGCTTGCCGAGGCAGGACTGGAAGGTTTGTATTTCTGGGCCCCCCGTCATGCCAGTACACTGAACCTTGCCGGTAACCTGAACGGCGCTGACTTTTCTGTCGGCGGGGATGTTGTTGCCCTGGCTGAAGATAAGTTTGCCAATCTTAAGCTGACCATCGCACCGCTGACGCTGCAGGCATTCACGTCTAAGGCTGTGCCGGGGCTGAAGGGTAATTTAAGTACTGATCTGACCGTGCACCTTAAACTCAGCGGCGATGATATTCATCTGCAGCAAACAGGTTTGCTGAAACTGGAAGATTTCAGCTGGCAGAGTGACGGTGTGGATTTGCAGCAACAGGCAGTGAGCTGGCAGGGGCAGATTGATGCCGCGGTCGTTGGCGGAGGACTTAAAGATGCCAGCCTGGACGGTGCTATAAAGGGTTCTCAGACCCAACTTAAGCTGGGAGATGTTCAGCAGGCGGACCTGCAGTCGCTCAGCTGGAAAGGAAAGATTGATGCCACCATGGAGTCGTTACAGCACAACGGTGCGTTACAGCTGGATAAGGTGCGCTGGCAGGATACCGGGCTGGATGTGCAGCAACAGCAGCTCAGCTGGAATGGCGGTCTGACCGTTAAACTGCCAGGTCAGCAGTTAAAGAGCCTTAAACTGGACGGTAAAGTAGCCGGTACCGGTACACAGGTTGAACAGGGCAGTGCGCTGCAACTGGCGTTGCAGAGCCTGAGCTGGCAGGGCAATGTTGCCCTTGATAACAGCGGTAAGGCTGCTGAGGGTGATGCTGAAGCCACTGCTCAGCAGGATTTAGCCGTTACCGGTGAAAGCCTGCAACTTGAAGGTCTGAAAGTGCATAACCGTAAGGTCACTTCCGATCTGCTGATGCTGGCAAAAATATCGTTGCAGAAGCTGAAGTTTGAGCAGAAGAGCGGCAGCGGTGATGATGGGATGCGAGTACAGCTGGCTGAAACCGCCCTGTCAGGCATTGTGGCTCAACATAAGAAACCGCTGAGTAAAATCAACAGCCTGCAGTTGCGGGAGCTGGCCTATGATTCCCGGGGGGATGTGACCATCAGTAAGGTTACCCTGCGTGATACTCAAAACCATGTTGTCATTGCCAAGGGCGGTAAACCCGCAGTGATTGATGGCTATCTGGAAGCGCTGAGCGGTCTGGCGGGAGAACCATCAGCGGAAGCTGCAGACACGAAAAACAGCAAAAAACAGGCACCTGCCGGCCCTGCAATGCGGGTGCGTATCGGTGAAATTGCCCTGGCCGGTAAGAATCAGGTGTTGTTTACCGACAACAACGCAGACCCTGCGTTTAAAGGCGATATTCTGATCAAGTCAGCCAGCCTGAAACAGTTGGATACCGCCAGCAAGAAATCTTCGCCATTTACGGCCGACATCGAACTGAAACCTTTTACCAAGCTGAAGCTCAGCGGTAAAACCAATCTGGCCGGCGGTGGCGGTGATGCGGACTGGGATGCATCCCTTACCCAGCTGGAGTTACCGCGCTTAAGTCCCTACGCGATTGAAAATATCGGTTACTTTATTGAAAACGGCCAACTGGAGCTGACCAGTAAAGGCACCCTGCGTAACGAGCAGATTGAGGGTGAAAATAATATTGTGATTAACCGGCTGTCCGTTGATCCGGTGAATCAGGACAAGGTAGCAGGCTTTACCAAGCAGCTGTCGATGCCGCTGGGTACGGCGATCATGATCCTGCAGGATGATGACGATAACATCGAACTGGATGTGCCGATCAGCGGGTCTCTGTCTGATCCTGATTTCGGGCTGGACAGTGTGGTTAAAATTCTGGCCGGCAAAGGCCTTAAGCAGGCTGCGTTCAGCTTTCTGGCTAAATCCTTACAGCCTTACGGGGCACTGATCAGTCTGGCGGAAACCGCCATCGATGCTGCCTCTGACGGTACCTTTATCAATCTTGAGCCGGTGGCGTTTACACCGGGATCAGCCCAGCTGAACAACAAGGCCCGGGATTATCTGGGTAAGGTTGAGTCCATGCTGAAAGAGCGTAAAGGCATGCGGCTGAATATCTGCGGACAGGCGGTATCCCAGGATGCTGCGTTACTGAATGCCCGGTTACTGGAAGCGAATGCACAGCGGGCGGAGCCGCTAACGGAAGAACAACTGGCTGCGGAGCTGAAAGCACAGCTGACGGCTCTGGCGCAGTCACGGAACGACAGCGTTAAACGTGAGCTGAGCAAACAGGTCAGCGGTGAGCGCTTATTCGTCTGTTTTGCCCTGCCAAAACTGGATGATCCTAAAGCACTGCCGGTGGCGACGCTGGGATTGTAGTCCCCTTCGCTACTGGCCGGCCGCTACTGGCTCAGGGTCAGGCTGTTTTGTGGCTGGCTCTGACTGCCGACAATCGGAATAACCGCAGTGATACGGGTGCCCCGGTCATGATTCTGGCGGACACTGAACGTGCCGCCCAGCGCCCGGACCCGCTCCCGCATACCGATCAGGCCGAAGCCGCTTTTAAACGCCTGGCTTTCCACATCAAACCCAACACCGTCATCGCTGATCAGCAGTTCCAGGCGGTCACCGCTGATATCACCGCGCTGGCCTTTGTCCAGCCGCTTTAATTCTATCCAGACGTTTTTAGCGTGGGCGTATTTGAGAATATTGCTGAATGCTTCCTGGGTCAGGCGAAACAGGGTGATGTTGTAATCTTCGGACATCTCATTCAGTGCCCCCCGGAAATCCGTATGTAACTGAATGTTGTGCTCAGAAAACCGGTTGTTGGCAATACATTCCTGTAAGGCATCCATTAACCCCAGATCATCAAGTGCCGTGGGCCGCAGGGTGCGCATCAGGCCGTAGGTTACATCGTAAATGTTCTGTGCAATGGCATCGATTGAGTCTGCAGTCTGGTGAACAATGCTGTTTTCTTCAGGGTGTATGCGTTTAAGGATTTTGGCATCGGTGCGGATCGCGGTCAGCGACTGGCCAAGTTCATCATGCAGTTCCCGGGATAAACTGCGCCGCTCTTTTTCCTGAACCGCCAGAACCTGATGAGTCAGACGGCGGTTTTCTATCAGCTGATCACGTAATTCCTGGGTACGCATATGAATGCGCAGCTCCAGTTGCTGACGTTCTTTTTTCAGTTTTTCATACAACTGCGCATGCTGGCTGGCGGATCTGACCCGCTGGCGCAGGAAGGCAAGCAGCAGGGCATAGCCACCGGCTGAACAGAATAAGATTGCCAGTAACAGCCCGGGGTTGAGGTCCTGCAGGCTGACCTTCTGAGTGATATTAAGTTTAAAGGACTGGCCGAAACGGTTAATTGTCCGGGTATCCTTCAGTGCTGGCAGCAGATCCGTTCCCAGCCCTGTGTTCTCGGTGGCAGTACGCTCATCCAGAACAATGTTATGTTCGCTGATGATCTGCGCCTGGGCACCTTCATTCATAAAGTTTGCATTGGGCAGCAGGCTGGCAATGTTGACAATGATTGAGGCGATATAGAGGTTTTGCGCGTTCGGCGCCGCATTACGGTCGTAAAATGCGAGGAACAGAGCGTAAACCTGCGAGGTGTTTTCGCCTCTGAACGGCGCGGAGGATACTGGCTGGTGGTAACGCTGGGCAAAACTCAGGGTTTCGCTGAGGGCTGGATCATCTTCCAGATTATGTCCCATGAGATAACGGGTGTCGGCTGTCAGTGGCTCGATAAAGGTCAGCGGGAAGTTAGTGTTGGCCAGTACTTCCTGGCTCAGATCCGGCTGGCCAAACAGGGGTTCGAACGGGCTGGCAGCAACGTGTGCCGGCGGTGGAGACGCTGCCTGTTGCTGAATCTGAAAGCGCATAATCTGCGGATAACGTTTGTGCATTTCATTCGCATAGCTGCGGATGGTGACAAAGTCCCGTGGGTTAGCGCTGACCAGCGCGGTGAAGTTCTGCAGCAGAATTTCGTTAATGTAGGTTTTTTCGTAGACAGAGGAATAGACGTACTGAGTATTATTATTCAGCCGTTTTTGCAGCAGGGAATAACTCGACCTGACGGACAGTCCGAGCATTAAAACCGTGATGCTGATCCAGATCGCGGTCACTAGCGGAAACTGCGGTTTTGACATATGTCTGATCTATCCATGAGTACAGGGACGAACCCTGACAATTACCTTTGCGGCGCAGACTGTTACTCCTGAAAAACATCTTTGCTGGCTGCGGTTTGCGCATCTGTGCGCGATGTTGCTGATACAAAGTCTAACCATTCTGAGGGTGGAAAACAAAAAAGGCACCCTAAGGTGCCTTTTTCAGTGTGTTTGCAGGGTATGCAGATTAGCCAGCCAGGTTCTGGTTGGCGAAGTCCCAGTTTACCAGCGCCCAGAAGGCTTTCAGGTAATCAGGACGTACATTGCGGAAATCGATGTAGTAAGCGTGTTCCCAAAGGTCAACAGTCAGCAGGGCAGTCTGACCGCTGGTCATTGGCGTGCCAGCGTTGCTGGTGTTAACGATTTCCAGAGAACCGTCAGCGTTTTTAACCAGCCAGGTCCAGCTTGAACCGAAGTTGTTAACAGCTTTGTCGTTGAACTCTTCCTGGAATGCAGCGAAAGAACCCCATTTAGCGTTGATTGCATCAGCAATTGCGCCAGTAGGCTCGCCACCACCGTTTGGAGACAGGCTGTTCCAGTAGAAAGTGTGGTTCCAGATCTGCGCTGCGTTGTTGAAAACACCGCCGGCTGGTGCAGAAGTGATGATCTCTTCCAGAGACTTACCTTCAAACTCAGAACCTGGCACCAGGCCGTTCAGTTTTACAACGTAAGTGTTGTGGTGTTTGCCGTGGTGGAAGTCCAGAGTTTCAGAAGAAATGTGTGGTTCCAGGGCGTCTTTGGCGTATGGCAGGGCCGGTAATTCAAAGCTCATAAGTATGTACCTTCACGTCACGGTTTCAGCATAAAACCGTTAATATCGATATTAATTTGTATATACAGCCAGGCAGGAAATACGATTTGGCTCGAGCCTGGAGGCCGCATAATAGCACTCAAACATAGGGTTTTGACAGAGGATTAAAGCCCTGTAATTTATAGGGGAAAAGACCCTGTCGGAAAAAGAATAGTTCAGACTGCGGCGTTAATCGACATTCACCAGCTCGGCAATTTTTAACAACTGAATCGGTGGGTACAGCTCTAGCTGGCGGGCCACCTGCATATTGATAAAAATGGAGTAGCGATTAAGGGAGGCGATGGGTAACTGCCCTGGCTGCTCACCTTTAAAGAGCACTTTCTCGGCCTGATTGGCTGCCAGCCGTCCCACATTGTAGTAACGGTTAGCAACTGCAATCAGACCATCAGAGCGGGTTACCATCACATCGTAGGCGCTGGCGACCGGTAAACCATGGCTGTTAGCGGCCTGAGTGAATGCGTCGCGGTGCTGGCGGTTATAGGAACTGGAACCTACATACACCGCATCGGCACCGGCGGATTTCAGCTCTGCCATAATGCTGTCCAGCTGATCTGGCAGCGGTTGGCCGTCGGGGCCCAGTTCATAGGTCCGGCTGAGCAGTTCGAAATTCATCTCTTTCGCCAGACTTTCCAGCTTGCGGGTATTCAGCACGGAATTAGCTTCATTGCCGGCGTAAATAACACCGATGCGCTTGGCGTCCAGATAATCCTGCAGCACGCTTAGCTGTACCTGTTCCGGTACCCGGTTGCGGATACCGGTGACCAGTGGCCGGCCGCTGTCCGTATAGGATTTAATAATGCCGGCGCCCACCGGGTCAGCGACAATCATAAACAGCAGGGGAATCCCTTGCAGATATTGCTGTGCATCCGCCCCGTTGACCGGACCAATAATGGCTTTGGATACGCTGGTGCCCCAGGTGACCACCAGGTCCGGCTGCAGCTGTCGGGCTTCTTCTATAAAGCCGGGCAGGCTGGCTTTGTTTTTAGCGGCATCGCGGATGGTCAGTTCCACCGGGAGGCGGTTATCCGCGATGTACTGTTTGAAACCTTCGCAGGCTTCTTCACAGCCCCGCCAGACCACCATATATACCTGCGCCGGGTTAGCGGCAGTGAAGGCTTCGGCTGCACTCAGCGTTGTACTGATCAGCAACGTCAGGGCGATGCAAAAGCGTCTGATTATGCGCATGCTTTGGCCTCCCTGCGGCGCATCCGCCGGAAATAAACCCCGGTAAAGCAGCCGATGCCGATGATGCCCACACCGATAATGGCCATCGCGGCACCGTAGTCGTAGAACACCAGCAGAGCGGCAACCAGTAACGGGCCGATAACACTGCCGATCCGCTCACAGGTGCGCAGCACGCCCAGCACGGTGGTACGGCCAACATCCGGGGTATATTCAGCCGCTTCCAGTGCGGCGGCAATCAGTGGTGCCTTGATAATGGCGTGCGCCATACCCATCAGGATGACTGAAATCAGAACGGTCAGAACATCCGCATCGCCGTTGAGTAACAGTAAGACGGCACCGGAAAGCACGGTGCCGAACACCACCAGGTCAATCATGTGTTTGCTGCGGTCGGCAATGTGCGAAGCGGTTGGCCCCAGGAAGATAATAATCAGCGCATAGATCATCATGATCCGGCCAATTTCTGCCTGAGTAGCGTCCAGGGTAATCAGATACACCGGGACGAAGTAATAGAGGAAACCGGTGAGAATAATTTTTGCCGGAATTGCACAGAACAGAATGATGCCGACAAAACGGTAGTTGCGAATCAGGGCTTTCGGGCCACGGGCCTGCTCCGGTGTCGCCGCTGCTTTGTCTGTGTTAGCCGGTTTTTCGCTGCAACCCACTTCTGAACACAGCATCACCCAGGCCAGAGCGCCCGCGACCAGCGCCAGCATGGCTGCCAGAACAAAGACGGGCTGGTAGCCAATCCGGTCGGCGATGATACCGCCCAGTGCGGTACCGCACATGGAAGCTGTCATCAGTACACCCACAAATACCGCCATGCCTTTGGCGCGGTTTTCTTTGGTCAGCAGGGCCGCCATATAGCCCTGACAGCTGATGGTAATTACCGCATAGCCTGCTGCAGTGACGCCCCGTCCGGCGATGATCGCCTCAGCACTGTTGGCAAAGGCGCAGATCAGATAACCGCTGATAGCCGGAATCAGGCCAAACATAAAGATCCGTTTGCAGCCGTAGCTGTCGGTCCAGCGGCCGGCAAAGGGGGTAATGATGGCGATAACACCCATGAACACTGAAATTGGCAGGCCGATCATAATGTCCCGGCTGATCCAGCTGTTCGGTTGGTAATATTCCGCCACAAATAAGGGCATAAATGACTTTTGCAGCTCCTCCGCGAAGGAGAATACAAACAGTGGAATTCGTGCATCTATGATGCTGCCGCGGCTTTCGGTAAAGACTTTCTGCAGGCTGAAACGTTTCGCCAGCTGGCGCAGTTTCTCGACGGTGCCGGGCTCATCTTTCTGTTCAATGGCGCGGTCGTAAACCTGTTGGAAGTTGTTCTGGATGGCGCGCGAATCCTGATTCATCCGGTTAACAAAGAAACCGATAATGCCTTTTTGCTGCTGGTTTTGCTGTACGGAAAAGTCACCTTCGGCCTGACGGGTAAGGAGCTTTTCTGAATGCTGTAACGGCCCGGATACATAGAACATCACCAGAACCATCATCAGTTCAAACGACACCAGTAATACGGCGATCAGTACAATGGCCAGATCGAAGAAAACATTGGTCAGCTGGCTGCGGATATAGCCGTCATTGAGGCCGATATGTACCGAGCCGTAGCGGACCTCCTGCTGTGTCAGTGGCAGGTAGTAGCCTTCCATTGACTGAGCGTCACTGCCGGATACCAGCATGCGGAAAAAGTCAGCGGTGCCGCTGAGCAGGCTTTCCACCGGCGGGTTAACCGATTCAGTGGCGGTAAACAGGGTCTTATGGGAAGAGAGTGGCTGTACCAGCTGACTGATATCACCGCCCTGATAGACGATGTCCCCTGCGGTATTACTCACGGCAATATAGGTCAGCTCAGAATACTTCTCGCTCAGGTCTTCCAGGTACTCATCCAACCCGTTGATCTGACCGAACGGAATACCGACCCCGACCGCCAGACGCACATCGTCCTGAACCTCTTCAGCGATCAGATTAGCCTTTTGCAGCAGTTGCGGCTTGAGGGCCATGTTGAATTCGGTGAGGGCATAAACCGCACTGATCAGTGACGCCAGAAAGGTACTTATCAGCGTAATAATAAACAGCCGGCGGTTAACGAACGTTGCCAGCCCCTGGGTGGTATTGCTCATTTGTGTTCAGCTCCGGCAGATGGACTGACCAGTTGGCTGAGTTCCTGCTCGACACCGGATTTTATTTTTTCCCGCTGTTCCATCTGGCGGGCAAACTGATAGGAAAGCGAATCGGTTTTCATATTATCCGGTTGTGGCGGAGCATGTTTATCCCGCTGGGCGTGTAACAGGTGGAAGATCGCGTTGACTTCGCCGAAGCCAAGCCGTACCGCGAGAAATATGAACACGGCAAACACCAGAAATACTGCCAGCGTCATCATCAGCAGCCGGTCATTCACCCGTAAAATATCGGCAGCGTAGCGGGATTTATCGTAATCGATGATGATGCTGCCGGTCAGGCCGCCGGTGGCATCAAACAGCTGCAGGCCGGTATACAGTGCGTGTTCTTCATCCAGTCGCCAGGCGGCTTCTTCGCTGAACAGTGCCCGGCGGATCAGAGGGCTGTCCGGTGTTGCGCTCAGGGTCCCGGATTCGCTGGAAAACAGTGGCTTGCCATGGCGATCAACAACATGAATAGCCCGTATCTGCGGATCCCGGTGTTTTTCCCGGATCAGCAAATCACTGAGGTTGTTCATCTCCTGCAGGGGCAGGCCGAGTTGCTCCGCCTTGATTACGGAACGTTCAATGGAGGCTGTGACCACTTCAAGCTTGGAAGAGACTACCGCAGACATCAGGCCGGAGAACTTGATGGTGTTCATCAGCAATAACAGCGCCAGGACACTGATCAGGATGGCCCAGATGGTGGCGATCAGCTTTAGATGAACCTCAAGAAATACACGCATTAATTACAGATCCGCAGAAGTTGCCCCGAAATAAGGCGGTACAGGGTTAGCCATTATTCAAAATATGTCAAAAATGTCGGCAAATATATCACTATTACCCAAAGTGAGGAATAATCGTCCGGTCTGGGGTTATGCCTCAGGTCAGTAAATACGGGGGCATTGTGTTGTGGTGCAACAGAATCCACGGTTTTTGTCGTTCACAGGCAAAATTATCCGGTAATTCTTTCATGCTGTTTTCAGCCAGAACTGCAAAATGCATTCTCACAATATGACAGAGACACGGGGCCGGCCCGCTTCCGGTGGTATGAAAAACACGTGCCACGGTTTACTATCTCGTCAATCATTGAAGATGAAGGGGAACACACAATGGCTGTGTTAAGCGATCCGCAAAGCAGTAATCTGGTTGTCACGGACCATCAAGGTAACGGTTATGCTGCAACACAGCTGAAATGCCACAACGGCCTTTCAGTGCTGAGCAAGGTTGAAGCGGATCTGCTGAGCCTGGAAACCGACCCTTCAGCCTGGCTGGGAGAAGTGTTCACCTGTGAACTGTTCCAGCACCCGGGCAGTGACCGGACTGCGTTACGTACCTTTAAGGGGGTGGTCACCGCTGTTGAATTACTGAACACTGATAACCAGCGGCAGCCGGGTTTCCGGATTGTGATGGAGCCCTGGCTGGCGTTACTCGCCTACAGCAGCAAGCGCCGGGTATTCCAGAACATGACTACCCAGGCAATTGTCAGTGAGATCTTCGATGAACTGGGCTTTAAGGGCCAGTATAAAATTGATTCGATGCCTTCCGCGCAACGTGAATACTGCCTGCAACTTGATGAAACCGATCTGGCCTTTGTCCGTCGCCTGCTGGCGGAAGAAGGGGTGCATTTCTATTTCGGTAAAGATGACGACTCCAATACCCTGATTCTGCATGATGCCGCCAAGCCTTTTGATAAGGGCGGTAAAGTGACGCTGGATGATGCCAGCGCCCCCAGTGGTGATTACGACGTGGTGACCAACTGGTCCCCGGCGTTCAGATTTCATAACAGCAGTATCAAGCTGGGCAATTACGACTATAACCAGAGCAAACTGGTCAGCAGCAGCGCCAAAAGCAGCAAGTTTAAGCTGGCCGGTAACAGCAAAATTACCGAATCACGTTACCCGGCAGCCAGTGTGACCGGGCAGATGGATGATCTGAGCAGTGCGCTGGTGGAATGCTACCGGGCCCAGCGGGATACCGAATATCAGCTGGTGAAGGGTAATACGCTTAATACGGACCTGTGCAGCGGTACCTATCTGCAACTGGCAGCCCATAAAGACAGTGCTCAGCTGGATGATTATCTGCTGGTGAATGTTACCTATCTGGTCAGCGTTGAACGCAATAACAGCCTGAGTTTACAGGCGGATTTCAGCTGTGTACCTCAGGGTCATCTGCATTACCCGCAGGGTTTGCCGAAGCCTCAGGTGCAGGGCTTACAGAGTGCAGTGGTCGCCGGTAAAGAAGACGGTGAGCCTGCCTGTGATGATCAGGGCCGTATCCGGATACAGTTCCACTGGGATGAAGACGCCGAAGGGGATAAAACCAGTTGCTGGGTACGGGTTGCCCAGGCAATGGCGGGCAGCAGCTATGGCTGCCAGTTTATTCCCCGGGCCGGGCAGGAAGTGATTATCAGCTTTCTGAACGGTGATCCAGACCAGCCGGTGGTGACCGCCAGCCTGTTTAACAGCCAGAACAAACCGCCTTATCCGCAGGCGAATACCACCCAGTCGGGCATCAAAACCCAGCTAAAGGGTGAGTCCAATGAACTGCGCTTTGATGATAAAGCGGATAACGAACAGCTCTACCTGCATGCGGCCAAAGACATGCTGGTGGAAGTACTGAATAACGCGGAAGAAAAAGTCACCGCAGAAAAGAAAGTCAGCGTTGAAAAAGATATCAGCGTCACCGGCGAAGCCAACTATAGCCTGACCACTAAAGAGAATATCCAGCTGGAATCAGACAAGGAATATTCCCTGCAGGCAAAAGATGCCATCAGCGGGACGTCCAAGAAAATTGAATTCAGTGCCGATGATACCCTGGAACTGGTGGTGGGCAGCAGCAAGATTTCCATGAGCAGCTCCAAGATTGAAATCAAGAGCCCGGAAATCAGCATCAGCGGTGACTCCAAGGTAAGCATTAAAACCGCACAGCTGGCGGCGGAAGGTTCGGCATCGGTGGATATTAAATCATCCGCCAACATGAATCTGAAAGCCGGGGCGCAGCTGAATGCAGAAGGTCTGATGGCCACGCTGAAAGGTTCAGTGTCAGCGGAAGTAAACGGTGCCGCAGAGGCGAAATTAACAGCATCAGGAATGGCGACCGTGAAAGGCGGCATCGTAATGGTTAACTGAATATGTTGAAGAAAATCCCTTACGCAACCTGTCAGCCAATTCTGCAGCGTTATGAACCTGCAGATGAAGCGAAGGCTCTAGAGCAGGAAAGTCCGCAAACCCTGATAGAAAGTCTGCAGGAGCAGCAGCTTTATATCGAACTGATGACCTTTTTCTGCCATGCCCTGCCGATGCGTGAAACCCTCTGGCTGGCATGTCAGGCATTAAAAATCCGCGGCAAGCACTGGACTGATGATGAGAATCTGGCCATCGAAGATTGTCTGCGCTGGTTTAAAGAACCGGACGAAGCCAGCCGCCGTCTGGCGGAGCAGCATGTGCAGAAGCTGGAACTGAAATGTGCACCGGGCTGGCTGGCCCAGGCGGTTTTCTGGAATGGTAGCGGCAGCATTGCGGCCCTTGATCAGCCGCAGGTGTTACCGCCGGAATTTCTTTACGCCAAGGCCGCGGCCGGGGCGATTAATATGGCCGCAGCATTACCTGAATGGGATAAAGCAGACGCGTATAACAGCCGGGTGACCGAGCTGGCGCTGAAGCTGGCCCGGGGTGAGCGCTGAGCCACAGGGAGGAAATCACAATGACACTGGCAGCACGTTTAACCGATATGCACGTTTGCCCGATGCAAACCCCGGCGGTGGTACCGATTCCTCATGTGGGCGGTCCGATTATCGGCCCGGGGGCGCCAACGGTTCTGATCGGCGGTTTACCGGCGGTAGGGCTGGGTGACAGCTGTGTCTGTGTCGGCCCGCCGGACAGCATTGTTAAAGGCAGTGCCACGGTGATGGTCGGCGGCAAACCGGCCGCCCGAATGGGGGATACCACCGCCCACGGAGGCTCCATTGTGCTGGGTTGCCCGACCGTGATGATCGGCGGTTAAGAAAAATGGCATTAATTTATAAAATTTTATTTTAACGCTTGTTTTTTCAGACAATTTTCAGCTCAGGCACATACTCTTGCAACACATGTTTCAGAGTGGGTAATTAGCCCTAGATGCACTCAGGGTTATTGTGTATGTTATATCGACGCTGTAGCACGTACATAAGCTAAGTCGTCAATTGAATAAGGATTCTGATGGAAAACTTATCAGCGCCAGTCTCGGAAAGTTCGGCCGTTGGTGAATACCTGAAAGGTAACCGGGCGGTGTACCGGGCATTAAGAAATACCTTTAATCAGGCCCAGTCTGCGTATCGCCAGCTGATGGAATCGCCGGAAGCGATGGTGGATAACCAGCTGCAGAACCTCAATGGTGACTGCTGGCAGGCCCTTGCTGATCAGTGTCAGGAAACCTTGCTTAACACATCGAAAGATGTGGAAATCCTTTGCTGGCTGACCACCGCCAGAATCTTCAGCCGTACCCCGCTGGCCAGTCTTGATGAAGCCTTACAGGCCTTTGTTGAGGTGGTGACCGAGTATGGCGATCAGATGCACCCCCGTCCTCCGGTAGAAAAGCTTAAAGCCGATGATGAAGCCGGTCAGGCTGCTGAGTGGACAGAATTCCGTACCCGGCCGCTGATTCAGCTGCTCGGTGAGAGTGACAACAGTGGCTTGCTCTTTATGCCACTGCAGAATATCCCGCTGATCGGTGATATTACCTACGCCCGTTATTTCAGTGCCGAACGTGCCGGCAACCTGGCTGAACTGAAAGCAGAAGCCCTGCAACTGCTGGCTTCTGAGCGCAGTGCAGTGATCGATACCCTGCATACACTGGCAAGCTGTAAAACCCGGGTGGAAACCCTGCGGGACCTGTTTGCCGAACAGTGTCAGGCAGTGGGTATGCAGCCGGTTAACTTTGGCTTCCTGTTACGTTTATTCGATCAGTTACTGAATGCGTTACGTTTCATGCTGGAAGAACAGCTGACCCCGTGGCCGCTGGACCCGGTAGCAGAAGCACCGGCAGAAACGGTAGCTGAAACTGGGGTTGAAACGCTGGCTGAAGCAGCTCCGCAACCGGCCGCTGAGGCACCTGTTGCAGCAGCACAGCCTGCAGTAAGCAGTGCGCCGGCTCAGCCCGCGGCGGCTGCGCCTGCGGTAGCACCGGTGGCGCTGGCAGATGTAGCCGGTGCGATTCAGTCCCGTGATCAGGCGTTCCAGAACCTGCGTCAGATTGCAGATTATTTCCGTCAGACCGAACCCCACAGCCCTGTGTACATGCTGATTGAGCGGGCGATTCGCTGGGGCTATCTGCCGTTACCTGAATTACTGGCAGAAATGGTTGGGGATAATGCCTCCGTCATGGCCCGGATCGAAACCATGGCCGGGTTAGAAAACAACGAAAGAATTGACATACCGGGAGGCGGTACTGGTGTTGCGCCAGTGAGTCCGGTAAATGCCGTCACGCAGGTGAACTTACCTGCTGAGGACAACAGTCAGGCTGTAGCGAGTGAACCGACGCCGGCAGAACAACCGGCAGAACAGACAACGACGCAGAATATTTCCAGTTTTGAATGGTAATTCTGCTTAAATTATTGCGGCCGCAGAGGCGGTCATTTATATCCGAAGGAGAGTCCTAATGGCTTCTATTTACATGCGAATCGATGGTCTGGATGACATTAAAGGTGCAGCAACAATCGGTGATATCGGTGGTAAGAAAGGTTTCTTCGCTATCGATAACGTTTCCTGGGGTGCAGTACGTGGTGTAGGCGTCGATGTAGGTAACGCCAACAACGCAGACCAGGGCATGGTTGCACTGGGTGAACTGAACCTGTCCCGTCAGTCTGACGGCGCGACTCCACACCTGAGCACTTTCCTGTTCGCACCGGGCGCTGAAGGTAAAACTGTAGAAGTACTGCTGACCAAGCCTTCCCGTGAAGGTAACGGTGCTGATCCTTACATGATCATCACTCTGGAAAAAGCCCGTATTTCCAACTACAACATCAGCTGCGTTGACGGATCTCTGCCAAGCGAATCCATGTCTCTGACGTACACCACTATCACCAAGGTTTACTACCGCGAATCTGACGGCGGTAAGATCGAGAAGGGTGATACCGTTAAGTACGATGTGACCACTGCGAAGCTTGAATCCAAAGCGTCTTAATCACTATTTTGAGGGTTGAATTGTGGCCTTAAATTCACAACATAAACGCGTAAGCAAAAACCGTGTCAGCATCACCTATGATGTTGAAACAAACGGAGCGGTCGAAACCAAGGAATTGCCTTTGGTTGTTGGAGTGATGGGTGACTTTTCAGCCCACAAAGAAGACCGCGAAGAAGTTGAAGACCGTAGCTTTATCCAGGTGGATAAAGATAACTTCGACAGTGTCATGAAACGGGTAGGTCCGGAGCTGAAACTGAAAGTGGATAACACCCTGGCGGATGATGACAGCCAGATCGGTGTTGAACTGAAGTTCGATTCCATGAAGAGCTTTGAGCCGGACGCTATCGTCAGCCAGGTGGATGCCCTGCAGAAACTGGCCGATACCCGTGCTCAGCTGAAGACCTTGCTGTCTAAAGCTGACCGTTCCCGTGACCTGGAAAAACTGCTGAAAGAAGTACTGCAAAGTGCCGACACTATTAATGCGCTGTCATCTGAACTGGGCATTGAAGCGAAAGGAGACGACGCATGAGTGAAGAACAGTTAAGCTCTGGCGCCGCAGGCGCAGCAGCCGCCGAAGAAGGCAGCTTTCTGGACCGTGCCATTGCGGCCACGACCCAGACCCCTGAAGATACCACCAAAGAACTGTTTTCCGTACTGGCAGAACAGGCCCTGAGCGGCACCGTGGTATGGGATAAGAACCTGACCCTGACTATCGAAAAAGCCATCGGCGAAATCGATAAGCAGATGTCCCGTCAGCTGTCTGCCATCATGCAGCAGGACGATTTCCAGCAGCTGGAAGGCTCCTGGCGTGGTCTGAACAAGCTGGTGAAAGAAAGTGAACTGGGCCAGAGCCTGAAAATCCGCATGGTGGATTTCCAGAAAGAAGAGCTGCTGGATCAGTTTGAAGATGCCCCTGCGGTTGACCGCAGCCCGTTATTCGAAGCCCTGTATCAGCGTGAGTTCGGTACCGCCGGTGGTGAGCCTTACGGCCTGCTGATCGGTGACTACAACTTCTCTCACAAAGATGAAGATGTTGCCCTGCTGCGCTACATGGGTGAAACCGCTGCTGCCAGCCATGCACCGTTCATCGCGGCTGCGAATCCGGAAATGTTCGAATTCGACAGCTTCGAAACCTTTGACGAAGGCAAGCCTGTTGCCGCAGGTTTTGACTCCCCGGCCTATGCTGCGTGGAATGCATTCCGTGCCAGCGATGATGCCCGCTATGTTGCCCTGACCATGCCACGCACACTGGCCCGTCTGCCGTACGGCGACAAAGGTCTGAGCACCAACGCTTTCAACTATGAAGAGCTGGGTACAGATGCCGTGGGTAACCCGCGTCCGACCGATAACAGCCAGCTGGTCTGGTCTAACGCTGCCTATGACATGGGTCTGAAAATGACTCAGGCGCACACAGCCTTTGGCTGGTGCACCGCGATCCGTGGTATGGACAACGGCGGTAAGGTAGAAAACCTGCCTAACCTGACCTATCAGTCTGATGCCGGCGATCTGCAGCAGCAGTGCCCGATTGAAGTTAACCTGACCGATGAGCGCGAAAAAGAGCTCAGCGATCTGGGCTTCCTGCCACTGGTTCACTACAAGAACACTAACTACGGTGTCTTCATCGGTGGCCAGACGACGCAGAAACCTAAGACTTACACCGATCCGGATGCGACCGGTAACGCGGCGATTTCTGCCCGTCTGCCGTACATCATGGCAAGCAGCCGCATTGCACATTACCTGAAGGTAATGGGCCGCGACATGCTGGGTTCCAACCTGGAAGCCAACGACGTGCAGCGTGACCTGCAAACCTGGATTGACCAGTACACTAACTCCGGTGCGGTAGGCAATGCAGAGCGTTCCAAGACGCCACTATGTGAATCCCGTATCGAAGTGGTTGAACAGCCAGGCCGTCCGGGTGCTTACTCGGCAGTTGCCCACCTGCGCCCATGGCTGCAGCTGGAAGAACTGACGACCTCTGTTCGTATGGTAACCAAGATCCCGGGCGGCTGATGCCTCCTGTGATCTGAGTCTATAAGGCCGATAACTGGGCCCGCTTTCCGGCGGGCCTTGTATTCTTATGTTTCAAAATGACTGGCAAGACGCATTCAACATACTCGATCCGCAACAGGACGATTACCTGAGTCAGGCACTGACACTTATCGGTCAGTGGGATGACGCATGTCTGCAAAATACCGCCAGTTTAAAGTCCGGGCTTAACCGCCTGATTGCTGAACTAGATCAGCAACTCTCCACCCAGCTTGCTGAAGTGATGCACCATGAGGCGTTCTCCGAACTGGAAGCCCGCTGGCGCAACCTGCAAAGCCTGGTGACCCTGCCGGTCAATTATCAGCGTGTGGAAGTGAAGCTGCTGGATATCAGCTGGCGCGAAACCGCCCGTGATATCAACAGTGCTGCCAGCCTGAAGCACAGCCGTCTGTATAACAAAATCAGCAATAAAGAATTAAATACGCTGGGCGGTAAGCCGTTCGGCGCAATCGTGATTGATCATCAGGTCGCCATGGAAATGGACTTCGATGATGATTACGACGACCTCTATACCCTGGAATTGCTGGGGCAGTTAGGGGCAATCTGTCTGTGTCCGTTTTTGCTGGCACCGGCGGAGGACTTTTTTGGTTATCCGGGGGCGGACTGGTTATCGGATACCCAGCGGATCGGCAAGATCCTTGATGGCCCTGACTATGTGGGCTGGCAACAGCTGCGCAACAGCGTCGGTGCGCGCTTTGTGGGGCTGGTATTGCCTCAGGTGAAGCTGCGTGACGCCTATGAAAACCATCCCATCGGGTTTGTGTTTGATGAGCCAGAACGGGATAAACCAGGCCTGTGGGGCAATGCGGCGTTTGCCTTTGCCAGTGTCATTATCCGTGAATATAACCGGATAAACTGGTTCGGGTTTATGAAGTCCCGCTGGCAGGACAAATTTCAGGGTTCACTGCTGAATTTGCCCCCTAATGCCATGCAGAATTCGCCACTGAACAAGCCGGTGACAGACGTCCGGCTGTTTGGCCGTTTAGCCAGTTTTTACAGTGAACAGGGCTTTGTGCCGCTGGCCCAGAGCAGCCTGACCGACAAGTTTTATTTTTACGGCAACAACTCGGTGTGGAAATCCCGCACCAGTGATGCGGACAAGGTGATCTGCCAGTTGCAGACCACTTTAATGGTCTGCCGGATTGCCCATTATCTGAAAGTACAGATCCGCGGCATGATCGGTAGCTTCCGCACCGCCGCTGAATGTGAGCTGTTCCTCAGCCAGTGGCTGGATAACTACTGCAGTAATATTTCTGATGGCGATGAAGCCACGCTGGCCCGCTACCCGTTACGGAAGTCCGACCTGAAGATCAAAGAAGTGGACGGCAGCCAGGGACGTTTCAGCTGTGAGGTGGTGTTACAGCCCCAGTATCAGTTCGATAACTTCTTTGGCGAAGTGGTGCTGGCCACCGATCTGGGTGAAGGTGCTGACCTGCAGTCCGGAGTACTGGCATGAGTTTCTGGGAAAGCTTCCTGGCGGATCAGGACTATCAGGATGAACATCAGGCCCTGCTGGCATCGGTGCAGCATCAGTTGACCTGTTTGCTGGAATCGGAGGCACCGCTGCTGCCTTTTGGGGAGCGGCTGCCGGAGCTGGACAGTTCAAACCTGCGTTACGGCGTGGACTGTCTGCAGTCGATCAGCAGCCAGATAAATAAAGATCAGCTGGCCAATAAGCTGGCCAACTGGATAAAAGCATTTGAACCACGGCTGCAAAGTGTCAGCGTGGAAGTGTTTGACCGTAAGGCTCAGTCGAACTCCATCGAGTTTTCGTTACTGGCGACCTTACGCACCGGAGATACGGTGCATTCACTGGTGTTTGACTCAAACATCAGCCTGGCAAACCAGAAAGTGGATTTAGAGGGGCAGGATATTGTCTGATCAGTTATTGCGCTATTACGAGCGGGAACTGGCCTATGTGCGCCGGGCAATGACGGCCTATGCCCAGCGCCATCCGGAGCAGGCGGCCAAGCTGCATATCGACCAGAACAGCATCGAAGATCCGAACATTAACCGCCTGATTGACGGTATGGCGTTACTGACCGCCAAAACCGAAGAACGGCTGGATAACCGTTTTCCGGAAATTGTGCAGGGGCTGCTGTCGACCCTGTATCCGGGCTACAACCAGATATTACCCAGCTACTGTGCGCTGCAGCTGGATGCCGCCGCTGAAGATCTCAGTGAAGCGGTACGTTTACCGGCTAAAAGCCCGGTGACCATTGATACGCCGGATGGCAAGCAGTGCCGGTTTACCACCCTGGATGATTTGCATATCCAGCCTTTCAGCCTGACGGAAGTGTCCGCCCAGACAGCCCCGTTTGTGAATAAACCCGCCAGCGTGCGCAATGCTGAAGCGGTGATCCAGCTGAAAATCAGTTGTGCAGATCCTGAAGCCAGTTTTGCCCAGCTGGACACAGAGCATTTTGATTTTTATGTGCGTGGGTTCGAGCAGAACTCCGCCAGCCTGATTGAATTACTGCTGACCCAGACGGAAGCGGTAGTGCTGTCTGATATCAGCGAACAGCAGCAACGCAGTGTGGATGTCAGCCGTATGAACAGCCGGATTGCTGACCCGCAATTTAACTGGCTGCCCCGTTACGGCAATCAGTTCGGCGGCTTCGATATGCTGCGGGATTACTTTACCTACCCGGACAAAGCTGCCTATTTCCGGATCGCTGATCTGGGCCGGGAAATGGCCGGTCTGGATGTTTCAGAATTACTGCTGAGTCTGTATGTACGGGAATTACCGGCCGAATTTTTACGGCTGTTTAACACCGACGTATTCAGCCTGAATACGGTGCCGGCACTGAACCTGTTTAAGCAGCCCGGCGAACCGATGAGCTACGACTTCTCCCGGCTGAGTGTACCGGTGATGGCCGACAGCGAAGCCGACAGCAATCTGGAAGTGGTGGCGGTCGACGGTGTTCGGGAAATTCATTCCGACGGTGAATATCCCCTGCGGCCGCTGTACAAAAGCAGCTACCGCCAGCCGGTGGATGCCCGCCAGTGGCAAACCGTGCAGCGCTGGGATAAAACCGGCCAGCGGCACATGGAACTGACGATTAATTGTCAGAACTCAGATTTACAGCAGGACCGCATCGTACTGGCGCTGGATCTGTGGTGCTGTAATGGCCGTCACCCCTGTGTGATCAAGGCTGGCGCGCCGGCGGAAAGTCAGGCCGCAATTGACCTGCCCGGTGAACTGAAAGTGCTGCGTGCCCCCAGTGCCCCCCATTATCCGGTGTTGGATGAATCCCTTAACTGGCGGTTTATTGCCCTGCTGAATGCGAATTTTGCGTCCCTGCTGCAAACCGATGATCCCACGGGAGCTCTGCAGGAAGTGCTGTCCCTGTGTAATCACCGTCATACCTGCCGTCAGGCGGACAGCATTAAAGATGTCACTTATGGGCAGCAGGTGGCTCCGATGACCATTTGCGGGCAGAACATATTTGCTGCCGGCACCCGGGTGGATGTGGTGCTGGATGCCGCCGTGATGAGCGGCCAGAGCGCAGTATTTGCTGCGGTTTTGAACGGCCTGTTCATGCAGTTCTGCAGTTATGACCGCTTCATTGAAGTGGAGGTCAGTCACTTTGGTGATGACCGCTTCCGGCAGACCTTCCCAAGGGTACACGGGAGCCAGTTATGTCTGTAATGGATACGGCCCTGCAGCGGCCCAAGCGGTTTGATTTTCTGCAGGCCATCAGGCTGTTACGCAGCATGGCGCCGGATGCGGATGTGCAGCTGCGCGCCGAACCTATGCCGGAAGGTTATGCCCACGAAGTGCAGAGCATTCAGCAGCAGGGGCGTGATTTTAAGATCAGCCTCGGCTTGCAGGCACTGTCCGGGGTTAAAGGGGTATTGCCGGATTACCTGTACGAAGCGCTGCTGGACAGCCTGCATCAGGATGATCATGCATTAAGCGAATTTCTGGACATCTTTAACCACCGTTTCCTGCAGCTGAAGCAGCGGTCGCTGGAACAGCAAAACCTGTTGCTGCAGGACGAACAGGAACAGCTGAGCAGCCCGCTGCCTAATCAGGTCAGCCAGCGTCAGGCACTGAGTAAGCTGGCGGCGTTGCCGGTGCACAGCGGTGATGATGCAGAACTGCTGGGCTACAGCATTTTACTGGGCCTCAAAGCCCGCAGTCTCAGCGGCTTAAAGCAGTTGCTGGAAGATTACTTTGAATTGTCGGTTCAGGTCCGTGTGGGGGAAAGCACCCGGCACAGGCTGCCGGCCTCGTCCCTGACCCGGTTAGGCGGTGGGCCACGGGCGAACAGCCAGTTAGGGCAGGGGATGTTGCTGGGCAAGGTCGGCACCCTGCATCTTCAGCGGCTGGAGGTGCTTATTGAACCGCGCAGTCAGGCTGAATTTATGGCCCTGAAGGATGACACGCAACTGACCCGGCGACTGCGGGAAGTGTGTCACGCCTATCTGCGGGACAGTAACGACCTGCGCCTGTATCTGCATGTCAGACGGGCATTTATCTCTGAGCCGCAACTGAGCACCGACCGGTGTCTGGCTGTGCGGCTCGGTGAAGCGAATTGTTTAGCTCCTCAGGCGCGGCCTGATGAGTATCGAAAAATACTTTTAGTATAAGGAACAGGCATATGTCACAGGTGAAACTGGGAAATCTGGTTGCCAAGCTGGAAACAGGATTAAAAAATGCTCTGGAACAGGCTGCCGGTGCGGCGATGAATCAGCAGGTACCTGCCATTGAGACCGAGCACTGGCTGGTACAGTTACTGACCTTAAAAGATACCCATCTGTTGCAACTGATCAGCGCCCAGAACCTGGATCAGGAAAAGCTGCTGGGTGAGCTGAACGCACGGATTAATGCCCTGCCAAAAGGCAGCGAAGGCCAGCCAACCCTGAGTAAAAATATCAGTGATCTGATTGAATCCGCCTGGCTGATGGCGTCGGTGGATTATGGCCATCAGCAGATTCTCAGCCTGCACCTGGTGCTTGCGATGCTGCAGACCGATCACTTCGGTGTTAAGAAGCTGGCGCTCAAATCGCTGGAAACTGTTTCTCTGGAAGCCCTGCAGTCGCAGATTTCCAAACTGACCACCGCGGCTCCGGCAGGTGGCAGCGCACCTGCAGCAGCCGGTGGTGCACCGGCGGCGGGTGGCGCACTGGATAAGTACACTGTAAACCTGACAGCCCAGGCCCGCGATGGTCAGATCGACCCGATTTCCGGACGTAACGACGAAGTCCGCCAGGCCATTGATGTGCTGTGCCGTAAACGTCAGAACAACCCGATTTTAGTGGGTGAGCCCGGTGTGGGTAAAACCGCCGTGGTGGAAGGGCTGGCCCTGCGCATTGTCGCCGGTGAAGTACCGACCGCTCTGCAGGGCGTCGAGCTGCACTCGCTGGATCTGGGCCTGCTGCAGGCCGGCGCCAGCATCAAGGGTGAGTTTGAAAACCGCCTAAAAGACGTCATCAGCGAAGTGAAGAACTCCGCTATCCCGATCATCATGTTTATCGATGAAGCTCACACCCTGATCGGTGCCGGCGGTGCGGAAGGCCAGAATGACGCTGCTAACCTGTTGAAGCCAGCGCTGGCACGGGGTGAGTTTAAGTCCCTGGCGGCGACCACCTGGGCGGAATACAAGAAATACTTCGAGAAAGATCCGGCACTTACCCGTCGCTTCCAGGTGGTGAAAATTGCTGAGCCAAGTGCTGAAGATGCCATCCAGATGCTGCGGGGTATCGGCGAGTCCCTGAGTGAACACCACGGCGTATTTATTCGTGAAGAGGCCATTGAGGCGGCGGTTAACCTGTCGATCCGTTACCTGCCGTCCCGTCAGTTGCCGGATAAAGCCATCAGCCTGCTGGATACCGCCTGTGCCCGGATCGCCCTGACCCAGAACGCCAAGCCAGAAACCATTGAATATCTGGAACAGCAGATCCGTTATCTGAATAACGAGCGCAGTGCCAAACAGACCGAGCAGGCGGTATTTACCACCGGCGCGGATTCCATTGAGGCACTGAACGGCCAGATCGCAGAAATGAATGCTGAGCTGGAAGCCCTGCAAACCCGCTGGGAACAGGAGCTGGAACTGGTGGAGCAGATCCGCACAATTAAAAGTGAAATCCAGACTGCCTACTCAGAAGATCATGTCAGCGCTGAACAGCAACAACAGATGCTGCAATTGATGGATCAGCTGGAAGCCCTGCAGGGAGACGATCCGTTAGTGGTACCGCTGGTGAATCAGCAGGTGATCTCTTCTGTTATCAGCAGCTGGACCGGCATTCCGGTGGGTAACATGCTGCGGGATGAAGTGGCCAAACTGCTGAGCATGGAAGATGACCTGCACAAACGGGTTATTGGTCAGGAAACGGCCATTAACGAGCTGGCCAAGAGTATCCGTATTTCCCGTGCCGGCCTGACGGATAACCGCAAGCCGGTAGGTGTATTCCTGATGTGTGGCCCGAGCGGTGTGGGTAAAACCGAAACCGCCATGGCACTGGCAGATCAGGTATTTGGCGGGGAAGACAGCCTGACCATCATTAATATGACCGAGTTTAAGGAAGAGCACAAAATCTCCATGCTGCTGGGCTCGCCGGCCGGTTATGTGGGCTTTGGTGAAGGCGGCGTGCTGACGGAAGCTATTCGCCGTAACCCGTACTCGGTACTGCTGCTGGATGAGATGGAAAAAGCCCATCCGGGTGTTCATGACCTGTTCTATCAGATCTTCGATAAGGGCCACATCAAAGACAGTGAAGGCCGCACGGTGGATTTCAAAAACACCATTATCATCATGACCTCCAATGCCGCTGATCAGGCGATCTGTGATATCTGTGATGCCAATGAAACCCGTCTGGAAAACTCAGAGTTGGTGGAAGAGATTCGTCCGGAACTGCAGAAGTTCTTCAAGCCGGCGTTCCTGGGCCGTACCACGGTGGTGCCGTACTACCCGCTGAATGCAGAAGAACTGATGCAGATTACCGAAATCAGCCTGAAGCGCATCCGTAAGCGTTTGCTGGAGCAGTACAACGCCAGCTTCGACTGGGATCAGGGCCTGCTGGACCTGGTAGTGGCCCGTAACACAGACCCGACCACCGGTGGCCGGGCGGTGGAGCAGATCATTAACCGTTCCCTGATGCCACAACTGGCGGAGCAGTGCATTACCCGTCTGAGCGAAGGCCAGACCATCAATGCGGTTAAAGTCAGTGTGGAGCAGGGCAACCTGCAGTTAGATATCGATTAAGGACAACGGAGAGTCTCTGTTTGCATAACAATTGCCTGAAATGGCACCTATGTGCCGGTTTCATAAGCAGTTTGCGCGTCCCGGGCCTTGCCAGAGATGCGCAATGCAAACACAATATGTCTATGCGTAAAAAACCGTCTACAGCCCTGTTTACCGCTCTGCTCAGTGTCTTTGTGATGCTGCTGCCGGCGGCTGCCCAGGCGCAGGAGCGGATCAGGCTGGCTACCCAGAGCTGGCCGCCGTTCCAGATGGTTGAAGAAGGGCAGTTAAAGGGTCAGGCCATCGAGCGGGTACAGTGTGCCCTGCGGGAAATGGGGCAGCCTTATGAGCTGCACCTGATGCGCTGGGACCGGGCCCAGCTACTGGTGGAAACCAATCAGTTTAACGGTTTCTTTTCCGGTTCACCGAACAGTTCAAGAGCCCGTTACGCGGTGCCTTCTGCCCCGGTGATTTCGGTACCGCTGAGCTGGTATCTGGCGCCGAATGTCGAGCTGGATGTCACCAGTGAAGAGGCGAAAGATCAGGCCCGTTACGGGGCTAAATTTAATACCTCTAAATGGCTGTTTCTGGCAAAGAACGGCTATAACGTGGTGAAAAAACCACAGGATGCAGAAGCACTGTTACGGATGCTGCGTAACGGTGATCTGGACGTGGCGCTGGAATATGAAGACGTCTTCGAACTGGCCATGGAAAATCAGGGTGTATCCCCCCAGCGGTTTAAGAAGATTCCCTATAAAGTCCGGGATCTTAGCGTGCATTTTTCAAAAACGTTTTTGCACCAGCGGCCAAACTTTCTCAATGCCTTCAACGCTGCTCTGGTTCAGTGTATAAAGAGTGAATCATGACGATAAGCATCCAACTGGTTGAAGTGCCAGAAAACGAGAAGGTCCCCAGCCGGCAAGTGATTCTGCCCGCCAACGGCGGCACGATTGGCCGTGCTTATGACTGTACTCTGGTGTTACCGGATTTTGATCGCAAACTGTCCCGAAAACATCTCCGCATTGACCTTTCACCCCAGGGCAGTTTTCAGGTGACGGATCTGAGCGTCAACGGTTCTACCCTGAACCAGCAGCCGCTGAACCGCGGCATCCCTCAGCAGATCAGCGACGGCGATATTCTTAAACTGGGTGATTACACCCTGTTACTCAGCGATATGGTGCCTTTCCTGACCGACACGGTAGAGGAAGAGGTTGTGGTGACTGAAGAACGCCGTGAGCCGGTGTTTTCAGTTGATAACCTGCAGATTGATGAATTCAGCACCCCGCTGGATGACCTTCACAGCAATGAAATTCAGGCCCCGGAAGAGGCCGGTTTCTCTGCGGATAATGTCATGGCGGATGATCAGTTCGGCCATGATCCGTTTGATGACACCGTGGAACTGAAAACCCCGGAACCAAAGCTGACTGCTGATCCGTTCCGTACGGCAGAAGTGGTTACCCTTGAAGGCGAAGATCTCGAACCGGTTGGCGATACCGCACAGTTAAGCCGCAGTATCCAGCAGCTGCAGCGCAGCCTGCAACAACAGCAACAGATGCAGATGGGCATGTATGGGCAGGACAAACTGCTGGAATGCCTGGGCGCAACGCTGGACCGTTTTCTGGAAGAATTTGAGCCCGGGCAGCTGGAAGGCATGTTCGACGAATATACCTCCGGCTGGGGCAACCGGGACAAGAAATACTGGCGGCTATACAAGAAACAGTTCAGCCGTCGCCGCGACCGTAATGAGTTCCATCAGCAGTTTACCGCTCTGTTTATGGAAGAACTGCGGAGGAAGAAATAATGCGTGCCCTGTGGGTAAGTTTACTGGCGCTGGTGCTGGTGGCCTGTTCGTCCTCCGCGCCACAGGAAACCCCGCCGCCGGTGAGCCGGGTGCTGCACATTAATACTGCCGGGCAGCTGAACCCTTATGGCGGTGAAAACGCCCATCCGGTGGTGCTGCGCCTGTATCAGCTTACTGAAGCGGGCAGCTTCCGTAATGCTGCCTTTCTGGACCTTTACCAGAATGATCAGCAGGTGCTGGCCAGTTCACTGGTGGATACCCTGTATCTGGATCCGGTGCTGCCGGCGACGGAACAGCAGATCAATATAGATGTACATTTTCGCAGCCGTTATCTGGCGGTGCTGGCCGAGTTTTCCGAGTATGAGAATGCCGTTAACCGGGCGCTGCTGAAGCTGGATGAAGACAATGAAGATCAGGAATTCAGAATAGAGGTTGCCGGGCTGCGGGTCAGTCTTGGAACGCAACCGGAGAAGTCCTGGTGGCAGACGATATTTTAGGCAGAGGTACCACGTGAGACGACAGCAACGAGTAGTCTGGCAGGAAGGCATGTTTATCTCGCCGCAGCATTTTCAGCAGCAGGACAGACATTACCGCCACTATGCAGAGCAGTATGCCGTAGCCGCCGGCCATGACGGTTATGGGTTGTGTGAACTGCAGATCGACCGTGAACGGCTGAAAATCGGTAAAATTGTTGTCACCGTCTGCAAAGGCATTTTCCCGGACAATACCTACTTTGAAAGCAACCACGAGCTGTTGCTGGATGTGCCGGAAAATACCCTGAATAAAAGTGTCTTTCTGGCTCTGCCTCTGGTGGTGGACGGTGAAGTTGAATATGGCCCGGCGGCGGAAAAACGCCGTCATCTGGTAGAAGATATCACCCTGTTTGATACCTCAGATGCCAGCACCAACAGCATTGATGCCAGAGTGGCCCGGCCGAATATCCGTCTGATTCTGGAAGGGGAAGACACCACCGGCCTGACAGTGATTCCGGTCGCCCGTATTCTGGAACGCCGGGAAAGCGGTGCTGTGATTCTGGATCAGCGTTTTATTCCCGCCAGTCTGCACTACGGTGCATCAGCGCTGTTAACCGAGCGCCTGCAGGAGCTGCAGGTGCTGATCGAAACCCGTGCCAGCATGGTGCAGCAGCGAATCGGTAACGGCCAGCAAAGCATGAGCGAACAGAGCCTGCTGCGTGAATACCTCTGGTTGCAGACCCTGAACCGCTGGATTCCCTGGCTGACCCATACGCTGGATAATCCGCAGACCCTGACCAGCGAAGTGTATCTGCAGCTGGCAACGCTTTCTGCGGAACTGAACAGTTTTGTGCCGGCCATTGCCAAACCGCTGGCCTCGTTACAGTACGATGCCATGCACCGTGGTTTTATGCCGCTGTTTACCCGTTTGCGGGAACAGCTCTCGGTGGTGCAGAAAGACAGCGTACTGGAATTCCCGTGGGATACCCGCCTGTTCGAGAAGCGCCGTCTGTTACGGGCCTCTGTGGCGGATATCAGTAACCTCAGTGGTCACCGTTTTATTCTCTGTGTGGAATCCAGTATCGGCAGCGCTGCTCTGTCTCAGCTGGTACCAAGCGCCTGTAAGCTGTGTGGCCTTTCCCAGATCGCTGAAGTGGTGCGTAACGCCCTTTCCGGCGTGACTCTGACGCCGATGCCGGTGGCGCCGAGCGAGCTGAAGTCCAAGTCTGATGCGGCCTATATCGAAATTGATACCCATCATCCTTACTGGCAGAGCCTGGTGGAAAAACGTGAACCGCTGGCGCTGCATGTGGATGTCCGGATTCCGGACATTAACGTTAAGCTGTATGTGCTGGATTAAGCCTGTATGACTCAGGATTACCTGGACGAACTCACCGTTAACATCCGTCAGGCTGATACTGTCAGCCCGGCGACGGATCAGTCACGTCCGTTAATCCCGCTGGAAAATGCCCCGGCGCTGAAATACCAGCTGCAGAATATTCAGCAGTTGCAGCAGTTCAGCCAGTATCCCAACCCGTTACTCAATGCCTGTGCAGAGGCGCTGGCGCTGTGCGTCAGTGTGCAGCGGATGTCCCGGCCGGATGACATGCACCGTTTCCGTCAGGGACTGGTGAATGCCATTACCGATCTGAAACAGCGTATCGCCGGGCTGGATTATCCGGCGTCTGTAGCAGATAAAACCTGCTTCCTGTTCTGTATCGTGCTGGATGAGTTCATCCTTAACTGTGACTGGAATGAAGAGTGCCGCTGGGAAAACCAGACCCTGCTCAGTGAGCTGTTCGGCATGCGTGACGGCGGTGAGCAGTTCTACGTGGTAGTAGAAAAAGCCCTCAGCCAGCCGAACCTGCTGGTGGATATGCTGGAAGTTATCTACGTGCTGCTGAAAATTGGCTTTAAGGGCCAGTATCACCTGCACGGCCAGAAGCATATTGACGGCATCTACTACAAAATTGAAAGCGTGTTGCGGGATACCCGGGCACCTTCGTTACAGATTCCGTTACATACCGAAAAGCCGGCCAAGCCCCGGCGCAGCCCCCGTCCAGGCGGTCAGATGCCGTTTATGTGGCTGACGGTGCTGTTTATGTTTGCCATTGCAGCGACCTGGGTAGGGTTGTCGTTTTGGTACAAGGATACCTATGCAGCCCGCACCGAGGGTTTCAGCAAGCTGGCGGAATATACTGATAAGCTGCAAAAACGCCATGATGACAATGTGGTGGTGTACGTCAGTACTGATGATGAACTTAAGCCGGTGGCGTCGCCTGTTCCGAAACCGGCGCCGAAACCGGTCAGCAAACCTGCGCCTGCCGGTGCCACACCTGTGTGGGTGGTTCAGGTCGGCTCATTCCTGCGCCAGGCCGATGCTCAGTCCCGGGTCGACAAGTACAACTTCAGCGCCCGCGGCTCCGTAATTCAGTACTGGAAAGGCCGTTACCGTATTCTGTTACCGACCGCTAACCGTACCGCGGCGCTGAGCCTGATGAAAACCGTCCGTGAAGAAGGGGTCAGTGATGCCTTTATTTTCCGCAGTACAGGAATAGGAGGTTAGCGTGGCGAAAAAATCCCGCCCGTTGTGGCCGTTTATTCTGGTAACTGTACTGATCGGCGTATGCCTGTTCGGCGGTGCTTACCTGTTGCAGTTCTGGACCTTTGCCAGCCCGGTTGAAATGACTGTAAGCGGCCTGACGGCCCTGTTGCTGGCGGTGATGGCCGGAGGCTTAAGCTGGAAGTTCTGGGGGCAGGCTGAGGCACCTGAAGAAGATGCTGAACAGCGCCAGCGGGAAGATAAACGTAACTATCTGCAGCAACAGACTGATCTCCATTTGCAGGCCTGCTGGCAGCATGTACGGCAGTTGCGGGGCTCCCCTTATACGCTGCCCTGGTATTTCATGCTTAACCGTGAGCCGGGTGATGCTGAGCTGTTACAGCATATGGGTTTTGACAAAATTAAGCTGGAATCGACCACCCAGCCATTGCCGGTAGCTTTCTGGCTGAATGAAAGCGCCATCCTGATCGAGTTGCACGGTGATGCGGATGCCGACAGCGTGGAGTTTTGCCAGCAACTACTGGTTAAGCATCTGGCCAAACAGCGGCCACGGCAGGGGGCGAACGGCATTCTGCTGAGCGTACCGGTTCAGGATGTCATGAACCGCAGCAGTGATCAGCTGGAAGCGCTGGCGAAACAGCAGCGGGGCTTTATTAAAACCCTGAATCAGGCGTTTGGTGTCAGCCTGCCGGTGTATTCTCTGTTCACTGAAGTGTCCGCCGTCAGTGATTTCTGTCAGTTCTTTGCCAGTTTTGACGAGCAACAGCTGGAGCAGTCTTTCGGGGCAATGCTGCCGGCGGATAAACACGGCTTTGATCCCCAGTGGTTTGATTCATCTTTTGATGCCCTGCAGGAACAGTTGTCCCTTAACAGTACCCCGGCACTGAGCGCGCAGCTGGCGGAGTCTTACCGCAGTGCTGTGATTGCCGGGCCTCATCAGTTTGGCCTGCTGAAGGCGGATCTGGCCAGCTATTTCCGGCAGTTGTTCCTGGATAATCAGTATCAGACTGAAGCACTGCAATTCCGGGGGTATTTCTTTGTGAATGCCCACGGAGAAGGTTTGCCGACCGATCGTCTGACCATGCATCTGGCGTCCCGGCTGGGCTACAGCACCCTGTTGCCTGCGGGTAATGATGTGGTGCCTCATCAGTTATTTGCCCGGCAGTTAATGCAGCAGAACATCTTGCCTGAAAAGTCTCTGGTGGGGGTTAACCGCTATAAAGAAAGCAGCTACAGCCTGCTTAAGCTGGTGTTCTCGGTAGGATTGCTGGCGGTGCTGGGTGCCTGTCTGTGGCTGTTTAAGGCTAATTACGATTACTACACGGCGATGGAACAGGAAGCGGCACAGCAGCTAACCGCTTACAAACGGCAACTGATCAACAATAAGGATCAGAGTGATGAGCTGGCGGTACCGATCGCCAACCTGACCGAACTGCGTAAGATCCGGGCTATATTCCACCGGCCGGAGCCCTGGTATGCGATGTCGTTCCTGCCAAATCCGAGCATTAAGAAGGCCGTGGACGGTGCCTATGATGACGCCCTCAAAGATCAGCTGTTAATCGAGTTGAGGGATTACCTGCTGCGGGATCTGTACGTATATAACCGTCTGGATGACAAGGTTAAGACCCTTGAGTTGTATAACCTGCAGAAGCAGTTGTTTAATGCCCGGCGCACTGATGTGAACAGCCTGAGCAATTACTATCTGAATTCCCTGCAGGAAGAGGGGGTGACCGACAGCCGCCTGATTAATCAGTTCAAGCTGCTGCTGAGTGATTTGTTTGCCCTTAAAGTGGCGCCGCCGAAAGACAATCAGGAACTGCTGGAACTGGTGGATCAGTCACTGGCGACCCAGGATCTGGGGGACCTGCTGTATACCCAGTTGCTGCAGCAACCGCACCTCAGCCAGAAACTGAATCTGCTGGATAAGCTGGGACAGAACTACGATGACGTGTTTACCTTTAAGGATGACAGCGTCTATAACGTGCCTTATATGTTCACCCGTGAAGGCTTTCTGGAAATCATGGGCAGCTCCGGTTTTGAGTTCGCCAATGACTGGGTTGCAGACTATAAGGACGTTGTCGGTGATATCAGCGGCAATCAGGATTTCAGTCAGATAAACCGTAAGCTGCGCCTGCGTTATACCCGGGATTATGTGGAACACTGGCAGCGTTTTGCCAGCGCCCTTGAATGGCAGCCGACCACCGGCTGGAGTGAAATTAGCCAGCAACTGATATCCGCTACTGATCCCGCCAGCTCGCCGTTGCTCAGAGTCTATGAACTGCTGGATTATCACACCAGTCTGGAGGCGGCAGTAGAGGGAGTATTAAAAGCTCAGGAAGCCGCGAAAGCTAAGCCGGCAGATGCTGACGCTGGTGCACCTGCAGACAATCCGTTAGCACCTGCAGACTTACAGACTCCTGCCAAACATCTGGGCATTACCCAGGCAGCGGAAACCATTGCCCGGCCGTTTGCCCCGTATAAACGTCTGATACAACCGGATGATAAGGGCGTTAGCCCGCTGGGGTTTGCCACTCAGCATATGACCGCCACGCTGGAATGGTTACAGCAGGGTGTCCAGAGCAAGCAACGTGGTAATAAGTTCCTTGGCCAACTGAACGGTGAAGTGAATAACCCGCTGCAGCGTCAGTTGGATATCGCGGTTAAATACAACGGTGTGGTGCGGGATATGCTGGAGCATACCGCCCGGCAGCTGAATGATCTGGCAATGCTGGAAGTACAAGGGTTCCTGCAGCAGCGTTGGCAGGCAGAAGTACTGAATGACTATCTGCAGAGTGTCGCGCCTTATTACCCGGTGAATCCTTTATCCGATCAGGATATTCCGCTGGCAACCTTTAAAGAATTCTTTGCGGCGGATGGCCGGATCAGTGACTTTGCCAAGCGCTATGAGCCGTATTTTACCGATAAAGAAAACATCTATCCGGGCTTACCGAGCTTTTTGCAGGATCAGGATATCACCATTAACCGTCAGTTCTGGCTGATGCTTGGCCGGCTGAAGCAGGTGCAGGCGGTTATGTTTAACAACGGGGTACCGGGGTTTAATTTCTCTGTGCGGATTGATGCTATGAGCAGCGGTGTAACGGAGTTCAACCTGCGCAGTGATAAGCCACTGTATACCTACCGTAATGGCCCGGCACTGTGGGCGAAGATGAACTGGCCGGTGTCGGAAAACAGCAGCCGTACCCTGAGCCTGCAACTGAAAGGCAGCACGAAAGTGCTCAGTGAAGCCAGTTTCCCGGGTATTTGGAGCTGGTTCCGCATGGTGGATCAGCTACAGGGTGAATCCCTGCCGGATGGCAGCACCAACAGCCTGACCTGGCAGGACGGCCAGGAGTCTGCCAGCCTGCTGGCCCGGACAGAAAGCGGTGAGAATCCGCTGTATGTCGGTTTCTTTGATCAGCTGCAGTTACCTGAACGGCTGTAAGCCTTGACCCACGAGCTCTTTACTCAGCTTGGCTACCGGGCGTCTGACGCCCGGCAGCTGAGTCAGTGGGTTTGGGTTGCCTGGCATGCTGAGGCTTGTCGCTGGGATTGTCTGAAGCTCGCTGAGAGCGCTGAACACCGTTATGGCATCCGTCGTGAAGCCTACTGGCTTCAGCGGTTACAAAATGCTTCTTATAGCAGCTGTGCGGCGTATCGGGGGCATTATCAGCTGGGCGGTTATGAAGTCCTGATCACATCCCGGGTAAATGGCCAGCCTTTATCTGAAATGTTGCGCCAGGACATTGAATTTCATCCTGAATTCAGAAATAAACTGTACCTTTCACTGCAACAGCTTCACCGGCTGGGCATCTGCCATGGTGATATAAAACCTGCCAACATTCTGTTGCTGGACGATGAGCCTGTACTGGTGGATTTTGCCAGTGCGGCTGAACCGGGAATTGCGGTTGCTGATTTGCCGTACCGCAGTTTCAGCCCGTCTTACAGTATGCCCGCTTTACAAAGGGGTGAAGGGGCGGTGGATATCCTCCATGATTGGTATGGATATCTGGTAATACTCAGTTTGGTGAATAACCGTACACTTCTGCAGCCCGAATGGTCAGACTCAGAAGCGTTAGTTAAAGCAGTGAATATTCTGTTGTCAGACAATGATGGTCTGACAACCGCAGCCAGAGATTTTCTGGCGCAGCAAATACAGCGCCTGCCTGATTTCAGCTGAGCTATCAGGCAGAGCAGGGACGATCGGAAACAGGGATGAACAACTGGCTGCCGGTGATCCTGGCAGAGTACCGAGACAAAGCATATGAAACTGAAATTCGTAAAACGCAAAATCCAGGATAAGATGTTCGGCAACACACAGAATACTGCACTGGGTGTGCAGGTTGCTGAAATGGCCGATGCCCGTCTTGGGGCAATGTACATGCTGGCGCACACAGAGATTAAGAAGGTGCCTTCTTTCTCGCTGGACCCGGTAGGTTCTTTCGTTGTTGATACTACGCCGCTTTCTGATCTGAAGACCGGCTGTACCTATTTGCTGAATAAGTCTGAAAAGGGCCGCAAGGTTGTCGCCAAGGTTTCAGCGGTGGGTGATAAGGTGGCAGCAGTCAAAGGCAAAGTAGATGCCAAGCTGGACGAATTTAAGCAGTACATCATGCGTAAGTTGTCTGAGTACTTCGGTGTCATGGTCTCCAAGATTAAAACCGTTTACGGCGAGTCTCTGGTGGGTATCGAGTGGATTGCAGAATTTGGCATGTGGGCGGCGTCCAGTTTTGCCAAAGGTCTGGCTGACCTGATTCCTGGCTGGGGCTATGTGCAGTCACTGGCGGATGGCTATGTGGGTGTTCGCACTGCGATTCTGAAGTCCAAGGACTTTATTGAGCAGATGTGGAGTGGTTATGGCGTCAAGCTGCTGGGCGGTCATCCGTCTATCATTGCCAACGCGCTGGCCCGGCATTCTGCCAAAGGGGTTGCCGGTGGCATAAAAGATGTTGTGGTTGCCGGGGTTAATATTGGTCTGGAAGCAGCCGGTGATGCTGCCGGTGGTGCCGGTACCATTGTCAGTGCCGTGACCGGTGTACTGAGCCGGGTAGCCAGCCTGGTTGAATACATTATTCAGCGTTGCCTGATCAATAAGACTCTGAAGAGTGCAAAGAAAGCCTGGGATAACCGTAATTCACCAAGCTCTATTGTGAATGATCACAAGCGTTTTTCTGAGTGGTTCCAGCGTGCGGTTGTGACTACACCGGTGGTGGCGGCACTGACCATGGGCTCCGGATTTGCGGCGCACCCGTATAAGTTCCTGCAGCTGATTCAGCCGAATGCCGGACTGGTCGGTTCTTCGGAATATGCTAAAGGGGTTCATCATATTGAAACCCTGAAGAAGCTCTCGAACAAATACATTCAGGAATACAACGATAATTACAGTGTGGCCTTCCACAGCAGTGAAGGGGTCATTGCCGCGCGGCTGAAGGAAATGCAGGAAAACTACAGCATTCTGCATGAGTATGAGTACACCCGGGCACCGTCGTCACCGACAACGCCTCAGTCGGCGACTTCTCCGCAAACGACTCCGAATCCGGCACAACAAGTGGCTGCCACGACAGGTACCGGCTCGGCGGGAGCGGCACAGGCTTCTGTATAGCCTGATAGCTTAACTGTGATATATGAACAGAAGTGATACATGAACAGAAACGGTGCTCTTTTGGGGTGCCGTTTTTTTTGTGCTGGTTTTTTTAGCGGAGTGCAGACGTGCGAAATCACTGCAAGGGACAGTGTTAAATATAAAGCTGAAATTAAATTGTGAACGGATCGTTCTGAGAAGAGACCAAGTCAGAAAGACTTGGTGCAGATGGGGAGACTCGAACTCCCACGCCCGTGAAGGCACTAGCACCTGAAGCTAGCGTGTCTACCAATTCCACCACATCTGCGTATCAAGTTGTCACGTTTAAGGGCGTCCCCTTTTCTTTATGTTCTGCTTTATAAGACAGTTAATCATAAAGAAGGTTTTCTTTCGCAGCGCCAACACTCTGAAAGTATTGGTGCAGATGGGGAGACTCGAACTCCCACGCCCGTGAAGGCACTAGCACCTGAAGCTAGCGTGTCTACCAATTCCACCACATCTGCTCCGAAAGAGGGGCACATTATATATCCGTTTTTCGGTTTGTGAAGCCCCTCAATAACTTTTTTTCAAAAAAGTTATGAATTTTTCAGACAAGTCCGGATTTCGCTGCCCAGCGCGTTCAGGAAGTTGAAAATTCCGTCGTTATCCGCAGCAATATC
Organism: Aliamphritea spongicola; assembly: GCF_017051665.1. Taxonomy (NCBI): domain Bacteria; kingdom Pseudomonadati; phylum Pseudomonadota; class Gammaproteobacteria; order Oceanospirillales; family Oceanospirillaceae; genus Aliamphritea; species Aliamphritea spongicola. The sequence continues at coordinate 382,713 of NZ_JAFIDL010000002.1, forward strand.
GCGACCCAGCGGGTCCAGCATGCCCTTACCGACTGGCAGGTCGCCAACAATTGCTCTGACTACCGGTGCTTCGAACTGAGGTTCAATGAATACACAGGTTGCTTTGCTCTCTTCCAGTGCGGTACGGATCTGATTCAGACGCTTAGCACCAGGCTTACGGCCCGGATCAACGGTGAAGTAACCCAACTGGTTCAGCCCGTAGTGGTCAACAAAGCCTTCAAAGGCGTCGTGGAACACATAGAAACCTTGTTTCTGAACGTCTTTGAGCTGGGCTGCCAGCGCTGAGTCGGCCGCTTTCAGGCGGTCTTCAAAGCTGTGCAGACGTTCTTCAAATTCAGCTGCCCGTTCAGGGTAATCTTCCTGTAAACGGTGGGTGATCAGTTCTGCAGCTTCAAGAATACGTTCAGGTGCCATCCACAGGTGCGGGTCATTACCGTGATCATGGTCGTGGTGGTGTTCACCTTCGGCTTCAGCATGTTCTTCATGTTCGTCATGCTCTTCGTGCTTGGCATGCTCGTCATGTTCATCGTGTTCGTCATGATCTTCGTGCTTGGCATGCTCGTCATGTTCTTCGTGCTCGTCATGATCTTCATGCTTAGCATGCTCGTCATGTTCTTCGTGCTCGTCATGATCTTCATGCTTGGCATGTTCGTCATGTTCTTCCTGTTCGTCTTCTGAAAGCAGTGCCAGGTTGCGGGCCGGATTACGCTTCAGCGGTTTTACCAGAAAACGCTCCAGATCGGGGCCAACCCAGATCACCAGATCAGCGTCCTGCAGACGGCGAACATCGGAAGGTTTCATGTTGTAGTGATGCGGGGAGTTGTCAGCAGAAATCAGCAGGGTGGTTTCTGCACTGTCACCCAGCAGGGAGGCGGCAATCAGCTGCAGAGGCTTGATGCTGGCGACAACTTTAACAGGTTTCTGTGCGGCGCCGGCCATACTGACATTGACGCAAGCCAGTGTCGCGCAGGACAATACGCACCATTGCAGAATTAACTTAAACATAAACGTATTTCCACGGGTGTTGGTTTTAAAAAATTTGCGGTATGTTATAGTATAACAATGCTGCTGCCAAGCCTGATGCAGAGACGCCCGGTGAGCCAAAATGACTGATGCAACGATTGCTTATCATCCCGATCATAACCATGAAAACTGCGTCAGCCATGCGCTGCAGGACGCCCAGCGGATCTGTCAGTCAAAAGGCATTCGCCTGACGGCAATCCGTGAACTGGTACTGAAACTGATCTGGCAAAGTCATAAACCACTGGGTGCCTATGATTTGCTGCCTGCCATTGCCGAAGCCGGTTTTAATTCTGCCCCTCCTACGGTTTACCGCGCGCTGGATTTTCTGCAGGAACAGGGCCTTGTCCACCGGATTGCTTCTCTGAATGCTTTCATTGGCTGTACCAATCCTGAGCACCCGCATCAGGGGTATTTCCTGATCTGTCAGGCGTGCGGGGTAACCGTCGAGCTGAATTCCGGCAGCATTGAAAAGAGTATTCATAACAGTGCAGACGAACTGGGCTTTGTTGTGGAGCATGAGAGTGTCGAAGTCGTCGGACGTTGTCCGAACTGTGCGCCAGAGGCGAAATAATGACTGATGTATTAGTCGATCTGAAAAAGATATACATAAGTTTTGGTACCGAAGACGTTATTCAGGATGTTTCCTTTACCCTGAACCGGGGAGAAATTACCACTCTGATCGGTCCGAACGGTGCCGGTAAAACAACCCTTGTGCGGGCGGTACTGGGTCTGGTGAAAGCGACCCGAGGAGAAGTCACCCGCCAGGCAGATCTGCGTATCGGCTATATGCCGCAAAAGTTACACATAGATTCTACCTTTCCGCTGACGGTGAAACGGTTTCTGCAAACCGCCCGCTATAGCGATAAAGCCGCTCTGCTACAGGCGCTGGAAGATGTGAAGGCCGGTGCCCTGATTGATAAGTCTGTCCACAGTCTTTCCGGTGGTGAAATGCAGCGGGTGCTGCTGGCCCGGGCACTGTTACAGAAACCTGAGTTACTGGTGCTGGATGAACCGGCACAGGGTGTGGATATTAATGGCCAGGTGGAGCTGTATAACCTGATCAGCCGTATTCGCGATCAGCATGGTTGTGCGGTTCTGATGATTTCCCACGATTTACACCTGGTGATGGCATCGACGGATAACGTCATCTGCCTGAACCGCCATGTGTGCTGTTCCGGCCGGCCGGAACAGGTCAGTAATGATCCTTCCTATATTGAACTGTTTGGGGTACCGGGGGCTGAAAACCTGGCACTTTACAGCCACCATCATAATCACCGTCATGATGATCACGGTGATGTAGTGGAAACCGGCAGTTGTCAGAACCCGAAATGTACAACACCGGAATCTCTGTTAAGCGATAAGGAACATACTCACTGTGGCTGATTTTTTACTCTATGCACTGCTGGGCGGTGTCGGTGTTGCGCTGGTTGCCGGGCCACTGGGATCTTTTGTCGTATGGCGGCGGATGGCCTATTTTGGCGATACCCTGGCACATTCAGCCCTGTTAGGTGTGGCTGTCGGGGTGCTCTTTGATATTAACTTCAATCTGGCGGTTATCAGTTGCTGTGTATTGCTGGCGGTGATTCTGGTCAGTCTGCAGCGGCAGCGGCTGGTGGCAACGGATACCCTGCTGGGGATTATGGCCCACAGCAGCCTGTCGCTGGGTCTGGTGGCAATTGCCCTGCTGGATGATGTCCGGGTTGATCTGATGGAATATCTGTTTGGCGATCTGCTGGCGATTCTGCCGGAAGACTTGCTATGGATCTATCTGGGCGGCTTGCTGGTTTTGGTTCTGCTGTGGAAACTCTGGACGCCGTTACTGGCAATCACCATTAACGAAGAGCTGGCCCAGGTGGAAGGAGTTAATGTTACCCTGACCCGGCTGGCGCTGATGTTGCTGATCGCGTTTGTGATTGCCATTGCCATGAAGGTGGTTGGCATTCTGCTGATTACATCTTTGCTGATTATTCCGGCCGCCGCGGCCAGACGTCTGGCCCATAACCCTGAGCAGATGGCGCTGATTGCCAGCCTGCTGGGTACGCTGGCGGTTGTGATGGGGCTACTGGCATCCTACCAGTGGGATACACCGGCGGGGCCGTCGGTTGTGGTTGCCGCGCTGCTGGTTTTCCTGTTCCTTTACAGCCTGCCGCGCCGGGCCTGATTCAGCGTTTCATCAGGGCGTTTATCAGCGCCCCGGTGATGATCAGGCCGCCACCCATCAGAGTCCAGAAAGTGGGGGTTTCTGAGAAGAAGATAATCCCCAGTATGGCTGAGAAAATAACCTGCACATACGAATAAGCGGTGGCTTTACCGGCGGATTCTGCCGCCATCGCCTTGGTCAGTCCGATCTGTCCCACCTGGGTAAAAATCCCCACCATAATTAACAGAATCAGCGCCTCGGTGTTGGGCATGACAAAGTCATCCCCGAGCATAATCAGCGACGCGGGCAGGGCAATCAGCGGGAAGTAAAAGATAATCACCGAGCCGTCTTCGCTGCGGCTCAGCTGACGGACAATCACATAGGCTGCGGCGCTGCCAAATGCTCCGAGCAGGGCTGCACCCACGCTCAGCAGAGGCAGTGCGGAGGCCTCTGTTTCAATGCCCGGACGCATCATTACCAGCAAGCCGAGAATGCTCATGGCGATGCAGATAATGGTGGCCAGCTGAATACGTTCCTTAAGAAAGATCAGCGCGAGTACGGCGGTAAACGCCGGATAGGTGTACTGCAGAATGGTTGCTTCAGCCAGTGGCAGGGTGGTGACGGCGAAGTAAATCACCATCAGGGAAACTGCCCCGACGGCGCCTCTGGCAATCAGCAGGGGTTTGTTATTGCCCCAGATGGAAATCCCTTTGCGTTTAACATCCACATAGCTGATGGCCAGGGAAATAATGGCCCTTGCCGCCACGATTTCCATCACCGGAATACCATATCCGCCAACGGCTTTAACACTGGCTGCCATCAAGGCAAAACCCAGTGCGGAAAGGAGCATATAGCGAACAGCAGCGGGGATGGAATCAGTCAGCATACAGGTTGATCGGTCCGGTCAGAGGGTGGTTAAACAACAGGCGGTGAATAATAGCAGAGTTAGCTGCAATTGCTGCCTCACAGCCGTGGATTATTTAACGGTGACTGCGTATTCTCAGTAGCCCCACACATACACTGATAAGGATGTTCAATGGTTACCTGTCATATCCGTTATGAAATTGATCCTGCCAAAGTGCAGGCGTTCGAAACCTATGCCCGCATGTGGCTGCCACTGGTGACTAAATTTGGTGGCCAGCACCATGGCTATTTTCTGCCCCATGAAGGCAAAAATTATGAAGCATTTGCGGCATTCAGTTTTGAATCCATGGCGGCTTACGAAGAGTACCGGGAAAAAATGGCAGCGGACGAAGCCTGTCAGGCAGCCTTTGCCTATGCACAGGAAACCGACTGCATTATCCGTATTGAACGGCAGTTTATGCGCCCGGTGTTAAGCTGACTGGTTGGGCGGGGAGATCCTGAGGAGGATCTCCCGTTAAATATCAGAGCAGTTCAGAGACCTGATCGGCCAGCCGGGAAACTTCTTCATCCAGCGTCTGGTAACCGTTGATGGTGATATCCGCGTATTCCATTGTTGGTGCCAGGAATTGTTTCAGCATCGGCCGTACGGTGGTTTCATACTGCTGCAGAATGGAGTCCAGGCTGCGGCCCCGTTCTTTGGTGTCCCGCTGAATACGGCGCATCAGACAGATATCCCAGGGGGTATCGATATAGACCTTCAGTTCCAGCTCGTCACGCAGGTGAGGATTATGGAACAGCATGATGCCTTCCACGATGACCAGATTTGCCGGCGGAATACGCTGGGTTTCCTTGCGGCGGTTATGATTGCAGTAATCGTATAACGGCGCTTCAATGGCTTCGCCGGACTTCAGTTTGGCCAGCTGCTGCGCCAGTAATTCATGCTCGAATGCTTCCGGGTGGTCATAGTTGCACTGGCAGCGTTGTTCAAAGCTCATCTCAGTCTGATCATTGTAATAGCAGTCTTCCTGCAGGATGGTCACACTGCCGGCACCCAGACGTGCTTCGATCAGATCTTTAAGATGTTCGCTGAACCAGGATTTCCCTGAACCGGACGGTCCGGAAATACCTATTACCCGTGTTGTCATGAATATTCGCCCAAAAATTTTGGCGCGCATCATACCAGCTGTTTACTAAGTAAACAAAAATATCCCGGTTGTGGATGGATATTGGCTGTAAAGTCAGGGTCAGATAAGGCTTAAGTAAAATCGGCAAATTGTTTGACCGGTGGCGCTGCTGTGTTGCAGAAACAGTGCTATAAATAGCCTCCGGACACTTTTTTAAAAGCGCGCTTTACCGGCGCACTCAACACGGGATGTGTTATGAAAATCGCTTATCTGGCAGTTATCTTACTGTTTGGCTTACTGACTGGCTGTAATGAAGACGCCGCTGATAACCAGGCAGCGTCACCGGCGGTGGTGGAAACCTCTGATACGGAAACAACAACAGGGCAGCAGGCGCCTTCACCAGCCGTCGCTGCGGGGCCTTTAACCGTGCTGGATATCAGTTCAGAGCAATATCAGGGCCGCCCGGCACTGGTGGTTGTGTTATCTGCCCCGGTGGATGCGGATCAGAAACTGGATAAGTGGTTAGAGGTTGAAGATGAGCAGGGTAACCGGACTGAAGGGAGCTGGATTGTCGGTGACAGCCTGAAGCGTCTGTATTTTACGGCGGTTGAGCCAGAAAGCGGTTACCGGGTAGCGGTGCAAAAGGGGCTACCGGGTAAGCAGGATGCACTGACGGCAGGGCGTGAAGCCAGCGTGGAAGTTGCTGCAGTTACCACCCTGCTGGGGTTCGCCGGCAATGGTAATTTACTGGCGAAAGATCTGGCAAAGGGTCTGCCGGTGATTGCGGCTAATGTCTCCCGGGTGGATGTGGATTTTTATCGCCTGCCGGCGTCCCGGCTGGTGAGCTTTCTCAGCCAGAACAGCCGCAAGGGGCAATTGAATTTCTGGCGCATTTCCGATCAGCTACAGAACTATGAACTGGTGTACACCGGCCGTTTTGAGCTGCAGCTGGCCCGTAATGAACAGGGCGTCCGTTATTTGCCGGTGAAGGATATTCCTGCTCTGACCGGCAGCGGTGTGTATGTTGCCGTGATGCGTGAGTCCGGTGATTACCGCTATGACTATCCGGCCACCTGGTTTGCGGTCAGCGATCTGGGTATCCATTTGCGTCAGTATCCGTCACAGCTGGATGTGACGGTAAACAGCCTGAAAACTGCAGCGCCGGCTGCAGGGGTTGAGTTGCAGTTACTGGATGGTAACGGCAAGGCTGTATTAACAGCAGTTACCGCTGAAGATGGTACTGCAAGCTTCACTGATGCCGTGAAGCTGGAACGCACGTTTCTGCTGGTGGCCACTACTGCAACCGGGGATACCTCTCTGGTACGGCTGTTCGGTGCCGGCCTGGATCTGGCGGAATTTCCGGTGGATGGTCCTGCCCGCTCTGCGGAGCAGTTATTCATGTACAGCCCGCGGGATCTGTATCGTCCCGGTGAAGCAGTGACCGTCAGCGCTTTGCTGCGGGATGCGGATGGTCGCGCAGCGGCGGTTTTACAGAATCCGGACGGTTCACTGCGGCAACGCAGTGCTGAGCTGAGTCTGACCCGCCCGGACGGACAGGAAATCGCCAGCCGTACCGCAGGATTTGATGCCCTGGGTTATCTGCAGAGCGAGTGGCAGATTCCGGCAGATGCCGCCACCGGTGAATGGGCCCTGACAGCAGCTATAAACGGGGAGGACCGTTTTACCTACCGTTTTCAGGTGGAGGAGTTCTTACCGGAACGGATGCAACTGACGCTGGAGGCGCCTGAATTTATCGCGCCGAGCGAAGCGTTGCAGATTAATGCCAGTGGTGAATACCTGTACGGCGCACCGGCCAATGGCAATGTGCTGGAAAGCGAGCTGATCAGCAAGATGGCGGCACATCCGTTTCCCCGCTGGGATGATGTGTATTTTGGTCATCCGAACCGTACTGAACTGAATCGCCGGGTGACCCTGAATCCGCTGTCGTTGGGGCCGCAGGGTGAAGGTGCCGTCCGGCCCGATAACTTCTGGCAGCAGACCCGGGTGCCACTGCAACTGAGAGTTTTCCACAGCCTGATCGACAGTGGTGGCCGTCCGGTGAGCCGGCGCAGCGTGAGCTATGTATTGCCGGCGGAACGCTTACTGGGGATTCGTCCGTTGTTTGCTGAAGATACGGTGGACTATGACACCAACGCCAGTTTTGAAGTGCTGGCAACCGCCGGTGAGGATCTGCTGGCAGCAGAGAATGTGCAGGTAAAACTGATTCGTGAATACCGTCAGTATCACTGGGTGTATTCCGACGTGAACGGCTGGGAGTCTGACTATACCCAGCGGGAATATCCGGTGTTCTCCGATGTGATTGATCTCACAGCTGGTAGCGGTCGGGAAGTTTCTACGCCGGTTGAATGGGGGTACTACCGTTTGGAAGTTACCGATCCGCAAACCGGTTTAACCAGTGGCTACCGCTTCCGGGCTGGCTGGGATCCGGGCGCAACCACCATGGCGGGCCGTCCGGACCGTATCGGTATGGCGCTGGATAAGCAGGCCTACAGCGGTGGTGATGAGGTGAGTGTGGCCATTCAGCCACCGGCGGCCGGTAAGGGTTTTTTGCTGGTGGAATCTGACAAGCCGCTGTTGCGGATACCTGTGGATATTCCACAAGACGGTGCCACTGTAAGTTTCAACCTGGACCCTGCCTGGCAGCGTCATGATCTGTATGTAAGCGTATTACTGATACAGCCCGGTGAGGCACGGGAAGAAGCACTGCCCCGCCGGATGATGGGCATTACCCCTCTGCCACTGGACCGTGACGCGCGGCGGTTAAACATTGCGCTGGATATACCGGCGAAAACCTATTCGGACAGCCAGCTGACCGTGCCTGTACAGGTCAGCAGTAGCGGTGACCTGCCGGAAAATGTCAGTGTGACACTGGCTGCCGTGGATGTGGGGGTCCTGAATATCAGCCGTTTTGCCACGCCTGATCCGTTTGCCGACTTCTTCGCTCAGCGCCGTTATGGTGTGGTTGGCCGCGACAGCTATGGGGATCTGATAGATGCGGGCAGCGGTGAAATGGCGACGTTAAGTTTTGGTGGCGATGAAGACTTTACCGGCGCCGGAGAGCAGGGCGAGGATGTCCGTATTGTGTCGCTGTTCCAGGGGCCTGTCGCGCTGGACAGTGACGGTGCCGGTAAGGTGACGCTGGACCTGCCGGACTTCAATGGCCGGTTGCGGCTGATGGCGATGGCGTACAGTGCGGACAGCTTTGGTGCGGCTGATCAGGACATTGAAGTGGCCGCCCCGCTGGTGACCCAGCTGACCAAACCCCGTTTTCTTGCATCGGGTGACCAAAGCCGCTTAGCGCTGGATTTACACAACCTCAGCGGACAGGATCAGCAGTTTGAGCTCAGTGTTCTGTTGCAGGGGCTGCGAACCGGTGAAGCCTTCAGCAGTGATGAGTATCAGCAGTCGCTGCAACTTAGTGCCAACGAAAAACGTACTCTCTATATTCCGGTAACTGCGGCTGATATCAGCGGGCTGGCGCATATCCGTCTGGATATTCAGGGATTACAGGGGTTGCCTGCTGAACAGCAGAAGGTCATACGTGACTGGTATCTTGAAGTGCGCCCAGCCTGGGCAGAGCTGAGCCTGCTGCAACAGCAGCGGCTGGCCCCCGGAGAAAGCTGGCAGATGTCACCGGCTGCGCAAGAAGACTGGCTGATTCAGGATTTACGCAGCCAGTTACGGATTTCTTCGTTGCCGCCGGTAGATTTCACATCACACTTTAATGCGTTGCAGGCGTATCCGTATGGGTGTCTTGAACAAACGACCAGCGGTGTTTTCCCGCAGCTGTACATAAACAGTGAGCTGATTCGCCGCTTCGGGTTACCGGAGTCCAGCCTTCAGTCCCGGCAGCAGGCACTGCAACTGGCGGTTTCGCGGGTGCTGGGCATGCAAAAATATAATGGCAGTTTTGGCCTGTGGAATAATGAAAGTGCAGAAGAATACTGGCTGACGGTGTATGTGCTGGATTTCCTGTTACGGGCCCGTGAAGCAGGATATCCGGTACCTGAGGGTGGCCTGAGTGATGCTATGCAGCGGGCCGGAGAATACCTGCGCAGCCCGTCACAGCTGGAATATCTGCCGGCCAGCAGCCGGTTTGCTGTGCGGGCCTATGCGGCACAGGTACTGAGCCGTGCTGAACAGGCATCACTGGCGGACTTACGCAGCCTTTATGATTATCAGCGGGGCAATGCCGGTTTCCTCGGCTTGATTCAGCTGGGGCTGGCGCTGGATGCCAGCGGCGACAGCAACCGTGGCGAGCGGGCTCTGACTGCCGGGCTGGCGGCAGCTATGCAGTTGGAATACCGCTATGTCAGCTATGGCAGCAAGGTCCGGGATCTGGCACTGGCGATCTTCTGGCTGACTGAAGCACAGCGCCCTGCGGAATACTGGACAGAGTTACTGGACAGCCTGCAGCAAGAGTTGGCAGACCGGCGCTGGCTGAGTACCCAGGAACGTAATGCGCTGTTCTTGGCCGGTCAGGCACTGGTGGCGGAAGGAGAACAACCGCTGGATCTGAATCTGCAACTGGCCGGCGAGCAGATACAGCTGAAGGCTGCTGAAGGCTATGCCCGCCGTCTGGAAGCTGAGCAGGCTGCCGCGCCGCTGATGATTGAAAATACCGGCACAGCGGATGCCTATGTAAACCTGCGGCTGAATGGTCGTACTGCCACGGAACCAACGGCGCATAACCGCGGTTTACAGGTGCAGCGGCGTTTCTATGATGCGGATGGTGTGGCTTTTGCGGATCAGCAAAACCTGCAGTTACAGAGTGGTCAGCAAGTGCTGGTTGAACTCTTTGTGGAAGCTTCTGCAAATCAGCCCCATGGCTTAGTGGTGGATCTACTGCCAGCGGGGCTGGAACTGGAAAATCAGAATCTGAATGATGCCTACAGCATCAGCGACCTGAGCATTGACGGAGTGGCGGTGCGGGATCTCAGTGCCAGCGCGGAAGTGAATCATCAGGAATACCGGGATGACCGCTATGTGGCGGCTGTCAGCCTGTATGAAGGGCGGCCGGTACGGTTGTTTTATCTGGCCAGAGCCGTTGCCACCGGTGAATTCAGAATACCGCCGACCTTTGCTGAAGATATGTACCGGCCTGAGGTTCGTCATCAGGGACCCGCTGCCGGACAGCTGACGGTCAGCCCAAGGTAACGTTGATGACCGTAAGGGGCATACTCACCATCTATGCCGGCACTGCCTTATTGTTGGCAGTGCTGTTACTGGTGGGCGGCAGTCTTGACCACCGTTATCCGCTGCCCCTGGAAGAGGATTTCAGCACTGTGGTGACGGATGCTTCCGGTCAGCCCCTGCGCAGTTTTACCAATTCCCGTGAGCAGTGGCGCTATCCTATTTCTGACAGTCAGCTTGGGGATAACTATAAAGCGCTGCTGATTGGTTATGAGGACCGCTGGTTTTACCGGCATCCCGGGGTGAACCCGTTGGCTATGCTGCGGGCCAGCTGGCAAAACGTCAGTGCCGGCCGGGTGATTTCCGGCGGGTCGACCCTGACCATGCAGGTTGCCCGTTTGCTTGATCCACATGAACGCAGTTTAGGTGGCAAGCTGAAGCAGGTGTTGCGGGCCTTTCAGCTGGAGTGGCACCTGAGTAAAACAGAGATTCTTAACCTGTATATCAACCGGGCACCTTTTGGCGGCACCCTGTCCGGGGTGCAGGCGGCCAGTTACAGTTATTTTGGTAAACCTGCTGATGCCCTTAGCGATGCCCAGGCGGCGTTGCTGGCGGTGCTGCCGCAGGCTCCCAGCCGCTGGCGGCCGGACCGTTATCCACAGGCTGCCCGGCAGGCCCGGGACAAGGTCTTACGGCGCATGGCTGAATTACAGCTATGGCCTCAGGCAAGGGTGGATGATGCGCTGGCGGAGCCGGTGGTTTCCCTGAACCGTAAAACCGCACGGTTGGCACCATTGCTGGCGAGACGTTTGCGTAATGAGTGTCCTGACTGTGGTCAGATTCAGACCCTGATCCGGCGGGATTTACAGCAAAGTGTTGAGGCTTTACTACGACAACAGTCCCGGCGTTTTCCGGACGGTGTTTCTGCTGCAGTGCTGGTGATGAATAACCGCGACGGTGCTGTAAAGGTTTATGCCGGGTCGGCGGACTTTCTGAACAGTGACCGGTTTGGTCATGTGGATATGGTTCGGGCGGTGCGTTCCCCCGGTTCAACCCTGAAGCCCTTCTTATACGGCATGGCACTGGAAGACGGCCTGATTCATTCCCAGTCATTACTCAGTGATGCCCCCCGTTACCGGCAGGCTTACCGGCCGGCAAACTTCAGCGGCGGATTTAATGGCCCGGTCAGTGCTACTGAAGCGTTGCAGCGTTCCCTGAATATCCCGGCGGTGCAGTTACTGGAAGAATTTGGGGCCGAGCGCTTTGCCAGCCGTCTGCGTAATGGCGGGCTGCAGCTGAGCGGCCCCGGTGCCCGGCAGCCAAATGTGGCGATGATTCTGGGAGGTGTGGGGACCACACTGGAAAGTCTGGTGGGCAGCTACAGTGCACTGGCCCGGCAGGGGAACGCGATACAGCCCAGACTGCAGCCGGATACGCCGCAACAGACCCGCTATCTGTTCAGCCCCGGTGCTGCCTGGGTAACCTGGAAGATGCTGGCAGGGCCCCTGAAACGTTTACAGCGCAGCCAGCAGTTTCACAGTCGCTGGCCGCTGGCCTGGAAAACCGGCACCAGTTACGGTTTCCGCGAGGCCTGGGCCGTGGGTGTCAGTCAGCAGCGCACCATTGGTGTCTGGGTGGGGCGGCCGGACGGCACAGCAGCCCCCGGATTGTCGGGACGGAGCAGTGCGGCACCTTTGCTGTTTAAAATCCACCGGTTGCTGGGCGGGAGCAAAGAGGCACCGTTGCCGGTACCGGAGAATGTAACGCAGGAAGCGATTTGCTGGCCGGCGGGCAGCGCGGTAGGCTCCCTGCTGAACCAGCAAAATAATAACTGTATGCGGCAGCGCCAGGCTTGGGTAATTGATGGTCAGGTGCCCCGTACTCTGCACAGTGAGGCGCTGCAGCAAACCGTCTGGCGTGACCAGGCTACCGGACTGCGGGTTGAGCCAGCCTGCAGTGATGGGCCCATGCAACAACAGCAATACAGCCTCTGGCCACGGCAGTTGGAACCCTGGTTAGTGCCGGAATGGCGCCGTTCCAGCCGGTTGCCTGAAGCCAGCTCAGCTTGCCGTTATCTGACCGGTGAACAGCAGACCATTCGGATTACATCGCTGCCGGATGACGCACAGCTGCTGAGCCGTTCCGGTCAGACCCTGCAGTTGGATTTACAAGCGCAGGGTGGCAGTGGTAACCGCTTCTGGTATGACAACGGTCGCTATCTTGGGCATTCGTCCGCAGGTGGCAAACTGATATACAGGGATATCTCCCGGGGGAAGCATCAGCTCAGTGTGGTTGATGAGCAGGGCAATGCCGACCGGCTGAGCTTTGTCGTGCGCTGAAGTACTGAGCTGAAGAGCAGCGGGTGTCAGTGGAACACCTGAGCCTCACGGCTCTGCCGGCGGTAACCGGAAGGCCCCTGATCAAAATGTTTACGGAATACCCGGCCGAACGCCGCTTCTGACTGATAGCCTACCTGTTCTGCAATCTCAATAATGGGAGCTGTGCTGTCGACCAGCAATTGCCGGGCAATCTGCATCCGCCAGTGGGTGATATAGCCAAGTGGTGTCATCGACAGGTTGTTGGTGAATTTACTGATGAATGACGTACGGGACATGCTGGCAATGTCTGACAGCTCTTCAATGCGCCAGGGGTGGGCAGGGTCTGCGTGGATTGCCTGTAATACTTTCGCCAGCCGGTTGTCGGAGAAGCCTGCCAGTACCGGCTGATCAATGCCTTCGGTATTCAGATAGACTCGCAATGCCTGGGTAAAGATGATTTCTGACATTTTCAGCGCCATCAGGTCGCTGCCCAGTTTTTCGCTGCCGGCTTCTTCGCCGATAACTTTCAGGGCGGTTTCCATCCAGTGTCCGGCGATTTCACCGTAGTTACGGATATGGATGTAAGCGGGCAGCGCCTGAATCAACGGATGGCTGGCATGTTTGTTAAAGGCAAAATGCCCGCATACCAGCTGGGTTTCATGGCTGGTGCCCGGTTCGCCGTAGACCAGGGTGCCATGGCCGGTAAAGCCTGACTTTTCCAGCATCTGATCCAGTGGCAGAGCTGCGGTTTCGGTCTTCGGATCGCAGTACAGCGTATGAGGCGCACCGCGGGTGATGATGATCAGATCGCCCTGTTCCAGTAAAACCGGATCAGCCACCCCTGCCACCCGTGCCAGGCACCGCCCCCGATACGCAAAGTGAAACCGGGAAACATCTTCAAAAGCGGGTACCTGAACGCCCCAGGGAGATGTGAATGAGGTACGGAAGTACAGCGTGCCGGCTAATTGCATGCGGTGCAGAATGTCACTGAGAATGTCCATAAACCTGAATCTCCCGGCTTGTCAGAAACGGTAAATATTGTTGTATCTGATCATAAATCAGCCGGTACTTAAAAACATGGGTGGCGGCATATATCCGGATGATCGGTCAAATGATAGGAATTTTCGGTCATATATCGTGCTTTTTTGTTGTTATCTAATGATGGTGTTCGTTATGACTTTAATCAGAGAGGACACCGAAATGAAACTGACAGCAGCAATTCTCACACTGGGATTAATGGCCGGATTACAAAGCAGCGCACAGGCGGCTGACTCCCCGGCTGAACTGAATGATTTGCAGATTGCCCATGTGGCATATACCGCTGACAACATTGATATCCGCTATGCGCATCTGGCACTGGCACTGACGTCTGACCCTGAAATCCGCAACTTTGCCCGTACCATGATCCGGGATCACAGTGCGGTGAATGAACAGGCACTGGCGTTGCTGGAAAAACTGAATGCCCAGCCGGAAGATAACTTTCTCAGCCAGCAGCTGAATGCCAATGCTGAAACCCTGATCGATAAGATGAGTCAGTTGAGGGGGGCAGAGTTTGATAAATTTTATGCCGCCAATGAGCTGGCGTATCACAAGGCTGTGAATGAGCTGGTGGAGTTTACTTTCCTGCCCAATATTGATCATCCGGAAGTGAAGAGTCTGTTTGAGGCTGGCCTGAAAATCTTCAAGGTGCATCAGGGCCATGCTGAACATATGGTAGAGCAGCTCAATGGCCGCTAATCGGCAGCCTGCGGATTATCTGCCGGCACGCCGCAACTGGCTGGGCGGTACCCTGTCAGTTGCAGGGTGGCTGGTATTGCCGCTGCCGCTGAAGGGACTGGCTGCGACCACACATGAGATTGTTATCAGTAGTCTGGTGTTTGCACCGCAGCAGATATCTGCCCGGGCGGGTGACCGGGTGACCTGGCGTAATGACGATATCGTGCCTCATACCGCAACCGCCACTGATCACAGCTGGGACACCGGTATTATTGAACCCGGACAGCAGATAACACTGGAGATTCCGGCAGGGGCAGGGGCAGGGGCAGGGGCAGGGGCGACTTATTACTGTCTTTACCATCCCTCAATGAAGGGGAGGATTCGCTGAACACCGGTATAAACCGGTGTTCAGCGCAGGCTTATTTTAGCCGGAAGTTCAGCACCAGCCCGTTGAGGCGTTCTGCCAGCTGAGCCAGCATCAGAGTGGCATCAGCGGTCTGCTTAGCACCTCCAGCCGTTTGCTGTGACAGCTCGTTGATATTGGTAATGCTCATGTTGATTTCTTCGGATACGGCAGACTGTTGTTCGGCAGCACTGGCGATCTGAATATTCATGTCGCGGATTTCATTGATGGAGCTGGAAATGTTGCTGATGGCGTTGCCGGTATTACCTGCCATTTCCAGGGTTTCCTGTGTCTTTTCGCGGCTGGTTTGCATAATGCTGACCGCCTGACGGGTACCGGTTTGTAACTGGCTGATCATGGCTTCGATGTCGCTGGTCGATTCCTGAGTTTTCTGTGCCAGAGAACGAACCTCATCGGCAACAACCGCAAATCCCCGGCCCTGTTCGCCGGCCCGCGCCGCTTCGATAGCCGCATTCAGCGCCAGTAAGTTTGTCTGTTCAGCAATGCCGCGGATGACATCCATGACAGAACCGATCTGAGCACTCTGGGTCTCCAGCGCCTGAACAGACTGGGCAGCCTGACCGATATCCTGATTCAGGTTGTTGATGATCTGATTGGTTTTCTCGGTAACATCTTTTGCCAGCAGGGCTTCTTTGGAAGCGGTTTCAGCGGCATCAGAGGCGCTGGCAGCACTGCTGGCCACTTCCTGCACGGAGGTGGTCATTTGCGCAGTGGCAGCGGCAACCTGTGCAGACTCTTTCTGCTGTTGCTGAACCACACCGTTGCTTTGCTGGGTAACCACAGAGGTTTCTTCACTGGTGGTGGCAATTTCGTTACTGGCTTCAACAATTTTGCTGATCATCGCCTGCAGTGTGTGGGTCATCTGACGCATGGCACTGTAAACACTGGCCTGCTGTTCACTGTTATCGAACTGACGGGTCAGGTCACCGGCGGCAATCTGCTCTGCGATCTGACGCATCTCTTTAGGTTCGCCACCCAGAGGAAGGGTTACCGACCGGGCAACTTTCAGTGCCACAATAATGATCAGAGTGATGGCGACAGCCAGAATCAGCAAAATATCAATTTTTAGTTCGGTGATGATTGCAAAGGCTTCGGCTTCATCGATTTCGGCAATCAGCGCCCAGTTATGGCCACCGACGGATACCGGGGTATAGGCTGACAGCACCGGATTGCCGTTATAGTCCTGAATGATGTCTGCACCGGTGTTGCCATTAATGGCTTCAGTTACAGCGACTGTATCGACACCATTATTGGCGATATTGCCGGCAAAAGAGGCTTTGACGGAATGACCACGGGGGTCAAGGAAGGAGTCAGAGCGCATCCGTTTATCGTCACCCACCAGATAGGATTCTCCGGTTTCGCCCATGCCTTCGCGTACCTGCATGAATGTGTTTATGGCATCGATGGATAACTGAAGTGCCACAACCGCAGTCAAGCGGCCATTCTGGTACAGGGGTTTGGCAATAAAGGCAGCGGGTTCATTGTTGGAGGGCGCATAAGGTGCAAAGTCTTCCAATACAAAACCGCGGCTGTCGCTGGCTTTCCGGAAGGCTCTGGCCAGCCCGCTGTCCCGGTAAGGGCCGGTGAGCAGGTTGGTACCGAAGTCGGCTTCTCCGGCTTCAGTGAAAAATACATCACCGGCGGGGCTGATCAGGAATACGTCGTAGTAGCCGTAACTGCTGACGTATTTGCTGAAGAAGTTCTGGCTTTCGCCCTGGCGGGGCTGGGTGAGGGGTGTCAGGGCGTTTTCAGGATCAGTCTGTCCGTCAGTAAAGAGTGCCACGGTTTCAGTAAGAACTGTGATGTCGCCTTCACGTTCAGAGAAGAACGCTTCCAGCTGTGCCTTCTTGATGCCCCTGACCGCTTCCAGCTGATGGAAGGCCTGTTGGGATAAGCCGTTGCTGGCCAGTGTGAAAGCAATTCCGCCGATCAGCAGCGCAGGGATCATACCAACGAGCAGAAATATCAGAGTCAGTTTCTGGGTAAGTTTCATGAAGCGTCCTTGTCAAACCGTCATGTTGTTTTGATAGGCATGCTGACGGATTAGTTAAGCTAATGTTAAGGCGCGACATTATCATTCTCATATGACAGTTGTGCAAAGCGTAAATGCTTAATTAGTCGTGTATTTTCAGAGACTGTACCCAATTTGTGTTTTGGTTAATTGCCCGTGATTATCAGAGGCAGAGAGTAAGTATCAAAAATATTTATTGATCAACTTATAAATCATTTTGATTAACTCAGACACTGCCTTCCGCTTCAATCACCAGAATACGGGCTTCACCTAGCGGGTGGGCCACATGTTCGGTGCCTACCGAGGCGTAGAAAATATCCCCGGTCTTTAACCGTGCCACATGTTCTTCACCCTGCTGGCGGTAATGCATATCCACTTCGCCATCGAGTACGGCAAAGACTTCTTCGCCGTCATTGATGTGCCATTTATAGGGCTGATCCGTCCAGTGAAGCCGGGTGGTGATCCCGTTCATGCTGGCAATGTCCTGTGCGCCCCAGGCGCGGTCAGCGGTGAAATCTCGGGCACGGAAAATTTTCATGTTGTTGTCCTGTCAGGCTGGGGCTTATGAAGCCGGATTACAGTGCCAGCAGATAACCTTTGCTGCGCACGGTTTTGATGTAGCGGTAAGGGGGCTGATCGTCATTGAGTTTTTTGCGCAGGGTGGAAATGCGTAGGTCGATAGCCCGGTCGGTACCGTCGAACGGAATACCGCGAATGTCCTGATAGAGTTGTTCCCGGGAGATGATTTCACCGGCTCGTTCACAGAGATAGGCCAGCAGTTCATATTCACCACTGGTCAGCTCCAGGGCGGTGCCTTTAAGGCTGGCGGTATAGGTGGTGGGGTTAATATGAATATCCTGAACCGGTGTATTGGCCGGATAGCTGCGGCGAAGCAGTGCTTCAATGTGGGCAAGTAACAAGTGCGGCCGGACCGGCTTTTGCAGATAGTTATCCACACCTAACTGAAGAGAGGCGGTGGCAACCATATCGTCGTCTTTGGCGGTCAGCATCAGTACCGGAATATCACTGGTTTTACGCAGGTGTCGGCAGATTTCCAGTCCGTCCCGGCCAGGTAGCATCAGATCGAGTATGGCCAGATCAAAACTTTCCCGGTCGAGTGTATAACAGGCGTCATCACCGTTATGGCAACAATGTACGCTAAAACCTTCTTCTTCGAGAAAGGTTTGCATCATTTCTGCCAGCGGGGCGTCATCTTCAACCAGTAATACGCGGGTATCGCGCATGGCGTTTCTCCTGCTTACAAATGCTTACACTTACACACGTTTCTGCAACGGAAGCATTTGCTTCGGCTGAGTATCATTGGCTGCAAATGTTAACCGGCATCTGTGACAGATGCCTGAACTGCAGGACATGATGAAAATGTATTCTAAAACGAATCTGACCCTGGCAACCAGCCTGATAATGACAATGTTTCTGAGTGGTTGTGCTAACACCGCTGCCGATTATGAACCGATCGTTGACGGACCAAAGGATGCGTTATTTTATGACGACCTGGCGGACTGCAAAAAACTTGCTGAGCAGCGTGAATATCTTAATGACGATACCAAGTCTGAAGCCCTTCTTGGTGCAGGTATCGGGGCTGTTATCGGTGCGATTGGCGGTGATACCGGTGATATTGTTGGCGGTGCGCTGGTTGGTGGCGCGGTCAGTGCCGGTGGCCGTGCCTGGGATACCCGGGATGAGCGTAAAAATATCGTGCTTGAGTGTATGGCCGGCCGTGGCCACCGGGTTGTGGGCTAAACCGTTTCAGCCTGCGCCGCTTCAGGGGATCTCCCGGAGGAATAATATGCGTGACTATTGGTGGGTCATGTTTGTTATTCTGGGGCTGGCATTCAGTCAATGGGTAAGTGGTAGCGATTTATGCGCAGGCTTTTTTTCAAAACAGTTCTCGGTATCTGCGGCATTATTGTGCTGGGTATAGTGAGTCTGGTGACCTTTGTTATTGATCCGGCATTCAATGCTTTCAGTGAAATAGAGTATCAGGAAGAAAGCTCGCTGGAGAACCGGTTGGTATATGGTCTGCTGAAAGAACAGCCATTTGCACAGTGGCAGAGCAGTATTGAGCGCTACGACAGCTTCTTTGAGCTGACCCCTTCACTGATAGAGGCCTCTGAACTGCCGGTGGACGCTCTGCCGTTCACCGCCCCGGGTGGTCAGGGTGGCCATTTCCGGGTTGATGAAGACAACATGTACTTCAGTTATTTTGCCAGCCCTCTGCCTGGCTGGCTGGTACTCTATGAAGAGGGTGACAGCGAGCTGGTGGATGAAAGCCGGGCTGAGTTTGCGGTGCTGCTGTTGTTTGCAGGCCCTCTGGTGGTCATTCTTCTGGCGATGCTGCTGGGCATCGGTTATCTGCTGTATGCCTTTGGCCGGCCGATGCGGGCGCTTGAAAAAGCAATGGAGGGATTCAGTCAGGATCCCCGGGTTCGTCTGGCGCCGGAGCACGGTAAGCTGATTCCAAATATTGTGACGGCCTTTAACGGCATGGCACAACGACTGGATACCACCCTGACTGAACAGCAGGTCATGATTGCGGCGATCCCCCATGAGTTGCGTACCCCGATTGCCCGGATCCGTTTTGCCCTGGATATGTTACGTGGCAAGGAAGGAGAGTCCCTCTGGCAGGGGCTGGAAAGGGTCGATAATTATGTGGATGAATTACAGCAAACTTCTGAACAGATCCTTGAACTGAGCCGGATGGACCGGGACACCCTGTCGGTTTATCCGGTCTCACTGAATGAGATACTGGCTCAGTGCGGTGCTGATTATGAAACAACGCCAGCACTGGCGATCCGGTTGCCTGAACAGGATATTCTGACGCCGGGTGACAGCGGTTTGCTGCGCAGAGTACTGGGGAATTTGCTTGATAATGCCGTGCAGTATCACCAGAGCTATATACAGGCCAGCCTGACACTTACCGAACAGCGGGCCGTTATCTGTGTGGAAAATGATGGTGCAGATTTAACCCCTGATGATCTGGCTCAGCTGTTCCAGCCGTTTTATCGGGCAGACAGCAGTCGCAGCCGCCGTTCAGGCGGGCTGGGCATTGGACTGACACTGGTTAGGCAGATCGTGGCCTGTCACCGAGGGGAAGTATTCGCTGAGCTGATCAGGCCCGGGGTGTTACGGATCAGAATTGAGTTGCCGATTTCTGGTGAGTGAACAGGCCGGACAATAATCCGGCCGGTTGCAGTGTCTCAGAGGGCGAAGCTTTCCGCCAGTTGCTGGCAGGGCTGGTAGCGAATGCAGCTGACTTCGTGATCATTCACCATGCCGGTTGCCTGCATAAAGGCGTAGCAGATGGTTGGGCCGACAAAGTTCATACCGAGTTTCTTCAGTGCTTTACTCATCGCGACTGATTCCGGGGTGGAACCCGGTACTTCGCTCATGTCCTTCCAGCTGTTCTGTACCGGTTTGTAGTCGACAAACTGCCAGATATATTTGGCAAAGCTGCCATGTTCTTCCTGCAGTTTAAGAAACACTTTCGCGTTCTTTACCGATGCTTCCAGTTTGCCCCGGTGGCGCACAATGCCGGCATCCTGCAGCATGGATTCGATTTTGGCTTCATCAAAAGCAGCCACTTTTACAGGATCAAACCCCTCATACTGGTGGCGGTAACCTTCCCGTTTTTCTAGGATGGTACGCCAGCTCAGCCCCGCCTGCGCGCTTTCCAGAATCAGGTATTCGAACAGGGTCTGGTCATCGGTTTGCGGTACACCCCAGACTTCATCATGGTAGCGGGTTTCCAGTTCAGTCGCGGTGGACCAGGCACAGCGTTGGCACATGCTAAATATCCTTATCTGAAGTCAGGGAGTTGTACGGCTTAGCCGATAATCAGTGTTTGCTGCCAGGATTTGGGTGAAACATCAGTGGCTGCGCCGGTTCCAGTTCAACCTTGCCGCCCCGGTTCACCCGGGTCTGCATTTCTTCAGTTGGCTGGTCGGAACCGTCCATCGCCATGGAGTCTTCAAAATCACAGCGCACACATTCACGGTATTCGCGGCCGTCTGCCCGGTACATTTTCAGGGTGTCCATTTCAGCGCACCGGGGACAAACAGCCCCGGCGATAAAACGTTTAACAATCGTCATAGTGTTCTCAGTTTTGCTGGCTGACGATCCCGGAATGACGCAGCAGTGCATCAACTTCCGGTGGCCGGCCACGGAAAGCGGTGAACAGTTCCATCGGTTCGCGGGAGCCGCCCATTTCCAGAATGTTGCTGCGGAAATCGCGACCTGCCTGCGGGTCAAAGATGCCTTCTTCCTCGAAACGGGAGAATGCATCGGCCGACAGAACCTCTGCCCATTTATAGCTATAGTAGCCTGCGGCGTAACCGCCGGCAAAAATGTGCGAGAAGCTGTGCTGGAAACGGTTAAATTCCGGTGCTTTTATGACAGCAACCTTGCTGCGCACGTCGTTCAGAACCGCCTGTACGTCTGTCTCACCTGGCTGATATTCCGCGTGCAGACGGAAGTCGAACAGGGAGAACTCCAACTGACGAACCATCATCATGCCAGACTGGAAGTTCTTCGCTGCCAGCATTTTATCCAGCATGTCCTGTGGCAGGGTTTCGCCGGTTTCATAATGTCCGGAGATCAGCGCCAGCGCTTCAGGCTCATAGCACCAGTTTTCCAGGAACTGGCTCGGCAGCTCAACCGCATCCCAGGCGACGCCGTTGATGCCGCTGACATCGGCGGATTCGATTTTGGTCAGCATATGGTGAAGACCGTGACCGAATTCATGGAACAGGGTGGTGACTTCGTTGTGGGTCAGCAGTGCAGGTTTATCCCCCACCGGTGAGTTGAAGTTACAGACCAGATAAGCAACCGGCAGCTGAATGGCACCGTCGTTCAGACGGCGGCGTACACGGCATTCGTCCATCCAGGCACCGCCACGCTTTTTCTCCCGGGCGAACGGGTCAAGGTAGAAGCGGGCAATGGTCTCGCTGCCACGGATGACGTTAAACAGGCGGGCATCTTTATGCCAGCTGTCAAACTCGGTGACTTCTTCAATTTCAATGTCGAACAGTTTGCCGGTTACCTGAAACAGGCCGCTGAGTACTTTCGACATAGGGAAGTACGGACGCAGTTCTTCCTGGGAGATGGCGTAGCGATCCTGCTTGAGTTTTTCGCCGTAATAGCTGATATCCCAGGCTTCCAGTTTATCCAGCCCCTGCTGTTCCTGGGCAAACTCAGTCAGTTCTTCCAGTTCCTGACGGGCCACCGGCAGGCTTTTTGCCGCCAGATCTTCCAGGAAGTGGATAACCTGTGAGGTGTTCTCGGCCATTTTGGTGGCCAGAGAATATTCGGCGTAGTTGGCAAAGCCCAGCAGCTGCGCCAGTTCGCTGCGCAGTTCCAGAATTTCGGTCATCAGCGGGGAGTTATCCCATTTGCCAGCGTGGGGGCCCTGATCAGATGCCCGGGTGGCAAAGGCTTCGTAGACTTCGCGGCGCAGTTCACGGTTATCCGCATAGGTGATGACCGGGAAGTAGGACGGGAAGTCCAGGGTGATCATCCAACCTTCTTTATCTTTAGCTTCTGCCTGCTGTTTGGCGGCGGCAATGGCCATTTCCGGCAGGCCGGCCAGTTCGGCTTCGTCGGTCAGCAGTTTGCTCCAGCCGTCCGTTGCATCCATCAGGTTTTCAGAGAACTTGGTGGTCAGCTCAGACAGGCGTTGCTGTAATTCGGCGTAGCGTTGTTTATCTTTATCTTCAAGGGCGATACCGCTGAGGGTGAAGTCCCGCAGGGCGTTGTTGATAACTTTTTGCTGGGCTTCGTTCAGCACCGGATAGACATCGGATTCCCGCAGGGCTTTGAAGGCTTCATACAGTGACTGATGCTGGCCCATTTCGGTCCAGTACTGGGACAGCTTGGGCAGGCAGGCATTGTACGCATCCCGCAGGGCATCGCTGTTCACCACGGCATTCATGTGGGATACCGGTGACCAGGCCTGTGACAGGCGGTCATTCAGGGCTTCCAGCGGGGCAACCAGATTTTCCCAGCTGGGGGCAGTCAGGTTGTTCAGAATGGTTTCCAGTTGCTGACGGTTGTCGGCCAGTAACTGATCAATGGCCGGTTCGATCTGGTCCGGCTGCAGGGTGCTGAATGGAGGTAACAGATTGTTTTGCAGCAGAGGATTCGACATATACTAGCTCCGGTAAATAAGAAATCGCCTTGCCTGATGGTGGCCGGGTTGGTCCGGCTGAATGTGGTGGCAGGCCTGTTCTCTTTTATGTAAGGGCAAAAAGACTTTTTTCAATCAGGGACTTGGTCTTATGATTGTGACAAATAACCTGGGTTCCGTTGCCGTCATATTCGTTATCAGTGGCAAGCGGTAATCCTGATACAGCAGACAGGGGTATAACAGCATGAATGTACGCACTTTCCAAGGTATGACACCAAAATTAGGGGAACGGGTATTCGTTGATCCCAGTGCGGTTGTGCTGGGGGATGTTGAACTGGGGGATGATGTATCCGTCTGGCCGCTGACGGTTATTCGCGGCGATATGCACCGAATCAGGGTTGGCGACCGCACCAGTGTGCAGGACGGCTCCGTACTGCATATTACCCACGCCAGTGATTACAACCCGGGGGGCTATCCGCTGCTGATCGGCTCTGACGTGACTATCGGGCATCAGGCCATGCTGCATGGTTGCACCATCGGTGACCGGGTTCTGATCGGTATGGGCGCTATGGTGATGGATGGCGCGGTGGTGGAAGACGAAGTGATTATCGGTGCTGGCAGTCTGGTGCCGCCGGGCAAAACACTGGAAAGCGGTTACCTGTATGTGGGCCGGCCGGTGAAGCAGGTACGGGCGCTGACCGAAAAAGAAATCAGCTTTTTTACCTATACCGCCGGAAATTATGTGAAGCTTAAAGATCAGCACCGTGAAGAAGCATACGGTGAATAACAGGCCGTGAACACAGGGATGCCCGCTATATGATTTCATCTGATCTTTTAACTGTCCGCGCTGTCCGGGAAGCTGATCTGGAAACCTTTTTTGCACACCTGAGTGATATGCAAAGTCTGGGTGAGTTTTTGCCGGTGATTATGCCTTCGGAAACTCAGCTGCGGCAGGATTTTGCCAAAGACGGCCTGATCGGCCCGGACTATCAGCGTTATCTGATTGTTGCCTCGGACGGTGAGATGCTGGGGTATATCTGGGCGTTCAAGTCGGTCCCGTATTTTGATGCCACCGAAATAGGCTATCAGATCTTCAGCGGAGCCCGGCGGGGTAAGGGCTATGCCAGCGAAGCGCTGAGGCTGTTACGGGATTATCTGTTTGAGGCCAGTCAGGTGAACCGGCTTGAACTGCGCATTGCTGTGGATAACGCGGGCTCACTGAAAGTAGCTGAGAAGCTGGGCTTCACCCGCGAGGGTGTTTGCCGGGAAGCTGCCTATTCAAAAGGCCGCCTGCACGATATGTGTATTTATTCGCAGCTGCGCCGTGAATGGCAGGATAATCAGGAGAGCTGAAGTGAAACGGATTCTGATTGTCGAAGACGAAGTATCTATTGCTGACAACATCAGCGTTGCCCTGCAACTGGAAGGCTTCAGCAGCGAACACTGTGTGCTGGCCAGCGAGGCACTGGCGCGTCTGCAAGCGGAACCGTTTGAGCTGGCCATTGTGGATGTTGGCCTGCCGGATATGAATGGTTTCGAGCTCTGTAAGGCAATTCGCCGTGAATCCGATATCCCACTGATTTTTCTGACCGCCCGGGCCGATGAGATCGACCGTATTCTGGGGCTGGAACTGGGGGCAGATGACTATGTTACCAAGCCGTTCAGCCCCCGTGAGCTGACTACCCGGGTGAAAGCCATATTACGCCGTGCACGGCCAGCAACCCCGTCTTCACCGGCTGCGGTCAGCATGCCTTTTGTGGTGGATTCTCTTCATGCATCCATTCAGTTCAGGGGGCAGGTGCTGAACCTGACCCGTATTGAATTTTTGATGCTGCAGACCCTGGCAGCCCATCCGGGGCAGGTATTCAGCCGCGGGCAACTGATGCATGCGGCCTGGGAACATCCTCAGGTGAGTCTGGAGCGTTCCGTGGATACCCATATCAAAAGCCTGCGGGCCAAGCTTAAACAGGTTGATCCTGACGATGATTCTATCCAGACCCACCGTGGGCTGGGTTACAGCCTGACGGTATCAGGCTGATGAGCAAGCTGATTGCCGGTCTGGGGCTGAACCGCTTTGGTGTAAAGCTGTTTCTGGCGTATTTTGCCATCCTTGGGCTGGGCATTTACCTGTTACTCAATACCCTGCTGGGGGAAATTAAACCGGGTCTGCGACAGGCAATGGAAACTGCATTGGTAGACACCGCGAATATACTGGCGGAATACGTGGCACCGGCGACACCAGAGCAACCGTTGCAGCTTGAGCAGTTGTCTCAGGTACTGGACAGCACATTACGCCGGCCCATCAATGCCACGATATGGTCCCATAAAAAAACCGCCACCGTGCTGCGAGTATACGTAACTGATGCCACCGGTAAGGTGGTGTTTGATTCCGCCGGCCGGGATCTCGGGGCAGATTACAGCCGCTGGAATGATGTCTATCTGACCTTGAGAGGTCAGTACGGTGCCCGCAGCACTCAGGAAAATCCCGGTGATGAATTCAGCTCGGTGATGTATATCAGCGCGCCGGTGTATGCCCGGCAGGACGGTACCGAACCCCGGCAGATTCTGGGGGTGCTGTCGGTGGGTAAATCCAATATCAGTGTGGAACCTTTCTGGCAGCTGGCCCGGGATAACATCCGTTCCATGGGCGTCTGGTTACTGGTGCTGGCGGCGATACTGGGGGCGTTGCTGTCTACCTGGCTGAGTCTGAGTATTGGCAAACTGGTCAGCTATGCCCGCCGTACCGGTGCCGGTGAAACGGTTCAGCCGCCAACGCTCAGTGATCCGGATCTGGCGGTACTGGCACAGGCGATGGATGAAATGCGCACCGCGCTGGACGGTAAGCAATATATCGAGAGTTATACCCTGAGCCTGACCCATGAAATGAAGAGCCCGCTGACCGCGTTACAGGGAGCGGCTGAACTGATTCCACAGGTGAATGACCCGCAGATGCAGCAGAAGCTGGCGGCGAATATCGAACTTGAAAGTAAGCGCTTACGTGCGCTGGTGGATCAGGTTTTATCACTGGCCCGGCTGGAAAACCGTCAGCAGCTTGAGCAACCACAGACATTGCAGCTGAATGAACTTATACAACAGGAGCTGGACCAGTTACAGTGGCTGGCCGCGCAGCGGCAGGTGGGGTTAACCTTCAGTTGCCATCCTGAAGGTGGTGTCTTCTGTGTGTCCGGAGATGCGCTGTTGCTGGCACAAGCGGTGCGTAATCTGCTGGAAAATGCACTGGATTTCAGCCCTGCTGACAGCACAATTTCGGTACAGCTCAATGCAGCTTCCGATGGTTTGCTGACCCTGGATATCACCGATGAGGGCAGCGGCATTCCGGATTATGCGCTGGATAAAATCTGGCAGCGTTTTTATTCTTTACCGCGACCTGCAACCGGGCAACGCAGCACAGGGCTGGGGCTGAGTTTTGTTGAGCAGATTGCCAAGTTGCATTCGGCAGATTTGAACCTCACTAACCGGCCTGAAGGTGGCGTGCTGGCGCGGATTCGGATACCCGTCAGTTAATTCCACATCTAAAGCACATATTCACCACACATAATCCCCATATTGCCTGCCCATACTGGCTCCATATTTATAAGGAGATCAGTTATGACTAAACGTTTGGCGCAGAAAATACTGGCCCTGGCCTTGCTGGGGGTTCTTTTATGGATTCCGTTGTTGCTCGAGCAGGATGTGATTTATGAGCGCATCGGCTACCGGGATCAGGTGATCCGGGATATAGCCACCACCTTTACCGGTGAGCAGGTGGTGACAGGGCCTGTGGTGATTATTCCCTGGTCCCTGAGTTATCAGGCGAAGGTCTGGGACGATAAAACCAAAAGCTACCAACTGACAGACAAGAAACGCAGCGGCCGCTATCTGCTGTTGCCGGAACAGCTCAACAGTGAGGCGGTGGTGGGCACCAGTACCCGCCAGCGGGGTATCTATGAAGTGCCGGTGTATAAGACCCGTCTGGACATGCAGGGGCGCTTTACTAATGCCGGTTTGCTCAGCCATAAAAAACAGCTGGAAGAAGAGTATCAGGGTACTCTGAGTTGGGGAAAGGCAACGTTATCTATCATGGTGTCCGATATGCGGGGCATTGTGGATGAGCCTTCTGTTCAGTGGCAGCAACAGAGTCTGAATATTCAGCCGGGCAGCCAGCTGGCATCCCACAGTCAGGGAGTACACGGGGCGATTCCTGCATTTTCAGCCAGTCTGACGCAGACCGTTGATTTCAGTGTAGCGATGCAGATCCGTGGCATGGAGCGGCTATTACTGACCCCCGTGGGTGACTATAACCGTATCAGCATGCAGTCTGACTGGCAGCATCCGAGTTTTACCGGCCGCTACCTGCCGGAAAATTACACCCTCAGCGAGAATGGCTTTGCGGCGGATTGGAGTACGTCACCGTTCTCGGCGGATTTACAGTCGGTGGCTAAGGAATGCCTGAACGGAAATTACTGTCTGTTCTCTGATTACGCGGTGGGCGCTGACTTTATTCAGCCGGTGGATATGTACGTTCAGGCGGAACGTTCTATTAAGTACGGGCTGCTGTTTATCGGCGTAACCTTCATTGTGTTCTTCCTGTTCGAAGTGCTTAAACAACTGCAGATTCACCCGGTGCAGTATGGCATGGTGGGTATGGCACTGGCACTGTTTTATATGCTGCTGATTTCCCTGAGTGAACACATCAGCTTTGCTCTGGCATATTTACTGGCGACACTGGCCTGTACCGGATTGCTAGGCATATACCTCAGTGCAGTGCTGAAGAGTCTGCTACGGGGTGTCAGTTTTGCGGCGGGGCTGTCAGCGCTTTACGGATTGCTGTTTGTGATTATTTCTTCCGAGGATTATGCCCTGCTGATGGGCTCGGTGCTGATCTTTGCGATACTGGCCATCAGTATGATCATGACCCGGAAAGTCGACTGGTATCAGGTCGGTGGCCGCAGCGATAAAGCAGCGCCGGCAAAAGCAGAAACAGCAGCGTAACGGTTCTCTTCTGTAAAAAAAACGGTGCATAAAGCACCGTTTTTCTGTTTTTCGGGTGTCAGCCGGCTTTCGCCTGGCTGACTTTCAACAGGGTTTTCGCCATCACGATTTTGCCCCGTTTGATGCTTTCAAAGGCCCGCCGCTCGCGACGTTTATTGCCTTCCGACAGGGCGTGTTTCAGATCCAGTCCGATGTGCAGGATACCCTCGTACTCATCAAATACCGGTTGCAGCGAATGACTGGCAACAAATTTACGGTTTTTTTCCAGTACTGCCGCATAGTGTCGTTTTAATTCGATGTACTCCCAGGTCCATTGGGTGTTGCGGTAGCCGATGAAGCCAAGCGAGTCATTTTCGGCCTTATATTTACCGTAGGCTTTTTCCAGCTGACCGAGGATATTGTTGTAGTCTTTGCCGGCGATTGAGACAAACTTGCGCATGTTTTGCTCAGTCAGTGTGGGGGCCATGCGCATGGCTTTTTCTTCAGGGGTTTCCTGCTTGCAGGCGCTGACCAGAAAGAGGGTCAGGAGTATCAGGAAACTGTTGCAAAACAGTCTGTGTAGCCGGGTCAGATTAAGGGTCATCAGTGTCTTCCAAATATGGCGTTAAACTGCCCCGTATACTGCAAAAAATACTGAGCTGATCTGGTTGTTTTTTCATCAGAGGCAGCCATTGTTAGTGAATTCTTTTCGGAAGGAAAATAACGATTACCCAAATTGGGTTTTTGCTGCTAAGGGTTTGTTTTGGAAACGTTTAGTTAATGACTTTTTGTAGATTTTCTAAACGTTTAGGGTTCGAGGGATGGCTGCTGAGAAAGCCGCCGCCACGGCCGTATTTACTCTGCAGGGTAGCAATAGAACGGGCCATTGCCTGAGGATCCTGGTTAAGCTGTTTCAGGATTTGTTGCGCGTAGCTGTCTGCCGCCAGTTCATCCGCCTGAGAGAACTGCGCATTAATGGCCTGATAGGCCAGTTCCCCCAGCTGTGAGTTACTAAGAGAGGCAATATCTCCCCCGGCGGAATCCGCGGCCTGGAAGACTGCGTTAGTGAGTAACTGCTTCCGCATGCGCTGGTAGCTGTGCTGTAACCGGACGTGGCCGATTTCATGACCGATAACCGCCAGAACCTGATCATCCGGCATGGCATCCAGCAGGCCGGAGTGAACCCGGATGGTGCCGTCAGCCATGGCAAAGGCGTTTACCGCCGGGCTGAGATAGACCCGGTAATTCATGCGCTGTCCATCGACGACTTCCAGCCCTTTAACAATGCGCTGTAAGCGTTTGCTATAGGGGCTGTTGGCCGGGGCGACGCGGTTTTTCTTATCCAGTTCAGCCGCACTCAGTTGCGCGGCCTGAATAACGTCCTGTTCTTCCAGCGTGGCTGCCTGATAAACCGTCACACCGCTGGCGATCGCGCTGGCAAGGTTAAACTCGCCTTCGTTATCGCAGCCGCTGAGCATCAGAGCCAGCGTGCTCAGGGTGATGATTTTCAGATACCGCATCAGTGTTTCCTGTTCAGTCAGGCAGTCTTACAGCTGTTAGTTTCAGGGGCCTGTATGTGTACGGACCCCGTTAGCCTATGGAGCTGCTCCGCACCGGAAAAGTTCCTGAGGCTACAGGGTGACCATGTGGTTATCCCAGGCCGGTCGCTGTGCCAGAGAAATCCGTTGAGTGGATCCGTTCAGCAGGTTGTGCTGCTGGCATATGCCCCGTCCGGTGGTAATGATAAATTCCCCGGGATTAGCGGTAGCAGCCAGGCCGCAGCCATCCGGGCTGTTTATCATCGAATGATAACTGTCGCTGTGCAAGTCCCAGAAAGTGATCAGGTTGCCCCGCGGAGAGGATATCGCCGCATACTGCCCGCTGCTGTCAAACCGGGCGCTGCCGCAATAGCGTTTCATGGCGATGTCCACCGGTTCAGGTGCCGCCAGCAGCTTCAGAGGCTGACCGGGTCGATGGATCGCCACCAGTGGCGGGTTATCTTCTTTGCCCTGATACTGCAGTGCAATGATGGTTTCATTACGCTGATTGGTATCGATATGGCGGATACTCAGCTGATGGAACGCTTCTGGCAGCATCTGCTGTTCTTCGATCTGTCCGCTGCGCAGGTTCAGCGCAGCCAGCGATGGCTGCATGGTATCGAGATTGAGCTTTTTACGGCCCTGATCCGGGTGGGTCAGAATGCCGCCGTTGGCAATCATAAGCGTCTGGCTGTTTGCTGGTAGTAGCTTGATTTCATGGGGGCCAATTCCGCCGGATGGCATATCAGCAACGGTGGTAAACAGGCCGGATGCCCGGCGGATAACAATCCGTCCCTGACCGTCGGCAATGTTGTTTTCACTGCTGATCAGGAATTCGCCGTCCGGGGTAAAAACTGAATGGCCAAAGAAATGCCGGCCTTCGCCGGATTCAATCCGGCGGATCAGTTTACCCTGCTGATAATCCACAATATCAATGAAGGTGTCCGGCCGGCGTGCCGTGCAGGCAAGGATTGGCCGGTGCGGATGCGCTTCAACATGGTGAGCCCGGGTGGGCAGCTTATGATCCAGCAGTAAGCTGCCATCGGTGGCAGCCACATACAGCCGGTAATCGTTATCTCCGGCTTTTGCCGCTGAGGCGAACAGCGGGGTCTTACCGGTTGCTGCCAGTACTGAAGACATGCTCAGTGACGGCAGGAGGGTACCTGCCGCCAGTAACTGGCAGAACTTTCTGCGGTTAATCGCCGTCACGGCTGTTGAATCCTAATTGCAGGTCCAGTAGCTGAACAGCATCGCTGAGTGCGTACTGGAGGGTTTTCATATTGGCGGAAAGGTCCCGGAATTGCTGCTGGGTTATCGGCTGTTCAAGGGTACTGAACATTGGGGCCGGAATGGTTTGCAGCTCTTTTTCAACAGAAATGAAGTTTGCTTCGATGCTGTCAGCCAGATCCTGATGGCCGGCTGCACTGAGCAGTGCTTTGAAGCTGTCTTCTCCCTGACCGGAATACAGGTCATGCAGGGTGGCGACATTCACTTCGATGTTTCGCAGGGAACGGCTGCTGCGCCAGGACTCGCTGCGGCGGGGTTTTACCTTACCGTTGACGTCTTTTGCCGCGGTACCCAGCGGGCGCAGTATTTTCAGGTCACGGATCACTTCCACCGGTTCAACCAGGGCTTTCATCAGGTCGGTGCTGGCTTCAACATCGGTATCGTAATAGCTGATGCCATCCCCCGGTGAACTGAAGCTGGTGGCATAGTCCTGCCATTCCATAGCGGTATGCTTGCCCAGATCTGCCAGATACTGGCTGATGGATGCGTTTAGGCGGCACTGGTAGCTGTTGTCTGCAAAGGCGGGCAGGCCGGCTTTATCAAACAGCAGGCGTTCCACCGCCGGCAGGCCTTTTACGGCGATGCTGGCGTTGCGGAAAAACTCCGGCGTCAGACTGGTTTCATCCTGCTTTTTCAGCAGGCCGTTAATGTGCTTACCGGTGAGGTTTTTTTTGTCCGGCCAGTATTGCACACTGAAGCTGCGCATCAGGTTTTCGATGGGTCCGAAGCGGACATGCTGAATACCCTGCCAGGCGTCCATCGCCTGATGATAGCTTTGCTGCGCCGCGCTGAGATTTTCAGCAGTGGCATCCTGACAAAGCGCTTCGCTGCTGGCTGCCATTTGCGCAGTGGCATCAGCAAAGTTCTGATAGCGGGGCAGTACGTGCCGGGTCACGATGGTCTGGTTGAGGTTGCGCCACTGGGCATCGCTGGGTGCAGTGGCTGCCTGTACCTGACTCAGCAGGCCGCTGCATAACAGTGAAAGTGTAATTGCGCGTTTGATCATAGTGACTCCAGGAATGTGATCAGATTGTCCCTTTGTGGTTTCGCCATGGCGATAACCTTTTGTTTCGCGGCTTCCGCTTCACCGCCGTGCCAGAGAACGGCTTCAAGCAATGTGCGGGCCCGGCCGTCATGCAGATAGTGAGCTTCTTCGCTGACGGTTTTGGTATAGCCAATGCCCCATAGTGGCGGGGTACGCCATTCACGGCCAGAGGCTGCAAATTCCGGGCGATTATCGGCTAAAGCATCACCCATGTCATGCAGCAGCAGATCACTGTATGGCCAGATCAGCTGATCTGACTGTTCCGGCATATCTGCCCGGGTGGTGGTCTGGTAATTCGGCCGGTGGCAGTCTGCACAGCCGCTGTCGAAAAAGACCTGCTTGCCGGCCAGTACTTCAGGCTTGGCTGCATCCGGGCGAACTGGGACGGCCAGATTGCTGGTATAGAACAGCAGCCAGTCGATCATTTGCTGGGAGGCTTCAGCGTTATCCTGAGCCGGGGTGTTGCCGTCGGGTAATTCGCGGCATACCTTCTGGGCTTCAGTGCAGTCGCCATAGGCTGCCTGCATCATCGGTGTGGATATACCAATGTCATTATTGAAGGCGCCGTTGTTTTGCTGATCCAGGGTTGGATTACCGGCTTTCCAGCCATAGCGGCCCAGCGTCGGCTTGTTTTCAACCACATTCCAGACCCTGTTTGGCCGGCCGGAAATGCCGTTATTATCTGCGTCGTCAGGATCTGCCCAGCTGAGAATGTCCGCTTCGCTGATGGCTTCCAGCAGACCCAGACCAATCATAGGCGGAGCAATGCGGACAGAGAGCATGGTGTCCGGATGCAAAGGGCCTGCACTGAGATCGGTGACCCGGTACTCAGGTTTGCGCAGTTCAACCTGCTCACCGCCGTTAAGGGTCACGGTGACCGGGGTGTAAGTAGTATGGATGCGGCCTTCGGCATCGATGCCGGTGACGGCGAAATCCTGTAACTGGCCGCCGTATGTGGGCTCAGGAATTACGCCCATATAACCGCTGCTGAGCTGAGCTTGCTGTGCTTCGTTCTGAGGCGGAATGCTCAGGCGCATCAGCATGGAGATGGCATTATCTTCTGGCCAGTTGCCGGTAGGGGTGTGTCCCCGGCCGTCGCGAACGTGGCAGCCCATACATGAGCGGGCGTTGTAAAGCGGGCCCAGGCCGTCGCTGGCAGTGGTGGATGACGGAGAAGATACCCACAGTTTACGGAAGATACCGTTGCCCAGTTTGAAATCGAGTTTTTTATTAAAAGCCATATTGCCCGAAGGCTGCATAAACAGATCACGGCTGGCTTTTTTGCTGGTGGATGCACTGCCGCCGGGCAAGTGTTCACCGGCCTGTGGCTGGCTGAAGTCAGGTGGCATCTGGACACTGTTTGCAGGTGCAGAGGCCGCCACTGATAATGAAAATGCAGAGGCTAATAAAACAGAAAAACCGGTCAATACAACATTGACCGGTTTATTTCCGCGATAGCCTGCAAAGGATTGAGAATCAGACATCGTTTAGTGATTCACACTCTTATACAGGTGCTGCACTGTCTTCCTGACAGTGCAGGCCTTTCGGGTTTTAGTTTGATACGAGAGACGGGTTGTCCAGGCTATCAGAACCTTCCAGTTCGATACCGTCCAGATCCAGCGCGCCGATGATCTTTTCAATGGTCTTGGTTTCATCAACCAGGCCATCAACAGCGTTCTGTACGATCTGGTTGCCTTCAGTGTTACCTGCGCCGATCAGTACGTCGAAGGTTTCACCGGCTTCACCGCGGTCAGCCATGACCTGCATCGCATCCTGAGTTTTCTTCAGTTTCATCTGCATCTCTTTGTCCAGCTCAGGTGCCTTGGCAGCAACCAGATCAGACAGGCTAGGACCGGAAACCACCTGACCGTTTACGCGGGTGTAAGAACCTTCGTATACGTTCATGATGCCTTTCGCGTCATAGAAGTGAGACCAGTGAGTGTTATCAGAGAAGCAATCATGCTCTTCTTCCGGATCGTGCAGCATCAGACCCAGCTTGGTGCGCTCACCCGCCAGTTCGCCGTATGCCAGGGAACCCATGCCGGTCAGCATGGTAGACAGGCCGCCTTTTTCACCCTTAGCCATCAGATCCTTACGGGCAGCGCCATCGGCTTCCCAGTTAGCAACCATTTCTTTCAGATCAGAGATCATCAGAGTCGTTGCAGCCTGCAGGTAGTCACGACGACGGTCGCAGTTACCACCGGTGCAGTTGTTTACATCAAAATCAGTAGCAGGACGGTTACCGGCACCTTTTTCGTTGCCGTTCAGGTCCTGGCCCCACAGCAGGAATTCGATTGCGTGGTAGCCGCTTGCAACGTTGGCTTCAACACCGTCTACTTCCTGCAGTTGTTCAGCAATCAGGGCCGGTGTAATAGTTGTAGCGTCGATTTCAACGCCACCAACGTTCAGCTTAGCGTTAGCGATTACGTTCGCTGCGTAAGCCGGGTTTTCGTCAGACTCTTCGCCGTAGCTTGAAGCGTCAACGTAGTCGATCAGGCCTTCATCCAGTGGCCATGCGTTTACCTTGCCTTCCCAGTCATCAACGATTGCGTTACCGAAACGGTAAACTTCAGACTGCTGGTAAGGTACACGTGCAGCGATCCAGGCTTCACGGGCAGCTTTCAGTGTTGCGTCAGACGGGTTAGCCAACAGCTTTTCGATGCTGCTCTGCAGATCCATTGCAGTATTCAGAGAGTCTTCATACTTTGCCTGAGCAATGTTTGCATAGTTATCCAGAACTGCCTGGGCAGATACATCTTTAGCAAATGCCTGGCCACCAGCAGCCAGCATTGCAACCGTCAGAGCGGCCGGTGCGAAAAGCTTTTTCATTGTTCTATCTTCCTGTGAGTAGCATTGGTATGCGTAATAGTAGGCGGAAGATTAATTGAAACAAGAATGATTCGCAATAGGATTTTTAATTGGTAATTGATCCTGATCATGTATTGGCCGGATAAACGATTAGAGCTCAGTCTCTCAGTGACGGTGTGAAAATAATGTCAAAAAACGCTAACGCGATTGATTTCGATTTATATTGCCTGAGCGGTGACAAGAAAACATTGATCTGAGTGGCTATTATCTGAGTTAGGCAGAAAAAGGAGTGGGTAATGGATTTACTGTTGAGTTTATTGCTGGATGCATTATTCAGCGGTGTTGCTTTATGGCTGGCGAGCAAGGTTCTGTCAGTACAGCTACGGTTTACGGAAATTGTGATCGCAGTATTTGCTGCTTCGTTAGTGGCTTTATTGCCGGTTCCGATACTGGGGTGGGTGCTATCGTTGGTAGTGCTGTTTTATTTGCTTAAGCATTTCAGTGATGCGGACGTCTGGCCGGATCTGATTTTATTGGTGTTGATTGGTCGTTTGATCAGCTTTCTGGCGATTCTGTTTCTGGTAGGTTCACTATAATCATGCCAGGAGGAAATTATGCTGACAGACTTACATGGCTTATGCCGCTATATGGCCTGGTCTAATCGGGTGTTTTATCAGGCGGTAGCCGGACTTCCTGAAGGCGAAGTCGAACGGCAAAGGCCCATGCTGTTCGGCAGTATTCTGAACCTGTTGCATCACGTGTATGCCATGGATGTGGTCTGGCAACAGCATATGACCGATGGGTCTCATGATTATCAGCAGCGCAATCCTCCGGCCTGTTCTTTTGCTGAACTCAGTCACCTTCAGGCGGAGCTGGATGACTGGTTTGTCGAATATGTAACCCATTTAAGCCGGGCACAGTCCTGTGAAGTGATTGAGTTTGAGTTTATTGGTGGGGGCACCGGGAATATGACCCGGGCGGCAATGATACAGCACGTAGTGAATCACACATCCTATCACCGGGGACATATTGAAGGGGTGTTCTATCAGTTAGGGATTGAACCGCCCACCACAGATATCCCGGTATTTCTGCGGGATAACTGCAGTGGGTTCGGTGCGCGCTTAACCTGATTTGAGCAGGTTATAGCTGTCGGTGAGGCTGAGGTTACCGCGAATCAGGCTGCCTAGTCCGGCAAAAATTGCCGTGGCAATCAGTGGCAGGCTGAGCCACATCCAGGGATGCAGTGTCACATCCAGCTCAAACACCAGCACATTGATCAGCCCCAGCAACAGTTCGGCAATCAGGATTGCGATGGAGCCACAGGTCAGGCCCAGCAGGGTAAATTCCAGCCGGTCCAGTTGCAGGGTTTGTTTTGCTGATGCCCCGAGGGTTTGCAGCATTGCCCCTTCATAGCGGCGTTGTGCCAGTTCCTGCTGCAGAATCGTCACCAGCATGATGCCCCCGCTTAGCAGGGTTAACAGCATGATCAGGGTAGCCGCAGCACTGAGCTTGTCGATGATGCCCTGTGCCCGGACAATCAGCCGGTCGATGTCTATCAGCGTGATCGTGGGGAAGGCCTTAATCAGCGCGTTACTCAGGTGCTTTTGCTCCGGTTTCAGCTGGAAACTGGTAATCAGGGTTGCAGGTAGCTGATCGAGCATACCCGGGGCAAAAATCAGGTAGAACGTTGGCTGGTAAGAATCCCAGTTTACTTCCCGGATACTGGTAACTGTGCCGCTGATGGTCTGGCCGGCAATGCTGAAGCCAACGTCATCTCCCAGCACGATGCCCAGTTCGTCGGCCAGTTCCGCTTCAATTGAGATGCCTGCTTCTTCACCGTGCCAGTCGCCGCTGAGAATCTTGTTGTGATCCGGCAGCTCTGAACGCCAGGTGAGGTTCAGTTCCCGTTGCAGCGCATGGTGCTTCTGCTGTTCTTCGCTGAGCACATTGGCGGTTGGTTGCTGATTAATTTCTGTTAACCGGCCCCGCACCATAGGATAAATATTGGCGTTGATCCGGTTGTCATCCAGCCAGGCGGTGAAGCGCTCACCTTCCCATGGCTGAATATTCAGCACTACGTTATTAGGCGCATCTTTCGGTAACTGTGCCTGCCACTGATTGAGCAGTTCGTTGCGGGTGAGCAGCAGCACCGCCATGATCGCGAGTAATACAGAAAATACACCGGCCTGCAGTTTGTGCCAGTGCCGTTGCTGGCGCAGGCGCAGGGTTAACAGGGCGCTTAACCGCAGTTTGTGTTTGGCTGCAGCGGCGCTGAACAGCAGAGCCTTCTGGGCCAGTGAGCCGGCCAGCCAGCCGAGTATCAGCAGGCCAGTGGTGGCCAGTAACGGCAGGGTAACAGAGCCGATGTAAAGGCTGATGACCAGAATCAGCAATGCTGTACAGATCAGATACAGCCACCGGCTGGTGCGCTGGGCCGAGTCTGAGCGGATCATCTGCATGATGGTCACCTTGCCCAGTGGCAGGAGTGTCGGCAGGCCTAACGCAAACAGAATGACCAGCGCCAGTAACGGGCTGGTGATGACTGAACTGATGGCCAGCGGAGCCGGATTACGGATAAACTCACTGAGCTGGCTGATCAGCAGTTCATGCATCAGATAGCCGGTCAGCGCCCCCAGCACGGCTGCAAACAGCCAGCCGGCAAATAACTGCAGGGTGTACAGCCAGCCTAACTGGCGGGGCGACAGACCCAGGCTGAGCAGCAGCGCACAGCGGTTATGCTGGTCGGCTGCATAGCGCTGTAAGCTGAGCAGAATGGCAACGGCTCCCAGCAGAATGGCCATCAGTGCACTGAGTTTCAGGTACTGGTTGGCATTGCCCATGGCATTACCGTCAATCTCCCGTTCTTTACTGGCACTGAAAATTCGCTGATGGGTCGGTAACGTCTCCTGCCACT
Organism: Aliamphritea spongicola; assembly: GCF_017051665.1. Classification (NCBI taxonomy): domain Bacteria; kingdom Pseudomonadati; phylum Pseudomonadota; class Gammaproteobacteria; order Oceanospirillales; family Oceanospirillaceae; genus Aliamphritea; species Aliamphritea spongicola. The sequence continues at coordinate 420,192 of NZ_JAFIDL010000002.1, forward strand.
GTGCTTCCAGCGCGTTGATCATGGGTTGCGGGCCGGCAACCATCAGCCGGAATCCGGCCCGGCTGCCGGGTGCCATAATGCCGGTTGCTTCCAACTGATCGGCACGCATCAGGATTTGCGGGTTAAAACGGGAGAAGCCGCCGCCCTGCACCGGGCTGTCGATCAGTACGTGGCTGATGGTAAATGCACTGTAGCCCAGATAAATTTTGTCCCCCAGCTGTATATTCAGCCGGTCCAGTAATGCCTGCTCAGCCCAGACAGTATTTATATCCGGTGTGGCCGGATGTTCAGCAGGTTGGGTAGTGATTTTCCCCCGCAGCGGGTAAGGCGCATCAACCGCCCGGATGGTGCTGAGGACGTTTTGTTCATCGGTTTCGGCCATGCTGATGAACTGGGTCAGGGTAGTGGTTTGCAGGGCCGGATCCAGCGATTCTGTGCGCTGTTTCAGTTCAATCGGACGGCTGCTGCTGAGGATCATATCCGCGCCCATCAGTTCCGCCCCCTGACGGCTCAGGCTGGAATAGATCCGGTCGCTGGTGGTGGTCAGCAGGGTAACCAGTGAAGTCATGACAAACAGGGCCAGCAGCAGGGTCAGCCAGTCGCTGCGACGCCACTGACTGCGGAACTGACGCCAGGCAAGGGTACGGATCGGATTCATAGGTTCTGCTCAGTTAGCTGGCCGTCGGCAAGGAGGAACTGACGGTCACAGCGGTTCGCCAGTTGCGGGTCATGGGTAATCAGGATCAGGGTTGAACCACTTTCTTTGCTAACCTCAAATAACAGGGAAATGATCTTTTCGCCGGTTTTGGTGTCCAGATTACCGGTGGGCTCATCGGCAAACAGCAGGCTTGGGCGGGTGACAAATGCCCGGGCAATCGCAACCCGCTGACGTTCCCCGCCGGACAGTTGCGCCGGCAGGTGATTCATACGGGCACCGAGGCCAACCTGTTCCAGCCAGTGAGCGGCTTGCTGCTGGCTGTCGGCTACCCCTTGAATATCCAGTGGTAACTGAACATTTTCCAGGGCGGTCAGTTCATTGAGCAGATGAAAGGACTGAAAAACAAAACTGATATTCTCAGCACGCCAGCGGGCTTTTGCTTCGTTATCCAGCGTGTTTAAATCGGTACCCGCGAGGGAGATGGTACCGGCGCTGGGGGTATCCAGACAGGCTAACAGGCTGAGCAGGGTTGATTTGCCAGAGCCGGATGCACCGAGAATGGCAACCCGTTCTCCCTGTTTTATTTGTAAATCGAGTGCGTTAAAAAGTGTTATCGCACCTTCACTGCTGGTAAAGGTTTTTGCCAGCTGGCGGGCATCAATCGCAAAAGAGGATGGCATCGACATGAAGTTTTACCGTTTACTGTTTCTGTTAGTCATATTTAGCAGCAGCGCCAGTGCCAAAACTATGCTGGTACTGGGAGACAGCTTATCTGCTGCTTATGGTATGCAGCAACAGCAGGGCTGGGTGGCCCTGCTGCAAGAGCGTTTATCAGAGCATTTTTTCGAAGTTGATGTGGTCAATGCCAGTATCAGCGGCGAAACACTCAGCGGCGGACTTACCCGCCTGCCTGCATTGCTGGACAGGCACCAGCCGGACTACATCGTTCTGGAGCTGGGGGCCAATGACGGTTTACGCGGCGGTAATGTTAAGGTCATTGAAAAAAACCTCCGTAAACTCATGGCAACAGCCACTGAAAGCGGTGCCCGGGTGTTATTACTGGGTATTCGTTTGCCGCCTAATTACGGACCACGTTATACCGAAAATTTCTTCAAACTTTATGAACAGGCGGCTAAGGAATATAAAACCTACCGGGTGCCGTTTCTGTTAGAAAATGTCGCCCTGGACCCGAAAATGATGCAGTCGGACGGTTTACATCCTAACGTCATTGCCCAGCCGGTATTGCTGGATACGGTCTGGCCGATAATGGAGATTATGCTGCGTAAGCCGTAAAAGAAAAGTTAAGAAAGGTTAAGAATGTATCAGCGGTTAACCGGGTTAACCGCTGAAGAAAGGGTTTGCCGGTTTGTATCCGGCAGGACATCCGGTTAATCCGGTATTTGCCCGTCGGTAAATAACGGTTCCAGAACCTCCGCCAGATTGGTGACGTCCTTTTGCCGGCTGAGCCGGTCCAGCGCTTTGTAAATGGGTTTCTGTTGCTGCCCTGACAGCTGTTCCAGCAGTTTGCCTACCTGAGCATCATCCACACTGAGAGTATCCCGCCGGGCGTGGTTACGCTGATTAAGGCGTTTATAAATGAACAGAAAACGCGCCAGTATGACGTAGGGGAAATTGCGGTTTTTCATCGGGCCTATTCGGGCTTCAAAGCCTCCCAGCGGCAGGCCTTTGAGTTTTTGTTTGGCCAGTTTGTTAGCCCCCAGCCAGGCGGCTGACGAACCGATGGCACCACCGCCCAGGGTACCCAGTAACAGAGAACTGCCGGCCACCGTCAGGTCCAGCATGCCACCGGCAGCAGCACCGGCAATGCCGCCTACGGCAGCCAGTTGCTTACGGTTTAATCCCCAGGCGTACCACTTTTCAGTATCAAACAGGTCATCACTGAGGGTCAGTTCAGTGTTATCCCGCTGTAACTGGTGATGCCGGTATAGGGTTTGCAGCTCATCGTGGGCTTTCTGTTCCCGCTTGCGCATCCAGCTGTAATAAGCCGCCTGTAAAACCGGCTGCAGAGATTTAGCCTGTTTTTCGTCCGGCACTTTCTGGCGCTGCTGATATCGAACCAGATCTTCCAGCAGATGAGCCGCCAGTTTACAGCTCTGTAACTGCTGCCGGTGTATTTCCGCCTGCACGGCACTGACCAGTGAGCTGAGGGACTCAGACCATGGCTGATGCAGGTGAGCAAAGGCCTGTAATAACTCAATATGCTGATTCAGGTCGGCCTGAACAGCATCAAAGATCCGTACCGTGCGGAAAAACTGTTGCAGGGCCTGCTGCCAGTTGTCGATATAATCCCGGCTGGTGATCGGGTTAATCAGCGCCATGCTTGGTTGTCCGGTCCAGCGCAGAATTTCCATTTCCGCTTCATATTCAGGGCTGTAAGGGCGTGAGCTGTCCACCACATAGAGAATGGCTGCGCCGGCCATGATTGGGGCCAGTAACTCGCTTTCGTCGGGGAATTGCTGGCGGCACGCTTCGTCCTGCAGGAAGGCTTTTACCCGCTCACTGCGCTGGTCAGCGCTGACCGGTTGCTGCTGCAGCCAGGCCAGTACTTTGCGCGGCCGCTGAAAGCCCGGGGTATCGATCAGTTTGTAGTGCGCTTCACCCAAATGGATGTCGAAACTCTCCGAGACCTGTGTCGTGCCACTTTGCATGGAGACTGCCACCCGGTCATCCCGGGCCAGTGTGGAGACAACCGATGATTTGCCCTTGTTGGGATGGCCGACAACGGCGAAAGCCGGAATCATAGTAAACCCTCCGCACGGATCAGTTGCCATTGGGATAACGGTTTACAGAAACGCCGCCACTCATCCAGATAGTGATCGCTGACCGGTAGCCAGGTGGCGGTTTCACTGTTCCAGTCCAGTGGCAACAAATAGCCTTTGCCCTGTTGCAGTAAATCCGCCAGCTCGCCCATCGGCGGCTCCCAGGCTGCGGTAATAATGACCAGTGGCTCCTGTGACGAAAGTGCCTGCTGTTCTGCTTCAAGGCTGCCGCCGGCCCCGCCCTGAAAAGCCTGTGCCGGTGTGCCCAGCACTTCATACAGTGACGCCTGAAGTGCTGCTGGCATGACATTCCAGTAAAGCAGGTTGTAGGCCGGTAAGGGTAAGTCCGGCGTGGTGACGGGGGTTAGCTGCGGAGCCTGTGGGGACGGGTTTTTCAGACTGGCCGGTGTGGTATCAGACTGAATCTGCGCCTGATTGTGCATGCGTTGCAGCTGAAAACGGGCCCAGCCAAGGCTGACGAGCCTGGGCACTACACCGTAGCAAAGCTGTGCCATCAGCAGGAAGGGCCACCAGGCACCGTAGGCAACATCTTCAGCGGGGGCGACAAGCCGGGAGTCCCGGGTCTGTTCCAGCAAACTTTGCAGTGGCTGCGCGGCTTCCAGAAACCACCAGGGCAGAGCAATACTTTTTAACACCGGGAAAATCTGCTCAGCACTGAGCAGGGTGCTGCGCCAGACAAAGTGAATATCGCTGAATAACAGGCTGAAAATCAGTGCCAGACTGCAGGCAATGCTGAAGCTCAGGGCTAGTTTCTGCGCCAGATAAAACACCTGAAGGGACCAGTCGTCCTGATGCTTACGCTGCAGCAAACGCTGTTGCCAGCCCGGTGGCCAGAGAGGCAGGTTAATCAGCTGTAACGTCAGAGAGGCCCGCTGTTTCAGTAAAGGCGAAAGGAACAGTAACAACATGGCACATACCGGCCAGGCAACAAACAGCAGCAACAGATACAGAAGATTCACCCGGCCCAGTGCATCACCGGCCATGATACTGAATGTTGAAAAGGCACCTAACAAAAATACTGTGCCACTGAGAAGGTAGCTGATACGTGCGTAAGCAGATGTTTGCACTCAGATTTATCCCTGCAGAAAAGCTTCATATTACCCCCTTGGCGCAGCTGTGCAAAACTTCCGGGGTGAAGTACTAAGCTGTTCTGTCTGAGCCTGTTTACGGAAGACGGTTCCCGGTGACTGGCAGAAAAAAATCAGGGTTGTTAATGTGCAACAAGAACAATGAAAGGAAGCATACGATGCAGCAAATACTTGTATACGCCGACAGCCTGAGCTGGGGCATTATTCCGGATACCCGGGGCCGTTTGCCATTTGATCAGCGCTGGCCGGGTGTCTGTGAAATCGCACTGCGCCAGGCCGGGCAGGATGTCCGGATACTGGAGAACTGTCTGAATGGCCGGCGCACGGTGTGGTCAGATCCGTTTAAGGATGGCCGGGATGGCAGTGAAGGGCTGGCACAGGTAATGGAAATACATGCACCGCTGAAAATGGTGGTGCTGATGCTGGGCAACAATGATTTCCAGTGCACCCATGATAATAACGCCTGGTTGTCTGCGCAGGGCACGGCAAAGCTGATCGATATTATCCGTCAGGCGCCAATTGAACCGGAGATGCCGGTGCCGGAGATTCTGGTGATTGCGCCGCCGGCGATTATTCAGCCGAAAGGGGCCATTGCCCATAAGTTTAACGGGGCTGAAAAGCGCTGGCCGGGGCTGACGGAGGCGCTGCGGGAGGTTGCTGCAGATCGCCGGTGTCATTTTATGGATGCGGGGGCGGTGACGGATGCCAGTAAAGTGGACGGTATTCATCTGGATGCGGATCAGCATCATGCTCTTGGGTTGGCGGTTGCGCAGGTCATACAGCCGTTGGTTTGAACAGACCTGTTCACAAAACGGGTAGTCAGGGTTTTACAGTGCTTGGGGTTTTCTGAATGATAGGCTTGATGCGTGCCGCTGATTGAATGATGCCGGAGATGGAATTGTGAACAGAAGTATGTGGCTGGGGTTAGCGTTAAGTTGGATGCTGTTGTCCGCACCGGCGGCGTTCAGCGCTCCTCAAAAAGTGGTGTTTGGGGTGTTGGGGTTTGATTTTCCACCTTTTCAGACACTGGTGAATGGCACACCGAACGGACCTGATTTCGATATTGTCAGAGAAGTGTTTGCACGGATGCCCGGCTATGAACTGGACATTCGGGTGATGCCGCTGAAACGGGTACAGCATGATATTCAGAGTGGCGGGATCGATATTACGACGCTGTATAAAAGCCCTGCCCGCCTGAGTCAGCTATTGTTTCCGGACCAGCCTATTCGCTGGAGTATCTATAAGCTCGTTGTGCCGGCGGGTAAGAGGTTTGAGTTTAATGGCATTGAAGACCTGCACGGCCGTTCACTGGGCAAGCTGGAAAGTAATGTAATCAGTCAGGCATTTGATACCGCTGCCGGCAATAAAGACTTTGAGTTGTATGAGCTGAAGTCCTTTAAAGTCATGCTGAATATGCTCAATCTGGAGCGGCTCGAAGCGATTGTCGGGCATGCTCAGATTATTGATTATGTGGCACTGACGATGGATCTGCAGGGTCGTATAGAGTTTCTGGATAAACCGGTGAGGCCTGCCAAGGAATTCCACATTGTTGTCTCGCCTCAGGCGCAGATCAGTGATCCTGAAGCATTGCGGCAGGCCATTTCAATCAGCCTTAAGAGTATGCTTGATGATGGCACGTTTGATGCCATTTATGACTCATACGGGCTGGTGTTTGAAAGGAACTGAAGAAAACCCGACAGCCTCCACGACACGGATCAGATGGCGAAGAACAGTCAGGTTTTGGGGGGCTTGTCGGAGGGTTTAGCACTCCGTATTGTAAATATCGTCTATTTCATCGGTGACACGGTCCAGCGCATCGACGTAGGCGACAGCATCTTCCCGTTCCCAGGCGCGTTCCATTTTACCGGCTGCCCGTAGCAGAATCCGGTTGTTTTCGGTCTCGGCAACCAAGTACACCGCTTCCACGACTTCCGCCAGAAATTCATCTTCTGCCCGGGTAAAGCCGACGCTGGCATCAACGTCGTCGGCCAGCTGTGATACATCGTAGCGCATGTCATTCAGGTCCCGGCAGGACAGTTCAGCGTAACTGGCGGTACTCAGGGTCAGCAGTCCGGCAAATCCAAGCAGTTTAATCAGGTGCATATCAGAAACTCTCAACGTAACAAATGGCTGGGTGCAGCGCGGGATGCGTCTGCATGAATGGCGCTAAGATAGCAAGAAGCGGGGAAATTATGTGTAAGCCTTTGTAAGGCTGTGTATGCATAAAAAAGGCGCAGCTCAGAGAGCCGCGCCAAGGGAAAGGGCGTGTGGTCACGCCTTACTGGGAAGAGTCCTGTGTGCGGAACAGATTAACCGGCAACCCACTGTTCCAGTTCATCGGCGCCGCCAATGTGTTCACCGTCGATAAAGATCTGCGGTGCAGTGCCCCGGCCGGTAATCGCCGCCAGTGAGCTGTAAGAAATTCCCTTACTGCCCAACTCGATTTCTTCGTATGGCAGACCCTGAGTGGTCAGCAACGCTTTAGCGCGGACACAGTGCGGGCAACCGGCTTTGGTCAGGATGCTGACCCGCTTAGGCTGTTCTGCATTGGCGTTCAGGTAATGCAGCATGGTGTCAGCATCGGATACCTGGAACGGGTCGCCCGGTACATCCGGCTCGATAAACTGCTTCTCGATCACGCCGTCGACAACCAGCATGGAGTAGCGCCAGCTGCGGTCACCGAAGCCCAGATCATTTTTGCTGACCAGCATATCCATGCCGCGGCTGAAATCACCGTTACCGTCAGGAATGAAGGTGATATTTGCAGCGTCCTGGTCTGCCTGCCATGCGTTCATAACGAAGGTATCGTTGACAGACAAACAGATGATGCTGTCGACGCCTTCTTTCGCGAAAACCCCGGCCAGTTCGTTGTAACGTGGCAGGTGGGTTGAAGAACAGGTCGGTGTGAATGCACCCGGTAAAGCGAATAAAACAACTTTCTTACCGGCAAACAGATCATCAGTAGTGATGTTCTTCCACTGGTTATCCTGCTGGGTGTGGAATGTAACCTGTGGGACTTTCTGACCTTCGCGGTTGTTCAGCATTGTGTGTTTCTCCTGAAAACTTGTTTAAGAGCCTGCTTAGGAACTCTTACTAAAAACGTTGTAAGTGTTTGGGCTTCCCTGTGAAGCGATGAAGCTATAGTGCCGCAGCGCTATAAATAATAGAAATTAATTAAATCTAAAAGTTTAATAGTTTTTGTCTAAATTAAATCTATTAATACTTAAGTCTTAATAGTCAGAAAGAATCACCACGTGCTCCGTACCCGGGCAACAACGCCTGCAGGACAAATGTTGTCGTAATCCGGCACATGGCCGCTGGCGGATACCCTGATAATTGCCGGTCACAATAATAATTAGCCTGTGTGCAGATGCGTCTTTCCTGAAACCGGATCATGCCAAAGCATCGTAATACAGGCTCAGTAGCAGGCGAGAGCTGCGGAGTTCTTATGTCAATCAGCGTATTTGATCTTTTTAAAATTGGGGTGGGGCCATCGAGCTCGCATACAGTAGGGCCTATGCTGGCGGCGGCAGAGTTTGCCGATTATCTGCAGGAGCATGATCTGGCGGCAGACGTTGCCCAGGTGCGCGTTGAACTGTTCGGTTCACTGAGTGCCACCGGGGTGGGGCACGGTACCGATAAGTCAGTGGTCATTGGCCTGCTGGGTGAACGTCCGGCACTGGTCAATCCGGAGATTATTGATCCGACGGTTGAGTCCATTAAAAGTGACGGCCGCCTGAATCTGCTGGGTAAGTACGATATCGAATTCATCTGGGAGCGCGACATGCTGCTGCTGGAAGAAAACCTGCCGTATCACCCGAATGCCATGCGCCTGAATGCATACAGCGCCGGTGGCGAGCAGCTGTACAGCAATACCTATTATTCAATTGGTGGTGGCTTTGTTATTGATGAAAGCCATGCCAGCAGCGATGCCCATCTGGTACCTCAGGTGGAGCTGCCGTACGAATTCAACAACGCGGTCGAACTGCTTGAACTGTGTAAGGCGAATAATTTCACCATCAGCCAGCTGATGATGGAAAACGAAAAAGTCTGGCGTCCTGAAGCCGAAACCCGTGAAGGGCTGAAAAATATCTGGCGGGCGATGCGTGACTGCGTCAATAACGGCTTACGTAAAGAAGGCATTCTGCCTGGTGGTCTGAATGTGCGCCGCCGTGCATCCTCTTTGCATCAGTCTCTTAAAGAAGCCCGGGGCAGCAATATTATCAGCAGCACTCTGGGTGCGATGGACTGGGTTAACCTGTATGCGCTGGCGGTAAACGAAGAAAACGCTGCCGGTGGCCGTATGGTAACAGCACCGACTAATGGCGCAGCGGGCATTATTCCGGCGGTACTGATGTATTTCATGGAATACACCGATCAGGTTGAAGAAGACAACGTGGTTGAGTTCCTGCTGGCGGCGGCTGCTATCGGTGCGCTGTGTAAGAAGAATGCTTCTATTTCCGGTGCGGAAGTGGGCTGTCAGGGCGAAGTGGGCTCTGCCTGTGCCATGGCTGCAGCGGGCCTGTGTGAAGTGCTGGGCGGTACACCTGAGCAGGTTGAGAATGCCGCAGAAATCGGCCTTGAGCATAACCTGGGTCTGACCTGTGACCCTGTTGGTGGTCTGGTGCAGGTGCCGTGTATCGAGCGAAATGCTATTGCGGCGGTGAAAGCAATTAACGCAACACAGCTGGCACTGCGCGGTGACGGCGATCACTTCATCTCACTGGATAAGGTCATCAAGACCATGTGGGATACCGGCATGGATATGCAGGACAAGTATAAGGAAACCTCCCGGGGTGGCCTGGCGGTAAACGCGGTCGAGTGTTAAAGAAATGGCCGGCTCTGCTGTTACAGTGAGCCGGCTTTTTTGTGTCACAGCGACATTTACAGGGGTATAAGTTTTTTGCTTATGACTTATGCCCGGCTAATCTATATAGTTGCTCTGGCGATGTTTTTATATCGCCAGATGTACTATTTTTCAGAATTTTTATGCCGTTGTCAGGATAGGGCGGACAGCGGTCGAGACTATGCCGGAGATAATAATGATTAAATCTAAAGCTGCTGTTGCCTGGGGACCGGGTCAACCTTTAAGCATTGAAGAAGTTGATGTAATGCCGCCACAGGCTGGCGAAGTCCTGGTGAAAATTGTGGCTACCGGTGTTTGCCACACAGATGCTTTCACCCTGTCCGGTGAAGACCCTGAAGGTATCTTCCCTGCGATTCTGGGCCACGAAGGTGGCGGTATCGTTGAACAGGTTGGTGAAGGTGTCACCAGCGTTGCGGTTGGCGATCACGTAATTCCTCTGTACACCCCTGAATGTGGTGAGTGTAAGTTCTGTACTTCCGGTAAGACTAACCTGTGCCAGAAGATCCGTGAAACCCAGGGTAAAGGCCTGATGCCAGACGGCACTACCCGTTTCTCTAAAGACGGTCAGCCTATTTACCACTACATGGGTACCTCCACGTTCTCTGAGTACACCGTACTGCCGGAAATCGCCCTGGCGAAGGTAAACAAAGAAGCGCCGCTGGATGAAGTTTGTCTGCTGGGTTGCGGTGTGACCACCGGTATGGGCGCAGTGATGAACACTGCCAAGGTTGAAGAAGGCGCAACCGTTGCCGTATTCGGTCTGGGTGGCGTAGGTCTGTCTGCCATTATCGGTGCTGCGATGGCGAAAGCCGGCCGCATCATTGCGATCGATATCAACGAAAGCAAATTCGATCTTGCGACCAAGCTGGGTGCCACTGACTGCGTAAACCCGAAGAACTACGACAAGCCAATTCAGGAAGTGATTGTTGAACTGACTGAAGGCGGCGTGGACTATTCTTTTGAGTGTATCGGTAATATCCACACCATGCGTTCTGCACTGGAATGCTGCCACAAAGGTTGGGGTGAGTCGGTCATTATCGGTGTTGCCGGCGCAGGTCAGGAAATCAGCACCCGTCCGTTCCAGCTGGTTACCGGCCGGGTATGGAAAGGTTCTGCGTTCGGTGGCGTTAAGGGCCGTTCTGAACTGCCGGGTTACGTTGACCGATACATGGCTGGCGAATTCAGCCTGGATGATTTCATTACCCACCGCATGGGTCTGGAACGCATCAATGAAGCGTTTGATCTGATGCACGAAGGTAAGAGCATCCGTACGGTTATCGAATACGATAAGTAAGCGGGTGTGCGGAGCCTGTTATAATGGGCTCTGATCAGAATACGGAGATCCGCCGGACGCGGATCTTTCCCTCAACGGGAGAATATTATGAGTATTGAAACACTCAGCTCGGTACGGAGCTTCGGTGGCTGGCACCGTCAGTACAGCCATCAGTCCGAAACACTGGGCTGCGCGATGCGCTTTGCTGTTTACCTGCCGCCGCAGGCAGAAGAGGGCGCAAAGGTACCGGTACTGTACTGGCTGTCAGGTCTGACCTGTACCGATGAGAACTTCATGCAGAAAGCCGGTGCACACCGGGTAGCTGCAGAGCTGGGCGTGGCCATTGTTGCCCCGGACACCAGCCCGCGCGGTGAAGATGTGCCGGATGACCCGGAAGGTGCCTATGACTTCGGTCTGGGTGCGGGTTTCTATGTGAATGCGACACAGGCCCCGTGGGATAAGCATTACCGCATGTATGACTATGTGGTGAATGAATTGCCGGCGCTGATTGAAGCCGAATTCCCGGTGTCAGACAAGAAAGCTATCAGTGGTCACTCCATGGGCGGTCACGGTGCGCTGATGATTACGCTGCGTAACCCGGGTATGTTTGTGTCGGCGTCTGCCTTCAGCCCGATCACTAACCCGGTGAATGCGCCGTGGGGTCAGAAAGCCTTCAGTAACTACCTGGGTGACGACGTTGACGCATGGCGTCAGTACGATACCTGCGAACTGATCAAGCTGGCGGATTCAATCCCGCCGATGCTGGTGGATCAGGGCGGTGATGACGGCTTCCTGCACGAACAGCTGATGCCGGAGAATCTGGTGGGGGCTGTGGCGTCCAGTGGTCTGAATTTTGAGCTGCGGATGCAGCCGGGTTATGACCACAGCTACTACTTCATTGCCAGCTTCATTGAAGAGCACCTGCGTTTCCATGCGGGTCATCTGAAAGGCTGATCATTAAAGCTGTTGTTTGATAAGAGTAACCCGGTTCAGTGAATGCTGAACCGGGTTTTTTATTGTCTGAGCTAACACGCTGGCAGTAAAAAAACAGCCCGACCGCCTGTCAGATCCGGTCAGGCCGGGTACTAATACACAGCCCAACACTGTGTTTTCTGTACCAAGAGTTACTGCGGTTAGTGAGCAGAGTGGGTGCAGCTCAGGCTGCACCACCTGTCACAGGCTGATCAGAAGCCCAGCCATTTCTGTACTTTTTCCGGGTTGTTCTGAACCCAGGCCCGGGCGTATTCGCCGGCGTCTTTTTTCTCCACTGCCATGGCATAAATCCAGGCACTGATATCAGCACTTTCCAGTTTTACGTTTTGTAGCAGGCGGGCAATTTCCGGCGCGCGGTCATCCAGTGAAGTTGACCAGGCAACGTGGACATTGGCGTTATCCCAGGCAGTGCTGACGCTGGACTTGCTCATCCAGTCCGGATCATCCGTTGGCTTAACCATGGTCCACTTGCTGGCGTCGTATTCCGGCTCTTCCAGCATCACCAGATCGTAAAGCTTGAAGATGTGATGCGGCGCATAGCAGTAACTGACAAAAGGCTCCTGCTTCTTCACCGCGGTATCCAGCTTGGACAGGGCCAGAGTTTCGTCCAGCTCCTGCAATTCAAAGAATTCCGCAAAGCCGTAATCCCGGGCGCGGATTTTTTCCACCGGAGTAGAACCCCAGCCAGTGGCACCGATCCAGACTTCACCGCGGCCGTCGCCGTCGGTGTCGAACAGACGGGCATTATCTTCATCCGCCAGATCGAAGACGGATTTGATGCCGTGTTTGTCGGCGGTTTCCTTGGTCACACAGTAGCCCTGCACCACGTCATAGGGCTTGCTGCTCAGGGTTACAGAGCCTTTACCGGTGTATTTGTCGATCAGGCTTTTCTGGTTGGGCATCCAGGCTTCCGGGTGCACATCAATGTCTCCTTTGCCGCTGTCCATGGCTTTGAAGATAACCGCGTTGTTGCCCGGCGAGATGTCCGCTTCCATGCCCAGTTCCTGCTCAATGACTTCTTTGAGCACGTAGGCGGTGACCTTGGCAGACGGCCAGTTCGGTTCGCCGATAACCACATCCGCAGCCTGTGCAGCGCCGGCCACAGACAGACCGGATGCCAGCAGAATGGCGGAGAGTACCTGGTTCAGTTTGTTGTTGTTTTTCATTACGGGTTCCTCACGGTTTTTTATTTGGCTTTACGTTTATTCGGGTTGCCCTGAATGATGCGGTCGAGCACCATGGCGCATGCCAAAATGGCCAGGCCGGCGATCACCCCTTGCCCCTGAGCGGCGTACTGCAGCGCGCTGAGGACATCTTCCCCCAGGCCCTTGGCGCCGATCAGCGAGGCGATGACCACCATCGACAGGCACATCAGAATGGTTTGGTTAATGCCCGCCATGATGGATGGCATGGCCAGCGGAATATCCACTTTGAACAACAGGAACCATTTGCTGGCACCGAAGGCGGTGGCCGCTTCCCGGACGGTATCCGGCACCCCCTGCATGCCCAGTGCAGTCAGGCGGACTACCGGCGGCATGCCGAAGATGATGGTGGCAATGATTCCCGGCGGTTTACCGGTGCCGAAGAAGGCGATAACCGGAATCAGATAGACGAATGCAGGCATGGTTTGCATGAAGTCGAGAATCGGCCGCACGGTGGCATAGACCCGCTCGTTCTTGGCACACCAGATGCCTAACGGCACGCCGAATAACACACAGATGAAGCTGGCGGTGCCCAGCAGGGCAACGGTTGCCATGCTTTTTTCCCAGAAGCCGAACAGGGCCAGATAGGCCAGCGCGCCGATGGTGAACAGGGTGACCCGGGGGCCGGCCAGCCGCCATGCCAGTACCACGATGACCAGCATGACAATCGGCCATGGGGTGTCGACCAACACGACTTCGGTGGCGTCCAGTAGAATCCGGATCGCATCACGGATGCCGTCGAACAGGCCTTCGCCGTTCAGGGTCAGCCAGCCAAACAGGCTGTCCACCCAGTTGGCCAGACCGCTGTGCCAGCTGCGGTCAGCGGGGAACAGTAACAGCCACTGTGGTGGTTCGGCGGCGGTGAAACGGTAGGCGGCCAGCGGGTAAACCAGTGCCATGATCAGCGCGCCCATCGAGGCACTCATTGCACTCAGGCCACAGCGGATACTGCGGTCGGCCCGCCACTGCATAAAGCGCTGTTCCAACAGCCAGTTGGCCAGGCTGCCCTGCAGAATTTTAATGGCAACCAGTAGCACCAGCCCAACGATGGTAATGCCGATACCTTCTGCTGCAGCCGCCGCAGCCGCCTGTTCGGCTTTCAGGGCGCCGGCCTGAAATGACTGGGCGCTGTTCATCAGAATTTCGCCGTTGATACTGCCTTCTTCAATGGCGGCGCGGGCCTGCTGAAAGCGTTCTTCGGCTTTGGCTGCAAGGCGTTCTGCCCGGGCCAGCTGATCCGCGCCCAGGTTGCCAAACAGGCCGCGGCAGATTTGTACGGCCATCACGGCTTCGGCAATCAGAAACGGCCAGAACCATGCCCACAGTCCGCGGGCGGCCAGCCATATAGGGCCGAACAGTGCGGCAGAGAGGTTGAAGGTAAATCGGTAATTGGCTGCGTTGCCCAGCTGTTCAAACTGTTCGGCATAGTAATCGCTGTTCTGACCGGCAAATTCCCGGGCCAGACTGAGTTCTTTGTCGTTGCCGGCGCTCTGGTCGTCGCGGACCGGCTGATCATCGCGGACCGGGAGCAACGCAGAGGTGTGTGTACTGTTCATTGTGTATCGCTCCTATTTGCCACCCTGTATGCCGCGCAGTAAACGGCTGTTATCAACGACACCGATGTCGGTGCCGGCGTCGTCGGTGATGATGACGGCTCCCTGACCGGACACGGAAATGTCGATTAACTGGTCCAGGTCGGTACTCTCCGGGGCCCGCGGTGCGGTGCTGATATCGGTCTCCGGATGGCGGCTCAGCCAGTCCTGTAGCGGCTGCATGATGCTGCCGGCGTGGACCAGCTTGAGGCGGGATATGCCGGCAATGAAGTCAGCCACGTAATCGTCGGCCGGGTGGGTAATGATTTCTTCCGGGGTGCCGGTCTGCACGATCACACCGTCTTTCATGATGGCGATGCGGTCGCCGATGCGGATCGCTTCATCCAGATCGTGAGTGATGAAGATGGTGGTCTTTTTCATCTCCCGGGACAGTTCCATAAACTGATCCTGAAGTTGCCGGCGGATCAGCGGGTCCAGGGCGCTGAAGGGTTCGTCCATCAGCAGAATATCCGGGTCTGCTGCCATGGCCCGGGCCAGATTAACCCGCTGTTGCATACCGCCGGACAGTTCGTGGGCAAAGTTGTCTTCCCAGCCGGTCAGATCCACCAGACCCAGTACTCTCTTGGCCACCTGATACCGTTCCCGCTTATTTACGCCCTGTACTTCTAACGGCAGGGCGACGTTATCCCGTACGGTGCGGTGTGGCAGTAATGCGTTATTCTGAAAGACCATACCGATCTTGCTGGCGCGCAGCTGGCGCAGGGCAAGATCATCCTTGGCCATGACATCTTCATCGTTGATCAGAATGGCCCCGGCAGTGGGTTCCAGCAGCCGGTTAATGTGGCGGACAAGGGTTGATTTGCCGCTGCCGGAGAGGCCCATGATGCAGAAGATTTCTCCTTCACGGACGCTGAAATTGGCGTCGGCAACGCCGACGACGCAGTTATATTGCTGGCCGATTTCTGTTTTGCTCAGGCCCTGATTAATGGCGGCCTCCAGTGCCTCTGTTGCCCGTTCGCCGAAGATTTTCCAGACATTGCGGCACTCAACGGCCACCTGTGGCTGGTGGGTTATTGCACTTGTCATTACGTATTAGCCCCCTGTTATTGTTGTTTTCGGGTGTTGGCGGAGGGGTCTCCGCCAACGGAGGAGTGAGATCAGGCTTAGTCCTGACCGGCTTCCCGTTCACGGCGAACCGAGTCAGCAATCAGGCTGATCTGTTCGAACATGATGGCGGTGGAAGCAAAGGCGGTGATCTGGTTCGGGCTGTCCTTGGACGGAATCATGCAGACCACGTCGGCACCAATGACGTTCAGCCCCTGCATCCCCTGCAAAATGCCGACCGCTTCATCCATGGTGAAACCGGAGCAGCCCGGCTCAAGGTTGGACACTGCCGGAGCCACCGCCGGGTCCAGACAGTCCAGATCGAAGGTGATGTAAACAGGCATGTCACCGACCCGCTCGCGGAGCAGATCTACCGTGCCCTGAACGCCGAGTTCGCGGAAGTCATCCATATCCACCATGCGGTAACCCAGGCGGTCACTGGTGCGTTTCCAGGTCAGGGTGCGGGTATGGCCGCGGATACCGATCTGAATACTCTTTTCCGGGTCCACGTGGCCTTCTTTGGCCACATAGCTGCCCCAGTGTGCGGCAGACCGTTCTGCACCCAGCCAGTGGGGCAGGTGGTCCATGGTGTCGGTGTGGGCATCGAAGTGCACCATGGCGATTTTCTGGCCGCCGCTGAGTTTGGCATCCGGGCCGCCCAGTGCTTTGAGAATCGGGCCGGTAATGGAGTGGTCACCACCGATGGACACCGGGCGGACTCCGGCGTTATCCAGTTCCTTGTAGTAATTCTCGATATCGATAACGGTGGCGTCATTGACCATGGCGCGGGGCATCAGAACGTCACCCAGGTCGTGGATCTTGCATTCATCCCAGGGCACGATGTTGAACTTGTTATGGGCCCGGCGGTAGGAACCGGACACGTTACGCACAGCCCGGGGAGCCAGATGCTGATCCCGTTCTGTGGTGCCGTTACCGGTGCTGTGCGGTACACCTACCAGGGCGATATCACAGGCATTAACGTCCGGATTGTGTGGGCAGCCGAACAGGGTTGGTACACCCCACCAGTAGAGATTTTTCATGAAAACGTCCTGATCGGACTTGAGGTGCTTTTCTTCGCTCATGGTTTTTCCTCACACAGCATGCTGTTTATTGTTATGTGGTGTCAGATTCAGTGGCTGAACCTCACCGCTTTGATGCTGTTAACCGTAACGCGGAAAAATCCCCGGGAGTATGCAAGAAAGTTCATGCTATTTATGATTTAAAGTCATAAATGTTTATATGCTACTGTGATAAAAATACTGCTGAGTATCAGTATTTATAGGGTATTGATAATTATTATCAAAAACTTGTAAATGCTGGATTATTGTTTTTTGTGCCGTCTTACCCGGCAAGGATTTAGCGGGTTTACCAGCCATTTCACTGAGGGTCTGAACCATGCGCCGTATACCGCCCCTGAACAGTTTACGGGCTTTTGAAGCCACCGCCCGGCACCTGAGTTTCACCCGTGCGGCGGATGAGTTGTGCGTGACCCAGGGAGCCGTCAGCCGACACGTGCGGAATCTGGAAGAATACCTGGGTGTGCTGCTGATTCAGCGTAATACCCGGCACCTGAATCTGACCGATGCCGGAGTCACCATGCTGTCCGGTCTGACCCAGTCATTTAATACCATCGCTAATACGGTTGAGGCGGTCACCAAACAACATAATGACCTGAACCTGCTGGTGTCGTCCGGCTTTGCCATGCTGTGGCTGATTCCCCGCCTGCACCGGTTCGAGGAAGACAGCAGTCACCCGCATGTGCGGCTGACCACCCGGGCGGGCAGTATCAGTTTTGAGCGGGAATATTTCGATGCGGGCATTATTTACGGTGACGGTAACTGGCCTGGGTTACAGGCGGAACTGGTCTTCAGGGAGCAACTGATTCCGGTGTGCTCCCAGGCGCTGATGAAAACCGAATATCCGTTAACGGATCTGGCCAACCTGAAACATCACACCCTGCTGCATCCGTCTACCGATCACCGGGACTGGCGGGTCTGGCTGCAGGCCAATGAGGCAGAAGGTGTGGATCCCGATCAGGGGCTGGCATTTGAATCAATGGACGCGGCCCTAAGGGCTGCGTCCATGGGGCACGGAATTGCTATCAGTGACCTGTCGCTGATTCAGGATGAACTGGCTTCCCAGTGGTTGCTGCAGCCTTTCCCTGGCTCGTTCTACAGCGGTCAGGGTTATTACTTTGTCTATCCGCCGGAGAAGGCGGATTATCCACAGATACAGCGCTTTCAGGAATGGCTCGGCAGTGAGCTGGCGGACAGCCATGCCGGAACAGATACACCGGATGATCAGCCCGCCAGTGGCAGCTGAATATCAATTTGCAGGCCTGCCCCGGCAATATTGCGGGCACTGATGCTGCCATGATGTTGCTGAATGGCTCGCTGGGCAATGGCCAGCCCTAACCCGTAACCGCCCCGGCGGCGGGCGTTATCCAGCCGTACAAAGGGATTAAAGATATCTTCCAGCCGGCTTTCTTCCACCCCTGCACCCATGTCGGTCACGGTGATTCGGAAAGTATTTGCGGCAGACTCCGTTACCGCACGGATGATCACCTGGGTGTCTTCCGGGGTATGGGCAATGGCGTTGCGGATAACGTTCTCCAGTGCCCGCCATAACAGCTCGTGGTTAGCAGGGATGACCGCTTCTTTATCATCACACTGCAGCGCCAGCTGGCTGTTCTTTGCCCGGGCTTCCAGGCTGAGTTTATCCACAAGCTGCGCGAGCAGGTCAGGAATGCTCAGGTAGTCGTTCAGAGCGGGTGTCTGACGGCTGTCCAGCTGGGTCAGGGTAAGAACCTGATCAATCAGGTCATCCAGGCGGTTCAGTTCATGGCTGATCTGCTCACTGTCAGCTTCACCGATCGGCCGCTGCTGTTTTTCCAGCAATCCCAGCGCCAGCCGTACCCGGGTGAGGGGGGAGCGCAGCTCGTGGGAGATATCCTTGAGGAGCTGATCCAGGGTTTCCTGCTTGTGCTGTAATGCACCGGCCATATGATCAAAATCATCAGCCAGGCTGACCAGTTCATCTTTGCGCCGGCCAAGTTTCGGGCGGATTTGCTGCAGCGGTTCGCCCCGGCTGAGTGCCCGGGTGGCCTGCGAAAGTACCCTGACCGGACGGGTCAGGTACCAGGCCAGCCAGGCGCTGGCCAGTAAGCCGACAGCAATGAATACCAGCCAGCGGAAATAACGGGGTGGGCGGCCTTCTGCCGGAGGCAGTGGCGGCAGCAGGGATGGTACAGCCTTACCGGCTTTGCCGGGTTTAAACATCCGTAATGTATAGCGCTGGCCATCCGGTGTGGTGACGGTTTGCTGCAGCTGTCTGTCTGCGGGCAGCTGCAGGATGAAGTCCGGAACTGAACGGCCCAGTAAATCTTCCTGCTGTGTGTTCAGTACCCAGAGGCGGGGCAGCGCCCGGTGGTTCTGTTGCAGGTATTGCCGGGTAACACCGGGGCCACTGTGCTGCAGTAGTGCGGCAACGGCATTCAGCCGTTCTTTCTGTAACTGGTGAACGGAGGGTTTCAGTTCACCGGGCGGGGCCAGTAACCGCAGGCTGAACAGTAACACCAGCAGGCAGATAACCGTGGCGCTGAACCAGCAGAATATTTTCCAGAACAGGCGGCCCATCAGCGTCCTTCCAACCGGTAGCCAACGCCCCGAACCGTGGTGATGCTGATATCCGCCTGCTGCAGTTTTTTGCGCAGATTGCTGACGTGCACATCCAGGCTGCGGTCATAACTTTCCAGCTCGCGGCCCAGTACTTCCAGCGACAGCTGCTGTTTACGGACGGCCTGTTCAGCATGCTGCAGTAAATGTTGCAGAATCTGAAATTCCGTCCGGGTCAGCTCCACCGGCTGTTGGTCGATCAGCGCTTCCTGACGCAGGGGGGAAAGGTTCAGGTTATGCAACTTCAGGGTCTGGCTGGCAACGGTTTCCCGCTGGGCGCAGCGCCGGTCAATGGCATGAATCCGGGCCACCAGTTCCCGGGGGCTGTAAGGCTTGCCCAGATAGTCATCGGCGCCGAACTCAAGGCCCATTACTTTATCGATGTCGTCACGCCGGGCAGACAGCATCAGTACCGGGGTGTTGGACGTTTCCCGCAGACGGCGCAGCAGGGTCAGGCCGTCCATTTCCGGCAGCATGATATCCAGGATCAGCAGGTCAGGCTGCAGGCTATACGCCTGTTCAAGGCCACTCAGGCCGTCTTCCGCCCGGTGGATGGTATAACCCTCAAGGCTCAGATATTCCGCCAGCATCCGGCTGGCTTCCGGGTCATCCTCGACGATCAGTATGTTACGTATATTGCTCATGGTGGCCAGTTTTCCCGAATGTCAGCGGGATGAAAAGCAGCTTTACATAAACTTTACATAAGGCTTACACCGGGCTGACGGAGTTTTCTGAAAGTAGTTTTTATAATGGCTGCAAATGTTGAGGAGGCAAAATATGCGGCTGAATAAATCATACAGTTTAGTGTTATTACTGAGCACAGTGATGCTCAGTGAAGCGGTACTGGCGGACGGTGTCATCCGTAAACGGGTGGTCACTTCTGACGGCGGCAGCAGTTATCAGCGCAGCGCCGTGCGCAGTGATGGTCAGGGAAACAGTTCCCGCCGTTATACCCGGGCTGCGGAGAGCAGTAATGGTGGGCAGGCCTATCAGGTCAGCAAGGTGAAGCGGCTGGAAGACGGCAGTGCCAGTAAAACTGTTAACACCGGCATTAACGGTGCCAACGGCGCACACTATAACAGCCAGAAGCAGCTGAGCCGTGACGCCGACGGCAACCTCAGCGCCAGCCGTACCATCAGCGGCGAAACCCGTAACGGTAAAAGTTATAACGCAGAAGTCAGCGTGGCGGACGGGCAGGTAACCCGCAGCCAGAGCTGCAGTGATTCTTCCGGCAATGCAGTGGCATGCCGTTAATCTGTTTTTATTAAGGAGTATTTAGTGATGTTTAAAGCCATTCTGTGCACGGCCATTCTGACACTGGGCCTGAGCCTTAACGCACAGGCGTTTGATGCCAATGACCCGCGTATTCAGGAAATTACCGATGCCATGACCGAACAGCTGTCCCTGAGTGATGCCCAGGCGGATCAGATCCATCAGCTGAATCAGCAAAGTTTCAGCCAGTTGTCCGATCTGAAGGCGCAGGGTATCGATAACCGCCGCCAGCAGTTTAAGGCGTTGCGGGAAATCGGTGAGCAGCGTAAAAGCGAGCTGAAAACCATTCTGGACGATGAGCAGTACCAGACATATGAAGCCACCGCGAAAGAACGCCGGGCGAAGTTTAAAGAATACCTGCAGGAGAAAAAGGCCCAGCAAAACTGAAAAGTGCCGGTGATGCTGGTGTTTATCACTGCCCTGCAGGGGCAGTGATTCAGCTGTTTCTTGATGAACCGGGAGAGTCAGTTCTGGAACTGCCGGGCGATGCGCTGCATGTCCTGCCGCAGGATATCAATGAAGGCTGCGGCAAGCCGGGATGCCGGACGGTGGGCCGGTTGCAGAATTGATACCGACAGCGGTACCACCGGCAGAAATGGCCGAAACACCAGTTTCGACTCCCCTTCGCGGTAGTCGAAATAGCTGCTGGCGGTCATCGGGTCACAGATGGTGTAACACAGGCCTTCTTCCACCAGTGTCAGTGCGGGCTGAAAGTTACGCAGTTCAAAGCGGGGGTTAAAACCTGCTTTGGCGGCCTTGAAGGCCCGCCGGGTGGCGATCAGGTTGGGATGGTCTTCCTGCAGTACTGCCAGCGGCTGATCGGCGATATCACGGGGCTGGATATATTCCCGGCTGGCCAGTGGATCGTCTTTCGGCATGGCGCAGACGCAGGGCAGTTCAAAGGTTTCAACCGCCAGCGCAGCATTGGGGGGCGGGGTCTCCGCCAGACCAACGTCGTACTGCTGGGAAGCTATCCACTCTTCAATCACGGCAGATGCCCGCATCATCATGGATACCTTTACTTTCGGTTTATCGCGAATAAAGTCCGCCACCAGTCTTGGCATGATGAACTGGGAAGACGCCGGCATACAGGCGATCCGCAGCCGGCCTTCTTTCAGTGAAGCGATTTCTTTCATGGTGCGGGCAGACTGCTGCAGCCGTTCCAGAATAGCTTCGGTTTCTTCAAAGAAATAGACCGCTTCAGGCTGGCGAATCAGCCGGCCCCGCTGCCGTTCAAACAGCTGGATACCCAGCTCTTCTTCAAGGCTGGCAATCATCGAACTGACCGCCGGCTGGGTGCGGTTCAGCACCCGTGCTGCTTCCGAAATGGAGCCTGTACGCATGACTTCGCGAAAAGCCTGAAGTTGGCGAATACTGAGATTCATTGGCCTGCCTGTCTCTGAAGGGGAAAAAGCGTGTTGCTTAAACCGTTTGAAAGTTAAGGGATAATCACAAAAGCATAAAAAAAATCTATAGAGTAATCAATATTATCGTTTTGATTTTATAGGTTGCTCTCGCCAGTATTTCCTCACGAATAACTATAAATCTGCTGTGTTGCCGCTTCCGCGGATCAGGACCGAAAACCTGACCGGAAGTCATCCCCGCTACACAGCGTTGTGAGGAACCCGCCCATGAATCGATTCGTCAGCTTGCTACTGACCGGGTTGATATGTCTGGTAGCCATCGGACAGTTTGTCCAGGTTATTACCCGTTACGTACTGGAAATTCCGGTGATGGGGCTCGAAGAGAGCCTGCTGTATCCCACCCTGTGGCTGTATGTGCTGGGGGCGGTGAATGCTTCCCGGGAGAACACCCATATCCGCGCTAACGTGCTGGAAATTTTTCTTAAAACCCCCCGTCAGTTCACCATTCTCGCCATTCTGGGTGAGGTGATCAGCCTGATCGTTGGCTGCTGGCTGACTTACTGGGCCTGGGATTTCACCAAGTATTCCCTGCGGGTCTGGAAAGAAAGCCCGACCCTCTACATTCCAACTTTCTACGTGGATATCGCCCTGTTTGCCGGTCTGGTACTGATGATGCTCTACACCCTGATGCATCTGGTGAAACACATTCGCAGCCTGAGTGATAACGATTCAGGTGACAGCCCAGCTCAGGAGTCTCAGTCATGATTGAAGTCGCGTTAATCGCAGTAGCCTTACTGGTCATCCTGCTTACCTTAGGTGTACCGCTGCCGTACTGTTTTGGCGGTGGTCTGATGGTGATGTACTTCCTTGGCGATGTGGTCATGAAGGGCAACATGCTGTGGGGCTTCCAGCAGCTGGGCAATCCGGTACTGCTGGCCATTCCGCTGTTTGTACTGGCGGGCACCATTATGAGTGTCAGTGGAATAGCCGCCAGTTTACTGCGCTTTGTAAATATCTTCGTGGGCCATTTGCGCGGTGGTCTGGGAGTGGTTGCCACTATCAGCTGTGCGCTGATCGGCGCGATCTCCGGCTCCGGCCTGACCGGTGTTGCTGCAATCGGCCCGCTGCTGATTCCGGAAATGGAGAAGCAGGGCTATCCCCGTGAGTATGCGACAGCACTGATTGCCAATGCTTCCCTGCTGGGGCTGCTGATTCCGCCAAGCGTCACCATGATCGTTTATGGCTGGGTAACGGATACTTCGATTCTGGCCTGCTTCCTGGCAACTCTGGGCCCGGGTCTGCTGATCATGACTAACTTCTCGGTAGTAAATGTCTGGCTGGCGCGGAAATTCCCGCTGGTACTGGAAGACCGTCCGAAGGGTAAAGAGTTTGTTGTCGAAGCTACTGGCCGTGGCTTTAAAGCGACCCCGGCACTGCTGATGCCAGTGATCATTCTGGGCGGCATTTACGGCGGCATCATGACGCCGACCGAAGCGGCTGCGCTGGCGGTGATCTACGCCATTCCGGTGGGCTTCTGGATCTACCGCGGTCTGACCATCAAGACCTTCCTGTCGGCCTGTAAAGAAGCGTCCACCTCTGTGGGGGCGATCATGCTGATGATCCTGTTCAGTATGATTCTGTCGCAGATGTTTGTGCTGGAGAGCATTCCTCAGGCGCTGGTGGAATCTATCTTCGCGATTACCGATAACACTACCGTTCTGCTGATTCTGATTAACATCCTGCTGTTCCTGGTGGGCATGGTAGTTAACGATGTGACGGCGATTATTCTGATTGCGCCGCTGCTGTTACCACTGATGACGGCCATCGGTATCAGCCCGATTCAGTTCGCGGCGATCATGGGCGTAAACACTGCCATGGGTGGGGTAACCCCGCCGTATGCATCGATCCTGTATCTGGGTGCCCGTGTAGGTAAGGTGAAGGTTACCAAGGTAATTCGCCCGGCGATGATCCTGATCCTGACCGGTTACCTGCCGGTGGTCTTCCTGACCTCTTTCTGGGGCGATCTGTCGCTCTTCCTGCCACGTTTCTTTGGCTATTAAAACTGCATGATTTTCGGGCAGTGACTGCTGCCCGGTCCGTCTGTGTGTGAAACCTGTAATAAAAACAAATGAGGCTATAAACATGAAACTGAATACTCTGACTAAGTACGTCAGCGCTGCGGTGCTGGCCGGCTCTCTGGGCTTAACAGCGGTTGCTGAAGCGGCCACGCTGAAGATCAGCCACATCCGTCCACAGGGCGCGATCATTGATAACGAGCTGAAAGACTTTGCTGCCAAAGTAGATGCTGCCACTGAAGGCGATGTGAAGGTAAAGATCTTCGCTGCCAGCGCACTGGGTGACTACACCACCGTACAGGAGCGTATCTCTGTAGGCGCGATCGATATGGCGGTACAGCCGGCAGCAACTGCTGCTGAGCGTAAGATGCAGATCAGTGCGTTCCCGTATGTTGCTGAAAACTGGGAACAGGCCAAAGAAATCTATGGCCCGGGCGGTGCGATCCACTCTGCAATGAAGGATCTGTATGCCAAGCAGGATATTACCATGCTGGCGGCGTACCCGGTGTACTTCGGTGGTGTAGCCCTGAACCGTGATGCGGTATCTCCGGGTGATCCGAGTGTTGATAAGGGTATCAAGGTACGTGTACCGGGTATCAAGAGCTTCCAGCTGACCTCTGATGCACTGGGTTACATCAGCTCGCCAATCCCGTTCTCTGAAGCATTCACCGCTGTACAGACCGGCGTTGTTGACGGTGTTGTCGGCTCCGGTGCGGAAGGTTACTACGCGTCTTTCCGTGATGTAACCAAGACTTACGTGCCAGTGAATACTCACTTCGAAGTGTGGTACATGATCATCAACTCCGAAACCCTGGCAGATATGGATGCCGAAGACCGTGAAGCACTGCAGCAGCAGGCGCTGGCATTCGAATCCAAGCGCTGGGAAAACGCTGAAGCGGACCAGGCTGCTTACGAGCAGAAACTGGCAGACAACGGCGCAACCATTGTTGACCTGAGCAACGAAGAACTGGCAGCTGCGGCGGCTAAAGTCCGTGCGGAAGTATGGCCGAAAATTCTTGAAGACGTAGGCGCTGACTGGGGCCAGAACGTTCTGGATCAGATCGCCAAGTAAACCGCTTTTTTAAGGCCCTGGGAGGTGTGTATACCGCCTCCCAACCGGCCGGGGAGGGTTTTACCCGGCCGGTTTTTTCATCAGAGAATTTTGGCCGGTGGCTGATGTTCAGCTGCTTCAGCTACCGGCAAAGTTTTCTGTCAGCAGTTCTATGGGCGGATGAATAAGCCGCCAACAAGGAAGCCTATGTTTCGTTATCTAGCCGATGACGCACCGGATAAGAATCAACAACAGGTGTGCATCATGATCAATGACCGCAAAGTTACCGTTCCGGCTGACAGTTCAGTCTGGGCGGCGATGGCAGCCAGTGGTGAAACCACGACCCGGTTTTCGCCGGTATCTCAGCAGCCCCGCTCCGCTTACTGCGCCATGGGGGCCTGTTTTGAATGCCTGGTGGAAATCGACGGATTGCCTAATCAACAAGCCTGCATGCACCGGGTATATCCGGGGATGGAGGTGCGCTGTCAGGTGATTACAGAAGCAAGTCAGGCGGTGCCGGCGGGCCAGTATTATGAACTCTCAGCTGATCAGGAGGCTGCCCATGACTGACAGTTATGACATCGCCGTGATCGGTGCCGGGCCGGCAGGTATGTCTGCCGCGATTACCGCCAGTGCAGCCGGTGCCAGAGTGGTAGTGCTGGATGACAAGCCCCTGGCCGGTGGTCAGATTTACCGCAATGTCACCGACAGCCCACTGCAGAATACTGACCTGCTGGGCGAGGATTACACCAAAGGTGCCGCCCTGGTTGAACAGTTTAATGCCTGCCGCGCTGAAAAAATTACTGCGGCGAATGTCTGGCATGTAGGAGATAACGGCGAGATTTTATTTTCACAGGCTGGAGCTTCCGCCAGTCTGACCGCCCGGGAAGTGGTGATCGGTGTCGGGGCGATGGAACGGCCTTTTCCTGTGCCTGGCTGGCATTTACCGGGGGTGATGACCGCCGGCAGTGCCCAGGTGATGCTTAAGTCCGACGGGCTGGTACGGGACGATTCGGTGTTCGCCGGCAGCGGTCCGTTGCTGTATCTGATCGTGGCCCAGTATTTACGCTTAGGGGTGAAGGTCAGAGCGCTGGTGGATACCACACCTAAGCAAAATTATATGGCAGCGACGGGACTGTTGCCCGGCGCGCTGGGGCATACGGACGTACTCACCAAGGGTATCGGCCTGCTGAATGAGATCCGCCGCGCCGGTGTGCCTGTGTATAAGTATGCGGAAGATCTGCAGATCCGCGGCGAACAACAGGCGCAAGGGCTGAGTTTTACCGCCAAAGGTGTGAGTCATTCACTGGATGCTGAACATATTTTCCTTCATCAGGGGGTGATTCCCAACCTGAACATGACCCGGGCAACCGGCGTTGAACATGTCTGGAACCGGGAACAGCTCAGCTGGCAGCCGCAGCTGAACAGCTGGGGACAGACATCGGTCGCGCATATCGCCGTGGCCGGTGACAGCAGTGGCATCATTGGTGCGGACGCGGCTGCCCTGTCCGGTCAGTTGGTGGCCTGGCAGCAGCTGGCCCGTTTAGGGCTGATATCACCTGAAGATGCAGATAATCACAGCCAGCCGCTACAGCAAAAGTTAAAGAGCTATCAGGGTTTACGCCGTTTTATTGACCGTCTCTATAAACCCGCTGATGCGCTGCGCAAGCCCGAACAGCCGGAGACCATGGTGTGCCGCTGTGAAGAACAGACCCGCGGCCAGCTGAAGGCGGCATTTGATCAGGGGGCACGGCTGCCCGACGAGCTGAAAGGCCTGACCCGCTGCGGTATGGGACCCTGTCAGGGGCGTCAGTGTGGCCATACCGTGAGTGAATTACTGGCCCAGTGGCAGGGCTGCGAGGTTGAGGAAGTTGGCTATTACCGGTTGCGTTCTCCCATGCGGTTGATCAACCTGACTGAGCTGGCCCGTTTTCAGCCCCATCAGCAGGCGTCTGTTGTGGAGGTGAAGTCATGAATGCGATTGCGGGTGCGCGTAACAAGGCCAGTGTGATCATCATCGGTGGCGGTATTCAGGGCTGTTCCACCGCTTATCAGCTGGCGAAACGGGGCGTGGATGTGCTGGTACTGGAGAAGGACCGGGTGGCCCGCCATGCCTCCGGGGTCAATGCCGGCGGTGTCCGTCTGCTGGGCCGGGATATTGCTGAAGTTCCCCTGAGCAAGGTGGCAATGCAGCGCTGGCAAACCCTGGACGATGAGCTGGACGGTGATACCGGGTTTCGCCGCCGCAGCCTGATCAATATCGCTGCGGATGAAGCAGACATGCAAACCCTGCAAAAGCGTCAGGCACTGATGCACGGGCAGGGGTATTTTCACGAAACCATGATCGACCGGCAGGAACTGCGTGAGCGTTTGCCTCATGTTGCGGATTACTGTGTTGGCGGTGTGGTGTCTGAAACCGATGGCTATGCCATTCCCTATAAATCGGTATTTGCCTTTCGGCAGGCTGCTGCCCGGGCCGGTGCGGTTTTTGCTGAAGGCCAGCAGGTACAGCGCTTGCGCCGGGTTGGCAACAACTGGCTGGTGGAAACCGCCAGCGGCCGCTACGAAGCCGAGTATCTGGTGAACTGCGCCGGTGCCTGGGCGGATCAGATCGCGGTGATGACCGGCGATAACTGCCCGATGACCTACAGCGCTCCCATGCTGATGATCACCACCCGGATGCCGCATTTTGCCACGCCGGTGGTGGGGGCGGTGAGCCGGCCGCTTTCTTTTAAACAGTTTGAGAACGGCACGGTACTGATCGGTGGCGGCGCCAAAGGCTTTGCTGACCGGGCCCATAACCGGACCCGGCTGGATTACGCCAAGCTGGCGGTGGGGGCCAGCAATGCGGTGGACTTCTTCCCGATTATGCGTACTGCCACGGTGAACCGGATGTGGGCTGGGCTGGAAGCCTATATGCCGGATAACCTGCCGGTGATCAGCGCCAGTGTGAACAGCCCCAATGCCTTTCATGCGTTCGGTTTTTCCGCCCACGGTTTTCAGCTGGGGCCGGTGATCGGTGAAGTGCTGGCGGATCTGGTGACCACCGGCCGCAGCGAGTTTGATCTCAGCGCCTTCCGGATCGACCGTTTTGAACGCAAGGTGTTGTAAGGCTGAAACGATTTAACTGTAACCGGTGATGGCGGTGTAAGCGCCATCCTGTAGACGAGGTTTTCTGATGACAATTGAACGTATTGAATCCAACGACCGTATGAGCAAGGTTGTTAAGCACAACGGCACCCTGTACCTGTGTGGCCAGACCGCCAGTGCGCCGGAGTGGGATATCACCGAACAGACTCAGCGTTGTCTGGATAAGGTAGACGCGCTGCTGACCGAAAACGGCAGTGACCGCAACAAACTGCTGTCGGTGACCATTTATGTCCGTGATATGAAAGATTTTGCAGCCATGAACGCGGTATGGGATGCCTGGGTGGCGGATTTTGAAAAGCCGGCCCGCGCCTGTGTTGAAGCCCGTATGGCCCGTCCTGAATTGCTGGTGGAGTTTTCGGTGATTGCTGCCCAGTAATGGCTGGCCCGGTACCGGATACTCTGCTCTAGAGTGCCTTGCAGCCGGATAATACCTGACGATCGCTCAACAGGTTTTATCCGGACTGGCTCCTGCAGCGGTCCATGCACACCGCTGCTTTTTTACCGCCTGACTTCACCCCTCAGGCGGTTTTTTTATATCAGAGCGTTTTGAATTTCATCCAGTATTTGCCAGATCCGTTCGCCCCATGCGGCGTGTTCCGGTTTCATCAGACAGGAACGCACACAGGTGGTGTAATCGGAATCCACCTGTACCTCAGGGAATGCCTTTTTAATGAGGTGCGACGGATAGCTGAAAGTCGCCAGATACAGGTCCTGTGCTTCAGCCTGTTCAAAGGTCAGCTGTGACAACCGGGATATTTCACGGGTGCTGGCAGCTTTCGGTGCCCAGATCACTATGTCCAGATCCGGCTCGAGCGGGGTGATAAACCGGTTGTCAGCGTTCAGGCGGGCGTACAGCTTCAGGGCAGCATCCCGGCAGCGGCTCAGGTCCGTAGCAAAGTTACCTTTAGGTTCCAGCGGAAACATTTCCAGCGTCGCCCACAGAGCAACAGCTGAGGCACCGGCGCGGCTACACTCAAGGCTGATTTCCCCCAGATGCAGCTCATCTGAGCTGAAGTAAGTGTAGGGCGAGTCGTGTTTGTAGTATCGCCCTACCTGCGGGTCGCGGAACAGCACACAGCCGCAACCGTAGGGCTGCAAACCGTGCTTATGGGGATCGACCACTACTGAATCTGCCTGACGGATGGCATCATACGCGGCCCGTACCTGAGGGGTGAGGTTATCCGCCAGCGTGTAGTAGCCACCGTAAGCCGAGTCGATATGAATGCGGAAACCGTAGGTCTCCTGCAGTCTGAGAATGTCCGGTAACGGATCCACCGAGCCAACGCCGGTGGTACCCAGTGTCACCACTACTGTGCCAACGTCCAGCTGCTGCAGTTTTGCTTCCAGATCATTCAGATCCATGCGGGCCTGATCATCCACCGCCACCGATTCGAACGGGATCTGCAGCACGCCGCAGATCCGGCTGTGGGTATAGTGGGCCTGAGACGACGCCAGTACGGTTTTGCCCGGGTGAATGTGATTTGCTACCCACAATGCCTCCAGGTTAGCCAGAGTGCCGCCGCCGGTAAGATGGCCGAGGTAATTATCCCAGCCGTACAGGGTGGCAATTTTGGCAACTGCTTCTTTCTCCATGGCGGAACTGGCCTTGCCACCATCCAGTGCATGGTTATTCGGATTGATCCAGGTAGCCAGCATATAAGCCATGCGGGCCACCGGATGCGGCGGTTTGAGCATCTGTCCGGCATATTGCGGATGGGGATAAGGGTAGTTATCCCACATCTTTTCGGCGACCTGCAGCAGGATTTCTTCTGCCTGCTGCTGATCGTACTCGGTGTGATGGGCTGGCAGATGGCGGTAACCGTCGGCAAGTTTTTCGACCGCTTTGTGAAGGATACCAAGGCTGGCGGTTTCAATAGTCATAAACATTATTCCAGAGTGTAAAAATCAGAAGGCGGCGATCACCAGTACCGCAACAAATGCCGGTACCACATAGCGGATGAAGAAACGGAAAACCGGGATCGCCCGCTGATCAGTGCTGAACATGGCTTCCAGCTGTGGCTGTTTAAGGGCATAGCCACAGAACACCGCGGTTGCGATGGCACCGATGCTCATAAAGACGTTCGCCGTGACATAATCCAGCGCATCGAAGAAGGTTTTGCCGAAGAATACCGGGCTGTTCCAGATATTCAGCGAGAACACTGTCCCCAGGCTGACAACCCACAGACTCAGGGTGGTCAGGGCTGTGGCGGTTTTGCGTTTCAGGCTGAAGCGGCGCTCAAGCCAGGCAACGGTCGGTTCCATCAGGGAAATCGCTGAGGTGAGGGCGGCGATGAACAGCATGAAGAAAAATACTGAGCCGAACAGCTGGCCGTAAGGCATATCACTGAAAATCAGCGGCAGGGAAATAAACATCAGGCCGGGACCGGCGCCGGGCTCCAGCCCAAACTGGAATACCAGCGGGAATATTGCCAGACCGGCGGTCAGTGCCACCAGGGTGTCTATGCCGGCCACGGCGAAGGCTGTCTTGGTAATGGAGCTGCCTGCCGGCATGTATGCACCGTAGGTAATGATGGATGCGGATGCCAGGCTCAGGGTGAAGAAAGAATGGCCGATGGCGATAAAGATCGCCTCGCTGCTGAGCTTGCTGAAATCGGCGCTGAACAGGAAGTTGACTGCGGCTTCAAAGTTACCGTTTGCGGCGGAATATCCGATCAGTACCGCCAGCATCAGCATCAGCGAGGGCATCAGCCAGTTGATGGCTTTTTCGATACCTTTCTCAATGCCTGAGGCGATAATTGCAAAGGTGATCAGCAGGAAGGTCACACTGAAGATTATCAGGGTGACAGGGTCCGCCAGCAGGCTTTCAAAGGTACCGCCGGTGAAGGCTGTATCAACGGTTGCGGTGGTCGTAAAGGTGCCGTTGGCGGTGATCCAGAAGTAATACAGACACCAGCCTGCCACCACAATATAGAAAGACAGAATGAGGTAACTGGTACACACTGCCAGTCCGCCAATGCCTTTCCACATCGGGTTGGCGCCGGCCTTGCGGGCCAGTGTGCCGAAGGCATCTACCGCGTTTTGGCGGGTGCTTCTGCCGATGCCGATTTCCGCCATCATCAATGGAATCCCAAAGAGAAGAATACAGGCCAGGTAGACCAGTACAAAGGCACCTCCGCCGTTTTCGCCGGCGATATAAGGGAATTTCCAGAGGTTACCAAGTCCGACTGCCGAGCCGGCTGCGGCCATAATAAAAGTAAGTTTACCGCGCCATATCTTCGCGCCACCTTCCGTGGTGGTCTGCTCAGCATAGGTTATATTTTCAGTGCTCATTGAGCTGCTCCTGATTGTTATTGTTTTCGGGGCAGAGGTGTCAGCAGGGCTGAAACCACTGATATATCCGGCCTGCGATGTCCGTCCCGGACCGCTGAGACCGTCCCCAAAATTCTATGGAGCGAGAGGCGCTGTCAGAAATGAAATCTGGTGATAGGTGTTATGACTTCAGAGACTGGCCAGAGGTGAAAAGATTGATTTACGCATGATGCTGGCGATTTCTTCTCTGGCCCATTTGTGGGCAGTATCGTTGTGATGAATGCTGTGCCAGAGCAACAGGTATTCATGGTCCGGCAGGTTCTCTACCGGTAACTCACACCATTGCACGGCATGCACCCGGGCAGCGTTCGCGGCAATATGCCGTGGGACAATTAACAACATCTCAGTGGCTGCCACCACATTAAATGCGGATGTATAAAACGGCACTTCATAGGCGATGCGGCGTGTCAGGTTGTGGTGTTCAAGGTAGCGGTCAAAAAAGCTGTCTTTGTCGCCACCGGCACTGATACGGATAAACGCATAGGCGAGCAGTTCGGTTAATTCCGGATGGGTCTGGCGATCGCTGAGTGGATGATGTTTCCCCATCAGTATTACCGGGTAGTCGCTGCCCAGATGTATGCCATAAAGGTCTTCTGGCACTTCATCAGCAATGGTAGTGGCAAAGTCGATGGGCATGCCGCCAAGATTATCCAGCCATTCCGGCTGCCACTGGCGGTACAGCATATCGACGGAGGGGGCTTGCTGGGACAGACTGCAAATGACATCCGGAAAGATAAAATTTGCCACATAATCAGTACAGGCAAAGGTAAACCGGCGGCGGCAATGCTGCGGGTTGAAATCGGTTTCATCCCGCAGGTTTTCCAGTTGTGAAATGATCTCCTGCAAACGGGGATTCAGACGTTGGGCAAAACTGGTCAGAAGATAGTCATTACCGTTACGAATCAGCAGTTTATCGTCAAAGTAATCCCGCAGCTGAGCCAGCTGTTTGCTCAGCGCTGACTGGCTCATATTCAGCTGCTCAGCACTCTGGGTGACATTGCGCTGTTCCAGTAATACCGCCAGTGAACGGAGCAGGTTGAGGTTGAGACGTTCCATAAGCAGCTCCGGCAAATAGTTAACAGGTTAATCATTATGTTGTGTGGTTTCAAAGCACGATAATTCATGCCGGGTATGCGGTCAGGGAATACCTGTTGTACATATGTATAAAATATTCTGCTGACAATCGCGGGGAAAGTTGCTTTTCCACAGGGTTTGCGTTTTGCTTATGTGCTTCAGGATGAGTTACGGAACGGGGGACGTCAGTGTTTGTAAGAATACGTGTTGCAATACTGTGCGGGCTTTTTGTACTGGCAGGGTTCGCCAGTGCGGAAGTATTTCATTATGTAACGGAATCGGGCCGTAAAGTATATGTAAGCAGCCTGCATAAGGTCCCGGCGCAATACCGTGATCAGATAAAAATTAAGCAGCAGGACAGTGCTGCCCTGACCGCTGAAGAAAAGGCCGAAAAGAACGAACAGCGGGCACAGGCCCGGAGTGAAGCAGAGATCCGCCGGGAAATCCGCCGTCTTGAAGGTCTGCGGGACAAAATGCGCACTCCGGTTACGATCAGAGGAAATCAGGTGATTGTGCCGGTCAGGATTGTGACCGCCGGACGGCGTCTGGATCTGAAACTGGTGCTGGATACCGGTGCAAGCCGGACGGTCATTCATCAGAAAGCGTTGCGGAATATTTCACTGAATGTTCGTCAGAAGGGACAGGCGGTGGTGGCCGGTGGCGGCCTTATCGACATGCAACACGTGATTATTGAGCGGGTGAAATTTGGCCCCTATACCTTTGAGAACCACACCGCTGCGGTGATTGAATCCACAGGAAAGAATTTCTCTGACGGCTTGCTGGGGATGGATTTGCTGGCACATTCCGGATACAAAATTGATTTTGCGGAACATGCCATTATCTGGAACGCCGAGCAGTATGAAAAAGCCAATGCGCTGATTGCTGAGTTAAAGGATGAAAAACCGGTAAATTCAGAGTCGAATCCTGATAAGTAATTATGATTTAATACCTTACATTTCAATTATTAAGGAAGATAGTATGCAACCTTTGTTAAAACTTTCCGCAACTGCCGCCGCAGCACTTTTACTGACTGGCTGTGCCAGCAATATGATGGTTAAATCGGAACAGCCAGGAGTGGTTGCTCCCCCGGCTGATGAAGCGACTGTTGTTTTTATGCGGAAGTCTTTTGTTGCCAGCGCGGTAGGCGTTGAAATCTTTGAGGTCGTGGACGATGAGTTAAGTTTTGTTGGTGCTTTGCCAACAGGTAATAAGATTGCCCATCGTACTTCTCCGGGCACCAAGGTATATATGGCTTATGGTGCAGCGGCAGACTTCATGGTTGCCAATGTGGTTGGTGGCAAAACGTATTATTCAATCGTAAGACCGAACTGGGGAACAGGTGGTTTTGCACCAACGCCTATCCGGCAAACAACGTCTGAATACAATATGCAGACGGATGATTTTAAAAGCTGGGACAGCGGTACAACTTTAATCGAAAAGAAACCAACAGCAGCAGCGTGGTTTGCAGAGAATAAAGCTAAGTATCAGGCTATTTATGAGGAATACTGGCGGAGATTCCAGAATAAAACCCCTGATGAGGTAGCACAGCGCACACTGATGCCTGAAGACGGTATTTAAATGACACTTTAAGCTCTGCTTTGCAGAGCTTTTCTTTTTCTGTGGTGAGTTGTTCCTGTGCTCTGCGCAGGATTTAAGAATAGGGATGCCAAAATGAATCACATGCAATTCATTATCGAACTGGCGGACAAGCTGGCCTGGCCTCTGGTTGCTCTGGTGGCACTAGTGATGCTTAAGCGCCCGCTGGAAGATTTGCTACCGTTGGCAAAGCGTCTGAAATATAAAGATCTCGAAGTGGAATTCGGCCAGGTTTTACAGGCTGTCAGCCGTGATGCTGCCGGGGTGTTCCCTGAGCTGGAACAGGACCGGCGCAGCCGGTTAATCGCGACAGTGAAACATCTGCCGAATGCGGCGGTACTGGAAGCCTGGGATGAGGTGGATAACGCGGCTGAAACCCTGATTCGACAGCAGGTCAGTGAGGTGGATTTAGCGGTAGATACCCGTTACAAAACCATGGGGACGATTCTGGCCCGGCAGGCTTTACTGGATACCAAAAAAGTTAAGCTTTTCCATGAATTGCGCCAGTTGCGCAATAAGGTGGCCCATGCTGAAAACTTCACTGTCGGCCCGGCGGAAGCGGTTCAGTATATTGAGTTGTGCCTGAAGCTGGTGGATCACCTGAATGCTGTTCACCCGACTGACAGCAATGCTGATAGCCCTTCGCAGATCAGATCCGCCTGAAAGATAAGCACGCCCGGCAGCACCGGGCGTGATGAACAGGATCAGGCCTGAGGGGCCAACTGACGGATTTCGGCCAGCAGGCTGTCATTCACTTCGCGGTTACCCTGATTTTCCCGCAGGTTGTGCCGGCGCTGTCCCGGCAGACGTACACCCTCCATGGCTTCCAGCCGCGTAAACAGACCTTCAGCCTGTTGTGACCAGTTTTCACCGCCGAGGATCTGAGGTGAAACGGCCAGTAAGAACTGACCGCCCTGAGGCGGCCCGCCATCGACATTGTCCCGCTCTGCGGTTTCAAAACTCAGACTTTCTCCCACTAACGGTCCGGCCATCAGCTCAACCATCATGGCGATGGCAGAGCCTTTGTGGCCGCCGAACGGTAACAGCACGCCTTTAAGAATTTCCTGCGGATCGGTGGTCAGCTCGCCGTCCGGCCCCAGCCCGGTGCCCAGCGGTACGCTGTGGCCGTCACGGGCAGCAATCTGGACTTCACCCTGTGCCATGGCAGCTGTTGCCATGTCATAGACCAGCGGGGAACGTCCCGGACGGGGCCAGGCAAAGGCAATCGGGTTAGTGCCAAAGATCGCTTCATTGCCACCGGCAGGGGCAACAACCGGTTTGTAGGAGACACAGGAGAAGCCCATCAGGTCATGTTCTGCCAGCGCTTCTACTTCCGGCCACAGGGCGGCGAAGTGGTGGGAATGGGTCAGTGTCAGGGCGGCAATGCCGTAAGTTTTTGCCGCTTCTGCCAGCGCCGGAACAGAGCGCTGTAATGCCAGTGGCGCATAACCGTGATCCCCGTGGCAGCGCAGAATCGCCGGGGTGACCTGCTCCGGTTGCGGATCAGCTTTACCGTTAACCTTGCCGCTGAGCAGTGATTTCAGGTAACCGGGAATGCGGAACAGTCCGTGGGATGCTGAACCGTCGCGTTCGGCATGGGTAACAGTGGTTGCAACCGCTGAGGCATTAGCATCATCGGCACCGGCCTGACACAGGCTCTGATAAGCCAGTTGATAGATTTCGTCCAGTGTGAGGCTTGCCATAATTGTTCCTTGTCTGAGGTCTGTGTTGCCGGTTATTGTGCCGGATTTTCCCACAGGCTCAATAGCAGGCGACCCGGTTGCGGCCATCCCCTTTGGCTTTATAAAGCGCCATGTCGGCCCGTTTTATCAGATCCTGAGGGGCAAGGGTTTCGTTGGGAATCTGGCTGGCGATGCCCAGGCTGACGGTGCAGTAAAGCTCGGTGGCATCCGTGGCGAAACGGCGCACGGCGATCCGTTCGCGTAATTTCTCTGCGCTTTTCAGGCAGTCTGGCTGGCTGGTGTTTTCCAGCAGAATGATGAATTCTTCCCCGCCGTAACGGGCCAGCGTATCGGTGGCCCGGTTAAAGGTCTGATGGATAATGTCTGCAATGGCAACGAGAATCTGATCCCCGGCGGGATGGCCCCAGCGGTCATTGATCTGCTTAAAATGATCGATATCAATCATGATGACACACAGTGACTGCTGGTCCCGGCGTGCTCTGAGCCAGGCCACCTGTAAACGTTCATCGAAATGGCGGCGGTTATGCATGCCGGTCAGGGGATCGAGCCGGTTTTCCTGTTCGAGATTACTGGCATACTCACTCAGTTGATGATTGAGCCGGGCGTAGGCCCAGTAGTCATGATGAAACCGTGACGCGGTCACACTGATGTATATGTATCCCGTCAGAATGGCGAGGGTGGCCGCCAGAGGTTGTGGATAACCCTCCACAAAGTAGACGCTCAGGGGAATCACAAACATCACGGCAAAAAACGCATCCCCCAGGGGTTTATAAATACTGAAGGTCAGTGCACCGCTGGGGGCAATGCAGGCCAGAATTATAATAATGGCTGCTACGCCGACAGGGCTGATGTTCTGGGTCAGCATATAGGCCAGTAAACCGGCAAAATAGGCCGCGTTTAACAGGGTGGTTGTCCACAGCAGCCTGATACGGGAAATAATTTTCAGCGGGTTTTGTGGCGAAGAAAACAGCCGGTTCAGAAACAGCCTGAACAGTGCAAAGCTGCTCAGGCAGACAAGGTGTGCGGTTAAAAATACCTGGTCAGTCTGGTTGGTAACCAGCGCCAGAATAACCCAGGCAACCGGGTAGCTGATGTAACCGGCGCGGGTACGCTGACAAAAATCCTGTAGCGCTTTTAACTGAATATCCTGAGGGGTACTGCTCAGTATCTGGCTGTTCATATCACATACCTGTGTTTACTACTGGCAGTACGGCTAAACAGTCAGAAAAAAGTACCGCCGATCTGACAGTATACGCCGACTGAGGCACATTAAATACCTATTAAAATCAATGGTTTTGCCTTCACGGATAAGCTTTACAGAGCATGAATGAAACAACGAAATACCGAGGTTTAAGGTAGGTTCTTATAAATCTGTACCTGTTGCTTTTCATTTTTGTGTATCTGTTCTTATTTGTCGGTTATACCTACTCTGCTGCGATACCGGACAACCGGTCAGCAGTTAATCAGAGAGTATCCGACGATGTATCAATATGACGAACTTGATCGCCAGGTGGTGAATAACCGAGTGCAGCAGTTCAGAGGGCAAATGAGCCGTTATTTGTCCGGTGAGTTGAGTGAGGAGGCTTTTTTACCCTTGCGGTTGCAGAACGGTCTGTACATTCAGAAGCACGCCCCCATGCTACGGGTTGCGGTGCCTTATGGCATGTTATCGGCCGCCCAGATGAGATGTATGGCTGAGGTCTGTGACCGATATGACAGGGGCTACTGCCACATTACTACCCGTCAGAATGTGCAGTTTAACTGGGTAAAAATGGAAGATGTGGCGGATATTCTGGATACCCTGGCAAGTGTTGAGATGCATGCGATTCAGACCAGCGGCAACTGTATCCGCAACACTACTTCTGATCCGCTGGCCGGGGTGGCCGCAGATGAGCAGACTGACCCGCGGCCTTATTGTGAGATTATCCGCCAGTGGTCGTCGTTGCATCCTGAGTTCGCTTTTCTGCCGCGTAAATTCAAAATTGCAGTGATCGGTGCCGCTGAAGACCGGGCTTCCATTCAGCTCCATGACGTGGGCCTGCAACTGGTGACCAATGCTGATGGCGAAACCGGTTTTAAAGTCTGGGTCGGGGGCGGGCTGGGCCGTACGCCGATGCTGGCAACACTGATTCGTGCATTCCTGCCTCAGGCGCATCTGCTGGGCTACCTGAAAGCGGTTCTGCGGGTCTATAACCGCTATGGCCGGCGGGATAATAAGTACAAGGCGCGGATCAAAATACTGGTGAACAGCCTGGGAGCTGCGGATTTTTCTGCACAGGTTGAGGCGGAGTTTCAGCGTACTAACTCGGAAGAATACTGGCT
This sequence comes from Aliamphritea spongicola, assembly GCF_017051665.1. Taxonomy (NCBI): domain Bacteria; kingdom Pseudomonadati; phylum Pseudomonadota; class Gammaproteobacteria; order Oceanospirillales; family Oceanospirillaceae; genus Aliamphritea; species Aliamphritea spongicola. The sequence goes on from NZ_JAFIDL010000002.1 coordinate 458,342, forward strand.
GACGGATGCTGAACTGGCCCACGCCCGCAGCTTCTTTACCGAGCCTGCCTATGAGCAGCTGAATGTAACTGCGGAGGCAGAAGCGCCGGATTCACCGGCGTACCGTCACTGGTTACGGCGTAACGTCCGGGAGCACCGGGTCGCCGGTTATGCCATTGTCACCCTGTCCCTTAAGCATCAGGGAACGGCTCCCGGTGATATCACCAGTGAACAGCTGCGGCGGGTGGCGGATCTGGCGGAACAGTTTTCCTTCGGTGAAGCCCGTAACACCCAACAACAGAACATTGTGCTGGCGGATGTAAAACGCAGTGATCTGTTCGCGCTTTGGCAGGAAGCCTGCCGGCTGGAGCTGGCGGCACCGACCATCGGTACCCTTTCTGATGTGGTGTGTTGCCCGGGAGGGGATTTCTGTGGTCTGGCCAATGCCCGTTCTCTGCCGATTAACAGCGCTATTCAGCAGCGCTTTGATGACCTTGATTATCTCTATGACCTGGGGGATCTGAGCCTGCGTATCTCCGGCTGTATCAATGCCTGTGCTCATCATCACATCGCCAATATCGGCATTTTGGGGGTGGATAAAAAAGGCGAAGAGTTTTATCAGCTGACCCTGGGGGGCGAAGTGGGTGAGCGCTCCCGGATCGGTAAAGTACTGGGGCCGTCGATTCCGTTGGATGCGGTGCCGGATGCACTGGAAGCCATTGTGGATGTGTTCGTTGAACAGCGCCACGAAGAAGAGCCGTTCATCTTAACCTATGAACGGATCGGGAAAGATAAGTTTAAGGAGCGGGTCTATGCAACGGGTCATTAAACAGCAGTCGGGTGATACCGGTCAGCAGGATCAGTGGCAGCTGTTAACTGAGGTACCTACAGACTTCGTGCCCGAAAAGGGAGCGGAATATATTTTACCACTCAGTGACTGGCAGTCGCTGGCCCCGGTGTTCAGCGGATTCGGGCAGATTCCGGGTGTCTGGTTCGATGCGGATATCGAGCTGGAGCCGCTGGAGCAGGTATTTGCGTCGGCGCCCATCATCGCAGTATCGTTTCCGGCGTTTACGGATGGCAGCGGTTTTTCTACCGGTTCCCTGATCCGTGAGGTGTTCGGCTATAAGGGCGAATTGCGCGCGTTTGGCAGCCTGCTGAGTGACCAACTGGGGTATTTACGCCGCTGTGGTTACGACAGCGTAGCGCTGCCGGAAGATCAGGATATGGAAACAGGTCGCCAGCAGTTTCATGCGGAAATGGTCAGCTATCAGGGGGATATTCTGCAGCCATTTACGCCTTTCCGGCGCAGGGTTCGCCCGCCAGAAGGCTGAAAGGGCACGGCAAAGGATTGCCGTTTTTTCTGTTTATACTGGCCTGCAAAGATATTTGTCTGATTTTATATGCGCATAAAATCAACTGCTTAGACTGAAACAATGCGTCCGGGAATATATTTTGCTTGGTAACTCCTCCCTGAGATAAAGGAGGCAGTAGCATGAATGTCGGAAGTATAGGCAATGCCGTTGTTGAGTTTTTTGGCGGTGAACCGGCACGTCCGCAGCCAAAAGATATCGCCGCAGATCTGGCCACCCGGGTTGAACGGGGGGAGATTGATGCGACTAAATTCGCAGAGCGTCTGGAAGGCCGTTACGGTGACCGTGCTGTCGGCATTGTCAGAGAAGATGGCAGTGTTGATGTTAAAGGGCTCAGCGCCCTGCTGGAAAGTTCAGCACCGGCGCCCCGACGCCAGCCCGGGACTGTGCCTGCCAGTACTGTGCCTGCCGGTCAGGAGACGCTGCAGACCCAACTGATTAACGAGTTCGGTAATGACGCGGCTGCCAAGGTGTTTGATGCGGACGGCAAGGTGGATTTTGGTGCGCTGGTTGATCTGGTTAAAGATGCGCCGCCAGCCCGCTCGGGCCCTGGATATCTGAACGAAAAAGTCTGATGAAATACCTTAATCGCCAGCCTTGTCCTGAGGCTGGTGTCTTTCCCTCTTTTGTTAACGGCTCCTGTTAACTGCTCCTTGTAACGGCTTGGGTTTAACTGCCCCAGTTTATCTGCTGTTATCCGTCTCTGTGCAGGGTTCTGTGCAGGGTTCTGTGATTGTTTCTGTTGTCTGTGTATCGGGTGTGGCCGGCAGGCATTTGCCGCTCCGCAGCTGTGTGGATATTCGCTATGGGATTGCTGCAGGCTGAATGTAAAGAGCACCTTAAGAATACGTAAAGATTGCCTAAAGAAAGCGTAAATGTTGTGTAAAAAACCATTAAAAACAAACGCTTTGCGGATAAATGGAACGCCCTTTGCTGAATGAATCCGGCACTCTCAGATAAGGAGATAATTATGAATATAGATACAGCAGGTGCGGTACAGCCGGGCATCACCGGCGGGCAGCGCCCTCAGGCAAGCGATATTGCAAGCCGTATGGCTGAAGGGCTGGAAAGCGGACGTATTGATGCGGATGCGTTCGCGGAGCGGCTGGAGCAGCGGTTTGGTGACGAAGCTGCTGCCGCATTCAATGAAGATGGCAGTGTCAGTGTTGAAGGGCTGACCGGATTGCTGGAAACCGCCGGACCGCCGGCACGGCCAGACGGTGCAGGTGCCGGTCGTTTTGGTGGTGGCTTTGGCGGCGGGCGTCCGGAAGGGCTGGCTTCACCGGAGAAGTTACAGGCCAGCCTGGCGGCAACCTTCGGCGACGAGGCTGCAGCAAGTGTCCTCAATGAAGATGGCAGCATCAACGTGGATCAGCTGAAAAGCCTGCTGGGTGATGACCTGAAAAATGCCGGCAGCAGCGGCGTGAGTACCGGTCTGCTGGCAAACTTCAGCGCCTGATATCCGTTCTAACAGCGATACATTATGTTTCAGTTCCCCCCTGAAGTGTATTGCTGTTTTTTACCTGTCTGAATAACGCCGTAAGTAATGAAGCGTATTCAGAGCTTCAGGGCTGTTTTACCGGAACAGCAGGAGAGGGGCTGTCGGCATTGCGCCGGATAAAAGCACCGGCAGCCAGTAAGGCCAGCAAAGCAGCATTGGCGGTCAGCACCCAGTAAGCAATGTCCAGCGACCCGCTGGATTCCCGGACCCAGCCAACCATCATATTTCCGGAGGCACCACCCAGCCCTGCGGTGATCATACAGACACTGCTGATCTGCATGGTAACCGTGGAGCTGTACACCTTGCTTAGCCAGCCGGAAATAATGCCCCAGATCGGGAAATACATAATGCCGTAGCTGATGCCGGCGATCAGCGCAAAACTGTTCTGGTCGTAGAGAAACGCCATCAGCCCCAGTGCAAAAATACCGCAGATCAGCAATAAGGCTAACTGGTAGCCGAAGCGGTCAGCCAGCCGGCCAACGGTGAGCCCGGCAACCATGCCGGAAATGCCGATCGCACTCCAGGTATAACCCCCCAGATCTCCCGGTAAACTCAGTTCAGCAAGGTAGATATTCAGCCAGTTGGCAAAGGGAATTGTCGAGAAGCACACGCAGAAACAGACCAGGCAGGTAAAACGTGCCAGCGGTTCAAACGTTACTGTTTTCAGGAGTGCCGGGATGCTCAGGCTGTTTTTGACCGGCTGTTCAGTGCTGGTCAGCTGACGGGATGCAGGGCCCATTAATCCCAGTTTTCTGAGTAACAGCCAGTTAGCAATGATGACACAGACACCGAAGGCTGCAGCGATCTGCCAGCCGGCCCGCCAGCCCAACTGGGGCACAATGAACAGCAGCAGTAAGCCATTAAAGCTACAGCACCAGGCGGTACCACTGGCGGCTGCTGAAAGATAAGTGGCGCACTTTTCAATGGGGCCGCAGCGGCTGATGACCTCAACAATGGTACTCCAGCTGATCGAGGCACTGGCTGACAACAGCGCCAGCGCGATCAGAATCAATAGCGGGTCAGACAATACCGAAATGGCGAACAGCATGAGGGTGATGTTACTGGCGGTGAACATTGCCAGCCGGGCGGACCCGATGCGTTCCCCCAGGGTGCTGATCAGCATTGCACCGCCAAGATAAGCCAGTTGCGACAGTGCTCCAATGGCCGCGATATGCCAGTTGGTGAAGGCTATTTCTTCACGCATCAGCGGTGCCAGGCTGGCAAACAGAAATATGCCAAATCCGTGACTGATGAACTGGTTCATACCAAAGACGAATGCCATGTGCATGGAAGAAAAATCTCTTAAAAGACCTGAATATGAAGCGATCTGGCTATAAATGTGGGCATCCTAGTCCCATGGAGAGGCAATGGCAAAACAAATTTCAGAAATAATATTTATCGTTGATAAAGGTTACTGTTTATAAAGGATTTTGGGGTGAAACCGGGTGTTTTTCCGGCAATAAACGGCACCGGTTATCAGGTACTTATTTGGCTAATGTTTATGGGAATGGTTTTTATTTGCGTTTATGTCCGGTAAGCTTGCGGCCCTCAGACGGAGGGGGTTTTATATGCAAGCTTCAGTGGCGCAGCGGCCGAATATATTAATTATTGAAGATGACCATGGGCTGAGTGATGAACTGGCCCTGCAGTTGGGAGCATCCGGCTATCAGGCCCGCCAGTGTTATGACGGTGACAGCGGTCTGGATACGGCGCTGAATGATCAGTTCAGCCTGATATTACTGGATGTACTGCTACCCGGGCTGGACGGTTTTGCCCTGCTTAACCGTTTACGTAAATACTGCTCAACGCCGGTGATAATGCTCACCGCCCGGGGCGCTGAAGAAGACCGGATCAGCGGCTTTCAGTGTGGCGCTGATGACTACCTGCCTAAACCTTTCAGTATTACCGAACTGATGTTGCGGATTGAAGCAGTGATTCGTCGCTCTGCCGGTCACCGGGCTGTCCAGGCTCCGGCCACTCAACAGTTGCAGTTTGATGCTTTGACGCTGGATAAAACTGAGCAGCAGGCCAGTTATCAGGGTCAGCAACTGATTCTCACCGATATGGAATTCCGCCTGCTGTGGATGCTGATTGAATGCCGGGGCGAGGTGCAGAGTAAATCCCATCTGTATCAGCAACTGATGCAACGGCCGTTCAGCCGCTATGACCGCAGCATTGATATGCATATCAGTAACCTGCGCCGTAAGCTTAAACAGGCCGGGTTTGCCGCCAGCCGTCTGGTGACCATGCACGGTCAGGGGTACTGCCTGAAATGAGCCGCAAACTGTTTTGGAAGCTGAGTCTGATTTTATCGCTGGGCAGCATTGTGCTGGTCTGGCTGGTCTCAACCCTGAGTCTGACCCTTGAAAGCAATGCCAGCAAGATTGCTGCTGAACATAAAGCGGAGCTGCGGGCACTGGGGCAACAGGCTGAACACCTGATACAGCAAGGCGATCGGGCGGCTGCCAGCCGCTGGGTGAATGCGCTTAGGGCTGAGGAAGGCGTGTTTGTCAGCATTGTTCGGGTACATGAAGAGACACTGGTGGATTTTGACGTAGAGATGCCCCGTGGCCAGAGTATGGAGCTGGGGCGCAGTGTCGAGTGGGGCATTCATCTGTATCACGATAATCCGCTGATGGAGCTGCCGTTCAGTGATGGCAGTGCATCACTGGTGATCGAGCTACCCCAGCGGATGCGCCCGGGCCAGTGGTGGCCATACATGCATTTTGCCCTGCACACACTGGTACCGCTGTTGCTGATGATAGTAATCAGTGTGCTGCTTTACCGGCACGTTATGCGGCCCCTGCAGCAACTGGAACATGCTACCCGGCAGTTTATGGCCGGGGACTTTGCCATCAGGGTCGGGCCGCAGCTAAAGGGGCGCAGTGATGAACTGGCCCGGCTGGCTGCAACTTTTGATGCTATGGCGGCCCGCATTGGCTCCCTGATTCAGACCCAGCGACACCTGATCAATGATTTGTCCCATGAATTACGGACCCCCTTACAGCGGCTGAATCTGGCGCTCAGTTCCGGTCGGGCGGATAAAGAACAGCGGATTTACCGTGAGGCCGGGCTGATGCAGAAACTGGTGGAAGATACTCTGTCGCTGGCCTGGCTGGATAATGCTGCCTACAAGCCGGAGCCGGTACCGGTGGATATCCGGGCGTTGCTGGAAGTGATTGTTGACGATGCCCGGTATGAATATCCCGATCGGGATATTCAGCTGCAGGTGCCGGATCAGCAAATCTGGGTGGCCGGCAGTGAGCGCAGCCTTGGGCAGGCCTGTGAAAATATTATCCGCAATGCTGTCCGTCATTCACCGGACGGGCCGGTGACTGTCAGGCTTATCCGGCAGGCGGAAACCGTTGAAATATGGGTGCGGGATCAGGGGCCGGGGGTGCCTGAAAAGCTCCTGGACGCGATATTTAAACCTTTCTTCCGTGTGGATAAATCCCGGGAGCGGGAAACCGGAGGCTTTGGGCTGGGCCTTGCGCTGGCACGGCGCCAACTGGAGAGCATTGCCGCAAGGGTTAAGGCACAGAATTGTAACGACGGACTGGAAATTATTATCGACCACTTACAGATAATATCGCCGCAACGCCTGTAAACACTGGCAAATCGTTAATATGTAAAACATGTAAAGCTACTGTCAATTTCACTCTGGTTAACAATAATCGTTCGCATTCGTTTTCAAGTTAACCGGAGTAACTCCCTATGTCTCTCAGATTGCCTGTGAACCGGCTGGCGTCGGCTGTTGCATTTGCAACCGCCATGCAGGCCGGCGCTGTCTTTGCACAGGACACTATTTTGATCACCGGAAAGCCGGTCGATCCTAACCAGACCACCATCACTCAGGAACAGCTGGAACAGTATCAGGCCACTGACCTGGAAGATATTTTCAGCCAGGATCCGGATGTCCGGGTGGGCGGCAGCTTTGGGGTTGCCCAGAAAGTGTATGTCCGCGGCATTGAAGACACCATGCTGAATGTAACCGTGGATGGCGCAACCCAGGCCGGCTACCTGTTTCACCATCAGGGACGTTTGTCGGTGGAGCCTGAATTACTGAAACAGGTTGAAGTGAATGCCGGCGCAGGCCTGGCAACAGACGGCCCGGGCGCACTGGGCGGGGCGATCCGTTTTATTACTAAGGACCCTGAAGATCTGCTGCGTGAAGGTGAGGACGTCGGCGCGCTGGTGAAGCTGAGCTACTTTGATAACACCGAAGGCGGCAAAGCCAGTACCAGTATCTTTGGCCGCCTGAGTGATGATGTGTCTGTACTAACGTCATTCTCCAAAACCGATACCGGCGAAATTGTCGACGGTGACGGCAACACCCTGGATAACACCAAAACCGAGCAGGACAATGGTTATGTGAAACTGGTGGCAAATCTGGATGAGAGCCAGACCCTGCGTTTCAGCCATGAGGCCCGCTATGACGATGGTCGCCGCAACGTACGGCCACATTTCGTGGCTGCCGGCTGGAACCAGGCGAACGAGCAGCAAAGCCGCCGTAATACCACCAATGTTCAGTACAACCTGAACACCGACAATCCGTTGCTGGATCTGCAGACTAACCTGTATTACACCAAAAGCTATCTGACCCAGAAGCCGGACAGTGGTGACAAAGACGGTGCCGGCGTAAAGAGCATCGGTATGAATGCGCACAACACCTTCGATCTGGGTGAGCATAAGCTGGTGGTAGGCACGGACCTGCGCCGGGATACCGGTTATTACATCAATAACACCAGCACCACCGGCCCAAGTCAGGATGAAGTGCTGGATCTGGTAGGCCTGTATGTGCAGGACCACTATCAGCTCAGCGATGCAACGCTGCTGACTGCCGGGCTGCGCTACGATAACTATCAGCTGAACGACAGCACCGGTAAAGATATTGATTCTGACGGTTTTAGCCCGAATGTTGGGGTGCGTTACAGCGTCACTGAGAATCTGGATCTGCATGCTAGTTATGCACAGGCCTTCAGGGGTGTGGGCGTTAAAGAAGCGTATCTGCTGAACTTCGCCACCTACGGGGACAATGTCAAAGCAGAAGAAGCAGAAAACATTGAATTCGGTTTTGACTATGAAAAGGATGACCTGACCTTCAGTGCCACCGCGTTTTACAGTGAAATCGATAACCCGTTACGCCGTACCAGCCGCAGTGTGATTACCAATGACGGCAAGGTGAAGAACAAAGGTGTGACAGCCCGTGTGGGCTATGACTGGGACCGTACCCGGGCAAGCCTGGGCTACAGCCACATCCGTCCGACCCTGAATGGTGAGCCGCTGAGTGACGGCACCATGTCTGTAGGTACCGCAGTTGGCGACACGCTCAGTCTGAATCTGGAACATGACCTGCCAAGTTATGATCTGCAGCTGGGCTGGTCGTCCCGTCTGGTGCAGCGTCTGGAACGGGTTGAGTCCGGCCGTACGGATAAGCCGGGTTACGGCGTTCATGATGCCTTCGTCAAATGGTTGCCGACTGGCACTGAAGACCTTGCTCTGACCGTTACGGTGAAGAACCTGTTCGATAAGCAGTATCTGGATCATGCCAGCTACGGTGTCGATACCGACGATGGCAGCATCATCGGTTTGCCGGAACCGGGCCGGGACGTTCGCCTGACACTGGCGATGCGCTTCTGAATGGTTTTTAGCGGCTGCCAGTGTGTCTGGCAGCCCGCTTCATGAATTATGTATCCGGCTGTTTTGCGATGAATTACCGAATCCTGCGTACCCTCCATGTGTACAGCTCTGTTGTAGTGCTGGCACTGGTGCTGTTTTTTGCCGTCACCGGTATCACCCTGAATCACCGGGACTGGTTCAGTGATCATGGCAGTGCTGTGGAAGTGTATCTGTCGGTGCCGGATAGCGTTATGGAGGCAACGGACTGGCAAACCCACCCGCTGGATGGCGCTGATACGCTGCGTCGCTGGTTGTCAGATCAGCATGATCTGACGGGCGGTACCGTCATCTACGACTGGGACAACGATGAGCAATTACTGATGATCGACATAAAGCGTCCCGGCGGTTACAGCCTGGTTGAGTTTTCCCCTTTCTCAGCTGAAGTAACTGTCTTTCATCAGCGTAATGGCCTGATTGCAGTGATGAATGATCTGCATATGGGCCGTTATTCAGGTATCTGGTGGCGTCTGCTACTGGATGTTACGGCACTCATCATGCTGGTGTTTATCGTCACCGGTTTATGGCTGGTGGTCCCGCAGAAAAAGCGCCGGGGTACCTTGTTCAGAGTGGCGGCTGCCGGTACCGGTGTACTGGCAGCCGGTTACTGGATTGCCCTGCTTCCCTGAGTGAGTTGTAAGGAATAGCGATGAGAATTATCCCTTTTCTGGGGCTGTTGCTGTGCTTCAGTCAGCCGCTTTCGGCCGCATCACAGGTCGAAATAAATTTCAGTTTGCCGCAGCAAACCAGCCATGAATATCGCCGTCCCTATGTGGTGATCTGGGTGGAATCCGGTGGGAAAGCTGTCCGCAATCTGGCGTTGTGGATTGATGAGGAAGACTGGCTGAAAGATTTGCGCCGCTGGTGGCGTAAGAGTGGCCGGTATCTGGATTCGGTGGATGCCTTCAGCGGGGCAACCCGTAAACCGGGTAACTACCGGGTTTACTGGGATGGTCTGGACGATCAGGGACAGCCACTGGCTGACGGAGAGTATCTGATCGTGCTGGAAGCCGCCCGGGAACATGGCAACCGCAGTGTGCAGAAACAGCGGATTCAGTTAGGCGGTGAGCCGCAGATTTATCAGTTAAAGCCCGGTGCAGAGCTGGGAGAAGGTTCAGTTAAAACAGGAGTCACCCGATGACTGCAGGAAAAAAAATACGCACGCTGGCGATTGCGGCGAGCACCCTTTACGTATCGTTAGCCGGTCAGGTTGCGCAGGCCCATGATTACTGGCTGCTGCCCAACGAATATGTTGCATCCTCGGATACCGCCAAATGGATCACGGTGGATGTAACCGCGTCGAATACGATCTTTGTTGCCGATAAAGGATTTGGTCTTGAAGATCTGACAATCTCAGCGCCACAGGGTGAGAGTGAGCGGTTAGCCCATTACTTTAAAGGCAAGCGTAAGAGCGTTTTTGACCTTAAGTTGGCGGAAGAAGGCACCTACCGTTTGCGCCTTCAGGATACCCGCTTCCTCACGTTTTACCGCATGCCGGGCAGTGACAGAATGCACCGTATGGAAGCAGATAAACTGCAACGGGATGTGTTATTGCCAGAAGGGGCTGAAAACGTAGAAACCCTGGAAATACAGGGCAAAAGCACCGCTTATGTAACCCGTCGTGCGCCTTCATCTGAAAATATTAAACTGCAGAATGAAGGGCTGGAACTGGACTTCGAAGTACACCCGAACGATGTGGTCAGCGGTGAAGCGTTTAACTTTAAAGTGCTGCTGGACGGTAAGCCGGTGGCTGATGAGATGCTGCTGGAGATTATCCCGGACGGCACCCTGTACCGGGATCAGCGTGGTGAAATACAGTTGCAACCGGACAGCACCGGTGCTGTCAGCTTTACGCCCCCTCAGGCGGGCCGCTATCTGCTGAAAGCAGAGCTGATGCAGGACACGGATTCAAAACGGGCAGATGTTAAAGAGCACGCCTTGTTTCTGACCTTTGAGGCACAGCCGGGCTGAGCAGCACAGCGTAAAAAAACACCGGCTTATGCCGGTGTTTTTTATTTCAGATCGATATCCTCATGACTGATTATTTCCATATCAGTGATACCTTCTGCCAATTGTTCAAAGCAGTGTATAAATTCCTCTGCCAGTGCCGAAATCTGCTTGTTTACAGGGGTAATAAAGGCGAAGTAGAAGGGAATATCGGGCCGGAAGTTCAGGCTCTTACCGCCGCTTTCGGTAAAAATACTGGCGGTAAAAGGGTCAATAATCGATACCCCCAGACCTTCCTTAACCAGCGCCTGCACGGTAATGAACATTGGCGTTTCAATCGACTGCCGGGGGTGAATATGTTTCGCCTGCAATGCCGCATCGATCCGGTAACGGGTTAACGGATTCTGTTCGCCGATGGTCACAAAATCCTGTTCGTGGAGATCTTCCGCGATGATTTCCTGGCGGTCTGCGTAGGGATGATCTGCGTTACAGATAAACCGGCAGTGGGTGCGATAACAACGGTGAAATGTCAGTTCACGGGCATCGACCGGGAGCATCACAATGCCCAGATCAAACTGCTGAGAACCGACCATTTTCGCGACATTCACCGAAGATCCCGGCGTAAGGGTTAAAGAAACATCTTCCCGGGTTTGCATGAAATTACTCACTACCCGCGGCAATACACTGTATGCCAGTGCGGGCATGGCGGCGATCCGTAAGCGGCCGGTACGCAGGGTTCTGATTTGCTCAACACTCTGGGCCAGCTGATCCATGCCCATGAAGTGGCGTTTGACTTCCTGATAGAGAGATTCTGCCTCGGGGGTGGGAAACAGCCTGCTGCTGCGGCGTTCGAACAGTGCAAAACCACAGCGGTCTTCCAGGTCTTTAATCAGGCGGGTTACGGCAGGCTGAGAGATATAGAGCATTTTTGCCGCGCCAACTGTGCTGCCGGAGATCATTACTGCGCGGAATGCGGCTATTTGCTTCACATTCATATGTTTAAACCATCTTTCTCTACCGCCTATAACATTAGCTGATAGATCGATCTTTATATTGTATTGGAAATTATTGACCCTGATTTAAATAATAGCAACGTCACATCGTTGCTCAGCATTTGTACAGCGATGTATCCACGAGATCAGCGATGAAGAGGAATATCAGGGTGTTGCAGCGAATTGGAGTAGGTGAGCGCATGAGCCGGGCAGTTATTCACCAGGGAACGGCGTATTTCTGTGGTCAGGTGCCAAAAGACGAAACTGAGGATATGCAGGGGCAGACCCGTAGTCTGCTGGAAAAAGTTGATGCGTTGCTGGCTGAAGCCGGCAGTGATAAACGCCACATCCTCTCCGTCACCATCTACATCAATGATATGGCGGAGTTTGCTGCCATGAATGCTGTCTGGGATGCCTGGGTTGCCGAAGGGCATGCTCCGGCCCGTGCCTGTGTTGAAGCACAGATGGCGCGCCCCTCCCTGAAGGTTGAAATGTCGGTCATTGCAGCCGTCATAGCCTGATGCTTCCACAACCCGGGAAGCAAGTTCCTGATTTCACAATAAAAACAACTGAGGACATACCATGCGATATTCAATGGCAAAATTAACCAAAGCCGTGGCTCTGACGACGCTGACCCTTGCCGGCAGCCTGACAATGGCGGCGGATAAGTGGGATATGCCAATGGCGTATACCGATTCAAACTTCCACACTCAGAACGGTAAATCTTTTGCCGAAGCAATTGAGGTTGCGACTCAGGGTAAGCTGGATGTGAAAGTGCATGGTGGCGGCTCGCTGTTTAAAGGCAGCGAAATTAAACGGGCAGTTCAGACCGGCCAGGCGCAGATCGGTGAACGTATCCTGTCCAGCCATGCCAATGAAGATGCGGTTTTCGGCTTTGATTCCGTGCCTTTCCTGGCAACCTCTTTTGCCGATTCTGAAACCCTCTGGAAAGCAGCCCGTCCGCATTTTGAGAAGCTGTTAGACAAGCATAATCTGGTGCTGCTGTATTCTGTGCCATGGCCACCGCAGGGAATCTATTCGAAAAAGCCGCTGAACAGTATTGCCGATATGGAAGGGGTTAAGTTCCGCTCATACAGCAATGCAACCGCCCGGCTGGCTGAGCTGGCGAAAGCGATTCCGGTACAGGTGGAAGCATCTGAACTGAGCCAGGCGCTGTCCACCGGCGTGGCAGAGTCGTTCATTTCTTCCGGTGCGACCGGTTATGACCGAAAGGTTTGGGAACAGCTGACCCACCATTATGTTGTGAACGCCTGGTTACCCCGTAACTATATTTTCGTGAATAAACAGGCCTGGAATCAGCTGGACGAAGCTACACAGAATGTTGTCCGTGGCATTTCCCTGATGGCTGAGAAAGCCGGTACTGCCCGCTCTGAACAGCTGACTGGCTGGTATCTGGAACAGCTGGCCTCTAACGGTATGACAGTGACTGAAGCCGGCCCGCAGCTGAAAGCTGACTTTGAAAAGATTGGCGCCACCATGACAGCGGAATGGCTGAAAGATGCCGGCGATGTTGGTCAGGCGATCATTGATGACTACCGTGCCGCGCAGCAGAAGCTGGCGCACAACTGATCCTGAGGGATACTCCAGATTCACTTCACCGTGAATATTGACCGGTGCCGGGTAACGGCCTGAGCACCGGTATTTTTTCCGGTACTTTTTCCAGTAGTTTTTCCGGTATTGGGCTGCCCGCACAGGTTTTACCGTCCGGGTGGCCCTCTTCCCTGAAGGTTCAGTTATGAATACTCAAACCCACACACAGGCAGCAGAATTCTGTGCGCCGGATCTGGCGTCTGTCAGCCCGCTGCGACGTTTTCTGGATGGCCTGTATAACCTTTGCGGCGGCATTGCTGCCGTATTTCTGCTCGCGATTCTGAGCATCATTGTGCTGCAGATGGTAGCCCGCTGGAGCGGTGTCCAGTTTCCGGGATCGGCAAACTATGCCGGTTATTGCATGGCGGCGGCATCGTTTTTCGCCCTTGCTTACACTCTGAACCATGATGCGCATATCCGCGTGACTTTATTTCTTTCCCGCCTGACCGGCTGGCCAAAGCGGCTGGCGGATCTCTGGTGTCTGGGCGTGGCGACTTTCTTTGCGGCGTACATGAGCTGGTTTGCGGTGAAGAATGTGTATATCTCGCACCTGATTCATGACATTTCCCAGGGGCAGGATGCGATGCCGCTGTGGATTCCGCAGTTACCGGTCGCCATTGGCAGCTGCATATTTACGCTGGCGCTGGTGGATCATCTGGTACGGACCCTTCGCGGCGCCGATGACACCTTTAAAGAACAGTTACCGGTGATAATGGAGGATTAACTGATGAATGAAGTACTTGCTACAGGCATCTTCCTGTTTACCTTGTTTTTCCTGCTAGGCAGTGGTGTCTGGATTGGCCTGGCCTTGCTGGGTGTTGCTTATGTGGGCATGGAGCTGTTCACCACCCGTCCGGTGGGTGATGCCATGATCACTGCCATCTGGTCCAGTGCATCGGGCTGGTCACTGACGGCCCTGCCCCTGTTTATCTGGATGGGTGAAATACTCTACCGGACCCGGTTGTCTGAAGATATGTTCCGCGGGCTGGCACCCTGGATGTCGCCATTACCGGGGCGTTTATTGCATACCAATGTGGTCGGTTCCACCATTTTTGCGGCGGTATCCGGCTCATCGGCAGCAACCCTGACAACGGTGGGTAAGATGTCGATTCCTGAGCTGGATAAACGTGGCTATCCGGAATTTATGGTCTTCGGTACGCTGGTAGGTTCGGCAACGCTGGGGCTGATGATACCGCCGTCTCTGACGCTGATTGTATACGGCGTTACGATTAACGAATCGATCTCCAAACTCTTTATGGCAGGGATTCTGCCGGGGTTAACACTGGCCTTGCTGTTCATGGGATATGTGGCGGCATGGTCATTCTTCAAACCGTCTCAGGTACCGCCGGCGGAGCCGGGTATGAGCTTTGCTGAAAGGGTGAAGGAATCCCGTTTTCTGATTCCCGTGATTATCCTCATCGGTGTGGTGATCGGTTCGATTTATACCGGTACAGCCACGGCGACTGAATCGGCGGCTTTCGGTGTGATCGGCGCGTTATCGTTGGCATTTTTCCAGGGCTCCCTGACCCGGGATACCTTTGTTAAAAGCCTCATGGGGGCTACCCGGACCTCCTGCATGATTGCCCTGATTCTCTCCGGCGCAGCGTTTCTTGCACTGGCAATGGGCTTTACCGGTTTGCCGTCGCTGGCTGCTGAATTTATTGCTGGTCTGGAGCTGTCACCGCTGACGCTGATTCTGGCGCTGATGGTGTTTTACATCATCCTTGGCTGCTTTCTGGATGGCATTTCTTCGGTAGTGCTGACCATGGCAGTGGTTGAGCCAATGATCCCGCAGGCGGGGATTGACCTGCTCTGGTTTGGTATCTTCATCGTGGTGGTGGTTGAGATGGCTCAGATCACACCGCCTATCGGTTTTAACCTCTTTGTTCTGCAGGGGATGACGAAGAAATCCATTGGCTATATCGCCCGCTGTGCCTTCCCGATGTTCCTCATCATGGTGCTGATGGTCGGCATACTGATTTTATTCCCGGAGCTGGCCACCTTCCTGCCTGAGAACATGCGTCAGGGGCCGGGTTAACCCGCGCGGATCTCCCCGCCGGTCCGATCAGAACGTGCCTGTTGAACAGGTGTCTGAGCGGGCCGGCTTTTCCGAATAACAGTAGAGAACAGACATTATGAATGCTTTACAAACTGCGCCGCAGGTGACCGTCATCGGTGCCGGCATCGTAGGGATTTGCTGTGCGCTGGCATTACAGAAAAAAGGGTTTCAGGTCCGGGTGGTGGATAAATTTGCCCCCGGTGAAGCGACGTCATTTGGTAATGCGGGGGTATTGGCTGAATGCGGCTGTGTTCCTGTGAATCTGCCGGGCTTTGTGAGCAAGGTGCCGCAGCTGATGCTGGACCCTCAGGGCCCACTGTCTATTTCAGCCGGGTACATGCATCGTATCGCGCCATGGGGAATATCCTTCATGCTGAACAGCCGTCGCAGTAAGTTTGAGCAGGTCGCCGATGCTATGAGCAGCCTGCTGAGCGGTGCCACGGCGCGTCATGTTGCGCTGGCTGCTGAGCACGGTGCATCAGACTGGGTATGTGCCTCGCCTTATTACTATCTGTACCGGGATGAAACGGATTTTATGGCCGACCGTACGGCCTGGCAGGCCCGTGAACAGCGGGGGATAACCTACGATATTCTGCAGGGAGACGGGTTGGCACAGGCTGAGCCGGCCATTGCCGAAGAGTATCGTTATGCCGTGTCATTGCACGGTCACGGGTTTAGCCGTAATCCTGAAAAACTGGTCAAGGCACTGGCAGCCAGCTTTGTGGAAAAAGGCGGCGAGCTTGTGCAGGCGGAAATCCGCGATGTGATTGTTGAGGATAACCAGCCGGTGGGGTTACTGACCCATAAGGGTGTGCTGCCGGTCAGTAAACTGGTGGTGGCGGCAGGTGTCTGGTCCCGTCAGTTGGCGGCCCGTTTTGACCGGGATATTCCACTGCAGTCGGAACGGGGGTATCACGTCGAAGTGCATAACCCCGGGATTTCATTGCAGCAGCCCATTATGTACGCCGCCGGTAAGCTGGTGGCCACGCCGGTGGAAAACGGGATTCGTTTTGCCGGGCTGGTTGAGTTTGCTGAACTGGACAGCCTGCCTGACAGAAATTTCTGTCATCGCCTGCTGTATCATGCCCGGCGTTTGTTCCCAACGATTTGTCTGGATGATTTTACGGAATGGATGGGTAACCGGCCTTCCATGCCGGACAGTCTGCCGGTGATCAGCCGGTCAGAAAATTTTTCAGACGTGTTTTATGCCTTTGGCCATCAGCATATGGGCTTAACGCTAGGGCCGCATACCGGTGAGCTGATTGCCGATCTGGTCAGCGGTGCCCGGCCCGGGGTTGATCTGCAGCCATTCAGTATCAGCCGTTTTTAGACGTTTTACAGCGTGTCGTGGCCGGCGGCAAAAAAGTCCTGTGGATTGTTGCTGATCACAGCGTCGACACCCCAGCTCCAGAGGGATCTGAAGGCTTCAGGATCATTAGCAGTCCAGCAGAAGATCGGGTAACCGGCGTCCTTCACTTCCCGGGTCTGGTTATAACTGAGGTTTTGCCAGTCCAGATGAATGCTGAAGGCGTTCAGTGCCCGGGCCTGATCCAGCCAGTTTTCCGGCAGTTCATCGTACAGCAGACCTAATGGAATCTCAGGGGCAAGCCGGTGAAAACACTCCAGTAATTCGTAACTGAAGCTGGATACAACCAGCCGGGAATAATCGTTAAAGTTGGCTTCCAGTTCAGCAATGATCGGCCGGATGATGTCTTCGGCAGGTACACCGTGATCCTTGATCTCCAGATTCATACCCAAATCCAGCTCGTTGAACAGATCAAGTACCTGACGCAGGGTTGGCACGGGCTCTGCCGGCCAGTCCGGGAAGAGGGCGGCGTTGTTGATAGTGCTCAGTTCAGCTGTGGTCAGGTCATCCAGCGAAGCTTTCCGGTCACTGCAGCGGTCAGTGCTGTTGTCATGGTGGACGACGGTGGTGCCGTCTCCCAGCAGGGAAACGTCCAGTTCGATCCAGCGGGCGCCCAGTTCGGCGGCTTTGCGGAATCCGCCCAGTGTGTTTTCCGGTGCGACGCTGGGGGCGCCCCGGTGGCCCATGATTTTGCTGAAATTAACCGTGACTGACGCTGGCATTTTTTTATTGTCCTGTTTCTTATTGTTCTTAGGGTTAAAGAATCCGGCTTATGGTTGTCTGAAACCGGTTATGAATCAAGACTGTTTTGTCTGAACGGATAAAATCCGGGGGGCGGCGCCTGTCAGTTTCTTGCTAATTTGCCGGTTGGTTATGGTCTGACCCCGTACGGGCAGGGTTATGTGAGTGCGGGTTGATGACTGCGGGGATGCACTTCAATGGCGGTAAACGTTGTATCGTCGTGGCTGAAGTTTGACTGGCAGGTGTGACGGCGCAGGGCGGCAATGACCTGATGTTTGATGGTTTGCGGGCTGGCATCACCATGCTGGTCCAGCAGCTTCATCAGGCGCTCAATGCCAAAGCATTCGCCGTCGGGAGAGGGCGCTTCAATCAGTCCGTCGGTGTACAGGAAAACTTTGTCGCCGGTATCAAAAGGAATATCACACTGGCTGTATTCAGCATCTTCATCAATGGCCAGGGGGCAGTCAGCAATACGCTCAACCAGTGGCAGTTGCAGCTCATGCCAGTTCAGCTCTCCGGCCCGTTTGATCAGCACCGGATGGTGGCCGGCATAGCTGAAATATAAGCGGTCAGTATTGAGGTAATAGGCAATGATGGCGGCCGTGGTCATGGCTTCATAGCCGATATCATTGGCCTGCCGGTTCAGCTGTCGCAGAATATGACTGCCATCTACCATATTCATATTGTCGTGCAGTGCCCGGTACAGCCAGGCGCTGGTGTCGCGGGCGGCTTTGCCGTGGCCCATGACATCGGCGACGACAATGCGGGTCAGTTTATCGGTTGAGCAGACACTGAAATAGTAGATATCGCCACCGCTGTCACCGTCGGCAGCGCTGCTGTAGACACTGGCTTCCACACCGCAGGTGCGGATATCTTCATCGATATTACGGATGCCCCCCCAGACTTCCTTACATTTGATGTCATGCATGCTGTTTTCTCAACGGGTAAGTGGTACAGGCTGCAGTCAATATCCTCAATGATTCTCTCCGGGTAAACAACCGGTCAGGGTCTCATTATGAACAGGGCATCAGCGCACGATGCATTACCTTGCAGTGTAGATGGTAATTTCGCCATGATGCAGATCAGCCGGCAGGCATATTCCGCATTTTAGTGACAGAGCTGCATAGCGGCTGCCTGATTTCCGGGATGCGCACAGTGCCGGTATTCTTTTGAATGCCAGCACTCTTTTGAATGTCGATACTGTCGCTGTCAGATATCAGGGGTGCCCGGGGCTTTCTCTGCAGTGTTGTCTGACGTGTTTTCTGTCTCATCATCTGCCGGTTTTTTCGGCGGTGCCGGTGAGAAATAGCCGACAACCAGTAACAGCAGACCTACCACGATGAAGGATACGATGCGTTCTACCGTGCCGCGGTCAGACAGGTCAAAAATAAACAGCTTGGCAACAACTACGCCCATCAGTGCGGCGCCGATGATCCATATCTGACGTTTTTGCAGCCGGGAAGCGGTGACCATCAGGCTCAGGCCGATGATGGTCCAGCTGACCGACAGGGCCATCTGTACCCGGGCTGAGCCTAACAGACTGTCTGGACGGTAAGGAATGGCGCTGTATACGTGCAGGGTTTTGCACAGCATTACATTGAACCAGATGAAGCAGAATGCTCCGAGCAGATAACCTGCCAGAGATGCGTCAATGTTCAGACTGGCTGTGTTGCGGGTGTTGTTGTACCAGTGCAGGCAGATCAGTAATACCATTAACTGGGCCAGGTCTACCGGGTTCAGTAATGGCAGGTATGGCAGCGGCGCTGGCAGGTTAACCTGAAAGAAGTTACCGATAACGGACCACCAGGCCAGTATCAGCAGCAGGCCGTATGCAGCGACGGTGCTATACGCCAGAGGCCAGCGGTTAAAGGGCCAGCGGGGTCTGAACGTGGTCAGTAACAGCGCCAGGCTGAGGGTGACCACTGGCAGGCTCAGTTTCCAGGCACCGCTCATTTCCCTGTCATTGAGCAGCCAGTAAACCTCAAACGCCAGAATCAGACTGCCCAGCAGGTAGCTGATACTGTGCAGACCGTTTGGCCAGCGCAGGGCAAACCCGCGAAGCTCGCTGCACCGCAGGCCGGTATAAATCACGGTAAAGGCCAGCAACCAGGCGTCAAAGTTATTCAGGCTGAGGAAATGATAGGCCGGGCTGTTCCACAGGTAGGAAATCAGGGTGCTGACGGCGCAGAACAGCAGCGGAATAACCAGTAACCAGGGGGCAAAACTGAACAGTTGCCAGCGCAGCCAGAGCGTTGCCGCCAGCCAGGTCAGCGCTGAGAGGCTGAAAAACAGTACCGCAATACGAACTTCATCAAACCTTCCGAAGGTTTCGGTTTCAATCAGCCCGCCGGCATACCACCAAAGCAGTCCCCAGATCAGGTAACCCACAGCCACCGGTGTACGGATTTTGTCAGCCACAGGGGAGAATGTCAGAGCCGTCCGGCTGAGTAACCAGGCGGTGATAATGCCGGGCAGAGCGACCATGATCATGCTCAGGAAGTGACCGTTCAGGAACGGTGTATCGGCATAGTTATAGTGATAGTCATCCAGCAGCAGTGCGCCACCGGCCAGCTGGATGAGGCAGCCAAAAAGAACCGGCGCCAACCGCTGCTGACGCAGGCCTATCCAGATCAGACCACACCCTTCAACCGCCCAGACGGCTGCGCTCCAGCGGCCGTCCAGTTCAAATGCAATGCTCAGTGTGGCGAATACCACACCGATGGCGAGGAAGGCTTCTGCCAGCAGACGCATCTGAAGACGCTGCCACAGAAATCTGGTCAGCAGCAGATATACCAGCGCCATCACCAGCGCGCTGAGGCTGAGGCCATGTTCAAAGTCACTGACCATGCTGGCCTGTAAACTGAAGGCTGCGACCGGCAGACCAAACACCAGACTGCCGTCGATCAGGCCCCGCAGTTTTGGCGGTTGTTTGGTGGCAAACAGCACGGCGATGGTCAGGTAAATGAGGAAGAAAATAATCAGAAAGGGTTCGACGCTGGCGAACATGTCCGGGCGGTAACGGTCCACGCCCCACAGCAGACTGATGGCAAAGGTAAAGTAAAAACCGGTGACGTTCAGTAGCCGCCAGGATTTCAGCCAGGCAACCGCAAAAATTGCCAGATTCAGCACGCTGTAATAACTGAACAGCGCCACATAGTTACCGCTGCCGGTGGAGGCCAGTACCGGTGCTGCAAAACCGCCGGTGATCGCGGTCACGGCCAGGGCTTTGGAGTTCTGTATCACCGCCAGTGACATGCCCAGAATGCTCAGCAGGATCAGCAGTGGGAAGGCCAGCCCGGCGCCAATAATGGCGTACATTTTGAAACTGGCAAAGCTCAGCAAGTACAGAATTGCAATGGCTCCGCCCTGCATCATCAGGCCGTAATCCGGCCGTTTCAGGCGCAGTTTCCAGCCAATGGCCAGCATGATCATTGCGCCGATGGCGGCGGCTGTGAGGCGGAATTCGATGGGTAACAGGGCATTGTCGATGGAGTATTTCACCAGGAAGGAAATGCCGAAAAACAACACGATGATGCCAATCCGGATACTTAGGTTGCCCTGGGTGAAATAGTTAACAATCCCCTGTTGTATCCGGGTAAATATATTCCCCTGTTGCGGTACATCTGCGGCGGGGGTGGTTGCTGCCGTGGCGATATTTTCAGCCGGTGGCCGGGGTTGTCCGGTCCACGGATCTGCGGCTTCAGTTGTTTCGGTCAGGGGTTGTGCAGGCGTTGTTTCTGTCACGATGACCGGCGTGGCGTCAGGTGTTTTCGGCGTGACGGTAATGTTGTGGACAGGTGCGGGAGCGGGTTCATCCAGAATAACCGGTGTGGTGGCCGGCTCAGTATTTGCGGTCTGCTGAGCGGCTTCTGCCTGATCTGCTGTGTGCGGGGCAGGCTCAGGGCGGGTGTGCTGTTGTTCTGCTGTCAGTCTGACAACATGCTGTTCCAGGGTTTTGATCCGCTTGCTCTGCTGTAACAGGCTGGCAAATAAATAGCCGATGAGTGCGCCGATGACGGCACCGGGAATTTCCAGCATTAACAGCCCCAGTACGGCGCCGCTGATCAGCAGTATCCAAAGCATCGTTATTCATCCTGTTTAACGGTTTTATCCTGCGAGCGTCGATCAATATACCATTTCAGATAGCGGCTGGGGGATTTTCCCCTTGCAAGCTGTTGTTATGTCGATTGAATCTGTTCATGTGAACCGGGGAAATATTCATACATAAGGATGAGATTTTGCGTATTTTCCCGGTGGCAACCGCTATAATTATGCCGCGCTGTGAGTAGGGTCTCAGCGCAAACCTGAATGGTCAGGTTCAGAGCGTTTACGGTAACTGCTTAATTACCGTAAAGCGGTTCTTTTAGGATCTTTGAGTGGTGAAAACTGGCAATTTTGCTCCGATTAATTGTCGTATTTTATCCATACCGGAGGTTCTGCCACTAAGGCCATTTGCTTCGGAACTGTCCCTGAATATGTTTTGCCGTGTTTGATCCGGTGCTGCAAACCCTTCGTACTGCCCCGTGACAGAGGGCGTTACGGCGGGTGTCGTAAATTCGCACCCGGGCGACGTGTACAAGCATATGTTGAGGCGTGAGGGCGTTAATATTGGCAGCATTGGGAGTTGTCTTCGATGTCCTACCACTGATGCTACGCAGATTATGCTGTGTTTATCTCCCGAAAGTCGCCGAATTGCTCAGCCATGAGCAGGGGACAATAAGAATAAATTAAAATTTGAGACGTATTCATTTCGCTGAAGCGAAAGGTGCTCTCTATGTTACTCGGCTGTAAGGCTAGGAGACTTCAATGTTTACAAAAAATGACCAGATTCAGGGTTATGATGATGTTGTTTGGGCGGCGATTGAGAAAGAGACTCAGCGTCAGGAAAATCACATCGAACTGATTGCTTCAGAAAACTACACCAGCCCACGCGTTATGCAGGCTCAGGGTTCTTCTCTGACTAACAAGTACGCTGAAGGTTACCCTGAGAAGCGTTATTACGGTGGTTGTGAGTACGTTGACGTTGTTGAACAGGCAGCGATCGAACGTGCTAAAGAACTGTTTGGTGCTGACTACGCGAACGTACAGCCACACTCCGGTTCTCAGGCAAACGCTGCTGTTTACATGGCGCTGTGCGAGCCGGGCGACACTGTTCTGGGTATGAGCCTGGCACACGGTGGTCACCTGACTCACGGTTCTCACGTAAACTTCTCCGGTAAAATCTACAAAGCAGTTCAGTACGGTCTGAACGAGCAGACTGGCGAAATCGACTACGATGAAGTTGAAGCGCTGGCAATGGAACACAAGCCTAAGATGATCGTGGCTGGTTTCTCTGCTTACTCCGGTGTTGTTGACTGGGCGCGTTTCCGCGAAATCGCTGACAAATCTGGCGCTTACCTGTTTGTTGATATGGCACACGTTGCCGGTCTGGTTGCTGCTGGCGAATACCCTAACCCGGTTCCTTACGCTGACGTTGCAACTACAACGACTCACAAAACTCTGCGTGGTCCACGTGGCGGTCTGATCGTTGCCAAGTCTAACCCTGATCTGGAGAAGAAGCTGAACGGTGCTGTTTTCCCGGGTGGCCAGGGTGGTCCTCTGATGCACATCATCGCGGCGAAAGCGGTTGCTTTCAAAGAGGCGCTGGAGCCAAGCTTCAAAGCTTACCAGCAGCAGGTTAAGAAGAACGCTTCTGCGATGGCTGAAGTATTCATCGAGCGTGGCTACGAAGTTGTTTCCGGCGGTACGCAGAACCACCTGTTCCTGCTGAGCCTGATCAAACAGGGTCTGACCGGTAAAGATGCAGATGCTGCTCTGGGCCGTGCTCACATCACTGTGAACAAGAACGCTGTTCCTAACGACCCACAGTCTCCATTCGTAACTTCTGGTCTGCGTATCGGTTCTCCGGTAGTGACTACCCGTGGTTTCGGTGAAGCTGAATGTCGTGAACTGACTGGCTGGATCGCTGATCTGCTGGACGTTCTGAACCAGCCTGAAGCGCTGGAAAAAGAAATTATTGAAGTTCAGGGTAAAGTAGAAGCTCTGTGCGCTAAATTCCCAGCGTACAAGTAAGCTCTTTTTACTCTTCATGCCGGCTCCTGTTCTGGAGCCGGTTTTGTAATCTAAGAGGCCTGGCGCAGATCCCTGCGACCGACCAGGCAACAAATCGGAGCTGATGATATGCAGCATTATTCAGGTTTCGGGCTGTTTAAGCACAGCTTGAGTCACCACGAGAATTGGCAGCGCGCCTGGCGCAACCCTACGCCAAAGAAGAAGTATGACGTCATCATTATCGGTGGTGGTGGTCATGGTCTGGCGACGGCTTATTACCTGGCGAAGAACCACAATGTGACCAACGTAGCGGTTATCGAGAAGGGTTATCTGGGTGGTGGTAACACCGCACGTAACACCACTATCGTACGTTCTAACTACCTGTGGGACGAAGCAGCTCACCTGTATGAGCACGCCATGAAGTTGTGGGAAGGTCTGTCACAGGATCTGAACTACAACGTAATGTTCTCCCAGCGTGGTGTACTGAACCTGGGTCATACCCTGCAGGATATGCGTGATATCGAACGCCGGGTAAATGCTAACCGTCTGAACGGCATTGATGGTGAAGTGGTTGATCCGCAAACCATTAAAGAAATCGTGCCACACATGGACTGCTCTGATAATGCCCGTTACCCGATCATGGGTGCTTCCTGGCAGCCACGCGGCGGTGTAGCCCGTCACGATGCTGTTGCATGGGGCTTTGCCCGTGGTGCGGACTCCTTCGGTGTTGATCTGATTCAGCAGACCGAAGTGCAGGACCTGATTATTGAAGATGGCACCATTGTTGGCGTGAAGACCAACCGCTACGGTGACATCATGGCAGACCGCGTAGGGTCTGTTGTAGCCGGTAACTCCGGTGTGGTTGCCAAGATGGCCGGCTTCGAGCTGCCACTGGAATCTCACCCGTTGCAGGCAATGGTATCCGAGCCGATCAAGCCGATCCTGGATACAGTTGTAATGTCTAACCACGTACACGGTTACTGCAGCCAGTCCGATAAGGGCGACCTGGTAATCGGTGCGGGTATCGACGGCTATGTTGGTTACGGCCAGCGTGGTTCTTTCCCGACTATCGAGCACACTATGCAGGCGATCGTTGAGATGTTCCCAATTTTCAGCCGGGTACGTCTGAACCGTCAGTGGGGCGGTATCGTAGATACCTGTCCGGATGCCTGTCCGCTGATTACCGAAACGCCTGTGAAGAACCTGTTCTTCAACTGTGGCTGGGGTACCGGTGGCTTCAAGGCGACACCGGGTGCGGGTCATGTCTTTGCTGACATGCTGGCCAACGGTGAAGCAAACGAAATGGCGAAGCCGTTCAGCATGTACCGTTTCCATAACGGCGCACTGATTGATGAGCACGGCGCTGCCGGTGTTGCGCACTAAGGGGAGAGAACTGACATGTTATATATCTACTGCCCGCATTGTGGCGAGCACCGCGAAGAAGAAGAGTTTCACCCGAAAGGTCAGGCGCACATTGCGCGTCCGTTAGATCCGGATAACTGCACCGATAAAGAATGGGGTGAGTACCTGTATTTCCGTAAGAACCCACGTGGTCTGCACCACGAACTGTGGGTACACGCTGCCGGTTGTCGTAAGTTCTTCAACATGACCCGCGACACCGTGACATACGAAATTAAAGAAGTTTACAAGATTGGCGAACAGCCATCTGTAGTTGCTGACAGTTAAGGAGCGGATTCATGACACAGCAAAACCGCCTCCAGTCCGGAGGACGAATCGACCGTTCCAAGTCCTTAACCTTTTCCTACAATGGTCAGGAATTTAAAGGTTACCAGGGCGACACACTGGCATCTGCGATGCTGGCGAACGGCATCGACGTAATTGGTCGTAGTTTTAAGTACAGCCGCCCGCGTGGTATCGTTGCTGCCGGTGCTGAAGAGCCGAATGCGGTAATGCAGCTGGGTGCGACTGAAGCAACTCAGGTACCTAACGTACGTGCTACTCAGCAGGAACTGTTCCACGGTCTGGTGAGCAAGTCGACTAACGGCTGGCCGAACGTAGACACCGATATCATGAGCCTGCTGGGCAAGGTCGGTGGCAAGATGATGCCTCCTGGCTTCTACTACAAGACCTTCATGTATCCGCAGTCTATGTGGGATACCTATGAGAACCTGATCCGTAAAGCAGCCGGTTTAGGCCGTTCGCCGCTGGAAACTGATCCGGATACATACGACAAGGTTAACCAGCACTGCGACATCATGATTGTCGGTGCCGGCCCTGCGGGTCTGGCTGCTGCACAAACTGCTGCACGCAGTGGTGCCAGCGTCATCATCGCTGACGAACAGAGCGAATTCGGTGGCAGCCTGCTGAGCAGCAAAGAACTGCTGAACGGCAAGCCAGCCGGTGACTGGGTTGCTGAAGTTGTTGCTGAGCTGGAAGCGGCTGACAATGTGCTGGTACTGCCACGTTCTACTGTGAACGGCTACCACGATCACAACTTCCTGACGATCCACGAGCGCCGTACTGACCACATCGGTGATCTGGCGCCTGCCGGTCAGGTGCGTCAGCGTCTGCACCGTGTCCGTGCTAAGTGGGTTGTTCTGGCAACCGGTGCGCACGAGCGTCCGCTGGTATTCGCGAATAACGACGTACCAGGCTGCATGGTTGCGAATGCGGTATCTACTTACATCAACCGCTACGGCGTTGTACCGGGTAAAGAGCTGGTACTGATGACCACCAACGATAACGGCTACCAGGCTGCTATCGACTGGGCGGAAGCCGGCCGTAAAGTTGTTGCAATTGTCGATACCCGTCAGTCACCTGCCGGTGACCGTATCGATGCTGCCCGTAAGCTGGGTATCAACATCATTACCGGTTCTGCAGTGATTGAAGTGCAGGGCAGCAAGCGTGTTACCGGTGTCAGCGTTGCGCCAATCAGCAGCGATGGCAGCATGGTAAGCGGTTCTGTTCAGCGTCTGAGCGTGGACACTGTTGCCAGCTCCGGTGGCTGGAGCCCGGTTATTCACCTGTCCTGCCACACTGGCAGCCGTCCGGTATGGAATGAAGAAATCGTTGGCTTCCTGCCTGGCCCGACTGTTCAGAAGCAGCTGGTTGCCGGTGGTATCAACGGTAGCTACGCGACCGGTAAAGCGATGGGTGAAGGTGTTGAAGCCGCAAACAGCGCGATTGCTTCCCTGAACCTGGATGCTGTATCTGTTGACCTGCCAACCACTGAAGAAGTGGCTGAAGGTCCTGTACAGACACTGTTCCACATCCCTCACACTAAGCCGACTTCAGCTGCACCTAAGCAGTTTGTTGACTACCAGAACGATGTAACTGCATCGGGTATCGAACTGGCGTGTCGTGAAGGTTATGAGTCTATCGAGCACGTTAAGCGTTACACCGCAATGGGCTTCGGTACTGACCAGGGTAAGCTGGGTAACATCAACGGTATGGCGATTGCAGCGAAGACGCTGAACAAGAGCATCCCGGAAACCGGTACGACTATTTTCCGTCCTAACTACACACCGGTAACTTTCGGTGCGCTGGTTGGACGTGACTGTGGTGAGCTGTTTGATCCTGAGCGCTACACCGCGATGCACAAGTGGCACCTGGAAAACGGCGCCAAGTTTGAGGACGTAGGTCAGTGGAAACGTCCATGGTACTTCCCGAAAGCGGGTGAGACCATGCAGGAAGCGCTGAACCGTGAATGTCTGGCGACCCGTGAGAGCGTCGGTATTCTGGATGCATCCACACTGGGTAAAATTGATATTCAGGGTAAAGATGCCCGTGAATTCCTGGGCCGTGTTTACACCAACCCATGGGCCAAGCTGGCGGTCGGTAAGTGCCGTTACGGTCTGATGTGTGGTGAAGACGGTATGGTCTTCGATGACGGTGTAACTACCTGTCTGGGTGAGAACCATTTCCTGATGACCACCACTTCCGGTGGTGCGGCACGGGTATATGAGTGGCTGGAACTGTATCATCAGACTGAATGGCCTGAGCTGGAAGTTTACTTCAACACAGTAACCGATCACTGGGCGACCATGACGATTTCCGGTCCGAACAGTCGTAAGCTGCTGGAAGAAGTCTGCACCGATATTGATCTGTCTAACGAAGCCTTCAGCTTCATGGACTGGAAAGCGGGTACGGTTGCAGGTGTTCCTGCACGGGTATTCCGGATTTCCTTCACCGGTGAACTGTCTTACGAGATTAACGTTCAGGCGAACTACGGTCTGCAGGTTTGGGAAAAACTGTTCGAGCACGGTGAGAAGTACAACCTGACGCCTTACGGTACTGAAACCATGCACATTCTGCGTGCAGAGAAAGGTTTCATCATCGCCGGTCAGGATACTGATGGTTCTGTTCACCCGCACGATCTGGGTATGAGCTGGTGCGTATCTGACAAGAAGCCGTTCAGCTATATCGGTAAGCGCGGTATGAAGCGTGAAGACTGTGTCCGTGAAAACCGTAAGCAACTGGTGGGTCTGAAGACTAAAGATCCGATGGTTGTTATTCCGGAAGGTTCGCAGGGTGTGTTTGATAAGAATGCGCCAATCCCGATGCCAATGGTTGGTCACGTAACGTCCAGCTACTACAGTGCCGTTCTGGGCCACAGCATTGCCATGGGCTTTGTGAAAGGTGGTCTGAACCGTATGGGCGAAACCGTTTACTATCCACAGGCGGATGGTAGTGTCATTGAGGCTGAAATTTGCAGCCCGATCTTCCTTGATCCTAAAGGGGAGCGTCAGAATGTCTGATAACGAAGTATTTGCAGCGGTTATGAACCAGCTGCCGGATGCCAGCATCCCAGGTTACTCGCCGCTACATCACGCGGATCTGGAAACACTGGCTAAGCAAGGCCCACAGCAGGGCGGTGTTCACCTGCGTGAACACGCACTGTTAGGTCACCTGGTATTGCGCTGCAACCCTGAAAACCCGGAGCACCTGGCGGGTGTTGAGCGGGTTCTGGGCGTGGCGCTGCCGTTAGAGCCGCTGTCTTCAGTAACCGAAGGCAACGTTACTGTAATGTGGACCTCTCCGGATGAGTGGATAGTCATCGTTCCGGGTCTGGAAGCGTTTGATTACGAAACTAAGTTCCGTGCAGAAATGTCCGGTCACTACTCGCTGGTTAACGTCAGCGGTGGTCAGACGCTGGTGGAAGTATCCGGTGCTAACGCTGTGGATATGCTGAAGAAGTCCTGTCCGCTGGATTTCAATGCTAAGAAGTTCCCGGTGGGTAAAGTAGCCGGTACTGTATTCGCCAAAGCAGGTGCTGTTGTGCGCCGTACCGGTGAAGACCGTTTTGAGCTGATTATCCGTCGCAGCTTCGCTGACTACCTGTGGCTGTGGCTGCAGGACGCCAGCCGTGAGTACGGACTGGTGATCGAAGCGTAACAGGCTTTAGTTGCTGCTAAAGAAATGCCGGGCTGTTCAGCCCGGCATTTTTGTTTGTGGTGGATTATCCGCCGCAGCTTCGCACTTTTCAGAAGAGCTTTGCCTGTGGCTGTGGCTCTGATTGTGATGACAGTACGCCAGCCGTGAGTACGGACGACTCATATTTAAAGAGCACCGAAGCGTAATACTCTTCAGTTTCGCTGCTAAAGAAATGCCGGGCTATTCAGCCCGGCATTTTTGTTTCTAAAGCTGATCATTCATCGCAGCTTCGCACTTTCCAGCAGAGCTTTGCCTGCGGCTGTGGCTGCATGACGCCAGTCGTGAGTACGGACTACTCATATTTAAAGAGCACCGAAGCGTAAAGGCTTTAGTTGCTGCTAAAGAAATGCCGGGCTGCTTATTTTGATATAAGTGCCCGGCATTTTTGTTTGTGGCGGATTATCCGTGGCTGTCTCGTACTATTTCTGAGACTAAGGTAGGAATCAGAGGGCCTTTGCTCCTCAATCTGAGATAAAAGGGGCAATCACGTGCTTGATAAGGCTTTTGACTCTGGGGTAGCGTAGTGCCGGGCTTTCAGATACGGCTACAGACAGCCGTCACTTATCGCGTTTTGCACGCTGCATTCTTCGTTACATGACGCGGAATCAGGGATGAGTCTGAAGCCTGTATCAGAACAAGAAACTACTATGCTGTCGCAAAGCTAAGAGGTCGGACAAAGAATGTATAGCCATATTGCAGGTGGAATCGACAAAGCGCTAAGGGCCTTGGGGGCTAAAACCCTGAACGCTCAGTTTATGTTGTCTTATGCGTTAATTTTCTTACTGGCAGCAACCGCTGCTGTTTCCCTGTACATGAGTATGGCGATTAATCCGGAAACGATTAATGACGCCGGCCGCCAGCGTATGCTGAGCCAGCGGATAGCCAAAGAAGCCTTGCTGGTCGCGGCGGGTGTTGAACAGCAGACCGCACTGGCGAGTACGATCCAGTTATTTGAAAGCTCTCACCGGACAATTCTGGATGGTGACAAAAGCCGCGGCATGAATCCGATTACAGATCCTGCCATTGTTGCTCAGATGCAGCATGTCGAAGGCCTGTGGAAAAGTTATAAAGCCGTCATTAATCAGCATGTGGCGAACCCGGGTGAGCAGACCCTGAAGCAGATACAGCAACAATCGCCGGTGGTGCTGAAAGAGATGAATAAAGCGGTAGGTATGATGACCACCGCAGCCAATGAAACGGTCAGAACTCAGTTACTGATTGCTTTTGTCTGCATCATCGTGATTCTGGTACTGGTGGTGCTGGGCCGTCAGTTTGGTCTGACCATGCTGATGAACAACATTGAGCGTCTGCGTAAACGTATGTCTGAAGTGGGTAACGGCGACTTCTCCCACCGCTTTAACGTTGACCATGTGGATAACGAAGTAGGCCAGCTGTTTAATTCCTATAACGAGATGCTGGAACATGCCAGTGAGTTACTGGATGTAGTGCAGCGTGTATCTGCGAACACCGAAAATCATATGGAAGAAATGATCCGCCTGACCAATGCGGCGGATGAAGGTGTAGCCCGTCAGTATGAAGATATCGAACTGGTTGCCACTGCCATGACTGAAATGGCAGCGACGGTGCAGGAAGTGGCCAGTAACACCAATGAAGCAGAGAAAGCAGCCAGCACCACCGGTGAACAGGCTAAACATGGTGGCGATGTGGTTAGCCAGGCGGATGCTCAGGTTCAGCAGATGCTGCAAAGTATTCAGCGTACCTCTGAACAGATTCAGCAGCTGAAAGATGAAACCATTGAAGTGGGTAAAGTGACTTCCGTGATTGATGACATTGCGGAACAGACCAACCTGCTGGCGCTGAATGCTGCGATTGAAGCGGCCCGTGCCGGTGATCAGGGCCGTGGTTTTGCGGTAGTGGCAGATGAGGTCCGCACCCTGGCG
This sequence comes from Aliamphritea spongicola, assembly GCF_017051665.1. Classification (NCBI taxonomy): domain Bacteria; kingdom Pseudomonadati; phylum Pseudomonadota; class Gammaproteobacteria; order Oceanospirillales; family Oceanospirillaceae; genus Aliamphritea; species Aliamphritea spongicola. The sequence goes on from NZ_JAFIDL010000002.1 coordinate 488,933, forward strand.
CAGCGCACTCAGGAATCCACAACACAGATCCAGAACATTGTGGGTGAACTGCAGCGGATGGCTGAGCAGTCAGTAACCACGATGGAAGAGAATAATCAGTTGGCCCAGCGCAGCAGTGAGCTGTCGGTTGCGGCAGCGGATTCCCTGCGGGAGATTATCTCCTCTACGGATACCATTTCTTCAATGAACGTGATGATCTCCAGCGCGACGGATCAGCAAAGCAGCGTGGCGAATGACATTGATCAGCGGGTGGTGAATATCACCAATGTAGCGGCGGAAACCAAGACTGAAACTCAGATGGTGGTAACAGCGATTCAGGAGGTTCGTGAGAATCTGCAGGAACTGAATCAGCTGACCCAGCGGTTTAAGTTACGCAACTGACCGATACTTGCTGTTATAGTTAAAAAAGCCGGACTCTGATCCGGCTTTTTACATTCTGAACCGCTGGAGTTTTCCGGATGACAGATAAACAGGCAAGGCAGTGTTTCGTTCGCCAGAGTAGTTTTGATGAATTGCTGGATGATCTGACCCCTGCACAGCAGACAATATGCACAGTGCTCCGTCAGCAGGTGCTGGCATTGCCGGAATTCCTCAGTGAAGTGGTCTGGCGGGCGCAAAAACGCGTAACCTATGGATTAATTAGGGGCGATGCCGCGGTGGCGGACAATTTTGCCTATATCAGTATTGATCATGAGGTCCGCCTGGGATTTTATTATGCCGGGGCGCTGGATGATCCGGCAGGATTGCTCAGCGATCAGGGAACTGTGGTGATAGCCAATAGTAAAACAGGGACGCAAGCGGCGCTGGCTGATTTGCTGATGGCAGCCCTGTTACAGAGGAAACATGCGTGAGGAGATGCTTGTGAGCACTGCTTTATTGCCGGATTTATCGGCGGCCTGCGACTGTGTGGTGTTTTTACTGGTGCGTGATGGTCAGATGCTGCTGGAAAAACGCGCCATGCATAAAACATCCGGGCCGGGGCTGCACAGCATTCCCGGTGGTCATGTTGAGTCCGGGGAGAGTTGTGAGCAGGCGTTGTTACGGGAAATGCAGGAAGAGCTGGGGGTACAGCCCTTACGCTGGCAGCATTTCTGTACCCTGTATTATCAGACCGCAGAGTTACAGCGTAATCATTATTATCTGGTGGATGACTGGCAGGGGGATATTCAGTGCTTCGAGGCGGAGTCTCTGCACTGGGTTGGCCTGGATGAAACTGAACGGCTGGATGTGCAGGAGGACCGAATGGCCCTGCAAGCCTGCCGGCAACTGATGGCAACCGTGCGTGGTGCCGGTACCGCAAAGGAGACATAACATGGAACTGATGGTTTCACTGATGCTGATTGCAGGTGCGCTGCTGCTGGGAGCGATGAGCCCGGGGCCGAGCTTTATCGTGGTGGCCCGTGCAGCGGTCAGTCGCAGCCGTCGGACGGCGCTGGCGACTGCCGTGGGTGTTGGGGTCGGCGGTCTGATATTTGCTGTGCTGGCGTTATTGGGGCTGCAGGCGGTGCTGCAGAGTGTGCCGCAGCTGTATTTACTGCTGAAGGTTCTGGGTGGCGGTTATTTGTTGTATCTGGGCTGGAATATCTGCCGGGGAGCCGCCCGGCCATTGCAGGTTCAGACAGGCACCGCGAATCAGGATCGCTCTTCATGGCTGAAAGCATTTGCCACCGGCCTGCTGACGCAGCTGAGTAATCCGAAAACCGCACTGGTGTTCAGCAGTATTTTTGCAGCACTGTTGCCGGCAGAGCAGCCCGGGTGGTTTTCGGCGCTATTGTTAGTGGTGGTGGGAACACTGGAAATAGGCTGGTACTGCCTGATGGCGCTGGTGCTGTCAGCTCCGGTGTCACAGCAGGGCTATTTGCGGGGTAAGCGCTACTTTGACCGTATTGCCGCCGCCATGATGGGCGCGCTGGGCGTCAGGTTGCTGACGCACAGCGGGAGCTGAATTAAACCGCCGCCTGAGGTTTGGCAGGCTTTGGTAGGTAGTGCATGACGTAGCGCAGTGCTACATAACTGACCACTGCAGTGGCGATCCACAATTCCGCCTGAGCAATCATTTCTACCTGCCGGGTCAGTGTTGCATCAATATTCCGTTCGGCCAGGAAGCCTGCTGTTTTGAACAGCGCGGTTGCGCCGATCACCACCGGGAAGGTGAAGGCCGCATATGCGGGGCTGAACGGCAACCGCAGCAGTACAAAGAAGGCGATATAGACCACGGCAGTCATCAGCAGGGCGATGCCCAGCATGAAGAGTACAAACAGCATGGACGGCTCCGGAGTCAGGGCCAGATAGCCGGCCAGACACAGGTTAGGCGGCGCTGCCAGAATGGCGATGGTTGGTTTGGCTGTATCCATCACCGCTTCACTGAATATCAGCCGGAACAGCATCAGCGGAACCATGATCAGATAGGTGATGATCCCGAACTGCAGTAGCAGGTCTGCGGTAAACATGCAGCTTTCACCGGGACAGGTCAGCGCGCCGACAACCAGACCCACCGGTGGTACAAACCAGCTGGGCAGCATGTGTGAAATGTGAAACCGCTTTGCCCGGTTGGCAATGAAGATCAGTAAAAATCCTACATGCATGGCAATGGCGGAATACCAGATAAAGATTCCCAGGGTTTCATCCAGCATGCCCAAAGTTTTGCTGATCACCATCCAGGTCATCGCCAGTGTCGGTATGACCGAACCGACCACCGGATGGGCCAGTTCATTCCAGAGCACTGCCGGATTGAGCAGGAATTTTGCCAGCAGGGTCAGGGCGATCAGCATGGCAATATAGGCTGCACCGGTCTGCACCAGGCCGCCGGCAGGCATCATGGAAGTTTCCCAGCACCATCCAAGGCTGGCAATGCCCAGGGCAAGGCCGGCAGCAGGGGTAGGGAAAGTCGCTAAGCGATGACGGGTTGCAGTAACCATGAGAAGTGTCCGGTTAAATTTAAGTTGCAACCATCATAGCCCGCTGGCTAGTATTAATAATATCTAAACATTTTCTACCTAAGGTTTTAATATTTTGAACATTAATGCACTGACGCTGAAGCAGTTACGGGCCTTCACCAGCGTTGCCCGGCTGGGCACGCTGACGGCGGCAGCAGAGGAATTGTCGCTGACTAAAGGCGCGCTTTCAGTGGCTCTGCATGAGCTGGAAAAGCAGCTGGGCCATCCGTTGTTTGATCGGGTTAAAAACCGTCTGGTGATGAATGCTTACGGGCAGCAGCTGCGGCCTCTGGCGGATGAGTTGTTACAGCGAACCATGACCATTGAGAGTCTGTTTGGACAGGGGAACCTGGCCGGTACCCTGCATATTGGCGCCAGTTACACCGTGGGTGAACACTTACTGCCAATGCTGGTGGGTAACTTTATGCAGCGCCATGAATGCCAGCGGCCGCATCTGATTGTGGAAAATACTTCGCACCTTTGTCAGCTATTGGAAAGTTATGAGCTGGATCTGGCGTTGGTGGAAGGGCAGGTCAACTCTCCGTTGCTGACGGCCCGCCCCTGGTTGCAGGATCAGATGCTGGTGGTGGCGGCCCCCGGCCATCCGCTGGCACAGCAGGCTGACTTACCGCTTAGCGCGCTGGAAGGTGAGAACTGGGTGGTGCGGGAAGCGTTTTCCGGTACCCGCGAACAGTTTGACCGCCGGCTGGCACCGCTGCTGGATAACTGGCAGCTGGGGCTGGAATTTAACACCAATACTGCGGTGATCAGTGCCGTGGCCAGTGGCATCGGGCTGGGATTTATTTCTGATCTTGCAGCGGCGGATGCGCTTTGCTGCGGGCGGATTGTACGGCTTGATCTGCAGCAGAACTGGACCCGGCAGTTACAGCTGGTATGTGCGGCAGATAAATATCAGACCCCGCTGATGGGGACTTTCATGGATTATGCATTGCAGTGGCAGGGCTTGCAGAATGGCTGATCCGGACAGTGATCAGGGCGGCGACTGCGCTGCCGAACTCCCTGGAAAGTGTTCCTTTTTATGCGGTTTCAGGCAATAAGTTGTCTGATTGCGACGCATACACAAAGTAAGTAGTAAAGCCCGGTGAATTGCTTGTATTGATTCTGCTGCGACTTTAGGCTGATTTGCAGCATGTAGTGAGTATTTCAATCGAAATAGTTCTCTGCTATGCCCTTGAGGTAAAGGAAAGACGCAGTGCAATACAACAGGAAATAAACTGGCAGATCCCGTTACAGGCGGATTCTGAGGTGCCGCCATCCGGATTATCATCCGGCTGGTAATCAGATCACTCCGATACAGGTTCAGGTAGGTTAAAGCACGCTCAAGGTACTGATTTTTTAGAGGGAAAAAGTCAGGTATTTAACCCCGTCGTGAGTCTGACAGGAGAGAAGAATGTTTTTTATTCGTAATCTGCCGATACGTGTAAAGATGACGCTGCTGGTGCTGATACCACTGCTGCTGAGCATCAGTTACATTGCACGGGATCTGTACGGCAACTATGAGATCTACAAGGTTTTAGAGCAGGCTGAAGAAGTTTCAGAAGTCGCTTTTGTAGGTGCTCAGCTGGTACATGAGTTACAGAAAGAACGTGGTCTGACCACGGTGCACGTAGATACCAAGGGCAAAACAGACACAGCACCGATACGGGCTCAACGACAGTCAGTTGATAACAAAATTACCGAGTTTCAGGCCATTCTTAAGGCGGATGAAGCATCCATTATCAGCAACGGCCTGAAATCCAAAACCGATCTTGTAATTGAACAGCTTGCGACCCTTGGGGAGTTCCGCAGCCGGGTAGACCAGGTGGCGCAGGTGAAGATGAAGCTCAAAGAGTCTTTCACCTTCTACAACGATTTGAACCGTTCCCTGTTGGGTATTACCGCAGCTCTTTCCAGCTCTGCTAATGACACCGAGATCAGCCGTTTAGCCTCCGCGTATTATTACCTGCTGCAATATAAAGAAGCCGGTGGTCAGGAACGGGCGATGCTGGCAATTACCTTCGGTAAAGATAAGTTCAAGCCGTCTTCTATCCGTAAGAGTTTTAATCAGAATCTGGTGGCGCAGGAGTTCTACCTGTCGACCTTCAAAGAGTTTGCACCTGAGTCAGACATCACATTACTCAATGACACCCTGGTTGGCCCCAGTGTCGATAAAGTGGCTGAGCTGCGGGAGCTGGCAACCTATCAGAGCCGCAGCTTTGGGGTAGAACCGAAGGTCTGGGTGGATGCATCCACTGACCGGATTAACCTGCTGTATGATTTTGAACAGCAGATTGAAGCCAACCTGCATGCCGCAATTGAGACTAAAATTGATGCTCAGGTTGCCTGGCTGAGCACTCTGGTTGGTATTGCCGCGGTGGCGCTGTTGCTGACCATCCTGCTGAGTGTTTATCTGGTGCGGCTGATCATTAAGCAGATCAACCTGATTTCTTTTGCAGTGAACCGTATCAGTCAGCATTCCGATCTGACCCATGTGTGTGAAGCAATCAGCACCGATGAGCTGGGCGGTCTGGCCAATGAATTTAACCAGATGACCTCACACCTGAGCCAGCTGACCCGCAGTGTCAGCGGCGCGACTGAGCAGATTACCAGTGCCGTGGGTGGCATGCAGTCGATCTCTACCCAGGTGGATGACCGGGTCAGTGAAGGTATGCGCGAAACCGACAGCATTGCTGTATCGGTGCAGGAAATGTCTTCTTCGGTGATGGAAGTGTCTGAAAACTGTAATCAGGCGGCGGAGCAGTCTAAGCATGCGGTTGAAGCGGCCAACGAAGGCAGCACCCGGGTTAATGACGCCAATCAGGCCATGGGTGATCTGAACGAGCATATTAACCGCGCGGTAACCGTGATCAACCAGGTGGCGGACGACAGCAGCGAAATCGGCGGCATTCTGGATGTGATTAAGAGCATTGCCCAGCAGACAAACCTGCTGGCGCTGAATGCGGCCATCGAGGCTGCCCGGGCAGGCGAACAGGGCCGCGGCTTTGCGGTTGTAGCCGATGAGGTTCGCAACCTGGCACAGAAGACACAGCAGTCCACTGAGCAGATTGAAACCATGATCGAACAGCTGCAAAGCGGTAGTACGGAAGCGGTTAAGACCATGGAGCAGAGCCATCAGCGCACCACTGCCACCATGGAAACGGTGACGTCGATTCAGGATCAGCTGGAAAATATCATTAAGCAGGTAACCCTGGTGAATGATATGAACCTGCAGAACGCCGCTGCCACTGAGGAGCAGAGTGCGACGGTGAATGAGATCAACCGTAACATCGGTATGATTCAGGAGCAGTACAACAATACCAACGCTTCTGTCAGTGATCTGCGTGAGACTACTGAATCCATGCACAGCCTGTCTGATCAGCTGAGCGGTGAAGTGAGTCGCTTTAAGATCTGATAACCCTCAGGCTCTATATGCAACCAATAAAAAACCGCGCCATGGCGCGGTTTTTTTGTGGGCGGTGGCCGGGCTTTTCAGGGCTAGTTGAGCGCAACCAGTCCTTCATTGTCGATCCGGAAATTACGGCTGTGCAGCGGTGTATACACGGTGCCACTGCGCAACAGAATGATGGTCAGTTCCGGCATCAGATGGCGAATACCTTCCAGCATTTCCAACTGCTCATCCGGCGTTTTGTGTTCCAGAGCATCATGCAGAATGAGGATTTTGGGCCGTTTCACCAGGCAGCGTAACAGCTGGATATTCAGCTTGGCCGCTAGCGGGAGACGTTCGCCCCGGATACCCACCGGAGAAAGACCGATGGTGATCAGCACCAGTGATTCTGCGTCGTTGGCAATCAGGGCCTGTTCGACAATTTCCACCAGTTCTCCATGATTACCGTTATGATTCGGTGATACTTCAATGCCCCAGACAAGGTTTTCCATGACACTCAGTCTGGCGTTAATCCGGTTTTCGTTCAGCGGTTCAAGCTCAGTGAGAATCTTTTGTTTATCCTGCTCGATCAACCAGTGACGCAGTTCGACTATCTGTTTCTGCAGATCTGCGTGGATATGTTCTTCACCGGAGTCGACAATCCGTACCTTCAGGGCCATTTCCAGCAGGAACTCACAGGCCGGCAGATAATCCGGACGGCCGATGCACTGGGTCAGCTGATCACGGATGCACTCGCTGTCATACTGGCTGAGGTGCGGCTTCAGCTGGCCCTCAGGCCCCACTTCGCACAGCTCCTCAATGATGTTCTTGGAGACTTGCTCACCGGCATCCCGCAGGGGTTTATACAGGTTTTGCTGCTGCAGAATGCGGACAAACTCATCATTGCCGGTCAGGGCCCGGATCAGCGGTACCTCATCTTCTGACTTGATCAGACCAAAGCCGATATTTTCCAGCACGGACAGGTGCGGGTGGTAGCTGTTGATGTCGAAGCGCTTCACATAGTGGTCCAGCTGCTGGCTGTGCCACTGATGGGTCAGGTCGTTACGGGTCTCAATAAACTTTTCTTCGATGACTGTCGGCATATCCGTCGGGTCGAAATAGTCTTTCAGGCCCAGCTCAAATACCATCCGCCGGGAACCGATGGCCACCATCATTTCCTGCAGCCAGTTGCGCATTTCCCGCCAGTTTTCCACCCCGGCCATGTCGAAGTCTGTCCAGATATCGTGGGCGCTGGCCGGGCTGTTACCGGAGGCTTTTGCTTCTTCGATTTCAGTTAAACGTGCCGGTGTCAGGTCGGCGGTGTCTTCTTCAGGCGGTTTGCGGCGCAGACCATAGTTAATGTTCTGCAAGATAGTACCGTCAAACAGAATCGGTTCAGGTCCCGCATAGCTGACATTGCGGGTCAGGCGCTCGGTGGATATCTGGTTAATTTCCTGATCGCCATAGCTGATATAACCTGCTGCGGGACGGTCAGTACGCATCAGGCTTTGCGCCATTTTACGCAGCAAAAACGGACTGTTGGAGTGAATGTTAACCAGTTCGCCCTGTTTGACATCCAGGCTGATGTTCTGGGCAATGTATTCACCCCGGTCATTTGTCAGATACAGGCTGTTCAGGCTGACGTCGCCGTTGAGGCTCTGCGGTTCGTCTTCGATAGCCGGTATCGGCTGAATAATATCCGGTGGATCAAAGTTTTCCAGAATCTGTTCGTAGCGAATCTTGGCATCCTGATACTGCTGGTAGTACGCCAGAAGCTCTTTCCAGGGGGCGACAAGGTCTTTGTAGGCGGTCAGGGCTGCTACCAGTGCGCCCATGCTCAGATGGCCCTGAATGACCAGCACGCCGCCAACCGCATAAAACATAATCGGTGGCAGCTGGTTGAGGAAGTTATTGATGAACTTCATCAGGAATTTTTGCTGAAAAATATTCAACCGGATGGTGAACAGCTTGCCCAGAATCTGGGAAAAATGTGCCAGATGATAGTTGTGGGTGCCGTAAATCCGGACTTCACGGTTGCCGTCGACACTCTCACCGATCTGGCTGGCCAGTACCCGTACCTGCCGCACCCGTTCTTTTTTCAGGGCGTTCAGTTTTTTCTGCATGCGGGGAATGATGTAGGCCTGCAGCGGGATCATTGAAATCGCCACGATGCCAAGAATCGGGTCCTGAACAAACATAAAGGTCAGGATGGTAATCATGGTGCCGCCCTGGAACAGGGGCTGGGCCAGACTGTCGCCGATAAAGCCGGCCAGCGGTTCCGTTTCAGAGGTGACAGTGGCGATTATTTCACCCTGAGATACCCGCTGGAACTGACCGGGAGGAAAACGCAGAACCCGCTCCAGCAGCAGGTAGCGCAGCCGGCGTACCATGCGTTCACCGATCACGCCCTTATAGGTGTTGATGCGCATTTTAAATGCACCGCTGATCAGTACGGTCAGCAGAAGCATGCCGCTGAGCAGCAGAAGGAATTCGATTGGCTGCCATTCCATGCCCAGAAAGCTACTGGTTTCGGCGCCATCGATTGCCCCGTTAATGATGGTTTTGGGCAGTTCCAGGGACAGATAGAGGATCGGGAAAAATAACAGGGTCAGCAGCAGTACACGTATCTGATCACGCAAACTGTAGCGGTAAATAAACTGAGTTATACGACGATCCATAATGATTTCCCGGTGGCTTCGGCCCATAGATGGGGGCTCAACACTCAGCCTTCAATAGCAGGCTGGAAAAATAACTGTCAGTTTTTTGAAGATACGTCCATATAGCCTAGCAGCCAGCGTAGGCTAAATGGCCCGATTATATAAGATGTGACACGAAAAATTTTAATATGTGCATTTTCAGACGTGACAGAAACAAAAAGGACGTCAGCGCGCCGGTATCAGTTGATACAGAAGCGCTGGCTGTTGGTCTGTAGCTGATTGGCCAGTACGGCGAGTTCTTCACTGGCGTGGCTGGTTTCCCGGGTGGATGAGGAGGTTTCTTCCGCAACCCGCCGGATGTTGGTGATATTGCGGCTGATTTCTTCAGTGACTGCGCTCTGTTCTTCGGCAGCACTGGATATCTGAATATTGAAACTGCTGATTTCCCGGACGGCGCTGGCAATGCTGTTCAGGGCCTGGCTGGCGGCATCGCTCTGGGTCAGCACTTCGTTGCTTTGCTGCTGGCCAGCTTCCATGGCTGCCATGGCAGCCTCAGAACCCTGTTGCAGGTCTTCGATCAGGGTGCGGATCTGGTCGGTCAGGTTCTGGGTGCGGGAAGCCAGTTCGCGCACTTCATCTGCTACCACCGCAAAGCCTCTGCCGGCTTCCCCGGCCCGGGCGGCTTCAATGGCGGCATTTAACGCCAACAGGTTGGTCTGCGCTGCCACCGACTGAATGACATCCAGCGCGGCTGAAATGCCCTGGGAGCTCTGGTTGACGCCGGAGATGATGCTGGCGGTCTGGTTAACCTGCTGTTCCAGAGCCTGCATACCGCTGAGGTTATCGCTGACCACCCGGATCCCTTCATTGACCGCATTGGATGCGGTTTCAGCAGTCTGGCTGGCGTTTTCTGTTACATTGGCAACATCGCTGGCGGCACTGGCCAGCTGATTGATGGCGGTGGCGATCTGGTCGGTTTCATTGTATTGCTCGCTGACAGCGGCATTGCTCTGGGTTGAAATGGCTGACAGTTCTTCGGAAGCCGACGCCAGCTGACCGGATGCCATACAGACTTCTTCGATACTGTTACGCATAATACTGAACAGGTTATCCAGATCCCGGGACAGGTGCCCCAGTTCAGTATTGCCGGAAAGGTTAATACGGCGGGTCAGATCCAGATTGGTGGCGACATCATCAATGGTATTACGTACATGGTTGATACTGCGGATGATCTGGCGGCCAATCAGATAGCTGATCAGTAAAATCAGCAGGGTAGCAATGCTGCCAATGACAAGCACCAGGGTAATGGCCTGTTCCTCATGGGCTTCAGCCCGCTTGCCGGCGGCTTCTGTAAAAGCGCTCAGATCCAGCAATACCGTTTCAACTTTCTGATTGAGAATATCTTCTTCCTGTTCCACTTTACGGCTTAGCTGATCGGCTTCGGACAGGTTACCTGCGGCCAGTACCGTAAATACCTCATGGGCATGTTGTTCGTAGGCGCTGTGCATCTGAGCGATCTGGGCAAATTCGGCTTCAAACTGCTTTAGCTTTGCAAGGTCGCCCGGATTGGTGGCGTGTTCTTCTGCCAGGAGCACGAAGCTTTGTGCCTGTTTCAGGGTGCTGTCTACTGTCTGGCTGAGGCTGTCAAAGTGCTGGCGGGCTTTTTCAAAACCGGTTCGGGCATAGCTGTTGTCCTCCAGGGTCATCAGGGTGCCGTAGTGCAGGCTGCGTTCGAACTCAACGGACTGTTCCAGTTGTTTGAGGGCCGTTTCGGTGACCATGGAGGTCATTGGGATATCTTCTTCGGCAACGGCAACCAGCTCGTCCCGAATATTCAACAGCTGAACAGTGGTGCTGCTGATAACTGTAAGCAGAGCAATGATTGCCAGCGATGACAGGGTGATGAGCTGGTGTCTGATAGAGATGTTTTTCAGCAGGCGTTGCAGCATGACTATAGTCCTTTACGGTCAGATACAGAGTGGCCCGTAAAACACGGGCTGTAATAGGCTTAAGCTACAGCGTAGTAGGGATTTTGCCCCCGTCAAAAAAATATTGGCAGTATTAAAATAATCGATACTCAGTTTGTGTAATGTTGCGATTCAAGCTTTTAAATCAGGCGGTTAGGCGAGCCGTTATGCGGTGTTGGCAGGCCGCTCACACCGCATTGAACAGTATCGCACTGAAGAGTTACTGCATTTCTTTCAGGAGCCAGTCGAGCAGAGCTTTGGCATTCGGGTTAAGCGGCTTGTGTTCCGGCGCAATAATATGAAACGGCTGATTGGTGGCAATCTGCTGTTCAAACGGGGCGACCAGTTTGCCCTGCTGGATCAGTGGTCCGACGATGTGTTGCCAGCCCAGCGCCAGCCCCTGACCTTCCATGGCTGCCTGCAGAACGATGGAGTAATCGTTGTAGGTTTCATCGCCCCGTGAACTGTGCGGTGAAAGATTGCAGTCATCAAAAAAGTGCTGCCAGTTGTACCGGGAGTTATAGCGTTCCTCCAGATGAATCAGGGGAATGTCATTAATGGCGGATAGATTGTGCAGCTGATGCTTGTAGGCAAATTCCGGACTGCATACGGGAGTCAGTACTTCTTCTGCAAACTGCCAGCGCTGAAAACCGGTTTCCGGGGCGAGTCCCAGTGGAATACACAGGTCGAAGCGGCTTTCCTGCAGGCCCTGATCTGTATCCTGGGTAATGCAGTGCAGCTGTACTTCAGGGTACAGGTGCTTAAAGCGGGCAATCCGGGGCATTAGCCAGTGACTGGCGACAGAGGTGGACACCAGCAGGGTGATTTTTTCCGGCTGGGTATGGCTGAGTGCTTCTTCCAGCCCGAGCTGGATTTCCGCCAGCCCGCGCTGAATACGCCGGGCCAGTTTTTCACCCATTTCCGTCAGAATGACCCCTTGCGGGTTACGTTCAAAAAGCTCTACGCCGAGGCGTTCTTCTAACTGGCGAACGCCATGGCTGATGGCCGGTTGGCTGACATTCAGGGTATCGGCGGCCTTGGTAAAACTGTTTTCCTGGGCGGCCAGATGGAAGGCCAGAATGGATCTGCTGGTTAGCAGGTGCATATTAATTTTTTTCATATCGGGCATTATCACAAGGCTAGTGGCTAGCCCAGTCTAGCGCTGATAAATTGGTTTCACAAATCAGGAATTAGCGGTCAGTGCCATGAATTCAAATAATAATATACGCCCATCCCGTAACAGTCGCCGACGCCGTCAGGTTCGACAGGAAGCTGCCCCTCAGCCGGCTGCTGCATATATTCAGCGCAATATTCCCCATTACAATTTGCTGAGTGATGAGGGGCTGGAAGCCATTGAGCATCATGCGGAAATTATCCTGCATGAGTTCGGTATTCAGTTCCGGGATGATCCGGAAACGGTGCGGTTATTTGTGGAAGCCGGTGCTGAAGCGAAAGGGGATATTGTGCATTTTCCTCCGGGGCTGATCCGCAAGCTGATTGCCACCGCACCCGCTGAGTTTACCCAGCACGCCCGTAATCCGGCCCGTACTGTGCAGATCGGCGGGAATAATACGGTGCTGGTGCCGGCCTACGGCTCGCCATTTGTGTATGACCTGGAGAAAGGCCGTCGCTACGGATCACTGGAGGATTTTCAGAACCTGGTGAAGCTGGCCTATATGAACCCGTATCTGCATCACAGCGGCGGTACGATTTGTGAGCCGGTGGATGTGCCAGTGAATAAGCGTCATCTTGATATGCTTTACAGCCATATGCGTTATTCAGATAAAGCGTATCTTGGTTCAATTACCTCGCCGGAACGGGCGGCAGATTCAATAGAGATGTCAAAGATTCTGTTTGGCGATGATTTTGTGGATAACAACTGTGTGGTGATGGGCAATATTAACGCCACTTCACCACTGGTGTTTGACGGCGATGTTACCCGGGTAATCCGTACCTATGCCGCTGCCGGGCAGGGTATGGTGATATGTCCGTTTGTGCTGGGCGGGGCGATGGGGCCGGTAACACCGGCGGGTGCGGTTGCTCAGGCGCATGCAGAGTCGCTGATTGGCGTCGCCCTGACTCAGATTGTCCGTCCGGGAGCGCCGGTGATTTACGGTAACTTCCTGACCACCATGTCATTACGTAACGGTTCGCCGACCTTTGGTCAGCCGGAAGCCAGCCTGGCGTATTTTGCCATTGGTCAGCTGGCCCGCCGGGCGGGTTTACCTTTGCGTTGCGGCGGTTCGTTTACGTCATCCAAGGTATCTGATTTTCAGGCCGGGCAGGAAAGTGCGGATGCACTGATGCCAGCGCTGCTCTCCGGTGCCAACTTTGTGCTGCATTCGGCAGGCTGGCTGGAAGGTGGCCTGACCATGGGCTTTGAGAAATTTATGCTGGATGCCAACCGGCTGGGCATGATGGCGAAGATGATGGGCGGTATGGCGCTGGATGAGAATGCCTTTGCGCTGGATTCGTACCGTCAGCGTACCGAGCATAATGAACACTTCCTGGGTACTGCCCATACCATGGCCAACTATACGGATGTGTTTTATGAGTCGAATACGGCAGATGCCAATTCTTTTGAACAGTGGGAAATAGAAGGCAGTAAAACCGCCGAGCAGCGTGCCCATGAGCTGTTTAAGAAGCAACTGAGCGAATATCAGGCACCGGAGATTGATCCGGCGGTGGATGAGGCGTTGCAGGCTTATATTGCTACCAAGAAAGAGTCGATGCCGGACCGCTGGTATTGAGCAGGTTGTGGGGATAACAAACGGGCATAAAAAAAGGCTGATCCGGTAACGGCTCAGCCTTTTCTAATATCGCGGTTGCGAAAATTACATGCCGTATTCTTCGTAGATCTCTTTCAGACCTGGCTTATTGGCAATGGCTTCTTCGCGGGTTAGGCCCTGAAGCTCGTGCGGGAATACCAGCCAGTCAGAAGATTCGTGGATGAAGTAATCCGGAACCAGACCGTCAGTCTTGTTATTCGCCGGCTTGTACCATGGGGTAGCAATGCGGATGTCGTGTGGCGTGTTCAGACGGGCTTTTTCTTTCAGCGTCTTGATCACAGCTTCAACACTCAGACCGGTATCAAATACATCATCGACAATCAGCAGTGAGTCCGGGGCATTCACGTTACGGATCAGGTAATCCAGACCGTGTACGCGGACTTCTTTAGCACGGGAATCGATGCCGGTGTAAGACGAGGTACGGATCGAAATATGGTCGGTTTTTACATCCAGGGTTTCCAGCAGTTCCTGTACGGCGATGCCCACAGGTGTACCCCCACGCCAAACACCGACGATGAAGTCAGGACGGAAACCACTGTTGTACACCTCAATTGCCAGACGGAATGAATCTTCCAGCAGCTCCTGAGCGCTTAAATATACTTTGTTAACCATAATCGGGCCTATCTTCTGCTGACCGGGGATCTTCCCGGTGCCGCTGAATTTTTAAGTGGGGTTCTGCCAGAGTCAATTCTGCCCGGCGTCTGTTAATCAGATGCCGTTACTGAGACCAGTAAAGGAAGAGCGTCGCTTCAGGCGTGAACAAATACGACATTATAGTGAATAACCTTTGCGCTGTAAGCTTGATGTGGGCAGTTTTTGTATTTTTTTACCATCTGGTATGACCAACAGTCTTGTATCTCGAAAGCACTCCCTATAGCCTTAGCCGCTTTTTTCGGGCAGTGCTTTTGGGGCGGGTAAAAATAACCATAAAACCGGCTGCAAACTGACGGCAATAACAATAATCAGCCTTAAGCGACACCATTCACCGCGACGATAAAATTTTCCATTTCTGAGAAGGATGACTGAGCATGCAAGCTCTGATGAGTTATTTCAAAATCGCTGAACGTGGCAGCGATATTAAAACCGAGATCCGGGCGGGTATTACCACCTTCCTGACCATGTCTTATATTCTGTTTGTAAACCCGCAGATCCTCAGTCTGGCGGGCATGCCTGCTAACGACGTAGCGATTGCGACGGCGCTGGCAGCGGCAATTGCCACCATGATCATGGGTATCTTTGCGAACTTCCCGTTTGCACTGGCACCGGGCATGGGCCTGAATGCTTACTTCACCTTCGGGGTGGTAAAAGGCATGGGCGTTGACTGGCAGATCGCGCTGGTGGCGGTTTTCCTGGAAGGTCTGATCTTTATGGCACTGGCAATGACCGGTGTACGTACCAAACTGATCAATGCAATTCCCCAGTGCATTAAGATTGCGACCATGACCGGTATCGGCCTGTTTCTGGCCATTATCGGTTTTCAGGGTGCGCAGCTGACGGTTGACCACCCGGCAACACTGGTAACCCTGGGTAACCTGCATGATCCGGGGGTGCTGCTGGCGCTGGCGGGTATTGTGCTGATTTCTGCACTGATGATCCGTGAAGTGAAAGGCGCGATTCTGATCGGAATCGTGACAGTTACCCTGATTGCATGGTTTACCGGTCTGGCACCTGCCCCGGAAAGCATTGTGGCAATGCCATCCCTGCCGAAAGAAACCTTCATGGCGCTGGATTTCTCCCAGATCTTTAATGCCACGCTGATCACTGTAGTGATCGCCTTCCTGTTTGTGGATATCTTCGATACCGCCGGTACCCTGATGGGCGTTGGCCGTCTGGGGGGCTTCCTGAACCTTAAAGGTGAGCTGCCGGGCGCAGACCGTGCCTTTATGGCGGATGCCACCGGTACCACTGCCGGTGCATTAGTGGGAACCAGCACCGTAACCACTTACATTGAGTCGGCTACCGGTATTGAAGAAGGTGGCCGTACCGGTCTG
Organism: Aliamphritea spongicola; assembly: GCF_017051665.1. NCBI lineage: Bacteria > Pseudomonadati > Pseudomonadota > Gammaproteobacteria > Oceanospirillales > Oceanospirillaceae > Aliamphritea > Aliamphritea spongicola. The sequence goes on from NZ_JAFIDL010000002.1 coordinate 504,658, forward strand.
ACCGCGGTGGTTGTGTCCATTCTGTTCCTGTTGTCACTGTTCTTCACGCCGCTGTTTACGGCTGTACCGGCGCTGGCAACGGCCCCGGCACTGATTGTGGTGGGTGCGATGATGATGTCTGCCGCCCGTGAAATGGACTGGACCAAGCTGGAAGATGGTGTTCCGGCTTTCCTGACCATCATTGCGATGCCGTTCACTTACTCTATTGCCCACGGTATCACCCTGGGTGTGATTTCCTTTGTGCTGATCCGGATTCTGACCGGCAAGCTGAACGAGATCCATCCGCTGATGTGGGGTCTGGCGGTTGCGCTGGTTGCCTACCACGGGTTTATGTAAGCCGTTGAGTGATATAAAAATCCCCGCTGTTGCGGGGATTTTTTTTGCTTTTTTAACAGCGCTTGTAAAGAGCGCCTTTTAATAGGGCAGGGAAGAGCTGATCAGGTCGAGACGGATGCGGCGCTTTTCGCCGTCCGGTGTATCGGCGATCAGGTATTCTTCGCTGTTACTGATTTCAATGTCCATGAAGCGGAGCGTTTCGATGTGTTCTCCGGCATCATCATGCCAACTGACGATGTGTTCAGCCTGGCGCATGCAGGCCAGTTCATAACCGTCGTGCAGTTCACACTGAATGGGTTGATAGTCTTTCATAGTGTTCCTTAGCCGGTCTTGTCAGAGAGCCGGGCTCAGAGGCGGTAGCCTACTTTGAGGGTTACCTGATAGTGGCCGACCTTGCCGCCAACGATATGGCCGCGGGTTTCGGTGACTTCAAACCAGTCCAGATGGGTGAGGGTTTTGTTACATTCGGCCAGCGCGTTTTCAATGGCGTCTTCAATGCTGGTTTTGGACGAGCCGACAATTTCTACTTTCTTATATACATGATCAGACATCTGTGTCTCCTCAGGTCAGGGAATCTCGGAAAACCTGATCTCAGTGTACGCAGAATTTCACGTTATAGGCAATTGGCGGATGAATAAAGGCGGCCCCCGCTGCCTGGCTGGGGGGAATGGCAGGGGAGCCGCAGACCGGTCAGACGACCATGTCAACCTGCTGGACCGAGCCGGAACCTCCCGCTTCTGTCAGATAAAAGCCGGTGGCCCGAACCCGGCCATTGGTCTGGTTATCACTGCCTTTAATGTCGAACGGGGTTTCGGCAGATCCCAGATAAATCGCGCCGATGCCCCGATCAGCCAGTGACTCTAGCTTGTCTTCAGTGGTGGTTTTGGTCCACAGCTGGAGGCTGTCGAAGATACTGTCGTTTTCATCGATGTAGCCGTTGCCGTCTTCATCGTACTGGGCGAGATCGGCAAAACCGTCGCCACTGCGTGCGCCGAACAGTTCGCTGCCGTCGTTAATCACGCCGTCGTTGTTTTTATCCAGGGCCAGCATGGCGCTGTTGCCGTTCAGGTAGCTGATCAGTTCAGCGTCGCCGTCGGTGTCCAGGTCAAAGCTGTATTTCTCATCACTCAGGTCGGCGGCTTCCCCCTGGAAGTTAATGATCAGCGGGTCAGCGAAGGTGACTTCTTTGGTCATTTCGAATTCCCGGGTTTCGGTGTAGCTGCGTTCCATCTTCAGTTGCATGGAAAGATCAAATTCACGGCCGTCGGCGGTTCTGACGATGCCGCAGCTGGAGAACTCCGTGCATTCATATTCAGACACGGTTTCTTTCATTTTGACCGTGACCTCAAGTTTGGCAGGCTGAATTTCTGGGGATTGTGGCGTTTCTCCGGCGTTTGCCTGCTGGATCTGACCAATCAGTGCCATGATGCTGCTGTTGTCTGTAGTGGCCGTAACCCGCTGGCCACTGACGGCCTGTAACAAACCCTGAAACAGGCGGTCGTGGGTCAGCTGTTGCTGGTCAGTAATCTGCTGTTGTTCCGCCGTGTCGCGAAAGCGGAAGCCTTCGTCGGTCATAATCAGAATGGACGGGGTAGTATTCTGTCCGTCGTCTTCCGTCTGGCTGTTATCAGTTGTCTGGGAAGTATTGGCCAGATCGCCCGGCTCAAAATAGTCTTTGGCATCGAGAAAAAATTTACCGAACTGCAAGCCGCTGGTCAGTGATGCGCTGAAGCTGCGGGATTCGGTCTTTTCATGACTTGCACTCAGATTGATGTAACTGGTGTCGATGATCATTGTCATACTCCGTGTCGTGCTGAAAATAGCACCCGTCCCGGTCGTCGCTGTCAGCCTTTGCAGGTCACCTTTACTCCATGGTTTCCTTATTTAGCGCGCAGGTTCCCCTGTGCCATCAGACTGAGCGGATAGCGGAAAACTGTCTGCAGGCCAGACGCCGGACGAGCATACCCCTGGGAAACGGAATCGGTGCCGGCCGTTTGCCGACAGATTCAACTGTTCCCATTTCTTCGGGCAAAGGGGGGCTGTGACATCTGATAACGCAGATACCCCGGCTCGAAACTGTGCACTGAAAATTACAACTGGCGCGTGGCGTGCTGCTGCAGTCAGTTTTCTGGCTGCAAGGAGGCACCTGCCTGTCTGAGCGGTAAGTCTTTAAAACTTACCTGTAGTGGCCTAATGCGTTGATTTTCAATGTTTTATAGCTGCTTCTGTAAAAAAACGTCGTAATGCTTACTCCTGTGTGGATAACCTGTGCCGGCTGATAGCCCAACTGTCGGCGTCGCCTGTAGCTGCCGTTAGTTCGTTCATTTCAACCGGCCGTGCAGGTCGAAGTTAAAAACTGGCAAAAGGAATAAAGCAAAAAGCGGGCCTAAAACGAAAATTCTGTTATGCAAGAAAAATTTCTTATCGTGAAAACGAAAACAGGCGGGGATAAAACAGGGGTTCTGGATCCAGTAAGGTCGATAAGTTGGCCTTATCTGTGTCGATATTTGTCTAAAATGCGGCGATATTACGCACTTTTGCCCAGGGGGATTCCGTTAGTCTGTAGGCTGGCGCTATTCGCTATATGACGTTTGGTATTAGTCGCGCCGGTACAAAAAATATACATTTTTTGTTTACGACGCTTGCCTTTTAAAAAGTCTTAAGGCAGCATCGTGAAAAAATAATTACAAATTTCACGAAGAGCATAACAATGACTAATATTTCATCTCCTGTGGATCCTAACGGTCTGCTTGAATATTCCGTGGTTTATACCGACCGTTCCCTGAACCACATGTCCAAATCTTTCCAGAGCGTGATGAACGATATTTCCCGCACTCTGAAATCTGTTTATCAGGCTGACGCTGTTGCTGTGGTACCCGGTAGTGGTACGTTCGGTATGGAAGCGGTTGCCCGCCAGTTTGCTAACAACAAGAAAGCGCTGGTTATCCGTAACGGTTGGTTCAGCTTCCGCTGGACTCAGATTTTTGAAATGGCTGACCTGCCATCCAGCTGTACAGTAATGAAAGCCCGTCAGACTGAAGAAGGTAGCCAGGCGCCTTTCGCACCGGCACCGATCGATGAAGTTGTGGCTGCAATTCATGCTGAAAAACCGGATGTTGTGTTTGCACCTCATGTAGAAACCTCTTCTGGCATGATCCTGCCGTCTGATTACATTCAGGCTGTTGCTGAAGCCGTTCATGCGGTTGGCGGCCTGTTCGTACTGGACTGCATTGCTTCCGGTGCGATCTGGGTAGACATGAAAGCCCACGGTGTTGATGTACTGATCAGCGCACCACAGAAAGGCTGGAGCGGTTCTCCTTGCTGCGGTCTGGTGATGATGAACGAGCGCGCCCTGGCTGTCCTGGAAACCACTGAAAGCAACAGCTTTGCCTGTGACCTGAAAAAGTGGCTGCAAATCATGAATGCCTACGAAGGTGGTGCACACGCGTATCACGCGACCATGCCAACCGATTCACTGGCCAGCTTTGCCCAGGTGATGAAGGAAACCGAAGAATACGGTTTTGATAAAGTCTGTGCTGCTCAGCAGGAGCTGGGTGACAAGATCCGTGCACTGCTGGTCAGCAAAGGCATTAAGAGTGTTGCTGCTGAAGGCTTCCAGGCACCGGGTGTTGTGGTTAGCTATACCGGTGATGCCGGATTCCAGAATGGCAGCAAGTTTGCTGCTGAAGGTATGCAGATCGCTGCGGGCGTACCCCTGCAGTGTGATGAACCGGCAGATTTCCAGACGTTCCGTCTGGGGCTGTTCGGTCTGGATAAGCTGTACGATGTTGATGCAGCTGTTGCCAAGTTTGAGCAAACTCTGGAGAGAGTTCTGTAAAGAACTGGAGTTTGTTCTACCGTCGCGGCGCTCATAGCTGAGCGCTCCGGGCACCTGCGGTGATCCCGCAGGCAGGCCCGGGAATCAGCGTTTTGTCACGCATTGCGGAATCTGCCGGTAGGTTACAACTGGTACGCAGATTTCATATTAGGGCACCGAAAAAATAACAAATGTAGTGAAAAACGATACCGGACGTCAAAACCCGGCTATGATGTTTTTCAAACAAACTTAAATGGTGAATCAAATGAGAATGATGCCGAAGCTGACGTTGCAAGATGCGCAACTGATCATGCAAGCCTGCGTTGCAAAAGCAGAAGAAATTAACGTTGATATGGATATTGCCATCACTGATGACAGTGGCAACCTGCTGATGTTCCAGCGCATGGATAATGCCCGCATCACCAGTATCGATATTTCTATGGGTAAGTCTTTTACCGCCTCCGCCGCCCGTAAATCCACCCGTGAATACGGTGAAGTAAGTGTGCCGGGTAAACCTGCGTTCGGTATCAATACCAGTAACCAGGGCCGTTTTTCCATTGTTGCCGGCGGTGTACCGATTTTTGCCGGTGAGCACATTGTTGGCGGTGTGGGCTGCAGTTCCGGCACCCCGGATCAGGATGAAATCGTTTCCCAGGCCGGTGTGGACGCGTTTCTTGCGTCACTGAAGTAATCCCTTTTTTTGAATTGATTCCGGGCCCGGTTTTGCCGGGCTCGTTTAGTTGCCGGTGTCTGTTTATCGGCAAGAGGTAAGAAGAATATGTTTAATAAACAAGACCGTATCGACGCGTTTGATGCAGAGCTGTGGACCGCAATGCAGGCTGAAGAAGCCCGTCAGGAAGAGCACGTTGAGCTGATTGCATCTGAAAACTACACCAGCCCGCTGGTTATGCAGGCCCAGGGTTCCGGCCTAACCAACAAGTACGCGGAAGGTTATCCGGGTAAGCGTTACTACGGTGGCTGTGAGCACGTTGATGTGGTTGAACAGCTGGCGATTGACCGTGCCAAAGCGCTGTTCGGTGCCGATTACGCGAACGTACAGCCGCACTCCGGTTCCCAGGCGAACTCTGCTGTCTACATGGCGCTGTGTGAACCGGGTGATACGGTTCTGGGCATGAGTCTGGCCCACGGTGGTCACCTGACTCACGGTTCTAAAGTGAGCTTCTCCGGCAAGATCTATAACGCGGTTCAGTATGGTCTGAACGATGCCGGCGAGATCGATTACGCAGAAGTTGAGCGTCTGGCGAAAGAACATCAGCCAAAGATGATCGTGGCAGGTTTCTCCGCTTACTCCCGGATTATTGACTGGCAGAAGTTCCGTGACATCGCCGATGCGGTAGGTGCTTACCTGTTTGTGGATATGGCACACGTGGCCGGTCTGGTTGCGGCGGGTCTGTACCCGAACCCGGTACCGGTGGCGGATGTTGTCACTACCACGACCCACAAAACCCTGCGTGGCCCGCGCGGCGGTCTGATCATTGCCCGCGAGAACGCGGAGATTGAGAAGAAGCTGAACGGTGCGGTATTCCCGGGTGGCCAGGGTGGCCCGCTGATGCACATCATCGCTGCTAAAGCCGTCGCATTCAAAGAAGCACTGGCCCCTGAATTCAAGGATTATCAGCAGCAGGTTCTGGATAACGCCCGGGCAATGGCTGAGGTTTTCATCGAGCGTGGTTACGATGTTGTCTCCGGCGGCACCGATGATCATCTATTCTTATTAAGTCTGATCAAGCAGGGCATTACCGGTAAAGACGCCGATGCTGCACTGGGCCGGGCCAACATTACCGTGAATAAAAACTCGGTACCGAATGATCCTCAGTCTCCGTTTGTTACCAGCGGTCTGCGGATCGGTACACCGGCGGTTACCAGCCGCGGCTTCAATGTTGATGATTGCCGTCAACTGACCGGCTGGATCTGCGATGTACTGGAAGACATGGATAACCAGGCCGTTATCGATGATGTAAAAAATAAAGTTCTGGCGCTGTGCGCAGAACATCCGGTTTACCGCTAAGCGATAAGCCACTTACGGGCAGGGTATTCAGGCGGTGAGGGCCTGAATACCGGAGGGCAAAAAGATGAATATCAGCGTTTTTGATCTGTTTAAAATTGGTATCGGACCGTCCAGTTCACATACTGTGGGGCCAATGCGTGCGGCACTGGACTTTGTGGCTAAGCTGCGTGAACGCGGCTGCCTGCAACAGGTCAGCGGTGTGAAAATTGAACTGTTCGGTTCACTCGGCGCGACCGGCGTGGGCCACGGCTCCGGGCCGGCAGTCATTCTGGGTCTGGAAGGTCAGGCACCGGAGACAATTGATCCTGCGTATATGCAGCCCCGGCTGGATGAGATTAAGCAGCAGGCGAAGCTGTCGCTGGACGGTGAGCATGAGATCAGTTTTGTCGAAGACGATGACCTGCTATACATCTTTGCCCCTCTGCCACAGCATCCGAACGGCATGCGTTTCAGTGCCCGAGACGCAGCCGGTATCTGTCTGTATACCCGGGAGTATTTCTCGGTTGGCGGCGGTTTCGTAGTGGATGAAGATGAAATTGAGTCGGCAGAACAGGCGGTTCATGACGATGACGATACGGTGCTGCCATACCCGTTCGAAACCATGGAACAGTTATTAGGTCACTGTAACGCCAGTGGTCTGTCCATCAGCGAAATTATGATGGCTAACGAGACTGTACATCGCAGTGCTGAAGAGGTCCGTCAGGGCTTACTGGATATCTGGCATGTAATGCAGGCCTGTGTGCAGCGTGGCTGCGATATCGACGGCACACTGCCCGGTGGCCTGAACGTTAAACGCCGTGCCCCTGAGCTGTATAAAAAGCTGATGGGGCGCCCTGAAGCTGCCCTGCGTGATCCGCTGTCTGCGCTGGACTGGGTGAATCTGTACGCCCTGGCAGTGAATGAAGAAAATGCCGCCGGTGGCCGGGTTGTAACAGCTCCGACTAACGGTGCGGCAGGTATTGTGCCGGCAGTGCTGCACTATTATATGCGTTTCTATTATTCCGGCAGTGAGAGCGGTGTGGTGCGCTTCATGCTGACCGCTGCAGCGGTGGGGATGCTGTGTAAGCGCAATGCGTCTATCTCCGGTGCTGAGGTAGGCTGTCAGGGCGAGGTAGGTTCTGCCTGTGCAATGGCGGCGGCCGGTCTGGCGGCGGTATCCGGCGGTACCCCTGAGCAGATTGAAAACGCAGCAGAAATTGGCATGGAACATAATCTGGGTCTGACCTGTGACCCGATTGCCGGTCTGGTACAGGTGCCCTGTATCGAGCGTAACGCGATGGCCTCCATCAAAGCGATTAACGCCAGCCGTATAGCCCTGAATGGTGATGGTGAACACTTCGTCAGCCTTGATAAAGTAATCAAGACGATGCGGGATACCGGCGCCGATATGCAGAGTAAATATAAAGAAACTTCGCAGGGTGGTCTGGCGGTTAACGTAATCGAGTGTTAAAACGCGACCTTTGACGACGCATTTGGCTAAATATTGGACACTGGTCTTATTGCGGCTACGATATGTCGTTTTTAGTATGTACCCAAGAGTGAAAAGTCGTAAATAATACCGCTTTCCCGAATGCGGGCTATATCCCTGTGGATAAAGCCTTTTTCGGGCAGCAATAATAAACAATAAAAGAGCCAACCAGCTTAATAGAGGTAGTGAGTAATGGAACGCGAATCCATGGAATTTGATGTCGTCATCGTCGGTGCCGGACCTGCAGGTCTGTCTACCGCATGTCGACTGATGCAACTGGCCAACGAGAAAGAGCAGGAACTGACCGTCTGTGTGGTCGAGAAAGGTTCCGAAGTCGGTGCACATATCCTGTCCGGTGCGGTGGTTGAACCCCGCGCACTGAATGAACTGTTCCCGGACTGGAAAGAGCAGGGCGCCCCGCTGAACACCGCGGTGACTGAAGACCAGATTTTCATGCTGAAAGATGCTGAAAACGCGAAGAAAATTCCAAACGCACTGGTTCCTAAAACCATGCACAACGAAGGCAACTACATTGCCAGCGTTGGTAACCTTTGCCGCTGGTTGGGTGAGCAGGCTGAACAGCTGGGTGTTGAAGTATTCCCGGGCTTCCCTGCTGCAAACGTAATTTACGGTGATGACGGCCGTGTTGCCGGTATCGGTACCGGTGATATGGGTATCGACGCAGACGGCGGTCAGAAAGATTCTTACATGCCGGGTATGGACCTGCTGGCCAAGTACACCATCTTCACTGAAGGTTGTCGCGGTCACCTGGGTAAAGAACTGATTGCCAAGTTCAACCTGGACGAAGGTAAAGATGCCCAGCACTACGGTATCGGTATTAAAGAACTGTGGGACATCGATCCGGCTAAACACCAGCCAGGTCTGGTTGTACACGGTGCCGGCTGGCCACTGACTGACGCCAGCGGCGGTTTCTTCCTGTACCACACTGATAACAATCAGGTGGTTGTGGGTCTGATTACCGACCTGAACTACTCGAACCCGCACCTGAGCCCGTTCGATGAGTTCCAGCGCATGAAACACCATCCGGAACTGAAACAGTATCTGGAAGGCGGTACCCGTGTTTCTTACGGTGCCCGTGCGATTGCTAAGGGTGGCCTGAACTCCCTGCCGAAAATGACTATGCCTGGCGCACTGCTGCTGGGTTGTGATGCCGGTACTCTGAACTTCTCCAAGATCAAGGGTACGCACACTGCAATGAAGTCCGGCATGATTGCTGCTGAAACGCTGTTTGATGCCCTGAGCGCCGGTGATGAAGGCGGTCGTGATCTGACTGCTTACGCTGAGAACTTCAACGATTCATGGCTGTATGAAGAACTGTACAAGAGCCGTAACTTCGGCCCTGCAATGCACAAGTTCGGTACGATTCTGGGCGGTGCATTCAACTTCATCGATCAGAACCTGTTTAGCATTCCGGTTACCCTGCACGATGACAAGCCTGATTATGCTGAAATGAAGCTGGCCAGCGAGTGCCCGGTGATTGAATATCCGAAGCCGGACGGTGTGATCAGCTTTGATAAGTCTTCTTCTGTGTTCTTGTCGTTCACAAACCACGAAGAAAATCAGCCGTGCCACCTGAAACTGACAGATGCGTCTATTCCGATGACGTCTAACCTGCAGAAGTTTGCAGAACCTGCACAGCGTTTCTGTCCGGCGGGTGTTTACGAAATTGTTGAAGACGATGATGGCTCACAGCGCTTCCAGATCAACTCGCAGAACTGCGTTCACTGTAAGACCTGTGACATTAAAGACCCTGCCCAGAACATTACCTGGGTAACCCCTGAAGGGGGCGGCGGTCCTAACTATCCAAACATGTAAGCTTGAAAAAAGCTTGTGAGGAAAGCGTGACAAAACCCATTGGCCGCGCTTTCTTCGAGACCAGTTTTGGCTCAGGCAGCGTAGGGATACGTTGCCAACTTTTTTACCTTGTGTATTAACATGTGTAATAAACCTCTCCCGGTTTGGGCAGAGGTTTTTTTTTGCCAAAAAAAAGAGCAGATGGACTGCTCTTAATACTTGAAGCATAAGGGAGGACGCTGTCAGGCAATGGTCCGGTTAACGGTTGCAGCAACCATCCGGGTCAGGCTGGTCAGGTCGAATACCGGCAGTGCAAAGCGCTTCTGCAGGGCTGGCGCGAAATGCGACAGGTCGGTACATTCCAGCACAATTGAGCCCACTTCCGGATTGTTGTTCAGCATGTTTTCAACGACGGTGCACAGTTCCTGTTCGAACAGCGCCATATCAAGATCATTGTATTTTGCCTGAAGGATCACGTCGCTGAACTGTTTCTGATCCTGCATACCTGCAACCACAATCGGTTCATCAGCAATACCGACACCGGTTAAATGATCGGCTGTCAGGGCTTCGCTATTCGCCACAACCACGCCGACTTTCTGGTCGGATCTGAGCATGCGTGATACCAGGGGTACCTGAATCAGGCTGGACATAAAGACCGGAATGCCAACGGCGTCCGCCAGGGCTTTCTGGTGCAGTGCTAAAAAGCCGCAGCTGCCGGTAATGGCTTTCACGCCTTCGCTTTCCAGCTCTTTAGCCGCATCAATAAAAGGCTTCAGCAGTTCCGGGTCCCGCTCGCGGATCAGGCGGTCAATGGTTGCGCCTTTAACGGTTTTATACAGAATTGGGAAGTCAAAACAGGCAGGGTGTTTAATGTGCCCGTTTGGTTTAGGGAAGTAAGATTCCAGGGAGATGACTCCGACAGGAACGTCACAGATGTTATAGCCACCCTGTAAAATCATAGTGATACCTTTTTGTTAATGGGTTTATACGGAATAAAGTGTAAACAATGTTCGTGATAACCGGCGAATAACCGTTATACCTGTGTCAGCTGAAGCGCTCAGGTGCAAAAGCTTCCAGGTCCACACCACCGGGTTCGCCCTGTATCGCACAGGATATCAGCTGACCGGTGACGGCACCGAAGGTCAGCCCCAGATGGCCGTGGCCGAAGCCCAGGCTGATCTGAGGATAACGTTTCAGCGGGCCGATGACCGGCAATGAGTCCGGTGTTGAAGGCCGGCTGCCGACCCAGGTTGATGTGATGTGTGGCGTTTCACCGAGCATGACTTTGGCATGTTCCAGCATCGTCTGTGCTTTGGATTCATCCAGCGGTGCATCCGCTGCCGCAAACTCAGCGGTACCGGCGAGCCGGACACCACCGGACATCGGTGTCAGAAATACGGATTTGTCTAACCAGCCGACAGGACGCTGCAGTTGTTTTTCACCAAGATCCAGCGTCAGGTGATACCCCCGCTCGCTGACCATAGGCATTTTAACGCCCAGCGGTGTTAACAGTTCTTTGGATGCCACGCCGGCGCAAATAACCAGATGGTCGAAATCAAGGGTTTCATCCGTCAGCTTTACACTGACGCCGGGAATCTTTGGTGTAACGGATAAGGCCTGATCGCGGAGGATTTTACCGCCGTTATTGGTGAAGTGTTCTGCATATCGGCGGCACAGCCCCAGCGGGCTGACGGTAAACCGGGTATCCGGATAGAAAACACCGCCGGCATGAAAGGCCGCCAGATCCGGTTCCAGATCTGCTACCTGACCGGCGTTCAGAAATTCAAGGTTAACCCCTTGCTGGCGGCGTTCAAGCAGGTCTCCCTGCTGTGCATTCTCAAAGTCCTGCTGATCAGCAAACAGTCCCAAACAGCCCTGTGCCTTGACCAGATCATGCGCGCCACTGATTTTGAGCACGGTTTTATCGGCCTCTACGGTGTGCTGGTGTAACTGGGATAAAGCGACTTTGCCTTTGGCGTAATTGTCTGCGAAACAGGCTTTGAAAAACCGCCAGCCGTAGGGGAGCAGTTTAGGAATATAGTTGCTATGCATTGAAAGCGGGCTGGAGCTGTCCATTAACAGCCCCGGCATTTTCCGCATCATGGAAAAGCGGGCGAAGGGTAAACGTGCATAGTCGGCAAACAGGCCGGCGTTACCAAAAGATGCGCCCATGCCCGGCAGGTCTTTGTCGATAAGGGTGACCTGATAACCTGCTTTTTGCAGCCATAGTGCCGTCGATAAACCCACGACACCGGCGCCAATAATGCCAATCTGAGAATCTTGCATAATCACGTAACCCGCTGAAAACAGGCCCTAAATATTCTTATCGTCTTTGGAGTTAACCCGCTGCAGATTACCTGTGAAAAAGTTTGATGGTCTGCAGTGAGCATTGGCAGTGAACACCTGTAATGCATTGGCGGGAAACCCCGGGCTCAGGTGGACACTTAAGGTTTTAAAATGACAAGGGCAAGGGAAATCACGACTTAAATTTAAGTGGGAATGGATATACCGGCATCTGAAATTTAGCGTTTTGGTTTTGCACTTATTGTTATTTTTGGCCTGCTTTTATTCGGGCCCAAACCTTCACGAACTTATTATTTGCGGCAATCTTTATAATCGCAAATCGTATTTTTTTAAGATTTCATCAGATTTATTTATGTTTTTATAATGTGACCGAATTCGGACTGTGCCGCTTATCAGGGGTAAAGCTGATGGCTGTATTTGCGGTCAGGAAGCCGGCAATCTGGTGCTGAATATGTGTCGGATACCGGCGGTTGTGGCCGTTTATGCGGGGCTTCCGGCTTGTATAAGCCGAATGAAACAGGTTAATTCTGTCTTGAATAAAAACATAAGCAGAATTTATATAATCAAATATATTTTCGATTTGTATCTATGAACGGTTGAATTAGACTGGTTAATAATCGCGCACTGTCACCAGGGAATATATAAAACAGGATTTCAGGGTTTGTTGCCCATCAGTCTGCTGTTACTGAGAGATTTACAACAACGCAGCAGATGTCAGAAAAGCGCCAATAATTAAATAAATGCCCGTCCTTAAAAATACCGAGGCATATAACAATAAAAATTCGGAGGACCAATGGACAGACGTAAAGTCGATGTCGTACTTGCGACCGTGCTCATTATTATTTCCCTGATCATACTTACCAGTGATCAGCTGGTGGAAGGTGGCGCCGAAACTGATTTAGGTTCGATGTTCCTGCCCCGCATTGTTGCGGTACTGATCATAATTTTCTCCGCCACCATCGGTATTGAGTCTCTTAAAAAGCTACTACAGCGCAAAGAGATGGAAGATAAAGAACTCATTGTCACGAACGGTTATGGCGGCATCTTTATCTACATCGGTATTTTCATTGCCTACTGGTTGCTGGTGCCTGTTTTAGGCTTCCTGGTTACTACGCCTTTTGTAATGTTCAGTGTTGCGCTGCTGCTGGGTGGCCGTAACTGGATACCAATAACGGCTGTTTCGGTGATTACACCGATCCTGATTTTTTATGGTTCCAGTCACTTCCTGCGGGTGTTTCTGCCCACCTGGTCACTGTAAGTAAGGGGTGTAGTAATGTTTGATAATATTTTAAGTGGCTTTGGTGCAATTCTTTCTGTTGGCCCGATCCTCGGTATTATTGCCGGTGTCATCATCGGTATTATTTTCGGCGCAATTCCGGGTATTTCCGGCATCATGGCCATCGCCATTATTCTGCCGCTGACGTTTTATGTTGATCCTATTATCGGTATCACGATGCTGCTGGCGGTGTATAAGGCCGGTATCTATGGCGGATCTATTTCAGCCATTCTGATTAATACACCGGGGGCTGCTGCGTCCTTTTTAACCGCGGTTGACGGTAACGCGCTGACCAAAGCCGGTAAAGCCGGTAAAGCGCTGGATATTTCGCTGTTCTCTTCTGTTTCCGGTGAGATGCTGGCGACGCTGGTTCTGATCCTTGTGGCGGCGCCGATTTCGGCAATCTCGTTGCAGGCGGGGCCGATTGAAAAAGTCTTCCTGCTGCTGTTTGCCTTTACGGTTATCGGCACGCTGGCGGGTGAATCCATTCCCCGTGGTTTGCTGTCCTGCTGCTTAGGTATGCTGTTTGCGATGGTGGGTATGTCGACGATCACCGGCGCGTCCCGCTTTACATTTGGCTATACCGAACTGATGGCAGGCTTCACGTTCACGCCAATGCTGATCGGTATTCTGGTAATGCCGGAAGTGATCAATGTAATTCGCCGGCGGAGGGTGCCGCATCATGAAATGATGATTACCCACTCTCCCAAGCCGGAAGATAACCGCATCAGCTTTAAGGAGTTCCGTTCTGTCTTCCGTACGATTCTGAAGTCCAGTGGTATCGGTACATTCATCGGTGCATTACCGGGTCTGGGTTCCAGTACCGCTGCTTTTATTGCTTACGGTGAAGCCAAGCGTACTTCGAAAAAACCGGAGGAATACGGTAAAGGTTCTGTAGAAGGTATCGCTGCGGCGGAGTCTGCCAATAACGCGGTATGTGGCTCCAGTATGATTCCGATGCTGACCCTGAGTATTCCCGGTGATGATGTGGCAGCTCTGCTGATGGGGGCGTTCCTGATCCACGGTTTAACACCGGGTCCGTTAATCTTCTTTGAGCACACAGAAACCATTTATGCGATCTTCGCAGGCTTCCTGATCACTGATCTGTTCCTGCTGGGGATTGCCAAGTTAGGCTTCCGATTCTTTGTGAAGGTTGCCTCACTGCGCCGTTATTACATATTCCCCTGTGTGACAGTGTTTGCTTTCACCGGCGCCTTTACCGCAGGCCAGAATATGAATGACATTCTGATCCTGATTGCCTTCACCATCATGGGCTACTCCATGCGGGTATTCGGGCTGAATCCGGCGGTGTTCATTATCGGCTTCATTCTGACGCCGTTCCTTGAACAGAACCTGGATCAGGCACTGGCGATTGTCGGTACTGACTACCACTTATTCTTTGCTTCACCTTTCTCCTGGGTATTTATCGCCCTGTCAGCTTTCTTCGTTTATTCGAGTATTCGGATGCGTAATAAGGCTGCCAGAGCACCACAGGAAAAAGCTGTATAGCCGGAATTATGAACCCCCAAACTTCACACCGACTAAAGCTAAGGGCAGTCCGGTGCGGATAAACATAACTTAAATAAAAATAAAGCTAGGAAATAAAGTATGAAAAATACCCAAAAAACCTTGTTAGCCTTGGCCGGTGCTTTAGCGGTTTCTTTCTCTGCAGGTGCGATGGCGGAGTATCCTGAAAAACCGATCAACGTAATCGTGCCTTACGGTGCAGGTGGTGATTCCGACCTGACAACCCGTATCTGGGCAGATGCTGTTGAGAAAGAGCTGGGTGTACCAGTTGTTGTTATCAACAAAGCTGGTGGCGGCGGTGTGGTTGGTACCTCTTTCGTTGCTAACTCCAAGAACGACGGTTACACCCTGATCAATGCCGGTCTGGGTAACATGCTGGTAACGCCTAACTTCAGCAAGACACCTTATGACTTCGACAGCTTTGAGCCGATCGTTAAGATGACTGCTGTACCGCTGGCGGTTGTGGTATCAAAAGACAGCCCTTACACCAACTTTGATGAGTTCGTTGCCGGTGCTAAAGCCAACAAGCTGACTCAGGGTTCTTGGGGTGCTTCATCTTCCGGAACCATTCTGGCAAACATCATTGCTGACCAGGCCGGTTACAGCGTTAAGTACGTTCACGCGAAAGGCGCTGCTGCATCCATGGTATCTGTAGTTGGTGGTCACATCGATTCTGCAGTTTCTTTCCCGCCGGCATTCGGTCCTCATGTTAAGGGTGACCGTGCCCGTGCACTGGTTATGAACCAGAAGATGGATGCTTTCCCGGGCGTACCGACGTTCGCAGACTACGGTATCAAGGGCAGCTTCGAAGGTTGGTCCGGTGTATTTGCGCCAAAAGGTGTACCGGAAGAAGTAATTACAAAACTGAAAGCTGCTACAGCTAAAGTAATGACTGATCCAAAAGTACTGCAGAGCTACGAGAACATCGGCGCAGTGGTTGATTTCCGATATGGTCCTGAGTGGGTTGCTGATATGAAAGTGACTTACGACATCATGAAAGACGCTGCTGCTAAGGTGAAGAAGTAAGCCATAGCACTTACTCCGGCAGCCTGACAGGCTGCCGGATACTTCTGTAAAAGCCTGTTTTATTCCCTTCTTTTTCTGCTTTTAATCTTTTTCAGTTTTTTATTTGTTCTTTTGGTTGGTTCTGCTGTGTTTATCTTTACGGAATGCGTTGGATAAACGGTTGCTTCTGTATTTGAGAGTCATTACTTTCAGACTGTTTTTGCCAATATTCATCAGATAAACTGATATTTTGTAAATGTCATTTGCTGTTAATAACGTGCTGTGCCTGTTGATGGCCGGATCAGTTCAGTGCACTTCTGAGGAGAGACTATGAACCTTAACCAGATGGAATCTTTTCGTGCGGTGATGCTCACCGGCTCAGTCTCTCAGGCAGCTAAGCAGCTTTACCGGACCCAGCCGGCGGTCAGCATGGTGATCAGCTCACTGGAGAAGCAGATTGGTTTTCAGCTGTTTGAGCGCCGCAAGAAGCGGCTGTATCCGACGCCGGAAGCGAATTACTTATACGCCGAGATTGAGGCGATCTTTTCACGTATCAATGACGTCAGCCAGACCCTGCAGGATATTCAGAATAAGCAGTACGGGTTCCTCCGGATTGGTTGTATGCCAGGACCGTCTAACTTCTTTGTACCGGATCTGGTTGCCGACTTTCTTGAAGAGCACCCGAAGATTCAGGCTTCTCTGCAAACCCGGACATCAGAAGGGGTGCGTGAGTGGGTGGCTTCAGACCAGTATGACATCGGTCTGACGGAGCTGACCGAGCGGGATTCTGCGATCGATAAAGAAGTGTTTTCCCTGTCTTGTCTGTGTGCCTTGCCAGCAGATCATCCGCTGGCGGTGCATGAGGTGATTACACCGGAACATCTGGACGATGAACCGATGATTACCCTGCACCCGGACCACTCCACGTATTATGCCCTGCAGCAGTTATTTCAGTCTTCGGGGTACCGTATGAATGTACGCCTGCAGACCCGGTTCTTTATTCCTGCGCTGCGATTTATCGAACGGGGGCTGGGGGTTTGTATTATGGACCCGATATCCGCCGCCAGTTATTGCTCTTATGCACAGCCCGGTAAGGTGGTGTTTCGCCGTTTTGATTCTGATGTCTGCTTAAAGTTGGGGATTATTTATCCGGCTAACAAACCCCGTTCTTTGATCACACAGGATTTTGCAGACCAGTTACGTAGCCGTATTCAGGCCCTTGATGAGCAGCCGGAAGCCTTGTTTGCCTGGGGAAAGGCTGAAGACTCCTGAGGTATTGCTGGGCTGAAAGAATGCCGGGCCTGAAGAAATGCCAGAAGAATCTGGCTGCCACCTTATCCCCGCAAGGAATAAGGTGGCAGTTAGCTTTGCTTAGTTACCGGGCTTAAACAGCCGTAAACGGTTGGCGTTACTGATAACGCTGATGGATGACAGGGCCATGGCGGCACCGGCGACCACCGGGCTGAGCAGAATCCCGGTAAACGGGAACAGCACGCCGGCGGCGACCGGAATACCCAGGGTGTTGTACATGAATGCGGCAAACAGGTTCTGTTTGATGTTGAGCAGGGTCGCACGGGATATATCCACCGCGTCAGCGATACTGTCTACAGAGCTGTGTAGCAATACCATGTCAGCGCTTTCGATGGCGATGTCAGTCCCCTGGCCGATGGCCAGACCCACATCTGCCCGGGCAAGGGCCGGCGCATCATTAATGCCGTCACCGGCCATGGCAACTTTGCAGCCCATCTTCTGAAATTCTGCTACCTGTTCAGCTTTGTCTGCGGGCATCAGACCTGCATAGAAGTCGTCCAGCTTCAGTGCGGTAGCAACTGCCTGCGCGGTCTGAGGATTGTCCCCGGTCAGCATGATGACTCTTAATCCCTGACTTTGCAGACGGGCAACAGCAGTACGGCTGTCTTCACGGATCGGGTCGCTGATACTGATCATACCGGCCAGCTGCTGGTCAACCGCAAGAAATACCGGTGTCTGGGCGCTGTCCATCCCCAGAGTCAGGCTGTACATATCTGCCAGATCAATGCCCAGGGTTTCCATATAGGCTTCATTACCGAGATGCAGCTGGCGACCAGACTGTTCGCCGGTGACACCGCGGCCAACAATGGCACTGAAGTTTTCCACCGGCAGTACTTCTGCCGTATTGGCCTGACAGATAGCCGCTGCCAGCGGGTGTTCTGAATGCTGTTCCAGTGAAGCGGCAAACTGCAGCAACTGGCTGTCGGTGATGCCGCTGGCTCTGGTCTGGGTGACCTGAGGTTTACCTTCTGTCAGGGTACCGGTTTTATCCAGCATCACCGTATCTATACCGGCGGCGCTTTGCAGTGTTTTGGCGTTACGGATCAGGATGCCGTAGTCGGCAGCCTTGGCAATACCCCGCATGACAGCCATCGGTGTGGCCAGTCCCAGCGCGCAGGGGCAGGCGATGACCAGTACGGTGGTGGCTGTAATCAGCATATAGGTCAGCTGCGGTTCCGGACCGAACAGGTACCAGATGGCAGCAGTGACTGCGCTGATGACCAGTACTACCGGCACAAAAATCGCAGAGATTTTATCCGCCAGCCGGGCAATTTCCGGCTTGCTGGCCTGAGCCTGCTGTACCATATCTATGATCTTGCTGATGACGGTATCAGCCCCTACTTTCTCTGCTTCGATCAGCAGGCTGCCGGTTTGGTTCAGCGTACCGGCAATCACCTGATCGCCGGTGGTTTTAGTGACCGGAACAGGCTCCCCGCTGAGCATGGACTCATCTACCAGGCTCTGACCTTCCACGACCCGGGCGTCCACCGGAATCTGCTCGCCGGGGCGCAGCTGGATATGATCACCCACCTGAACCTCTTCAAGGAGTACTTCCTGAGCGGAACCTTCACGGATCAGCCGGACTTGCTTGGGTTGCAGGTTGAGCAGTTTTTCTACCGCGCTGGAAGTCTGGCGCTGGCCACGGATTTCGATCGCGTTGCCCAGATTGATCAGGCCGATAATCATGGCGGAGGCTTCAAAGTAAACGTGGCGGGAGCCGTCAGGGAACAGGTCCGGAAACATTACCACAGCCATTGAATACAGCCAGGCGCTGCCGGTGCCCAGCGCCACCAGAGAGTCCATAGTAGCGCTGCGGTGTTTAAGGGCATTCCAGCCGCCGGTAAAGAAGTGCCGGCCGGGAAACACCAGTACAGCCAGTGTCAGCATGCCGACTGCTGCCCAGATCATCTGATCCTGCACAGTGGTGATATTCATGCTGTCGGTCAGCCAGCCAATCAGCATCAGTGGCAGGCCTAACGCCAGCGCCAGTGCGGCACTGCGCAGCCGCAGCCGGTAAGTATTCTCTTCCTGTTGCTGCAACTGGGCACGATACTCAGGGCTGTTCTGATCTACTTTGGCACCAAAGCCGATGTCTTCGACCGCGTGGATCAGATCTGCTTCGCTGATGTCACCTTCCACACGCAAACGGCGCTGGGGGAAGTTAACCCTGGCCTGGCTGACGCCAGGTGTTTCTGCCAGCCCCCGCTCTATTTTGCCGACACAGCCGGCACAGCGGACACCTTCAAGGATAAGGGTGGTAGCCATGTTAATGCTCCGGAATTACACACTGATGGAATCTTTTTCAGGGAGTGTAAAGCTTCCCCCAGGGGGAAGGTCAAGGCAGATATTGAGCTGTATCAAAACCGCAGGGTAATACGCAATTTCCCCTTGATTTTCGCGGCGGAAGCAACGAGTCTATAAAAGAAACTGCATAACTGAAATTGCTTTTAGATGATTAAATCCGTACACAACAGCTTTATATCACGACGCCACTGGCTGCTGATTTTGCTGACACTGATATTCCTGACGGGTCAGTGGATAGCAATGGCTCAGCCGGTGTCTGCTGCTGTGCCTGTGACAGGTGCGGCAATGGAGATGGCAGATTGTGATGGCTGCGGGCACGAAGCTGCAGACTACTGTGACAGCATCTGTGCGCTGGGTACGGGGTGCTCACCACAGATCGGGGGAAACACAGTACTGGTGTTGCCGAAGGCCGGATTTGTGCGGGTTGATTATCAGACAAGCTATCAGTTTCGGTATGCTGAACCCATCTATCATCCTCCCATACAGATCCATACATAAGCTTGTTAACTTTTTGTTTGTGGATACTGATGTATGAATATTTCTCAGGCCGCAGCGGCCACCGGACTTAGCGCGAAGACGATTCGTTATTACGAACAGCAGGGTGTTGTTGCCCCGGCTGAGCGTTCCGATAACGGTTACCGGACCTATTCGCCGGCACATATTGATGAACTGAGGTTTATCAAACGGACCCGCAGTCTTGGGTTTTCGCTGGAAGAGGCCCGTGATTTGTTGCGCCTTGCTCAGGATCCCAACCGCACCAGTGCAGAAGTGAAGAGTAAAGCACTGGAGCATATTGAAAAGATCACCGGGCAGATCGAAGCATTAGAAGCGATGCGCGATGCTTTACTGCCGATTGTTGAGCAGTGTCAGGGCGATGAATCCGTTGAATGCCCGATCATTGATCAGCTGAGTGGTCGTACCCAGTAACAGATTATCCGGTATATTTTCATACCCGATCTGGAGTGATGATGAAGAATTTTTTCCGGGCCGGCCAGCGTGCAGCCCTGCTTTTTGTAACTGTTTTAATGAGTGTTTCCTTCTCTGCTGTGACTCAGGCGGCGGACCCTTTCTGGAAAGAAAGTAACGATAATACGGCGTATCCTATCACGGTTTATCGCAGTACTACCTGCGGTTGCTGTAAAGCCTGGGTAGACCATCTGAAGGACCATAACTTCAAAGTGAAGGAAATCACCGATTCAGAAATGACGGCGGTGAAAAAGGCCTTTGGTGTGCCGCAAAATATGGCCTCCTGCCATACGGCGTCCATTAACGGCAAAATCATAGAAGGACATGTTCCGGCTCAGGATATTAAACGGATGCTGGAAACCGATAACGATATCCGTCTGCTGACTGTGCCGGGTATGGTTTCCGGCACCCCGGGGATGGATATGGACGGTGCCGAAAAGCATGACTTCAGGGTTTATGCTGTTAAAAACAACGGTGATCAGTCCGTCTTTAATACCTATGCGGACTACTGATCCGGCATAAAACCCTCCTTTTTCCATGGTTGCCGCCTGGCTGACAGGCGGCGTATCATGGCCTGAACTGAAACGGATCAGGCCGGAAACTGATGGAAAATTACCTGTTATTCATACTCATTGCGGCGGCTGTAATTGCCAGTCCCGGGCCGGGTATTGTCCTGACGCTGAAAAATACACTGCAGTATGATTTCCGGGGCGCTTTGCCAGGGATCGCCGGTGTGGCGCTGGGCATGTTGCTGATCGCCGTATTGTCGGCGGCCGGGTTAGGTTTGTTGCTGACCACGTCTGCACTGGCGTTTACGGTGCTTAAATATCTGGGGGCAGCTTATCTGATTTATCTGGGTATTAAGCTGTGGCGCAGCAGTGGTCAGGTGGCGGATTTGTCTGCCGGACGGCGTCATTCAGTAAGAAAACGGTTTTCAGAAGGTCTGGGGATAACGGCCCTTAACCCTAAACCGATCGTATTTTTTCTATCACTGTTTCCGCAATTTATTGATCCGGCGACGGCTTATATTCCGCAGTTTGCTTTGCTGGCGCTGACTTTTAGCGCTTTGGTGGTAGTTATACACTGTGGCTATGCTGCAGCTGCTACTCTGGCCCGTGATAAACTGCGTACACCCAGAGGCAGTGAAGTTATCAATAAAGTGAGCGGAGGAGTATTTGTATGTTTTGGCTTAGCTCTGACATCAAGCAAGTAAGTATTAAGAACGTTGCTATCGGTATTTTTCTGCTGATTCTGGCGGGATACGGGTATTTTGGCGACGGTTCAGGCTTGTTGCCGGAACTGAATGACAAGCAGAACATGCTGATCATTGCTGTGATCGGATTTGGCAGTTTGTTTTACGGTGTGAAGGATTATTTTTTCTATAAGCCTGAAGATGAACCGGAAGACGAACCGGATTCAAAAGAGTAGTAATAGCTGTGAATAACAGGTGACGCCTGATATGCATCACCTGTCACTCTGACAGGACAGAACGTCTTACAGCTTCTCGTTAACGCTGTCGATTTTGTCCTGAATAGTCTGCGCTTTATCGGTACGGGTACCCAGTTTCATGTGGCTGGTGATACGTACTGCACCCATCTCGTGAAGATCTTCGTGGCAACGCTTAACCGCGGCCAGAACGTCATCCCACTCGCCTTCAACGTTAGTGCCATAGCTGTGCATCTGGTGGCTCAGGCCTGCTTCCTGAAAAATTTTCTGGCAGTGTGCCACGTACGGTGAAACGGATATGCCAACGCCACCCGGAGACACCATGATATCCATGATTACGAACATGTTAATTCCTCTCAAATTCAGTGATACCGGGCATAATAGCACTGCCGGGTAAGGACAGAAAATCACCCTATTTAGTCTAATGCAGCACTTCAGTAAGGTATATTGAGTAATTTTTAAGTGATTAATATTTTCTTCAAAAGCTGTGTTTGTTGAAATTATTAACAGTAAATGGCGTATTATTTTGTGTTTTTGGCTTGTCTGTTGAAGGTTGCTTCTCTATGATCTGTGGCAATCATTATTAAAAGATGGGGGCCTGAGTGCAGGTCAACACCCCGATAGGAGTATCTGCCATGTTGTATAAACGCGATTTTTACATCAACGGAGCCTGGGTGGCACCGAGCCAGGCCAATGACTGCGAGGTAATCAACCCTGCAAATGCCGAGCCCTGTGCGGTTATTTCTCTGGGTAGCCAGGCGGATACTGATGCGGCGGTTGCGGCTGCGCGGCAGGCGTTCGACAGCTGGTCGGAAACTCCGAAAGAAGAACGCCTGAATCTGCTCAAGGCACTGTTGCGTGAATACGAAAAGCGTAACGATGATATGGCGGCGGCGATTTCGATGGAAATGGGCGCGCCGATTGATCTGGCAACCCGCGCGCAGGCCGGTTCCGGCAGCGAACACATTGAAGGCTTTATCGAAGCGTTTGAGAACTTTGAGTTTGAAAAATCACTGGGTAATAACGAACAGCTGATTCACGAGCCGATTGGTGTGTGCGGCATGATTACGCCTTGGAACTGGCCGATGAATCAGGTCACGCTGAAGGTCATTCCTGCACTGGCCGTAGGCTGTACAGTGGTACTTAAGCCTTCAGAAGTGGCACCGCTGTCTTCCATTGTCTTTGCAGAAATGGTGGATGCTGCGGGCTTCCCGCCGGGTGTTTTCAACATGGTGAATGGTGACGGTGTCGGCGTTGGCAGCCAGCTGTCCGGCCATCCTGATGTGGATATGCTGTCTTTCACCGGCTCCACCAGAGCAGGTGCGCTGATCAGTAAAGCGGCGGCGGATACTGTGAAGCGGGTGACACTGGAACTGGGCGGAAAAGGGGCCAATATCGTATTTGCTGATGCCGATGCCAAAGCGGTGAAACGCGGTACCTTCCATTGCTTTAACAACACGGGGCAGTCCTGTAACGCGCCGACCCGGATGCTGGTGGAGCGTTCGGTATACGATCAGGCGGTGGAAGAAGCGATTGCTGCGGCCGCTGCCACTGAGATTGCAGATCCGTCATTACCGGGTAAGCACATTGGCCCGGTGGTCAGTGAAATGCAGTACAACAAGATTCAGGAGCTGATTCAGGTCGGTATCGATGAAGGTGCGCGGCTGATCGCCGGTGGTACCGGTAAGCCGGAAGGTCTGGAGCAGGGATACTTTGTTAAACCAACCATCTTTGCTGATGTGAACAATGACATGCGCATTGCCCGGGAAGAAGTGTTTGGTCCTGTGCTGACGATGATTCCGTTTGATACGGAAGAGGAAGCCATCCGTATTGCCAACGATACCGATTACGGTCTGACTAACTATGTTCAGACTCAGGATCCGGAAAAAGCCCGTCGCGTTGCCCGTAAACTGCGCAGTGGCATGGTGCGGGTAAACGGTATTGATGCTGCCGGCGCATCTCCTTTCGGTGGTTACAAGCAGTCAGGTAATGGCCGTGAAGGCGGTGTCTGGGGGCTGGAAGACTTCCTGGAGATTAAACACGTGACTGACTGGCAGAGCTGATACGGCTCTGAGACGGTACTAAAAAATACCCCGCTGCTGCGGGGTATTTTTTTGCCTGTTACAGGCTTAATGTGCTGCATATATCGCCTGAAAGCGTTTAATGCGCTGGGGCTTACTAGTCGAGCTGATAGTTAGTCGAGCTTACAGCGCGCTGTATTCCGCAGCGATCTTAGCGGCTAACCGGGCGTTGTTCAGGACCAGCTGAATATTGGCTGCCAGACTCTTACCTTCGGTTACTTCTGCTACCCGGGCCAGCAGGAACGGGGTGCTTTCCTTGCCGCTGACACCCTGTTCATCCATCTCCTGCAGGGCCTTATCGATGACGCCGTCGATCATTGTCTGATCCAGTGCGTGGGCTTCAGGGATCGGGTTGGCAACCACTACGCCACCTTCCAGCCCCAGCTGCCATTTTGCCTGCAGTGCCTTAGCGATGGTCGCAGGATCTTCCAGCCGGTAATCCACACCGAATGGGCTGTTACGGGTGTAAAAGGCTGGCATGGTTTCAGTTTGGTAGCCCACCACCGGTACACCGTGGGTTTCCAGATATTCCAGGGTCAGGCCAATATCCAGAATGGATTTAGCGCCGGCGCAGACCACCGCCATTGAAGTGCCGGCCAGTTCCTGCAGGTCTGCAGAGACGTCCATGGTGGTTTCAGCACCCCGGTGAACCCCGCCGATACCGCCGGTTGCAAATACCCGGACGCCAGCCATGGCGGCAATGATCATCGTAGAAGCAACGGTGGTGGCGCCGTCCAGTTGCTGGGCAACAATGAACGGAATATCCCGGCGGCTGGTTTTGATCACGGCTTTGCCGGTTTTGCCTAGATAAGTAATTTCTTCTTCGCTCAGGCCAACTTTAAGACGGCCGTTGATGATGGCGATCGTGGCTGGCAGGGCACCGTTTTCACGGACGGTCTGTTCCACTTTTAAAGCGGTTTCAACATTTTGCGGGTACGGCATGCCGTGGGAAATAATGGTGGATTCCAGTGCCACAACCGGCTGGCCGGCAGCCAGGGCGGCGGCAACGTCAGGGTGGATATCCAGATACTGTTTCAGGTTGGCAGATTGTGCTGACATGTTTATTCCCATGTTCTTACATTGATTCGGACAGGAGCTGTGCCACGTTCAGGCGGGACATCTCCGGGTTTATTGTGGTTTGGCTGGCCAGGGCCAGATTGGCGGCGGCCAGTGCAAAACGGCAGGTTTGGTCTGCCGGCATCTGTTGCAGCCAGCCATGGCACAGGGCGGCCATCAGGGCATCGCCGGCACCGTTACTGTTAATAACTGTGTTGCAGCTGAGCTTGTGGTGGCAGGATTCGCCGTTACGGTGGCTGTAAAACAGCCCTTCGCTGCCCAGGCTGATAAACAGCCGCTCGACGCCTTCCTGATGAAACCAGTGGGCGAGGGTTTGCAGAGCGCTGTCGGAAAGGTCCGCCGGGTCAGTGTGAATACCGGAAATGGCTTCGGCTTCTGCAAGGTTAGGCTTAAGGGTATGAATACGGGACAGAAACGGCCGGATTTTAGGGGCTTTGCTGCTGGATACACAATCAACAAAAAAGCGCTGCTCCGGTAACTGACCGAACAGACATTCCAGGGTGCTGTTTTTCAGGTTGGTATCCAGTACCAGCAATTCAGCCCGGGCCAGCAAGCCTAAATGTTTACGCAGGTAATCCGGGCCGAAGGCATCGAGAATGGCCATGTCGGCAATGGCTTGCTGCATTTCGCCCTGTTCATCCACTAGTGACAGATAGCTGGAGGTGGCATGGCCGGGGATGGTGACCATCTGGCTGGTATCGATACCCGCCTGGCTGCTGAGTTCGGTGAGTTGCCGGCCGCTGTGATCATCACCTACCGGTGCAATCAGGTAGCAGTCTTCTCCCAGGCGGGCGAGGTTTTCGGCAATATTACGGCCGACGCCACCGGGGCTGTAACTGACGGTGCCAGGGGTAGAGCTGCCCGGTGTCAGTGCCTGACCGGGGGTGCCGAGAATATCCATATTGGCCCCGCCGATGACGACTGAATAACGCCGTTCACTGAGGATATAACCCCGGCCTTTAATAGCGCCCTTGGCGGTCAGGTTGGTCAGGTGGGTAGCCACGGCAGAACGGCTGATGCCCAGTGTTTCTGCCAGTTCCTGCTGGCTGATCAGTGGGTTTGCCTGCAGCAACTGTAAGAGCTGACGTTCACGATTGGTCATTTCTGGAATTTTGTCCGTAATTTGAATTTTGTCTATTTTATGGTTGTGGGACAAACAGTCAAGGCCCGTCCTTTATTCCGCCAGTAAATAACGGCCGGATGTTGCGCAACGGAGCTTTGCAGATTGCATTTACCAGCCTGCCGGGGGATGCTTATGCCTCACGACCGGTGAGGATGACTTGTTTGAAACTTGACAGTAAAGATCAGCAAATTCTGGCGCTGTTACAGAAAAATGCCCGTTTACCTACGGCTGAGATTGCCCGGGCAGTGAATCTGGCCCGTTCGACGGTGCAGGAGCGTATCCGGCGGCTTGAAGAGCAGGGCGTTATTGAGGGCTACAGTGTTCGGCTGAATGTGCAGTTATTGCCACGGCCGCAGTTTTTCAGCCGGGTATCGGTCAGTGTGCTGGCGCCTTATCAGTCGGCGGTTATCGGCCATCTGGAAACCGTTCCTCAGGTATATTGCTGTGAAACTGTCAGTGGCAGTGTTGATCTGATGCTGGAAGTGCGCGCCCATGATGCGGCAGAACTGGATGCGGTGATTGAAAAGATCAGTGCGCTCAAGGGTGTTGAGCGCACTGAGTCCGGGATCGTGCTGCGGGAGTTTTTCCGGCGCGACCTGCCGTGATTGAGCTTAGGCTTCCCGACAGTCCCTGAGTAGCAGAGCAGCAAGCTCTTTATAGAGTTTTGCGCATACCATGGCGGTCATGCCGTTGATATCCCGTGAGGGGTTATATTCAACAATATCAGCCCCGATAACAGGTGCATCCAGCTGTTGCAGGATACTGAGAATATCCCGTACCGTCAGCCCGCCAGGTTCATGATGGGAGACCCCGGGAGCAAATGCCGGATCCAGGGCATCAAGGTCGATGGAGATGTACACCGGCCCTTTAATGTCCAGTGTTGGGACCCCCTGCCAGTGACGCATTTCATGTACTTCTACACCGAACCTTTCCGCCTGCTGACGCTGGTGGTCATTGAGGGTGCGGATACCTACCTGAATCAGCCGGTCTGCCAGTTGCTCTTCCATGATTCGGGCAAACGGGCAGGCGTGGGAGTGGCGGTTGCCGAGTAACTCATCGTAGAGATCCGGATGGGCGTCAAAGTGCAGGATCGTCAGAGGCTCTCTGTCGGACTGTAGCCCACGGATCAGCGGGTAAGTCACGGAGTGATCGCCTCCCAGGCTAAGCAGTTTATGCCCGTCGCGACGAATGGCTGCAGCCCGCTGTTCGATACAGTCAAATGCACTTGCCTGATCGGGCCAGTCCAGCATGCCTGCGTCCTGCAGGCGGGTATCCTTGCCAATATCCACTCCCGACTCGCTGCTCAGGTTCGCCGAGCCGTTGTGCAGCACTTCCTGAATAATTGGCGGTGCTGCCGCGCTGCCGGTCAGGTGTGAGGAATTAAAGTCGAGGGGGATGCCCAGTACCGATACCGCCTGAAACGTCATCATAAATACCTGTTAATAAATGCTGAAAGGGAAGTAGCGGCTGTTAATGTCGGCATAGCGGCCATCGGCGACAATGGCACTGATAGCGTCACTGAACGCCTGCTTCAGGTCAGAACCTTTGCGAACGGCAATGGCAACCTTATCCTGAATGTCGATGTCAGCGCCTTTAAATTCAAAGGCTTGCCCATCGGCTGACTGCAACCAGTCCCAGGCCGGGCATTTATCGGAGACCAGCAAATCAATCCGCCCGGACTTCATATCAAGGTAGGCATTTTCCTGTGTGTCGTAGAGTTTGATATCCACGGTGCCACTGAAGTTGTCTTCCAGATACTGGCTGGACACAGTGGAACGGTATGCGCCGACAGTCAGGCCTTTCAGGCCGCTGTCTGAGATCTCAAAGCTGCGGTCTTTCGGCCCCAGCATCACCAGCACATTGGAATAGTAACGGTCGCTGAAGTCGACCACTTTAGAGCGCTCTGCGGTCACTGACATGGAGGAAATAATCGCATCAAATTTCTTTACCCTTAAACCGGGGATCATGCCGTCCCAGGGTTGGGAAACAATCTCACAGTCGGCCTGCATTTCCTCGCAGAGGGCGTTGGCAATGTCCACATCAAAGCCGCTCAGCTGGCCGCTGGCGTCAACGACCGCAAAGGGGGCGTATGAGCCGTCAATGGCGATGCGGATAGTGTCTGCCTGGCTGGTCAGGCTCAGGCTCAGGCTGCTAAGGGCAACTGCGCTTAGTGCCAGCCATTTTTTGATCCGGTATGTCATAGGTGATTCCTGATTATTTTTATTGGTGGTTGTGAGTTTTTATCTTGCCGGGGCTGGCTGGCCGGAAAATACCGTCAGAGCGCCGGAAATGATGCCCGTCACCGCTAAAACGCCGGAAGTGGATGGTTTTCAGTGGACAGCTTACGAATCGTAAGTAAAAGCTGCTAATAACTTTGATTATTAAAGTAGATAGCCGTTACTTCGTTAGTAAGGCTCTGTCGCGTTGCTGGGATAGCGGCTTAAAATAGCCGCCTGTTTGTGGTTTCTTGTCTGGAGTGAAACGAAATGAGTTTTATCAGCCCTGCACATTTATTGCTGATCAGTGTGGCAGCAATCTGGGGTTTCGCCTTTGTCGCGCAAAGTGCCGGTATGGATTATCTGGGCCCGCACAGTTTTAACGCGGCCCGTTTTATTCTGGGGGCTTTGTCACTGGTACCGCTCTGGATTCTGATGGGTAAACAGCGTCTGCCCCAGGGCAAAACGCTGCTTTATGGCGGTATTCTGGCGGGCAGCGTGATGTTTGCCGGTTTCAGTTTCCAGCAGATCGGTTTGCTGTATACCACCGCAGGTAATGCCGGATTTATCACCAGCATGTACATCGTGCTGGTACCGATTGCAGGCATTTTTCTCGGTCAGGCTACCAATATGAACACCTGGATCGGTGTTGTGCTGGCGGTTATCGGGCTTTATTACCTGTCCATCGGCCCGGATCTGAAGATCGGTTACGGGGACTTGCTGGAGCTGATAGGCGCGTTTTTCTGGACGGCGCACGTGATTACCATTGGCTGGTTGTCCCGTAAGGTTGATGCTATCGGTTTGTCTATTACTCAGTTTCTGGTGGCGGCAGTCTGGGCAACCGGCGCTGCAATGCTGTATGAAACGCCGGTGCTGGGGGATTTTCAGGCAGCCTGGTTGCCACTTCTCTATGCCGGTATCGCTTCCAGCGGTATTGCCTGTACGCTGCAGATTATTGCCCAGCGTAAAGTAGAGCCGAGTACGACGGCGCTGATCCTTTCAATGGAAGCACTGTTCGCTGTACTGGGTGGCTGGCTGCTGCTGGGCGAACACATCGGTATCAAGGAAATGATCGGTTGCAGCCTGATGCTGGCGGGTATGGTGGTCAGTCAGTGGCCGGCAAAACGCAAGCGTCAGCTGGCCGCACAGAGCTGATTCAGGACTCTGCCTCAGCGTTGAAAAATGTCTGGGGCAGTGGCCGTTCCACCGGGGTGGACAATATCATCATGGTGTTGGTATCACTCAGGTCACAAAACTCTTCCAGAATGGCATCCAGATGTGACATGGATG
The DNA here is from genome assembly GCF_017051665.1 of Aliamphritea spongicola. Taxonomy (NCBI): domain Bacteria; kingdom Pseudomonadati; phylum Pseudomonadota; class Gammaproteobacteria; order Oceanospirillales; family Oceanospirillaceae; genus Aliamphritea; species Aliamphritea spongicola. The sequence goes on from NZ_JAFIDL010000002.1 coordinate 534,049, forward strand.
CCACCGCCAGCTTAACCAGAAACGCCTGTTCACCGGTGACGTTCTGGCATTCAATGACCTCATCATAGCTCAGTACCAGGGCCTTAAACTGGCGTTCTTTGGTACGGAATACCTTGCATTGCACCAGCGCGACGATAGGATATCCGAGCTTATCCAGATTTACTTTCAGGCTGTAACCGGTAATAACTCCGCTTTGCTCTAATTTTCGAATTCTTTCTGCCACCGCCGGGGCTGACAGGTGTACCCGTTTGCCCAGTTCTGCATACGAAATGCGGGCATTTTCCTGAAGAGCGGCAATTATTTTTCGGTTTATAGCGTCAGTCATTTGTAGCTGCGAGTCCTGATTGCGGATAGCTAACTATGGGTGTTTCCTGTGGGGCTGGCAAGAGGCATTTATTCGCTGTTCCGGCCGGCTTTATACAGCTGTTATTCAGGTGGTTGGTTTCTATATGGTTTATAGATCAATGACCTATGGATATTCATAGGTAGATTATTGGTTACATTAATTCTAGTGTTTACAAAGGAAAAATTGTTTTAAACGGCGATGGCATTGGTTGTTATGGAGATTTCTGGCGCTGAACGTTCAGGGATGCCGGTCAGTACACCGGGTTCAGCGTTTACATGAATGGTTGCAATGCGTATGCGGTTAAGTGGTGTGGAAGAAATTCTGGTTGTGGATGACTCGCCAGATGACCTGCGATTTCTGAGTCAGCTGCTACAGGCAGAAAATTATCAGGTTCGACCCGTTCTGAGTGCCAGTGAAGCGTTTGCCGCACTGGACAATCAGTTAGCAGATTTAATTTTACTCGACATAAAAATGCCCGGTATGGACGGTTTTGAACTGTGCCGGCAACTGAAAGCGAATGAGCGCACGGCGGATATCCCCGTCATTTATATGAGTGCCCTGAGTGAGACTGAAGATGTGGTCAGAGGATTACAGCTGGGGGCAGTGGATTATCTTGTAAAGCCGCTGAAGTCGGCAGAAGTACTGGCCCGGATTGCAGTTCATCTGGAGATCTGCCGGGGGTATTCTGAGCTTGAGCTGCGCAATAAGTCCCTGCGGCGTATTAATAAGCAGCTTGAAGGCATTATTGATAATTTTGACGGTGCCAAAGGTAATGCACCGGTCAGTAAAGCGGCCCGCAAAACCAAAAAATCCGGTGCGGGCGGCACCGTTAAGCTTACCGCCAGAGAACTGGATTGCCTGTCACTGCTGGCGCAGGGCTACCGGACGGTGCAAATAGCGGATCAGTTGAATATTAAGCCTGTCACTGTGGAGTTTCATCTGGCGAATGTGCGCAACAAGCTTGAAGCCAAAACACGGGAACAGGCTTTGGTCACCGCAATTATGCAGGGATTGATGGAACCAGCGTTTCATTAGACGTCTTAACCGCCGGGAATGGCTGTCAGCGATGACAGTTATCCGGCGGTTTCTTTATATAGGGCAGGCGGATAACTTTTCAGGGAATGCGGTCGCCCCTTTTATCGGATTCAGGATTTATGAAGGCAGTGCAGAAGCATCAGGTGATGGTGGTCGATGATAACCACGATGATCTGCGTTTATTAAGTCAGTATCTGGCAGAGCTTGGGCTGGATGTCAGAGTCAGTGTCAGCGCTGAAAATGCGCTGGAGCTGATCGGGCAGTCATTGCCGGACTTAATCGTGCTGGATTATAAAATGCCGGAAATGGATGGCATTTCACTGTGCCAGCGGCTTAAAGGGGATGAACGAACCCGGCATATTCCGGTTATGTTTGTCAGTGCTGTGTGCGGCAGTGATGAGATTGTCAGCGCGCTGGAAAGCGGTGCTGTGGATTTTGTCCGTAAGCCCTTTGATAAAGCGGAAATCCTGGCACGCATCAAAAACCACCTGAACCTTCAGCAACAGACCGCAACCTTGCGCCGCGCTTTGAATGAATGCCGCGATACTTTCTCGCAGAGCAGCGAAGGTTTTTTTCACCGGCTGATCGAACGGGTTAACAGCGTGTACTGGATCGTTAGCGGTGACTGGCAACAGATGCACTATGTGAATCCGGCCTATGAATCCGTCTGGGGGGAAAGTTCTGACCGTTTACGCGCTGAACCTCTGGCCTGGCTGAACCGTCTGGCCAGCGCTGATGCACGGACAATCCGCCAGTGTATTGAGCGGGCGATGCGGGAAGTGCCGGATATGATCAGCTTGCCGGATTACCGCCTTATATTGTCTGACGGTTCGATGAAGTGGGTGCAGACTAAGGGGTACCGGATTGAGCCGGCGAACCATAATGATGACCGTTATGCCTGGGTCAGTACGGATATTTCTGAACGTAAGAGCAATGAGCAAAACCTCAATTATCTGGCCAATCATGATCCACTGACCGGTTTACGCAACCGGCTGCAGCTTGCTGAGCGGGTTGAGAGCGAGATCGTCCGATCGAAACGTCACGGGCATTCACTGGCACTGTTAATTATTGATGTCGATCATTTTAAATCCGTCAATGACTGCTATGGTCATATGGCCGGTGACCTTGCGCTGTGTGCGCTGGCGGCGGTACTTAAAGAACAGATCCGTTCAATTGATTCGGCGTTTCGTTACGGTGGTGAAGAGTTTGTGGTGATTCTGCCGGAAGAGTCTTTGGAACAGGCGTTGCAGGTGGCTGAACGTATCCGGCTGAGGGTGTCAGCACAGCCGCTGCAGCTGGAGAGCGGTGACGTTAACATTACGGTCAGTATTGGCGTGTCGGTGTATCCGGAAGACGGAGATGGCTATAACCGGCTGGTCCGTGTGGCGGATGACCATCTGTTAAATGCCAAGCGCCAGGGCCGCAACTGTGTTCAGCCAGCTTATGACTGACATGGGTAACCGGTTCTGTATTTGCCGGGCTGTTTTGTGTGTGCTGCTGGTATGGTCATCTCTGCCAGTCAGCGCAACGGCGGCAGCCAGTCAGCCGGATGTCTCACCCTGGCAGAACGCGCAGATTAACTGGCGGCAGTTTTCAGGTACCACGTTATCTGTGCTGGCGAATACGCAGCCGGCGTTTCGCGCTTTAGAGAAAAAGCTCCCGTATTTTGAACAACTCACCGGTATAAAAGTTGGCTTTCACGTTTTACCTCAGGCACGGATGCGGGAAGTTCGCCGGGTGGATCTGGCGGCGGGCGCGGGTATCTATGATGTTGTACCGATTGGCATTTCCTATCTGGGAGAAGCTCACCGCAATGGCTGGCTGGAGCCCCTGCAGCCTTACTTTGATGATCCGCAACTGACAGACGCCTGCTGGTATGACCTGGCTGATATTACCCCGGGCAGTCTGGCTCTGAGCAGCATTGATGGTGAGATGCTAGCCCTGCCGTTTGATTTTTTTGCCCCCGTGTTTTTCTACCGTAAAGATCTTTTTCAGCGTTATGAGCTCGCGGTGCCGGATACCTATGAAGAATTGCTGCAGATGAAAACCGCACTGCAGATGGCCCTGGAACGGGATGAAATGCAGAACATGTATGCCTTTGCCTCCCGGACCCGCGCCGGTGCCGGTATGAATACCTGGACGGTTATTCCGGTGATCCGGGCCTATGGCGGTGCGATGATGGATGAGTCCCTGCGGCCGGTGTTTAACAGCCCTCAGGCCAAGCATGCATTGCGGGTCTACCGGGACATGGTGACCGGTTACGGCAGCCCGCCCGGGGCACAAATGTTAAATTTCCACGAAATCCGTGAACAGTTTAAAGCAGGGCGTCTGGCGTCTGTTATTGCTGCATCTGATTTATTTGCCGAAATGGACAGCCCGGAAGAATCAGTTATATGGGATAAGTGGGAAGCGGCCCCGATGCCCCGGGGGCCGAGGACCAGAGCCACATCTTTGTGGTCCTGGGGCTTTGCGGTTAATGCCAGCGGCCAGCACAAAGATGCTGCCTGGCTCTTCCTGCAATGGGCGTCTTCCAAAGAAACCGCCATGCTGTTACACCATGACGATGCACCGGCCAGAACATCGCTATGGCATTCTGACGTCTATGATTACCTTGATGCCCCCGGATTTATCAGTGTGAGCCGCTGGCTGCTGAATCAGAGAGATATTGATCCGATACAGAACGGTATTGCTGAATTCCCCCGGGCTGGTAGCGTGGCTTCGCAGGCGTTTAATGAGATTTTCTTCGGTGCGCCGGTAGCGTCCACACTGGATCAGGCGGTTATCCGGGTTGAGCAGATTATGCAATCAGGCTCCGGACGGAGTGGCGACTGAGGTGCAGATGCTGGAAAGGATCTCTTTAAAACTTAAGCTGTTGCTGGGGGTGGCGCTGATCATCATTGCCAGCTTTGCGCTCAGTACCTGGCTGCACCTCTATGAACTGCGCATCGCTTACCTTAATGAAGCCACCAATAATGCCCGTACGTTTACCCAGGAACTGCCCCGGGAAATGCAGCAGTTACGGGAAAGTAATGATAACCTGAGCTGGATACGCAAGGTCCAGACGATCCGGTGTATTGAGTTATACCGGAGCGGGAGTACTCAGGGGGTAAAGTTTGTATCCCTGCTGGATGAGCAGGGGGTAGCAGTGGCACATAGTGATGTGAATCAGATCGGCGCAACGGTTACCGGTGTGCTGCCCTCCGGTCAAAGCCTGTATCGCGAAGCCGCTCTGTTGGGGGATGGCATTATTTACATCCTGATACCGGTACTCGGTAATGACGGCAGTTATATGGGCACCATCTTTGTGGGCGAAGACGCCTACGGGCTGGAGAATAAACTGTCCCATTCATTGCTGATTTCAGTGCTGGTATTTTTCCTGTGCATCTTGCTGGGCATTACCGGCCTGTATTACCTGTTAAAGATCTTCTTTCTGCAACCACTGATGGTGCTGCATGAGGCCGCCAGCCGGATCACTTCCGGCGATCTGAATAACCCTGTGGTGTTAAGGGGCTCCGGCGAAATCGTCGAGCTGGCACGCAGTGTCGATATGATGCGTATCTCCATTCAGAGCAAACTGAATGAACTGAGCAGCTACGGTGATAAGCTGGAAAAAGAAGTGGAGCAGCGCACTGCAGAACTGGCGGCAGAGAAAGAAAACGCTGAGGCTGCCAATCAGGCGAAGAGTGTTTTTCTGGCAAATATGTCCCATGAAATCCGTACCCCTATGAATGCCATTCTGGGCTATTCACAACTGCTGCTGAGGGATAAAGGGCTGAGCTTTCAGCAACGGGAGTCTGTCGATGCGATTAGCCGTGGGGGGACTCACCTGCTGGCGCTGATTAACGATGTACTGGAAATGTCCAAGATCGAAGCCGGCCGGCTGGAGCCGCAGCTGGCCTATTTCAATATCCGTGAAGTCATCGGCGACATGGAAAGTATGTTCGCCAATAAAGCCCGTTCCAAACGGTTGCTGTTCCGGGTGGAAAACGACTCACAGATGCCGGATTTTCTGATCACCGATGAAGGCATGTTACGGCAGTTACTGGTGAATCTGATTGGCAACGCGATTAAATTTACCCATCAGGGCGGGGTGACTGTCCGGACGGTTTTTCAGTCGGTGACGGAGGATACCGGACGGCTGATTATTCAGGTGGTGGATACCGGCGTCGGGCTGAGTTCGGAAGAGCAGGAACGTATATTCGAGCCCTTTGAGCAGTCGGTTATGTCGAGCCGGCAATACGGCCGCAGCGGCACCGGGCTTGGGCTGGCAATCTGCTGCCAGTATCTGGAATTGCTGGAAGGGGAAATGCGCCTGCAGAGCCACCTGGGGGAAGGCAGCTGTTTCTCGGTGGAATTGCCGGTTCATATTGCTGATAACCAGACCCGGCGGATGAGCGAGTATAACCGCCGGCCGGTGGCGCTGGCTGCTGAGCAGCCCGTACCGAAAATTCTGATTGTTGATGACGTGGCCAGTAACCGGGATATCTTTAAGGCATTTTTGCAACCGCTGGGGTTCCGGCTGGCTGAAGTGGGGAATGCGAGCCGGGCATTGGAGTTATACCGCAGTTGGCAGCCGGATCTGGTTCTGATGGATAAGCGGATGCCGGAAATGGACGGCATTATGCTGATGCAGCAAATTCAGTCTGCTGCAGCGGATGCCCGGCTGCGGGTACCGAAGGTGATACTGGTCACTGCCAGTGCGTTTAAAGATGAAGAGCGGGTGGCAATTGAAGCCGGTGCCGATGCGTTTTTACGCAAGCCCGTGAATGAGTTCGAACTGTTATCTCTGGTTGGCCGGCTGTTACGGCTTGAATACGTTTTCGAGCGGTTTGCCTCCGGTAAGTCGGTCAGCCAGCCGGATGATATTACCCAGACACAGCTGGATGCTCTGCCGGACGATTTACATCAGGGCTTACTGCAGGCTTCCCGGCAAATGAATTTCACCCATTGTCAGCAAATGATCGAAGCTGTCCGCGCCCATGATGCGGATATGTATGACATCCTGCAGAAACTGCTCTGGCATTTTGAGTTTGAGCAGATCAGCGAGTGTATGAGCCGGCGTTCCGGATATTCTGACTGATCAGGCTTGTATTCAGGCCGTTTTGCTGTCATTTAGTAAGCTCAGAGAATTGGCTTGCCGAATGGCGCAGAACAGGGAAACAGAATGGATACACCGCAACGTCCGATGCTGGGAATAGGGCTGATGATCGCCGGTATGCTGGTGGTGCCTTTTCTGGATGTGTGTGCCAAGGTACTGGGGCAGACGTATCCCGTGCTTGAGGTTGTCTGGGCCCGCTATTTCTTTCATTTCCTCTGGTTACTGCCGCTGCTGGCCTGGAAACGCATGGCCTGGTGGCGCTGGCCTGAAAGTGCCGGTTCTCAGGGGTTACGAGGGTTCTTTCTGCTGGCCTGTACCCTGTGTTTTTTCCTGTCGATACAAAGTAATCCTATTCCTAATTCTCTGGCGCTGTTATTTGTTGCGCCACTGATCATTACGGCATTTTCGCCGCTGATCCTGCGGGAGCGGCTGGACTTACGCCGGGCCGGTGCTGCAGGGCTGGGTTTCGTCGGTGTGCTGATTGTGTTGCAGCCCGCGGCGGATGATTTTCAGTTTTCCAGTTTATGGGCGCTGGCGGCCGGCGTCTGTTATGCGTTTTACATTATGTATACCCGCCAGATGTCGCAGCGTGCCAAGCCGTTAATGGGGCTGATGTATATCGCCATTGTCGGGCTGGTGGGGATGACTCTGGTGGTGCCCTTTGTCTGGGTGGCACCAGACCTTCAGGGTTGGGGCATTATGGCATTGATGGGCCTGTTCGCCGCAGCCGGGCATTTCCTGATTATCAAAGCCTGTGAGTATGCACCGGCGTCATTACTGGCACCCTTCAATTACACCGAGATTGTCGGTGCCTGTACCGTCAGCTATCTGTTTTTCTCTTATTTGCCGGATGCGCTGATGTGGCTGGGAATTGGCATTATCTGTATCAGTGGTATCTACACTTCGGTGTATGAATACCGGCGGCAGTCTGTAGCCCGCCGGTAATCACTACATGCCTGTTGGCTGCCGGATCTGTTACTGACCACGGCAGGGGGCATCAGGCCGGGCAGGCCCCCTGTGGCAGGATCAGGTCAAAATCATCCCGCCCCAGTCGGGCTCCCAGATCCCGCAGCCTGCCATGGAATTCATCCCGTGGCACGTGGCAGGTACGGATGCGGCGGGGAGAGGTTGGCACAAAGGCATTACGGCCATGCATGCTGCGGTTATTGTCGATGAAAACCGCGGTGCCGGCGGGGATTTTAATCACAGCTTTGAACTCATCGCTGACCATCCGGCGGTGGTATTCCCTGACCGCAGCATACATCGGCTCAATTAATTCGGCGGGCAGATCCAGCGGTGCCATGGCGCGATCGAAGTAACGGACCCCGGACACATTACCGTTCCAGTCCAGCCGGATCAGCGGGGCGTGAATCCGGAAATCAATTTCACCGGGATGGCGGCGGATATGCTGCACCGGAATACGGGTCAGCAGCTCAAAGGCTTCCGGGGCTTCATTGCGCAGGGATTCGGCGATGGCGAAGCCGTCACAGTAGGTGGATTCGCCGCCTTCCCCGTCAATATTCTGCAGGCAGTGAAAGACCACCACACCGGGGTGGTTATAGCAGAAGGCATCATCGTGATGGGTATCCTGATGGATTGCTGTTTTTGATCCCAGCTTGGACACCGCTTCAACCTGAACTTCGAAGATCCGGCCATATACGGTGGTCTCGTGAATCGGGCCGAGCAGGCTGGCCAGCCGTTCGGTTTCTGCCGGTTCACTGCCGACGTTATCCAGTTTGACGATGCCATAGTCCCGCAGGGTTTCCAGCATGGCCAGATGGGCGCTTTCATCCTCATGGATGTGGCGGTAATCATGGCTGGGAAAGTTATCGGTGATATCCGCTTTCCACAGGGTGGGTGTAAAACTCAGGCGATGCTGACGCTGCTGTTTGCTGTAACTGTGCAACCGCAGCCAGACCGGGCCGTATTCCGAGCGGTGGCCGTCGGGCCAGGTGATCAGCAGGTTACCGGTATCATCCAGGCTGACCCTGGCGGGACGGATGTCCGGGTCAATATCCAGAATGGTCAGCGCCCGGATGCCATCGGCACTGTTGCCACACTGGCTGCAGAAACAGTTATGTCGCAACCAGATGTAGTGAAACTCACTTTTCTGATTATCCTGCCAGCTCAGAGTGATGCTGCGGGCGTTGCTTTCTACCTGCCGTATCTGACTCTGCTCAGCGCTGAAACCGGCAGGTGCGGCACACTGATTGCCCATAAAGGCGTTGCTGGTGGTGACGCCGGAGATACTCTGTTCCTGCTTCATCCTGTGTTCTCCTGATTAGCTGAAACGGGGCCGCTGATCTGCTGTGTTCAGCCAGGGGCGGGCTGCTTCACAGGCACCGGCAATGCTGAAAACACTGAGGTCATCATAGGGGCGGCCAATTATCTGGATGCCTGTGGGAATGCCGTTGGCGGCAAACCCTGACGGTATGCTGATGACCGGCAAAGGGCTGAGCATGTTGAAGGGGTAGGTCAGCAGCCAGCCAAAGTCGGCGGCGACCGGTTTACCGTTGATGCTGAAATTCTCATCCAGCGGTGAATGCTCCAATGGCACTGCCGGTAACGCCAGTGTTGGGCAGATCAGTGCATCACAACGTTGCAGCACCGGCGCTAACTGTTGCCACATATAGGCTTCCTGGGCCATGGAATTCATAAAGGCTTTGCCGCTGACGGCTTCGGCGGTTGCACCGTAAGCCCGGGCATAATCAGTCATCTCATGGCTGTGCTCCGGCAGGTAGTCGGCCACCCAGGCACCGAAGATGGCTGCACCGTGATCCCTGAAGGCCTGCAGGCATTGTTCTGTCCAGTTCAGGTCAATTTCGACCAGCTCTGCACCCAGTTCTTTGAGTAATGCCAGGGTTTCCCGGGTATTGGCCTGTACCTGCGGGTCGACTTCCACATAGCCTAAATCCATCGACCAGCCGATGGTTTTGCCTTTCAGGGATCCCTGATAGTGCAATGGTAAAGGAGCGGTGTCCGGCAGTGAGAACAGATCTCCGGGGTGCTGGCCGCTCATGGCGTTTTGCAGCAGGGCGCAGTCGCCAACGGTGCGGGCTAACGGGCCGTCGTGGTCGTACCAGTCCAGATTAAAGAAGGGCGACACCGGATTGCGACCCCGGGGCGGTTTATAACCGACAACCCCGCAACTGGCAGCGGGTACCCGGATTGAACCGCAGTAGTCGGAGCCGTTGGCAAGTGTCGTGGTGCCGGCAGCCAGCGAAGCTGCCGCCCCGCCGGATGAACCGCCGCTGTTATATTCCGGATGCCAGGGGTTATGAGTCGGCCTCTGCATTTCTGAACCGGTAATCGCAGCGGTACCCATTTCACAGACGTTGGTCCGGCTGTGGATAATGCCGCCGGCAGCGCGGATTTTCTGTACCGGCAGAGCATCACTGCCAGCTACGCCTTCACTGAATACCTTTGAGCCGGCAGAGGTGGGTTTTCCTGCTACGCCTTTATCTTCCTTGATGGCAACACAGAGGCCGTCCAGTAATTCGATGGGCTGTCCCTGAGTGTAACGCTGCTCAGCGGCCCGGGCAGCGTCCATGGCTTCTTCGAAGTAAGTCTGGGTGAAGGCGTTCAGTTGTGGTTCCAGCCGTTCACTTTGCTTAATCAGTGCCTGCAGCAATTCCACCGGCGACAGGGACCGGTCGCTGAAGCGCTGCAGGGCTTCGCAGGCACTGAGGTAACACAGATCCTGATCAGTCATCAGTATTTACCTCAGGCGTTATAGCCGCCATCCACGTGCAGGGTTTCGCCGGTCATATAGCCGGCACCGGCACACAGAAACAGCATGACTTCGGCGTACTCGCGGCCGGTGCCCGGGCGGGGGATGGGCAGGTCTTTACTGTCTTCAAATACAGTTTCCCATTTGAGGGGGAAGTTGGTGTCATTCGGGTCAACGTACATGGGGGCGATAGCGTTTACCCGGACATCCGGTGACAGGCCCCGGGCCAGTTCCTTGGTCAGGGTGGCGACACCGCCTTTGGCGACACAGTAAGGGGTACTGGAACCACCGGAGCGGAAGCCTGACATGGAGCTGGTGGAAACTACGGCTCCTTTGGATTCACGCAGATAAGGTTCGGCCGCTTTCACCGTCCGGAATACCGACATCAGATTGACGGACATAATGTCCTGCCAGAGTTGTTCGGTCTGGCTTTGCAGATCCCCTGGCGGAATGATTTCCAGAGTGACTGAATGCCCGGCAACATTGACCAGATAGTCGATGCCACCCATGGCCTCTGCCGCCTGCTTCACCATCGCGTCTACCGAGTCATTGTCACGCAGGTCAGCCGGGGCAGGCAGTACATGCCGGTCCATTTCCGTCAGGCGGGTTACCTGGGTTGCAATGCGTTCTTCATTGACGTCACAGATTGCCACGGTGCAGCCCATCTCGGTGAACAGTTCAACGGCGCAAAGCCCGAGTCCGGAAGCGCCACCGGTGATGATGGCGGTTTTACCTTTCAGATCCGCATGAATCATGATGTATTCCTCAGAATTATTGTTGTTATAGATAACTGGCGGAGCAGCGGTCAGCGAATGCCGTACTGGCTGACCAGTGCTTCATTCAGGGTGATACCTAGCCCGGGGGCGTCCGGCAGGGCGATCAGACCGTCCTTAATGTCTGGCTCAGCGGGGCTGACCAGCTCGGTCCGTAACCGGGAAGGTCCCAGCCGGGAAGAGCGGAATTCCACCATCGGAATGGTCAGACAGGCGGCCTGTAAGTGGATGTTGCAGATGTCTGTGATGCCGGTGGCGTAGGAATGGGGAATCAGGCTGGCACCGTACATTTCGCACATCTCGGCGATGCGCATCAGTTCAGTAAAACCGCCGGCCCGGCTGATCCCCGGCTGCACCAGTGACACACCACCGGTTTCCAGCCAGTCGCGCACTTCCCAGCGGCTGACGGCGAATTCGGCACCGCCGACTTTCACCGGGCTGACTTCCGCCAGTTTGCGGTGTCCGTGCAGGTCATCATGCCAGAGAGGTGCCTCGGCAAAGGCGATGCGGCAGTCATCGATCCGTTTCAGCAACCAGGCAGCATCCTGCCAGTCGCGCCAGCGGTAGCCAAAATCCAGCGACAGTTTGATGTCATCGCCGACCATCCGGCGGCAGTCTTCGATGAAGCCCACCAGTTTGCGGTCACTGAGGTGTTCGCCGAACAGGATCGGCACCTTCACCGAACGCAGCCCCTGATCCACGGCAATCCGGGCCTGTTTTTCCAGTTCGCTGACGATTGTGTTCAGAGGGCCGTCGTAAATATCACCGGGGTAAATGGTCGCGTAAGGGCGGATGCTGTTACAGCGTGCGCCCCCCAGCAGCTTATACACAGGCAGCCCTAACTGTTTTCCCGCCAGATCATAGAGGGCAATGTCTACCGCAGACAGGGCGTGGATCAGAATGCCCCGGCGGCCGTGATAGAAGGATGAATGATAAATGGCATCGTAAATGGCACGGGCTTCAACCGGCTCACGGCCGATCACATGTTCTTTAATGCCCTGACTCCAGAAATGCACAGTGGGCATGTCGATCATGGCTTTTGTCACGGAAGGGGTGGCGACACACTCACCGATACCGTAGCGGCCTTCGGCGTCGGTGACTTTCACCAGAACGGTTTCTTCCGCCCCCTCGGCAAACGCATTTCCTTCCGCCGGAACGGAAACGATGATGGCTTCAAGATCGACAATTACAGACATAACCGGCTCCCTGATATTCAGTGTCAGCCCTCATTTAATGTCAGGAATTGATGATAAATCTGATGATATGCGCCATATTTCTGATTGCAGTGAGCAGCGTTGAAATTAACGGTTTATTTATTATTTATGAAAATGTAGCGCTATTACCCGATGATCTCTGCATTTTCGTGTTACTTGGCAGTATGTTTTGTTTTTGGACTGTTGTTTTACTTCAACAACTGGCAGAGTCGTTAAAGTATGTCTGATTGTCTGCGTCAGGAGGTGTTTGGTGTCTGCTAACGAGCCTGTACAACGGCGTTTTGCCTTCGTGTTGTTACCATCTTTCAATATGATGGCGCTGTCTGCGGCGATAGAACCGTTACGGGTAGCAAATATGTTATCCGGCCAGACCCTGTATCGCTGGCAGCTGTTTTCCGCCGGACCGGAGCAGGTGCAGGCGAGTAACACTGCCTGGATTACGGTGGACGGTGACCTTGCGACGGCGGATGCCTTTATGGCCGACGGTTGCGATACCCTGTTTGTCTGCGCCAGCTGGTATCCGGAACAGCTGGATGACGAGCAACTGTTCGGCTGGTTACGCCAGCATGCCCGCAGTGGCTTGCGGCTGGGGGGCATTGATACCGGCGCGATTGTGCTGGCCCGGGCGCATTTGCTGGACGGTTTCCGGGCGACAGCCAACTATGATGTGATCGCCGGGTTCGCGGAGGATCACCCCCGGGTAACCGTGACTGACCATCTGTTCGAAGCGGATAATAACCGCATGACCTGTTCGGCGGGCACGGCCCCTATCGATATGATGTTGCTGCTGATGCATGAACATTGGGGGGAGGAGATTACTCACCGGGTATCCCGGCATTTGTTTTATCAGCAACTGCGCAGCGGTGGCGAATCCCAGAAGGCACTGGTGCGGGAATATGGCTATGACTTTCCCAAACAGCTGCAGTACGCCATTCACCTGATGGAAAAGAATACCGAGTCCCGGCTGATGGTGAAGGATATAGCGGAGCAGACCGGCACGTCACTGCGTACCCTGGAACGCTTATTCAGGGAACATACCCAAATGTCGCCGGCGGTGTTTTATCTGCGTTTACGGCTGGAAAAAGGCCGGCAGTATTTGCTGCATACCCGGATGTCAGTACTGCAGGTGGCGGTTGCCTGTGGCTTTCTCAGCCAGGAACATTTTGCCCGTCGCTATCGGGATGTTTTCGGCCGTTCTCCGCGGGATGAACGGGCGGTTTCCGCATTGCAGACCACAGCAGATATGGCATCGGTCACTGTGGATAAAACGTAAAAAAGCAGGGGCTGGCCAATTCAGTACAGCCCCTGCGCACGGATCAGATCACCCGTTTCAGGTTAATAAAATCGCCACTCACTTCAAGGCTGAGGGTGACGTTCTGTTTGGTGCGGTTACGCCAGAACCAGCCGTGTTTACCATCGAAAGCGGCTTTCAGTTCGCCACTGTCGCCAGGTACAAACCGGCCTTTGCCGTAGCCATGATAAAAGCCTTTCGGGGCATCATACGGATCACCGTGGGTGTCGTAGTTAAGCTTGCCGCCGTTGGCACTCCAGCTGTACGTCACCAGTGCGTTCTGCTTCATCTCCAGTTTGATTTCAGCGCCCTGACCGGGCTTCAGCACAAAGCTAACCGTCTGGCTGTTGGCAGCTGGTTTGGCCGGTTCTGCTATTACCTGCTCAGTTTTGGCGGCGGCAATCTCCACCGGTTTTGCGGCTGGTTGCGGTTCGGGCTGCGCCACTGGCTTAGCGGTGACGGTAACCGCCGGCACCGGGGCAGTGCTCGCCGCAGCGGTGGCGACCGGTACAGGAGCAGGTGCCGGAACGGCAGTGCCAGCGGCATCGGCGGCGGCTTCTGCCGCCAGCTGTTGCTTGATCTCGCCCATTTCCGTCAGGCCCAGTAAGCGGCCTGCGCCGGTCGGGTCGATGGCGTATTCTGATGGCAGTACCACGCAGACCAGCAGCACCATGGCAACTACCAGTGCTGCAAGGGTAGAACGGATCAGCTGAGCCGCGCTGGGCTGGGGTTGGGACGAATATTCACTGTTATACATAATAAGTTTTCCTTAAATCTGTCTGGTCACGGGGTGAGGATCAGGCCGCTGATCTGGTAGCCCATCAGCAGGAAGCCGAGGCTCATCATGGCGACGTTGGCGGTATAGGTATGGCGCATAAAGTTGCGGTTGCGCCGCCAGAAGCCCATCAGGATCAGAATGGCGGACAGGGCCAGTATCTGGCCGAACTCTACTCCCACATTGAAGGCAATCAGGTTGATCAGCAGGCCGTCCGGCGAGATCTCAAAGTCCTGAATTTTGGTGGCCAGGCCGAAACCATGCATCAGGCCGAATAGCAGAGTGGCGACCTTAGTATTCGGCTGAAAGCCAAACCAGCGGGGGAAAGCCCCCAGGTTATCCAGTGCTTTGTAGACCACGGAAAAGCCGATGATGGCATCCACCACGTAGGCGCTGACGCTGATGTTTGTCAGCACACCAAACAGCAGAGTGACCGAGTGGCCCACCGCAAACAGGGTGACGTACAGGCCGACATCCTTAAGCCGGTAGAGGAAGAAAATGACACCGAACAGGAACAGCAGGTGATCGTATCCGGTGACCATATGTTTGGCCCCCAGATAGATAAACGGGATGATCAGTACCCCGGAGCTTTCCTGAATATAGCCTTTGTCGCCGGTTGCAACGCCGTGCGCAAAGGCTGCATCAAAGCTGCTGAGCAGCAGCATACACGCCAGCACAATAAGCAGCGTGTAGCGGCCAGCGGGCAAAGGCCGGCCGGCAGATAGTTCACTAAACATAATTAGCCCTATGAGTTAATACACATCAGGCAGGCGCGGGCCTGCCGGTTTCAGACGTGCTGCTGAACTCTTGGAGGGCGTTCGATCAGGAACAGCGGCGGATTAGGAATCCACTGCCGGTATTGGGGGATATCTGTAGCAGGCAGCGGAGCCTGATTATCACTGCTGTCCAGCGCCAGTTGAACCGAATCATGCAGATGATCAGCGGTCTGGGGCGGGTGCTGGTGGGTAATATTAAACGTCTGATGGAATGTCTGTTGCCGGTGATCATGGTCGTGACTGTGGCCGTGATCATCATTGCCCGCCAGGATTTGCGTGTTTGCAGCAACCGGTGCCGGCAGGTGAACGGTAACCGCCAGGGTAAACAGATGTCCGCCCCATGCATACAGCAGCATGAAGATCAGCTGGGGGATCAGGCGTTTACGGGTGGCAGTTTTCACAGTCAGTCTGGGTGTCCGGGTTATCAGATGGCGGCAGCATAAAGGATGCTGCAGAGTTTCTCAATCCTGCTGTTATGAACCTGTTTTGGGTCCTGAGTTCCCGGCGGATTAAACAATCCGTGCGGATAATTGCCGGGCCGCCTGAATCAGTTTTTTGGAATAGTCCCGGGCATCCTGCGGGTTGAGATGTGCGCCGCTGATTGCAGCACTGATGGCGGCGACCGGTTCGTTACGCAGGTTCAGTACCGGGGCGGCAATGCAGCTGATTTCACTGTCGGTTTCGCCGTGGCTGACCGCATAACCGAGCCGTTGTGCCCGTTGCAGATCATCCTGAAGCTCGGTCAGCTCCGTGTGTGAACATTGCAGGTTGTGGGTAAGGTTGTCCCGGAAGTGTCCTGACTGCATGGCCAGAATGGCCTTGCCGGCCGCGGACTGTTGCAGGGGAATGGTCTGGCCGGTGAATATGTTCCAGGCCTGGCTGAGGGAAGATTCTACCTTGGAGACCACCACGGCCTGATCGCCCACAGGGATGCTGAGGAAGATGGTTTTGTGGATTTCGTTTTTAAGGATTTCAGCAATCGGATGAAAGAACGCTATCAGGCTTTGTTTGCTGTAAATGCTGGAAGAAATCTGAAAGATTTTTGAGCCGATACAGTAGGCCTTTTTACGGGCCGGATCTCTGGCAATCAGCTGATGGCTGAGCATCGCGTTGATGATCCGGTGCCCACTGGCAGGTGATATGCCTGTGGCTTCGCAGATTTCTGAGAGTGTCAGCGGGTAAGCGGAGGCGGTGAGCAAATCGAGAATCTGTACGCTGTGATCAATTGCCGGTGCTTTACTGCCGGTTGCCTGAGTCATTGAAAAATCCTGATGGGGCTGTTTTTTATATATGGAATTATTTCAGCAGTTGATGCCGGTTAACAGGGGAAATGTCAGCCCGGTGTGTGGCTGCAGAAAAAAATTCTCTTTTTGTGGACTGGTTGAGCGGGGCTGCTGGCGACTGGTCTGATCGGTGTTGTGGTCGACCAGAGGTAATACGGAGGCTTGAGAGAAACAATTTGTATGAGTTTATATTGTTGATATTAAAGAATATTTTATATATGAAATTAAAATTCATGATATGGAAACTTGCTTGACGCTGTTCAGAAAGCTTCCTAGCATGCCGGTGAAGTCATTTTTGAAAACAGGTTTGACGGTATGCGGGTTGAAGAGAATTTTGTAGCAAATGTTTTTACGGCATCGGCCAATACCGCCATGCTGGCGGTATATAACCCGGCAACCGATGAGCTGATTGCTCAGGTGCCGTCGGCCACTGCTGCCGAGGCAATCGAAGCTGTGGAAATTGCCGCCCGTGCTCAGCGGAGCTGGCGTCAGCTGACCAGCACCGAACGGGGGGCTTGCCTGCATAAACTGGCGGATGCTCTGCTGGCGCACAAAGGGCAGATTGGCGAAGCGCTGGCACTGGAGTCCGGTAAAAGCCTGGAAGATGCCACCAATGAAGCGGTGTATGCCGCAGACATTACCCGTTATCACGCGGAATGGGCACGGCGAATTGAAGGGGAGATCATCCCCAGTGATACACCCTCTGAAAATCTCTTGCTGCAGCGTGAGCCTATTGGCGTCATCAGTTGCCTGATCCCGTTTAACTATCCGGTGTATACCCTGCTGCGGAAAATCGCGCCGGCGCTGATTACCGGCAATACTGTGGTTGTACGCCCGAGTAATAACACCCCCTGTTCAGCCTTTGAGATTGCCAGAGCGGTTCAGGCCGCCGGCCTGCCGGACGGCGTGGTGAACATCCTGACCATGGATCATGGGGTCTCCGAGATCGTCTGTACTCATCCGAAGGTGGGTATGATCACCCTGACCGGCAGTGTTGGGGCCGGCCGTAAAGTGCTGGAATACTCCCAGGTGAATATTGCCAAGTCTTCGCTGGAACTGGGAGGCAAGACGCCGGCGATTGTTGAAGCGGATGCGGATCTGGAGAAAGCCGCCCGTGAAATCGTCGGTTCTAAAACCACTAACTGTGGACAACTATGCACGGCAGTGGAGCGGGTTTATGTTCATGAAGATATCTATGATGCGTTCGTTGCGTTGCTGAAACAGCACATGAGTGAACGGCAGTTCGGCGACCGTAATGCAGAGCCTGGCCATATGGGGCCGCTGATCAATGCTAACGCCCGGCTGAATATTCACCAGATGGTGGAACGGGCAATTGATGACGGTGCCGTGCTGGAAACCGGCGGTTATATCCCTGAGGGCGCCGGTAACTTCTATCCGCCGACCTTACTGACGCAATGCCGGCAGGATATGGAAATCGTGCAGGAAGAAATATTCGGGCCGGTGCTGCCAGTACTGAAATTCGCCGATTCTGAAGAAGCGTTGCAGCTGGCCAATGATCATCAGTTTGGACTGGCATCGGTGATTTATACCGAAAACTACCGTACCGCGATGCGCGTCGCCAATAATATTGAGGCCGGCGAGATCTACATTAACCGGACCCCGGCAGACCCGTATCAGGGCTACCATGCGGGCTGGAAACGTTCCGGTTTGGGGGGCGATGACGGTAAGCACGGTATGCTGGAATTTACCCAGACCCGCCTGGTTGTACTCAATTACTGAGGAGTTCTGTGATGCACGTAACTGCCTGCGAAACCCATATTGTTGCCACCCCGCCACCCCATGTCGGTGGCATGTACTGGATCTTTGTCAGTCTCAGAACCGACTGCGGCATTGAAGGGGTCGGTGAAGTATATGCTGCATCCTTCCACCCGACAGTGATGGAAAAAGCCATTGAAGATGTCTTTGAGCGTTATCTTAAAGGTCATGACCCGCACCATGTGGAACGCTTCTTCCGGGAGTGTTATTCCAGCGGTTTTACCCAGCGGCCGGACCTGACCATGATGGGGGTGGTCAGCGGTCTGGAAATGGCCTGCTGGGACATCATCGGTAAAGCGGCCGGTAAGCCGGTATATGAGCTGATTGGGGGTAAGGTAAATCATAAGTTGCGCAGCTACACCTATCTGTATCCGGAAAATTCAAAGGGCGAGTACGACTACGATAATGTCGAGCTGGCGGTTGAGTGCGCGTTACAGAATAAAGAACGGGGTTTTACCGCACTGAAATTTGATCCGGCGGGCCCTTATACAGCGTATTCCGGGCACCAGTTGTCCCAGAATGATCTGGAAAAGTCTGCCACCTTCTGTGAGAAAATCCGTGAAGCGGTGGGCAATAGCTGTGACCTGTTGTTTGGCACCCATGGCCAGATGACGCCGGCGGCAGCCATTCGGCTGGCAAAGCGCC
Source organism: Aliamphritea spongicola (assembly GCF_017051665.1). Taxonomy (NCBI): domain Bacteria; kingdom Pseudomonadati; phylum Pseudomonadota; class Gammaproteobacteria; order Oceanospirillales; family Oceanospirillaceae; genus Aliamphritea; species Aliamphritea spongicola. The sequence continues at coordinate 552,791 of NZ_JAFIDL010000002.1, forward strand.
TGGAGCCCTTTGACCCGTTGTGGTTTGAAGAACCGGTGCCGCCGGGACAGGCGGAAGCCATGGCACAGGTGGCTCAGGCTACCAGCATACCGGTGGCCACCGGCGAACGGCTAACCACCAAGTTTGAGTTCCACGACGTACTGAAAAACCGGGCAGCAGCCATTCTGCAAATGAACCTGGGCCGGGTCGGCGGCATTCTGGAAGGTAAAAAAGTTGCGGCGCTGGCTGAAGCCTATTACTGCCAGATCGCCCCGCATCTGTATAACGGCCCGGTGGGAGCCGCCGCCAGCATTCAGTTGGCAACGGCGACACCTAACTTCCTGATTCAGGAAAGTATCGGCACCTGGGACGGTTTCCATGCCGAAGTACTGCAAGCGAAAATCGACTGGCAGGATGGTTATATTATTCCCTCTGATAAACCGGGTTTAGGTGTCGAGCTGAACATGGAAACTGTTAAGGCCTGCTCCCCTTATACGGAGCCGACCTTGCATCTTTCCATGGATGCCCGGCCTTATGATTACAAACGTCAGTCATCCACTCACTGGAAGAAAACCGGGCTGTAAGTATGCAGTACGATTTTATTATTGTCGGGGCCGGCTCTGCCGGCTGTATTCTGGCGGACCGGCTGAGTGAGTCGGGACGGTATTCAGTGCTGTTGTTAGAGGCTGGCGGAAAAGACAGCCTGCCGTGGATTAAATTGCCGGTGGGCTTTGCCAAAACCTACTACAACCCGGATTACAACTACATGTATTACAGCCAGCCGGAAGCGGCGATGAATGGCCGTAATATGTATGTGCCCCGGGGGAAGGTGCAGGGCGGTTCAGGCTCGATCAATGCCATGATCTATGTGCGCGGTCAGCGGGCGGATTTCGATGACTGGGCGGCGGCCGGAAACCCGGGCTGGTCCTATGATGACGTGCTGCCGTACTTTAAAAAGCTGGAGCGTCATCCGGCGGGGAATACTGAGTACCGTTCTGCGGAAGGGAAAATGGGTATTCTGCCGATGAAGCAGGATGCTCACCCTCTGTGTGATTATTATCTGCAGGGCGCGGAGCAACTTGGCTGGCCACTTACCGATGATTTTAACGGCGCTGACTTCGAAGGGGCCGGGGTGTATGAAGCGAATATCAGTAAGGGACAGCGGGATTCAAGTAATACGGCGTATCTTAAGCCTGCTCTGCAACGTTCTAACCTGACGTTGCTGCGTGATGTCCGGGTGGAAAAGGTAAGTTTTGCTGCAGGGAAACACGCGGAATCCGTGGTTTTTGTGCAGAACGGAACTGAGAAAACGGCAGCCGCAAAACGGGAAATTATTCTTGCCTGCGGGGCAATAGATTCACCTAAACTGTTGCAGCTTTCCGGTATTGGTGATCGGGAATCGCTGGCGGAATTTAACATTTCCGAAGTGCAGCATTTACCGGCAGTGGGGCAGAATCTGCAGGATCATCTGTGCCTCAGTTACTATTTCAAAGCGAAGGTGAAAACGCTGAATGATGACTTTGGCTCGCTGCTGGGGCAGGCGAAAGCCGGGTTACAGTATGCGCTGAACCGACGGGGGCCGTTGTCCATGAGTGTTAATCAGGCCGGGGGCTTTTTTAAGGGGGATCCGGCAGAAGCGCTGCCGAATATTCAGCTGTATTTTAATCCCATGTCCTATCAGATTCCGCCTGACCCGAAAGCGCAGCTTAAGCCGGAGCCGTACTCCGGTTTTCTGGTGGCGTTTAATCCCTGCCGGCCAACCAGTAAGGGCAGTGTCAGTCTGGCGTCTGCTGATCCTGCTGTGCCGGCGGCCATTACCTTTAACTATCTGTCGACAGAGAAGGATCTGGCGGAAGTGCAGCAGGGGCATAAGCTGGTGCGGACGCTGATACAGGCGCCGGCTTTGCAGGCTATCACTGAAGCTGAGGTGATGCCGGCGGAACAGGCGGATGATGCAGACTCACTGCTGACCTATTACCGGGAAAATGCCGGCTCTATTTACCATGTCTGCGGTACCTGCCGGATGGGGCCGGCCCCTGCTGACAGTGTGGTGGATGCCCGGCTGCGGGTTCACGGCATCAGCGGCTTGCGGGTGGTGGATGCGTCGGTTTTCCCCAATATCACTTCCGGCAATACCAATGCGCCGGCAATGATGGTGGCGGAGAAGGGTGCGACCATGATTCTGGAAGATCAGGTCTGATGACCTGATCTTCCACCCGGCTGTTTTACCGGGCTATCTTCTGCAGGTATTCAAGCTGTTCTTCTTCCGGGCGCGGTTCACTGAAGAAGCTCAGGGTTTCCACCAGTTCGGTGCGGGCCTGAAGGGCGCCGGTTTCCCCGGCCTGAACACTGTCGGCACTGCTGCTCAGATTTTCCAGCAGCTGAGTGCCAACCGCTTCACTGCTGGTCAGCAGGACACCGACCAGCGCATCAACCTGATCGCCGGCAAACTCGGCAACCTGCCAGAAGGTTTCTTTCTGCTCGCCGGGCTGCTGTGCTTCGGCCTGTAACAGCGCGGCCGGATTATCCGTTTCAGCCAGTGTATTGGTACGGGTCAGGAAGCGGGAAAACTGCTGATTCTGTTCCTCTGACTCCTGCAGGGCCAGTGGCACCTCCGCAGTGTTCAGCTGGTTAATGTCCTGCACCAACTGGTCGCGCTGTTCTGCGTTCAACTCAGAGAAGGTGGTGTTCAGTGCAGTACTGCGGCTGATGTCATCTTTGTTAAGCCAGGCATCGGTGACCATCAGGCGGATCATGTTTTTCTGATCCCGTTTACTTTCGTAATCGTCTTTGACTTCATAGCGGGAGGTCGGGTCACCGGTGTCATCACCCATCCGGCTCAGGGCGATGCCTTCCCGGGTGGAGTGGTTATCCCGCAGCTGATCAAGGGCTTCGATGATTTCAGGGTTATCTTCCAGTTCCAGTGTGTCTGCTTCATCGCCGACCAGGGTTTCAAGGCCTGTTTTGGTGATCTCAAGATAACTGCGCTGGTGGGTCGATTCCATGTAACTGAGCTTATCGGTCATGGCGGATAACTGCTCATCGCTGAACTGGTATTCAGATATGAAGCTCATGGTGGTATCCAGCATGTCTTTGACGACCCAGAGCATTTCGTTATCGTAATCGATATTGGCCCGGTCAGGTTCTTCATATCCAACCGGTTTATTGAAACCGTATTCGAATCCCGGCCGGGCCTTCTCGGCTAATCCCCCCAGATAATTCAGGAAGGAATCCGTGGCCTGTTCAGAACGGTCTGTCAGGCCTTCAACAACATCCTGACCTAGCTGATTATCGGCGGCGTAAATCAGTAACAGGGTATCCTGCTGGGATTCGGTGAAGGGCTGCAGGGAATTCAGCATGGCGTCCGGGTCATCGCTTTTGTGAACCGCGCTGACAAAGTTATACAGGTTGTTCGCTGAAGGCGAAGGTTGCGCAAACGGCAGCGTGCCGTTGGCATTGTAGGTAGATTCCGTTGGCCGGCTGATAACCTGTTCCGCATAACCCGCAGCCCGTTCCAGTACCCGTAACTGTGTGTCTGATGACATGGCCGTCAGATCCGCAACAAACTCTTTGGCCAGCCGGGCTGTCGCCAGCCCGTAGTTAGGGGCCATATGCACCGTCGCCGGGGTCTGCATTTTATGAATGCTGCTGGCCAGCTGCCCGAGGGCATTGTCATCCAGGGATTCTGCCAGCGACAGGAAGTTATCATCGAGAATCATCTCGGTGTTAATCAGCGACTGGCGCTGTTCTTTGCTGACCCGGTTGAGGACATTCTCGATACGTTCATTACGCTCATCGCCCAGTACAAAGTAGGTTTTAACCGTGGCTGAGGGATCGGTAACGGTGAATTTTTCACCCCGGGGGGCGTCAATCGGACCATCACTTTTAATCAGCGAGTCCTGGCTGGCCTGTTGTGCGCTTTTCAGCTGCTGCGCTGTTTGAGCGTCCGGCTGCTTTGCCTCCGTGGTTCGGGGGCCGGTCAGGCTGTTTGGCGGTGGTGTGGTCAGCGTTGCAGAATAGAGTTTCATGATGTCATCCTTGCCTGTCCTCAGAAATCATCCCTATACGTGTGGATACAGAGCGGCGCAGCCTCCTTTGAAATGTTGATAAGGCTTATATCGGCTGTTCAGAAGGTTCTTATATGTACAGCCGAAAAAAAACTGACAGGTACAGATTTGCGCGGAATCCGGTTGGCGGGAAGAAGGCCCCGGCGGGTATAATCAGCGCTGAATCCGCAATAGCAGCCTGGTGAGGGGTTATGTCTCAAACGGATAAGTTCTTTGATCACAGTGAAGTTGAATTTGCGGCCGAAGCCATGCGCAAGGCCGGCGTCATTTATGATGATCTTTTTAATAAGCTTTGCCGGCAGATTTATGAAGATGTAAAAGACGCTGCCACACCGGCTGATACCCTCAGAATATGCAACAACAGCATTGTTCATGCGGAACATATATTCGTTGCCAATTTTCCGGATAACTACCAGACCGCCTGTCAGCAGGGCTGTAGTCACTGCTGTCATTTTCCGGTGCAGGCTGCACCTCAGGACATTGTTCAGTTAGCGCTGCACCTTAAGCTCAGCCTTAGTGATGCCGAACTTGCCGACCTGAATACCCGACTGCAGCAGGATATTCAGCAGAGGGGCGGCGCCTTTATGCGGGCCCCCTGCCCGTTACTGACGGCGGAGCAGAGTTGCAGCGTATATGAGCACCGGCCACTGGTGTGCCGTATGTTCAGCTCCCAGAATGCTTTTAGTTGTGAGCAGTCCCTGACGGATGGACGGCAGATTTCCCAGCGCCCGCTGACCCACCGCATTTTTCAGGCAGCGGTTACTGCGTTACTGATCGCTGCGGAGCAGCAGGGTATGTACAAAGAACAGGGGCTGCTGATTCCGGGGCTGCTGGAATTACTGACCGAGACTGACGCAGAACCGTCTGACTTCTGCCGTTCCTGGAAGCCGGTCTATCTTGAAGCACTGAATACCTTGCAGGTCGCCGGGGCCTGATTCTCTCATCCCGGCCTGATCCCTTCAGCGCCCGGTGGCTTATCTCTTCAGCGCCTGACGCTACATGCCATCTTTGCAAATTTTTACAGCCACTTAACGCAAGTTAACACTTACCTGAGGGATACTCCTGCGCGCAGCTCTGCGGGGAGAGGGCGTGTTGTGAATAAGTTTCGGACTTGTTCGCCGGTTCCCTAAGGTTTATCATTTAATTTATCAATTGATCAATTAAATGATAATTAAAAGGCAGTACACCGTTATGACCCAGCCAGCAAAGCCAAAGAGAGGCCGTCCGACCGATCCTGCCCTGCAGGAAAAGCGCCGTGAGGATCTGCTTGATGCTGCATTTGAACTGCTTCGGCACAAGAGTTACCGGAGCATTACCATCCGGGAGCTGGCCAGCCAGGCGAATACCCAGTCAGCGATGATCAAGTATTACTTCAATGATAAGCAGGGAGTGTTTCTGGCGTTGCTGGAACGGGTCAGTAAACAGCAGCAGGAAGACTTTGCGGCTGTTAAGGCGTCGGATGAACCGCTGAAGATGTTTATCAGCCGGTCGGTGAAGTTCTTCGCCAAAAATCAGCCGATAACCCGGCTGATCGCCGATGAAGTGATTGCCGGAGACAGTGAGCTGAAAAAGGTTTTTATCGCTACCCTGCCGAAGCGCACCGCTGAAATGCTGCCTGAGCTGATCGCTGCAGAGCAGAAAGCCGGCCGGATAAAGGGCGATATGAATCCTAAATGGCTGGGCTTTTCGCTGATCAATATGATCATCACTCCGTTTGTTGCTGTGCCTGTGCGTGAGCAGGTCTGGCAGATCAGCCATGACGAGATTGCCAGCGATGCCTGGGCAGAACATGTATACCGTATTTTTACAGAGGGGGCTGTGCAATGAGCCAGACCGATAAGAAATCCTGGCTGGGCCGGTTTTGGGCGTTGCCGCTGGTGGTGGCGCTGGGAGTTGTCATCGCACTGGTGATCATCAAATCCCAGCCACAGATGCAGCATCAGGTCAGTGCCGAAAAAGGCGTGCCGGTAACCACGCTGCAGGTGGCGGAATATGAAGTCCGCCCGACGGTGACCGGTTACGGAGAGGTTGAGCCGGATATTCTGCTGGATGTACGGGCGGAAGTGGCCGGTAAAGTGGTGTATGTGCATCCGCAGCTGAAACAGGGTGTGTTGCTGCCGGCCGGAACACTGGTGGTGCAGATTGATGACAGTGACTATGTGCTGGCGCTGAAAAAAGCCCAGGCCACTCTGGCCCAGAACCGGGCGAATCTGGCGGAGCAGGAGATCACCCGTCAGGATGCGGAACTGGATCTGAAACTGGCGAAAGACAAGCTGAATCTGGCCTCAAAAGAGCTGGTACGTTTTGAACAGTTACTTAAGAAGCGTTCTGTGGCCCAGTCGCAGGTAGACAGCCAGCGTAATGCTGTGCTGCAGGCCCGGCAGGAAGTGCAGAGTTTACAGAACAGTCTGGATGCCCTGCCGTATAACACCGAAGTTTTGCAGGCACAGCTGGAAATCGCCGAAGCAGAAGTGGCGGCTCAGGAACTGAATCTGGAACGTACCCGGATCAGCTTGCCATTCGACGCCCGGATCGCCAGCCAGTCCGTGGAGACTGATCAGTATGTGGGGTTGAATACATCACTATTCTCGGCGCAAACCATTGATAAAGTGCTGGTGAATGCGCAGTTCGCCCTGCCGCAAATGCGCCTGTTATCCAAAGGCTTTGATCTGCCGGCTGAGCAGGCGGATATCTTTCTTGAAGAAGGTACCGATACTGAGACACTGATGTCCCGTCTGGGACTGGAAGCACGTGTCAGCCTGGTGGGCAATGACGCCCGGGTCAGCTGGGAGGCGAAGGTGGAGCGGATCAGTAATAACCTTGATCCGGCGTCCCGTACGGTGGGGGTGATCGTCAGTGTTGACCGGCCTTATGAGCAGGTTGAACCGGGGCTGAAACCCCCTCTGATTGATGGCATGTATATGCAGGTTGAGTTGCAGGGCCGGGCCCAGCCGTTCCTGGTGGTGCCGCGAAATGCCCTGCATGAAGGGGAGCTGTATCTGGCGGGTGAGGGTGAGAAACTGCTGCGCCAGCCGGTGGAAGGTTTTGCGCAGCAGCAAATGCTGTTACTGGACCCGCAACAGATAACGCTGACATCAGACCGGGTTATTACCTCTGACCTGTTTCCGGCGGTAAAGGGTATGTTGCTGGAGCCGCAGGCTGATTCTGCTGCACAGCAGGCACTGGCTGACTGGCTGGAGGCACACTGAGATGATTCGTTTTTTTGCGGCTCATCCGACGGCCGCCAACCTGCTGATGGGGCTGTTTATGCTGGCGGGGATTCTGGCCCTGCCGGATATCAAACGGGAAACCTTTCCGGAAGTTAAGAAGTATGAAGTGCAGGTCTCGGTGGCGTATCCGGGCGCTGCTGCAACTGACGTTGAGCTGGGCATCTGTAAACCGCTGGAAGATGCTATGGACGGCATCAGCTTCATGGAAGAAAAGCGCTGCGAGGCCCGTGATTCCAACGCCATCATGACCCTGAAAATGCTCGAAGCCGGTAACTTCAGTGAGTTTCTGGAGGATGTAAACTCCGCCGTGGACGGTGTGGATAACTTCCCCCAGGACAGCGAAACCCCGGTCGTGGCCGAAACCGGCCGGACTCAGGATGTAGTGACTGTTGCCCTGACCGCAGACCTGCCAAGGCGGGATCTGAAAACCCTGGCGGAACAGCTTAAACAGCGGATGTTGCAAACTCCGGGTATCCCGCTGGTGGAAATTCAGGGCTTTGGTAAACGGGAATTTCAGATACAGGTAGCCCAGCATAACCTGCGGCAGTATGGTCTGAGCCTGCAGGATATTGCCGATAAAATCAGCGGCCAGAATGTGGATATGCCCGCTGGTGAACTCAGCGGCCGGGAACAGGAATACCAGATCCGTTTCAGTGACGAAAAGCGCACCACGGATGAGCTGGCGGAACTGGTGATTATCAGTGGTGATCAGCGTAATGAACTGCGTCTGGGGGATATCGCTACTATTCGTAGCGATTTCGATACGGATGCCAATAAGGTGACCTATAACGGCCAGCCAGCGGCATTCCTGAAAGTCAGCAAGAATACTATTGATGACAGCCTGGATGTGCTGGCTACTGTGGAAGGTTTTATAACTGAAGAGCAGCAGCGGCTGCCCGGTGCTGTGACCCTGGTACTGACCCAGGATTCCACCAGTATTATTGAAGACCGGATCAGCATGCTGGCGAAGAATGCCTGGCAGGGCCTGTTGCTGGTCTTTGCGGTAATGTGGCTGTTCTTTGGCACCCGCTATGCGTTCTGGGTGGTGATGGGGTTGCCGGTTTCCTTTCTGGCCAGTGCTTTTGTGCTGGGCATGATGGGCATGAGCATCAATATGCTGTCGATGGTGGCGCTGTTGCTGGCGCTGGGGATTTTGATGGACGATGCCATTGTGATCTCTGAGAGTATCGGCCAGCAATTACGGCATGGTAAAAAACCTTTGCAGGCGGCCATTGACGGTACCTCGCTGGTGGCCAAAGGGGTGTTTTCTTCCTTCCTGACGACCCTGTGTATTTTCAGTGGGTTGCTGAGCCTGACCGGTGATATCGGGCAGATTCTGGTGGTCATTCCGGTGGTGCTGATTTCAGTGATCTCGGTGTCGCTGATTGAGGCCTTTTTTATCTTGCCGAGCCATCTTTATCACTCTCTTGAGCATGCGGGTAAGCAAAAATCGTCGGCCCTGCGAACCCGGGTGGATGAGGTTTTTGACCGGCTCAGGTTAAAGATTGATGCCGGTGTTAATGCCCTGATCCGTATCCGCTATGCGTTTGTGGGCGGGGTCATCGCCTTACTGATTGTGTCGGTCAGCCTGATGGCATCCGGGGTGGTGAAGTTCTCTGCGTTTCCTACCATTGAAGGGGATATTCTGCAGGCCAAAATTCTGATGCCGACCGGCACGCCTATCGAGAAAACTGAGCAGGTGGTGGCGCAGCTTAAGCAACAATTGGAGGACGTTGCCGGCCCGTTAAGTGGTACTCAGGGCGAGCCTGTGGTGAATGCCGTGACGGTGAATTACGGCACTAATTCGGATGCCTTTGAATCCGGGCCGCACCTGGCAACCATCAGTGTAGATCTGCTGACGGCTGAGCAGCGTCACTTTTCTATTAACACCCTGAAACAACAGTGGCTGGCGCTGGCTGAAGACATTCAGGGCCCCTGGAGTATTGCCATTAAAGAGCCGGGTCTGGGGCCTGCCGGACGGGCCATTGAAATCCGTTTGCAGGGGGCCGATCTGGAACAGTTATCAGTGGCTTCCCATGAGTTACAGGGCTGGCTGGCCGGTTATCCCGGGGTGAATAATCTGCTGGATGATCTGCGTCCGGGTAAACCGGAATTTACCCTGCATCTGAAGGAAGGAGCTTACAGCCTGGGGATGACGGCCCAGAGCATTGCAGTGCAGTTGCGGGCAGCGTTTCAGGGCAGCAAGGTGATTGAATCCAGTATCGGGCTGGAAAACTATGAAGTGGTTGTTGAGCTGGATGAGGCCTCCAGGGATGAGTTAGCGGATTTTGATAACTTCCCGATTATTAATCCGGCGAACGGTGCAGTGATTCCCTTAGGCAATGTGGCGGAAATCGTTCCTACGAGAAGTTTCTCCCGGATTCACCGTGTGGATAACCTCAGAACCGTGACGGTGCTGGGGGATATTGACGCTAATCTGAATAACACCAATGCGGTGCTTGGCGATCTGAAGAAGAACTTTCTGCCGGGGTTTGCGGAGCGTTACCCGGATGTGAAGCTGGTCTTTAAAGGTGAAGTGGCCGAAGGGGGAGAAACCCAGGGCTCGATGGGTAAATCCATGCTGATGGGGCTGGCGGGGATATTTATTTTGCTGAGCTTCCAGTTCCGCTCCTATATGGAGCCGGTCATTGTGATGATTAATATTCCACTGGCGCTGATCGGGGTGATCTGGGGGCACTGGCTGCTGGGGCTGGATATCACCATGCCTTCGATGCTGGGGTTTGTATCGCTGGCGGGGATCGTGGTGAATGATTCAATTCTGCTGGTGGAGTTTGTGAAGCGGCGCATTGCCGAAGGCATGAGCGTGCATGCCGCTGCCGCAAGGGCCAGCCATGACCGTTTCAGGGCAGTATTACTGACCTCCCTGACCACCATTGCCGGGATGACACCGCTGTTATTTGAAACTAGTTTGCAGGCGCAGATTCTGATTCCGTTAACGGTCAGCATTGTGTTCGGCATAGCCAGCTCGACCTTGCTGGTGCTGTTTGTGGTGCCGTGCTGTTACAGCATTCTGGAAGATTTCGGACTGGCGAATTCCCGCCAGCACGTTTCCGCTGAGTAGGCGATTTACGATGAATACAGGATTGAGACATTGAGTAAAATCCGCAAGCTTTCAACACTGTTCCAACTGGTGCAGTTCATGTTGCCATACCGGCGGCAGTGGCTGGGGGCGATGGTGGCCCTGCTGTTCACCGCCGGGGTGACGCTGGCGATCGGCCAGGGAGTAAAGCTGGTCATTGATAATGGTTTTATTGCCGGCTCCGTGGCACAGCTGAATCAGGCCATTATCGTACTGATCGTCATGGCGCTGTTGATGGCCGGCGGCACCTTTGTGCGTTTTTATCTGGTTTCCTGGCTGGGTGAGCGGATCACCGCAGATATCCGCCAGGCGGTGTTCGATAACCTGATGCGTTTGCATACCAGCTATTTTGAAATAAACCGCAGCGGCGAAATTATGTCGCGGCTCACCACGGATACCACTCTGTTACAGTCAATCATTGGTAGTTCTTTTTCGATGGCCCTGCGCAGCATTGTGACCACGATAGGGGCGCTGGTGATGCTGTTCGTAACCAATGTGAAACTGAGTCTGATCATTGTGGCCGGTGTCCCTCTGGTGTTGTTACCGGTCCTGCTGTTTGGCCGCCGGGTGCGTGCTCTGGCCCGCAAAAGCCAGGACAGCATTGCCGATGTCGGCACCTATGCCGGTGAAGCCATTCAGCAGATTAAAACCGTGCAGAGTTACACCCAGGAAGCCCAGGAAAGCCGGGCCTTCGCCCGGGAAGTGGATACCGCCTTTACGGTTGCCCGTAAGCGGATCAGCCAGCGAGCCTTGCTGATGGCGGTGGTGATTGTGCTGGTCTTCAGTGCGCTGTCCGGGATGCTCTGGATTGGCGGTTACGACGTGATTACCGGGGTTATGAGCGGTGGTGATCTGGGGGCATTTGTATTTTATGCACTGATCGTTGCCATGGGGGCCGGCACCCTGTCCGAAGTATACGGCGAGCTGCAGCGGGCAGTGGGGGCGACTGAACGGCTGATGGAATTGCTGCATGCCGAGAGTGAAATCACTCCGCCGGCCGAGCCGGAAGATGCTACACAGCTGGATGCCAGCCTGAGCCTGAAAGATGTCACGTTCAGGTATCCGTCCCGCCCGGAACAGGCAGCGCTTGAGGATTTCAGCCTGCATATCCCGGAAGGTAAGATCACCGCGCTGGTGGGGCCTTCCGGGGCGGGTAAGTCCACCGTATTTGAGTTATTGCTGCGGTTCTATGATCCCCAGCAGGGGGCTGTCTGTCTGGCGGATACTGACCTGCGGCAGCTGCACCCACAGCAGTTACGCCAGCAAACCGCGCTGGTGGCCCAGCAGCCTTCGTTATTTACGGCAAACGTACTGGATAACATCCGTTACGGGCGGCCAGACGCCACAGATGCGGAAGTGGAGGCGGCCGCAAAAGCAGCCTATGCGGATGAGTTTATCCGCCGTTTGCCGGATGGTTATCTCAGTGATCTGGGAGAGCAGGGGGTGCGGTTATCTGGCGGGCAGAAGCAGCGGATTGCCATTGCCCGGGCCATTCTGAATGATCCGCGCATTCTGTTGCTGGATGAGGCCACCAGTGCGCTGGATACCGAAAGCGAACATGCTATTAAGCTGGGGCTGGATAACCTGATGGAAGGGCGTACCACGGTGATTATTGCCCACCGTTTATCCACTATTCTGCACGCAGATCAGATTGTGGTGATGGATCAGGGGAGGGTGGTTGCGAAAGGCACACACGAGACCTTACTGGAGACCTCAGAGCTGTATAAACGGCTGGCCGCTCTGCAGTTCCGGGAGGCCTGATATTGCCGCCGGTTTGCCGGTTTTCAGTGGCTTATGTCATTGTAACGGGTGACTTTTTCGCAGCAGAGTGCCGCTAACCGCCGTCTGGCGGGAAAACTGTGTAAGAGGATTTTTCTGGCATCAATTTTGTATAGCATCAGGCAGTAATCAATAAGGACATACACTATGCAGGTTTTGACAAGTTCTCCTCAGGTAACCAGCCAGCCGGCACAGACCGATACCACTGCCAGCTCAGCCGCTCAGACAACCGCGACTGACACAACCGGCAACACGGCGACACCGGCAACCGCTGCCAGTGAAGAGAAACAGGTTTTCAGCTCCCGGGGGGAAAAGTTTGCCCAGCTGAATAAAGAATTCGACATTACCGGTTCGGATTTTAAGATTACTAACGGATTTCTTAACCGCCTGTCTGAGTTGGGCCTTATCACCGAGAGTGAAGCCTCTAAACTGGCGGGCGGACTGAATTCCGTGACCGGTTCTACGGATTCGGTAGGCGAGCTGAAAGGTGCTATTGATGCTATCTCTGAGCGGGTGAAGGATGAAGACGGTGTTTCAAACCTGCTGAAGCTGCTGGAAAACTCCAAAGAGATTCTGGATAACCTGGACGGTTCTAAAAGCAAAACCTTTCCGGTTGACCCGGCCACGGCTGCCGCTGAGCTGGAGAGCTTTCTGAAGAGTGATGATGCTGACATTCTGACTGAGAAAGAGAAAGAATCTCTTAAGGATGTACAGACCGCACTCACCATTGCGGACAAGCTCAGCCCGGAGCAGCGTACTTCGGCGGAAGTCAGCAAGTATATGTCTATCCTGAAGCAGTCTGGCTGATTCGGAATGATGAGATTCGGGGCGTCCTGAGCCCTGAAATGTGATATCCGGCTCAGTTTTTTACTGCGCCGGATAAGCAGCGGGGAGACATGCGCCATGCTCCCCGGTTACAGCCGGGTCTGTTCAGACCTTTGCCAGTATTTCCTCTGTGGTCAGTACATCTGCGAACTCACCCTGAAGGGTTGAGAGGCTGACAGAGTGAATGGTTTCCGCACTGTGGGTAATGCCGTCCGGACCGGTCGCTTCGTAAGCCCATACACCATCAGCGGTGTACAGGGTGTCAAAACCAAGGTTGCTCGCTGAGCGTGCGGCGGATTCTGCACAGTGGTTGGCGGTGGCACCACAGATAACCACCCGTTCGATGTTCTGAGCGCGCAGCATTTGCTCCAGGTCGGTGCCGACAAAGGCGCTGCTGCCGAACTTAATGACTACCGGCTCATCACCCTGAGGGGCAGCAAACGGCTGTACCGCGGCACCCGGTGCTTCTGAGAAGAACGGGTCTTCCGGATCGGTGCCATGGTGGTGAACGTGAACAATTACATCGCCTTTTTCCCGGAAAGCGGTCAGCAGCCGGGTAATGTTGTCGGCGGCGGCAGGGTTCGAGCGCTTGGCACCGTTATTGTCGTCTTCGAGAAGTGCCATTTGCACATCGATCACAAGTAGAGCTGTATTCATGTCGGGTCCCTTTTTAGGATCTCTTTGTTTTTAAAACTGTTTTCAAGCTGTTTAGCCAGGGCTGTTAGCCCTGACGGGATTCAATAATTTTCTGTGCCCGCGGGCCGTATATCCGTATGTTGATGTCGTCGTCAATGACCACGCCGGGTTCTTCTGCGTAGGTCAGAATAGCACTGATACGGGGTTTTGAACCTTCGATCTCTGTTACACCGTGCAGGGAGTAGCCGCCGCGGAACAGAGTCAGTGTACCGGCTCCTCTGCTGAGGGTGTTGGCCTTGGAAGTATCGCCGCTGAGTAGCCGGGCGACGGCTTCATGATCTTCGTCGTCATCGGTACGGGAGTTGGCCAGGAAAGTAAACTCGCCGCCCTGTTCCGCCGGTTGCAGCAGCAGGGTGACCGTGCATTCTGTGGTGTCATAATGCCAGGCATGCCAGCTACCCGGTTCCAGTGCCACGATATTCAGGGCCTGAAATTCGTCTTCACAGCGGTATAGAGTGGGTTTCTTCTGCACCTGGCGGATAAAGTCGGTGAGGATATCGGACTTGTATAGCTGCTTGATCAGGGTGTCTTCTGCCAGCTGATCATCGGCCAGCTGCAGCGCCCGGTGGGTGTATTCTTTACTGGCGGGGTTATCGTCTGCCAGGTCTGCATTGGCAGCACCCTGATAAATATTACGTTTGATCACCAGCTCTTCTGCTTCCGGCAAAAGGTTATTCGCTTCTGCTGCCAGGGCTGCCAGCCGTTCAGGCTTGATGAAGTCAGCAAAGCTGCACCAGCCGACCTGTTCCATCTGTTGCTGGCAGGCGGCCAGAAATTCTGCACCGGCCCCCTGGGTCAGGTCTTCGATAGGGTAGCGTTCCAGATCTACCAGGCTGAGAATGAAGTCGTCACTGTGAATAAGGGGCTGGGCCGTCATACAGCATCTCCTGCTTATGATTATTTTTATAGGTCAGCCTGCGCCTGGCAGGCTGGCCGGATCAGGGCTTCACTGGCGATGAGTGATACAGTTAGTATGTGAAGAGCGGTAAAAATTGAACAACGAAAAAAACATGGCCAATGGGCATAAATTTTTTATGGCGGATAGCAGTGATGAGCTTTGCTGTGACGGGCTTGGCTGTGACGGGCTTGGCTGTGACGGGCTTTGCTGAAACAGGCTGAACTGAGTCAAAAGGATGGGGTGCGAATGAACCGGAATATTAATCTGAACTGGCTGCGAACCTTTGAGGCGACGGCCCGTTATCTGAGCTTTACAGCGGCCAGTAAAGAGCTGGGTCTGACCCAGACGGCGGTGAGCATCCAGATAAAATCGCTGGAGACCAAGTTGGGGCAGAAGTTGTTTATCCGGGGGCCTAAAAGTCTTGGTCTGACCGATATTGGCAAAGCCTATTTGCCGGCGGTACGTGAATCGCTGCGTAATCTTTCGGTTTCAACAGACGGCCTGTTCAGTACGGAGCAGGGCAAAACCCTGGTGGTGCGGGCGTCAGTGGCGCTGATTGTCTGGCTGGCCCCGAAGCTGGGCAGTTTTAAGCAGCAGCACCCGGATGTCAGTATCAAGTTCATTACCTCTATCTGGCCGGACGGGCTGGATGCTGAGGATGTGGATATCGACATTGTACTGGCGGCGAGTGAGCCGGCGGGGCATCTGTCTCAGGTGCTGTCTGAGGAACGGTTGGTGCCGGTGTGTGGTACTCAGCTGGCCGGACAGATTAACGGACCGGCTGACCTGCTGAACTGCCCGTCGGTGCATATTCTGGGCTATGAGGATCACTGGGATCATTATCTGAGTCCTTTTCAGCTGCATCAGGATAGCCGTCAGGCACATTTCCAGGTGGATACTTTCGTGGCCGCCGCTGAGCTGGTGGCGAATAACCTGGGCTGCGCTGTGGTACTGGAACGCTTTGCCCGGGGGGCGATCGACAGTGGCCGGCCACTGAGCATTGTCGGTGATCCGGTGGCAATTACCCAGCGGCATTATCTTGCCGTTCCCGCCAGCGCCGGCGAGGGCAAATTACACAGCCGGGCATTCAGGCAATGGCTGGCGGATATCTTTCAGGCCACAGAATAAGCGTGCTGCAGGGGCCCGGCGGGAACAGGGGACAGTATATGTGTTGTTCTGAACACTGATGGAATGGATTTTGCTGCTTTCTATTATTTGAATCAGCCAATCATCGTTCAGTCAGGGAGTCAGACAATGAATACACACAGTGCCATTGTGCAGACGGCGTCGCAGAATCCGTATCAGCTACCACCGGCCAGAAAGGTTGTTAACAGCAACAACATGTCCAGCTTTCAGGCGTTGTCTGAAGTGGATGAGCTTAAGGCCAGTGGCTTAATCGGCCAGGAAAGTATGACCATGGGCAGCTTCCGGCAAAATGCTGAAGGTGAAATCTACGGCGTTACGGAAGTCATGTTCTGGAGCGAAAAAGATCATAGCCAGTGGCAGGCATACCGGGCAGAAGGCACGGCGGCTGGTGATCAGGCTGCAGATTATCAGCAGCAGATGGTCACTGAGCGCCAGCAGCTGGCGAGCCAGTATCTGGGCAGTTTTCTGAATTTGCAAAAACAGTTCCGTCAGGTGGAGTTCCCTGAAGGCAGTCCGGCAATCAGCGCGGAGCAGGTGCTGGATAATATCAAAGAAGGTAAGCCGGCCGCTCAGATGCCGGATGGCAGCCTGCATCCGGACAGCGCTTTAATCGATGATTTTGTCACGGCGCATCAGCCTCAGATTAATACCATGAAGGAGAGCTATCAGGCGCTGGAAAGCTTTCCTGAAGACGTCGAGGGCTGGCTCAGCAGCCGTGATATTCAGCCTGCCGACGATGTAAATCTGGTGATTGATAAACTGAAAAACGCCTACGCGGCAGGCCCTGTTGAGCGGGGCAGTGAATACCGGCCGGTAACGGTTGGCTTTGGGGATACCGGCAACGGTACCGTTGAGCAGCTTGAGCGTGAAGACGTGAACCAGTACAAACCTGAGCTGGGTGAAAGTGTCCGATTGATGATGGACGATTCTGCCCGCAGCTGGGAAGACCTGGACGGGCTGGATCAGATTGCTGCCCGGGAAATGTTCAGTGACCAGCGATCTTCTCTCTATCAGCAGATGCAAACCCTTATGAACGGGATGTTCAGTGAGTTTTCCGGGCGCTTTTCTCTGAGTTCCGGTGCCGGAGGGTTCAGCCTGCAGGACATGGTGGATAACCATCTTGCCGGCCGGCCTCTGGGGACTCTGGATAACGGCACGTTGCACCCTGAGGCTGAACAGGTCGAACAGTACTGGCAGGATAACCGGCTGGTGCTGGAGCAATACAGTGCCCGCCAGCAACAGCTGAATGAGCTGCCGGAAACCGCTGCTGAATACTTGCAGCAGAATCCGCTTCTGGTGCGCAATTATCTGCTGGATCACTATGAACGGCTGTTAGCGCCGGCGGGCAGCAAAAGTGGCTGAAATATAGCCTGACCGGCGCTTTTCCCGCTGAAACAGCGCTGTAACCATTCATGCTCACCTTGCCCACAGAGTTATCCTCAGCTTCTGTGGGCAAGTGTGATTACCCTTTACTGTGGCTGTGCCCGGTACGTCTGTATTTTTCTGATATTCCTTTCTCAGTTTGCCGTTTTGTCTTTTGTTTATCCCTGATTTGAACCGCAGATTGCGGTTCACAAAATTTCCACACCCCTGTGACTAAGATCGGCGCCGGTGGGTAAACCGGCCCTCTGTATCCGTTCCGGTTGCACACTTTTCTCAGATTCCGGCGGGATCCGGAAACGCTGTACCAGGCTCTGCTTACATCGTTCAGCAGTCATATTCCGTATGTAAAGGGTGTAGTCATTCCAATGAAAAATCTTAAAAACACGCTGGGGCCTGTGTACCCGGTGGTGATGGCGGGTTTTGCCTTGATTTTGCTGATGACCGTTTTCCGTCTGGGGCTGGCACTGTGGCAGTCTGACCGGGTGAGCGCCACTGATGGCTGGCTGGCGGTATTCGCCAGCGGCTTACGGGTTGATATTGCATCAGTCTGTATTCTGTTTCTGATACCGGCAATGTTACTCAGCCTGTTCAGCGGTGAGCATTTGGTTGGCCGGGTTTTAAATTACCTGCTAAGGATCTGGATAACCGTTGCGTTGTGGTTTGTTGTCTACATGGAGTCGGCGACGCCGGCGTTTATTCTGGAATATGATTTGCGGCCAAACCGGCTGTTCATTGAGTATCTGATTTACCCTAAAGAAGTGTTCAGCATGCTCTGGACCGGCTACAAGTTTGAGCTGGCGCTGAGTCTGGTGGTCAGTGTGATTACCCTTGTGCTGGGCTGGCGGTTCAGTGGATATCTGGTAACAGGGCTGCGTTATCCCAAATGGTACTGGCGGCCGCTGGTTCTGGTCGCTGTGGTGCTGATCGGCGCGCTTGGTGCTCGATCATCGTTGGGTCACCGGCCTCTGAATCCTGCCATGGTATCGTTTTCCAGTGACCCACTGATGAATGATCTGGTGCTGAATTCCGGATACTCGGTGTTGTTTGCGGCGAAACAGATGAGCAGCGAAGCCAGTGCGTTCAGCTATTACCCGGACATGCCGGAAGAGGACATCATCGCAGAAATAAAAGCCTCAATGGTTGTGGATAAGGATGCCTTTATTCCCGGTTCCCGGCCAACGCTGGCGAATCACTATGCCAGCTATCAGGGTAAGCCGAAAAACATTGTGATTCTGTTGCTGGAGAGTCATGGCGCGCGGTATGTGAAAAGTCTGGGTGGGATAGATGCATCCCCAAATCTGGATAAGCTGATGCAGGAGGGCTGGGGTTTCACCCGGATGTATGCCTCAGGTACCCGTTCGGTAAGGGGGATTGAAGCCATTACCACCGGTTTTACGCCTACCCCGGCCAGAGCTGTGGTTAAGTTAGGGGCCAGCCAGACGAACTTCTTTACGATTGCAGATGTACTGAAGTCCAACGGTTACCACACACAGTTTGTTTACGGCGGTGAAAGCCATTTCGATAATATGAAGAGCTTTTTCCTGGGGAATGGCTTTACCGATATGCATGACTTCCCCCGTTTTGAAAGTCCAGAGTTTGTGGGTTCCTGGGGGGCGTCAGATGAGGATTTATACAAAGAAGCTCATCAGCAGTTCAGCCAGTTATCGAAGCAGGAACAGCCGTTCTTCAGTCTGGTGTTCAGCTCTTCCAACCATACGCCGTTCGAATATCCAGAAGGCAAAATTACGCCTTACAATCAGCCTGCTGCTACGGTTGAAAATGCGGTTAAGTATGCGGATTACGCGCTAGGGCAGTTTGTTGAACGGGCAAAACAGTCGGACTATTGGGAGTCGACCATTTTCATTGCGGTCGCGGATCATGACTCCAGAGCCTCGGGCAGTTTATCGGTGCCAGTGGGGCATTTTAAGATCCCTGCCATTATCTTTGGTGGCGGCATTGAAGCCCGTCAGGACAGCCGGCTGGCATCTCAGATTGATTTACCTCCAACCCTGTTATCACTGGCGGGTATCAGCAGCCAGAACCCGATGATCGGTAATGACTTAACCAAAGATGTTCCTGTTGATAAACAGCGGGCGCTGATGCAGCGCGGGAAGAACTTTGGCTGGATGAAGGCCGATAACGGTGTGGTTGTTATCCAGCCGGGACAGGGGATTTCCACTTATGCCTATGATCCTCAGGCAGATAGCCTGACTCCCACGCCGCTCAGCGAAGCAGACATCAAGCGGGCCCACGCCAATGCCATGTGGGGCAGCCTGGCGTTTAAGAAGGGATATTACCAGGCGCTGCCGGATTATCAGCCTACGAGGCCTGAGCCGGAGTAAGCTGAGTTTATGTGGGATATTCGGGTATAAAAAATCCCAGTGTTCTTTGTGAAAAGAAATACTGGGATTCTTTAAGAATGTGTTGGTGTCTGCAGGCCAGACTCTCAGGTAAGCCGAATTGCAGACACAGTACTTTTTAGTCATTACAAACCTGAAACCGGTTATATATTCTTGCAGAGTGCAGCAAAGCACTCCCGTCATGGCTGGACATTCGGTTTTTCAGCGCATTTAAGTATCATCTACTCTTATCTCAGTTTGGCCAGAGGGCGGCGAGACTCCAAAGTTACGTATTGGGGAGCGACCGGGTAGGTGCTCTTTGCATCGGGCTGTCTTGTAAGATTTCGGTGATTTATCTTTTTTAGAAGCATATCTTCAATACACTTTATTGGCGGGGGCAGCCAAGCCTTTGCATCAGTCGTCATCTGATTTTTATATCTGTCGGCCAGACTCAGGGACTCCGAAACATTCATCGGTATAACGCTTACTTTTATCATCCGTCGGGCAATCCGAATAGGTAAGTCGAGCAGGCTTAACAGAGTCAGAAAAAATTGATGTGAGACAGGGAAAGCGCTTTGTCTGACCGCTAGAATCCAACACGCGTAGCGCATCTTAGTCGCAATAAAAAGCAAACAAGCGTTTTAAATCAATTGGTTAAGAAGGTGGTTTTTAGCCTTTCCAGTTTGAAATTATTTCGAAACGATAGCCGCTACTCCTTAAATTTCTAATAAAAATAAGAGCACTCTGATAAGAGTAAAAAAGGAATTATTTGTTATGCCCGGACAAATCGACACCCAAAGCAAAGAATACGAGCGACGAAAAAAGAGTCAGCGGCCTGCAAAGCAAAGTGTGTATTTATCCATCATAAATCACGCTAAAGCTGATGCTATTTCAAGCTGGTTTCATTCTGCAGATTTTACTCAGACCCGCTACAGTTATGTCGCTGTTCGTCTTAAGCTGATGTGTTTGTTTTTTGCCATCATGGTGCCGGTATTTGCGCTGTTTGATTTCCTGACGCTGCCATCTGAACAGGCGCAGTTTTTACTTAAAACTCGCATCGCTCTGTCAGTCTCACTGTTTTTTCTTGGTTATGTTCTCTACCGTCAGACCTCTGTCGTTGTTACCCGAATAGTCATCACGCTGACATTTCTGGTACCGACGGTTTTCTATCTTTGCAGTATGCAAAGTTTCAGTGTTATTCCCGATGGCGGTATCCCCCTGTTTTTCAGCATGATGCCCTATCTGATAATGGCAATGTTGGGACTTTTTCCTCTGACTATCAGCGGAGGCCTGTTTCTGGCCGGCGTGATTTCCATCCCTGTCGCGCTGTTTGAGGTGAGCAGGTTTAATGGCGATTACTATGCTCTGTTTAATACGCTCTGGTTGTTATCTCTGTTTGCCGGTATCAGTTTGTGGCTTCAGACCGGGCAATTGCTGATGCTTATGAAGCTGTATCGGGAATCAACGGTAGATCCCTTAACTGAGTTAATTAACCGCAGAGTGCTGCTACGTCAGGCCAGCCAGGAGCAAAAAAAATCGGCTGAGGATTCACAGCCATTTTCTGTGATGATGTTTGATCTGGACCGCTTTAAACGTATTAATGATTATCACGGCCATGCAACGGGTGATCAGGTACTGGTGACCGTCGCCCGGATTATGAAACATGAATTGCGTAGCACAGATATCATAGCCCGCTTTGGTGGCGAAGAGTTTGTGGCTGTTTTACCCGGGGTGTCGCTCGGGGAAGCCACTCAGATTGCCCATCGCGTCGCACATTCTATTCGTAACACGTCGATTCCGCTTAGTGATGGCGAGAACCTTTACGTCACTTCGAGCATTGGTGTAACTCAGTATAAGACAGGTGAAAATATCGAACAGACCCTGAAGCGCGTAGATGATCTGCTCTACCAGGCTAAAGCTTCTGGTCGTGATAAGGTGGTTGATGATCTGAGCATGACAAATGAAAGTGGGCAGTTGATACCCGATAAAGTCGCTGAAGTTGCCTGAGAAGGCTGTTCAGTATCTGTAGGTGATGACTGTTACAGAGCGAATAACAGAATCCGGAAAGGGGCTGACAGCCCCTTTTCAGTTTGCAGGCCATTCTTACTTTGGAGTAAGAGCAGTTGGGTTTGCTGTGGTCAGATATTGACCGTTAAACCTATAGCCACGGCTGTTCAGCCCGGACTTGATTCATACGCATTTTGCGAACAGGTTTATCCACAGAATTTGGGGGCGATTCATACTCAGCCTTTTGGAGGACTGTGTGCGAAATGATGACCGGGCTTAGATAGAGTAAATAGGCTTTGTACATCACCGCTGCTGGAGAAAGGCAAACTTGCACTGATGAATAAAGGATCAGGCTGCATTACCGGTAGCTGGGTTTCTGTCCGCCAGGTACGAAAAAGCCCCGCTAAGGAGCGAGGCTTAAAATAAATGGGTGCCCGGAGGGGCGGGTTTTCAAAATCACTCGAATAAGCCGAATCACGACGCGTGATTTTCAGGCATAAAAAATCCCAGCACGAAGCTAGGATTCTTTAAGAATTTGTTGGTGCCCGGAGGCCTGGTCTCGAATAAGCCGAATCACGACGCGTGATTTTCAGGCATAAAAAATCCCAGCACGAAACTAGGATTCTTTAAGAATTTGTTGGTGCCGGAGGCCGTATCTCGAATAAGCCGAATCACGACGCGTGATTTTCAGGCATAAAAAATCCCAGCACGAAGCTAGGATTCTTTAAGAATTTGTTGGTGCCCGGAGGCCTGGTCTCGAATAAGCCGAATCACGACGCGTGATT